>NZ_JBFBLD010000002.1:0-1346882 GCF_040702445.1 Microbacterium sp. NPDC080005 | reverse complement strand
CGAGGTTATTTGGCATTTGACAAGTGCACGCTGTTGAGTTCTCAAGGATCGGATGCTCCCACACCACCCCCGCAAGGGCTTCGTAGTGAGGCAACTTCTCTACCTTAGGATGACACCCGCGAAACCGTCAAACCCGACACGCCGATGATCTCGGAAGATCATGACTGCGGGCGACGACCGTGGGTGCGTCCCGATGTCCCGTCCTAGACCAGAGGTCAGACCCAACCGCAGAGCGACTGTTTCTTCTTGGAGGGGGTGGTTCACCAGCTTGAGGGGGCGGCGGGCCTCTCAGCCTCTCGCTCTTCCCTGTGGGGCGAACAAGTAATAAGTTACGCGGCGTTCGGAGACTCGGCAAATCAGCCCCGCATCCCGGGCGTGTCGAGGCCGCAGACCCTCTCAGCGCTTGTAATTCGGCGCTTCGACAACGATCTGCACGTCGTGCGGGTGCGACTCCTTGAGCCCCGCCGAGGTGATGCGAACGAACTTGCCTCGTGCCTTCAGCTCGTCGATCGTGCGGGCGCCGACGTAGAACATCGACTGCCGGAGTCCCCCGACCAGCTGATAGGCGACGGCCGACACCGGACCGCGGTAGGCGACCTGGCCCTCGATGCCCTCGGGGATCAGCTTGTCGTCGCTCGGCACGTCCGCCTGGAAGTAGCGATCCTTCGAGTACGAGGTCTTCTTGCCGCGGGTCTGCAGGGCTCCGAGAGAACCCATCCCCCGGTAGAGCTTGAACTGCTTGCCCCCCTGGAAGACGACCTCTCCGGGCGACTCATCGGTGCCGGCGAGGAGAGAACCGAGCATGACGGTGTCGGCGCCGGCGACCAGCGCCTTCGCGATGTCGCCCGAGTACTGCAGACCGCCGTCGGCGATGATCGGGACGCCGGCCTCCCGCGCCGCGAGCGACGCCTCGTAGATGGCGGTCACCTGCGGGACCCCCACACCGGCCACCACCCGCGTCGTGCAGATCGACCCCGGACCGACGCCGACCTTGACGGCATCCACTCCTGCGTCGATGAGGGCCTGCGCGCCCTCACGGGTCGCGACGTTCCCGCCGATCACATCGATGTGCGCGAACGAGGCGTCGGCCTTGATCCGCTTGACCATGTCGATGACACCCGCGGACTGTCCGTTCGCCGTGTCGACCACGATGACGTCGACCCCGGCATCCCGCAGCGCCTCTGCGCGCTCCCACGCATCGCCGAAGAAGCCGATCGCGGCGCCGACACGGAGTCGACCCTGATCATCCTTCGTCGCGAGGGGGTACTTCTCGCTCTTGTCGAAGTCCTTGATGGTGATGAGGCCCGCGAGCTTGCCGTCCTCATCGATGAGGGGCAGCTTCTCGACGCGGTGGTGGGCGAACAGCGCGATGACCTCATTCGCCCCGATGCCGACCTTGCCGGTCACGAGGTTCTCGCTCGTCATGACGTCGCGGACCTTCGTGGTCTGACGCTCGAAGCCGGAGACGAACCGCATGTCGCGATTGGTGACGATGCCGACCAGGTGCCCTTCGTCGTCCACGACGGGGAGACCCGAGATGCGGTACTGGCCGCAGAGTGCGTCCACCTCTTCAATGGTCGCGTCGGGTGTCGTCGTGATCGGGTCGGTGATCATGCCCGACTCGCTGCGCTTCACGCGGTCGACCATGGCGGCCTGATCGGCGATCGACAGGTTCCGGTGGATGATCCCGATTCCCCCCTCGCGCGCGATGGCGATGGCGAGACGCGACTCGGTGACGGTGTCCATCGCGGCGGAGAGAAGAGGAGTCGCGACGGTGATGCGGCGCGTGACCCGGGAGGAGGTGTCGGCCTCGGACGGGATGACGTCCGTGTGACCGGGCAGCAGCAGGACGTCGTCGTACGTCAGTCCCACGAATCCGAACGGGTCGTTGTGCTCCATGTGCTCTCCTGCGTCGAACGGCTTGTCTGAATTCTAAGGCGCGCGACGCTCCATTCATTCCCGGGGGCGAGATCCGGCCAGAAGGCGGAGTGTCGATGGTTGCGGCAGGGAAACACAGCGGCAACAATCGCTGGATACGGTCGTGTGGCGCCGGGGGCACCCGTACCTCTGCGCGCTGACCATGCTTCAACCAGGAGGTGTCGGTGACGACCACCCGCTCTGTGCGCGCCCGCAATCGATGGCGACGCGCACTCGTAGCCCTTATCGCCGGAGTCTTCTCCGGCGCTCTGCTGTTCGGCCTCGCGAACCCCGCGGCAGCCGACACCCAGAACCCCGAGGACTTCCCGTTCGCCGTCCAGGGCAACGTGCGCGTCGCCGGTGAACCCGTGGAAGGCGCCACAGTGGTCGTCTCCGGCGGTGAGTACAGCGGCGAGACGGAAACCGCCGCCAACGGATCGTGGCGCGTTCCGGTTCCCACCAAGGACGTCCCCTACACCGTCGAGCTCGTCGAGGATTCGCTTCCCGAGGGTGTCACCGCGCCCGAGGGGTTCAACTTCACGCAGGAAGTGGAATTCGGGCCGACCAGCACGATCACCCGAAACTTCACCCTCGGGGCCGCGGAGCGGACGACGACCTCGTTCTTCGACCAGTTCCTGTCCCGAGCGGTGAACGGCCTGAACTTCGGTCTGATGCTCGCACTGGCCGCGATCGGAGCGTCGCTCGTGTTCGGCACGACCGGACTGTCGAACTTCGCGCACGGCGAGATGGTCACCTTCGGCGCTCTCGCAGCCCTCTTCTTCTCCGTGGCCGTGAACGTGCCGATCTGGATCGCGATCCCGTTGGCGGTCATCGTCTCCGCGTTCTTCGGATACGGGATGGATGCTGGACTCTGGAGACCCCTCCGCCGTAAGGGCATCGGCACCGTGCAGCTCATGATCGTCTCCATCGGCCTCTCGCTCGCCCTCCGATACGTCTTCCAGATGTTCGTCGGCGGCGGCACCGTGAACCTGCCCGGGCGAGCGACCGCCAACATCCCGGGCCTCGGCCCCATCAGCCTGTCGCTCACCGACGTCATCAGCATGGGGGTGTCGATCGTGGTCATCGTCGCCTTCGCGTTCTGGCTCATGCGGACCCGGATCGGGCGCGCCACGCGAGCGGTGTCCGACAACCCGTCGCTGGCCGCGGCGAGCGGGATCGATGTCGACGCCGTCGTCCGGATCGTGTGGGTCATGGCCGCCGCCCTCGCCGGGCTCTCGGGCGTGCTCTGGGCCTACTTCCGGCCGGGCATCAAGTGGGACATGGGCACCAGCATCCTGCTCCTCGTCTTCGCCGCGATCACGCTCGGCGGTCTGGGAACGGCGTTCGGCGCCCTCCTCGGCTCGATCATCGTGGGCCTGCTCGTCGAGGTGTCGACGCTCTGGATCCCCTCCGACCTGAAGTACGTCGGCGCGCTCGTCGTGCTGATCGTCATCCTCCTGTTCCGTCCGCAGGGTCTCCTCGGACGCCGAGAGCGAATCGGATAACGGCTCATGGACTTCCTGCAAATCCTCAACAACACGGCGGCTCAGATCCTGTCGCCGGTCACGCTGGGCTTCGTGCTGGCGGCCATCGGTCTCTCGGTCCACTTCGGCTTCGCGGGCCTGCTCAACATGGGCGTCGCCGGCTTCATGGCCATCGGCGCCTACGGTTTCGCGATCTCGACGCTGACGTTCGGGCTCCCCTGGCCGGTCGCCGCCCTCGTCGGCCTCGTCGGCGCGGTGCTGTTCTCGATCGTCATGGGCATCCCGACGCTGCGGTTGCGCGGCGATTACCTCGCCATCGTCACGATCGCGGCCGCCGAGGTCGTGCGCCTGTTGTTCCTGACCTCCAGCTTCCGCGAGACCACCGGCTCCGCCGACGGCCTCGTCGGCTTCCAGGCGAGCTTCCGGTCCACGAACCCTCTCCCGGCGGGACGGTTCGGATTCGGCCCGTGGACGTACCAGTCCGACCAGTGGTGGGTGATCATCGTCGGGATCATCACGATCGCGATCGTCGTCACCTTCGTCTGGTTGCTCATGCGGAGCCCCTGGGGCCGCGTCATCCGGGGCATCCGTGAAGACGAGGACGCCGTGCGGTCCCTGGGCAAGAACGTCTTCGCCTTCAAGATGCAGGCGCTCATCGTGGGTGGCGTGATCATCGCCGCCGGCGGGATCGTCACGGCCCTCGGAACGAACGTGAACCCCAACGTCTACGTCACCTCCCAGACGTTCTACGTGTGGACGGCGCTTCTGCTCGGCGGGGCCGCGACGATCTTCGGACCGGTACTGGGCGCCGTGCTGTTCTGGGTCGTGCGCGCGTTCCTCTCCAACCTCCTGCCGGCGCTCGTGAACATCGGTTGGCTGCCGTTCCTCACAGCGGAGCAGAGCCAGATGCTCGTGTTCGTCCTGGTGGGTATCGCCCTCATGCTGCTGGTCATCTTCCGACCGCAGGGCATCCTCGGTAGCAAGAAGGAGCTGACCTTTGTCCGCTGACGTCGCGCCCCCCGCCCCCCGACCCAAAGCCACCGGTCTGCACAAGGGCGAGATCCGCCCCGGTGTCGAGAAGGTCGACCCGATCATCGTCGCCGACGGCGTGAAGCGCGTCTTCGGTGGCCTCACCGCCGTCGATGTCGACCACCTCGAGATCCCGCGCAACGCCATCACGGCGCTGATCGGGCCCAACGGTGCCGGCAAGACCACGCTGTTCAACCTCCTGACGGGATTCGACAAGCCGAACGAGGGGGTCTGGTCGTTCGACGGCCGGAACCTCGCCGGCATCCCTGCCTTCAAGGCGGCTCGGATGGGACAGGTGCGCACCTTCCAGCTGACGAAGTCGCTGGGCCTGCTCACCGTGCTCGAGAACATGAAGCTCGGTGCGCCCGGTCAGGGCGGCGAGAGCATCTGGCGCGGCATCCTCCCCTTCCTCTGGCGCAAGCAGGAGGCCGAGATCGAGGAGAAGGCGCGCGGCCTTCTGGAACGGTTCAAGCTCGACGCGAAGGAGAAGGACTTCGCGGCCTCGCTGTCGGGCGGCCAGCGCAAGCTCCTGGAGATGGCACGCGCCCTCATGAGCGACCCGACCCTCGTCATGCTCGACGAACCGATGGCCGGCGTGAACCCGGCACTGACGCAGTCGCTGCTCGACCACATCCTCGACCTCAAGGACCTCGGTATGACGGTGCTGTTCGTCGAGCACGACATGCACATGGTCCGCCACATCGCCGACTGGGTCGTCGTCATGGCCGAGGGCAAGGTCGTCGCCGAGGGACCGCCGGACACCGTCATGAAGGAGCAGGCCGTCATCGACGCCTACCTCGGAGCCCATCAGGACGTCGACCTCGGCGTCGTCACCGGCCGTTACGAGGGCGAACTGACCGCCGAGGCTCAGGAACTGATCGAGGAGCAGCACAAGCTGCAGGACGCCGTCGAGGCGGATGCCACGACGCACGCCGCGGAGGATTCCACGGCACCCGGCACCCCGGGCTCCACGCCCGGAACGGAGGACACGAAGTGAGCGACACAGCCGCATCCCCCGCGGGTTCGACGACAACCGCACCCGCACAGAACGTCGTGGAACTGCGCGATGTGCACGCCGGCTACCTGCCCGGCGTCAACATCCTCAACGGTGCGAATCTCTTCGCCGCCAAAGGTGAGCTCATCGGCATCATCGGCCCCAACGGCGCCGGCAAGTCCACGATGCTGAAGGCGATCTTCGGGCAGGTCAAGATCCGCTCGGGCCAGGTCGTGCTCAACGGTGAGGAGATCACCGGACTTCGGGCCAACAAGCTCGTCGCCAAGGGCGTCGGCTTCGTGCCGCAGACGAACAATGTGTTCCCGAGTCTGTCGATCGCGGAGAATCTGCAGATGGGGGCCTATCAGAGGCCGAAGGTCGTCTCGGAGCGCATCGACTTCGTGACCTCGATCTTCCCCGACCTCAGCAAGCGTCTGCAGCAGCGGGCGGGCTCGCTCTCGGGCGGTGAACGACAGATGGTCGCCATGGGACGCGCGCTCATGATGGACCCGTACGTCCTCCTGCTCGACGAACCGTCGGCCGGTCTGTCGCCGTCGCGGCAGGACGAGGCGTTCCTGCGCGTCTCGGAGATCAACAAGGCTGGTGTCACCACGATCATGGTCGAGCAGAACGCGCGTCGCTGCCTGCAGATCTGCGACCGTGGCTACGTCCTCGACCAGGGCCGTGACGCCTACACCGGTACCGGCCGTGAGCTCCTCAACGACCCCAAGGTGATCGGTCTCTACCTCGGCACACTGGGCACCTGACGCCCCGCCGTACCTGACGATGCCCCCGGTCACTCGGCCGGGGGCATCGTCGTACCTGTCGCACGCGTCGCTGCGTGGTGGGGGCGACGTCGCATGGGTCGGATGCGCCGAGTGAGGGGACCACGCCTCGGCGCCCGCTTCCCCGCCACGACATGCTGCACGCCACCGCCTCTCGCGACGAGGGGACCCGGGGGCGGCGGCATCCGCCGGTGCCCCCGGGATGGCCGGCCAGGCAAAGAAAACGGCCCCGGTCCGAAGACCGGGGCCGTTCTGGGATCGTCGATCAGCCGACGTTGAGGAACGAGTAGTTGTTGTCCTCGCCGTACTCGAAGATGCCGATGGAGGCATCCTGCGGGTCGCCCACCTCGTTGAAGGTGATCGGGCCGGAAACGCCGTCGTAGTCCGCGACGTCACCGGCGATGATGATGTCGGCGCACTCGGCATACGTGGTGCACTTCGTGCCCTCACCGGTGCCGCCCGACACCTGCTGGAGGTGCGCTGCGACGTCGGGGCCTTCCGAGGAGCCGGCCTCGAGGGCGGCCAGGGCGAGGAGGATCACCGCGTCGTAGGACTCCGGTCCGTAGGTGAAGTCCGCCAGCTCGGCGTTGCCCTCGCCGGTCCAGAACTCGTTCAGACCGTCACGGAACTCCGCGATCGACGCGGGGTCCACAGCCGGGTAGGTGCCCTTGGCGCCCGTCAGGGTGCCCGCGTCGAACTCCTCGCCGAAGTTCGCCAGGTTGCCGTCCACGAAGTACATCTTGTCCTTCGGGAACTCCGCCGCGACGAGCTCGGGGATGATCGTCTTGACCTCTTCGAAGGTGATGAGGGCGATCGCGTCGGGGTCCGCCGCCAGCACCGTCTCGACCTGCGAGGAGAAGTTGGTGTCGCCGGTGTTGTACAGCGCGGCCGACACGACGGACCCGCCCGCCTCCTCGAAGGCAGCCTTCGCGAAGCACGCGAGACCGGTTCCGTAGGAGTCGTTGAGGATGATCATGCCGAGGGTCTCAGCGCCGTCGCCTGCGATGAGGTTTCCGAGCACCTGGCCCTGGAGCACGTCGGAGGGAGCCGTTCGCCAGTACAGACCGTTGTCCTCGTAGCCCGTGAAGGCAGCGGAGGTGTTCGCCGGCGAGAACTGGATCGCGTCGGCAGCGATGACCTGGTCGATGAACTGCAGCGAGGTACCCGACGACGCGGCACCGATGATGGCCGTGGCACCGGCGTTCAGCAGACGCGGGATCTCGGTCTCGTAGGCCTTGTTGTCGGTGTCGCCCGAGTCGCCCTGGACGAGGTTGATGGTCACGCCCTTGTCAGCGGCGTTCACCTCGGATGCGGCGTACTCGGTGCCGGCGATCTCGGGCGGGCCGAGGAAGGCGAGGTTGCCGGTCACGGGCAGGGCCGTGCCGATCGTGTACTCGAGGTCGGTGGCAGGACCCTCCGACGTGGAGGTGTACTCCGGGGTGTACGACGCGGGCTGTGCCTCGTCGCAGTTGACCGGGAAGTCGAAACCGGCGGGCTCCTCGGAGGCGCCGCCGGATGCAGTGGGGGTCGAGGAACCGGCGCAGCCGGCCAGGACCATTGCGCTCGCGCCGATCAGGGCGATGGCGCCCATGACCTTTGCGGAACGCGAACGGGTGAGAACGCTCATTGTGCTCCTTGCTGTGGTGACACGGGTCAGTTCGGGACCAGCCCGGTGTGTTCAACCTAGCGGCGCGCTCGTCTCCCCAATGTTGCCGTTCGTTAACGATGTGTAACGAGGTGGGCACGCTCCCATAACGGTGCCGGGATGCGGTATCCGTCGTCTTCAGACGGGGTCTGGGACGACCGCCTCGGCGCGGGTCCGGCTGCGCCGGGAGGCCACGATCGAGTCGACGGTGAACACCGCCACGGCGACCCAGACCAGGGCGAACCCGATCCATCGCTCGAACGGCATCGGCTCCCCCAGGATGAGGACTCCCGTGAGGAACTGCATGATCGGGGCGACGAACTGCAGGATGCCGATCACGGTGAGCGACGTGCGACGGGCCCCGGCGGAGAAGAAGAGGAGCGGGGTCGCCGTCACCGCACCGGCGAGCAGGAGCAGCGTCGTGTGTGCGGCGCCCTGAGTGCCCATCGTCAGGCCGGAGGTGACGCCGACCAGGACGAGCTGCAGGACAGCGATCGGCACGAGCCAGAAGGACTCGAGGGTGAGGCCGCTCACGGCATCCACCGACGGTCCGATCTTCTTCTTGACGAGACCGTACGTCGCGAAGCTCGCTGCGAGCGCGAGGGCGATCCACGGCACCCGACCGACCGCGACGATGATCACGACGACGGCTGTGCCGGCGATGCCCACGGCGACCCACTGAACGGTCCGCAGGCGCTCCTTCAGGACGATGACGCCGAGGAGCACGGTCGCGATCGGGTTGATGAAGTAGCCCAGGCTCGTTTCGACGACGTGGCCCGTGAGGGTGCCGATCAGGAAGACCTGCCAGTTGACGTAGATGAGCAGTCCGGCGAGGAGGGTCCAGAGCATCAGCCGGCGATCGTGCAGGATCACGCGCATCCGCCCCCAGCCGCGCGTGATCGCGAGCAGCGCGAGACAGAAGACGAGGCTCAACAGGATGCGCCAGCCGACGACCTCCCAGGGGGTGGTCGGTGCGAGGCTGACGAAGTACAGGGGCAGGAAGCCCCACAGGACATAGGCCGAGAAGACGAAGATCGCGCCCAGGGACTTCTCGCGCGCGGCCTGCTCGGGTGTCATGAGCACAAGCCTACGACGGTCATGACAGCGAGCACATCCCGCGGACTGCCGCCGGTCGTGCGGATCCTGCCAACACCGCGGACAGGAACGAGAGAGGGCCCGGATGCCGAAGCATCCGAGCCCTCTGCTGATCGCTGCGTGTCAGCGGACGACGACCGCCAGGACGTCGCGAGCCGACAGGACGAGGAACTCGTCGGCGCCGAACTTGACCTCGGTGCCGCCGTACTTGCTGTACAGGACGCGGTCGCCGACGGCGACGTCGAGCGGAACGCGGTTGCCGTTGTCGTCGATGCGGCCGGGGCCCACGGCCACGACCTCGCCCTCCTGGGGCTTCTCCTTGGCGGTGTCAGGGATGACCAGGCCACTCGCGGTGGTCTGCTCGGCCTCGACCTGCTTGATGACGATGCGGTCTTCGAGCGGCTTGATGGAAACCGACACGGTCTACCTCTTTCTTGCTGGTGGGGTCCTGCTTCAAGACTCATCAGCACTCGCTTACCGAGAGTGCTAACGAAAGTCTAGAGGCCGGTTGGCACTCACGCAACGCGAGTGCCAACACGATGACGGATGCCGCGTCGGCCTAGGCTGGCCGGATGGAACAGGCCGAACTCACCGCTCTCCTGACGCCCCAGGGACTGCGGCTGATCGATGAGGTCGGACCCCTGGCATCCACTGCCGAGGTCGCCACCGCCGTCTCCCGACTGCGTGCGGCCGGCCACTCCCCCGACCTGGTGTCCGCCGTCGTCGGACAGGCCCACCTGCGCGTGCGGGCGCAGGCCAAGTTCGGTCCCTTCGCCGACCGGATGCTGTTCACCCGCGCAGGTCTCGAACAGGCGACACGTCTCGAGGTCGCCGCCCGCCACGCCGCGCGATTCCGAGACGCCGGAATCACCCGCGTCGCGGACCTCGGATGCGGCATCGGCGGTGACGCGCTGGGGTTCGCCGGCATCGGGCTCGACGTCCTCGCCGTCGACGCGGACGAGACGACCGCCGCTCTCGCGGCGTACAACCTCGCACCCTTCGGTGAGGCCGTCACCGTGCAGCACGGCCGCGCCGAGGAGACGGACCTGACCGGCTGCGACGCGGTGTGGCTGGACCCCGCCCGCCGGACCGCGGGGCACAGCGAGACGAGTCGCACCCGGCCGGAGGACTGGTCGCCCTCGCTCGATTGGGCGTTCGCCCTCGCGGAGCGGATGCCGGTGGGCATCAAGCTCGGACCGGGACTCGACCGCGGACTCCTCCCCGACGACGTCGAGGCGCAGTGGATCAGCGTCGACGGATCGACGGTCGAGCTCGTGCTGTGGTCGGGTGCGCTGCGGCGCGCAGGCGTCGCGCGCTCCGCGCTGGTGCTGCGGGGTGGCGCCGCGGCGGAGCTCACCGCCGCGGCGGATGCGCCCGATGAACCGGTCCGCGAGCTCGGCGCGTTCGTGCACGAACCCGAGGGCGCGGTCATTCGCGCGCGCTTGATCGGCGAGGTCGCGCGCGCGCTGCAGGCGGGGATGGTCGCCGACGGGATCGCGTACCTGACCTCGGACGCCGCCTTGACGAACCCCTTCGTGCAGTCGTTCCGCGTACGGGAGGTCCTGCCGCTGAAGGTCCCCGCGATCAACACCGCCCTGCAGGCTCGGGGCGTCGGCACCGTCGAGATCAAGAAGCGCGGGGTCGACGTAGACCCGGCGCAGTTCCGGCGCAAGCTCGCGCTGCGCGGCGACACCTCGGCCACCCTGATCCTCACGCGTGTCGGCGATGGCCGTGGCGCGAAACGGGTCGCGGTCCTCGCCGACCGGGTCTGAGTCAGCCTGTCAGGCCGCCCTGCGCGGCCGCCCACCACAGCCACCCCGCGCTGTACACGAGCGACCCGACGCTGAGTCCGAGGCCCCAGAGCGCCGTCTCGCGCTTCTCCCACGGGCGACGGAGCGCGAGGACCGCGAGGACGACCCCGATGATGCCGATCGGGAAACCCCAGCCGACGAAGCAGGCGAGGACGAGCGCCAGCGTCCCGAACAGCAGAGACCAGCCCGCACTGCGCGGGAGCACGGGCGCCGGCGGGATCCATCGGACATCCGGCGCGAACTTCTCGTCAGGATCGGGATGCACGGTCAGCGGCGGAGCGACGGGGAGCGGCTGCGTCAGCTCCCGACGGAACCCGCCCCGGTGCGCTCCCGGGAGGGCGGTGTCCGTCGGAGCCGGCGCGACGTCCGGCGACGCGGGCTCGACGACGGGAGTCCCGCCGACAGCGGGTGCGGCGGGCGGCGGCATCCGCTCGTCGCTCATGACGACGGCTCCACCTGGATCGTCGTGACGGGGAGAGTCGAGTCCGCTCCGAAGGCGAGCGTCGAGGCGGGGCGTCCGCTCATGATGAGCTCGGACGCGAGAGCGGCGATCATCGCCCCGTTGTCGGTGCACAGCGACAGCGGCGGGATGCGGACGCTCACCCCGGCGGCCTGTGCACGCTCGAGTGCGACGTCCCGCAGCCGCTTGTTGGCGATCACGCCTCCGCCCAGGAGCAGCCGGGGCACGTCGTGACGCGCGCACGCGTCGAGGGCCTTCGTCACGAGGACGTCGACGACCGCTTCACGGAAGGATGCCGCGACGTCGGGCACCGACACGGGCTCCCCGGCCGCCTCGCGCTGCTCCACCCAGCGGGCGACGGCGGTCTTGAGGCCGGAGAAGGAGAAGTCGTAGCGATGCTCCGCCATGTCGGACGCACGCGACATGCCGCGCGGGAACCGGATCGCCTGCGGGTCGCCGGATGCGGCCGCCCTGTCGATCTCGGGACCGCCCGGGTAGGGCAGGCCGAGGATCCGGGCGATCTTGTCGAAGGCCTCGCCGGCGGCGTCGTCCATCGTCTCGCCGAGCAGCTCGACGTCCGAGACGAGGTCGCGCACGAGGAGCAGCGAGGTGTGCCCGCCGCTCACGAGGAGCGCGACGGTCGGGTACTCGACCTCGTCGCCGGTCAGGATGTCGGCTGCGATGTGCCCGACGAGGTGATTGACGGCGTAGAGCGGCTTGCCCAGGCTGACCGCCAGGGCCTTCGCCGCGCCGACGCCGACCATGAGAGCCCCGGCCAGCCCCGGGCCGCTCGTGACGGCCACGGCGTCGAGGTCGTCGAGGTCGACCCCGGCTTCGGCGAGCGCCGCCTCGATGGCCGGCTGGAGGGCCTCGAGGTGGGCGCGGGCGGCGACCTCGGGAACGACACCGCCGTAGCGGGCGTGCTCGTCCATCGAGCTCGCGATCGTGTTCGACAGCAGCGTGCGGCCGCGGACGATGCCGATGCCGGTCTCGTCGCAGCTCGTCTCGATGCCGAGGACGAGGGGTTCGCGCGTCACGTCAGCACCATCCTTCCGCGGCGGTCGGAGCGGCGGTGTTGCGCGCGTCCCAGGCGACGAGATCGAGCTGCATGACGATCGCATCCACGTCGTCGGGCTGGTAGTACCGCGGGCGGCGGCCGACCTCGACGAAGCCCTCGGACGCATACAGCGCGGAGGCGGCCGGGTTGTCGGCTCGGACCTCGAGGAACATCTCGCGAGCGCCGCGGGTGCGAGCGGTGGTGAGCAGTGCGCGCAGCAGCGCGCGTCCCCGACCGCGGCCCCGCGCGTCGGCGGCGATCGCGATGGTCTGGATGTCGGCATCCGCCGCGCCCTGCACAGCCCGGACGCCGCCGTACCCGATCAGGCGCCCGCCCTCGACGTCCACGACGTACTGGCCGTGCGGGGAGGCGAGCTCCCCCGCCATGAGCGCCTCGCTCCAGGCGTCGGTCGGGAACGAGGCCCGCTCGAGACGCATGATGTCGTCGAGGTCCGCGGCGGTCGCGGTGCGGAGGCTCACGAGCCGACCTTCTTCCGGGCACCGGGCAGCGTCACGTCGGGTGCCCGCAGGTAGAGCGGCTCGCCGAGCGACTCGACCCGGTCCGCGGCGACGGCGCGGGCAGCGGCGAGCGCCACCATCGCCCCGGGGATCGCCGTCACGTCGCGGCGGTCGGCATCGTGCCCGGCGAGCGCGTCGTCGATGCCGTCGCGAGGCACGAGGGTCGCCTCGGTCACCCTCCGCGGGAGTCCGTCGTCGTCGATGCCGTCGTAGACGGTGTAGGCGAACTCGCGCCGGCGCGCGTCGGTGACGACCGCGAACCGGGGAACGTCCACGAACGGGTCGGCGAGCAGGATCGCCAGGGCCGCAGCGTCGTGGCTGCGCACCGGGACGACCGGGATGCCACGGCCCAGGGCGAACGCCCGCGCCGCCGCGATGCCGACGCGGAGTCCCGTGAACGGGCCGGGTCCCATGCCCGCGGCGACGTGGGTCAGGGTGACGGTCTCGGGGACGCCGGTCGCGCCGATCGGGCCGCGCGCGGCATCCGTCATCACCTGCTGCAGGAGGGAGCCGATGATCTCGGCGTGGCCCAGCGGATCCGCGCTCGCGACCTCGGCGCGCACCGCACCGTCGACATCGGTCACGGCGACGGCCGTGCCGAGGGACGTGTCGATGCCGAGGATCACAGCATCAAGGGTATCCGCGCAGACGGATGCCGCGACGCGGCCGCCGGCTCAGGGGTGGCGCGTGACGGTGACGATGCGCGGCGCGGCGTCCTCGAGCTCGGCCGCGTACGGACCGGTCGTGCCGCAGGCGTTGTCGACACCCGTGCCGCTCCAGCCGCGCTCGATCTCGAGCTCCCACCACGAGTCGACGAGCCCGTCGACCATGCCGCGACCCCACTCGACGATCGTGACGGAGCGGTCGGGGTCGAGGCCCAGATCGTCGAGCTCGGCCGGGGAACCGAGTCGGTAGGCGTCGACGTGGACGAGCGGCGGACCGTCGACCTCGGACGGGTGGGTGCGCGCGATCACGAAGGTGGGGCTCTGGATGGGGCCGCGGACCCCGAGACCTGCGCCGATGCCGCGGGTCAGGGTCGTCTTCCCGGCGCCGAGGGGACCGGTGAGGACGAGCAGGTCGCCGGCACCGAGGACGCCGCCGAGCTCACGCCCGAGCTGCTCCATCTCTTCGGGCGAGGCGACCTCGCGGCGTCCCTCGAACTGCGCCATCCCGGTCATGACCGCACCTCCCGTCGCGGTACGCGCGGACCGATGCGCGTGACGATCTCGTAGTTGATGGTGCCGGCGGCCTCGGCCCAGTCGGTCGCGGCGGGCACACCCGTCGACGGGTCGCCGAAAAGCACCGCCTCGTCGCCCACCGCGACCTCGGCGTCACCGACGTCGACGACGAACTGGTCCATCGCGATGCGGCCGGCGACGGGGAAGGTGCGTCCCCCGATCGAGACGGGTCCGGCACCGGAGGCGGCGCGGGGAACGCCGTCGGCGTAGCCCATCGAGATCAGCGCGAGCGTCGACTCGCTCGTCGTGCGGTGCAGGTAGCCGTACGAGACGCCCTGCCCTGCGGGCACACGACGGACCGCGGCGACGGCGGCGCGGAGGGTCATCGCGGGGCGCAGGCCGAGATCGGCCGAGGACCTGTCGTCGAACGGTGAGAGACCGTAGATCGCGACCCCGAGCCGGACGCAGCCGAGCCGCGCCTCGGGCAGTGACAGTGCCGCGTGGGATGCGGCGATGTGCCGCAGCGGCGGGCGCAGCCCCGCGGCCTCTGCTGCGGCCTGGGCGACGGTGAAGCGGGACAGCGCCGTGCGGTCGTCGTCCGCCGACGTGTTCGACAGGTGACTGAAGATCCCGATGACGCGGAGGACGCCCTCCCGCTCGTACGCGGCCGCTTCGGCGAAGACGGCGCCGTAGTCCGCCGGGGCGATGCCGTTGCGCGCCAGACCCGTCTCGACCTTGAGCTGCACGGTGACCGGACGCTCCGGCGACCCGGCCGCGGCGGCCGCGCGCAGCTGATCGAGACTCGACACCCCCAGCTCGATGCGGGCGGCGGCGGCCTGGCCGAAGTCCGCGCCCGGCGCGTGCAACCAGGCGAGTACCGGCGCGTCGATCCCCGCGGCCCGGAGCTGGAGCGCCTCACCCACGTCGGCCACGGCGAGGCGGGCCGCGCCCCCGGCGAGTGCGGCACGGCCGGATCGGACGGCGCCGTGGCCGTATCCGTCGGCCTTCACGACGGCGATGACCTCGGATTCCGTCGCCCGCGCCAGGTGCCGCACGTTGTGCTCGATCGCGCCGACGTCGATGACCGCTTCACGCGCGACGCCCTCCGGCATCCGGGTCATGCTGCGGCCTCTGCGACGACGTAGGCGGTCGCGAGTCCCGCGTCGTGCGAGAGCGACAGGTGCACGGCGGTGATTCCGCGGCCGGCGACGGTCGCGGCGGTCTCGCCAGCCAGCGCGAAGACGGGACGCCCCGACGGTTCGGACGCCACCTCGATGTCAGTCCAGTGCACGCCGTCCGACCCGCCGAGCGCCTTGATGAGCGCCTCCTTCGCCGCGTACCGGGCGGCGAGCGAGTGCGGCTTGAGGGTCTGCTCGGATGCCGTGAACAGACGCTCCATGAGCTTCGGGGTGCGGGCGATCGACCGCTCGAAGCGCGGGATGTCGACGAGGTCGACCCCGATGCCGATGATCATGACCCCTCCCCTGGCCGCGTCTGCGGCATCAGATCAGGATATCCGGGGTGCACGGCCGGACGGTCGCGCGGCGCGGCCTCCGAAGTCGTCGCCGTCGACGGGTCTCAGCCGACGGCGAGGCGGATGACGCGCTCGACGGCGTCGAGACCGGGCGCGAGCTGCGCGTCGGAGCGTGCGTAGGTCTCGCGCGAACGGCCGTAGGGGTCGACGACGTCGTCGTCGGCGGGGTCGGCCGGCGGCAGCACGAGCCCCCGCTGCCCGGCGAGGACGGCGAGCGCACCGCGGAGCCGGTCCCGCGGCTCGTCCCCGACCGCACCGGCCCGCAGCGCCTCATCCGGGGTCGCCGCGGCGAGGCGCTCGAACTCGCGCATCGTGAACGTCGTCCGCAGCTGACCGGGCGCGAGCTCCACCACCGCGCGCCGGTGATCGCGGTCCATCGCGAGCACGAGGTCGGGACCCCGCAGGATCGTCTCGGTGAGGTAGCGCGAGCCGTGTGCGGCGATCCGGTCGGCGGGCACCCCACGCGCGGTGGCGAGCTCGGCGGCTTCCACCGGCATCCGGACCCCTTCACGCGCCCGGATGCCCGCGCTCGTCGCGACGACACCGAGGTCGGCGAGCCGCTGCTCGAGGACCAGGGCGGCCAACGGCGAGCGGCAGATGTTGCCCGTGCAGACGGTGAGGATGTGGATCACGAGGAGCCCTTCGAGACGGATGCCGCGACTCACCCCGCGCAGATGTCACCGCCTCGGGGCTCGGCGGGACGGGCGGGACGCGGACGGGCACCCGATACGGTAGGCCCGTGCAGGATCAGCTTAGCGACGGCCCCTCGTCCCCCGCGGTCGATGCGGAGACCCCGCTCGCCGAGCCCGAAGGCGCGAAGCCCCGTCGTCGCGGGCGCCGCCGGAAGCGCACAGACTGGCGTCTGGGCGGGACGGGCGTGCGGCCGTGGAACGGCAGTCTGCTCGTCATCGCGCTGATCAGCCTCGGCGCCGCGATCTTCGCGGGATCGCTGGTCCAGCTGCTCTGGAGGTCGCCCTCGGCGCCGCTCGTGTCGACGGCGATCCTGTGGGTCGGGATGATCGTCCCGGTGGTGGTCGCGTTCCGCCGCGGCCGCCCGGCCGGGTTGCTCCGCTTCCGGAGCACCGACCTCATCTGGGGTCTCGCGCTCGGTCTCGGGCTGCGGGTGTTCGAGGGATGGGTCACGGATGCGGCATCCCGCCCCTTCCCGACGGCGAACGTCACCTCGTCGTGGCTGTGGACCGAGGCCCTCCCCGCGGGGCTCATCGGACCCGTGATCGAGGAGTTCTTCTTCCGCACCGTCGTCCTCGTGGCGATGTACGGACTGCTGCGGCGCAGCGCAGGCCGCATGGCCGCCGCTGTCGCCGCGGTGCTCGTCTCGACGGCGACGTTCATCCTCATCCACGTCGTGGACGGCTCACTGCCTCTCGGCGAGTCCCTCTCGGTCGGCGCCGTCGGGCTCGTCTGCGCGACCCTCGTCATCCTGACCGGTCGGGTCTGGGGCGCCGTGCTCGCGCACATCGTCTACAACACGACGATGCTGCTGCTCATGGCGGCGGGCGCGGCGATCTCCGGCGGGCAGTGACTCCACCCGCCGGAGCGATCCGCGTGGGTCAGGGGCGACCCATCCCGTAGTACGTCCAGCCCGCGGCGCGCCACGCGGCGGGGTCGAGCGCGTTGCGGCCGTCGACGACGACACGACCTGCGGCGAGGGATGCCGCGTGCCCGGGGTCGAGCTCGCGACGGTACTCGTCCCACTCGGTGACGAGGATGACGGCGTCGGCGCCGGTCAGCGCCTCGTCGCGGTCGGCGACGTAGGTGAGCTGCGGGTGCTGACGGCGGGCGTTCTCGATCGCTTCGGGGTCGGTCAGGGTGACGCTGGCGCCGAGGCCGTGCAGGCGGACGGCGACGTCGAGGCCGGGCGAGTCGCGGATGTCGTCGGAGTGCGGCTTGAAGGCGGCACCGAGCACGGTGACCTTCTTGCCGTAGAGCTCACCGCCGAGGCCCTCCTGCACCAGCTGCACGGCGCGCTCGCGACGACGCATGTTGATCTCGTCCACTTCGCGGAGGAACGCGACCGATTCGCCGCGCCCGAGTTCCTCGGCGCGCGCGGAGAAGGCGCGGATGTCCTTCGGCAGGCAGCCGCCGCCGAAGCCGATGCCGGCACCGAGGAAGCGGCGGCCGATGCGGGCGTCGTGACCGATCGCGTCGGCGAGCATCGTGACGTCGGCACCGGCGACCTCGGCGATCTCGGCCATGGCGTTGATGAAGCTGATCTTCGTCGCGAGGAACGCGTTGGCCGACACCTTGACGAGCTCGGCGGTGGCATAGTCGGTGACGATGAAGGGTGTGCCCTTCGCGATCGACGGGTGGTACACCTCGCGCAGCACCTGTGTGGCGCGCTCGCCTTCGTCACCGGCGGGAACGCCGGCGACGAGACGGTCGGGGTCGACGGTGTCCTGAACGGCGAAGCCCTCGCGGAGGAATTCGGGGTTCCACACGAGGGTGGCGCCGGTCGCGCTCACGCGGGGGGCGAGGGATGCGGCGGTGCCGACGGGCACGGTCGACTTGCCCGCGACGATGTCACCCTCGGACAGGTGCGGCAGCAGCGCGTCGACGGCCGCATTGACGTAGGTGAGGTCGGCGGCGTAGCCGCCCTTGACCTGCGGTGTCCCGACACCGACGAAGTGGACCTTCGCACCGGCCGCAGCGGCGAAGTCGGTCGAGAAGGACAGGCGACCCGAGGCGATGCCTTCGGCGAGGATCTCGGACAGGCCGGGCTCGAAGAACGGGGCCTCGCCGGCGGCGAGCGAGGCGATCTTGCGCTCGTCGACGTCGATACCGACCACCTCGTGGCCGATGGAGGCCATTGCGGCGGCGTGCACGGCCCCCAGGTAGCCGCATCCGATGACAGAAAGTCGCATTGAAAGAGTCCCTCCACAACGGCGCCGTGTCGTCAGCGCCCCGGTCGTGTCTACCAGATTCCGATGACGGTCATTTTTCGCGGGTCGGTCCTGAGGTGTCGTGGCTGCGTCATCGCCGGCGGACCGCCGCGCGCGCGGGTGGGGCGGCCAGCGTCTCCTCGACCCAGCTCTCGAGGCGCCAGGCGGGGACGCGGAAGAGCCGCGCGACATCGAAGACCGGATATCCCGCTTCGAGGACGGCGGCGACGGCGAACTGCTGGGGCGAGGTGAAAGCCTGCGCCGGCAGCACCTCGCGCAGATCGCGCAGCGACCTCGGGGTCACGGGCCGATGTCCGCGGTGCGGCGTCTCGGGCCATTCGGAGACCGGGACGCCGTTGATCGTGATCGGCGCGCCGATCTCGGGGACGGGCGCACGTGCGACGACCGGCTGGGCGGTCGTCGGGTGCGGGTGGGCCTGCGGAACCGCCGCGACGAGGACGGGTTCACGGTCTTCCTCGACGACAGAGGCGCCGGCATCCGGCCCGTAGAGCTCGATCTGCCGGCGGCCGTACTGGACGATCGCGTCCTCGAGCAGACCGCGCAGTTCGGCGCGGCGACGTCGACGGACGATCGCGAAGGGGAGACCGACGGCCGGGATGAGGAGCACGAGCAGCCAGAGCCACCCCATCGGGTGGTGGTTCAGCCACAGCAGCAGGGCCGGGCGATAGCTCCACGCCGACGTATCGACGAAACGCTGCGTGACGCTCGCGCCGTCCTCGGCGCGCACCGGCGTCTCACCGAGTCCGCGGATCCGGTTGGCGGAGAGGACGAGGTGTGCGTCGTCGCTCACCGACACCCCCTGCCCCTCGCCGACGGTGATGGTGTTGCCGCGCAGCTCGACACGCACGCCGCGGAGCTCGACGCCGGTGACCGGCCCCTTCATCCGCGAGGTCGTCACCGTCGCGTCGCCGACGTCCCCTTCAAGGCGCAGCGGGATGCCGCCGGTCGACACCAGCGTCGAGTCGGTGACCTCGACCGTATGGGCGGGGCCGACGATCCGCAGTCCGCCGGCCACGCCGTTGGTGGTCAGGTCCTTCACGGTGACGCCGTTGCCGCCGTCGATGAGGACCCCTCCCGTGCGGTTGTCGAGGGCGGTCACCCCTTCGAGGAGGAAGTCGGCCATGACGTAGGTGCTCGCTCCCCCGGCGTTGGGCCCCGTGGCGCGCGGCGCGCCTGCGATCCGGACACCCACGCCGTCGGCATGACTGACGGTGGTGTCGACGATCGCCACACTGGAGGTCTCGCGGTTGACGACGATGCCGTCCCCGCCGGCGTCGCCGACCACAGCGTCCGCGATGCGGACGACCGCTGATCCTCCGGTCACGGTGATCCCCGACATAAGCGGGGCGTCGACGGTCATGCCGTTGATCGTCGCGCCGAGCACCCCCGACAGGTAGACGCCGAATGCGAGGCGGGTGTGCGTCGTGTCGACGAAGGTCGCCCTCGCCAGGCCCGGCTCGGTGGCCACGACGGCGACCCCTCCGGTCCGGCCGCTCCAGAAGCCGAGATCCGAGAACTGGGTGTACGCGGCGCTGAGCGTTCCGTTCCGAGCCAGGACGTAGCCGCGCCCGTCGCTGAGGTCCGCGTCCGGCGCGTCCGTGGCGGTGTCCCACGACGTGACGCGGAGCGGCTTGTCCTCTGAGCCGTTCAAGACGATGTTGCCGCCCCACCCGATGATCTGACTGAAGCCCGTCTTCGTGCTGAGGATCCTGATGGTGCGGCCGGGGGCATCGACCTTCAACGTGGCGCCCGCCCGCACCACCACCGACTGCGCGAGATCGTATGTGTCGTCCCCCATGGCTCGCAGCGCTCGCAGTGCGACGAGGTCGGTGAGTCCATAAGGCTCGGCACGGGGATCGAGCACGACGATGCCCATCTTCTTCAGGAGGGGGTTGTCCCACCCGGCGCGGATCATGTCGCCGATGGCCGCGTCCGTGAGCTTCGCGATCATCTCCTCCTCGGACGCACGGATGCGCTCCGCACCGTCCTCCTGCCAGGTCTCGCCTCCCGCAGCCGACGTCGGAGTCGGGGTGGCTGTGGGCATCACGCCGGTGCCCTTGAGCACGTCGAGCAGGAGGGATTCCGACTCGGCCGCATCGGATGCCTGTGGGCTCGGGGCGGGCGACGCCGACGCTCCGGGGGTCGGGGCACCGGCGTCCGCTCCCGGGTCGGACCAGGGCAGCGGGACCCTTCCGACGAGGTTCGACGCGACCACGATCCCGACGGCGAGCGCGACGGTCAGCAGCACCATGACGGTGCGGGTCACGACCGTTCGGTGCACGGAGGTCTCGCCGCGTTCCTCGGCCGAGATGACGGGTGGCTGCTCGGGGACCGTCACGAGGCCGCCGCCCTTTCGGCCTCGGGCGCTCCGGAGAGGCTCGCCTCCGTCTGCCCCTCGCCGCCGCGCGTGGTGGCCGAGCGGGTCAACCACCCCTGCTTGTTCATCGTGAACAGCGCGAACGTCTTGATGGGAAGCGCGACGAGGATGATCATCGCCGTCACGAGAGGCAGGATGACGATGTCCTCCGGCCGGCGCCACAGGTGGGAGAAGCCGCGGATGCCGCGACCGACCACCGTCCAGATGACGGCGACGAGCAGGGCCGGGATCGGATGCTCGGAGCGCACGGCCAGGACGACGTAGGCGAGCGCGGTGAACATCGTGACCGGCGTGAAGAGGATCTGCATCATCGCGATCTGCGAGATGAGCGGGACCTTGAACACCCACCCCCTGCCGATCGCGGTCAGATAGCAGCGGTACGAGTTGCGGCTCCATCGCACGCGCTGCTTGACGAAGGCGCGGAAGGTGCCGGGGAACATCGAGAGCGCACGGGCGCTGTCCTGATGCGTCACACGGAACCCCTGCGAGAGGACCAGCCACGTCATCCGCCCGTCGTCACCGGCGATGCACTGACGCCCGAAGAACATCTCGCACTCGAGCTTCTCGACCTGCGGCACGATGACGCTCGTCCGGTAGGCGGCGGTGCGTCCCGAGGCGCAGATGACACCACCGAAACGTCCCATCGCGGGTGCGTAGTCGGTGTAGCGGAGGTCGATGATCCAGTCGGCGACCCGACGCCACACACTGCTGCGCGGGCGGTACACGTTCTGACGGGTGGAGACGGCACCGACCGACGGGTCGATGAACGGCATCTGCACGGCGTCGTGCAGTCCCTCCTCCCACGACGTGTCGGAGTCGGCGAAGATGACGAGCTCCGTGTCGACCATCCGCATTCCGTGCCCGAGCGCGGACCGCTTGCCGTGATGCTCGAACATGACGACCTCGACGGTCGGATACTTCAGGGCCTCGATGCGCCCCTGGGCCTCCGTGTCCTCGGTGTCGAGAACGATGATGATGCGCGTCGGTCTTTGCGCGACCCAGGTACCGAGACACCGCACCAGGACGTCCGGGTCCTCGCGGAACGACGGCACCACGACGGTGGTCGTCGTCCGGAAGTCGTTGACGACCGGCCGGGCGGTCGCCGACAGGACCTTGCGGATCGCCCAGTAGCCCCACGACACCACGCCGAAGATGCCGAAGGGCAGCACCCACCAGACGTATGACACCCACTCGGCAGGCATGACCGTCCCCCGTACGGCTCCACCGCTCGGGGTCGGCGAGCCTCGACCGCCTTTCGGGTCGGCGGTCGGTTGGGGCACAGCGTAGCGGTTCGGCGCTCCTGCGCGCGACAGACGACGCGATCAGGGAGTGCAGGCGAGGCTGGCGCGGACGGCGGCGCCGCCCGCCGTGCGGTTGTCGCAGCGGATGACGGCGCCCTGAGTGCGGGCCGCGCCGACGACGTCGATCGCGTAGGCCTCGGCGGCCGCGTCGATGGTGTTGCCCTCGATCAGGGCGCGCTGTCCCCACCCGTCGGACACCTGCTGCACCTGGATGCCGATGCCCGTCGAGGTCACCCGGTTGTCCACGACCCGCCAGTCGTTGCCCTTCACGTCCACCGCCGAGTCGACCACGGCTGTCGCTGACAGGGTCAGGGTGTTCGCGTCGACGACGCCGTCCGAGCTGCCCTCCTTGATGTCGATCGCCTCCGCCGTCGTGTCCGAGACGGTGTTGCCGATCAGCCGGTTGCGGTCGCTGCGATCGGGTTCGCACCCCGTGTATCGGCACCAGTTGGACTCCGCCGACCCGACATAGAGACCCTCGCCGTACTCGGGGGTGACGGTCCCGGTGCGACGCACGGTCGAGTTCGAGACGGTGCTGTCGGTTGTGCCGGCTCGCAGGTGTATTCCCTCTTCACCGATGTCCTCGACGACGAGACGGTCGAAGACGATGTCGGATGCCGCGTCGGCCACGATCCCCTTCGACGCGCCCGTGACCGCGAAACCCGAGATGCGCCAGTGGGACGCGCTGTCGACGTGCAGGGCGTATCCCGTCGTCGCGTCCCCTCCGTCGATGCGCGCCTGCGGCGATCCGCAGAGGACGATGGGCGCCGCCACCGATCCCGAGGCGCTGATGACGAGCCGGCCCGAGTAGGTGGTGTCCGCCAGGCGCAGCGCGTCGCCGGGCGCGGCCGCGTCGACGGCTCGTTGGAGGTCCTCCATCGACGGGCCCACGACACGCACGGCCGTCGGGCACGCCGGCGCCGACGCTGTCGGAGCCGACGCTGAGCACCCGGCGGCGCCGATCAGCACGAGCAGCGCCGCGGCGACGGTGGGAAGGAGGTGTCGTGCTCGCACTGCCTCATCCCGTCGCGGAGACGCGCGACCGGCGCCTCTCCCGGCAAGTGTAAAGGGGTGACGCGACGCATCGGGATCGCTATCGTGGGCGCACAGCCGCACCATCATTCCGAGTTCTGACATCACCTCACCCGAAGAGGACGTCACGATGAGCACCTCCGCAGAAGGCGCCCACCAGGCCGGATCACCCGAGACCCGACCCGGAGCCCAACCCCAGTACACGCCCGACGACCGCGTCGCGCCAGAGGATCATTCCCTCCTCTGGCCGGACGCGCACCTGCTGGCCGCGCCGCCGCCGGGCTATCAGCCGCTCGAGATGCCCGCGGCGTGGGAGCCTGAGGCGCCGCCCGCACCCGCGCTCGACGACCCACCGCACGCCGGGCCACCGCAGACGGCGTCCCCGCGGCAGCCCGTCGCTCCTCCGTCAGGCGCGACGCCGGCACCGCCCGCGGCGCAGCCGTGGCCGTACGCACCCTACGCACCCTCGCGGCAGCAACCGCCTGCGCCGGAGCCCGAGCCCGAGCCACTGCCACCGGCAGGTCCGGTCCCGGGGTATGTCATCTCGGCGCCCTACGAGGGGTCAGCAGCCCCGAGTGCACCCGCGCCCCCCGCCGCCCCGAGGCGACCGGCGACGCCGCGGAGCTTCCGCGACCTGCGCTACGGTCCGCTCGCGGGAAGGGATTTCGGCTCGATGCAGGAGTTCGCGGTCGCGGCCGTCCTGGAAGCGGGTTACGCCGAGGAGGACGTCGCCCGGCTGTTCCGGTTCGCACCGTGGCAGCTGCGCGCCTGGGTCGACGAGGCGCGCAGCAGCTCCTTCGGGCCGGGCGGCGGCCCGGGCTGACTCACTCGACCGTGACGGACTTCGCGAGATTGCGCGGCTGATCGACGTCGAGACCCTTCGCGGTGGCCAGACCCATCGCGAAGATGTGCAGCGGCACGACCGCGAGCAGCGGCTCGAAGAGGGGACCGGCGAGCGGGATGCGAAGCACCTCGTCGGCGAACGGGAGGACGGCGGCATCCCCTTCCTCGGCGACGGCGATCACGCGAGCGCCACGCGCACGGATCTCCTGGATGTTCGAGACGACCTTCTTGTGCAGCTCGCGCGAGGCTCGCGGCGACGGCACGATGACGAAGACAGCCTGACCGGGCTCGATGAGCGCGATGGGGCCGTGCTTGAGCTCGCCGGCGGCGAATCCCTCCGCGTGGATGTAGGCGAGCTCCTTGAGCTTGAGGGCGCCTTCGAGGGCGATCGGATAGCCGACGTGACGGCCGAGGAAGAGCACGGACTGGGTGTCGCCCATCCACCGGGCGAACTGTTCGATGTGCTCCTGCTCGGTCTCGAGGACACGGGCGATGCCGGCCGGGATGGCCTCGAGCTGCGTGACCGCGTCGCGCGAGACCTCGGGTGACAGCGAGCCGCGCACCCGTCCGATGTGGAGGGCGAGCAGGTACAGCGCGGTGATCTGTGCCACGAACGCCTTGGTCGAGGCGACGGCCACCTCGGGTCCGGCGTGCGTGTAGACGATCGCGTCGGACTCGCGCGGGATCGTCGCACCCTGCGTGTTGCAGATCGACAGCGTCTTCGCGCCCTGCTCACGCGCGTACTTCACGGCCATCAGGGTGTCCATGGTCTCGCCGGACTGGGAGATCGAGACGACGAGGGTGTCGGGACCGATGACGGGGTCGCGGTAGCGGAACTCGTGGGCGAGCTCGACGTCGACGGGCACGCGGGTCCACTGCTCGAGCGCGTACTTGCCGACCATGCCGGCGTAGGCGGCGGTGCCGCAGGCGATGACGATGACGCGGCTGACTCCCGCGAACAGGTCGTCCAGACCGTCGAGCTCGGGGATGACGACGGACCCGTCGTGCAGCCGGCCGCGGAGCGTGTTGGCGACCGCCTCGGGCTCCTCCGAGACCTCCTTCGCCATGAACGACGACCAGCCGCCCTTCTCGGCCGCGGAGGCGTCCCAGACGACCTCGAAGGGCTCGACCTCGACGGTGCCGCCGGCGAAGTCGGTGACCTCGACGCCCTCGGGCGTGATGGCGACGATCTGGTCCTGCCCGATGGCGAGGGCGTTGCGGGTGTGCTCGACGAATGCGGCGACGTCGGAGCCGAGGAAGTTCTCCCCGTGGCCGAGCCCGATGACGAGCGGCGAGTTGCGACGCGCGCCCACGACGAGGCCGGGCTCGTCCCGGTGCATCGCGAGCAGCGTGAACGCTCCTTCGAGTCGGGCGACGACGCCCCGGAAGGCGGCGACGAGATCACGGGATGCCGAGAACTCGCGCCCGAGCAGGACGGCGGCGACCTCGGTGTCGGTCTCGCTGCGGAACGTGTACCCCTCGGCGAGCAGCTCGGCCTTCAGCTCGGCGAAGTTCTCGATGATGCCGTTGTGGATGACGGCGAGCTTGTCGTCGTCGGCGAGGTGCGGGTGCGCGTTCGCGTCGGTCGGGCCGCCGTGCGTGGCCCAGCGGGTGTGACCGATGCCGGTCGTCCCGTCGCCCATGGGGTGTGCGGAGAGGTCGTCGCGCAGCACCTGCAGCTTGCCGGCGCGCTTGCGCATGTCGAGGTCGCCGTCCCGGTCGATGACGGCGATACCGGCGGAGTCGTAGCCGCGGTACTCGAGACGGGCGAGACCCGAGAGGAGGATGGCCTGGCTGTCACGAGGCCCCACGTATCCGACGATTCCACACATGCGCTCCATGCTAGGTGCGGGCGGCTGGGACTCCGCCCCGCCCCGAGCGCCGGGCGCGTCGCCGCCGACAATCGCCTAGGGGTGGTGCCGGAAACATGCGTTTGGTACCTATGAATCTCCGCGTCCCCAGCGCGGCCGTGCCCCCACACGATGGAGTCCCCCATGTCCACATCCCTCCGCGCCCGCCGACGGTCGGCGCTCGCCCTCACCGCCGCCCTCGCGCTCGCCCTCTCGGTCCTGCCCGCCGGCACGGCTTCCGCGGCCGTGTCGACCTCATGCACCGGTACCACCCAGTCCGCCGTGCAGAAGCGGATCCTCGCCGATGTCAACGCCGCTCGGAAGGCGAAGGGGAAGGCCGCCCTGACGCTGAACTCGGCGATGTCGACCGTCGCGGTGAACTGGTCAGGCAAGCAGGCCGCCGCCAACCGGATGAGTCACAACCCGTACTACTCGTCGCAGATCCCGAAGGGGTGGACCCGCGCGGGCGAGAACGTCGCCTTCGGGTACACCCCGCAGAAGGTGACCGCGGCGTGGATGGCTTCGACGGGCCACCGGGCGAACATCCTCGGGTCGTACAACCGCATCGGGATCGGCGTCGCCTGCTCGTCGAAGGGGCTTCCCTTCTACACGCAGGTCTTCGGGTACTACCCGGCTCGCTGAGGCCGGCGGGGCGGGATCGGGCGAGGTCGTAGACTCGCGCACACATCGCAGCGTCGCGCCACCCCCGAGGAGGACCGATGCCCGAAACCCCGCCCCGGCCGCCGTTGCCACCCCGCGTCCCGCCGCGGCCGCCGCTCCCCCGGCGCCGCCTGCGCCCACCGGCATCCGTCCCGGTCCTCGTCCTCACGGGGTATGTGGCGGTGCTGGCGCTCATCGCGTTCTGGCCGACGCCGGTCGACGCCGGTGTCGCGCCGCTCCTCGACGCGCTCTCGCGGCGGCTGCCCGCCATCACCCGGCCCCGGGTCGAGTTCGTCGCCAACGTCGCGCTGTTCGTGCCGTTCGGCGTGCTCCTGCCGCTCCTCCTGCGTCGCTCGCTCGAGCTCGTGCTGCCGATCGCGATCGTCGCGACGGTGGCGATCGAGTGCATGCAGGCGCTGGTGCTCGCGCAGCGCGTGCCGAGCGTCCTGGACATCGTCGCGAACGTGACGGGAGCGTGCGTAGGGATGCTGGGACTCGCCGTCTGGCGACTTTTCCAGCGCCGCTGAGTCAGAGTTTGCGGAGGCGGACCGTCTCGACGGTGTGGTCCGCGGCCTTGCGGAGGACGAGCTTCGCACGGTGACGGGTGGGCTCGACGTTCTCGACCAGGTTGGGGAGGTTGATCTCGTTCCAGTATCCGAGCGCGCGCGTCACGGCCTCGTCGTCGGAGATGTCGGCGAAGACCTTGAAGAACGAGTTCGGGTTGGAGAAGGCCGCCTCGCGGAGGGCGAGGAACCGGTTCACGTACCACTGGGCGATGTGGTCGTGGTCGGCGTCGACGTAGACCGAGAAGTCGAACAGCTCGCTGACGGCGATGTCGTGAGGATTCGGCGCCGGGGCGAGGACGTTGAGCCCTTCGACGATGATGACGTCGGGGCGCCGCACCGTGACCTGGGCGTCGGGGATGATGTCGTATCGCATGTGCGAGTAGTACGGCGCTTTGACCTCGGCCTCGCCGGACTTCACCGCGAGGAGGAACTCGACCAGCGCCCGACGGTCGTACGACTCGGGGAAGCCCTTGCGATCCATGATCCCGCGGCGCTCGAGTTCGGCGTTCGGGTAGAGGAATCCGTCGGTCGTGACGAGTTCGACGCGCGGGGTTCCGGGCCACCGGCTCATCAGTTCGCGCAGCAGTCGGGCCACCGTCGACTTGCCGACGGCCACGGATCCTGCCACCGCGACGATGAACGGCGTCGTGGCATCCGTCTCACCGACGAAATCGGCGGTGTCGGCGCCGAGACGCTTGGTCGCCGAGGCGTACAGCGAGAGCAGCCGGCTGAGGGGGAGGTAGACCTCGCGCACTTCGGTGATGTCGAGACGGTCCCCGATGCCGCGCAGCTGCACGACCTCGGTCTCGGTGAGGGGCTGCTCCATGCCGGCGGCCATCCGCGCCCACTCGGCACGGGGGATCTCGCGGTACAACGAATCGTTCGTCGTCGGCGTCTCGTCGGGGGACATTGCCGCAACTCTAGCCGTGCCGCCGCAGGCCTTTACGCGCGCGCGTGCGCGTCCGCGTGCCGTACCCTGAGATTTGGTGTTCCATCGCGGCGATTCTGCCGCTCTCGACGGGGGTTTTGTCATGTTCCGACGCGTGCTGGCGGTCGCGACCGCGCTGGTGCTCGCCGCATCCCTCGGCATCGCCGGAACACCGACGTCGGCGGATGCCGCCGGACCCGGCTGGTACAAGACCTCGGGCTCGCGCATCGTGAACGCGTCGACAGGGAAGACCGTCACGCTCAAGGCGACGTCGTGGTTCGGGATGGAGACAGAGACGTGCGCTCCGCACGGCCTGTGGTCCATCTCGCTGAAGCAGGGCATGGCGCAAATCGCCGGGATGGGTTTCAACACGATCCGGCTCCCGTTCGCGAACGAGTGCCTCAGCCGCAAGACCGCGACCTCCGTCAACACGGCGATGAACCCGGCGCTCGCCAACAAAACACCCCTGAAGATCATGGATGCCGTCATCGCCACGGCTCGCTCGTACGGTCTGCGCGTGATCCTCGATCGACACCGGCCGGGCACGGACGCGCAGTCCGAGCTCTGGTACACCGACAAGTACTCCGAGAAGCGGTGGATCTCGGACTGGCGGATGCTCGCCGCCCGCTACAAGTCCGACCCGACCGTGATCGGTGTCGACCTCCACAACGAGCCCCGCGGCAACGCGTGCTGGGGGTGCGGTGTGCGCGCGCGTGACTGGCAGGCGGCCGCCGTGCGCGCCGGTAACGCGGTCTTGGACGTCAACCCGAAGCTAATCATCATCGTCGAGGGCGTGCAGTTCGCGCCCGACGGGAGCGCCACCTGGTGGGGCGGCAACCTCCGCGGCGTCGCGAAGAAGCCGGTCACGCTGAAGGTCAAGAACCGCGTCGTCTACTCGCCGCACGAATACCCGTCGTCGATCTCGGATCAGCCGTGGTTCCACACGTCCAACTACCCCGCGAATCTCCCCAGCGTGTGGGAGCGGAACTGGGGCTACATCGCGACGAAGAAGATCGCTCCCGTGTTCGTCGGGGAGTTCGGCACGAAACTCCAGACGACCTCCGACAAGCAGTGGCTCGCGAAGCTGACGGCCTACATGAAGGGCAAGGGGCTCAGCTGGGCCTATTGGTCGTTCAACCCGAACAGCGGCGACACCGGCGGCCTGCTGAAGGATGACTGGTACACGCGCGACAAGGCGAAGCTCGCCGCGCTGAAGCCGATCCTCACGCCGAAGAACGTGCCGTACCCGGCGGCACCCACGCCGGCGCCCCAGCCGTCGCAACCCTCGCAGCCACAACCGCAGCCATCGCAGCCTCAGCCGTCCCAGCCCCCCGCGGTCGGTGGAACGTCGAGCGCCTCGTCGAACGGGGTGTCGGCCACGCTCACCGTGACGAGTGCGTGGCAGGGCAAGTACCAGGTCGGCCTCTCGCTGACCGCGCCGTCCACCGGCAAGGTGCGGGCGTGGACCGCCTCCTGGGCATCTCCGGGAGCGAGCGCGATCGACAACGCGTGGGGCATGTCGTGCTCCGTCGCGGGAGCAGGCTCCTCGTCCGCTCGCGTCACGTGTCGCGGTACCGAGTGGGGCGTCACCAACCTCACCAACGGGGCGCGCGTCGACGTCGGCGTCATCCTGAGCGCGCCGCAGCCGCCCGCGAAGCCGAAGCTGTCGCTCTCCGCCAGCCGCTAGCCTCACATCGTGCGCCTCGGAGTCCTCGACATCGGCTCGAACACCGTCCACCTGCTGGTCGCCGATGTGCACCCCGGCGGTCGCCCGCTGGCAGCGACGAGCAACCGCACCGTCCTGCGGCTGATGCGCTACCTCGAGCCGGACGGGTCGATCAGCGCGGGGGGGGTCGACGCCCTCGTCGCGGCGGTCGTCGAGGCGCGTGCGGTCGCTGAGCGCGAGAACGTCGTCGAGCTCCTCGCGACGGCCACGAGCGCCGTGCGCGAGGCGACCAACGGCGCCAAGGTCATCGCCCGCATCGAGGCCGCGCTGGGACAGGACCTGCAGGTGCTCGGCGGCGAGACCGAGGCGCGCTTCACCTTCCTCGCGGTCCGCCGCTGGTTCGGCTGGTCGGCCGGGCAGATCCTCCTCTTCGACATCGGCGGCGGCTCGCTGGAGCTCGCGGCGGGGCGCGACGAACTGCCCGAGGTCGCGGCATCCGTCCCCCTCGGCGCCGGCCGGATGACCGTCGAGTACCTGCACGACGACCCGCCCGGAGAGGATGCCGTCGAGCGACTGCGCGAGCACGCGAAGGCCACGCTGAAGCCGGTCGTCGCGCTCATGTCGTCGCAGCCCGCGCCGGAGCACGTCGTCGGCTCGTCGAAGGCGATCCGCTCGCTCGCCAAGCTCGTCGGCTACCCCGCGCCGGGCTGGGCGGGTTCCGAGCGCATGGTGCTGCCGCGCGGGGCGCTCGGGTCGTGGATCCCGCGGCTGGCGCGGATTCCGGCATCCGCTCGGCAGGAGCTGCCGGGGATCACCGCGGACCGCACCTTCCAGATCGTCGCGGGCGCGGTCGTGCTGCACACCGCGATGACGGCGCTGCAGGTGGACGAGCTCGAGGTGTCGCCGTGGGCACTGCGCGAGGGTGTGCTGCTGCGCTACATCGAGTCGCTCAGCTGGAACGCTCCGACGGTCTGACCGTCAGGGCGTGACCATGCCGCCGTTGACGTTGAGGGTCTCGCCCGAGACGTAGCTCGACTCCGCCGAGGCGAGGAACACGAATGCCGGCGCGATCTCGGCGGGCTGCCCGGCGCGCTTGTACTCGTTCTCCTCGTCGAAGGCCTGCATCTGCTGGTCCGAGACCCCGTCGCTGACCTGCAGGGCGGACCACACGGGACCGGGCGCGACGACGTTGACCCGGATGCCGCGGGGCGCCAGCTGCTGCGCGAGACCCTTGGAGAGGTTGTTGATCGCCGCCTTGGTCGCCGCGTAGTCCAGGCGGTCGGGAGCGGGCTTGTAGGCCTCGAGCGACGCCGTGCTGATGATGGATGCCCCGGGAGGCATGTGGACGAGGGCGGCCTTCACGATCCAGAAGAAGGCGAAGACGTTGGTCTCGAACGTCGCGCTGAACTGCTCGTCGGAGAGGTCTTCGACACGCTCGACCGCGACCTGCTTGCCCGCGTTGCTCACCAGGATGTCGATGCCACCCAGGAACTCCGCCGCCTCTGCGACGAGCTCACGGCACTGCTGACGGTCGCTGATGTCCGCGACGATGGCGTGGCCCCGCACGCCGGCGTCGGCGATGACCTGCAGCACGTGGTCGGCGTCCTCCTGCTCGTCGGGCAGATGCACGATGACGACGTCGGCGCCCTCCCGCGCGAACGCGATCGCCGCCGCGGCGCCGATGCCGGAGTCCCCGCCCGTGACGAGCGCCTTGCGCCCCCGCAGACGCTCAGACCCGCGGTACGTCGACTCTCCGAGGTCGGGCACGGGCGTCATGCGCGCCTGCACGCCCGGCTCGGGCTGGTGCTGCAGGGGCGGCTCGACGCGGGCGTACCGGGTGACGGGGTTGTCGAACGTGTACTGATCGGTCATCGCGCCACCGTAGGCCGGGATGCGGCATCCGCTCGCCCCCTTGCCAGCGGCGGCCCGCAGTGGCAGTGGGCTGCGTGACGCGCGCCGAGATGATCGCAGGTGCCTGCCCGGGGCGCAAGTGTTCTGTCGAGATCCGGCGCGTTTCTAGAGTTATCGCGTGCCGAGCGACCCGTCCCCCACCCACGAGTGCACCGTCTTCTTCCTGCCCGGATTGGGATTGGATGCTGCCGCTGCCGACCCGATCGTCGCCGCCGCCCACCCGCGGCTGCGCATCGTGGGCATCGACCTTCTGGACCGCGGCCGGGCGGCATCCGTCGATGACCTCGCCGACACCGCGCTCGAGCGGATCGTCGCCGAAGCCGACGGCGGGCCTTTCCTCGTCTGCGGACACAGCCTCGGCGGCAAAGTCGCGGCGCGCGTCATAGCGCGGGTGCTCTCGGGCACCGAGCCGCTGTTCGGTCTCGCGGGCGCGGTGCTGCTCGCTCCCTCTCCTCCGAAGCCCGAGCCGATGGCCGACGACAAGCGCGGCGAGATGCTCGCAACCGCGCAGGGCGAGCACCTGTCGCGAGAGGATGCCGCCTCCTTCATCGCCGCGAACGTCGCCGCCCCGCTTCCCGGTGAGCTGCACGAGTCCGCGGTCGACGCGGTCGTCCGACAGCCTGCATCCGCGTGGCGGGACTGGCTCACCTCGGGCAGCCTGGAGGACGCCACCGGACTGATCGGAGTCCTCGACCTGCCCGTCGTCGTCCTCGCCGGTGAGGACGACGACGCGCTCGGCGCGGACGCGCAGCCTGCACTGGTCGCCGACGTCTACCCCCGCGCCCGTGTCGAGCGGATGCCGAGTGTCGGTCACCTGGTGCCGTACGAGGCTCCCGAGCGGGTCGCGGCGGCGCTGGCCGAGCTGTGGGACGCGATTCGCACCTCAGCCCCGACGATCCCCGCGGAGTGGGGACGTGTGCTCGGGTCGACCCGCGTGGACGTCGCGGTGCGGCGCACTCTCGCGCACCGCGCGATCGCGGACGACCCGCGTCGCGTGCCGCGCGCGCTCACCGACGCGCAGGTGGCGACCCTGCGGCAGCTGGCCGCGCGGATCGTGCCGCAGCACGGGGCCCCGATCGACCTCGCCGCGCGCATCGACGACATGCTCGCCGACGGCGGCGGGGACGGCTGGCGGCCCGCGGGCTCCCCCGATGACACGATCGCCTACGCGCGCGGGCTGGACGCGGTAGCCCAGGTCTGGCCGGAGGATGCCGCGGAGCAGCGCGCGCTGATCACGCGTCTCATCACCGACGGGATGCCCGCTGCCGGTCTGCCGGCCGACGGCATCCGCTCCTGGTTCGAGGACGCACGCAACGACCTGCTGCGCATGTGGCTGTCGCACCCGGCGTCGCTGGCACGGATCGGGTTCGACGGCTTCGCGGTCGGGGGGACGGGCGAGCGCCCCGTGGGGTGGACCGTGATCTCCGGCGGTGCACGCGAGTCGTGGGAGCCGGCCGAGCTCGGGGAAGGTGCAGCATGAGCGGCGACGGTCGCCGGGTGACGGATGCCCCCGGGATGCGGCGCTTCGACCTGGACGAGGTCGTCGACGTCGTCGTGGTCGGTACGGGGGCGGGCGGCGCTCCCCTGCTCGCACGTCTTGCCGCGGCGGGGCTGCGCGTCGTGGCGCTCGAAGCGGGCCCGGACTTCGCGCCGAGCGAGTTCACGCCCGACGAGCTCGAGTCCACGAAGATCAACTGGATGTCCGAGCGCCTCAGCGGCGGAGCGGATCCGACCGCGTTCGGGCCGAACAACAGCGGGTACGGCGTCGGCGGCAGCACCCTGCACTGGGGCGCGTTCACGCCGCGTCCGGATGCCCGCGACCTGCGGCTGCGCAGCGACACGGGCGAGGGCCGCGACTGGCCGATCGACCACGCCGAGCTGATCCGCTACATCGAGCGCGTCGAGTCCGACATCGGCGTGAGCGGTCCCGCGCACTATCCCTGGGACCCGTCGCGCCGCTACGCGTACCCGCCGGTCCGTCGGAACGGCTCATCGGACGTGATGATCCGCGGCTGCGAGGCGCTCGGCATCACCGCGACCGACGGCCCCGCCGCGATCCTCACCCACGACCGCGACCAGCCGCACTACGGCCTGCGGCCCGCGACGCTCGACAACGGCGACATCCACCAGGGCGACCGGTTCGGCGCGAAAGCGACGACCGCGAACACCTACCTGCCCGCCGCCGTCGCAGCCGGCGCCGAGGTGCGCCCGGACTCGTTCGTGCACGGGATCGAACGGGATGCCGCCGGCCGGGTGACAGCCGTGGTGTACCGCGCGGGCGGGGTCGACGTGCGCCAGCGATGCGCGGCGCTCGTGCTCGCCGCGGGTGGCGTCGAGACGCCGCGGCTGCTGCTGCACACGGATATCGCGAACGCGAACGGTGTGGTGGGCCGGGGATTCATGGCGCACGGCGGCGTGCAGGTGTGGGGTCGGTTCGACCAACCGATCCGCGGATATCGCGGCTACCCGTCGTCGATCATCAGCGAGGACTTCGTGCGGCCCGAGGACGCGGACTTCATCGGCGGATACCTCCTGCAGAGCCTCGGCGTGATGCCGTTGAACTTCGGCACGCAGCTCGTGCGCGGTGCTGGCCTGTGGGGCGAGGACCTGATGTCGGCTATGAACGAGTACCCGTTCAGCGCGGGCGTCGGCATGAACGGCGAGTGCCTGCCCGACAACCGCAACGCCCTGACGCTCAGCGACGAACTCGCCGAGGACGGGATGCCGCGGGCCGAGATCACGTTCTCGCAGGGTGACAACGAGCGGGCCATCGACCGGCACGGTGTGGCCGTCATGGAGCGCATCCTGCGCGCCGCGGGCGCACGCAACACGCGGGTCACGCAGCGCTCGTGCCACACTCTCGGGACCGCGCGCATGAGCGACGATCCGGAAGACGGCGTCGTCGACGCATCCGGTCGGTCCCACGAGGTCGAGAACCTCTGGATCTGCGACAACTCCACCTTCCCGAGCGCTCTGACCGCGAATCCGGCCCTCACGCAAATGGCCCTGTCGCTGCGCACCGCCGACCTCATGCTCGCGGGGCGCTGAGGCGCTCCTCCGGCACCGCCGCGTTCGCGGATGCAATGGATCTGCCCCGACACGCCACTGTCCGACCCACGGATGCCGGGTGTCGCCCGGCATCCGTTGCATCCGCGAACAGCGACCCGACGCCCCCGCCGCTGCGCAACGACCCCGACACACGGCTGCGCTAGCCTGACCGCAGATCCTCGTCAACGGCGACGAAACACCGTCCTGGGGGAGGAACTCATGTCTGCTCGCTCGTCGACCCGTCGCCGTCGCAAGCGTTCCGCGCCGAAGCCGCCGGGACTGCCGTGGTGGGCCTACGTCGCGCTGGTCGTGGTCGCACTCGGCGCCATCGCACTGGTCGTCGCGGCGCTCATGGAGTACTGACCCTCAGCCGGCACTCGACGTTCGCGGCGCCCACCAGTGCCGTCGCGTCGCAGGGGCCGCCGCAATCGCGGCTTCGGGGCTGAGCGGCACCGGCACCTCGAGCACGACGGTGTCGTCGCGCTGATAGATCCTCGACCCGGCCCCCAGCACGTCGATCCCGCGCAGCTCGGGTCCCACGGCAGGTACGCGGTCGAGCACTCCGCGCGACCACGTGCGGACGAGGAGCGCGCCGTCGACGACGTCGATCGAGAGCCACACGTCCTTCGCCTCGGAGTGCTTGATCGCGTTGACGAACCCCTCGTTGACGACGGTCGCCACCCGGCGTGACAGCGCGGGCTCCTGCAGCGCGTCGGTCGCCTCCGCCGAGATCTCGCTCGACACCCCGAGCACCGTGCGCCAGGTGGCAAGGAGCTCGAAGAGGTCCTCGTGGGCGCTCTGCAGCGTTCCCTCGAGCGCGACCGAGTCGGCTTCGGCGATGAACGCCAGGATCGAGTCGAAGGCGGCATCGGTCTCTCGCCGGAAGGCCTCGATGTCCTCCGGGGTCAGTTCCCACTCGTCGGCCGCCGCCGCGAGCAGGACGCATCTGCCCTGCACGCGCCCGTGGAGCACGTGCGCCGCATTCCGCAGCGGGCGGCGGGCCGACGCGGTCTTCGCGGTCAGCGTCCGCGCCACGAGGCTCAGCACCGCTTCGAGACGGTGGGCGGTGTCGGCGGCGCGGGCGATGGCGTCGGTGCACGCGGCCAACGCGATCGCGACGAGCGGCAACGAGATGAGCGGCACGAACCGGGTGGGATCATCCGGTCCGAGGATGACCCAGGCCACGACGGTCATCCCGACCCCGGCGGCGAGCCACACGGCGACGACGATCCGTCCGCGACGCGCCGGCGCCTTCCTGCGTGACAGCCAGCGGATGATCGCGTCGCCAGCCAGCGTCACCGGCGCGCCAGCGAGTATCGCGGCGACCGCCGCCCACGGTCCGTTCGACTGGAAGGCGTAGGGCACGGCGCCGACGAGGAAGACGAACCCGGTGAGCAGATACGGCGCCGGGCGGAGCATCGTCAGCGGCGAGCGCGACGTGGTGTCTATCCTGTGCTCGCCCGTGTCACCCTCGACGGCGCGCAGGTCGAGTCCGGCGCGTTCCTCGAGGCGGTGGCTGGCGGTGCGCACCTCGTCGGCGTAGTCCCGGACAGCGGTGAAGTCGATCGTCCCGCTGAGCATCTCGTCGCGCCGGCGGCGCAGTCGTGAGATGAGCGGCGCCAGCTCGGCCCGGTTCTCGGACTCGAACCGTGCGAGCCGGCGTCGCCCGGTGGTCAGTGCCGCGATCGCGTCGGTGAGCCGCCTGCGCGAACCTCGGGTCAGCTCGATGGAGCGCACGGTCATCGCGATGATCGAGAGGCCCGCGAGCCATACGAACATGTTCGACACGACGCGCGCCGCCAGTGCCTCGAAGTCGGGGGCGACGTCGTAGAGCCCGACGTAGATGGCCTCGTTGACGAACGGGCGGATGCCGGCGGCGAGGGCGACCGCCGCGAGGACGAGGATGCCGCGGTGCGACGGGCGACGCAGACGTCGCTCGGCGAGCGCGACAGGAACGAGAAGCAGCGCGAGCGCTGCCCACCCGAGGAAGCCGACGAACATCACGTGGGCGAATCCGACGACGTCGCCGACGTGTTGGAACGGGGCCATGACGGTGACCGAGATCAGGATGCTGATCCACAGCGCAGCGGGCGAGAAGAAGGCACCACTGGTCACGGCATCCCACCACACGTGAGCGCCGAGACCGATGCGTCGCCGAACGGCGGCGGGTGCGGGATCTCCCCCGGCCATGTTTCGTCTTTCCCCGGTGGGCCCGGGCTGGCCCGGCGCCAGTCTAGCGAGGGGTCAGGCGCGATGTGCGTGCACGTCGGGGGCGATCGGCGCGTGCGGCTGCGGCCGCTTCTTCGTCCGCGCGCGGACGGCGTCGCCGACGCGGCGCGACAGCTTGTGGCTGGGGATCTCGACGATCTTGAAGAACACCCACGACAGCGGGATCGACAGCACGATGCTCGCGAGCGCGGCGATGCGGAGGTTCTGGTCGCCGAACAGGTGCGCCATGGAGATGACGACCGGCTCGTGGACGAGGTACAGGCTGAATGAGATGAGCCCGAACCACTGCATGACGCGGCTCTCGAGGAAGCGCCGGAAGATCGGCACGACGATGGCGGCGATCACGGCGACCACGGCGCCGATCGTGGTGACCGCGTCGAACGGCTTGACGAGGAACCGGAGGGACTCGAACGGCCGGATGAGCCACGGGGAGACGAGCAGGATCGGTGCGACGAGCAGGAGGAGGGCCTGCGTGCCCCGGCTCGGCCTCCACTCCCGGATGGTCGGCAGCCAGGTGGCGATCACGACGCCGATGAGGAACATCGGCAGATAGACGAGGGCCCGGTTGCCGAGGGATGCCGAGACGCCGATGCCCACGATCGCGGCGATCGCGAGGATCCAGTTGTAGCGGGCGAACCGGACGCCGAGGAACACGAAGACCGGCAGCAGGAACGAGAACGCGATCTCCCACTGGAGCGACCACAGCGGGCTGACGAGGTCCCCGGTGCCGAAAAGGAGGGTCGCATCGCCCCAGATCGCCTCGGGGCTCACGGGCTTGCTCGTGATGTCGAGCCAGGCGCTCTCCATGCCGCGGTCGCGCGGGATGATCAGCACCCATCCGAGGTAGACGATGATCGCCGCCCACACCGGAAGGTAGAGGCGCAGCAGTCGCTGCGGGTAGTAGCCGACCCAGGAGAAGTCGCGGCCCTGTTTCAGGACGGGCAGCGTGAGAACGACACCGCTCAGGACGAAGAAGATGAAGACGGCGCCCGCGCCGTCCCAGAAGATGTGCAGAGGCGTGTAGGCGAGCAGCTCGGGAAGACCGTTCTCGGCGCGGCCCTCGAGATAGGGCTCCGCGAACAGCGGGAACGTCAGCATGATGTGGTGCACCAGGACGATGAGCGCGGCGAGACCGCGCAGACCGTCGAGCGATGTCAGCCGTTTCATGGATCTCCCGAAGCGTCCGCCGACGGCCGTGGAGAGGGGGGATCACGCGTCACGTCGGGGGAAAACGTCGAGTGAAGTGTACGTGAACGGGTGCGGCGGGCCCCGGCATCCGTCTGTGAGTCATCGGATCGAGGCGGCAGGGAACGACGAACGCCCGGGTCCGTGACGGGCCCGGGCGTTCGGTGGAAAGGCTTACTTGAACGCGTCCTTCACGTTCTCGCCGGCCTTCTTGAGGTTGGCCTCGGTCTGGTCCTGGTGGCCTTCGGCTTCGAGTCGCTCGTTGTCGCTCGCCTTGCCGGCAGCTTCCTTGCCCTGACCCGTGAGGTCCTGAGCGGCGTTCTTGATCTTGTCGTCGAGTCCCATGATCTGGTCCTTCCGTCGATCCACCCGGAAGCGGAGCGTTCCGGGACTGACCACGCTAGGCAGCGGCAGGGAACGAGCCAACCCCTGGCAATTCGGACCGGGATGAGTTAGCGCGTCATGGTCGACGGCGGTGGCCTTGTCAACCGCCCCGCCCCCTCCCTCCGCCCGACCTATCGTGGCGGGGTGGGAGAAGAAGTCGAGAAGCAAGAGATCACCGGAGCCGACCGCACCCTTCACCGGGAGAAGATCCGTCGCAATCTCGACGTCTTCGAGCGGATGCTGCGCGAAGCCCGCTTCGACACCGATGACCCGATGACGGGGCTCGAACTCGAACTGAATCTCGTGGACTCCGTGGGTGACCCCGCGATGCGGAACGAGCAGGTGCTGCGGGCGATCGCGGACCCGGCGTTCGTGACGGAGCTGGGGCGGTTCAACGTCGAGATCAATGTGCCGCCGGCGAAGCTCCGCGACGGCGGTCTGACCACGTTCGAGGAGGGCATGCGGCAGCGGCTGAACGACGCCGAGGTGCGGAGCGAGGATCTCGGCGCGCATCTGGTGATGATCGGCATCCTGCCCACGCTGGCGGAGCGGCACCTGGGCCGCAGCACGCTGAGCGCGGACTCGCGGTACGACCTGCTGAACGAGCAGGTGCTCGACGCGCGCGGCGAGGACATCGCGATCTCGATCGCCGGTCGGGAGCGACTCGAGACGACGACGGACTCGATCGTGCCCGAGGCGGCGTGCACGAGCACGCAGTTCCACGTGCAGACCTCGCCGGCGGAGTTCGCGTCGTACTGGAACGCGTCGCAGGCGATCGCCGGAGCGCAGCTCGCGGCGGCGGCGAACTCGCCGTTCCTGTTGGGCAAGGAGCTGTGGCGCGAGTCGCGCATCCCGCTGTTCGAGCAGGCGACCGACACGCGCAGCGAGGAGCTGAAAGCGCAGGGCGTGCGTCCGCGGGTGTGGTTCGGCGAGCGCTGGATCACGTCGGTGTTCGACCTGTTCGAGGAGAACGTGCGCTACTTCCCGGCGCTGCTGCCGATCATCGACGACGAGGACCCGCTCGAGGTGCTCGAGTCGGGCGGCGTGCCGTCGCTGGCCGAGCTGAAGCTGCACAACGGCACGGTCTACCGGTGGAACCGCCCGGTGTACGACGTCGCCGACGGCATGCCGCACCTGCGGGTGGAGAACCGGATCCTCGCCGCCGGGCCGACGGTGGTCGACACGGTTGCGAACGCCGCGTTCTACTTCGGCCTCGTGCGTTCGCTGGCGGAGGATGAGCGCCCCGTGTGGTCGCGCATGCCGTTCGCGACGGCACGCGAGAGCTTCCTGTCGGCAGCGCGCGACGGCATCGAGGCGCGCCTGTCGTGGCCGGGTGTCGGTCAGGTGCCGGCGACGGAGCTGATCCTCGAGACGCTGCTGCCGCTCGCTGCTGACGGCCTGGACGCGTGGGGCGTCTCCCCCGCTGAGCGCGACCGCTACCTCGGGATCATCGAGGGACGGTGCGTCGCGAAGACGAACGGGGCGGAGTGGTTCGCGAAGCGGATGCGGGCGCGCGAGGGCATGGAGCGTTTCGACGCCCTGCGCGCAACGCTGCTCGAGTATCGCGAGGCGATGCACACGAACGAGCCGGTGCACACCTGGAGCTGAGCCGTCAGCCCGCCACCGCCTCGGTCTGCACGTTCCGCTGCACCCGCCGCCCCGGGCGCAGCTTCATCGCGTGCCGCTCGAGCAGGAACCAGCTCGCCGCTGCGAGCGGCAGGGTGAGCAGGATCGACAGGATGCCGAAGAGCGGCACGCCGAGCGCGGCGAGGCCGAAGCTGGCGAGCACCTGTTGCACCGGCATCCCGTAGATGTAGACGCCGTAGGAGATGTCGTTCTCGAGCTTGAGGCGCGGGTGCTTGAGCATCGCGCCGAGCCCGAGCATCAGGTAGGCCCACGGCAGCGCGCCGACGACCCGGTAGTCCGGGAGGAGCATGCTCGCGGCCGTGACGACGGCTGCAGCTCCGAGAAGCGGCCAGCTGACCGGGATGCGGCGGGCGTACTGCTCGATGAGCATGCCGGCCGCGAACATGATGCCGAAGCGCGATCCGTGCACGGCCCAGTAGTTCTCGACGGGACCGTAGGCGGTGGCGAGCAGGCCGAGGAAGGTCAGGCCGAAGATGAGCGGGACCGTGGCGCGGAACCGGTAGAGGGCGAGCAATCCGAGGGCGAGGACGCCGAGGTAGCAGAGGAACTCCCAGAAGAGGGTCCAGAGCGATCCGTTCCAGTACCCCGGGTAGGGGACGTTGAGCGGTGTGCCGGCGATGCTGTGGTCGAAGATGCGCAGCGCAGCGTTCTGCACCACGTACTTCACGTTCTCGACGGAGATGACGTCGAGGTAGCTGCGACCGGTGACCAGCGCGGTGGTGATCGGCGCGATGAGGAACGCCGTGACGATGAGGCACACCCAGAAAGCCGGGAAGATGCGCAGGGCCCGGGCGGCGAGGTAGCGCCACCAGCTCGGATTGCGCTTCCAGCTGCCGTAGATGAGGAACCCGCTGATGGCGAAGAAGCCGTCGACGCCGAGCTCCCCGAGTGCCTGCCGGAGCGCCGGCCACTCGACCGGATTCCCGGTCAGCGGAAACGAATGCCAGACGATCACCGACACGGCGAGCATCAGGCGGATGAAGTTGAGCGCGTTCATCCGCGGGTCGTACACGCCCCCAAGCGTGCGAAAACGGTGTGGTCCCCTCACCCTCCGGAGGTTACACGCGGAAGGAGACGGATGCTCACCCGATTTTGCGCGGGCCGACCGACAGAGGCCCGCCGATCACCGCGGGCGAGCGGCGGCGGTCGGAGCGGAAGTAGCGCTCATCGAGACGAAGCCCTTTTGCGTCCCGGTCACCTTCACGGTGTACTTCTTGCCGCGTCCTGAGACCGGGACCGTGAAGGTCTTCTTCGACGCCTTCGAGACGGCTTTCCCGTTCGCATACCACTGGTAGCGAAAGGCGGTGCCCTTGGCCCACGTGCCCGGGCTCGCCGAGAGTATGCGACCGACGCGTGCGACACCGGTGATACGTGGCGTGCCGACGAGCTGCACTCTGGCGGTGGCTGGGGCAGTACGGGACACCGACTGGTAGCCGGCCTTCTTGTGCGTAACGGTGACGGTAACTCGCTTACCGACCGTCGACGAATTCGGAGTGAACGTCCGTTTATTCGCACCGGCAATGGCTTTGCCGTCTGCATGCCATTGGTACGAGAAGGTGATGCCGAGCAGGAACGGGTTGGCATGCGCGGTCAACGTCCGCCCGGCGGCAGGTGTTCCGGTGATCCACGAGGGCTCCGTCCGGATCGTGCCCACGAGAGTGGTGCGCAGTCCAACGGCGTCAGCGGTGCTCAGCCATGTCGCTCCGGACAACGTCTCTGAACCGCCGTACCACTGAGGGCGGGCATCGATGCCGGACCGAGGGGTGAACTTGAAGGTCACCTCACCGACGGGCACCTCATCGAATCGGTACTGGCCACGGCCACCCGTGGTCGTCGTGAATTGTCTGCCGTCGCGGTAGCGCAGCGTGACATCGACGTCATGCTGCGCGTAGCCGTCGGGGTGATAGACGTTGCCACTAAGCCAGTCGATGAACCACGCCGAGCCATTCACGCCGACACGGTCCTCGCTCCGGCCAAGGGTGAGTCTGCCGTCCGGCGCACCGCTCCAAAGGCTGCTGACCCCGGGGCGGAAGTCGGGAGATGCGGGGACGAAAGCGAGCCGATAGTCGCCCGGCTTCACGCCGGTGATTCGATACGTGCCGTCAGCCGCCGTGTTCGCGGTAAGGGGCGAGTAGAGCCCTCCCCCCTCGACGATGGGCGTCAACTGGACCCGCGCTGAGGCGAATGGCGTTTTCCCATCGGAATCGACGACACGCCCCGAGATCGACCCTGCGGCGTCGAGGCGCGCGATCAGAGGGGGGAGGTCCTCGCCCGCCTGCACGGTCAGGATGTTGGCGGTCTCCCAGGTGGTGGCGTCCTGCCAATACTCGTCGAGGACGAGTTTGTTCCGCGTCTGGAACTCGAGGATGTAATCCCCGGACGCCATCTCATCGAGGACAAACGCCCCCTCTCGGTCGGTCGGAATGGTGCGGTTGCCGCTGGGATCGTTCTCGCGGCCGATTACGGGGTAAACCTGGACCTGACCGACGATCCCCTCGCCATCCGGTCCGAGCATGTGACCCGTGACCGTCGACGTGTCCGTTGCGGACGCCTCCGTCGACACGAGCGTCAACGGCACCGCGATAAGGAAGGCCGTCAACAAGGTCGCCGCGCGGCGCGTTCGAAGCATGCTCAACCCCCAGGTCGCTGGTCTCCTCGAGGGTGACCCGCTCACACTATGGCATGACTCGTCGCGTCGTCAGGCGCTGCCGGCCACGGCCGTCTGCAGGCGGGCCGTACTCAGCCGCGCACAACCTCTGCGAGACGCTCCGCGACCCGCTTCGCGTCCGCCTCGGACGCCGCCTCCACCATCACGCGCACGAGCGGCTCGGTCCCCGACGGGCGCAGCAACACCCGCCCCGAATCACCGAGCTCGGCTTCCGCCTCGGCAACGGCCGACAGCACATCGGCATCCGTCGCGCGCGACCGTTCGACACCCTTCACGTTGATGAGCACCTGCGGGAACACCGTCATGACCTTGGCGAGCTCCGACAGCGGCTTCCGCTGACGAGTCACTTCCGCCGCGAGGTGCAGGCCAGTGAGCAGGCCGTCACCCGTGGTGGCGTAGTCGCTCATGATGACGTGGCCGCTCTGCTCACCGCCGAGAGAGTAGCCGCCCTCGTTCATGCGCTCGAGCACATAGCGGTCGCCGACGGCGGTCGTTTCGAGGTGGATGCCGCGGGCCGCCATCGCGCGATGCAGACCGAGGTTGCTCATCACGGTCGCGACGAGCGTGTCGTCCTTCAGCAGCCCGCGCTCTTTCATCGACACAGCGAGGATCGCCATGATCTGGTCGCCGTCAATGATGCGACCGTCGGCGTCGACGGCGAGGCAGCGGTCGGCGTCGCCGTCGTGGGCGATGCCGAGGTCGGCACCGGTGCGCAGCACCTCAGCGACGAGCACGTCGAGATGTGTGGAACCGACACCGTCGTTGATGTTCATGCCGTCGGGGTCGGCGCCGATGACGGTGACCTTGGCCCCGGCATCCCGGAACGTCTCGGGTGAGACACCGGAGGCGGCACCGTTGGCGCAGTCGAGCACGACGTGCAGGCCGCGCAGGCTGGTGCGGAGTGACGCGAGCAGGTGCACGACGTAGCGGTCCTCGGCATCAGCGAAGCGGCGGATGCGGCCGACCGCTCCCCCGGTGGGGGCGAGCTTGGGGCCGCTCATGGCTTCTTCGATGCGCTGCTCGACCACGTCGGGCAGCTTGACGCCGCCACGGGCGAAGATCTTGATGCCGTTGTCGGGCGCCGGGTTGTGCGATGCCGAGATCATGACGCCGAAGTCGGCGTCGATGTCACCGACGAGGAACGCGGCGGCCGGGGTCGGCAGCACGCCGGCATCGAGGACGTCGACGCCCGACGAGGCGAGGCCCGCGGCGACGGCTGCGCTGAGGAAGTGACCCGAGACCCGCGGGTCGCGGGCGACGACGGCGGTGAGGCGGCGTCCGCTGCGGCGGCGGGCTTCGGCGATACGACCCTGGCCCAGGACGACCGCGGTCGCCTGGGCCAGGGTGAGCGCGAGATCGGCGGTGAGGGGGCCGTTTGCGAGGCCCCGCACACCGTCCGTCCCGAACAGTGCCATCGAAGGATTAACGCTTCGAGTACTGGGGAGCCTTGCGCGCCTTCTTGAGACCAGCCTTCTTGCGCTCCTTGACGCGAGCGTCGCGCGAGAGGAAGCCGGCCTTCTTGAGGGTCGGGCGGTTGTTCTCAGCGTCGATCTCGTTGAGAGCACGCGCGATGCCGAGGCGCAGGGCGCCGGCCTGGCCCGAGGGGCCACCACCCGAGATGCGGGCGATCACGTCGTAGCCACCGGCGAGGCCGAGGACCGTGAACGGGTCGTTGATGAGCTGCTGGTGCAGCTTGTTGGGGAAGTAGTCCTCGATGGTGCGACCGTTCACCGTGATGGTGCCCGAGCCGGGAACTAGACGCACACGGGCGATGGCCTGCTTGCGGCGGCCCACGGCTGCGCCGGGGACGGAGAGGACGGGGCGAGCCGGGGCGGCCTCAGCGGCAGCCGGGGTCTCGGTCGAGTAGTTCTCGGGGGTCTGGTCGAGGGAGTCAGCGATCTTCGCCATCAGATAATCCTTGTTCTTCTCTGCGGCGCTTACTGGGCGACCTGGTCGAAGGTGTACGTGGTGGGCTGCTGGGCCGCGTGCGGGTGCTCGGCACCGGCGTAGACCTTGAGCTTGGACAGCTGCTGGCGACCCAGGCTGTTCTTGGGGAGCATGCCGCGGACGGCCTTCTCGACGGCGCGCACCGGGTTCTTCTCGAGGAGCTCGGAGTAGGTGACGGACTTGAGACCGCCCGGGTACCCCGAGTGACGGTAGGCCTTCTTCTGCTCGAGCTTCTGGCCGGTGAGGGCCACCTTGTCGGCGTTGATGATGATCACGAAGTCGCCGGTGTCGACGTGGTTCGCGAAGGTGGGCTTGTGCTTGCCGCGCAGAAGCGTGGCAGCGTGCGAGGCGAGGCGGCCGAGGACGACATCGGATGCGTCGATGACCACCCACTCACGGGTGATCTCACCGGCCTTGGGGGTGTACGTGCGCGTCACAGTAGTGCTGCTTTCATCGATTCGAACGGAGAGGTTCGTGAATCCCACTCCGGGGTGGTTCGCTCGGGATGCCGGTCGAACACGCCAGTGGAGGGCTCACGTTCGCGGTGCGAGGCCAGCAGGGCGCAGGCACCAGGGGTCAATGATACGCGATCGGACCCCGGTTCGCTACGCGAGACAGTCGCCGACCTTCAGCACGAACCGGGGATCCAGGTAGCTAGTGTTCCGCCGACCGCTCCCCTAGTCAACGCGCGGCATGCGATTACTGGATAAGCCCACCGCGACACTTTGACGAGGGGCGGCAGTGACAACGCGACCTTTCGGCCGCACACGTCGCGCAATAAGTAGCCCAACCAGGCCAGCAAGAACGGCGTACACGATCATTCGACTCGAGAGTCGAAGGCCATATTGAATCGACTGCAGGGCGAAGAGTGCAGATAGGCCGACAATCGCGATACCAAAGAGCGGCTGCCTCAGAGCAAGGAGCCGAGTGACGAGCATTTCTAGTGAACCTAGAACGACGCCGAATCCAACCCACACGAGGGTGAGCCACGGTTGACCGTAGTTTCCCAGTTCACCCACAGCCGAAAACGGCGTCCACGCGTTGAGGTTCATGTCCCTCGAGATGTCGTACCAACCAGCCATGCCACCGGGCGCCGGGTTGAGCGAGATCACTAGATTCTGCAACGGTATCGGAGCGACTCCGAAGGCTGTGATTCCAGTGGTCGGGAATGCGATCAGTACATTGTTGAGAGTCTCGGGCCAATCGACCTCAAAATACGAGAATTCAGCGAGCTTGGATGCGTACGGAACCAACCCGTGTACCGCACTGTCTCGAAAGAAGAGCGGGAGAGGCAGCAGCAGTACGGCGGCGAGCCCAGTCGGGATAACAGCTCTCAACGCTCGCCTCGGCTTCGCCAGCGCGTATCCGATCGCAAAACAAAGCGGAATGAGCGCGAGTCGCCTCGAGCCCATTCCCAGAAAAACAACGATATACGCAGCAAGCAAGAGCAGCGTCCCGATACGAATGGAACGGCTTGCGGAGTTGGCCGCCACATAGCCGAGGACAGCTGCCGCAGCAATGGCCAATTGCTGACCCAGCCCGAACAAGGTCATCTCCGCGCCACCCGCAAGATAGACCGTGCGGTACACGAGTCGATCGCCAAGCGACCCAACCACTAGCACCATCGGAACTAAAGTGAGCGGCAAGATCCACCGCTCAGCGCCCCGCGCAAACGAAATCCCTTCTCGCAAGGAGGTCGAATGCCCGCCCGCGCGCCGGAGCAGAACGACCGCTGCTGCGCCGACCACGATAAGGCCGGCAGAGAGTGCGAAGAGGATCGCCGTCTCTACTCGCACCTCGGGTGTGAGGCGAAGTGTCATCCCCCCGCCTTCCAACCCTTCCAATTTGTCAGCGAGAACGTACCCGAAGAACCCGGTGGCCGAAAGAACGCCGACGGTGATCCACACCGGAGATAGAAGCGGCGTCTGTAGGTCACGCCGCAACAGGACGAGACCGACAATTGGCAGCAGACACAGGAGAGCGGGGTAAAACGCAGAGGTGACGCCACTGAGCACCAAGAAGACCATGCTGACGGTCACGACGATGCCCGCAACCACCCAACCGATCTTCGACCTCAGTGCCCCCATGGTGCTCAGGCTAGCAGTGGTACTTTGCGCGCCCGTCGCACCATCAGAATGCTCGAAGTAGGCGATTGCTCTGGGCGCCAACAAGAACGCGGGTCTTCGTGCGCCCTAGGCGCGTCGCCCAGGCGATCCCAGATGAGGGGCGACCGCAGTAGACTCGGCGTGATTCCGCGCTGGCGCGGCCACGGAGCCCGATCACGCGAACTGGTGGGGCCAGCGATGTACTCGGGGAGTTCATGTGCTTGCAACAAGTCTGAAAGTCGTCTCGATCCTTGATCGCGCGAGCCAGACCGCATATCGAGCGGCGGCTGCGAGAGCGATGAGACTCTTCGGAGTGAAGGTCACTGGGACACCGCTCTGGGTGAGCCCCCGCGTTTACTGGGACGCGCCGAGGTCGGGACTCATCTCAGTCGGAGACCGCTGTGTCATCAGTCATTACGTGAAAATCCTCACCCACGACTTCAGCTTGGACCGCGTGTCTGAGTCCAAGACCGGTATCTCTGACTACGAGCTCTCGTACCGCGCGCCGGTCACAATCGAGGACCGCGCGTTCATCGGAATGGGCGCGATCCTCATGCCAGGTGTCAGGGTCGGCGAAGGCGCGATTGTCGGGGCCGGAGCTGTAGTTACGAAGGATGTGGCAAGCAATACCGTCGTGGCGGGGAATCCGGCAAGGCTCGTCCGGACGACCGAGGAGTATTGGGCGGGCAGTCGAGGCCGCTTCTCCAGCTCGCGCCGCCGGCGTTAGTCGCCCGCTCGGAAGGCCGTCCAGCTCGCCGCGACTGCGGCGATTGCGTACCCTGCAATTCTCGCGATAACGACTCCGTCAACGCCCACCACAGGATAAAGGGCGAAACAACCGATCAGCGAGAGGACGGCGCCGGCACCGCTCCCGACCGCAAGATGCCCTGCTCGTCCGCGAGCGGTCGCTTGGGCGCTAACTATGTCTAGCCAGACTCCAAGAGTCGATGCGACAACTAGCCACGGCAAAATTTCCGACGCCGACGAGAAGGGTCCCCCAAAGAGCCAAGAGATCAAGGGGTCACCTAGCCAGATGGATAGGAGGACGCCTAGGAGGCCCAGACTAAACACAACGGGTGCGGCTCGCGCGAGTCGACTGCTTTCACCACCCGCCAGTCGAGGAAGGATGACCAACCGGATCGCCGTCGATGCAATCAGGGCAACATCCGCGAGGGTGGCTGCGACCACATAGAGCCCAAGCTCGTAGCTAGTTCCGATGAACGACAATGTCACCTGGTCGAGGCGGAGTAGCGCGAGTTGGGCAACTGCCGCTAGCCAGATGGGCCACCCTAATCGGACCAATGCGCTCGCAGTAACGCCACGAGGAAGTCCGCCGCGCGCGAGTTTGGCTCGCGCGAAAAGGACTAATGGAATCCCACCGAGCGCTGTCGAGCCAAGTAACACCAAAAGAGCCGACTCGACGGTCATCGATTGCGTAGCGAAAAGGAAGATAGTACCCACGACCCGCAACGTAGCTTGAGTCCACTTTTCGGCTGCGATAGCGCGAAAATGTTCCGCCGCGACAATCATTCCGCGAAGAGGCATGAGACCGATCATCGTGCCGACGTACGCAGACGCCAGAAGCGGAGCGGCGCCGCCCTGGACGAACGGAATAGTTATCGTCAGGAGTGCAGAAAGAGCTGAAGCGAGGATCGCGATCGCGATGGTTACAGCGCTCGCCGAAATCGAGAATCTTGCCGCCGCACGCCGATAAAGAAGCACGCTCGCGTCCTGCAGCCCGAACGAGAAGAGCGCAGGCGCGATCATCAGGACGGCCATGATCGCTGCCAACGCGCCCCGATCATCGACGCCGAGACCTCGCGCCAGAAGCGGACCGGTCGCGAGCGATGCAACTGGTATCGCGATGTTCGAAGCCATCACAAGGAGGAAGGGCCTCACCCGTCGCAGCATTGGAACGCCTACCGACTTGCCTTAGAACGAGTCCGAGTAGACAGAGATGAGTTCGCGCGCGAATCGTCCCCACCCGAGATACGGGTTCGATCGAGCCGTTCCGAGTTTCGCTGCGATCAGCATCTCGGGCTCGTCGATCGCTTGCTCGAGAGCCTCTAGCAACGAGTCGGCTCTCCCGGACTCGAAGACCCACCCTGCTCGGTGATCGGCGATCACCTCACTCACACCCGTCATATCCGACGCTACGACCGGAGTACCGCATGCAAGCGACTCAGAACCAACGTACCCAAACGCGTCTGCGCGAGATGGCAGCACTGTGACATCCGCCCATCGGTACTGGGCTCGCAGTTCTCCCGGGGATAGCTTACCCAGGTACAGCACACGTTCATCCCGCGCGACTCGCGCAACAGCGCTGGCGCTCGCAGCTCCCGCCACGCGCAGTTGGACACTTTCTGGAAGGCGGTCGAGCGCAGCCAGCAGCAGATCGAACCCTTTCCGTCGATCAACGGACCCAACGAAAAGCATGCGGAGAGAGCACGGCGAATCACGTTGATGGCTCGCGGGATCATCTGCGTCGTCGGGACGAAAGAATTCAGTGTCCACGCCGTTGTGCACCACTCGGAGACGGCTCTCGGGATACCCCATCGACACGAAGGTCGAAGCAGTCAGCCGACTATTGCAGAGAATAACGTCACTCCGCTCATATTCGCTGTTCAGCTTGCTCGAGATCACACGCTCCGGATGGACATAGTCGGAACCTTCCGCTTCAGACAGCCTCGCCTCCACTTCCTGGTGAAGTGCGCGCCGCTGGCACACCCAGAGCAGATCGCGCGATTTGTTCTGCCGCATCGATTCGAGCCCGACACCGCTCGCAAAGTGGACGGCATTCACTTCGGACGTGATCGAGCGAGCAAGAACGTTCCCGAATGCTTTCTGTGACCGCGCGAGCCGCGCCCCTAACGGCGCTGACCTCGGAACCTGGAGTAGCACCTCGCTCAGGTAAGACGGTGTGTAACGCAGATGCGAGAGACCTGGAACGACCCGTCGCTGATTGAATCGGTATATCGCCCGCTGGGCCGGCGAGATCTTGCTAAGGGGTGGATGGAGTGCGATCGGCTCACTGCGAAGAGGCACTCCGACAAAAGATTCAAGCATCCCGGAATCGGCGAGCGCCGAAGCGATGTAAGTACCATTCCGCACATTAAATCCGAGCGCGACCCGGTAAGCCGATTTAGACTGATCCATCGCTTGAGCGGCCTCCCACCGCGCCCTCTCCCGACAACCCGACGTTCGAGAAGTCTCGACTGGTCGTGGGCGCACCTCGATACAGGTTGATCAGCTCTCTCGCAATTCTGTCGATATCGAGCCAGTCCTGTAGCGCCGCTCGACCACCTCTCACGAGCCGCTCACGGGAAGTGCGCGAGCTCATGACGTGCAACACGCCAGTCGAAACTGCCTCTGGTGTCGAGTCGACGAGAACAGCCGCCCTGAATTTCTCCAAATCGGAAGCGATGCCACAAGAATCCGAAACGACGGGAACCGCGCCAGCCGCCAGTGCCTCTAGGACTGCCATCGGGAACACCTCACCTTCGCTTGGTAAAACGAACACTGAAGCCCTCGTGAGCACCTCGATCACGCCCTCCCGGGTGAGGGCACCGCCATACCGGACATTGACGCTTGGATTGTCTGCGATGAATTGGAGCCCGTCAGCGAGCGACCCTTCGTCGGGGCCGTAGAACTCGAAGACTGTGCGCTCTCGTTGCTCAGACACGATCGCGGCAGCTTCGAGGAAGACGCGCAAATTCTTCCTCGGATGAAGCCGAGAAATGAAGGCAACAAGGTCGTCATCTCGTTTGGCGCCCTGGGCGACACCGGCCGAGATCCCGTTCGGAAGTCTTTCTATCGTGGCCGACGAGGCGACCGCCCGGATACCTGCGGCCTCGGTCTCCGTCAAGACGATCACGCATCGCGCTGCTCCGAGGGCGCGCCGGATTAGCACCCGGTCTAAAGCTCGTACCAGCGAGCGGGCATCGGGCATGATCATCCCGTGCGTCTGAATCACTACTTTGGTTCGAGTCATGCGAACTGCCACTAACACCGAGCACGAGATCAGGTCGCGTCCTGCATGAATGTGGACGGCATCGAACTTCCGCAGATTCATGAACGCATAGAGGACGAGGCCAAGCGAGACTAGCCCAGTGAGACCAGGTGCAATCCTCAGGCACCGGAAGAGACGAATGTTAAGGGTCCCCGAGGGCTTCAGCCCAATCGGTCGACCATCCCATCCAGCGGCCAATGTGACTTCCTCCCCATTTCGCCGCAAGGCTTGCGCCTGCTCAATCGCGACCGCGACCGGCCCCCCGAACGCGCCGTCACGTGAGACGAGCGGCACGATCATGAGCACCTTCATGCCGGGAATCTCCGCTCTGCCGCACTAGCTGCCCAAATCGTGTTCGGCGGCACCTCCGAGTCGACGACGGTCAGCGGGCGAATGAGAGCTGACCTACCGATTGTGACTCCACCGGTCACAACACAGCGGGACGTGACCCAGACGCCGGGCTCGATCCGGATGGGACGAGTGAGCAGTGCCATATCTCGTCTGTGCGCATGACTACCAGTCGTCAAAAGCGTCTCTTGAGAGATCACAACGTCGTGACCAACCCAAATTCGGTCTTGGTTGTGAAACCAAACGCCCTCGCCGATCCATGATCGCGCGCCGATACTGAGCTTCCAAGGGAACTTGACTCGCGTACGCGGGCGAAAAACGACGCCTTCGCCAATGTCTGCCCCGAAAGCTCGGAGCACTCGAACCCGAAGCCCCGAGCTGATCTGCCACGGGTTGGTCACGAACAGCAGCTCGCACACGGCCCAGAGATAGACGAACCAGGCCGGCCGGTCCCATGCTGCACGCTCGCCGGGGGCCTTCGAGAGATCGATCACCGGGATGTCAGACATCGTCCACCTTCTGAAACCAGACCGAAACCGACGCGCGGCTAGGGTCATGAACATGTCGCGTCCCGCCCCCGCAGTCACTGTACTGGGAGTGAATTACCCTCCCGAGCCGACCGGGATCTCCCCCTACACCGGTGCGATGACGCGCGGCCTGACGAGGCGGGGATACCGGACTCACGTGGTCACGACGCATCCTCATTATCCGGAGTGGCGTGTATCGCCAGGTTACGGACAGTGGTCACGGAGGGAACATCTCGACGGCGCCCATGTGCTCCGCCTGCGGCACTACGTTCCCGGCAAGCCCAGCGGCATCCGTCGCCTACTCTCCGAGCTGAGCTTCGGGATCCGCCTGCTCACCGCGCCCCTGCAGCAGCCCGATGCGGTCGTCGCCGTGTCGCCGGCCCTCTTCTCCTCTGCGGCCGCGGCCCTGCGGCTCAAGATGTTCCACCGTAAGACGCCCCTAGTCGTTTGGGTACAGGACCTCTACTGGCTCGGTCTCCGCGAGACCGGTCAGGCCGGTGGGCTGAGCAGCAGGATCATCCAGCTGACCGAGAAGTGGCTGCTCTCGAACGCCGATCGCGTCGTCGTCATCCACGATCGCTTCGCCGCCCGGGTGAGCGAAGACTTCGGCATCCCGCGCGACCGCATCCGCGTCGTACGCAACTGGACTCACCTCGCCCCCACTCCCCCCGTCGACCGCGCTCAGGCGCGCGCCGCCCGTGGCTGGGGCGACGAGGTCGTCGTGCTGCACGCCGGCAACATGGGAATCAAGCAGGGCCTCGGCAACGTCGTCGACGCGGCACGCCTTGCCGCCGAGCGAGGTGAGAACGTGCGCTTCGTCCTCATGGGCGGCGGCGGCGAGCGCGACCGCCTGCGCGCCCTGGGCGACGGCATCCCGACCTTGCAGTTCATCGACCCGCTGCCCGATGCCGAATTCTCGGCAGCCCTAGCGGCAGCCGACATCCTGCTCGTCAACGAGTTGGCGGGCGTCAGCGAGATGGCCGTCCCCAGCAAGCTGACGTCCTACTTGTCCAGCGGGCGGCCCGTCATCGCCGCGACCGACGAGAAGGGCATCACCGCCGACGAGATCCGCTCCGCCGGCGCCGGTGTGGTCGTGCCGGCCGGCAGCCCCAAGGCTCTGCTCGGCGAGAGTCTGGCGCTCGGCCGCGACCACGCTCGCGCCGACGAGCTCGGACAGAACGGCAAGCGTTACCGCGAGACGGTGCTCGACGAAACATTCGCGATCGAATCGTTCGCTACTCTGCTCGCAACGCTCATCGACGGGGACCGTGCGCGGTCCCCGCGCACCCTCGCGTCGGCGAGTTGACGACCTCACCTAGCCCAGGGGGAAAACCGTGACCAAGCGCGCTCTCATCACCGGCATCACCGGCCAGGACGGCTCGTACCTCGCCGAACTGCTCCTCTCGAAGGGCTACGAGGTGCACGGTCTGATCCGGCGCGCGTCGACCTTCAACACCCACCGCATCAATCACCTCTACGTCGACCCGCACGACCCGAGCGCCAAGCTGTTCCTCCACTACGGCGACCTCAGCGACGGTGCCCGCATGGTGACGCTCATGAGCGAGATCAACCCGGACGAGGTGTACAACCTCGCTGCGCAGTCGCACGTACGGGTCTCGTTCGACGAGCCCGAGCACACCGCCGACACCACCGGCACCGGCACCATCCGCCTGCTCGAGGCGGTGCGGTTGTCGGGGATCAAGACCCGGTTCTATCAGGCATCCACCTCGGAGCTGTTCGGGGCGACCCCTCCCCCGCAGGGTGAGGACACCCCTTTCTACCCGCGCTCCCCTTACGGCGTCGCGAAGCTGTACTCGTACTGGATCGTGAAGAACTATCGCGAGGCGTACGACATGTTCGCCGTCAACGGGATCCTCTTCAACCACGAGTCCCCGCGACGCGGTGAGACGTTCGTCACCCGGAAGATCACGCGCGCCGTCGCCCGCATCAAAGCCGGCGTCCAGAGAGACCTCTACCTCGGCAACCTCGAGTCCATCCGCGACTGGGGGTACGCCGCCGAGTACGTCGAGGGCATGTGGCGGATGCTGCAGGTCGACGAACCGGAGGACTTCGTCCTCGGCACCGGTGTCGGCTACACGATCAAGGACTTCCTCGAGACCTCGTTCGGTCACGTCGGGCTCGACTGGCAGGAGTTCGTCAAGTTCGACGAGCGCTACCTGCGCCCCACCGAGGTCGACGCCCTCATCGGCGACCCGTCGAAAGCCGCCGACAAGCTCGGCTGGGTTCCCACCATCGACGGGAAGGAACTGGCCAAGCTCATGGTTGACGCGGACGTGGAAGCACTCGAAAAGGGTCCGGAGTGGATCGACACCGTGAAGCTCGCATCGTGGGGCACCAAGTGACCACCGCCACCGACGGCGTCACCTACACCCCCAGCGAGCTCGACCGCGACGCGACGTTCTACGTCGCCGGGCACCGCGGGCTCGTCGGCTCGGCGATCGTGCGCAAGCTCGAGGCCGAAGGATTCACGAACGTCGTCGGGAAGAGCTCCGCGGAGCTCGACCTGAAGAACCGTGACGACGTGTTCGCGTACATGGCCGAGATCAAACCCCGCTACATCGTGCTCGCCGCGGCGAAGGTGGGCGGGATCCTCGCCAACAGCACGTACCCGGTCGACTTCCTCTCCGACAACATGCGGATCCAGACCAACGTGCTCGACGCGGCCCTCGCCAACGACGTCGAACGGGTGGCGTTCCTCGGGTCGTCCTGCATCTACCCGAAGTTCGCCGAGCAGCCCATCCGCGAGGACTCCCTCCTCACCGGGCACCTCGAACCCACGAACGACGCGTACGCGATCGCGAAGATCGCCGGCATCCTCCACACCCAAGCGGTCCGCCGCCAGTACGGGCTGCCCTGGATCAGCGCCATGCCCACCAACCTGTACGGACCCAACGACAACTTCTCCCCGAAGGGCTCGCACGTCCTGCCCGCCCTCATCCGTCGTTACGACGACGCCGCGAAGACCGGCGCCGACGCGGTGACCAACTGGGGCACCGGCACCCCGCGGCGGGAGTTCCTGCACTCCGACGACATGGCCGACGCCGTCCTACACCTCCTCGAGCACTACGACGGACCCGACCAGGTCAACGTCGGCACCGGCACAGACGTCACCATCCGCGAGATCGCCGACACCATCGCGGACGTCACCGGGTTCACCGGCGACACCGAATGGGACACCACCAAACCCGACGGCACCCCGCAGAAACTCCTCGACGTGTCCAAGCTCGCCGACGCCGGCTGGACCGCGAAGATCAGCCTGCAGGAAGGCCTCGAACGCACCGTCGCCTGGTACCGCGACCACGCCGACACCATCCGCGAGTAAGCAGTGATCTACCGTCACGTCGTGCTCTTCCGCATCCACGACCACGTGGAAGAGCACGACGTCGACGCAGCCGTCGACGCACTCCGGTCTCTCGCCGACCTGCCGTGCGTCGAGAGTTGGCACATCGCCCGATCGCTCGACGAGCGCAAGGGCCGCATCCTCGTCGAGGAGGGGACGTTCGCCGACGAGACAGCCTTCGCTTCCTTCCGCACCGACCCGCGTCATCGCGAGGTCGCTGCGCGGATGGCCGAGATCTCGGACTGGTGGATCGGCGACTACGTCAGCTGAACGCGCCGGATTGGCGCTGCAGCAGCTCGATCAGCTCGGCCGACCCCGGCCACATCGGTTCGGGGAGCGCAGACGCGTCGAAGTAGCCGAAGTCGAGGGCCTCGTTCTGCGGCGTCGGAGCGCCGTCGATGTCGACCACGAAAGACAGGCCGATCGAGTGCTTGCGCGGGTCGGCTCCGTGTGAGGTGCCGTCGGTCGGCGCGACCTCCGGCGGGAACCACTCGTACACATACGCGGGCTGCGCGTTCGGTTCCACGACCAGGCCGACGTTCAGGGTGTCGCGGGCGTGCCGACGAAGGGCCCCGACGATCGTCTCGCCATGTTGCACGCGGCCGCCCAGGTGGCACCACACGCGACCGAATGGGGAGTCGCGCTGGATCAGTCCGACCTCTCGGCGACCGTCGAGGGCGACGCGTGTCGGCACGAAGTCCACACAGGCGATCGGCACGGAGCGCTCGATGAGCGCGTAGACGTCGTCGGGAAGGAAGGTCACGCTCCATCTTGGCCCGCGGCGCGGTGGCTGATCCTCCATACTGAGGGGTGCCGCGGCGGATCTGGGTGGTCGCCGGGCAAGGGGGAACACATGGGTCGTCGCGCCTGGAGCACAGTCGTGGTCGGCGTTGCAGGAGTCAGCATGATGCTGATCGGAGCGGTGCCGGCATCCGCTCTGGCGACGCCTGAGCCGACGGCGAGTGAGGCGCCGGTCAGCGAGGCGCCGGTCGTCGAAACTCCCGAGACCGATGAAGCGACGATCGATGAGGCGGCTCTCGGCTCGTTCACGTCGCCGGCGACGGTGGAGATCCGCGGCGCCGTGCGCAGCGATGAGGTGGTCGAGGCCGTCATCACCGCGGATGCCGTGCCGCAACCGACGTCGTACTCGTACCGCTGGTACGTCGATGACGAGGAGATCCCGGAAGCAACCGCGCCGACGCTCGTCGTCGACCCGTGGTACGTCGACAGCCGCCTGACCGTCGTGGCTGTGCCTGAGCTCGAGGGCTACGAGGCGGAGACCGGGAGAGGCACATCTCCTGCGAGCGATCCGATCGCGCCGGCTCAGCACACCGGCAGCCTGACGGTGGCGCTGCCGCAGACCATCCAGGCGTCTCAGGTCGTCACCGCGGTCCTCGGTGGTGATGTGTCCCCCGAGCCGACGTACACGGAGTACACCTGGCTCGTCGACGGCGAACCCTTGGCGGACGCCTGGGAGCAGACCCTCGACCTCGCCCAGTTCGGCGTCAGCGCGGGCTCAACCCTGGCCGTCACCGCCTCGTCAGCCGCCTACGGCTACACGCCGGTCGAAGCGACGTCCGCGCCAGTCACCGTCCTTCCGGGGCCGACGGTGGACGCGGACATCGTCAACCTCGCCGAGGGGCTTGGTATCCGTCTGTTGGGCACCTACTTCCTCGACACGGACGAGCTCACGGTCGAACTCCACGATGATCCGCTCAGCGACGCCGAGGCTTCGTCCGAGCAGCCGCTCGACGCCGACCCGTTGGTCCTCGGAACAGTCACACCCGACGGCGACGGGCGGTTCGCCTTCGAGGCACCCATCGGAGACCCGGCCGATGTGATCCGATTCGTCGTTCGGGACGCGCGGGGAACGGTGCTGTACTTCCAGAGGGTTCACTTCATGTGGCTGATCGACGACGAGCCCGAGCCTGAAGTCGCCGAGGTGCGCGATGACGACACCGGTCCGCGCCTCGCCGACACCGGCGGTCCCACCGGGCTGGCCGGCGTCTCGGCGGCCGCCCTGGCCATGATCGTGGCCGGCACCGCCCTCGCCTGGAAGGGGCGGCGACGGCGCGGCATCCGCTCGGCGTGATTCTCGCCGGTCATCGAGATCGATACCCCGCGTCATTTGCCCGACACACCCCTGTGGCAGACTGAGCCGAATTGATCGGACGCCCGACGAGGCGTAAGGCACGAGAGGCACCATGGAGCTCAGCGACTACATCCGCGTCCTCCGCAAGAACTGGCTCATCATCGTCGTGCTGACGCTCGTCGGCCTGGGGGCCGCCGCGGCCTACTCGCTGACCCGCACTCCTATATATGAGTCGTCGAGCAGCGTCGCCGTCTCGACACAGACCGGCGGCACGGCATCCGACATCCAGCAGGGCGCCAACTTCGCGCAGACGCGCATCAACACCTACGTCGGTCTGGTGCGGACGCCCATCGTCCTCAACCCCGTCATCGCCGAGCTCGATCTCGGCGTCACGGCCGAGTCCCTCGCCGAGCAGGTCAGCGCCTCGTCCGCGCTGAACACCACGATCATCACGATCACCGTGTCCGACCCCGATCCCGTCGCGGCAGCGAACCTCGCCAACCAGATCGCCGCGAGCCTGTCGACCGTCGTCCCCGAGATCGAGCCGCAGATCGACGAGGGCGGCAGCCCAATCCGCCTCACGCGCGTCAGCGACGCGCAGCCGGCCCTCGCGCCCGCCAGCCCCAACGTCCCGCTCAACCTCGCACTCGGCGCGCTCGTCGGACTCGCTCTCGGCATCGGCATCGCGGTGCTCCGCACGGTGCTCGACAACAAGGTCCGCACGCCGCGCGAGGCGGAGCAGATCACCTCGTCCCCCTCGCTCGGCGCGATCGCGTACGACACGAAGGCGAAGGAACGCCCGCTCATCGTGCACGCCGACCCGCTCAGCCCCCGCGCCGAGTCGTTCCGCGCGCTCCGCACCAACCTGCAGTTCCTCGACATGGGCGGCCGCTCGAGCTTCGTCATCACGAGCTCGGTCCCCAGCGAAGGCAAGTCGACCACGACGATCAACCTCGCCATCGCGCTGGCGGATGCCGGCAAGAAGGTCGCGCTCCTCGACACCGACCTGCGCAAGCCCAAGGTCGCCGAATACCTCGGCATCGAGGGCGGTGTCGGCCTCACCGATGTGCTCATCGGCCGGGCCCGGGTCGGCGACGTCATGCTCCCCTGGGGCGGCCGCAGCTTGTTCGTCCTGCCCGCGGGCAAGATCCCGCCGAACCCGAGCGAACTGCTCGGCTCGAAGCAGATGGGCACGCTGCTCGACGTCCTCGAGCGCGACTTCGACGTCGTCCTGTGCGACGCTCCTCCGCTGCTGCCCGTGACGGATGCCGCCATCCTCGCCCGCAGCACGAGCGGCGCGATCCTCGTCGCCTCGGCCGGCAAGGTGACCCGCCACCAGCTCGAAGGTGCCGTCGAGGCGCTCCACACGGTGGGTGCGAAGGTCGCCGGGTTCGTCATGTCGATGGTCCCCACCCGTGGCCCGGACTCGTACTACAACGGGTACGGCTACGGATATGGCTACGGGTACGGCGGCTACGGCTACACGCAGGAGCAGCCGAAGGCGGCCCGCGGACGCAAGCGCAAGGCCCCCGTCGCCGTCGTCCCCGACACCGCTCCCGCCATCGGCGAGATCGGCTTCGACACGCGACGCGAAGCGCGTGATGCCGGCGACACCGCCGTCCGCTGACCCATGGCCCGCCGGTCCCCGGTCCGCCGAGGCCTGCCCTCCGTCGTCGTCGCCGTCCTCGTCGTCGCGCTGACGGTGGCGGTCGGCGGCCTCGTCGCGCTCGCACTGCAGCGCGGGCAGGGCGCTCCCGTCGCCGATCGGACCGCCGATCCCGTGCCGGCGACGACTCCGTCACCGTCCCCGTCGCCCTCCGCGTCGTCGACGGCGATCACCGCGCCCGGCACCGTGGAGCGCTTCCTCGTCGTGGGCGACGACGTGATCTGGCGCGCGACCGCCGGCAGCTGCGGTACCACCGCCCCTGTCGTCGAGCGCTCCGACGACAACGGGGCGACCTGGGACGACGTGACGCCCACCTACCGCGACATCGCACAGGTCCACGCGCTCACCCCCCTCGCCGACACGCAGGCCACCGCCATCGCCGACGTCGGTGACCGCTGTGAGACCCAAGCGCTGCAGACGTTCACCGACGGCGCCTTCTGGTCGCCGTACGAGAAGGTCCTCGCGAGATCGACCTACCTCGTTGACGGCACCGTCGTCATCGACGGCACCGCGCTCACCGCCCCCTGCGCCGAGCCGTGGGGACTCCGCACCTCCGGCGACACCGCCGCCTTCCTCTGCGACGGAACCGCGTACGAGACGACGGGCGGGCAGACGTCGCGGATCGGTGACGGCGTGGTCGCCCTCGACATCCACGACGGCGAGATCGTCGCCGCCTCGGTGGCGCCGGAATGCGACGGCCTGCAGCTGACCGCGCTGTCGGGCGACCGCCAGGAGATCGCCTGCGTCGACGCGGATGCCGCCGCACCGACCGCCCTGACTCTCACCGACGACGCGATCTGGCTCTGGAACGGGGACGCCCTGACGTCCACGCCTCGCTGATCCGAGCGCTACGCTTCCCATGGCCGTCATGCAGGAAGGGGGAACGGTGACGCGTCACGACCGTCGCGCCGCGCTGGAACGCCGCATCCGCACCTCTCTGGCCGTGCTGGGTGCCCCCTTCGTCAGCGGCGAATACTTCACGCGATGGTCGCTCCTCATGTCGTTCGTCGTCGGCACCTTCCTGAGCGTGCCGAGCGTCGGCATCCCCTCGTTCGACGGGTACCTGCGGGGCGTCGCCGTCGCGGCCGTCGGATGGATACCCCTTGCCGCCCTCGGACTGTTCGCCGCTTACGCCGAAAGGCGCCTCGCCAAGAGCCCGGGCGAACGGGTCGCCGTGATCGCAGCGGCCATCGTCGGCCTCTCCGCCGTCCGCCCCTTCCTCAACGACGCCGTCAGTGCGACCCTCTTCGGGCTGTCCACCGGTGGCAACTGGGCGACGCGCATCACCACGAACATCGTCACGTCGGTCATCCTGTTCACCGTCTGCGCGATCGCGGTCACGTATCACCGACGCCTGCGGGCGACCACGCGTCGACTGCGCTCGGCGAGCGCGCTCATGCGCGTCAGCACGGCCGAAGCCGCCCACCTGCAGAGCACCGTGCCGACCGTGCTCGCGCAGATCTCCGATGACCTGCGGCGGCACCGCGACTCGCTGCTCGACGGCACCGTCGACTACGACGCGGTGCGCGACTACTCCGCCCGCGTGCGCGCCGCGAGCCACCGACTCGACGAGCTGACGCAGTGGCCGCCGGACGACGCCCCCGTCGACATCGATCTCGACGATGCACGAGGGGTGCCGGTCCTGGCACGCCTCAGCACCACACCACCGCTCAGCGTCGGGCTGACCTACGTCGCGGCGACACTCCCCTTCGGGCTGTCGCACGGCGGTCCGTCGGTCGTCGTGGCGGCGGTGACGGCCTGCGCGGCCCTCGACCTCGTCGCATCCCTCATCACGCGCCGTGCGCGAGGCCTGCGGGTGACGCTGCGCGGTCTCGTGTTCCTGGCGACCTGGGCCCTCGCGGGGGCGGGAGTGTTGGCGCTCACCTATGCCCTGCTCCCGAACGTCGGCGCTCTCGGTCTGGTGCCGCTGCTCGCGCTGCCGCTCACGGCCTCGGTCATCAGCATGTCCGTCGACGCATACCGCCGAGCACGAGCCGAGGAGGTGCGCGCCACATCCGTCCTGCGAGTCTCGGCCCGTACCCTGGCGTCCGCCGTCGAGTCGGCCCGCGCGCCGCTGCGCCGCGCGAGCGACCTCTTGCACGGCCGACTGCAGAGCAGGTGCGTGATCCTCGCCGCGCACGTGGACGAGTCCTCCGCGGACACGGCGACCATCGACACCTTCCGCACGCAGACCGACGAGGTGCTCGACGAACTCCGCACCGGTGCGCACCTCGTCGTCGAGGAGACGATCGACGACCTCGTCGAGGCATGGTCCGTCGTCATGGACGTGCGCGTCGGCGCCGAGCCTGACGCGCGAGCGGCCTTCGACGACCCCGCGATCGGAGAGGAGGCGAGCCGGCTGGTCAACGAGGCGCTCGTCAACGCGGTGAAGCACTCCGCTGCGCGCGAGGCCGCCGTCGAGATGGAACGCACCGGTGACCGACTGCGGCTGCGCATCTCGAGCCCCGGCGTCCTGTCCCCACGGGCGTCCGCGACGCCCGCACCGCAGGGACTCGGTACACGCGCTGTCGGCACGACCCTGCGTCAGGTCGGAGACCAGGTCGTGCTCGAGCGCGAGTTCGAGCTCCCGCCGCAGTGACGCGCTTGCTCAGCCGGCGAGGAGCGTCTCGATCCGCTCGCGCAGCTGCCGCGGCGTGAACGGCTTCGTGACGTAGTCGTCGACTCCCGCCGCCTTCGCGCGCGAGACGTCCTGCGGCGACGAGCGGGCCGTCAGCATCATGATGCGCGTGTCGGCGAAACCCGGGTCGGACCGCAACTCCGAGCACACCTCGATGCCCGACTTGATCGGCATCATCCAGTCCAGGATGACCACATCCGGATGCCGGGCGTGCGCGGCATCCAATCCCGCGCCGCCGTCGTGGGCGACGTCGACCTCGTGGCCGACGCGCGCGAGCACCTGCTGCAGCAAGGACGCCACATCGACGTCGTCCTCCACGACCAGCACGTGCGCCACGCGGTCACCTCGTGTCCTGCCGAACCCGAACGTCGGCGATGCTGCTGACATTACACTTCGCCGTTCGTGCGAGACGCCCGTTATGACGAACCGGTTGTACGGTGTACGCGTGATCGGGATCGAGGGTCAGCGGCTCGGCCCCGTGCCATCGGGCCGTCGGATCACGTTGTGGACGCTGAATTCGCTGGCCATCGTGTTCCTCGCGCTCATCGGCGTCCGGCTCCAGGCGAACGGGCTTCCGATCGCCATCTGGTGGCCCGCAGCCGGCGTCTCGGTCGCGTTCGCGCTGCGCGTCGCACCCCAGCGCCGGTGGACGGCGATCGCCCTCATCTTCGGACTCACCGCTCTCGCCAACGCGATCGGCGGGCGACCCTGGCAGCTGTGGTTGCTCTACGGGCTCTTCAACGCGATCGAGATCGCGCTCGTCGTCGCCCTCCTTCGCCGACGCGGTGCCCGGTTCCGACTCGACTCGCTGACCGACGCTGCGCGATTCGTGGGGGCGGTCCTCCTCGGCGCTGCGGTCGCCGCCGCCGGTATCACCACCGCGAACGTCGTCGTCAGCGGCGGCACGTTCCTCCCGACGTCCATCGTGATCTTCGCCTCGCACAGTTCGGCGATGATGCTCATCGGGAGCCTCGCGATCCTGCCCCGGGACACTGGCAAACGCGTCCGCCCCGTCGAACTCATCGCCCATGTGGTGGTCGTCGGAGGCGCGGTGCTCCTCGCCTTCGGCCCGCCCGGCTACACGGAGCTGTCGTTCCTGACCTTCGCCGTCCTGGCGGCCGGATGCCTTCGGTTCCCGCTCCGCGTCGCGATCTGGTCGTCCCTCGTCACCTCCGTCACTGCTCTTCTGCTGACACTCACCTCCGGGCGCACCGCGGGTCTGGGCACCGTCCAGTCGGCCGAGGCCGCGGTCACTCTCGTGGTGTTCATGAGCGCCATCGGGCTGTTCACCGTCCTGGTCTCGGTCGCGCGGTTCGAGGGTCGCACGAACGCCGCGGTGGCGGTGCAGGCCGCAGAGGAGATCGCCGCCGCCGAACGCGCGCGCGCGTCCGCCATGGCGACTCAACTCGATCTCGAGCGCCAGCGCGAGGACTTCGTCACCGCCGCCAGCCACGAGCTGCGCACGCCGGTCACCAACGTGCTCGGGTACGCCGACCTGCTGAGCGAATCGGATCTCACGACGGAACAGCGATCGTGGGTCGATGCCACCCGACGCGGCGCGGCCCGCCTCGCCGGCCTCCTCGACGGCTTGACGCAAGCGGCCTCGCCGGGTGAGCGCGTGCGCCTCGCCGTAGACGAGCTCGTCGGCGACGTGCGCGCGGCCCACCAGGCCGAGGCAGTCGCGCGGCGCACGGAGCTCGTCACGACGAAGACCGGCCTGCACGTGATCGCCGTCGACGCCGACGCCCGGCGCGCGCTGTGGAGCCTGGTCGCCAACGCGGTCACGTTCGCCGAAGCCGGAACCGTGGAAGTGTCCGCCAGCCGCATCGGCGACGACATCGCGATCGTGGTGGCCGACGACGGCCCCGGCATGTCTCCCGAGACGCTCGCCCACGCCTTCGAACGCTTCTTCCGCGGCCGCGAGGCAGAGGGGCGCACGGCCAGCGGGCTCGGCCTCGGCCTCGCCACCGCCCGCGACCTCGCCCGCCGCAACGGCGGCGACATCACCCTGACCTCGTCACCGGGGCAGGGTGTCGTCGCCACCCTCCGCCTGCCGGCTGCGCCGACGACGACGTAGATCGATCACGTCTCGGACACACGCGTGTTACAGGTCACTGGTACGGTGCCTGCGAGGGCGGGGGAGAGCCCTCTCCTGGGGGGAAGATGGCGAGCACGGTGACTGACACAGCCGACGGCCACGACGAGCGGACGCCGGCCGCGACCACGCCGACGCCGCAGCGGGGCTCGTGGCGTCACGTCTACGCCCGGCGACTGTGGGTCAGCGACCTCCTCGTCCTCGTCTGGATCGTCTACGGCACCCAGATCGCGTGGTTCGGTCTCGGCGCCGCCGAGGTCGCCATCCGCGACGGGCGGGTCGACGGCGAGATCTCGTATTGGGTGTTCTCCACCGCTCTGATCCTCGTGTGGATGCTCGCCCTCAGCCTCGCCGACACCCGTGACTACCGCGTGATCGGCGCCGGCTCCGCCGAGTATGCGCGGATCGCCCGGTCGAGCGTCACCCTGTTCGGCGTCATCGCCATCGTCGCCTTCCTGACTCAGATCGAGGTCGCGCGCGGCTTCCTGCTTCTCAGCCTGCCCCTCGGCATCCTCGTCCTGCTGTTCGAAAGGTGGCTCTGGCGGCAGTGGCTCATCGCCCAGCGCCGCACCGGCGACTTCTCGGCGCGCGTCCTCCTCGTCGGGTCGCGCCGGTCGGTCGTCGACATCGCGAACGAGCTCGTCCGCACCCCGAGTGCGGGCTACCACGTCGTCGGCGCGTGCATCCCGGGTGCGGCGGTCGCCGACACCATCGAAGGCACCGACATCCCGATCATCGGGTCGATCTCGGCACTGAGCAGCGCGATGGCTGTCACGAAGGCCGACACCGTCGTCGTGACGAGCACTGACGAGCTGCCCGCGGACAAGGTCAAGCAGATCTCGTGGAGCCTCGAAGCCGGCCGGCAGCACCTCGTGATCGCCCCCGGCATCGCCGACGTCGCCGGTCCGCGCATCAGCAGCCGCCCCGTCGCCGGCCTGCCGCTGCTCCACGTGGAGACCCCGCGTTTCAGCGGTGGGCAGCGCGTCGCCAAGCGCATCCTCGACGTCGCCGCGGCGTCGCTCGGCGTCGCCCTGATCAGCCCCGTCCTGCTCTTCCTCGCGATGTCGATCCGACTGTCCAGCCCCGGCCCGATCCTGTTCCGCCAGACGCGCGTCGGTCACGGCGGTCGCGAGTTCACGATGCTGAAGTTCCGCTCGATGGTCATCGACGCGGAGGAGCGTCTCGCCGCCCTGCTCGAGCAGGATCGGGATGCCGGCAACACCGTCCTCTTCAAGATGAAGCACGATCCGCGCGTGACGCCGATCGGTCGCATCATGCGCCGCCTCAGCCTCGATGAGCTGCCCCAGCTGTTCAACGTCATCGGCGGATCGATGTCGCTCGTCGGCCCCCGGCCGCCCCTCCCCCGCGAGGTCGAGCTCTACGCCGACCACGTGCACCGCCGGTTCCTCGTGAAGCCCGGCATCACGGGCCTCTGGCAGGTGAGCGGACGCTCGTCGCTGACGTGGGAGGAGTCGGTGCGACTCGACCTCTCGTACGTCGAGAACTGGACCCTGGTAGGCGACGTCGTCATCCTGTTCAAGACCGCCAAGGCTGCGCTCGCGCCCGGTGAGACCGCCTTCTGACATCGCGCCGTCCGCACGTGGCTACACTGGCGACGGAGCCACCTGATGCCGACAACCGAGAGCCGCTGGGCTGACAGTCAGCTCATCGGCACCCGTGTGAGGTCTGTCTGGCAGTGGCAGCTGATCTTCACGTTCAGCGTCGTCGCCATCACGGTCGTCGTCAGCATCCTCGACGTGGGCTTGATGGCGAGCCCCGGCTACCTCATCGGCGTCTTCGTCATCATCATCTCTTCGATCGCGACTCTCGTCACGCCCTGGGCGCGCGTCCCTCGACACGCGGCGTTCGTGCTCCCCCTCGCCGACATCGTCGCGATCGGGTTCCTCACGCTCGTCGAACCGATCCTCGGTTACCTCTGGCTCTTCCCGATCGCCTGGATCGCGACGTACTTCGGCACGGCCGAGATCGTGCTGGCCATCAGCGCCGTCGCCGTCATGAACCTGGCCGATCCCGACCGCTGGGGTTTCTCGCCCGGTGTCATCGTCGAGCTGCTCATCGTGGTGCTGGCCCTCACGTTCCTCGCCATCACGATCGCCGTCGGCGCGCGGCGCACGCGGGCGTTCCGCATCCTCGCCCGCAATCAGGCGCAGCGGCTGACCGCGACCGTCGGCCGCGTCCACTCGGCCGAACAGCGTGTCAACGCGGTCTTCGACTCGATCTCCGTCGCCCTCGCCCGGGTGACCCGCGGCGGCGAGATCGTGTCCGCCAACGCCGCCTACCGCGCGCTGTACTCCCTCGATACGCAGGATCTTCGCTTTCCGCTCGGCGGCGCCGTCGAGTACTCCGACTATCGAGGACGCGCCCTCAGCCCCTCCGAGACCGCCATCGCGCGGGCCAGCCGCGGCGAAGTGGTCGAGAACGAACGTCTGTGGCTCTTCGACCGCAGCGGCACCTGGCGCGCCCTCGGGCTGTCCATCAGCGACGCGGCGCCGAACTCGCTCGGCCAGCCGACCGCCGTGATCGAGCTGGCGGACCTCACCGCCATCGCCGAAGCCCAGCGCGAGCGGCCGCACGTCACCCGCGTGGTGGCGCACGAGCTGCGCAACCCGCTCACGGTGATCCTCGGCCACGCCGACCTGCTGCTCGAAGGGTCGAATCTGACCCCGGGCCAGCGCGACCATCTCGACGTCATCGAGTCGGCGAGCGAGCGGATGCTCACCCTGATCCAGGGTCTGCTCGCGCAGTCGACGGATGCCGCCGACCAACACGCGGAGTTCGACGCCGCCCATCTGGTCGAGGCCTCCATCGAGGCGTTCGAGCCGGCGGCAGCCGCGTCTGCCCTCTCGATCGACCCGATCGTCGCCGGCCCCCTCCCCGTCGACGGCGACGAGTTCCGCCTGCGGCAGGTCGTCGACAACATCATGAGCAACGCCATCAAGTACAGCGACCGCGGCACGCTCCGCGTCGTCGCGGGCCTCGACGACGACGGATGGGTCGTGATCTCGATCGCCGACGAGGGCATCGGCATGACGTCAGAAGACGTCGAGCGGGTGTTCACCCCGTACTTCCGTGCCCAGAATGCGCAGGAGGGCTCCGTCCCCGGCACGGGCCTCGGCATGGGCATCACGCGCGACATCGTCGAGGCGCACGGGGGTAGCATCGCCGTGGAGAGCGCTCTCGAACGCGGGACGACCGTCACGGTCCGTCTCCCCGCCGCAGGTCGTGAGGAGGGGGGCGAGCGATGACGCATGTCGACGTGACGATCGTGCTGGTGGCCTTCGCCACCGCCTGCACGATCATGATGATCGGCCTCGGGTTCCTGTCCTTCCCCGGGCGAGCCGCCGCCATCTGGTCCTCGGGCTTCGCCGTCGCCATGCTGAGCTGCTACCTGCTCGTCGCCGCTGACCAGGTCGATTCGAGTCTCGTCCGAGCGGCCGCGCACGGCCCGATCCTCTGCGCATCCGGCTTCATCTGGGTGGGCCTGCGCGCGCGTCGCGGCCGCGAGCCGATCATGCTGATCCCCACGATCGTCGTCTTCAGCGTGCTCACCGTGGCACTGGGCCTCACCGCTGAGACGGACGTGTACGGTCTGGTCTTCCGCGTCGCGTTCGCCGTGGGCGCCGTCGTCGCGGGACTGACCGTGTGGGAGCTGGTTCGTCTGCGCAAGCCGGAGCTGGAGATGTCGCTCCCGCTTCTCGTGACATCGGTCGGATTCGTCGGGCTCGCGCTCCTCGTGGGGATCGACGGCGTCGTGCGGTGGGTGAACGGTCAGGGTGGGCAGTCCGAGGCGGACATGTCGGGGCTCTACTCGCTGAACGAGCTCGTCGCCCTGCTCTACCTCGTGTGCGCGCTCGTCACCCTGCTCTACCTGGTGCGACGCGGATCGCAGGGCACGGACCCACAGCAGACGCTGGACTTCTCCGCGGTCGCGCGTGATCGCCTTGCCCGCGCCAAGGCCGCCGACGACCGCTGGTGGTCGCTTCTCGACATCCGTCTCGACGACCCGGGCGAGCTGCTCGACGCCTCCAGCGGCCGCGCCTTCCACCGCGTGACGACCCGGTTCGCGAGCGACATCCGCGACGTGATGCCTCCCGAAGCAGACCTCCATGCCGTGTCACGGACACAGGTCCTCGTCCTGCTACCGCGTCCCGACACCGCCGTGCGCGGACTGATGTCCCAGCTGCTGGAACGCATCGGGACCTTCACCGACCAGCAGGCGGTCCCGGTGCGACTCTCGGCGAGCATCGGAGTCGCGGCCGCTCCCCTGGCCGACTGGGACCTCGATCGCCTCCGCGCGGCTGCGGGGGAGGCCGCCGCCCACGCCCAGGTGTCGGGCGGCGACCGGTGGGAACGCGCGGTCTTCGCTCCCTGATCGGGCTCGCGCATTCGTCACCGTAGGATCGTGCCGATGCCCGAGACGTTCCTGCCCCCTGCCGCCCGTACCGCGGGCCGCATCGTCGTGTGGGTGGTCGGGTTCGCACTCCTCTTCCTGCTCTTCGCCTTCGGGTGGATCGCGGTGCGCGGGTACCTCGCCTACGACCACCTGTCGAGCGCCCAGAAGCAGGCGCCGGCGGTCGCCTCGGACATCGGCGACCTCAGCGCCGCGGGCGAGGCGATCGACGAGATCGCGCGACACACCGCGACTGCTCGCGAGCTGACGTCCGACCCCATCTGGCAGGGCGCCGAGGGCGTCGCGTGGTTGGGTCCCCAGCTCGCGGCCTTCGGCGACGCGGCGGCGGCTGTCGACGACGTCGTCACGGGCACCGTCCGTCCGATTGCGAGGGTCGCGGGCGGTTTCGGCGTCGAAGCCTTCGTCCCCGTCGACGGGCGCATCGACACGTCGGTGTTCGCCGCGCTCGCCGAGCCCGCCACCGACGCCGCGGAGGTCGCGGCATCCGCTCGTGACGGCCTCGCGTCCATCGATCGTGCTCCGCTGGTGGCGCCGGTCGCGGGTGCCGTCGACCAGCTGGGCGATCTCATGAGCCAGGTCGCCTCCGGCACCGACACCCTGGCGCGCGCCAGCCGGCTGCTGCCGTCGATGCTGGGAGCCGACGGCCCGCGCAACCATCTGCTGCTCGTCCAGAACAACGCCGAATGGCGCTCGCTCGGTGGGATCGTCGGCTCGATGACCCCCATCCGCGCGCAGGAAGGGAACCTGTCGCTGGGCGACCAGATCCAGGCTCGGTCGACCACGCAGTACCCCGAATCGATCCTCGACCTCGGGGAGTATGCCGCGATCTACCAGGCGAAGCCCGGACGATTCCTGCAGAACATCACCCAGGTCCCCGACTTCCGCGTCACGGCCGACCTGGCGAAGGAGTTCGCGACCCGCGAAGACGTCGCGGTCGACGGCGTCCTGTCGATCGATCCCGTCGCCCTCTCCTACCTGCTCGAGGCGACCGGTCCGGTCGAGCTGCCCGGCGGGGCGACGCTGACGAGCGCCAACGCCGCACAGTTCCTGCTGAACGACGTCTACCTTCAGTACCCCGACGCCGACCAGCAGGATCTGATCTTCTCCGCCGCGGCAGGAGCGGTCTTCTCGGCTCTGACGAACGGCGACGTCGACGCCGGCGCCCTCCTGCGCGCGCTCTCCCGCGCGGGCAGCGAGCACCGTCTCTACGTCTGGAGCGCCGTCGAATCCGACGCGGACGCACTGGCCGGGACGACGCTCGCCGGAGCGCCCCCCGCCGACGACGCGTCGACGGCGCGGTTCGGCGTGTACTTCAACGACGGCACCGGCTCGAAAATGGACTACTACGTCACACCCGACGTGCGGCTCGGATTCAGCGGGTGCGGAACCGGCTCCACGCCACGCACCCTCTCCCTGCAGATCTCACTGACCAGCAACGCACCAGCGGATGCCGCCACCTCATTGCCCGACTACATCACGGGCGGCGGGGCCAACGGGGTGGCGCCGGGCATCGCGCGGGTCGTCGGCGAGGTCTACCTGCCCGAGGGCTTCGAGGTGGCGTCGACGGAGATCTCCGCCGATCGCGGGTTCGGCGGCGGAGTCGTCGGTGGCCGCCAGGTGCTCTCGTACTCGGTCGATCTGAAGCCCGGCGACACGCAGACGGTCGCCATCGCCGTCGTCGCGGACACCGACATCCGCGAGGCGGAGGCGTGGGTCACCCCGACGGCCGACGCAGAGCTGTCACCTATCGTCAGCGCGAGCTGCGAGTCTTCCGGGGCGGGCGCCGCGCTCGGCTGATCCACACGGCATCCGATCGTCATCGGACCGAAATCCCAGATCGGACGCCCTCGGTTACACTCAGGTGAGCCCCCGGCCCCGAAAGCAGCACCCATGCGCCGTTCCCCCCGCGCCCTCCTCACCGCTCTCGTCCTCGCGACGATGATGCTCGGTGCCCCCGCCGCGGCACACGCGTCGACGATCTACCCGCCGGTCGACGCCTGCCAGTCGGATGCCGCCGGTGCCGGCCCCGGCTCGACCATCAGCTTCTCGTGCGACTCCCGCTCGTTCGCGGCGAACGAGGCGGTCACCGTCACGGTCACCGGCGAGAACGGTGCGGGCGCGACGTTCGCCATGGTGCGGATGGCCGTCTCGACCGCGAGCAAGGAATACCAGTCCGACGCCGACGGTGCCCTCCCGACCATCCGCATCACCCTCCCTGCCGACGCCCGCGGCGTCTACAACATCGCGGCCGTCTCGGCGAGCTCGGCCGGCGGCACGGCGAGCGCGGTGATCGACACGAGCACCAGCAGCGACCCGCTCGTGCGCGCGGGCTTCGACGGCGGTCAGCTCATGGGGCTCTGGATCGGTGCCGGTGCGCTCGTCGCGGCGGGCGCCGTCATCCTCATCGCCACCGGTCTGCGCCGCCGCCGCGACCGCATCGACGACTGAGTCAGGCGACGTTCGGCTTCGACCGGACGATCGGCTTCGCGGTCACCAGGATCGGCAGATGATCGCTCGCTCCCTGGGGCAGGGTGCGCACCTGCTGGATCTCGAACCCGCTCGACGTCGCGAAGTCGTAGTAGCCCTTGAAGAACTTGTACCGCGTGTACGTCCGCGCATCGCTGAGGCTGAGCTCGTAGCCGCTCTCACGGATGACCTGCCCGAGATTCTCCTTGAAGACCGGGTAGTTGAAGTCGCCGACCATGAGGATCGGTGCCCCCTTGCCCAGCGTCGACAATTCGCGGAGCGCCGCGCGGATCTGATGACGGCGCAGCGAGTTCAACGCGGTGAGGGGCGCAGCGTGGAACGACGCGACGATGAACTCGGTGCCGTTGTCGATGTCACGCAGGTGGAGCCCCAGCATCCGCTCGTCCGCGGGCTTGAGCAGGATGTCGTGCAGCGACTTCTTCAGCGAGAACGTGCGGCTGGCGCCGGCGCGGAACCCGTTCTCGCGGTAGTAGATCGCCAGGCCCAGGCGGTTCGACCGTGTCGCGTCGGCGAGCACCAGACCGCCGATACGCTCGGGCATGTCGGTCGTGTCGACCTCTTGCAGGCACAGCACGTCGACGTCGTAGCGGCTCACCAATTCGGTCAGTTCTCCCGCTGCGGCGTGCTTGCGCAGGTTGTACGAGACGACAGTGATCATCGGAGTATCAGCCTATGACTAGAGTTCAAGAGTGGCTCCCAGGAAGAAGCTGCGGATGCCCCCGGCCCGCGTACTCGTCCCCGTGGGCATCGTGCTGGGACTCGTCGTCGTCCTCGTGCTCATCGGCGTCATCGGCAACGCCGTGACGCGCGGATTCCAGGCGCTCACGGCGCGGGCTCCGGACTTGGGGACGACGGTCATCGCGCCGACGCAGGCGAAGGCCGCGGCCGCCGCACGCGAGCTCTCCGGTGAGCAGCAGGATGCCGCCGAGTACCTCGCCGCCCAGCCCACCGCGTACTGGCTCACCCCCGAGCAGGATCCGATCGGCACGGCCGGCGGCACCGTGCTCGACCTCATCTCGCAGGCACGCGATCAGGGCCGGTCGGTCGCACTCGTCGTCTACGGGCTGCCGGGCCGTGACTGCGGCAACCACTCCTCCGGCGGCCTCTCCGAAGAGGACTACCCGGTGTGGCTGCGCGAGATCGGCGCCGCCCTCGACACCGCTCCCGACGTGCAGAAGATCGTCGCTCTCGAGCCCGACAGCATCGCGCTCTCCCAGGAGTGCGGCAACATCGCCGACCGTGCACGGCAGCTGGGCACCGCGGTCGATCTGATCACGACCCCCAACACCTGGATCTACATCGACGGCGGACACAGCAACTGGCTGCCGCCCGACCAGATGGCGGACCTCATCACGCAGATGGGTGTCATCGACCGCGTCCGCGGGTTCGCGACCAACGTCTCGAACTACCAGGCACCCGCCGACGAGTTCGCGTACGCGGCGTCGCTCTCGGCGCTCCTCGGCGGTGCGCACGCCATCGTCGACACCTCGCGCAGCGGCGCGGCGACCTCGGGCGGCGAATGGTGCAACCCCTCGGGACAGCTCGTGGGCGAGCCGGGCGGCTCATTCCACGACGCCGTGGTCGACACCAATCTCTGGATCAAGCCTCCCGGCGAGAGCGACGGTCAGTGCAACGGAGGCCCCGCAGCCGGTGTCTACTGGCCCGAAGCGGGCGTCGAACTGACCCAGGACGTCCGGTGAGGCGCCGTCGTCGTGCGCGAGGCGGTCGCCCGCCTCTGTGTAGCATGAGGACCGACTTTCACACGCAAATCGGGGGGCTACATCGATGAGTGATTCGATGTCGATGCATAAGACGGCGGTCATCGTCGAGGACGATCCCGACATCCGTCATCTCATCGTCGAGGTCCTCGAGGCCGCCGGCTTCTCGACCGTCTCCGTCGGCAACGGCATCGACGGCGTGCGCGCGGTGCTCTCGTACCAGCCGCTGATCACGACCCTCGACGTGAACATGCCCGGCATCGACGGGTTCGAGGCGGCCCGCCGCATCCGGGCACAGAGCGACACCTACATCATCATGATCACCGGGCTCGAGGAGGAGGCGGACGTCGTCCTCGGCCTCGGTGCGGGCGCCGACGAGTACGTCGTAAAGCCGTTCCGCCCGCGCGAGCTGCGCGCGCGCGTCGAGTCGCTGCTGCGCCGCCCGCGGGCCACCGGGACGAGCGTCGCCCAGGCGCCCCGCCAGGAGGCGACCGGACCGTCCTTCCCCGGCGCGCGGCCCGCGGCCCCGCAGTACGACGCCGTCCCCACCTCCCCCGTGTTCGACGAGCGCATCATGACCCCGGTCTACAGCGAGCAGCCGCAGCAGGGCAACGCCGTGGTGCTCCCGCCGCAGATCGCTCCGCAGCAGGGTGCGCCGCAGCAGGGTGGACAGCAGCAGGGTGCGCCACAGCAGTCGATGCCGCCCCAGGTCGCGCCGCAGTACGGCGCGCAGCCGCCGGTCGCGCATCCGGGCAACGCGGTGGCCCCGGCATCCGCTGTCCCGCCCGTGGGCGGACCGGGGTGGACCGTGCACCGCGACCTCGCCGTGCACGCCGAGCACCGGGTCGTCCTCGTCGCCGGGCGGGAGCTCACCCTCACCCGCACCGAGTTCGATCTGCTGTCGACCCTCATGGAGTCCAAGCGCCGTGTCCGCAGCAAGGCCGACCTCACCCTCGTGCTGCGTGGCGAGTCCTACGTGACGAGCTACTTCGTCGGCGAGGCGGACAAGCGCGCGATCGAGGCGCACATGACCAACCTGCGACGCAAGCTCGGCGACAACCCGAACAACCCGCGGTACATCGAGACCGTCCGCGGCGTCGGCTACCGCCTCACCTCCGAGACCGTCGCCGGCGCCTGACCGGGCCCACGGGGGCCAGCGACACCGGCATCCGCCGACCCCGTGCACGGATGCAATGGATGCCGCGCGACACCCCGCGCCCACGCGCGACCACCCGGCGTGTCGCCCCAGATCCCTTGCATCCGCGACCACCGCGAGCACAAAACAGAAGCCCCCGGAGACGAACTCCGGGGGCTTCTGTCGAGCGGGGTCAGACCTTGTACCCCTGGTGGCGCTGGAACAGCTTGATGGCCATCGTGAGGGTCTGCAGCACTGTGACGACGCCGACGATCGGCCAGCCGACCCACAGGATGGCGGACTGGGTGATCGGGTCGAGCAGGTTCCAGATGACCGCGATCGCGATCGCGACGATCGCCAGGATGATGAAGGGCGTCCAGTGGCCGAAGCTCACGCCACCCTTCTCGGCACGCGCCTGCAGCGCCCAATTGTCGACCTTCTTCTTGGAGAGGAAGCGGGTCCACGAGCGGATGAAGTGGCTGATGCGGATCCACATGAAGATCTCGGCCGGGAACAGCAGCACGGCGAACGCGATGTCGCGCGAGTTCGACTTCTCCATCGCCCGCGCCATGCGCAGGTTCAGCCCCGCGGCGACGAGCGGCGGGATGAGCCACCACGGCGAGAACACGAACGCGTTGATCGACAGCGATGCGACGAGCAGCGTCAGGAACGCGACGCGGACGAAGAAGTTCGTCAGCATGGAGAACTGCTCGAACCACCGCAGGCGCAGGTTCGGGTGGAACGGCTGCCCCTTCGTGTCTCCGCGCTGCCCCGGCCACATCAGCTCGATGGCGCCGTAGGTCCACTTCACCTGCTGGGCGTCGTAGCCCTTGAGCGTGGTCATGCCACCGACATCCGCTCGCGCGAACGGGCTGATCTTGGTGAGGTAGCCGGCCGACTTGATCTGGAGCGAGAGCAGCGAGTCCTCGACCTCGGAGTCCTTGACCCACGGCGAGTTCTGGTGGTTCTCCTTCATGACATCGCGCAGTGCGGTCGTCGAGAAGATCGAGAACTGTCCGCCGAGCACGGCCATGTTGCGGCCGCGCAGCAGGTTCTGCATGTTGAAGGCCGCGAACTGCGTGCGCTGGCCGGCGATCAGCCACTTGGCGATGAAGCCCTTGATGGGCCGATCGTCGATCGTGTAGATCGCCGAGATCCCGCCGATACGCGAATCCGACACAGCCTCGTTCTCGAGGTACTCGACCGCGCGTCGGTCGGCGGTCGTGTCGCCGTCGACACCGAGCAGGTAGTCGTACCCCTCGACGAGGGCGTAGCCGTAGTTGAGCGCGCCGACCTTCTTGTCGGGGTTCTTGCCGATGTCGTGGACGAAGACCTCGGTGAACTGCAGCCCGAGCTCGGTCTCGACCTCGTGCGGCCCTGAGAACTCGGAGGCGATCTTGACCGTGTCATCCGACGTGTTGTTGACGACGACGTGGATGACGTCGGGCACGCGGCTCTGCTCGAGAAGCGAGCGGATGACGTCGGCGATCGACTCGGCCTCGTTGTACGCCGGCACGACGCACCCGATCGTCGAGCGGTGCACCGAGTGGTTCTCGAGGACCGAGGCGAAGTCATCGGCGAACTCGTCGACCGGCACGATCTCGCCCGGACCGCCGGGAGCTGCGGCGTACCCGGCCTGATCGGGCATCGTCTGCCAGGAGCCCTGCGGCGCGACATCCTGCCACTGCGCCTGCGGCTCCTGCCACTGCTGCGCGGGCTGCTGCCACTGCGGCTGAACAGGCTGCTGAACTGGCTGCACGGGCTGCGAAGCCTGCTGCCACTGCGCGGCCTGCCACGTGGGCTGCTGACCCCACTGCGCTTCCTGACCCGGCCACGCGCCGGCCGGCGGCTGCGCGCCCGCTGCGGGCTGCGCGGGCTGCCAGCCCTGCGGGCCGGGGATGTACGGACTCGTCACGTCGGTTCCTCGAACTGGATTCACGGAGTGGTGGGACCGCCGGACCCGGGGGTGGTGGTCCACCCGTCGGAGCCCGTGGTTCCCTGGGAGCCGTCGTCAGACGACGTACCGTCAGTCGTGCCCCCCGTGGACCCGTCGGTCTCTGTCTCACGAGGATAGATCGCAATCGGGATGACGGGGTAGACCGTCTGCTGCACGAACGACTTGTCGTCGTTGGCGGTGCCCTCGACCCAGACGTCGAGCGCGAACTGCAGCGTGATGCCGTAAGTGTCCGGCGGCAGCTGGTTGATCGTCGTCTCGGGGACGAGCAGACCGCCCTGGTAGCTGTTGATGAGCAGCCCCTTGCTGGAGCGGATCGTGTCGGTCGGGACGAGCGTGCGCGGGTCGGCGCTGAACTGGAACGGCGAGCTCACCTGGTTCGACGTCTGCGCCGTCTGCGACGAGATGGACACGTTCGAGAGGTACACGCGACGCTTCTGCTTGAGCACCGCCTTCTCGTCGACGCGGGTGTCCTTCACGTTGACCGCGAAGCCGAAGGTCTTCGCGTTGTCCGGGTACCACTCGCGGGTGCGCTTGGAGTCGACGGCCCAGAAGTCGAGGATGATATCGAGCCCGTCCGCGATCTCGTAGGTCATCTGCACGGAGCCGTCGTAGGTGAACTGCGAGTCGAACGGCATCTCCGCCGTCCCGGTTGCGGGCGTCGCGTTCGGAGCCGGGGTGGCGGCCACGTTCTCGGTCGTCCCCGAGATCGAGTTGAAGGCATCGACGACCTGGGCGCACCCCGAGAGGGACAGCGCAGCCGCGGCGGCCAGGGCGGCGACGCCGAGCCGGCGACGGGCGGTGGGACGGATGGACATGCGCGAACCTCGTTCGGTGTGAAGGATGGAGGGCACCGGCGGCGGGGTTCGGGTCGCCGCCGCCAGTGCCACGTCTTCACCGTAGGGGCGGAAAGCCCCGCTCTCCGGCGACTTCGTGAAGCCTCGCGCTGGCCTTTACCGGATCTTGAGGTTCTTGAGGTTCAGCCGGATGCCGCCTGCTGCGCGATGGCGACGGTCACCGTGTCCGTCGCGGTCTGCTTCGCGTACTCGTCGGCCTTGGGCTTGGTCTGCACGAGGAAGTCGTACGTGAACTGCAGCGTCACGTAGGTCGCTCCCTCGGGGACCTGACCGACGTTGAAGGTCTGCGAATAGCTGTACGGCTTCAGGACCAGGTAGCCGTTCTTCACGCTCGCCTCGTCGACCTGCGGATCCAGGGCGGGGAAGGTCTCCTCGGCGTTCGCCGGAACGGCGAGCATGGTGGCCTTCTGCAGGTACACCTTCTGTCCGTCGTTGGGCGTGATGGTCGTCACCAGCGACAGACTGACGGGTTTGACGGCGTTAGCCGTCCACCGATCCATCCGCAGGTCGGACCAGTAGTTGACGGCCACACTCACGGCGCCGGCTTTCAGGTCCCGCTGGGTCGAACCGCTCGAGAGGTCGTTCTCCACCGGCGGGGCAACCACGACCGGGGGGCTCGACACGACCGGCGGAGCAGACGGCGTCGGACTCTGCAACGCCCAGGGCGACGGGCCGCAGCCCGACAGCACGACGGCGCTTCCGACGACCGCTGCGGCAGCGGCCAGACGCATGGTTCTCATCCGCATCATGACCCCTCCCTGCGGTGCCGTCAGTCTACAAGCGCGGACGCCGGGCGCCTGGCGCGCCCGATGTGTCGAGGCGCGACAGTGTTTACCTGATGGAAACCCGCCATAGTTGCTGTTCCTGAGCGATTCCTGAATACTTGCACTGTCCAACCAACGGGGGGCGGTCGGTTGGATCTTCTTTTGCCGTCTGCGCCTCGAACTCACGACGACCGAAAGAAGCACCATGAAGCACAAGATCAGCAAGGCCGCGGCGGCTCTCGCCGTCGCCATCGCGGCGGTCTTCGCGGCACCGGCCGTCGCGAATGCCTACACTCCCGACACCCCCGTCCCCTCGGCCCTGGTTCCCGGCGTGCCCACGCCGCTCGCCGTTCCGGCGGGAACCTTCGTCCCCGGCGAGACGGTCACGTTCACGCTCACGGGTGAGGGCGTCGGTCCCGCCAACCTCGCGTTCGTCGCCTTCGCCGTCTCCTCCACCTCGGTGGACAAGGAGGCCACGGCCGACGGCGGCGCCGTCGCCACGGTCACGCTGCCCGAAGACGCCACCGGCAGCTACGCGCTGACGGCCGTCAGCGAGAGCGGCGCCTCGTTCGCCTTCCCGGCGGTCGGCGTTGCCGCTGCCGCGGGCGGCGACGGTGGCACGGACGGCGGCAGCGCCGGCGGCCCGGCCCTCGGTGACACCGGTTTCGACGGTGACGCACTCCTCGGCCTCTGGGTCGGCGGCGGCGTCCTCGTCCTCGCCGGTGCGAGCATCGCGGTCGCGACCTCGGTCCGCCGCACGCGCCGGGCATAAGGCACTCGCGAACCATCGCACAACGAAGAACCCCCGGGCCGCGGTCCGGGGGTTCTTCGTTGTGCCGCGTCCGCTCAGTCGTCGGCGGCGCCGAGTTCCCGTCGCGCGCGCGTCTGCTTGGCGCGCGCCGCGAGCAGATCGTCGGCGGGATAGCCCACCTCGGTGAGCGTCAACCCTCGGGCCGCCAGCACCTTGACCTCGTTCGTACGGACGAGCTCGTCGCGGATCTCCGCGACCCGATCGATCCCGATCCGCCCCTCCCCCACCGCGACGCACGCGCCGACGAGCGCCCGCACCATGCTGTGGCAGAACGCATCCGCCTTGACCGAGGCGACCAGCGCACCGGACTCGTCCCGGCGCCACCCGTACTCGAGCAGCGTACGGATCGTCGTCGCCTCCTCACGCGGCTTGCAGTAGGCCGCGAAGTCGTGCAGGCCGCGCAGGCTGCGGGCCGCGGCATCCATCGCCGCCACGTCGAGGTCCGCCGCGACCCACGTCGTGCGGCCGCGCTCCAACGGGTCGTACCCGGTGACGCGGTCCGCGACGCGGTAGGCGTACCGGCGCCAGACGGCCGAGAAGCGCGCGTCGAAACCCTCCGGCGCGACACCCACCCGGTGGACGGCGACGTCCGGGTACGGACCGAGCACTCCGTTGATGCGCGCGGCGAGCGCCTCGGGCTCCGGCCTCCGTCCCGACAGCAGCCGACGCTCCTGCCCGTCGGTGAGGTCGAGGTGCGCGACCTGCGCCGATGCGTGAACCCCGGCATCCGTCCGACCGGCGACCACCAGCCGCGGGTCGCCGCCGAGGATGCGGGCGATCGCCGCCTCGAGCGTCCCCTGCACGGTCCGCAGGCCCGGCTGCCGCGCCCAGCCTTTGAAGTCGGTGCCGTCGTAGGCGAGATCGATCCGCAGGCGCACGGTGCCAGCCTATCCGCGGCGGTCAGACCGCCGCGTCGACCTCCGCGCGCGTGGGCGGGTTGGCGCCCGGCCGCGACACGGTGATGCCCGCGGTGACCGCGGCGCGGCGAAGCGCTCGATGCAAAGCGGCGACGTCACCCCCGAGGAGGTCGGCGTCGTCGACGACGCTCGTGATCAGGCTCGCCATGAAGGCGTCACCCGCGCCGATCGTGTCGGCGACCTCGACGACGAGAGGCGCGACATCGACGACACCCGACGGACCGAGAGCGAGGGCCCCCTCACCGCCGCGCGTCATCACGACGACCCGCGGACCGAGCGCCGCGATCGTCTCGAGCACACGGGCAGCGGACACACCGGGGTAGAGCGCCTCGGCATCCTCGTCGCTCAGCTTCACCAGCGTCGCGGCCGTGAATGCGCGCTCGGCGACCGGTCGCGGGTCGGAGCCGACGAGCGCCGGCCGCACGTTCGGGTCGACCGTCACGATCGTGCCCGCCCGCTTCGCGCGTTCCAGGGTCGACAGCGCGACCTCTCCCCCGGGCTGCAGGAACAGCGCGATCGATCCGGAGTGGACGACGGATGCCGCCTCCGCCGCCTCCGCCGCGGCCTCGGCGTCGAGCGCCCACACGATGTCGAATTCGTACGCCGCCGAGCCGTCGGCACGCAGCCGCGCACGAGCGGTCGAGGTCGCGACATCCGTCCACGAGGCGTCGTGGATCAGCGCACCCGACGCCGTCACCTGATCGGCGATGCACCGGCCGCGGTCGTCGCGGCCGAGGCGCGTCAGCAGGTGCGTGGCGATGTCCTGCCGTGCGATGCCGACGGCGACATTCGCGGGACTGCCGCCGACGAATTCGACGTCACCGCCCTCGCGTTCCACGATGTCGATGAGCGCCTCGCCGAGGACGAGGACGGAAGGCCGTGAGGTCATGCCCTCACTTTCGCACGTCGCCCTCGGGCGCGCACGTCGATGTCACCGGACGATTGCGGTGACCGTCGGCAGGTGTGAGAGGAGCTCCTGACTGATCGACCCGAGCAGGAACCGCGCGATCGCTCCGCGGCCGTGGGTGCCGACGACGACCATGCGCGCGTCGGCCGCGATCCCCGCGAGCACCTGAGACGGATAGCCGCGCTCCACACGACGGACGATCCGCAGGTCGGGGTAGCGCGACGACAGACCGGCGACCGAGAGCGCCAGCACCTCCTCGGCGGTCGACTGCATGTTCGCGAGGTACAGGTCGGGGTAGACCTCCATCGCGTTGCGCGGCGTGTGCACGGGCGTCCACACGTTGACGGCGATGAGCGGCTCGCCGAGGCGATCGGCCTCCGCGGCGGCGAACTCGATCGCATGCTCCGACACATCCGAGCCGTCGATGCCCACGACGACCCCCATCCCCTCGCCGAGGTCCCGATCGGGGATGACGACGACGGGACACTTCGCTCCCGCAGCGATCCGGATGCCGTGGACCCCGCGCGCCGGCCCCGTGCCCGGCCCGCGGTAGTCGCTGCCGATGACGAGCAGCGCCGCGCCCGCGGCGGCATCGATCAGCTTCGTGACGGGGTTGCCGGACTCCACCCGCGTCGAGACCGTGACACCGGCGGCCGTCACTCGGGCTGCTTCCCCATCGAGCAGCTGCTGGGTCGCGGTCTGCGCCGCACCGAGGACCTCAGCCTCGCCGACCGCCCCCACCGCGCCGCCGACGACCGACACGAGCTCGACCGACTGGTGCCGACGTGCGGCGCGATCGATCGCCCAGTCGACCGCGCGGCGCGAGACGGGTGCGCCCGTCACTCCGACGATGATCTTCCCAGCCATGCTGCACGTCCCTTCTGGGGGACGATGCGCCAGCCGGATCGCGGTGACGTCTGGGGCGCTCGTCCGTGTCTCGGTGATGCCAACTTATCCGGCCACGGGCGGGGCGGGAAGGGGTGGCCATGCAGGATGCCGACCTAGACTGGATGCCGCGAATCGCCCACTCGCCCTTCGACATCCCCCCGCTTCGACATGACTCGACTTCCTTCCGCGCGCCTGCCTGGGCTCGACGGACTCCGCGCCGTCGCCGTCCTGCTCGTCGTCGTCTACCACCTGTTCCCGGCTCTGCCCTCCGGGTTCCTGGGTGTCGACGTGTTCTTCGTGATCTCCGGCTTCCTCATCACGACACTCCTCCTGCGCGAACGGGAGGCGAACGGACGTATCGGCCTCGCGGACTTCTGGCGGCGTCGAGCCCGACGCCTCCTGCCTGCCATCGGCGTCGTCGTTCTCGTGACCGCGTCCCTCGCCTGGATGGTCGGCGGCGACATCCTCGTCGGCCTCGGCGAGCAGCTGCTGGGCGCCGCGACCTTCTCCTACAACTGGGTCGCCGTCGCGAACGGCTCCTCCTACTTCGGCGGAGGTCTCGACTCCTCCGCCCCCGAGCTGCTGCGGAACCTCTGGTCTCTGGCCGTCGAGGAGCAGTTCTACCTGCTCTGGCCGTTGCTGCTCCCCCTCGTCCTGCGGCTGCGCCGCGGGCGAGTGGCAGTCGCGGTGGGATTGTCCGCGGCATCCGTCCTCGCGGCTGCCTGGCTCTCCGTCGGCGGAGCGACGCGGGTGTACTACGGCACCGACACCCATGCCTTCGGGCTGCTGCTCGGCGTCGCATTGGCGTTCCTGCGTCCGTCCGAGCGTCGGCCCGGGGTGCCGCCCGTCGTCGGCGGCGCAGCCCTTGTCGGGATCGTCGCCCTCGCGCTCGTGACGCCCGGCGACGGAGTCGAGACCTTCCCGGGGCTTCTGGTCGCGGCATCCGCTCTGGCCGTCGTCGCGATCGCGAGCGCGGTGCGCGCGGGCTCGCCGCTCGGGCGCCTGCTCGACGTCGCGCCGCTGCGGTGGGTCGGTGAGCGATCCTTCGGGATCTACCTCTGGCACTGGCCGCTCGTCGTCATCCTCACGGTGGCGACGACGCGCTCGTCGCCCGATGTCGCCGTACCGCTCGAGGTCGCGCTGCTGACGCTCGCGCTGACGGTTCTCGCCGCGGAGGTGTCGTTCCGCTTCATCGAGCAGCCCGTGCGCCGCCTCGGATTCCGTGCGTCGCTGCGCGCCGTCGGGCGCGCGTTCCGGGGCGGTCCGGTGCGCCGACTCGCCGCGACGACGGCGGTCGCCACGGGCATCCTCGTGGTCGCGGGGACGACGGCCGCCGTCGCGGACGCGCCTCAGCTGGCCTCGAGCGAAGCAGCCGTCCGGGACGGGCGCGCCGCTCTGAACGCGGCATCCGCTCGTTCGCACCACGCCACGTTGCCCGGCGCCGCCGTCCGCAGCGAGGACGCCGTCCTGCGGCCCGAGTGCCCGTCGGCGCACCTCAGCGACGACGACGGACTCTGCACGCCGCCGGACGGCCGCCCCGCTCCCCCGGCGGAGATCCGCGTCGCCGGCGCCCGTGTCACCGCCGTGGGCGATTCGGTGATGCTCGCGTCCGCCGGAGGACTGCTCGATCGGATGCCGGGGGCCGAGATCGACGCGAAGGTGTCACGGTCGATGGGGGCGGGTGTCGAGATCGTCGATCGTCTCGCCGCACGCGGGCAGCTGCGCGACTACGTCGTCGTCGGGCTGGGGACGAACGGACCGGTCGACTCCGATGATCTGGCCCGCCTGAAGAAGGATGTCGGCCCGGACCGCACGCTCGTGCTCGTGACCGCTCACGCACCGCGCGACTGGATTCCGGGCGTGAACGACGAGCTCGAATCGTTCGCGGCGCGCACTCCGGGCGTCGCGATCGCGGACTGGTCGAGCGCCATCACCGGTCACGAGGACCTGCTGGCGGGCGACGGCATCCATCCAGGCGTCCGCGGCGGGGAACGCTACGCCGAGGCTGTCGCCGACGCGATCGACGGCGTCGAGAACAGCCGCGCACAGCTGCGCTATCGCGTCGAGCTGGCCCAGTGGGCCGTCGCCGACGCCTTCGACACCCCGCGCTGACGCCCGCCCGCAGGCCGGGTGCGCTCACCGGCGCCGGCTCGTCCGCCCCCAGGCTGTCCACATCATGTGCTCGCGACGAGAACACACGTCGTGACCGGTACGCAGCGTGTGCACTCGTTCCGAGCACATGATGTCGACGCCAGACGCGAAGCCCGTTGGGCGTCGCGTCTGCACGAGAAAGGGCCCGCCCCGAAACGGGGGCGGGCCCTCGGATTCCCTCCGAAGAGGGAGCCTTACTTGGCCTCGTCGGCCTTCTCGTCCTCGGACGCGACGGCGTCCTCGGCGGTGGCTTCGGCAGCGGCGCCCTCCTCGGGCGACTCGGCACCGGCGTCGGCGGCGTCCTCAGCGGGCGTCTCGACCTCGGTCTCCTCGGCAGCGGGCTCCTCAGCGGCCGGCGCAGCGGCAGCCGGAGCAGCCTTCTTCGACGACTTCGCCTTGGGGGTGACGGGCTCGAGGACGAGCTCGATCACGGCCATGGGCGCGTTGTCACCCTTGCGGTTGCCGACCTTGGTGATGCGGGTGTAGCCACCCTCACGCTCGGCGACCAGCGGCGCGATCTCGGCGAAGAGCTCGTGCACGACGGACTTGTCGCCGATGACCGACAGGACGCGACGGCGCGCGTGCAGGTCGCCGCGCTTGGCGAAGGTCACCAGACGCTCGGCGAACGGACGCAGGCGCTTGGCCTTGGTCTCGGTCGTGGTGATCGACTTGTGCGTGAACAGCGCGGCAGCGAGGTTCGCAAGCAGAAGACGCTCGTGGGCGGGGCCGCCACCGAGGCGGGCACCCTTCGTGGGCTTGGGCATGTCAATTACTCCTGGAAAAAAAGTCAGTCAGTGGACCGGGGCGAACCGGAGTCCGATCAGACGGTCTCGTCGTCGTAGCCGCCGTAGAAGTGCGCGCCGTCGAACCCGGGGACCGAGTCCTTCAGCGACAGACCGAGCGAGACGAGCTTGTCCTTGACCTCGTCGACCGACTTCTGACCGAAGTTGCGGATGTTCATGAGCTGCGTCTCCGAGAGGGCGACGAGCTCGGACACCGTGTTGATGCCCTCGCGCTTGAGGCAGTTGTACGACCGGACCGACAGGTCGAGGTCCTCGATGGGCATCGAGAGCTCGTTGGTCAGGACCTCGGCGACCGGTGCGGGACCGATCTCGATGCCCTCGGCCTCGACGTTCAGCTCGCGGGCGAGACCGAACAGCTCGACCAGCGTGCGACCGGCCGATGCGACGGCGTCGCGGGGGCTGATCGAGGACTTGGTCTCGACGTCCAGGACGAGCTTGTCGAAGTCGGTGCGCTCACCGGCACGGGTGGCGTCGACGCGGTAGCTGACCTTGAGGACGGGCGAGTAGATCGAGTCGATCGGGATCTGACCGGCCTCGGCGTACTCGTTGCGGTTCTGCGTGGCCGAGACGTAGCCGCGGCCGCGCTCGATCGTCAGCTCGAGCTCGAACTTCGCCGAGTCGTTGAGCGTCGCGATGACCAGCTCGGGGTTGTGGACCTCGACACCCGCCGGAGCGGAGATGTCGGCGGCCGTGACCTCGCCGGCGCCCGTCTTGCGCAGGTACGCGGTGATGGGCTCGTCGCGCTCGCTGGAGACCACCAGCTGCTTGATGTTGAGGATGATCTCGGTGACATCCTCCTTGACACCCGGGACGGTGCTGAACTCGTGCAGCACGCCGTCGATGCGGATGCTGGTGACCGCGGCACCCGGGATCGACGACAGCAGGCTGCGACGCAGCGCGTTGCCGATCGTGTAGCCGAAGCCCGGCTCGAGGGGCTCGATGACGAATCGGCTGCGGAAGTCGCCGACCTTCTCCTCGGTCAGAGTGGGACGCTGTGCAATGAGCACTATGTGTTCCTTTCAGTCACGTGACCGCTATATGACACGTGCAGTTGGTGAAGTGTTGAGTTGTGACCGGGATGCCGGGGCGCGACTCGCGTCGGCGCCCCCGGCATCCGTCGAGGATCAGACGCGGCGGCGCTTCGGGGGGCGGCAGCCGTTGTGTGCCTGGGGCGTGACGTCCTGGATCGAACCGACCTCGAGGCCGGCAGCGGTCAGCGAACGGATCGCGGTCTCGCGGCCCGAGCCGGGGCCCTTGACGAAGACGTCGACCTTCTTGACGCCGTGCTCCTGCGCCTGACGCGCAGCGGACTCGGCGGCCATGCCGGCGGCGTACGGGGTCGACTTGCGCGAGCCCTTGAAGCCGACGCCACCCGAGGAGGCCCAGCTGATGACCGCACCCGAGGGGTCGGTGATCGAGACGATCGTGTTGTTGAACGTCGACTTGATGTGGGCCTGGCCCAGCGCGATGTTCTTCTTCTCCTTGCGGCGCGGCTTGCGCGCAGCGGACTTGGCCTGTGCCATGTGAGTGTTCTCCTAAACCTGTGGCGGCGGCGCTTTAGCGCGCCTTCTTCTTGCCGGCGACGGTGCGCTTGGGACCCTTGCGGGTACGCGCGTTGGTCTTCGTGCGCTGGCCGCGCACGGGCAGGCCGCGACGGTGGCGGATACCCTCGTACGAGCCGATCTCGACCTTGCGGCGGATGTCTGCGGCGACCTCGCGGCGCAGGTCACCCTCCACCTTGTAGGTGCCTTCGATGTGGTCGCGGAGGGCGACCAGCTGCTCGTCGGTGAGGTCCTTGACGCGGATCGACTCGTCGATGCCGGTCGAGCTGAGGATCTCGACGGAGCGGGTACGGCCGATGCCGTAGATGTAGGTGAGGGCGATCACCACGCGCTTGTCGCGCGGGATGTCAACGCCGGCAAGACGTGCCATGCGATGTCTCCTAGGAGTGAGTGGAGGTGTGGAGCAGGATCGGTGCCCGGGCCTCCGACCCGAGGTGTCCCCCGCTGAGCGGGTTCTGATCCTGCCGAGATGTGTTCAGTTGTGAGCCTGCGAGGCCGCGCCGGAACGCGGCATCCCATCAGCCCTGGCGCTGCTTGTGACGCGGGTTCGACTTGCAGATGACCATGACGCGACCGTGGCGGCGGATGACCTTGCAGTGGTCGCAGATGGGCTTGACGGAGGGGTTGACCTTCATGATTTTCCTGATTCGCTGTCTTCGCCGGCGCACACGGGTGTGCGGGGCGTTACTTCTCGACCGGTCTCAGCGGTAGCGGTAGACGATGCGACCGCGCGTGAGGTCGTAAGGCGAGAGCTCCACGACGACGCGGTCTTCGGGGATGATGCGGATGTAGTTCTGCCGCATCTTTCCGGAGATCGTGGCCAGGACCTTGTGACCGTTGCTCAGCTCGACGCGGAACATCGCGTTCGGGAGAGCCTCGGAGATCACACCCTCGATCTCGATGACACCGTCTTTCTTCGCCATACGCTCGCTTACAGTTGGCAGACCGGTCGGTCTGCGGTGAGTGGGGATTGTGGTGACACGCCGAAGCAGGCGCAACGCACCAAAGATTTAGTGTACGTGATATCGGACGGACCCGCCACTCGGCGTGTCGCCTCGGAGCTCAGCGTGCGGACAGGCGCGAGACGATGTCGGCCTGCGGGTCGTAGGTGACGGGGACGAGCTCATCGTTGACGACGAGCGTGGGCGTTCCGGTGGCGCCTTCGGGCAGCTCCTGCGACTGGGCGAAGCTCATGTACTCGTGGTCTGCGATCGACTTCTCGAGGCTGGCCGTCATGTCGACGCCCGCGTCCTTCGCGATCTGGATGAGCTCATCGTCGGTCAGACCCGGTGTCTGCTCCTGGGGCCGGTTGTCCCACAGTGCCCGGAAGAAGGCGTACGCGTTGTCCGGGTCGGCCTCGGCGACGGCGTACATGGCGGATGCCGCACGGCTCGAGTACTCCGTTCCCTGCGAGAGCCGGTCGAGGATCGTGACGGGGTGCACCTCGAGCGTGATGCTGCCGTCATCCACGAGACCCGAGATGGTCTTGCCCTCGGTCTCCTCGAACTGACCGCAGTAGGGGCACATGAAGTCCACGTAGGTCGCGACGGTGTCGGGTCCGTCGCCGAAGGTGATCGCCCCCGTCTCGCGATCGATGCCGCTGCCCTGCGGGACGGGGCCCGGGTCCGACGCCTGGGTGTTCAACACCGCGACCACCGCCACGACACCCGCGAGGACCGCGACCACCGCGACGCTGACCCAGATCGCGAACCAGTTGGTCTTGCCGGTGGCCGTCGCCATGTGCGTATCCTCCTCAGGAGATCGGTGTGGGGGTGACGCCGAATGCCGCGAGCCCCGCGGCGCCGCCGTCGGGGGCGGTCAGCACCCAGATCCCTCCATCGTGCACCGCGACGCTATGTTCCCAATGGGAGCCGTCCTGACCGTCGACGGTGCTGACGGTCCAGTCGTCGTCCTCGACCAGGGTCGCCTCGTCGCCGGCGACGATCATGGGCTCGATCGCGACGCACAGCCCCGGGCGCACCTCCGGCCCGAGGTCCGCGACACGGTAGTTGAACACGGTCGGGCCCTCGTGCATCTTGCGGCCGATCCCGTGACCGACGTAGTCGCGGAGGATGCCGTAGCCCTCCCCCGAGGCCTCGACATAGGTCTGCACCGCGTCGCCGACCTCGCCGACACGCGAGGCGGATGCGAGCGCGGCGATACCGGCCCACAGCGAACCCTCGGTCACGTCGGAGAGTCGCTGACGACGCTCGACGAGCTCGGGGCGGTCGGGATCGGGCACGACGATCGTGATCGCCGAATCGCCGTTCCACCCCTCGAACTGCGCGCCGCAGTCGATGGAGACGATGTCACCCGGCTCCAGGACCCGGTCGCCGGGGATGCCGTGGACGACTTCCTGGTTCACCGAGATGCACGTCGTGTGGTGGTACCCGCGGACGAGCTGGAAGTTCGACTCGGCGCCGCGGGCGAGGATCGTGCGCTCCGCGATCGCGTCGAGCTCCGCGGTGGTCGCACCGGCGCGGACAGCGGGACGCACGGCATCCAGCGCCGCGGCGGTGATGAGACCCGGCTCGACCATCGCGCGCAGCTGCGCGGGCGTCTTGTAGATGGAGCGGCGGAAGACCATCAGGCCGTGATGCCGCGCGCCGTGAGCGCTGCGGTGATGCGCGCCGTGATCTCGTCGAGCGACCCGACGCCGTCGATCTCGTCGACGATGCCACGCTCGCGGTACACGTCGAGGATCGGCGCTGTCTCGGACTCGTAGATCGAGAGTCGCTTCGCGATCGACTCCTCGTTGTCGTCGGCGCGGCCCTGCTCGGCGGCGCGGCGCGAGAGGCGGGCGATCGACTCGTCCCGCGGGACCGACAGCTCGATGACCGCGGTCAGCGGCTCGCCTCGACCGTCGAGGAACGCGTCGAGGTGACCGACCTGCGCGAGGTTGCGCGGGTATCCGTCGAGCAGGAAGCCGTGCGCGGCATCCTCCTGCGACAGCCGGTCGCGGACGATCTCGCTCGTCAGCTCGTCGGGCACGAGGTCGCCGGCGTCGATGATCGCCTTGACCTTGAGACCCAGGTCGGTGCCGTCCTTGACGTTGGCGCGGAAGACGTCGCCGGTGGAGACGGTCGGGATGCCGAGGAGGTCGGCGATCCGAGCCCCCTGCGTCCCCTTGCCCGAGCCCTGCGGGCCGATGATCAGGAGGCGGGCGGGGGTCTGCGTCATCGGAGGAGTCCTTCGTAGTGGCGCTGCTGAAGCTGGGCGTCGATCTGCTTCACGGTCTCGAGACCGACACCGACGATGATGAGGATCGATGCGCCACCGAACGGGAAGTTCTGGTTGGCACCGACCGTCGCGAGGGCCAGGAGCGGGAGCAGGGCGATGAGGCCCAGGTAGATGGAACCCGGCAGGGTGATGCGGGTGAGGACGTAGTCCAGGTACTCCGCGGTGGGACGACCCGCACGGATGCCGGGGATGAACCCGCCGTACTTCTTCATGTTGTCGGCGACCTCGACCGGGTTGAACGTGATCGCGACGTAGAAGTAGGTGAACCCGATGATGAGCAGGAAGTACACCGCCATGTAGAGCGGGTGGTCGCCGTTGACGAAGTTCGCCTGGATCCACGAGACCCAGCCCGGGACGCTGCCGTCCGCCGCCGGGTTGGCGTTGAACTGCGCGATGAGCGCGGGGATGTAGAGGAGCGACGAGGCGAAGATGACGGGCACGACGCCGGCCATGTTCACCTTGATCGGGATGTACGTGTTGCTGCCCCCGAGGGTGCGGCGGCCGACCATGCGCTTGGCGTACTGCACCGGGATGCGGCGCTGCGACTGCTCGACGAAGACGACGAGGGCGACGGTGGCGATGCCGACGGCGAGCACGAGGAGGAAGATCTCGAAGCTGCGGGCGACGGCGATGCTCCACAGCGCCGACGGGAAGGTCGCCGCGATGGAGGTGAAGATGAGGAGCGACATGCCGTTGCCGATGCCGCGCTCGGTGACGAGCTCGGCCATCCACATGATGAGGCCGGTGCCGGCGGTCAGCGTGACGATCATGAGGAGCTGCGCCCACCACGCCTCGTCGGTGAGGAGCTGCTGGCACTCGGCGACACCGGTGATGCCGAAGAGCTGTCCGGAGCGGGCGACCGTGACGAGGGTCGTCGACTGCAGCAGAGCGAGGGCGATCGTCAGATAGCGCGTGTACTGGGTGAGCTTGGCCTGGCCGGCCTGGCCCTCCTTGTACAGGGTCTCGAAGTGAGGGATCACCACGCGGAGGAGCTGCACGATGATCGTGCCGGTGATGTAGGGCATGACGCCGAGCGCGAAGATCGACAGCTGCAGCAGCGCGCCACCAGAGAACAGGTTGACCAGCGAGAGCAGTCCCTCGGTCGACCCGGACTGGTCGAGACAGGTCTTCACGTTCGGGAAGTCCACGAACGGAGCCGGGATGTGCGCGCCGAATCGGTAGATGGCGATGATGCCGAGCGTGAAACCGATCTTCCGACGGAGATCCGGAGTGCGGAAGACCCGCGCGATGGCGCTGAACAAAGGGATTTCCTCCAGTGGGATGCCGGGCGCGCCGAGGCACGCCGCATTCCAACATACGGCAACAGGGGCCGGAGGTTATCCTCCGGCCCCTGGCACGTGATTACTTGATCGAGCCGCCGGCGGCAACGATCTTCTGCTCGGCCGAACCCGAGACCTTGTCGACGGAGACCGTCAGCGCGACCGAGATGTCGCCGGTGCCGAGCACCTTGACCTTCTCGTTCTTGCGGACGGCGCCCTTGGCGACGAGGTCGGTCACGGTGACGTCGCCACCGTTGGGGTAGAGCTCCGCGAGCTTGTCGAGGTTGACCACCTGGTACTCGACGCGGAACGGGTTCTTGAACCCGCGCAGCTTCGGCGTACGCATGTGGAGGGGCATCTGCCCACCCTCGAAGCCCACCTTGACCTGGTAACGAGCCTTCGTACCCTTGGTACCGCGGCCCGACGTCTTACCCTTCGAGCCCTCACCGCGACCGACACGGGTCTTCGCGACGTTGGCGCCGGGGACCGGACGCAGGTGGTGGACCTTCAGCACGCCGGGGCGCGCCGCATCCTTCTTCGGGGCAGCCTTGTCGGCGGCGGGCTTGGCCGCAGCCTTCCGGGTTGCCGGCTTCTTGGCCTTGGGCTCGACGGTCTCGACCGTCTCGTCCTTCTTCTCAGCCATCAGTCGATCTCCTCAACCTTCACGAGGTGCGCGACGGTCTTGATGTAGCCGCGCGTCTGCGCGTCATCCGGACGAACGACCGAGTCGTTGATCCGCTTCAGACCGAGCGAACGCAGCGTGTCACGCTGGTTCTGCTTCTCGCTCACCTTGGACTTGACCTGGGTCACCTTCAGACGAGCAGCCATCATGCACCCACCTTTGCAGCCTTGGCAGCGTCGGCCTCGGCACGGACCAGACGCGCGGGCGCGACCTGGTCGAAGTCGAGACCACGACGAGCGGCGACGGCGCGCGGCTCCTCGAGCGACTTCAGCGCCGCGACGGTCGCGTGCACGATGTTGATCGTGTTCGACGAACCCAGCGACTTCGACAGCACATCGTGGATGCCTGCGCACTCGAGGACGGCGCGGACCGGGCCACCGGCGATAACACCGGTACCGGCAGCAGCCGGACGGAGCAGCACGACACCGGCAGCAGCCTCACCCTGGACGGGGTGCGGGATGCTGGAGCCGACACGCGGCACGCGGAAGAAGTTGCGCTTGGCCTCTTCGACACCCTTCGAGATGGCGAGGGGGACCTCACGCGCCTTGCCGTAGCCGACACCGACGAGTCCGTTGCCATCGCCCACGACGACGAGCGCCGTAAAGCTGAAGCGACGACCGCCCTTGACGACCTTGGACACGCGGTTGATCGTGACGACACGCTCCAGGAACTGGTTGTCGCCGCGGTCGCGCGAGTTGCGGTCGCGGGTCTGGCTGCGCTCGCGGCCACCGCGACGCGGCTCGCGCTCGCGCTCGGCGGGCGCCTCGGCCGCAGCCGCAGCGGGCTGCTCGGTCGCGGTCACTTCGTTCTCCTTGTTCTCGGTCACAGGTTCAGACCTCCTTCGCGAGCGCCGTCGGCGATCGCAGCGACGCGGCCCGCGTAGCGGTTGCCGCCACGGTCGAAGACGACCGTGTCGATGCCGGCAGCCTTCGCACGCTCAGCGACGAGCTCGCCGACCTTGCGGGCCTTGGCGGTCTTGTCACCCTCGAACGTGCGCAGGTCGACCTCGAGGGTGGAGGCCGATGCGACGGTGAAGCCCTTGCTGTCGTCGACCAGCTGGACGAAGACGTGGCGGGCGGAACGGGTCACGACGAGACGCGGACGCGCCTCGGTGCCCACGATCTTCTTGCGAAGACGGGCGTGACGACGCGAACGTGCGTCGGACTTCGACTTCAGAGCCATGGTTACTTACCACTCTTTCCGGCCTTGCGGCGAACGACCTCGCCCGCGTACCGCACACCCTTGCCCTTGTAGGGCTCGGGCTTGCGGATCTTGCGGATGTTGGCGGCTGCCTCGCCGACGGCCTGCTTCGAGATACCGGCGACGGTGAGCTTGTTGTTGCCCTCGACGGTGAGCGTGATGCCCTCCGGAGCCTCGACCAGGACGGGGTGCGAGAAGCCGAGAGCGAACTCGACCGCCGTGCCCTTCTGAGCGACGCGGTAACCGGTGCCGACGACCTCGAGGCCCTTGGTGTAGCCCTGGGTCACGCCGATGATGTTGTTGTTGATGAGGGTGCGGGTGAGCCCGTGGAGAGCACGCGACTCGCGCTCGTCGTCGGGGCGCGAGACCAGAACCTGGTTCTCCTCGACCTTGACCTCGATGGGCTGCGCCACGGTGAGGTTCAGCTCACCCTTGGGGCCCTTGACGGCGACGTCCTGGCCGTTGACCGAAACGGTCACGCCGGCGGGGATGTCGATGGGAAGACGTCCAATACGCGACATGTCAGATCACCACACGTAGGCGAGGACTTCCCCGCCGACGCCCTTCTGCTCGGCCTGGCGGTCCGTGAGGAGGCCAGAGGAGGTGGACAGGATCGCGACGCCGAGGCCACCGAGGACCTTGGGAAGCTCGTTCGACTTCGCGTACACACGGAGACCGGGCTTCGAGACGCGCTTGATGCCGGCGATCGACCGCTCGCGGTTCGGGCCGTACTTCAGGGTCAGGGTGAGGGTCTGGCCGACACGCGCGTCGGAGACCTCCCAGCCGGAGATGTAGCCCTCCTGCTGGAGGATCTCGGCGATGTGCGTCTTGAGCTTCGAGCTCGGCAGCGCGACGGTGTCGTGGTGCGCGGAGTTCGCGTTGCGCAGACGGGTCAGCATGTCTGCGACCGGGTCTGTCATCGTCATAGGTGTTGTCCTTTAGTCATGAGGTTTCGACTGCCGTTACACGACAGGCGACCTTCTATGAATGAGCGATATTCAGTTGTGCAGTCGTTCGGCCCCGGAGCACGCCCCGAGGCCGAACGATCGATCTTATCGGATCACGCCTGAGCGTCAGCCGACTTGAACGGGAAGCCCAGGTGCTTCAGGAGCGCCCGACCCTCGTCATCCGTCTTCGCCGTCGTGACGATGGTGATGTCGAAACCGCGGACGCGGTCGATCTTGTCCTGGTTGATCTCGTGGAACACGGACTGCTCCTGGAGACCGAAGGTGTAGTTGCCGTTGCCGTCGAACTGCGTGGCCGACAGTCCGCGGAAGTCGCGGATGCGGGGCAGGGCGAGGTTGACGAGGCGGTCGACGAACTCCCACGCGCGGTCACCGCGGAGGGTGACGTGGGCGCCGATGGCCTGGCCCTCACGCAGCTTGAACTGCGCGATGGACTTGCGGGCCTTGGTGACGACCGGCTTCTGGCCGGTGATCTTGGTGAGGTCGTCGACCGCACCATCGATCACCTTGCTGTCGCGCGCAGCCTCACCGACACCGGTGTTGACGACGACTTTGACGAGACCGGGGATCTGCATGACGTTGGCGTAGCCGAACTCGTCCTGCAGAGCCTTCTTGATCTCGCTCTGGTACTTCTGCTTCAGGCGGGGCTGGATCTTGCCAGCCTCCGCGGCAGTTGCGTTGCTCATGTTCAGAGGTCCTTGCCGCTCTTCTTGGCGTAGCGGACGCGGACGGTGCGCTTGACGCCGTCCTTCGTCTGCTCCTCGACGCGGTGGCCGACACGGGTCGGCTTCTTGGTCGACGGGTCGACCAGCGCCACGTTGGAGATGTGGATCGGGGCTTCCATCGTCTCGATGCCGCCCGTCTTGGTGCCGCGCTGCGACTGGCCGACGCGGGTGTGCTTGGTGACGTAGTTCACGCCCTCCACCACGACGCGGTTCTGCTCGACGAGGACCTCGAGGACCTTGCCCTGCTTGCCGCGGTCGCCGCCCTTGTCCTGCTTACGGCCACTGATGACCTGAACCAGGTCACCCTTCTTGATGTGCGCCATGATCAGATGACCTCCGGTGCCAGCGAGACGATCTTCATGAACTTCTTGTCGCGAAGCTCACGGCCGACCGGGCCGAAGATGCGGGTGCCGCGGGGCTCCCCGTCGTTCTTCAGGATGACGGCGGCGTTCTCGTCGAACTTGATGTACGAACCGTCGGGACGACGGGTCGACTTGACGGTGCGGACGATGACGGCCTTGACCACATCGCCCTTCTTGACGTTGCCGCCCGGGATCGCGTCCTTGACGGTCGCCACGATGACGTCCCCGACGCCCGCGTAACGGCGGTTGGAACCACCGAGGACACGGATCGTGAGGAGCTCCTTGGCGCCGGTGTTGTCGGCGACCTTGAGGCGAGACTCGTTCTGGATCATTGCTTACTTCGCCTTCTCGAGAATCTCGACCAGGCGCCAGCGCTTGGTGGCGCTGAGCGGACGGGTCTCGTTGATGAGGACGAGGTCGCCGATGCCGGCGGTGTTCTGCTCGTCGTGAGCCTTGACCTTCGACGTGCGGCGGATGACCTTGCCGTAGAGGGGGTGCTTCACGCGGTCCTCGACCTCGACGACGATCGTCTTGTCCATCTTGTCGCTGACGACGTAGCCACGGCGGGCCTTGCGGTACCCACGGGCGTTGACGTCGCGGACGTCGTGCTCGGCGGACTCGTGACCGGCGGCCACGGGCGCCGCAGCGGCATCCTTCTTCTCAGCCATCACTCGGCCTCTTCCTTCGCGGCCTCAGCGGACTCGTCCGCCTTCTTGGCCTTGCTCTTCTTCGCCTTGGTGGCCGTCTCGACCGGGGCGGGGGTGGCACGGATGCCGAGCTCCCGCTCGCGGATGACGGTGTAGAGCCGCGCGATGTCGCGCTTGACCGCACGGATGCGGCCGTGGCTCTCGAGCTGGCCGGTGGCCGACTGGAAGCGCAGGTTGAACAGCTCTTCCTTGGCCTTGCGCAGCTCCTCCACGAGGCGCTGGTCTTCGAACGTGTCCAGCTCGCTCGGGGCGAGCGTCTTGGTGCCGACGGCCATTACGCGTCGCCCTCCTCGCGCTTGATGATGCGTGCCTTGAGCGGCAGCTTGTGGATGGCACGGGTCAGGGCCTCGCGAGCGAGCTGCTCGTTGACGCCCGCGACCTCGAAGAGGACGCGACCCGGCTTGACGTTGGCGACCCACCACTCCGGCGAACCCTTACCGGAACCCATGCGGGTTTCGGCCGGCTTCTTGGTGAGCGGACGGTCGGGGTAGATGTTGATCCACACCTTTCCACCACGCTTGATGTGACGCGTCATGGCGATACGAGCGGACTCGATCTGACGGTTCGTCACGTAGGCGGGCGTGAGGGCCTGGATGCCGAACTCACCGAACGTGACCGCGGTGCCGCCGGTGGCGGCGCCGTCACGCTTCGGGTGATGCTGCTTGCGGTACTTGACCTTGCGGGGAATAAGCATCAGGCAGACGCTCCTTCTGCGACGGGGGCCTCGCTGCGCGGGCCACGGCGACGGTCGCCACCGCGGTCGTCACGGCGTGACTTCGGCGCGTTGGCCTGCTCGCGAGCGAGCTCCTTGTTGGTGAGGTCGCCCTTGTAGATCCAGACCTTCACGCCGATGCGGCCGAAGGTGGTCTTCGCCTCGTAGAAGCCGTAGTCGATGTTCGCGCGAAGCGTGTGCAGGGGCACACGGCCTTCGCGGTAGAACTCCGACCGGCTCATCTCGGCGCCGCCGAGGCGGCCGGAGACCTGGATGCGGACACCCTTGGCACCGGCGCGCTGCGCACCCTGCAGACCCTTGCGCATCGCGCGGCGGAAGGCCACACGTGCGGAGAGCTGCTCGGCGATGCCCTGCGCGACCAGCTGAGCGTCGGCCTCGGGGTTCTTGACCTCGAGGATGTTCAGCTGGATCTGCTTGCCGGTGAGCTTCTCGAGGTCGGCGCGGATGCGCTCGGCCTCGGCGCCGCGGCGGCCGATCACGATGCCCGGACGGGCGGTGTGGATGTCGACGCGAACGCGGTCACGCGTGCGCTCGATCTCGATGTTGCTCACGCCGGCACGGTCGAGCGACGTCGTCAGGAGGCGACGGATCTTGACGTCCTCCGCCACGTAGTCGGCGTAGCGCTGCCCGGGCTTGGTGGAGTCCGAGAACCAACGCGACACGTGGTCGGTGGTGATGCCGAGGCGGAAGCCGTACGGGTTGACCTTCTGTCCCATTACTTGCTCGCCTTCTTGGTCTGGGCAGCCGGGGCGGACTCGGCGACCTCGGGGGTCGAGAGCACGACCGTGATGTGGCTGGTGCGCTTCTTGATCTGGAACGCGCGACCCTGGGCGCGGGGCTGGAAACGCTTGAGCGTCGTGCCCTCGTCCACGTACGCGTTCTTCACGTACAGGTCCTGCTCGTCCAGGAACTCGTTGTCCTTGTCGGCCTTCACACGAGCGTTCGCGACCGCAGCGGCCACGAGCTTGTAGATGGGCTCGCTGGCACCCTGGGGAGCGAACTTCAGGATGGCGAGTGCCTCCTGAGCCTGCTTGCCCTTGATGAGCGCGACGACACGACGAGCCTTCTGAGGGGTCACGCGGATGTGCTTCACGCGTGCGATGGATTCCACCATTTGTACTCCTCCTCTTCCTCTCTCTGAGAGCGTCGCCGCGTCAGCGGCGACGGCCCTTCTTGTCGTCCTTCTCGTGGCCGCGGAAGGTGCGGGTGGGCGCGAACTCGCCCAGCTTGTGACCGACCATGGTCTCGGACACGAACACGGGGATGTGCTTGCGTCCGTCGTGCACGGCGATCGTGTGACCCAGCATCGCCGGGATGATCATCGAACGACGCGACCAGGTCTTGATGACGTTCTTAGTACCGGCTTCGTTCTGCGAGACGACCTTGCGAAGCAGGTGCTCGTCGACGAAGGGGCCCTTCTTAAGGCTGCGAGGCATCTTCCTCTACTCCTACTTCCGCTTCTTGCCGGCGTTGCGACGGCGAACGATCAACTTGTCGCTTTCCTTGTTGGGGTGGCGGGTACGACCCTCGGCCTGGCCCCAAGGAGTGACGGGGTGACGTCCACCGGAGGTCTTACCCTCACCACCACCGTGCGGGTGGTCGACCGGGTTCATGGCGACACCGCGGACGGTCGGGCGGATGCCCTTCCAGCGGTTACGGCCGGCCTTGCCCCAGTTGATGTTGGACTGCTCGGCGTTGCCGACCTCGCCGATGGTGGCGCGGCAGCGCGCGTCGACGTTGCGGATCTCACCCGAGGGCAGACGCAGCTGCGCGTACGGGCCGTCCTTCGCCACGAGGCGGACGGACGCACCGGCCGAGCGCGCCATCTTCGCGCCGCCACCGGGACGGAGCTCGATGGCGTGGATGACCGTACCGGTCGGGATGTTGCGCAGCGGCAGGTTGTTGCCGGGCTTGATGTCGGCGCCGGCACCCGACTCGACGATGTCACCCTGCGACAGCTTGTTCGGGGCGAGGATGTACCGCTTCTCGCCGTCGACGTAGTGCAGCAGCGCGATGCGCGCGGTGCGGTTGGGGTCGTACTCGATGTGAGCGACCTTGGCGTTGATCCCGTCCTTGTCGTTGCGACGGAAGTCGATCACGCGGTACTGGCGCTTGTGGCCACCACCGATGTGACGGGTCGTGATGCGGCCCTGGTTGTTGCGACCACCGGTCTTCGCCAGCGGGCGAAGGAGCGACTTCTCGGGCGTCGACCGCGTGATCTCAGCGAAGTCGGCGACCGACGAACCGCGACGACCCGGGGTCGTGGGCTTGTACTTGCGAATAGCCATGTCTCTAGTCCTCTATCCCAGCTGTCAGCCGACGGCCGTGAAGATGTCGATGGTGCCCGACTTCAGGCTCACGATGGCGCGCTTGGTGTCCTTGCGCTTACCGGTGCCGAAGCGGGTGCGGCGGGCCTTGCCCGGGCGGTTGAGCGTGTTCACCGACGCGACCTTGACGCCGAAGATCTTCTCGATGGCGAGCTTGATCTCGGTCTTGGTGGCGCGCGGGTCCACGAGGAACGTGTACTTGCCCTCGTCGATGAGCCCGTAGCTCTTCTCGGAGACGACCGGCTTCAGGATGATGTCGCGCGGGTCCTTGTTGACGGCGGTCATGCCGAGACCTCCTCGGTGGCGCCGGCCTTCGCAGCGACGAACGCGTCGTAGGCCGCCTTGGTGAAGACGATGTCGTCGGAGACGAGAACGTCGTAGGCGTTGAGCTGGTCGAACGTGAGCACGTGGACGTACGCGAGGTTGCGGACGCTCTTGATGCTCAGCTCGTCATCACGGGTGATGACGACCATGACGTTCTTGGTGGGGGCGAGCTGACCCAGGACCGCAGCAGCGGCCTTGGTCGACGGCGCGCCCTCGATGCCGAACGAGTCGATGACGTGCAGACGCCCGCCGCGAGCCCGGTCGCTGAGCGCGCCCAGCAGGGCGGCGGCGACCATCTTCTTGGGGGTGCGCTGCGAGTAGTTGCGCGGCTTCGGTCCGTGGACGATGCCACCACCGGTCATGTGCGGCGCGCGGATCGAGCCCTGACGGGCGTTACCCGTGCCCTTCTGCTTGAAGGGCTTGCGGCCGGCACCGGAGACCTCACCGCGACGCTTGGTCGAGTGGGTGCCCTGGCGAGCCGCCGCGAGCTGCGCGACGACGACCTGGTGGATGAGGGGGATGTTCGTCTTGACGTCGAACAGTGCGGCGGGCAGCTCCACGGAGCCGGCCTTCTTGCCGTCTGCCTTCACGACGTCGAGCGCGAGAGTCGAGTCAGCCATGATCAGGCACCCTTCACTGCGTTGCGGACGTAGACGATGCGGCCACGAGCACCGGGGACGGCGCCCTTGACGAGCAGCAGACCCTTCTCGGCGTCGACGGCGTGCACCGTGAGGTTGAGGACGGTCACGCGCTCGCCACCCATACGGCCGGCCATGCGCATGCCCTTGAAGACGCGGCTCGGGGTCGACGATGCGCCGATCGAGCCGGGCTTGCGGTGGTTGCGGTGCGCACCGTGCGAAGCCGAGACGCCCTTGAAGTTGTGGCGCTTCATGACACCCGCGGTGCCCTTGCCCTTGCTGGTGCCGACGACGTCGACCAGCTGGCCGGCCTCGAAGGTCGCGTCGACGGTGAGCTCCTGACCGAGTGAGTAGTCAGCGGCATCCGCCGTCCGCACCTCGGTGAGGTGGCGACGCGGGGTCACACCAGCGGCCTCGAAGTGAGCCGTCTGGGGCTTGTTGACCTTGCGGGGGTCGATCTGGCCGTAAGCGATCTGCACGGCGTTGTAGCCGTCGCGCTCGGGCGTGCGCACCTGGGTCACCACGTTGGGGGCGACTTCGATGACGGTGACGGGAACGACCTTGCCGTTCTCGTCCCAGACCTGGGTCATGCCGAGCTTGGTGCCCAGCAGGCCCTTGGAAACCTTGGAGTTGATGTCAGCCATGATGATCGACCTCAGAGCTTGATCTCGATGTTGACGTCGGCCGGGAGGTCGAGACGCATCAGCGAGTCGACGGCCTTGGGCGTCGGGTCGATGATGTCGATGAGGCGCTTGTGGGTGCGCATCTCGAAGTGCTCGCGGCTGTCCTTGTACTTGTGGGGCGAACGGATGACTGCGATCACGTTCTTCTCGGTCGGAAGGGGCACGGGGCCCACGACCGTCGCGCCCGCACGGGTCACGGTGTCGACGATTTTGCGTGCCGACGAGTCGATGACCTCGTGGTCATACGACTTCAGGCGAATGCGGATCTTCTGTCCCGCCATTGTCTGCTCACTCTCTTTCTCGCGTCGTACCTCGGGGGCATTGGACGCACGGGGCGCTTGCGCGCCGGGCACTTCTCCCCGCCCGAAGGCGAGGAATCCGTCACCGCTGTTCTGATGTCAGTCCGCAGGAGACCTGCGGCATCCGCTCCCCCTCGCACGCACGCGTGCGGATCCGTTTCCGGATCGGGGTGTGGGGATGTGATGTTCTGCTGCCCGCGGCCTAGGCTTTCGGCCTATGCACTGCCCTGGCAGTGATCCCGCGCACAGCGCAGGAATGTGGAACCTGTACAGTCTACGTGCCGTTCGGGCGTGTCGCAAACCCGGGCGTGTCGCGCTCGGGAGTACGCTCCCCCGTCGGCCTCAGTGGGCCGTGCGGCCGGGGGCCACGACGGCGCTCAGAGTGCGGAACAGGATCTGGACGTCCTGCATGAACGACCAGTTCTCGACGTAGTAGAGGTCGAGACGCAGGGCGTCCTCCCACGACAATGTGGAGCGCCCACTCACCTGCCACAGCCCGCTCATCCCCGGCTTCACACGCAGCCGACGGTGGGCGGCGTCGTCGTAGAGGGCCACCTCCGCCGCGCGCTGGGGCCGCGGGCCGACGAGGCTCATGGTCCCCACGAGGACGTTGAACAGCTGTGGCAGCTCGTCGATCGAGTGCTTGCGGATGACCCGCCCGACCTTCGTGATGCGCGGGTCGTCGGCCACCTTGAAGAGCGGGCTGTCGCTGGTCCCCTGCAGATCGAGCAGGCTCGCGAGCTGGTCGTCGGCATCCGCCACCATCGAGCGGAACTTCAGCATGCCGAACTCGTCTCCGCCGAGCCCGACCCGCGGCTGACGGTAGATCACGCGGCCGGGCGTCTCGACGCGGATGGCGATCGCGGTGGCCAGCATCACCGGCGAGAACACCACGATGAGCACGAGGGAGCCGAACAGATCGAACGTGCGCTTCACGAACCGGCGTACGCCGTCGAGCCGGGGGAACTCGACGTGCACGAGCGGCAAGCCGGCCGCGGGGCGGGAGTGGATGCGGGGACCCGCCACGTCGGTCAGCGCGGGTGCGACGACGAGGTTGCCGTTGCGGTCCGCCACGTCCCAGCCGAGCTGACGCATCATCTCGGGGTGCACCTCGTCGGCGCCGGCGATGATGATGGTGTCGGCGTCGGTGGCGTCCATCGCCTCGACCGCGTAGGCGAATCCACCGACGACCGGGACGTCGCTGATGGCCTGACGGCCACGGACGTCTGTCACGACACCCACGATGTCGAAGCCGGACGCCTCAGCTCGGCGGATGGCGCGGATGATGGAGCCGACCTTCGCCGGCTCGCCCAGCACAAGGGCACGGTAGACGTACTTCGAGCGACGCTGCTGGCCGCGAAGCCACAGGCGCCAGAGCCACCGGCTGAAGATCAGCGCGACCAGACCCACCGGCATGGCGACGAGGAAGAGGCTGCGCGACACCTCGATGCGCAGGAAAAAGGCGACCGCGACGAACAGCGCGAACACGGCAACCGTCGCGTTGACGATCCGGCGGTACTCCTGCTCACCCGCGCCGACGATGTTGCGATCGCGCGTCTCGAAGACACCCAGCGCGATGAGCCAGACGAGGCCGAGGAGGATCAGCGCCGCGACATAGGGGATGCGTGGCCCGCCGTCCCAGGTGACGTCGCGCCGCTCATCGGGCAGAACCAGGGTGAAGAAGCCGATGAGGACGACCGCGACGACGAGGATGTCGCTGTAGACGAGGCGCCCGGCGAATCGTGCCGGCCAGTCCCGCGAGGAGCGACGGGCCGGGACGACAACGGGCGCGCGATTGACCCGTCGATCCGAGCGACGGACGCGCGGTGCTGGCCGAGTCGCAGCCGTCCGCCTCAGCACGCGCCCGCCTCAGCCGACTCCGCGGAGGCTGCCGTCGACCGAGCCGACAGCGGCCGCAGCGCGGATCGGATCACGGAGGTCAGCCTTCCTGTCGACGTTGCAGCTGGGTCGCGCCCCTCAGCGCGGGAAGTCGCGCCTTCGACGACGTGTGCTGCAGATTCCCCAGGATGCTACCAAACCGGGCACATTCGGCCAGGCGTTGGATCAATGGCAGGCATCGGTGACGGTCGTCTTCGTCTCATTGATCATGGGCGTCGTCCACAGCGACAGCGGACCGAAGTCCCCGGTCCCGGTGAACGTCGCGGTCACGCTGAAGCTGCCATCGGGCCGAAGCCGCGCCTGGAAGGGCTCGACGACGCGTCCGAGGTCCACGTTGCCCGTGCGGAACGCGGAAGCACCGCCGGTGGTCTCGGCGGAGGCGAGCTCCATTCCCGGCGGCGCGTACATGTAGACCTGGGTCCCGAAGTACGCGGCGCGCTGGCTGCGGCTCTGGACATACCGCGGGAGCTCCTCGGCGTCCGCCTGGCTGATGTCGAGCGAGACCGTCGCGGTCGTGGTCAGGGTCGTGACGCCATCGGCGCAGGACATCGTGGATTCGACTGCAGTCTTCGTGTAGTAGTCGATCTTCGACGCCGACACGTTGCGGAAGAACACGCCGTTCACGGTCTCCTCAGCATTGTCGGTGGGCAGGATGCCGGACAGTCGACCCGACGCCGAGATCATCTTCTGGGTGTCCGGGTCCTCACTCCAGGCCAGGATGCTTCCGGCGTCGATGCTCTCGCCGATGGCCCAGAACATGTCCTTGATGTTGAAGTCGCCGCCGGCGATCTTCTCGAAGACCGCACTCGCGACGCCGGCGAAGAAGGCGTCCGACTTCAGATCCGGGTCGGTGTAGGGGTCCCACCACCGGTAGACGTCGCTGAGCAGCGTCTTGACGGCGTTCGTGTTGTCGAGCGTCTTCCCGTCGAGCTCGATGGGGCCGGTGGCGAGGAGGATGCGCTGAAGCGCGATCGGATCCACCGAGATCACGCCGTCGATGTGCGTGTCGTCGATGTCACGGTTCCAGAAGGCTTTCACCATCTCGGCAACTCCCGGCCAGTCCGGCTGGGACGGAGCCAGGTTGATGTAGCTGCCGTACCTGCTGCCGTAGAGGGCCTTGGCAGACTCCGAGATGTCGAGATCGAGGGCCTCGCCCTCGACGAATGAGGCGCTGCTGGCCTGCCCCGCGATCTCGAGGTCGCCCTTGTCGGCCGTGATGAGCGTCTGCGACGCAGAGCTGCCGCCGAGCGGCAGCGCCTCGGCGTTGTTCTGGAAAACCAGGAGGTAGTTCTGCTTCTCGTCCGCGCCGAGGAGCTTCGGCAGAAGCGTGAACATCGGTCCTGCGGCTCCGGCGACGTCGGAGACCTGATCGACGCCCGAACGGACGGGACCGATGAGGGCGTCGGATGCCGCGACATCCTTCAGCTCGGAGCTCAGCTTCGAGATCTCCGGGGCGGCGGCCTCGATCAGGGGCAGCGCGCGGGCGAGGATCTTGCCCTGGCCGTCCTCCTGCATCTCGAACACCGGACCGCCGACGTCGTTCGCGAACACGTCGAGGGTCTCGGCCGCCAGGCGAACGCCGCGAAGATTGTCACCCGCGCCCGGGATGAGCTCCGCCATGCGCCACACCGGGTCAGCCGCAGCACCAGCGGCATCCGCAGCCCCCGAGGACAGCTGCGGGATCGCATCGGAGACGCTGCCGCCGTCCTGGATGGAGCTGACGGCCGCCTGAGCCGACTCGAGACCGTTCTTCGCGATCACGACCTTGATCACCAGCCATACCGCGAGAGCGAGGAGGAGGATGACGACGATCAGGATCACGCGTCCGACGATGCGACCGCGCGAGGTCCTCGGGGTCGCGTCATCGGAGTCGTCGGGCGCGGCGGAACGTCCGGTCGCGGCCCGCTCGGCCGCTTCACGGGCGGCCCGTCGGGTCTCGGGAGGCATGGGTCACATCCTAACCAGCGGGTGTCTGGGAGACCGTCGGTGTGGGACTCGGTGTGGCGGCCCCTACGGCACTCTCGACGAACTGCGGACGAACGGTCACCGGGATCGTCGCCACGCCGTCGACGGGCTCGATGGTCTTCGCGGCGCCGTTCATCGTCGTCACCGTCACAGCGACGTCGCTGCGGACGGACATCTCCGCCTCGCCCTTCGGCGCCCAGACGACACGAACGGCGTCCTCCTCATCGCCGAACCGAATGGAGTGGACACCCTCCGCCGTCTCGTCGGAGGCGAGGCTCCGGCCACCGAGGCGGGCGATCACGAGAGCCTGCGCGTACCCGACGGGCTTCGGCTGGAAGGCGGCCACGCCGGACGCCTTCTGGTAGTACATGCCGAAATTGCCTTCGTGCTTGGCCGGGTCCGGGTCATCGTTGATCAGGTCATACCAGAAGAACTTCTCCGCCCCACTCGCGAGCGCCGTGATGGAGGTTCGGACGAGGTAATCGGCCTGAGCCGAGACGCTCCGTCCACCGGTCTTCGAGGAGCTGCCGAGCTCGGTGATCCAGACCGGCCGGGTCGTCTTGCCGTTCTCCTTCATACTGCGGTTCGCCTCGGCGATGACGTCGGCGAGCGATTCAGGATCGCTCGTGACCTCGTAAGGGTGGAAGCTCATCGCGTCTGCGTACTTCATACCGCCGGCGCTCCATAGTCCGTCGAACCACGGGGCGTCGTAGCGCGCCGTCGATCCGGCGATGATCGGGAGGTCCGGATCGACGTCGTCGACGGCACTGTGGACCGATTCGAGAAGCGGCACGTAGCACGACGGCTTCGTTCCGCAGGCCGTCTTGTTGAATCGCGTGTGGTTGAACTCGTTGAAGACCTCCAGGCCCACGAGATCGAATCGGTCCGCGATCGCTGCGGCGTAGTCACCGTAGGCAGCGATCGCCGCCTTGCTCGTGGGCACTTTGCCGTTGCCGTAGAGCTCATTGCCGTAGTTGACGATGCCAAGGAGGTGGACGCCGTGGGCGTGGAGTCGATCGAAACCGTTCACGTAGTGGTCGGCCCAGTCGTATGAGCCCTTGGTGGTCTCGTTGAAGCGCCACAGCACGTCGTTGCGTGCCGAGCCGAGGCCCAGCGAGGCTGTCAGGTCGGCGGCATCGGCGTAAAGGCTGTTCTCGACGTGCAGCCCGACTCCGAAACGGGGGTCCGCAGCGATCGTCGTGCCTTCGTAGTCGATGACGCCGAGCAACGTCTTCACGGTCCCCGCGCCCGTCTTGAGCGCGACGCTGTAATAACCCTCCGCCAGTCCCGTCAGCGGGACCGCCTCCAGTGCGTTCGATGCCTTCACCGTGCCCTTCGCTGCGACGTTGCCACCGGCATCCGTTGCCGTCCACGACACGTCCCCCGCTGGCGCGCGGACCGCGAGCATCGGGTTCGAGGCGGGCAGGATGAGGGAGCGGTTGACGATGGTGTCCTTGCCCTCGACCTTCTCGAAAGACGGGTTGGGGACCACATTCTTGCCATCGGCGCCCATGAGGGAGACGTCGTCGATGCCCAGTCCCGCGACCGGCCCATCAAGGATGACGCGGATCTGAGCGACCTTCGCGTCCTTCGGCGCGACGAACGTGCCGGACACCGTCGACCATGCCGCGCTCAGATCCGGGAGCGAGATCCGCTGGCCGCCCACATCGAGGGCGGCCTCCACCGCTTCAGGGAGAGGCGACAGCGACCGCACCTGCGCGGAGAACTCGTAGGAAGCGCCGGCGACGACTGCGGCGTCGACGGCGAGTGCCGCGGTCTCACCGTCGATGACAGGGGCATCGATGTAGGCGGCGACCGATCCGTCCGCAGCCTGTCCCACCTGGGGGATGACACGGGCGACCTTCGTCTTGGGCGCCTGCTTCCACGAGGCCAGCTGACCTACGGCAGGAACCGAGAGCGGCGCTGAGACCGGAGTCGGTTCGGGCGAGACGGTGGGCGTCGGCGTCGGCGTCGACGCCGACACCGACGGAGCGGGCCGCGCTGCGGGCGGTACCGACGACCCACTGGTCGTCAGAGCGACCGCTGTCCCGCTGATCGCGCCGACGAGAACGATGGCCGCGCCGATGTAGATGGTTCGCCGGCGTATCTGCATGGCGATGCCCTCCGAGGGTGTGGGAAGTGAGCGTCCATCATCACAGACCAGCCTGCGAGCGCAGAATCGACCGCGGATGCCGGGCCGTATGATCTGTGCGATGTCACCTGCGCCTCTCGTCTCCATCGTCGTCCCCGTACACAACGACGAGGGCACCATCGAGGCGGCCCTCGCATCCTGCCTGGCCCAGACCCTCCGGGAGATCGAGGTCGTCTGCGTCGACGACGCGTCCGACGACGGCACGGTCGCCGTCATCGAGCGGATGCGGCGGAAGGATGGTCGCATCCGCCTCATCCGTCACGAGGAAAATCGGTCGGCCCTGCAGGCGCGGCGCAGCGGTGTGTTCGAGGCACGTGGCGACGCTGTTCTGTTCCTCGATGGAGACGACGAAATCGACCCACGAGCAGCCGAGCGGTCCTCAACCGCCATGCGGTCCGAGAGGGCGGACATCGTGCAGTTCGGTGTGACCGTTGTCGATCGACACGGAAATACGGGAGGCAGCTTCGAGAAGCGACTGAGGCCCCTGCAAAACGTCCTCGAGGGCAGCGACATCATCCGTGGGCTGTTTCCCCCGGCTGTGCCGGCGAGGGGCCAGCTTTGGCGGTACCTGTTCAGCGCTGATCTCCTCCGACGGGCCTACATGCACATCTCTGACGGCCTAAAGCTCTCTAGGGTCAATGACCTCCCACTCCTGCTGGTCGTCGCGGCCCTCTCTGAGCGGCTGGTGCCCATCAACGACAAGCTGTACCGCTATCACCTCGGGCGCGGCGGCAGCGGGCATGAGGTCGACTCGATCGAGCGCGCACGCTTCTACGCAGGGTCGATCGATTCGATCGACAGCATCCGCGACGCCATTAACTTCATTTCGAACGGCTCCACCGATCCGGGCGCAATCACCAGTGCCTACGCCGCCGCACGTCTGTGGATCGTCGGCTACGTCTGTCAACAACTCATCGAACGTCCACGCCCCGACGTGGCGGATGCGGCGATCGACCATCTCCGAGGAAGGGTCACCGACCAGGAACTGCTGGAAGCTGCAGGAGAGTTCTCGCCCGGATCCCTTTCGCGACTAGCAGCCCACGTTTCTCATGTTCCAATCAGTGCGAGAGAGGTGCGGAGCATCCTGCTCGCGACATCCACCCTTCGCACGGGAGGCGTGAGCGCGGTCCTGGCCACCCAGGCCCGGCTTCTCACGAAAGCCGGGTACCGAGTCACAGTGGTTGCTCGAAACGGCGGGAGTGATACCGCAATGGTGCCGACTGGCGTCGAGTTCATAGAGCTCCCCGCAGGGGACCTCGTCGCCCGGTTGACGTCGTGGCGGGAGCTCTGCCACCGATACTCCGTCGACGTGGTCGTCGATCATCAGATGCTCTACACCCGCGACTGGCCGGAGTTCGCTGCCATGACTCGAGCCTGCGGCGGCGCCACCGTCGGATGGCTTCACAATTTCGTCGCTCGCCCTTTACTCGACGGCGATGGGCGGTTGGGCGCGATCGAGAAGAAGGCCGATGTCGTCGCCCACATCGTCGCGCTGTCTCCGCTTGATGTCGCGTACCTGAAACTCCGGGGAATCGCCCACGCTTCCTATCTCCCCAACCCGCCATCAGCGATGCTCGCGGACGCCTCCGCCCCAATGACCGGAAGATCGATCAAGTCTCCCGACCTGAAACTGATCTGGTGGGGGCGACTCGAAGAGAGAACAAAACGCATCAGCGAACTGCTCGAAGTCGCTGCGCACCTGAAGCGCCGCCTTCCCGGCTTCACTCTGACGATCATCGGGCCTGACTGGGGGGACCTCACTGCCGCAAAAGTGAACGCAGCCGCACGACGGAAAGGCCTGGCGGATCAGGTGCACGCCATCGGCCCGCGTCACGGATCGGCCCTGCAGTCCGCCATCGATGAGGCGGATGCGTTCATTTCCACGAGCATCATCGAGGGCTACCAATTGACCATCGCGGAGGCCCAATCTAAGGGCTTGCCCGTCTTTATGTACGAGTTGCCCTGGTTGACCTTGGTTCAGGGCAACGACGGCATCGTCTCAGCGCCTCAGGGCGACGCGCCCACGCTGGCGGAGTCGGTACACCGTGTTGCGAAGGATGCAGAGGGCTACGCAGCGCTTTCGCGGGCCTCTCTCAAGGCCGCCGAGCGAGCTCGCTCGATCGACTTCTCCGACCTGTACCGCAAACTAGTGACGGGTACGCCCATGCCCGAATTCTCTCCCGAGCCGACGATCGCGGACGCCGAGCTACTGCTCGGCCTCCTGCGGTTCTACGCGGAGGCCAGCAGGGCAGCCTCCGCGCGCTCGGGTGACGCCGGTGCGCTGGCCCGCCGGGCCGAAACAGTATGGCGGATCATCTCACCGCTCGGCCGCCGCGCGATTCGCCTTCTTCCCGCGCTCCGCCCGCTCGCGCATCGACTAAAGGTGCGAGCGGGTATCGGACGTTAGCACCCGCCAATGTCTAACCTGCGGACGTCGATTCAGGTAGGGGCATTTCGGTCGGCAGCTCTGTCGGTACCAGTACCTGCGTCGGGACAGGTTCGGGGATCGGGTTTGCGCTCGGTTCGGGTGACGGCGCCAGGACCGGGCCGGTGGAGGGCTTGGGGTCCGGCGACGGCGCCGGGCCCGATAGGTCTGACTCCATGGTCTCCCGGGGAGCGCGGGTCTGATCGGCCCTCGAATCCGGAGTGGCCCCAGGCTCCGGTGTGCCCGGAACAACGGTCTCGGGATCGATCCCACGGTTGGCATCGAGTGGCGCCCGCTTGACAACGACGGAGGAGCTCGTCCGTTCCCCGTCCTCGCCCTCAGCCGTCAGAGTGTAAGCCTGCGACTCTTCTGCGCAGGGGTATCCCAGCTCGTAACCATCGATCGCAGCGGGGAGCGACATGAGCGTGGGCGTCTCCAAGGCATCCACTTCCGGCCCCGACGCAAGGGCGACCGCCGCCCCTCCTGTGACTCGCCATGAGAGAACAACCCTGCCTGCCTTCGCGTCCCCACAGGAGATCTCCGACTCCGCCGCGACAAAGGAGTCGATGGTAGGCGAGCGGTATGCGACGACAGCTGGTGCTGCTCCAGGAGCGGCCGCCCCCTCCGACTGGGACGCGTCTGCGAGGAGGGCGATCGCAGCACCCGCCGCAATCGCGAAGAGCAACGTGACCACGGTCGCCACGACGGCAGTGATCCGCCTCCGTCGGCGCGCTCGAATATTCTGACGAAAGCGCTCACGGCGCGCGATGGTGCGAGCACTCTCAGCGGGGAGCGAGGACGTCGCTTCGCCTGATGGTTCAGAGAGGCTTGTGAAGAGCTCCTCTATGCCCGCAGGGGGCGCGTCCGTCGGCGCGACACGTCGCTTCCGATTGCCGGGGGCACTCTCCGCCTGCAACTCATCCGGTGTTGTGGGCTTCTGCGCGTACGACGCGCCGACTGCGACGCTCTTCGGATCCTTCGTCCATTTCACGTAGTCGTTGATGACGGCGCCCGCGGGACCGTCGGCCCGCAGTTCGCCTTTGTGCACCCACAAGACTCGTTCGCACGAGTCCCGCAGCGATCCCACCGAGTGGCTCACGATCATCACGAGCCCCGCACTGTCGCGGAGGCTGCGGATACGTTGCTCGCTCTTCGCTCGGAACTTGCGATCGCCGACGGCGAGTGCCTCGTCGATGAGAAGGATGGAGTGCGCCCGCGCCGAGGCGATGGCAAACCGGAGACGGGCACCCATTCCCGACGAATACGTACGCATCGGGTGGTGAATGAACTCGTTGAGTTCCGCGAAATCCGCGATCTCGTCGACGCGCGCGGCGGACTCCGCCTTACTGAATCCCATGGCCAGGAGTCCGAGTTTGATGTTGTCCTCGCCAGAGAGCTCCGGGACCAGCGCCGCATTAACGCCAAGCAGAACAGGTCGGTCGCGAGCCCATATGGCCCCGCTCGAGGTCGGGATGAGACCGCTCATCGCCTTGAAGAGCGTCGACTTTCCTGAACCATTGTGACCGACGACCCCGATCGTCTCGCCCTCGTTCGCGGTGAAACTCACGCCCCTCAGTGCGTGCACGGACTTGAGCCCGCGTCCGCCTCGCACCGCACTGAGGCTGAGCAGCTTGTCATGGCCGCCGACACGTTTACCGGAGGCGAACACGCGGTACGTCACGTGAGCGTTCTCCGCGACGATCATCGGTCGTGGAGTGGTCCGAGGCCAGAGCATCGGGGATCCGTCGTCGACCTGAACGTCACTCACTGAGCCCGTACCTCGCCTCGGCGCGCCAGAAGAAAATCACACCAAACACCAGCACCACCAACGTCCACACGGGCGCCGCGGCAAATGCGAGGAACGGCGCGGTGTGCGACTCCAGCAGCACCGTTCTCGAGAGCGAGATGAAATCGTATGTCGGCACGAGGTGCGCGATCGTGAGCAGCACGGGAGCATCAGCCAAAGCGCCGTCCACGTTGAAGAAGATTCCGCTGACGTAGAACAGCACTCGATTGATGATCGGAATGACCTGTTGAACGTCCCTCGCGTGTACAGACAACCGCGCGACGATCAGGGCCAACCCAAAGTTGAAGACAGCCATCATGAGCAGGATCGGTGCCAACAACAGCCAGCTCCAACTGGGCCGCACACCGAGAACAACGAGCAGGATACCCAAGAGGACAATGACCGGAATGATCCTCATCGCGTGCTCGATTACCACCGAGACGGGAAGCAGGATCCGGGGGAAGCCGATGCTCTGAACGAGCTTGGCATTGCCGGTGATGGACTTCGATCCAGCTCCGAAGGTGCCGGTGAAGAACTCGAAGATGAAGACACCGACGATGAGGAATGGAACGAAATCTGCGGGGCGCGCGGCTCCCGAGATGACGAAATGGAAGATCGTTCCGTAGATGAGAGCCAGCGAAAGCGGCTTGATGACGATCCAGAGAACCCCTAGGCGGTTCGGCAGCAGCCCCCCCACAAGGCGGTCCGAGGCAAGCGTGAGTGCGAATGAGCGACGCCGCCACGCGTCACGCAGGTAGGCACCAAGAGGAGGTCGCTGCCCAACCAACGTGAGACCAGCCAGCTGATCATCGCGGCGCGCCTCCTCCACTGATTGGCTCCTTCTCTGACCGCCACTTACATCGTGGGACCCTCCCGCGAGCGCACATCTGTACTGATGATAACGCGCGACCTCGTAGCCCTCCCCCTTCGGCGGTGAGGTCACGGCCCTCGCCCTAGGATGAAAAAGGCTCACTCAGCGCCACCTGCGACATGGACGCCGCGCACCTTCGTCGAATCTAGGAGCATGCATGCCCACCATCCCCCGCGTCTCGATCGTGATCCCCGTCCACAACGACGAGGCGACCATCGCGGGAGCGCTCGAGAGTTGCCTTGGTCAGACTCTCGAGGAGATCGAGGTGATCTGCGTAGACGATGCGTCCACCGACGGCACTGTCGACGTCATCACGTCATATCGCGAACGTGACGCCCGCGTTCGCCTGATCACCCACGAGAGCAACAGCTCCGCGTTTCAAGCCCGACGTTCCGGAATCCTCGCGGCGGCGGCCGCGCACGTGCTCTTCCTCGATGGCGACGATGAGCTGCTTCCGCACGCGGCCGAACGGGCTCTCGCGCTCCAGTCGGACAGCGGTGCCGACCTTGTCGGCTTTGCGATCGAGGTCGTCAGCAACGCCGGCGGCATCGTCGGCGGGTATCAGAACCGGTTGAAGCCAAAGCATCGTCGACTTGACGGACCGGAGCTGCTAGAAGGTCTCTTTCCCATCGATCAGCCGGCTCAAGGCCAACTGTGGCGCTACCTGTTCACGACGTCCACTCTGCGACAGGCATATGGTCTTCTCCCTCAGGATCTGGTTTTGCCGCGCGTCAACGACCTGCCGCTCCTCTTCCTCGTGGCAGCTCTGTCCGAACGATACGTGTCGATGGACGACCAGCTTTATCGCTACTTCTATGGCCGCGGCGGGAGCGGCCAGGTCGTTGAAGATCTCGAACAAGCGGTTTTCTATGCCGAGGCGATCCGGTCCATCGACAGCATCGCCCCAGCGGTTCGTAGCATCGCGCGCGATTCAGCAGACCCCGCGGCTCTGCTGGACGCCTTCGAGTCTGTTCGTGACTCGATCATCGGATACGTCTGCTTCTACTTGATCAGACACACCCGCCCGGATCTGCTAGCCGAGGTGATCGGACACCTCTACACGCGGGCCACGCCCTTGGATGTCGTGGCCGCATCCGTGCGGTTCTATCCCGACAACGTCGAGGTCCTGAAAACGGCCGGCACCCGCATTCCCCTCAGTACTGAGCCGCGAAAGCACATCATGCTGACGACGCGCACCCTCACCACCGGCGGCGTCTCAGGTGTGCTCCTCACCCAAGCTCAAGTCCTGGCCGCGGCCGGGCATGAGGTCACCATCGTGGCAAGAAGATACGGCAGCGACACCTCGGTCGTTCCAGAGGGCGTGTCGTTCATAGAGATGGCGGCCAAGGGCTTGCCTAACCGACTTCGCGAGTGGGCGGACATATGCGCGTCCAGAGAAATCGACGTCATCATCGACCACCAGGTCCTCTACAGCAGGGACTGGCCAGAGTATGCCCTCGTGGCCCGGCTGATGGGAATATCGACCATCGGATGGCTGCACAACTTCGCCGCTCGACCGATTCTGGATCAGAGTGGCCTCATCGAACACCTGACGAAGAATCTCCCGCTTTTGGAACTCACGGTGACGTTGTCGCCTCTTGACGTCGCCTTTTGGAAGCTTCGCGGGCTCGACGACGTTGCGTACGTCCCAAATCCCCCTTCACCACTGCTGTTGGAGTCTGCCGGGACATCGCGCCCGAAGCCACCCCCGACAACACCTTTGAAATTGGTGTGGTGGGGGAGGCTCGATGAGCAGACGAAGCAGGTCACCCAACTCATTGAGGTGGCTGCACAATTGAAGTCGCTCGGAGTCGCCTTCACCTTGCGCGTGATAGGTCCCGATTGGGGCGAATGGACCGCGGCTAAATTCAACTCCGCGGTGGAGCGTCGCCGCCTGTCCGAGTATGTCGAGGCCGTGGGCGAACGACGCGGAATGGATCTCATCAACGAGATCGACTCGGCGGATGCGTTCCTCACAACCAGCATCATCGAGGGCTATCAGCTGACGATCGCTGAGGCCCAGGCCCGCGGTTTGCCCGTCTTCATGTACGAGCTTCCGTGGCTGACGCTCGTCCAAGAGAACGCCGGGATCATCACTGCTCCGCAAGGCGACTCCGCCGCCCTTGCCGTTGCAATTGCAGATGTCGCGGACAACCCCGACATGTACAGTTCGCTGTCTCGCTCGTCCATCGAGGCCGCCGACCGGGCGATGTCATATGACTTTGCGCATCTGTACAGCTCAGCGATCGGAAACTCGTTGCCCGCCGCGTTCTCACCCGAACCCACATTGGATGACGCGCGGACCCTCTTGGATCTGACAATCTTTTACGCGGAGCGCAACGCTGGTCCGCGAGCCTCGTCACCTGCAGCACGAAAACGCTCTGCGTCCCGCGGGAGGCAGAAGAGCGCGTCGGCGTCGAGAAGCTCCCTCGTCGGAGCACCAAAGGGAAGTGCGCTGACTCACCGCGCATGGCGTGCAGCTACTCCGTTCGGTCGAATGCTGCTCCAGCTTTTCCCCGGGATGCGGCCCATCGCGCACCGCGCGAAAATTCGATTAATGCGACTTCGTTGAAAGGGCTAAGGGCCTCCCAGGAGGGAGGCCCTTAGCCGTCGTTCATGAGGACGTTCGTGACCGCGGAGCGGGTGTCTGCTTCAGCCGCCTGACACAGTCGCCAGACCACCCTCGGTGTCGGCCTCGGCTGCCGCGAATACTGGATCCTCCCCAAGCGATATCGCGCGTCGCACCGCGGACCCCAGCGCGTGCACCTCTGCTCGAGCGGAGTCCATCGCTTCCTTCAGAGTCGGGAGAACCGAGTGCAGCATCTCAGCCCGGTCCTGGAAGCTGGCGTGATCGCCTGTGAGCGCACCCACACCGGCGATGTTAAGGATTCGGATGATCTTTTGCGGATCACTGGCGGAACCGATGGGGTACGCACCTTCCGTGGCCCCCATGATCAACGCATGCGCTCGATCACTGACAACTGCCACAGACTGGCGGTAGATGGAACGGACGTGCCGGTCGAGCGCGTCGTGTTGCATACTGGGGGGCACGCTGTATTCGCCCCCCAACGCCTCAGCGAGCGCGACGGCTCGCGGGGCGTCCCGAGCGACCTGCGCAAGGGTGACCACTCGCGCTCGAGCGGAGTCGGCAAACGCCCGAACTCCTCGAAGCCAAGTGGAGTCCGGCCAGGGACGATCGAACCGCAACGTAACGGCGATCGCATCTCGATCTGTCGTCCCGAGCCAATCTCGGGGATCAGGACCGAGTGAAAAGGCCCAGTCCGGCGCGGATCCGCCGAAGCCGGCGGCCTCCTGAGATCCGCGATCCCGCCATGACATCACTGCCGCGTTCCTCAGAGCGTGGTCGAACGTGATGTCATTCGCGATGGAAGGATCCTTCAGGCCCAGCCCGGCAGCGATGATCATGCCGTCGCGCTCCAGCACGCGGTGCAGCTCCGCTGCGCGGGCTGGATGAGGAAACGGGAGATCGCGCCGCGGATTGATCTCGCCTGCATTCACCAGATACACCGGGCGCTCGACCTTCATCGCCTCCGCGAGCCACAGCCTTCGCGAGGAGTAGAACCTGGCGGAAGTGTTCAACGGGAGCCCCGCCACGTAGTCTGAAGTCTGACCGTCGAGGAACACATGCATACGCACGGTTGATTCACGCAGGGCCTCCAACAGGCCAGCCCGAAGAGCAGAGTCGCCCAAGTTGTCATCCTGGCCCGAGGGGTGGATGAAGACGTCTCGTAGTGCTGACCCGCTCATCGCGACCAACGTAGTATGAAGCGGTGCTCGCTCCTAATCGACCTGCCGAGGCTCAATCCACTCTTCGAGTGCATGCGACTCACCGCCCACCGGCACCCATTCTTCGGTACATAGACCAGGTCGTGGGTGAAGACTCGGACTTGGACTACCGGTACTCCCAGGGGGTCCTCACATCCTTCGACGTCGACGTGGTACACGTCGCCGAGCCGCATCTCGACATGCTCCTCGGAACGAAAGGCGCAGCCCCGTATCAGCGGGTGCTCGCCTCCTCGATCTTTGTGCGCAACCTTCGACGGAACAAGATCTCGCTCGTTCAGACGCTCTGGAACGAAAGCAAGTCGGAGGAGGGGCGGATGACACGCATCGCCCGTCGAATCTTGGACAAAGCCACGGATGCTTTCATCGTTTTCGATGCGTCTGTGAACTCTCCCAACCCCAAGAGGACTGCCGTCGTACCTCACGCGCATTTCGGGGACCGATTTGTAGGGTACCCGCGGCGGACGAAGATTTCTGGTCGTGTCGCCTGCCTCGCCCACGGCTATCTCCCCCTCGCGGCGAAAGGCCTGCTCGGAATCAGTCGGGTCACTGACGCCGACGTGACGCTGAGGCTTGCTGGCGCCGCAACAAAGAATCTGTCCAATGCCATCACGTCCGCCGTCGCGGAGCGACCGACGCGTGTCTCGGCACGACTGGAGCGATTGTCTGACGCGGCGCTCGTACAGGAGATCACCACTGCAGAACTCGTGGTGCTTCCGCGTCTCGAGACGCTCGAAGATCTTCAGATGGTTTTTTTTGCGCTCTCGATGGACCGCCCCGTGCTTACCGTCCGCTCCCCGAGCCTCAACGCGCTGTCGGCCTCTGTGGGTGAGGGCTGGCTGCACCTCAGCGAGAGCGCCATCACCGCGCGGGACGTCGATTCCGCGCTCGCGGCCTCGCGGCAGGTCAGCCGCACGCCATCTCCGAACCTCGCTGGGCGCGACCTCTCGACTATCCGGAATCAGTACGAGACCATCTTCCGCCGAGTTACACGGCGCGATACATCGCTGACTGGCTGACTGCTCGACCCGTACGCGTCAGCGCGCCCGCTTGCTGGACCGCTTCATCACGCGGAGACCGCGCCCGGGCGACGGCAACTCGGCGAGGTCAGGGTGTTCGGACATCCAGAACTCGATCATCTCCTTCTCGTCAGAACGGTTCGTGTCGTCGGCGACGATTAGACAGTTCAGCGCCAGCGATGGAGCTAGAACGGACAGCGCCGGGTACCGCGCGTGCGGTCCGGTGGTGGCCGGAGGTCCGTCAACGAGGAGCAGATCGATGGAACCCGGCAAGGCGGACGCGTCGATGTCGTACCAAGATGCGGTGCCGCGGGGCGTGGACGTGTCGGCGAGCGGAACAGTGAGCACTTCTGCCCAGTCTTCCAATCCGTGTGCACGCAGGTCGTTGTAGGTCTTCTCCGCGAACTGCGGGAGATGCTCGAGAGCGATCACTCGCCCGCTCCCCTTCTGCCGCATTGCATACGCCATCCACAACGTCGACGTGCCGCTTCCACATTCGACGGCGAGCTGAAGGTCCCCTTCCTCGATCGCCGTCGTCAGGTAGATGAGCCCAGCGGGGCTCACCGCCCACCCGGAGACAATGGGTAACGGCGCGCTCGGTTGGTAACGGGTCATAAGCTGTGCGAGCGCTTGCAGATCCGTCAAGAGCTCAGGGCCAAGCTTCCGGCCCTGACGACCGACACCCGCCACAGCTGTCTCCACGCGTGCAATCTCTCGCCTGGCGCGCCCGACTTCGCGCACGACTCGCCGCCTCATGAGACTTTCAGCCTCGTCCGTGTGCCGACGAGCCTCGCGAAGCTCGGCCGTCAGGGACTCAACGTGCGCCCTCAAGTCCTCGACGTGGTCGACAAGGGAGACAGTGATCGCCCGCAACTCACTGAGCTCAGTCTGAAACCCCGCCTCATTCGGCATCCCCTCGAAGTCGGCCGATTCGTGCCGCTGGTCGGTGGTCATGAGGTCCTCTCGACGTCTGCCGGTTCAGGCGATTGCCTCGAAGGTTCACTTCGCAGGGCACCTTCGCCGAAGGGTTGCAGTCTAATCTCCTTGCAGCAGCCGCGAGTTGCAACGCCTCTGGCAACTAGGCTCAGCGAGTGGCATCTCGCAACACGCGCGCACGCACCACCCGCACCCTGATCTCCGCCACAGGCCCCGCCGGCAACATCGGCGATGCGCTCATCCGGCGCGAAGCGGTCCGGTGGGCGACCGACACCTCCGACGAGCTCGTCGTCTACGTGGGTGAGGCTCCGGACACCTGGCTCCGCCAGCTCGGCCTCCCCTCCGGCACCCGCGTGCTCCGCTCCAAGCGGAGCATCGCGAAGTGGCTCTGGCTGATTGCGACCGCGCCGCGGCATCCGGTTCTCGTCTTCGAATCAGGCGAGATCCCGCTGGACCGCGGCAACGTGCTCCGCGAGTTCGTCTTCCTCGCCGAGACCGTCCTGGTGCGGCTGAAGGGCGGCGTGGTCGTCCGGCCGCCGCGCGGCATCCGCGCGCCCACCCAACCCGCCACGGCCCTCCACTCGCTGGCAGCCCGACTGTCTCAGTTCGCCCTGTGGCGGGATGCCGCGAGTGCGGCCCTCGCCGGCGGAAGCCGCGTCGTGCCCGACATCGGTTTCGCCGCCGGCATCCGGCCCGGTACCCCCCGGGAGGATCGCCGCGACCTCGTCGTCAGCCTGCGCGGGACGCGGCCGATGCCGAACGAGGACTGGTGCGACGCCGTGCGCGCGTTCGCCGCATCCGAGGGGCTCCGCATCCGCACCGTCGTACAGGTCCGTGAGGACGAGACCCGCGCCCGCGAGCTCGCCGACGCCCTCGTCGGCACGTTCGAGCCGTGGGGAGACACCGACCCCGTCACCCACGAAGCCCGTCTGCGCGAGCGCTACGACGACGCGCGCCTGGTGATCAGCGACCGCATGCACGTCCTGGTCCTCGCCGCCCTTTCGGGAGCCGCTCCGCTCGAGCTCGTCCCCTCCCCGACCCACAAGATCACCGCGGCCTTCGCCACCATCGGACTCACCGATCTCACCGCCGACGCGGCGATGCTGACCGCGGCCGACATGCAGGAACGGATGCAGCGGCAGATCGACCGCGCCGACGAGGTCACCGAGAAGGTCGCCGGCGCCGCCGCCGAACTCGCGGCGATCGAGGGCGAGATCCGCGCCGCGATCCGGAAGGTGCGGGCGTGACCGGCGCACGCGTCCTCTTCCTCTCGCACACGCACCTCTTCGGCGCCTTCCGCGTCGGCAGCCACCACTACGCCCGCGAACTCGCCCGCCTCGGCGCCGAGGTCGTGCACCTGTCCACTCCGATCTCCGTCGCGCACCGGATCACCGGGCGCGTGCCGAAGACGGTCGTCGACAGCGTCCCCCGGCATCCGTTCCGCGACGACGACGGGGTCACGCACATCGTCCCCCGCACGGTCCTCCCCCGCCCCTGGGGGGCCTTCCGCGTCGCGCGGGCACTCACCCGCGCCGGGATCGAGGCACGATTCGACGCGGTCCTCATCGATCAGCCGCTGCTGTGGGACGACACCGTCCGCGGCCTGAGCGACACCCTCGTCTATCGACCCACCGACCTCTACCCGGACGGCCTCAAACGCGCACTGCAGGAAGGCATCCTCGCCTCGGCGGATGCCGTCGTCGCGACCTCCGGAGCCGTCCTGCGCGACCTCGGCCACCTCACCCTCCCCTCGCTCGTCATCGAGAACGGCGTCGACCTCGATGCCTTCACGGACGCGACGACGGATGCCGAGACGCGCCCCACCGTGTGCGTGTACGTCGGGGCCCTCGATGCCCGCTTCGACTGGCAGCAGGTGCGGACGTGGGCGACCGCGCACCCGGACATCCGCTTCACCGTCGCCGGCCCACACGCCGCACCGCACACCGCGCTGCCGGACAACGTCGAACTCGTCGGGCCGGTGCCGTACGCAGACCTCCCCCGGCTCCTGCACGGCGCCCGCGTCGGCCTCCTCCCCCTCTCGGACGATCCCTCCAACGAGGGCCGCAGTCCGATGAAGCTGTACGAGTACCTCGCGGCGGGCCTCGCCGTCGTCTCCCGGGCGACCCCCGGCATCCGCGCCGACACGGAAGCCGGCATCCACACCTACGACTCGCCCGAGAGGGCAGATGCCGCGTTGACGTCGGCGCTGCGGCGTCCCTCCCCCAACCTGGCTGGTCGACGCGCGGCCGAGAACCACACCTGGGCGGCGAAAGCCGGCGAGCTCGCGACCTTCCTCACCGGACTCGCCGACTGAGCGGACGTCAGCCCAGCGCCTCCGAGAGGGTCGCGCCCACGATGCGCGCCGTCCGGTCCCAGTCGTAGACACCGGCGGGGGCGGAAACCGTCCGGGGCGACTCGATCGCCTCGACCATCGCAACCGCCCACTCCTGCGCGTCGTGCGCATCCCCGAGGGACCAGCCGCGCCCCGCCACGATCTCGGCGACGGCGCGGCATCCGCCCCAGTGGATCACGGGCGTTCCGCTCGCCACAGATTCGAGCGCGGGCAGGCCGAACCCCTCCAGGAGCGACGGCATCACGGTCGCCGCCGCACCGCGGTACAACTCGGCGAGGCGCTCGTCGTCCACCCCCGTGAGGACGTCGACCCGCGAGGAGATCCCTGCCGCCGCGGCCAGACCCCGCACCTCGTCCGCCTCGCCCTCGGGAACGACGGTGCGCAGACGCACGCCCGGAGCCACGGCGACGCCGCGCAGCACAACACCGAGATTCTTGTGCGCCCGAGTGTTCCCCACGAAGAGGACATAGCGATCGGATGCCGCTTCGCTCGCCCCCTCGGGCGTGAACACCGCCGAACAGCCGTTGCCCGCGTTGACGACACGCACGGTGTCGTCCCGCAGCCAGGCTCGGATCGCCTCGGCCGACGTCTCGGACACGGTGAGGACGATCCCCGCCCGGCGCACCACCCGGCGCACCGGCCCGTTGTAGTAGGCGAAGAACTTCGCCCGCCCCGGCCAGTCCGTCTGCAGCTGGATGAGGTCGTGCACCGTGAGCACCTGCCGTGGCGCGCGCAGCAGCGCGCCATACCCGGGCGAATAGACGACGTCGGCCTCGCCGAGCCCGGGCAGACTCCGGAACGCATCGAAGGGCGCGTAGGGCGTGCCGGTGAGAGACAGACCCCGCCACGGCAGCTCAAGGCGACCGAGCACCTCCCGGGCGTACCGCCCGATCCCGTGCGCGCCGCGGTACCGGTCATCGACGAGCAGGCGGCTCATCGGGTCTCCCGTGCGACCCACGCGGCGATCTCCGCCTCGAAGACGGATCGGTCGAATTCGTAGGCGCGCCGCACGCACGCGGAAGGGTCGGCGGCGGCAGCGCGCTCCACGGCGGCCGCGAGCTCCGGCGCCGTCCACTCGCGCACCAGCGCCCCGGTCACACCGTCGACGACGCTCTCGGCCACTCCGCCGACGGCGTTTCCGACGACGGGTGTCCCCGTCGCCATCGCCTCGACGGGCATGATGCCGAAGTCCTCGACCGCGGGAAACACGAGCGCGACGGCAGCACGGTACAGCGCGGCGAGCAGCGTCGACGACGGATCGCGCACGATCGTGACGGGGTGGCCGCGGTCATCTGCGTACGCGCGCAGCCGCGCCTCGTCGGCCCCGCCGCCGGCGAGGACGACCGGCAGGCCCGACGCGATGCCGGCATCGATCACCAGCTCGAGCCGCTTGTACGGCACGAACCGCGAGACGCCCAGCAGGAAGTCGTCCGGCAGTGTCGTGATCACCGCGTGCGTCTGGTCCGTCGCGACCGCCTCGGCGAAGCGCGCCACGTCGATCGGCGGATGGATGACCGTGGATTCACGGTCCCATGCCCACCCGACGCGCTCCGCGATGAAGGCGCTGTTCGCAGCGATGGCGACGGGCTCGGCCGCCCGCCGGCGGTCCAGCGGCTTCAGCAGCGCCGATGCCGCCCGTGCGGCGACCCCCTGACCCCGTCCGTCGAGCTCGGGCGCCCAGATGTACCGTGCGGGGGTGTGCGTGTACACGAGCTTCGGCGCATCGCCCGCGGGCCCGCCGAAGCGCGCGTGATGCGCGAACAGGTGGCTGCTGGACAGGACCCAGTCCGCGTCCCGCTCCGGCAGCATCCGCCACGCGAACGGCATGAGCGGAAGCGCAGCGGCCTTGCGACCCTTGAGCGGGGTGCGCGCGAGCACGGTCTCCTCGACGCCGTCGAACCGTCCCCCGCTCTCGTTCCACAAGCACCAGCGCTCCGCGTCGGAGAACACGTCGCCCAGCACGGCGAAGACGTTCTCGGAACCACCCCGGGGCGAGAGCCACTCGTGGACGAGGATGCCGCTCACGATGCGACCCGCTTCACCTGCGTCATCCGATCCTCACCGTCCGACGATCATTCTGTCAGACGCGCCACCACCGGCCGGGCACAGCAGAGGGCCGGATGCGACCTGCATCCGACCCTCGCCGGTGTCACTCGTTCCCGATGCGCCGATCCACGTTGTCGCGGACCTCGTCGACCTTCGCGTCGACCGAGTCCGGGGCGACCTTCTTCACGAACTCGGCGGCGGCGTCGAGGACCTTGTCACTCACGTCCTCGGCCTTGTCCGACTTCAGGTTGCGGTCGATCTCCTCCTTGTGCTGCTCGAGGAACTGCTTGCCCTTGTTGACCACGTCGTCGATTCCCATGGGATTCCTTCCGTCTCGGACCGCGGCGGCCGCGGCGCGGTCAGTTTAGGACCGCCCTGCCCCGACCGCACCCCCTTGCGGAACGACGAAGGGGCCGGGCCCGAAGGCCCGACCCCTGTCGGTGAGTCCGAAGGACTTACTTGAGGATCTTGGTGACGGTACCGGCACCGACGGTGCGGCCACCCTCACGGATCGCGAAGCCGAGGCCGTCCTCCATGGCGATGGGCTGGATGAGCTCCACCGTCATGTCCGTGGTGTCACCGGGCATGACCATCTCGGTGCCCTCGGGCAGCGTGATGACGCCGGTGACGTCCGTGGTACGGAAGTAGAACTGCGGGCGGTAGTTCGTGTAGAAGGGGTTGTGACGGCCACCCTCCTCCTTCGAGAGGATGTAGGCAGTGCCCTCGAAGTTGGTGTGCGGCGTAACCGAACCCGGCTTCACGACGACCTGGCCACGCTCGACGTCGTCGCGCTTGAGACCACGGAGGAGCAGACCACAGTTCTCGCCGGCCCAGGCCTCGTCGAGCTGCTTGTGGAACATCTCGATACCCGTGACCGTGGTCTTCTGCGTCGGGCGGATGCCGACGATCTCGACCTCGGAGTTGATGGCGAGGGTGCCACGCTCGGCGCGACCGGTGACGACCGTGCCACGACCGGTGATCGTGAAGACGTCCTCGATCGGCATGAGGAAGGGCTTGTCCTTGTCGCGGACCGGGTCGGGGATCGACTCGTCAGCGGCGTCCATCAGGTCGAGGATCGACTGGACCCACTGCTCGTCGCCCTCGAGAGCCTTGAGGCCCGAGACGCGGACGACCGGAGCGTCGTCGCCGGGGAAGCCCTGGCTCGACAGCAGCTCGCGGACCTCGAGCTCGACGAGCTCCAGGATCTCCTCGTCGTCAACCATGTCGGACTTGTTCAGCGCGACCATCAGGTACGGAACGCCGACCTGCTTGGCGAGCAGCACGTGCTCACGCGTCTGAGCCATCGGGCCGTCGGTGGCGGCGACCACGAGGATGGCGCCGTCCATCTGGGCAGCACCGGTGATCATGTTCTTGATGTAGTCAGCGTGACCCGGGGCGTCGACGTGTGCGTAGTGACGCTTCGGGGTCTCGTACTCGACGTGCGAGATGTTGATCGTGATACCACGCTGACGCTCTTCGGGAGCCGAGTCGATCGACGCGAAGTCACGCTGCACGTTGGTGGCCGACGGGAACTTGTCGGCGAGCACCTTCGAGATGGCAGCGGTGAGCGTGGTCTTGCCGTGGTCGACGTGACCGATCGTTCCGATGTTGACGTGCGGCTTGGTCCGCTCGAACTTGGCCTTGGCCACTGGGTCCTCCTCAGGACTGTCGTGTAGTCATCCGGGCGCTGGATTGCGACCGGGTTTCTACGGGGATGTTGTCAGTGTAGTTGACGTGACGATATTCAGTTTGGGCGGATGCCGAGGGCCGGGCCCCCGGCATCCGAAGAACGAGTGTTACTCGCCCTTGGTCTTCTGGACGATCTCGTCGGCCACCGCGCGGGGGACCTCGGAGTAGCTGTCGAACTCCATCGCGTAGACCGCGCGGCCCGAGGTCTTCGAGCGCAGGTCACCGATGTAGCCGAACATCTCCGACAGGGGGACGAGGGCGCGGACGATCTTGATACCCGCACCGTCCTCCATCGACTGGATCTGGCCACGACGCGAGTTCAGGTCGCCGATGACGTCGCCCATGTACTCCTCAGGAGTACGGACCTCGACGGCCATCAGCGGCTCGAGCAGCACGGGGCTGGCCTTGCGGACAGCCTCCTTGAAGCCCATGGAGCCCGCGATCTTGAACGCCATCTCGGACGAGTCGACGTCGTGCGAGGCACCGTCCATGAGGATCGCCTTCACGCCCACCATGGGGAAGCCGGCGAGCACACCGACCTGCATGGCGTCCTGGAAGCCCTGGTTGGTCGGCTCGATGTACTCGCGCGGGATGCGGCCACCGGTGACCTTGTTCTCGAACTCGTACGTCTTGTCGGCCGTGACCTCGAGGGGCTCGAGCGCGAACTGGATCTTCGCGAACTGACCCGAACCACCGGTCTGCTTCTTGTGCGTGTAGTCGTAGCGCTCGACGGTCTTCTTGATCGTCTCGCGGTACGCGACCTGCGGCTTGCCGACGTTCGCCTCGACGCGGAACTCGCGCTTCATGCGGTCGACGAGGATGTCGAGGTGCAGCTCGCCCATGCCCTTGATGACGGTCTGACCCGTCTCGGGGTTGAGCTCGGTGCGGAACGTCGGGTCCTCTTCGGCGAGCTTCTGGATGGCGACACCCAGCTTCTCCTGGTCGGCCTTCGTCTTCGGCTCGATGGCGACCTCGATGACGGGCTCGGGGAAGGTCATCGACTCGAGGACGACGGGCTCGTTCGGGTCGGCCAGGGTGTCACCGGTGGTGGTGTCCTTCAGGCCGATGACCGCGTAGATGTTGCCCGCGGTGACCGCGTCGACCGGGTTCTCCTTGTTGGCGTGCATCTGGAAGATCTTCCCGATGCGCTCCTTCTTGCCCTTAGTCGAGTTGATGACCTGCGCACCCGAGTCGAGCTGACCCGAGTAGACGCGGATGTAGGTGAGGCGACCGAAGAACGGGTGCACCGCGACCTTGAACGCGAGCGCGGCGAAGGGGTCGTTGGCGTCGGGGTGACGCTCGATGACCTTCTCCTCGTCCTTCGGGTCGTGCGCCTCGATGGCGGGCACGTCGAGGGGCGACGGCAGGTAGTCGACGACCGCGTCGAGCATGGGCTGGACACCGCGGTTCTTGAACGCGGAGCCGCAGAGCACCGGGTAGAGCTCGCCGGCGACGGTCATCTTGCGGATGGCGCCCTTGATCTCGGCGATCGTGAGCTCCTCACCGCCGAAGAACTTCTCGAGGAGCTCCTCGTCGCTCTCGGCGACGGTCTCCAGCAGCTGCTGACGGTACTCCTCGGCGCGGTCCTTGAGGTCGGCGGGGATCTCCTGGACCTCGTACTTGGCGCCCATGGTCACGTCACCCTTGGCGTCGCCGGGCCAGACCAGTGCGCGCATCTCGACGAGGTCGATGACGCCGACGAAGTCGTTCTCGGCGCCGATGGGCAGCTGCAGCACGAGCGGCTTCGCGCCCAGGCGCTTCACGATGGTGTCGACGGTGAAGTAGAAGTCGGCGCCCAGCTTGTCCATCTTGTTGACGAAGCAGATGCGGGGGACGTCGTACTTGTCCGCCTGACGCCACACGGTCTCGGACTGGGGCTCGACGCCCTCCTTGCCGTCGAAGACGGCGACCGCGCCGTCGAGCACGCGGAGCGAGCGCTCCACCTCGACCGTGAAGTCGACGTGCCCGGGGGTGTCGATGATGTTGATCTGGTTCTTGTTCCAGAAGCAGGTCACGGCGGCGGACGTGATCGTGATGCCGCGCTCCTTCTCCTGCTCCATCCAGTCGGTGGTCGAGGCGCCGTCGTGGGTTTCGCCCAGCTTGTGGTTGACACCCGTGTAGAAGAGGATGCGCTCGGTCGTCGTCGTCTTGCCGGCATCGATGTGCGCCATGATGCCGATGTTGCGGACCTTGTTGAGGTCGGTGAGCACTTCTTGTGCCACGGGGTGTCCTTACGTGTAGTGACGGATGTCGCGGGGCGACCGGCCGGGGGTGACCCGGCCGGTCGCCGAGGTGCTGATTACCAGCGGTAGTGCGCGAAGGCGCGGTTCGACTCGGCCATCTTGTGGGTGTCCTCGCGGCGCTTCACCGCGGCACCGAGGCCGTTCGAGGCATCCAGGATCTCGTTCTGGAGGCGCTCGGTCATGGTCTTCTCACGGCGACCCTTCGCGTACGAGACGAGCCAGCGCAGCGCGAGCGTGTTCGCGCGGTGCGGCTTGACCTCGACGGGAACCTGGTAGGTCGAGCCACCGACGCGGCGGCTCTTGACCTCGAGGGTGGGGCGGACGTTGTCGAGCGCCTTCTTGAGCGTCGCGACGGCGTCCTGGCCGTTCTTCGCCTCGACGCCCTTGAGGGCGTTGTAGACGATGGCCTCGGCGATCGACTTCTTGCCGTCGACGAGGATCTTGTTCACCAGCTGGGTGACGATCGGAGCACCGTAGACCGGGTCGTTGACGACGACGCGGCGGGGTGCGGGTCCCTTGCGAGGCATCTAACTCAACCCTTCTTCGCGCCGTAGCGGCTGCGAGCCTGCTTACGGTTCTTGACGGCCTGGGTGTCCAGGGCGCCACGGACGATCTTGTAACGCACACCGGGGAGGTCCTTCACACGACCGCCGCGGACGAGCACCAGCGAGTGCTCCTGCAGGTTGTGGCCCTCACCGGGGATGTAGGCGGTGACCTCGGTCCCGTTGCGGAGCTTCACACGGGCGACCTTGCGCATGGCCGAGTTCGGCTTCTTGGGCGTGGTCGTGTACACGCGGGTGCAGACACCCGCCTGCTGCGGGTTCGCCTTCAGGGCGGGCGCCTTGGTCTTCGAGACCTTGGGCGAGCGACCCTTGCGAACCAACTGCTGAATGGTTGGCACGTTCTCTCCTTGTCGATCTGCGCGCGGCTCTCGCCTCGCACAGGTGCTGCACGGTGACAGCGTTCGTGGTTTCACCACAGATCCATCGGCACGCCGCGACCGCGACGAACGGGAGTGATGGATATGCCGTGGGGGTGGCCTGTTCGCAGGCCCTGTCCCTGGTGCGCTCGCCTCGCCTGTCCCGTGCCGGGGCACGTCGCATGGCGCGCGTGTGCGCACACCCGATCAATAATACGCGGGATGACGAAGGTGGGTCAAACGAGGGCGGACTTCACCGCGACTGCTCAGGTGCGCGACCGGACCGGTCAGGAACCGGCCTCCGTCCGCTGCAATCGGAGTGCCGCGTCGCCGAGGAGGAATCGCTCGGCGACCTCCGCCTCGCCCCCCTGCTCGACCTCGACGTCCGCGCCGAGCGCGTTCGGCAGCAGGATGCCGTTGGTCGAGCCCAGGTCGGTGATGCGCCAGGTCTCGCCCCGCCGCTCGAGTCGCGCGTGCGTCTTCGACACGGTGCGGGTCGGGTCGGCGATGGCGAGCAGCTGGGCGCCCGGCCGTGCACGGTCGGCGACCGGGTTCCGCCCCAGGATGACGACGTCCGACGAGAGCGACGCGCTGCTGCCGTCGGGGAGCACGAGCTCCCACCGGGCGTGACCGCGGCGCACGACGACCGTGCGCTCGAGATCCTCGTCCCATGACGCTGCCGCCGCCTCGCGGTTCTCCCTTTCCTGCGCAGAGACCGACGACGTCGCGGAGACGGGGGCGCCCGCCGCGGGCGAGCCGGGCACCGCCGACACCTCGCCGGTCAGCTCGGGGAAGACGTCCTTCTCGTCGCGCTCGGCGCCGACGGCGGGTGGGCGCAGTCGGGTGACGGGCGCCTCCTCCCGGCCCGGGACGGAGGAGATGATGCCCGGCGCGGCGGCGATCGGCGGGCTGACGTCGTACGGCGCGGCGTGGGGCGGGAAGGGCACCTGCGACGAGGGGTCGGCTGCGTCCCGCGGGGCGCCCCAGCCCGACGTGGAACGCAGCGTCGGCGTGGGCGCGGTCGGATCGGGCTGCTCCTCGGCGCGCGTCGACGCCACGGGGGTGGCGGCCGGCTCCCCGGTGGCCCCGGCCGCAGCGGGCTCCGGCGCCCACGGCTGCGGTGCGACGGACGCCGCCGGTGCCGGTGCGTTCCGGGACGCGGAGTCGTCCGTCGCCGTCGGCTCCACCCCCGGGAGGGGCGGTGGCGGGAGCGGCGCCCCGAAGTCCGGCGCGAGGGACCCGAACGGGGCGTACGGCGGCGACGCGGGGCGCGCCGTCGGGTCGATGCGCAGGTGCGCGGGCCGAGCGCCGCGCCAGTCCGCCGGTCCGAAGCCGACGATCGTGGCCCACACCGGGAAGAGCAGGGCGCCCACGACCGTCATCCCCCCGCCGTAGCCGAAGCCCGGATTGATCCGGTGCACCGTCAGGATGAGGAGTACCCACACCGCGACCGTGCCCGGCCCCGGGATCAGCGCGAGGAGGACGAGCCACATCGAGAAGCCGCCCCAGCGGAGCAGGATGGCGATGTTGAGGAAAGGGACCCACGCCCGCCACGGCTCTTCGCCCATCTTCCGGAACGCGGCGGACAGCGCCAGCGCGACCCAGACGTAGACCGCGACACCGAGGATGACGGCGAGGAGTCCGAGGACGACACCCGCGCCGCTGTCGACACCCGTGATCATCCCCCCACCCTAAGCGAGCACGCCCGGCGGCTCCCGGTGGGATGACGACGCGTCACACCCCGGGCAGCCCGTCACCCTGGTCGAAGGGGGCGTCGAGCGATCGGGTCAACTCGTCGAGGAGCGCGGCGATCTGCGGTTCCACGTACTGTGCGACCGCGGTCTGGATTCGCAGCCGGTGTCGCAGCAGGATCGTGCACACCTCGCGGCCGACCATGCTCGCGTACTCGTCCGCAAGACGCACCTCCTGTCGCAGAGCCGCCTTCGCATCCTCGGTGAGGGGCGGAAGAGCGGGCACCTCGGCATCCGCTTCATCCGCCATCCCGGCGATCGTGAACAGGAAGGGGGCGCCCGGGACCGGGTCGGGGTCCATCGGGAGCCCGTCGAACTCGGGTTCGAGCCCCTCGGCGGGGCGATAGGTCCGCGAGCGATTGCGATCGGCCTGCTGGTCGAGCTCCGTCTGCAGCATCGGGAGGTTGCGCGCCGTGTAGTGGGCGACGGCATTGTCGACGATCGTCTTGATCCGTGTCGAGAGGCCGTGCTGCACGCCGTGCGGGACGTCGGAGCCGAGCCCGGCAGCGGAGAGCACGGGCGAACCGAGGCAGCGCCGGCAGGGGGCGACCCGTCCGCGGTGCGTCGCGGGCTCCCAGCGCGGCAGCCAGCGCAACCAGGCGTCGACGGCCTGGCTCACCTGCGTCTCGAGCGAGCGCTCCACGGCTCCATTGTCGCGGAGATCCCCGCCGATCGGGGCATTTCGGAGGTACCGGATGCCGCCGCGTCAGCCGTCCTCGTCCTCGCGCTCCCACGGCCACTCGGGTCGGCTCGCGCGGGTGCGACCGAGCGCGATCCCCGCCCACGCCGCCGCTGCGGCCGTCACCGCGAGCACGAACGCGTACCAGGAGAGCGCGACATCGCCCGCCGATCCCACCGCGAGCGCCGGGTCGGCGCCGGTGAGGACGCCGCCCAGCACGACCCCCAGGAGGTAGGCGGCGACCGTCGCGACCATGACCCAGACGGCCCCGAGGTAGCGCGCCCGGCGGATCGCACCGTAGACCGTCACGGCGAAGACGACGGCGGACAGCAGCATGGCCGCGATGCCGGCGCCCTGCCCCAGTGCCGGCTCCGCCAGCACGTCGGTGTCGGTCAGCAGGCTCGTGAAACCGAACCCGCAGATCGCGAGCGCCGCGAAGCCGATCGTCGCGAAGAACGCGGCGATCGGCGGGGCGACGCCCTCGGACGGCGACATCGGTCGCGCGGGACCGTCAGTACTGGTGCAGCTGAGGGCCGGCCTCGAGGGTCCGCTCGTACTCGCGCTGCGCCTCGTCGTTCAGCTCGGTCACACGGCGGCCTCGGCGGGCCACCCAGGCACCGAACCACACCGTGATCTCGCGCCCCAGGACGAAGGCGATGACCGCGAGCGGGGCGAGCAGCTGCTCGCTCACGATCTGCCCGGCCTGCGAGGGGGCGATCGACCAGAACGGGGCCTGGAACAGCTGGCCGAGGAGGTGTCCACCGTATGCCGCGGCACCGACGAGGAGTCCGAAGACCACCCACAGACCCCAGCGACCGCGGTTGATGAAGGCACCGAGGATCCAGAAGCCGAGGAAGAACACGGCGACCGGCACCCAGAACGCCCACGTGGTGAGGATGTCGAGGGTCCGCTGCCCCAGCTCCGCCACCGCGATCGGCTCGCTGAGGGCGGCCAGTCCGAGCGTCGCGGCCAGGTAGAGGACGGCGAAGACGACGGCGGCGACGAGACCGATGGCGCCGGCCGCTCCACGGTTGCCACGCGGACGCGGGGCTTCGGGAGCCTGCACGAAGATCGGCTGCTGGGAGTAGACAGCGGTCGGCGCGGCGGCCGCGGCGGGCTCACTGGAGGTGACGGTCGTCGGGGTCTGGTCGGTGTGCGTGTACGCGGCCGTGGCAACGGCGGGAGCTGCAGCCGTGGCGGCGGGAGCCGCGGCGGGCTCCGGCGTCTCATCCTGGTGAGCGGGCGCGTCGACGACCTCCGTGTCGGCTGTGGCCGAGGACTCGGGGGCGGACTCCGTCGCGGCCGGGCGATACAGCGGCTCGCCGCCCGCGGCGGACGCCGTGACGGGCGCGTCGGGCTCGCCGTACTTGCCGTAGTCGATCGAGAGATCCGACCCGCGATCGCTCGCGGTGAAGTCGATGTCGCCGCGCGGGCGGTCGTCGGTGGTGCGCGAGGCGGCCTCCGCCTCGGCGAGGCTGTCGTTGGCGCTGCCCACCACGTGGTCGACGTCACGGGGCTCGCTGCCGGCCGTGGGCTCCTCGACAGGCTCACCGTAGGCAGGCTCGCGCGTCTGTTCGTTCCGCTCGCCGAACTGGGGGTCGCTCATGGCGGTGTCACTCCTCACGCGGGGCGTGCGCCACCGCTCCAGCGAGCGTATCCTCGGCGCCCACGCGTGTCCGGGAGGCGCCCCGACGTGTCTCGACGTCGCGTGCGCCACCCGACGTATCGTGGACGCATGACGAGCCGACGGCACCGGACCCGCCGCGCGCTCGTGGGCGCAGTCGCCGGGGTCGCCCTCGCGTGCGGTATGGCTGCATGCGCACCGGAGCCCGACACCCTCCCGCCCGCGCCGACCGACGCGGCATCCGGAACACCCACCCCCACCGTCACCCCGGTCTCGATCGCGGAGTTCCCGTTCGGGCCGTCGAGGTCGACCACTCCGCTGCCGAAGGACTGCGACAGCATTCTGACCCCTGACATCCTCGACACCCTGCAGGGGATCCCGCTCAACGCTGCGGGCATGGGCGGCGGTATCCGTCCCGACAGCAGCCGCGTGTGCGTCTGGGCCGACCCCGGTTCGAGCCGGACCAGCCTGGTCACCGTGGTGGGCTACTCCCCCGAACGCGAGGCACGGGACGCGCTCTACCTGCTCGGGGTCGAGAGCGGCTACACCTGCTACGAGCCGGACGAGGGGCTGCGCTGCGAGAAGAGCAGCACGGACGAATTGGGACTCCCGGTGGGACGCACCGTCTACTGGCGCGACGGCGTCGCCATCGACACGCAGTACTCGAACCTCGCGCCCCAGGGTTACACGGCGGCGATCGTCCAGTCGATCTGGGGCTGAGCTCTCAGCCTGCGCGGGACCAGACGGCGGAGGCGACGCCGTCCGCGTAACGGGTCGGGTGCCACGCCTGCTGCGACGTCGAGACCCACCGGCCGCCGCCGGCCTCGATCGTCTCGAGAAGGTCGCCGTCGGTGCGGGAGCAGCGGACCCGGTCACCCTCGGGACCGCACTCGAATCCGAGCGGCGGGAGCGCAGCCGTCGCGATGGCCCCGGCATCCGGAGGCACCGTCGCGACCGTCGTGGAGATCTCTCCTCGCCCAGAGGTCCAGGTGCAGGTGACGATCACCTGCGGCTCGAGGGCGGCGACGAGGTCCGAGGCCGTCGACACCGGCGCATCCGTCGAGGCGACCATCTCGGCACCCTCCGTCCAGCGCAGACCCGCCCACGCCGCCTCGTTGTAGAGGTCGCGACAGCCGAGAGGTGCCGAAGTCGGAGCAGCGGATGCCGTGGGTTGCGGCACACCGGCCGCCGCGGCGATCCACCGCGACGCAGCCGGGAACATCGGCACGGCGAGGACCAGCAGCGTCACGACGATCGCCGCGCTCACCACGCCGACGAACCACGCGAAGCCGGCGTTGCGCCCTCCCACCCGTGCCATGCGTCCCAGGGTAGCGGCCTCCGGCTCCCTGCCCCGCGGATACGACGCCGAAGGCCCCCGGGGGATCCCGGGGGCCTTCGGTCAGACGATCACACCTCGATCAGTTATAGCTGCCGGGGGTGAAGTCGTCGGTCGAGAAGCTGTCGAAGTCGACGTAGCTCAGGTCGGCGTCGCTGTACGCGCCGTCCGAGGCGAAGATGCGGTTGGGGTACCGCTCGCTCTTGGCCTCCTCCGTCGCCTCGACCACGACGTTGCGGTACTTCGCAAGGCCGGTGCCGGCGGGGATGAGCTTTCCGATGATGACGTTCTCCTTGAGGCCGACGAGCGGGTCGCTCTTGCCCTCCATGGCCGCCTGCGTGAGGACGCGGGTGGTCTCCTGGAACGATGCGGCCGACAGCCACGACTCCGTCGCGAGCGACGCCTTCGTGATACCCATCAGCTCGGGGCGACCCGAGGCGGGACGCTTGCCCGCCGCGACGGCCTCGCGGTTCATCTGCTGGTAGCGCTTGAAGTCCACCAGCTCACCGGGCAGCAGGTCCGTCTCGCCGTGGTCGACGACCGTGACCTTGCGCAGCATCTGGCGCACGATGACCTCGATGTGCTTGTCGTGGATCGGCACACCCTGCGAGCGGTACACGCCCTGCACGCCGCCGACGAGGTACTTCTGCACCTCGCGGGCACCCTGCACGCGCATGACCTCCTTGGGGTCGAGCGTTCCGACCTGCAGCGGCTGACCGACCACGACACGCTGGCCGTCCTCGACGAGGAGGGTGGCGCGCTTGAGGACCGGGTAGACGTGCGGCTCGTCGCCGTTGTCCGGGGTCAGGATGACCTTCTTGGCCTTCTCGGTCTCATCGATCTTGATGACACCGTCGGCCTCGGCGATCGGGGACGCACCCTTGGGGGTACGAGCCTCGAACAGCTCCTGGACACGGGGCAGACCCTGGGTGATGTCGTCCGCCGATGCCGAACCACCGGTGTGGAACGTACGCATCGTCAGCTGGGTACCGGGCTCACCGATCGACTGGGCGGCGATGATGCCGACGGCCTCACCGATGTCGACGAGCTTGCCGCTGGCCAGCGAACGGCCGTAGCACTTGGCGCACACACCGACGGCCGAGTCACACGTCAGGACCGAGCGCACCTTGATGCTCTCGATGCCACCAGCGACCAGCTTGTCGATGAGAACGTCACCCACGTCGTCGCCGGCCTCGGCCAGGACGGTGCCCTGCGCGTCGACGACGTCGGCGGCGAGGGTGCGGGCGAACACCGAGTTCTCGACGTTGGCGTCACGCACGAGCGTGCCGTCGGCGCCGGGAGCGGCGATCGTGAACTCGAGGCCCTTGGTCGTGCCGCAGTCCTCTTCACGGATGATGACATCCTGCGAGACGTCCACGAGACGACGCGTGAGGTAACCCGAGTCGGCCGTACGGAGGGCCGTGTCGGCCAGACCCTTACGGGCACCGTGCGTCGCGATGAAGTACTCCGCCACCGACAGACCCTCGCGGTACGAGGAGATGATCGGACGGGGGATGATCTCACCCTTGGGGTTGTTCACCAGGCCTCGCATACCCGCGATGTTGCGGATCTGCAGCCAGTTACCACGGGCACCCGAGCTCACCATGCGGTTGATGGTGTTGTCGGACGGGAAGTTGTCCCGCATCGCCTTCTGGACCTCGTCGGTCGCCTCGGTCCAGATCTTGATGAGCTCCTGACGACGCTCGGCGTCGGTGGTGAGACCCTTCTCGAACTGACCCTGGACCTTCGCGGCCTGCTTCTCGTAGGCGGCGACGATCTCCTTCTTGTTCGGCGGCGTGAGGACGTCGCTGAGGGCGACGGTCACACCCGAACGGGTGGCCCAGTAGAAGCCGGCGTCCTTGATCCGGTCGAGGGATGCCGCGACCTCGGTCTTCGGGTACTCCTCGGCCAGCTTGTTGACGATCTGCGACAGCTTGCCCTTGTCGGCCTGCTCGCGGACGAACGGGTAGCCCTTGGGGAGCGTGTCGTTGAAGATCGCCTGACCCAGCGAGGCGTCCACGAGGCCGTGGCGCTCGTAGCCCTCGGGGGCTTCGCCCTCGAGGAACGTCAGGCCGGGGACGCGGATGCGGACCTTGGCCTGCAGGTCGAGGGTGCCCTCGTCCTTAGCCAGGATCGCCTCGCCGACGGAGCCGAACACGCGACCCTCACCGGCAGCACCCTCCTTGATCGTCGTCAGGTGGTGCAGACCGATGATCATGTCCTGCGAAGGCAGGGTCACCGGGCGGCCGTCCGACGGCTTGAGGATGTTGTTCGAGGCGAGCATCAGCACGCGGGCCTCGGCCTGAGCCTCGACCGAGAGCGGCAGGTGCACGGCCATCTGGTCACCGTCGAAGTCCGCGTTGAAGGCGGCGCAGACGAGCGGGTGGAGCTGGATGGCCTTGCCCTCGACGAGCTGCGGCTCGAACGCCTGGATGCCGAGACGGTGCAGCGTGGGCGCACGGTTCAGCAGCACGGGGCGCTCGCGGATGATCTCCTCGAGCACGTCCCAGACCTCGGGACGGGTGCGCTCGACGGCGCGCTTGGCGGCCTTGATGTTCTGCGAGTGACCGAGGTCGATGAGGCGCTTGATCACGAACGGCTTGAAGAGCTCCAGGGCCATCTGCTTGGGCAGACCGCACTGGTGCAGCTTCAGCTGCGGGCCGACGATGATGACCGAACGGCCCGAGTAGTCGACGCGCTTGCCGAGCAGGTTCTGGCGGAAGCGACCCTGCTTACCCTTCAGCATGTCGCTGAGGGACTTCAGGGCGCGGTTGCCGGTACCGGTAACGGGACGACCGCGGCGGCCGTTGTCGAACAGGGCGTCGACGGCCTCCTGCAGCATCCGCTTCTCGTTGTTGACGATGATCTCGGGGGCACCGAGGTCGATCAGTCGACGGAGACGGTTGTTGCGGTTGATCACGCGACGGTACAGGTCGTTCAGGTCGGAGGTGGCGAAACGGCCACCGTCGAGCTGGACCATCGGGCGCAGCTCCGGCGGGATGACCGGGACGACGTCCAGGACCATCGACGCCGGGCTCATGCCCGTCGACAGGAACGAGTTGACGACCTTGAGGCGCTTGATCGCACGGATCTTGCGCTGGCCCTTGCCCTCGGAGATCTGCAGGTGCAGCGAATCCGCCTCGGCGGCCAGGTCGAACGCCTCGAGACGACGCTTGATCGACTCGGCGCCCATGTAGGCCTCGAAGTACTGGCCGAAGCGGTCCTGCAGCTCCTGGAAGATGTCGTCTTCCTGCTTGAGCTGACCGACCTCGAGGTTGCGGAACTCGTCCCACATCCGCTCGAGCTTGGCGACCTGCTCGTCGCCGCGCTTGCGGATGGTGGCCATCTCCTTCTCGGCGGCGTCCTTGGCCTTCTTCTTCTGGTCGGCCTTGGCTCCCTCCGCCTCGAGGGCGGCGAGCTCGTCTTCCAGCTTCTGCAGGCGGTCGGCGACGCGGGCGTCACGACGGTCGGCGATGTTCTTGATCTCGAGACGGAGGTTCGCCTCGTGGGTCGGAAGGTCGCGGTGGCGTGCGTCCTCGTCGACCGAGATCACCATGTAGGCGGCGAAGTAGATGACCTTCTCGAGGTCCTTCGGCGCCATGTCCAGCAGGTAGCCGAGGCGCGAGGGGACGCCCTTGAAGTACCAGATGTGGGTGACGGGGGCGGCGAGCTCGATGTGGCCCATGCGCTCACGGCGGACGGAGGACTTGGTGACCTCCACGCCGCAGCGCTCGCAGACGATGCCCTTGAAGCGGACGCGCTTGTACTTGCCGCAAGCGCACTCCCAGTCGCGGGACGGTCCGAAGATCTGCTCTCCGAAGAGGCCGTCCTTCTCGGGCTTCAGGGTGCGGTAGTTGATGGTCTCAGGCTTCTTGACCTCGCCGAAGGACCAACGACGGATGTCGTCGGCGGTGGCGAGACCGATACGAAGCTGATCGAAGGTGTGTGACTCGAGCACTGATTCTCCTGTGTCGGAATTCTGTTCGTTGCCGGTGCGGGTCAGATCTCGTCGATCGACGTCGACTCGAACCGGGTGGAGATGTTGATGCCGAGCTCCTCCGCTGCGCGGAAGGCCTCGTCGTCACTGTCACGCAGGTTGACCTCGGTGCCGTCGGCCGAGAGGACCTCGACGTTCAGGCAGAGGGACTGCATCTCCTTCATGAGGACCTTGAACGACTCCGGGATGCCGGGCTCCTGGATGTTCTCGCCCTTGACGATGGCTTCGTAGACCTTGACGCGGCCCACGATGTCGTCGGACTTGATCGTCAGCAGCTCCTGCAGCGCGTAGGCGGCGCCGTAGGCCTCGAGCGCCCAGACCTCCATCTCACCGAAGCGCTGGCCACCGAACTGGGCCTTACCGCCGAGCGGCTGCTGGGTGATCATCGAGTAGGGACCCGTCGAGCGTGCGTGGATCTTGTCGTCGACAAGGTGGTGCAGCTTCAGGATGTACATGTAGCCGACCGAGATCGGAGCCGGGAAGGGCTCACCGGAACGGCCGTCGAACAGCTTCGCCTTGCCGGAGCTGTCGATGAGACGCTCTCCGTCACGGGTCAGGTTCGTGGAGTCGAGCAGACCTGCGATCTCCTCCTCGAACGCGCCGTCGAACACCGGGGTGGCGACCTTCGTGCCGGGAGCGGCCTCGCGAGCCTGCTCGGGGAGCTTCGCAGCCCACTCCGGCGACCCTTCGACCTTCCAGCCCTGCTTCGCGACCCAGCCGAGGTGGGTCTCGAGGACCTGACCGAAGTTCATTCGACCGGGGATGCCGAGCGGGTTCAGCACGACGTCGACCGGGGTGCCGTCGGCGAGGAAGGGCATGTCCTCGACGGGCAGGATCTTCGCGATGACACCCTTGTTGCCGTGACGGCCGGCGAGCTTGTCACCCGCGGTGATCTTGCGCTTCTGGGCGATGTAGACCACGACACGGCGGTTGACACCCGAGCCGAGCTCGTCGTCGCCGTCCTCGGCGTTGAACTCCTTGACGGCGATGATCGTGCCCTGCTCGCCGTGGGGCACCTTCAGCGAGGTGTCACGGACTTCGCGGCTCTTCTCGTTGAAGATCGCGCGGAGCAGACGCTCCTCGGCCGACAGCTCGGTCTCACCCTTGGGCGTGACCTTGCCGACGAGGATGTCGCCGGGGCGCACCTCGGCACCGATGCGGATGATGCCGCGCTCGTCGAGGTCCTTCAGCAGGTCGGGGCTGACGTTCGGGAGGTCACGGGTGATCTCCTCCTTGCCGAGCTTGGTGTCGCGCGCGTCGACCTCGTACTCCTCGATGTGGATCGAGGAGAGGGTGTCGTTCTTGACGAGCTCCTGGCTGAGGATGATGGCGTCCTCGAAGTTGTGACCCTCCCATGTCATGAACGCGACGAGGAGGTTCTTGCCGAGCGCGAGCTCGCCGTCCTCGGTGGCGGGGCCGTCCGCGATGACCTCGCCGACCTCGACGCGGTCGCCGGCCGAGACCACGACACGCTGGTTGTACGAGGTGCCCTGGTTGGAGCGGTCGAACTTACGCAGGAAGTAGTCCTGCGTGCCACCCTCGTCGAGCTGCACGGTGACGACGTCGGCCGAGACCTCGGAGACGACACCGGCCTTCTCGGCGGTGATGACGTCACCCGCGTCGATGGCGGCGTAGCCCTCCATACCGGTACCGACGATCGGCGACTCGCTGCGCAGCAGCGGGACGGCCTGACGCTGCATGTTCGCACCCATGAGGGCGCGGTTCGCGTCGTCGTGCTCGAGGAAGGGGATGAGCGAGGTCGCGACCGACACCATCTGGCGCGGCGAGACATCCATGTAGCCGATCTCGTCGACCGGGAACAGGTCGACCTCGCCACCCTGACCGCGGCGGGCGAGGATGCGGTCGTTGACGAACGTGCCGTCGGCGTTGAGCTCGACACCGGCCTGTGCGACGACGTAGTCGGCCTCTTCCGCGGCCGTCAGGTAGTCGATCTGGTCGGTGACCTTGTTGCCCACGACGCGGCGGTACGGCGTCTCGATGAAGCCGAACGCGTTGATGCGCGCGAACGAGGCGAGCGAACCGATGAGACCGATGTTCGGGCCTTCCGGCGTCTCGATCGGGCACATGCGGCCGTAGTGCGAGGGGTGGACGTCGCGGACCTCGACGCCGGCACGCTCACGCGAGAGACCACCGGGGCCGAGCGCCGAGAGGCGACGCTTGTGGGTCAGACCCGCGAGCGGGTTGTTCTGGTCCATGAACTGCGACAGCTGCGACGTTCCGAAGAACTCCTTGATCGCGGCCACGACGGGGCGGACGTTGATCAGGGTCTGCGGCGTGATCGCCTCGATGTCCTGAGTGGTCATGCGCTCGCGGACGACGCGCTCCATGCGGGACAGACCGGTGCGGACCTGGTTCTGGATGAGCTCGCCGACGGCACGGATGCGACGGTTGCCGAAGTTGTCGATGTCATCGACGTCCAGGCGGATCTCGGCGGCCTTGCCGCTGCGGACGCCGTCGTAGCTGACGTCGCCACGGTGCAGGCGGACGAGGTACTTGATCGTCGCGACGATGTCCTCGACGGTCAGGACCGAGTCGCTGAGCGGCTTGTCGATGCCGAGCTTCTGGTTGATCTTGTAGCGACCCACCTTGGCCAGGTCGTAGCGCTTCGGGTTGAAGTAGAAGTTGTCCAGCAGCGCGCGGGCGGCCTCGGCGGCGACCTGCTCGCCCGGACGGAGCTTGCGGTAGATGTCGCGGAGCGCGTCCTCCTTGGTGAGGATCGTGTCCTTCTCGAGGGTCTCCTCGATCGAGCTGAAGCCCGCGAACTCCTGCATGATGTCCTCGCTCGACAGGCCGAGGGCCTTGAGGAAGACGGTGACGGACTGCTTGCGCTTGCGGTCGATGCGCACGCCCACCTGGTCGCGCTTGTCGATCTCGAACTCGAGCCACGCACCACGGCTGGGGATGACGCGCGCCGAGACGATGTCCTTGTCGGAGGTCTTGTCGGGCGTCTTGTCGAAGTAGACACCGGGCGAGCGCACGAGCTGCGAGACGACGACGCGCTCGGTGCCGTTGATGATGAACGTGCCCTTGGCGGTCTGGAGCGGGAAGTCGCCCATGAAGACCGTCTGCGTCTTGATCTCACCCGTGAGGTGGTTCATGAACTCGGCCTCGACGTAGAGCGGGGCGGCGTAGGTCTTGCCGCGCTCCTTGCACTCCTCGATGGAGTACTTCTCGGGCTCGAGGTAGGGGTTCGTGAACGAGAGCTGCATCGTCTCGCCCAGGTCCTCGATCGGCGAGATCTCCTCGAAGATCTCCTCGAGGCCGCTGATCTCGGGCACATCGGTGCGGCCGGCGGCCTGCGCCTCGGCGACACGCGCCTTCCATGCCTCGTTGCCGACGAGCCAGTCGAACGACTCAGTCTGCAGCGCGAGAAGGTCGGGGACCGTCAGCGTGTCGGAGATCTTGGCGAACGAGAGGCGGGATGCCCCGCGGCCGTTCTTGGTGGTGGTGGTGGAAGTTGCGTTGCGCGCAGCAGCCAAGGGAATTACCTCCGTGAGCCCGGGAGGGCTGGTTTTCCTTGTCGTCAGGTGGAGTACTCCCGCATCCGACACCTGCGGCGCGCGCCGACGGGGACCGTCGGGGGCGCAGGCACAAGCCGACCACCATATGAGGGCAAGTAGAGGGGAGCGCAACTACCCACTATAGGACGCACGACGCGCCGTGTCCAGTCGGATCGTTGACGACTTTCGGATGCTGCGGTATAACCCAGGCGGTCAGGCTCCCTGCGCCGCAGCACTCACGTCCACTGCCAGGTCACGAGGACCGACAGCGCGAGCGCGTCGCGGTCCTCCTGCGACACCTCGACACTCGACGAGAACGTGACGATGTAGGTCTGCCCCGCATCGACGAGGTAGTACTGGTCGATGACGTAGGGGACCTCGCCCGTCGACACGGTCGCGGTCAGGTGCGCCGACTCCGACCCTGCGGCGGTCACCCGATCGAGCGCCCGCGCGTCGGTCGCTCCGGCGCCCTCGAGCTCGGCGATCCCGCTCTCCTCGACCTGGTCCGAGGTCACCTCACCACCGGGCGAGACGAGGATGTTGACGTTGTCGGGGTAGTCGTCCCCGTCGGTGAGGTCGGCGGCGAAGGTCGTCGGATCGAACCCGTCCGGCGCGCCGTCGGGGAATCCCCACCCCTCGGGCAGACGGAAGGTGTACTCGTCGGTCGCGACCTCGGTCCCGGTCGCGGGGGCGAATTCCACGGCATCCGTCTCCGGCGGCGCGACCGACTCCGACTCGGCGGGCGGTGCGGACTCGGGCGTGCAGCCGCTCAGTCCCAGCATCGACGCTCCGCTCAGTGCGGCGACGAGCGCGAGGGCGGCGGAGGCGCGACGGAAGAACATGGGGCCGACCCTACGCGCCGGCGACGATCACAGCCGAGGGCTTGCGCTCCGCAGTCGGAGATGCGATCCAGGGCGCGCCTGCGCCAGCGCCGCGCGCCCGGCCGCCGTCACGACACCGATCACGGGGTATCCGCCCGTCACCGGTCCGTCGGGTCCGAGGATCACCGGCAGACCGTCGGGCGGCACCTGGACGGCGCCCGGCAGCATGCCCTCGCTCGGGAGCTCCCGGCCGACGGCATCCGGTGTCCGTTCGAGCGGGGGTCCGTCGAGCCGGATGCCGACGCGGTCCGCGCGGGCTCCCACGACCCATCCCGTCTCGAGGAACGCACGTCGCGCCGCCGGCAGGAACCAGTCCGCACGCGGACCCGCGGCCACGGGGACGTCCAGGACGTCGGGCGGCGGGGTCCACGGCCACAGGTCGACGGGTGGGACCGGATGCCGCGCGGCATCCGCCGTCGCGATCTCGTCACCCGTGCGCAACGGCCGGGGACCGAGACCGGAGAGGGTGTCGGCGGCGATCGACCCGAGCACCCCGCGGCCCGCGAGTCCGCCGCGGACGGCGAGCACGGCGCGGACGCCGGCGCGGAACGCGCCGAGCGCGAGTTCTGCACCGGCGGGCCAGAGCACCGGCCGGTAGGGGTCGACCTCGCGACCCGCCACGTGGACGCTCCCCCAGGCTCCGGTGACCGCGATCCACACGTCGCGGAGGGCCGTCGCGCGGAATCCGCCCAGGGTGACCTCGACGGCGGCGGCGGCCGGCGCATTGCCGACGAGCCGGTTCGCCGCGGCCAGGGCCCGGCGGTCGGCGGCGCCCGAGAGCGACACACCCTCGGCGAGCGCGCCGGGACGACCGGCATCCTGCACCGTCGCGAGCGGACCCGGGTCCAGGACCATCGCCGCCGGCCGGCCGACCGGGGCGGCGCGGGGCGGGGTGACCCCGGGGTGGACGGCGTCCACGAGCCGGAAGCGCACGCGGGTCCCGGGGCGCAGCAGCGCGGGTCGCTCGGCGTGCGGGTCGAACAGCGGCGCGCCGGTCGTGCCGATGAGTTGCCAGCCGCCCGGGGTCTCGCGCGGGTAGGCGCCGGCGAACTCCCCCGCCAGCGCGACGGCGCCCCGCGGCACCCGCGTGCGGGGTGTCGCCCGGCGGGGGACGTCGAACCGCCAGTCCTCGCTCACGAGGTACCCGAATCCCGGAGCGAAGCCCGTGAAGGCGACGGTCCAGCGCGCGGCGAGGTGCCGGGCGATGAGCTCTTCGCGCGCCACCCCGAGGGCGGCTGCCGTCTCATCGAGGTCCGGGCCGTCGTAGACGACGGGGATCTCGACCTCGTCCGTCGCCGTGTCCCGCGCCGGGCGGCCCGCCGCATCCACGCCTTCCATCCACGCGCGTGCGGCGGCGAGCGGGAGGACGGCCGAGTCGAGGTGGACCAGCACCGTGCGGGCGGCCGGGACGAGATCCAGGACGCCGCGGGGTCGGGAGCGCACCAGGGCGTCGTGGACCTCGAGCACGTCGGCGAGCCCGTCGACCTCGGCGAGCAGCGCGCTGTCACCGAAGGGGCGGATCACCACGGCGCGCGCACCTCGACCCCCGCCGCGTCGAGCGCCGCCCGCACGGCACGCGCCATCGCGACCGAACCGGGGGTGTCCCCATGCAGGCAGAGGGATGCTGCGTCGACCTCGATGCTCGAGCCGTCGATCGCGACCACACCGCCGCCCGTCGCGAGCGTCACGGCGCGGGCGGCGACGACCTCGGCGTCGTGCAGGAGCGCGCCCTGCTCGGTGCGCGGTACGAGGGAGCCGGAGGCCAGGTAGCCGCGGTCGAGGAAGGCTTCGACGAAGAACGGGATGCCGCGGCTCGCGGCGGCCTGGGTGATCGCCCCCGGCATCCCGAGCATCGGCAGCGTGCGCCCGAGGTCCGCGGCGACGTCCGCGACGGCGGCCGCGACGGCGCCCGCCGCCCCGGGTTCGGCGGAGACCGCGTGGTAGAGCGCCCCGTGTGGTTTGACATAGCGCAGGTCGGCACCGACCCCCACCAGGGCGGCGATCTGGTCCCGCACCTGGGTGCGGAGGATCGCCGGCGGGACGGCGAGCGCCACCCGCCCGAACCCGGCACGGTCGACGAAAGAGGGGTGCGCCCCGACCGCGACACCCTGCTCGGCCGCGCGGCGGACGGCGTCCGTCATCGACGGGACGTCGCCGGCGTGGCCGCCGCACGCGACGGACGCACTCGAGACCACGGCGAACATCGCCTCGTCGTCGGCGGTCGGGACGCCGTCGACGGTCTCACCGAGGTCCGCGTTGAGGTCGATCGCCGCCATGAGGCAACGGTACCGGCGTCGTTCCATGAACAGCGGGCGAAGGATCCGTCAAGCGCTGGTCGCGCCCGCACGGGGAAACATAACGTCGGGATGTCGCCGGACGACCGTTCCGGCGGGAAGGAGCGCCGTCGTGGCGTACATCACCGTAGGGACCGAGAACTCGGTCGACGTCGACATCTTCTACACGGACCAGGGGTCGGGCCAGCCCGTCGTGCTGATCCACGGATTCCCTCTGAACGGCGAGTCATGGGGCAAGCAGCAGGCCGCGCTGCTCGAGGCCGGCTACCGCGTCATCGCGTACGACCGGCGCGGATTCGGGGCGTCGACCAAGACCGCGTCGGGTTCGGACTACGACACGTTCGCCGCCGACCTGCACGCCCTCATCGAAGAGCTGGAGCTGACCGATGCCGTCCTCGTCGGGTTCTCGATGGGCACGGGAGAGATCGCCCGGTACCTGTCGCGCTACGGCGCGGACCGCATCGCGAAGGTCGCTTTCCTCGGCTCGCTCGAGCCCTGGCTTCTCAAGACCGACGAGAACCCCGACGGCGCCGGCGACCAGGCGTTCTTCGACGGCACGGCGGCTGCTGTCGCCGAGGACCGCTACGCGTTCCTGACCGGGTTCTTCAAGGACTTCTACAACCTCGACGACTACCTCGGGAACCGCGTCTCGCAGGAGGCGCTCGACGCGTCGGTCGCCGTCGCCAACCAGGCCGGCAACGCCGCCATCGCCGCCGCGCCGCTGACCTGGGCGACGGACTTCCGCGCCGACATCCCGGCTGTGACCGTGCCGGCGCTCATCCTTCACGGCACCGCGGACAACATCCTCCCGATCGACGCCACCGCGCGGAAGTTCCGTGAGCTCCTCCCCGAGGCGACCTACGTCGAGATCGACGGCGCGCCGCACGGCCTCCTCTGGACGCACGGCGCTGAGGTGAACGAGGCACTGCTGGACTTCCTGCGCAGCTGAGCCCTCCTCGAGAGACGGCGTCCGGATCCGACACGCTCGCGTGTCATCCGGACGCCGTTTCTCGATCCGGTGGTGGATGCGGAGCGTCAGCCGACGACGACGGCCTCGGGCATGCGCGCCCGCATGACCGCGAGCGCGTCGGCACTGTGGTCGACGAGGACCGCGTCGCGCCCGAGAGCGTCGGCCACGGCGCCGGTGGTCCCGGAGCCGGCGAAGAGGTCCAGGACGCGGTCGCCGGGACGGCTGGACGCCTGCACGATACGTCGCAGGATGCCCTCGGGCTTCTGCGTCGGGTAGCCGGTCTTCTCCCGTCCGGACGTGGGGACGATCGTGTGCCACCAGACATCCGTCGGCAGTTTGCCGCGCGCCGCCTTCTCGGGGGTCACGAGCCCCGGCGCCATGTAGGGCTCCCGGTCCACGGCATCCGAGTCGAAGAAGTAGGCCGACGGGTCCTTCACGTACACGAGAATCGTGTCGTGCTTGCTCGGCCAGCGCTTGCGGGACTTCGCGCCGTAGTCGTACGCCCAGATGAGTTCGTTGAGGAAGCAGTCGCGGCCGAACACGGCGTCGAGCATGACCTTCGCGTAGTGCGCCTCGCGGTAGTCGAGGTGCAGGTAGAGCGTGCCGTCGCCCGTGAGCAGTCGCCACGCCTCGCGCAGCCGCGGCTCGAGGAAGCCCCAGTAGTCGTCGAAGCGGTCGTCGTAGAGCTTCAGCGCGCCGCGCGTGCGGGCGTAGGAGGTGCCCCGGAAGCCGCCCTTGACCGGGCCCGTCGGCGGCCGCGGGGCATCGGGGTCGGGGACGAGGCGTTCCGCCCTCAACCCCTCCGAGGATGCGTCGGCTGCGGTCTCCCGGGAATCCGCGGATGTGGGCGCGGGGTCCTCCGCTGCGGACTGGATGCGGAGCGCGGACTCGATCGCACGCTCCTGCGTGCGGCCGGTGTTGAACGGCGGGTCGAGATAGACGAGCGTGAACGAGGAGTCCGGCAGGCGCCGGGCGACCTCGAGGTTGTCGCCGAGGTGGATCTCGACGGTCACGGGACGCGGCGCAGCCAGGCGTCCGTCGAGAACTTCGACTCGACGAGCGCCTCGGCCTCGGCGTACTCCTCCTCGGAGATCGAGCCCGGCTTCGCGCCGTACAGCGACGTGAAGGTCTCCTTGAAGCGCTCGATGATCTCGGCGCGCGGCAGACCCGTCTGGCTGCGGAGCGGGTCGACGCGCTTCGCCGCCGACGCCGTCCCCTTGTCCGAGAGTTTCTCGCGGCCGATGCGCAGCACCTCGGTCAGCACCTGGCCGTCCATGTCGTAGCTGAGGGTCGCGTGGTGGAGCACTCCCCCGTTGGCGAGGCGCTTCTGCGCGGCGCCGCCGATCTTGCCCTTCGACGACGCGATGTCGTTGAGCGGCTGGTATGTGGCGTCGATCCCGAGGGAGCGCAGCGCGTGCAGCACCCAGTCGTCGAGGAACGCGTAGGAGTCCGCGAAGGTGAGACCCGCGACGAGGGATGCCGGGACGTAGAGCGAGTACGTGACGATCGACCCCGCGGCCATGAGCATCGCGCCGCCGCCGGAGATGCGGCGGACGACCTGGAAGCCGTGCTTCGCGGCCCCCTCGGGGTCGACTTCGTTGCGCAGCGACTGGAACGAGCCGATGACGACGGCGGACTCGTTCCACTCCCAGATGCGGAGGGTCGGCGTCCGGCGGCCGTCGCCCACCCGCGTCGTGAGCACCTCGTCGAGAGCGAGGTTCATCGCCGGCGACACCGCCTTCTCGTGGACGATCTCCCACTCGAACTCGTTCCAGCCCGGCGCCACGATGAGCGCACGGCGGACGGCGGTCGCGACCGACTCGGGCGTGAAGCCGAGCAGCTGCGCGCCCTCGGGGAGCGCACCGCGTACCGCGGCGGCGATCGTCGCGACATCGGCCTCGGCCGGAAGCCCGGTGACGGCCGCGTCGATGTCGGCGAGGGCGTCGTCGGGCTCGAGGAAGAAATCACCCGCCAGGTGGAAGTCCGCGATGCGGCCGTCGGCCACCTCGAGGTCGACCACGACCAGCTTGCCGCCAGGAACCTTGTACTCGCCGTGCATGCCCCTATTCTCCCGTGTCCGCAGCGGGCGTGGTCGCGTCACCGGGGACGGATGCCGCGTCGCGTCGTGCGATGCGCGCATCGAGCCACGCGAGCAGATCCGCGCGCACCTCGGCTGCGCAGTGCTCGTTGAAGATCTCGTGGCGCGCGTCGGGGTAGACGAGGGTCGTCACATCCGTCAGTCTCGACCGGGTGCGGTAGGCGTCGGCGAGTCGGTGGACACTGCGCGGACCGCCCACCGGATCGTCCCTCCCGACCATCAGGAGGACGGGGACGTCCACGCCGAGGTCGCGCTTCGGCTTGCCGATCAGCCGCACCGTGTCGGCAGGCCCGAACAGCGTAGGCAGCGGAGTCATGGTCGTCAGCGGGTCGTCGAGGAAGGCGCGGCCGACCGCGGCATCCGTCGAGAGCCACTCGACGCCCGTCGCGTCGGCCCCTGCCCACCGCTTGTTCAGCGGCGCGGCGTTGAGGGCGCCCGGCCAGAGCAGCGACGACCCGGAGAGCACCACGGCGTCGTAGGCGCGCGGGTCGGCGTTCACGAGCTTCTGCGCGAGGAACGACCCCCAGGAGTGGCCGAGGAGGACCAGCGGCAGATCGGGATGGCGCCCGCGGATCAGCTCGGTGAACTGTCGGCAGGCCGCGATCGCGGCGCGCAGTCCGCCGGGGCCGAGTCGGCCGAGGCGGGTCGCGTCGCCACCGTGCTGCCGCATGCCGGTACGGCCGTGTCCGCGGTGGTCGTCGGCGTAGACCGTGAAGCCGTCGGCAGTGAGAGCGGAGATGAGGTCGCCGTAGCGTCCGGCGTGCTCGCCGACCCCATGGAGAAGCTGGACAACGCCGCGGGGGGTCCCCTCGGCGGGGTGCACGTCGTAGACGATCGCGATGCCGTGTGCATCGATGAACTCGGGCATGGCTCGAATCCTAGAGCCGCACAGGCATAACGCTCCGAGCCGTTAGCCAGGCTAATGAGCTATGCTAAAGAAACATGAGCGACGCGACCGGCGACCAGCCCCGAGACCTCGCTCACGCGGCATCCGACTTCCGGATGGCCACCTTCCGGCTCGCGCGGCGACTGCGGTCGCAGCGGGCCGTCGACACGATGAGCGACGGCCAGTTCGCGGTGCTCGCGGCGCTGAAGGTGCACGGCCCGCACACGCTCGGCGAACTCGCGGAGAGGGAGCGGGTCTCCGCCCCCTCGATGAACCGCACGGTCAACTGCCTGGAAGAGCTCGGCTACCTGAGCCGCACCCCCGACGAGAACGATCGGCGCAAGGTGGTCATCGACCTGACCGAGAGCGGGCGCGAGGTCGTCGTGGAGACGGTCCGCCGACGCGATTCCTGGCTCGAGCACGCCTTCGAAGCTCTCACCGCCACCCAGCGCGCGACCCTCGCCGAGGCCGCCGCGATCATGCAGGAGGTGGCCGAGCGATGAGTTCCGCGATGTTCCGCTCCTTCTCCGTCTTCAACTACCGCGTGTGGTTCATCGGCGCACTCGTCTCGAACGTCGGCGCGTGGATGCAGGCGACCGCCCTCAGCTGGGTCGTCCTGACACAGCTGACCGACAACGACGCCACCGCGATGGGCGTGACGATGGCGCTGCAGTTCGCGCCTCCCCTGCTGCTCGTCGGCGTGACCGGGCTCGTGGCCGACCGGTTCGACCGGCGCAAGCTGCTCTTCTTCACCCAGGGCTCGCTCATGGTCCTCGGGCTCACGATCGGCGTGCTGCTGCTGCTCGGCGCCATGGATCTGTGGACGATGTACGCCTTCGCGTTCGCGCTCGGCGTCGTCGCAGCCTTCGACAACCCGACCCGGCAGGCGTTCGTCTCCGACCTCGTCGCGCGCGAGAACGCCTCGAACGCGGTCGCACTGAACGCGGCTTCCTTCAACACGGCCCGCATGATCGGCCCCGCCGTCGCCGGCCTCGTGATCGTCGCCGTCGGGACGGGATGGGTGTTCCTCGTCAACGCACTGACGTTCCTGGCGATGCTGGTCGCGCTCATCCTCATCCGGCCCGCCGAACTCGTGCCGCGGCCGAAGCTGCGCAGCGCCGCACGGATGGCCGACGGGCTGCGCTACGTGGGCAGCCGCCCCGACCTCGTCGTCACCTTCATCATGGTGTTCCTGCTCGGCGCGTTCGGGATGAACTTCCCCATCCTCGCCTCGACCATGGCGCTCGAATTCGGCCAGAACGCAGACGGCTACGGTGTGCTGAGCTCGATCCTCGCGATCGGGTCGCTCGCGGGCGCCCTGCTCGCAGCCCGCCGCGACCGCGCCCGGCTGCGGCTCGTGATCCTCGGACTGGGGCTGTTCGCGATCGCCTCCGTGCTCTCGGCCGCGATGCCGGTCTACATCGCCTACGCCGCGACCCTGATGCTCATCGGCTTCTCGACCGTCACGACCCTCACGACCGCAAACGGCTACGTGCAGACGACGACCGAGCCGGCTCTGCGGGGACGCGTGCTCGCGCTGTACATGGCGATCCTCATGGGTGGCACGCCCTTCGGCGCGCCGATCGTCGGCTGGGTGGCCGATGCGTTCGGTCCGCGCGCCGCGATCCTGCTCGGCGCCGCGGCGGCCCTCATCGCGTTCTGTGTCGGCGGCGGGTGGCTGCTGTTCTCGGGACGCCTGCACCGCCACGAGACGCGCCGCTTCGCGATGACGATCGACGAGACCCGCCCGATCAGCGTGGTGGCGCCCGAGGAGTTCAGCGACGAGGTCGCGGCGACGACGCCGATCCGGCTGCCCGAGGGCGAGACGCGGCGCAGCTGAGGCGGCTCCGGGAACGGGATGTGCCGCGGCTCACGCGCTCGAGCGACAGGTGGCGACCCGTGAGGGACCGGGATGCCGGGGGCCGGCTCAGCCGCCGACGACGGTCGCGTTCGCCTCGGCGTACCCCGCCGCGGACGCGGTGACGACGATCTCGCCGGGACCGTCGACACGGACGACGGCGAGCAGTCTGCCGTCGTAGGTCGTGTAGGCGTCGTCGCCGAAAGTCTCCTCCGTGCGGGCGCGGCCCGAGCCCAGACCAGCCAGTGCCCCCGGACCCGAGACAGAGACCTCGACACGCACGTCGCGGTCGGCGACGGCGATGCCGTCGTCGTCCGCGAGGGTGATCGCGACGAACGCGAGCCCGCCGACCGCGACCCCGTCGCGTTCGGCGTGCGCCTGCAGGCGAGGGGTGCCGGCCGTGCGCAGGACGTGGCGACCGGTCTCGTGGCCGTCGCGCCGCGCGACGGCGACGAGCTCGCCGGGGCGGAACGCGGTCTCGAAGCGCGCGACGAACGCCTTCTCGGCGCCCACCGGCCGGGTCCCGAGGCTCTCGCCGTCGAGGAGCAGTTCGACCTCGTCGGCAGCCGCGTAGACGTCGACGGTCACGGGCGCACCGGGTGCGGCATCCCAGCTCCATGTGGACACGGTGTCGGTCCACGACCACGGCGTCGTCCCGGTCGGCCGGCCATGGTGCTGCGGGCGATGGACGGCGATGTACGGGACGGTTCGCCGTCCGAATACGATCTCGCGGTAGTACGAGATCGTCCGCCGGTACCCGGTGATGTCCAGGTCGCCCGATTCGGCGAGCCGGTACGGATAGGGGCCGGCGGTGCCGGTGTCGACGTAGCCGGGCTCGTCGGTGTAGTCGACGCGGCCGATGCCGGCCTCGCCGAGGTAGTCCCAGCCCGTCCAGGTGAAGTCACCGATCACATGCGGCAGCTCCTCGACGAGCCCCCACATCACATCGATGCGCGCCGGGAAGGTCTCGGAACCGACGATGACCCGGTTCGGGTGGTCGACGGCATCCTGCCGGTACCGGGAGTCGGCGTAGTTGAACCCGACGACGTCGAGCACCGCGGCCGACTCCTCGACGGAGGCGCTCACGAGCGGCGATGCGTTCATGAGCCCCATCTGGTCGCCCATGTTCGCCATCATCGTGTTGGCGTCCTCGACCTGCTCTCGGGCCTCGGCCATGCGCGGCAGGTTGGCGATGATCCCGTTGATCCCGTTCGTCACGAACCGCGTCGGATCCGCGGCGCGCACGGCCTCGGCGAGCCGGCGACTCCACGTCGACCCGATCGGGGTGCCGAGCTCGAGGATCTCATTCCCGATGGAGTACATGATCACGCTCGGGTGGTTGCGGTCCTTCTCGACCAGCGAGCGGATGTCGCGCTCCCACCGCTCCGGGAACGTGATCGTGGCGTCGAAGGGCGCCTTCGCCCGTGTCCACGCGTCGGCCAGCTCGTCCATGACGAGCACGCCGTACCGGTCGCACGCGTCGAGCATCGCGCGGCTCATCGGGTTGTGTGCACTGCGCAGCGCGTTGAACCCGGCCTCCCTCAGCAGGCGGACCCGTCGATCCTCGGCGTCGTCGAAGGTCGCCGCACCGAGCACGCCGTTGTCGTGATGCACGCACGCGCCGCGCAGCTTCACGGGCTGCCCGTTGATGCGCAGACCCCGCACGGGGTCCACCTGCAGGGTGCGGATGCCGAAAGTCGTCGACTCCTCGTCGAGCACCGCGCCGGCGGCATCCGTCACCGTCGTCCGCGCCGTGTACAGGTGCGGATGATCGGGGTGCCAGCGGTGCGGCGCGGTGACGAGGAGACGCGCGCGGGCCACGGCATCCGTCCCGGGCAGAACGGTGACGGGGGAGGTGCCGGAGGCGACCGGCGCACCGTCCGGACCGACGATCGTCCAGTCGGCACGCGTCTCACGCGTGTGGCGCGCGGCATTGCGCACGGTGACCGCGACCTCGACGACGGCACGCTCGTCGTCGACGTCGGGCGTCGTGACGACCACACCATGGGTCGGGATGTGGACAGGATCGGCGACGACCAGGTGGACAGGGCGATAGATCCCCGCGCCGCTGTACCACCGGCTGTCGCGGTGGGCGCGCGCTTCGACGGTCAGCCGGTTGGTCTCGCCGAACCGGAGGTACGGATCCAGCTCGGCGGTGAAGCCGGCGTAGCCGTTCGCCTCATGGGTGACGACCTCCCCGTTCAGGAACACCACCGCGTCGCGGTAGACCCCCTCGAACTCGAGCCGGACAGTCCTACCACGCCACGATTCGGGAACATCCAGCTCGCGGGCGTACTCGAACGCCCCTCCCGGGGTGTAGCCGGAGTGGACGCCCTGTACCTCGTCGGCCGAGCGCGGCAGATCACGCAACGCGTCGTGGGGAAGGACGACCGTCACGGGTCCGTGACCCTCGGCGGGAGACTCGAAAGGACCGAGTTTGGGACCGGCGGTCCAGCCGTCGCGCAACGCCGTGCGGGTCATGCCGACACCTCGACGACCGCCTCCGGAGTGGATTCGGCACCCCAATCGATGTCGGCGAAGGTCCTCAGGAGAGCTCGCAGCTCCTCTGCCATGTCGACGACCGAGCGGTCGAGCAGCCACTGCACCTGCAAGCCGTCCATCAGGGCGATGATGGTCACCGCGCCGCGGTGGGGAGTCATACCGTGACGCAATCTGCCCTGAGCTTCGAGCCCGGTGAGGGCCCGCTCGATCGTCGATCGTGTGAAGTCGTAGCGCCGGACGAAGTACGCGTGCGCCGGGTGATCGGGCGCCGTCGCCTCAGCCGACAGGGTGGCGAACAGCTCGACGACGCCGGGGATCGAGCTGTTGATCGCGGCCAGCTCCACGAGGCCCCGCAGAACGGAGGCGCCGTCCTCCGAGTTCGTCGGCACGACCGCCCGCGCGCGCTCGTCGCGCTCCTCCAGCACCGCCTCGAGGAGCGCACTCTTGTTGCGGAAGTGGTGCAGCAGCCCGGCCTCGCTCATGCCGACGCGAAGTGCGATCTCACGCAGGGAGCCCGCCCGGTAGCCGGAGCCGGAGAAGACCTCCAGTGCGGCGTCGAGGATGGCTTGGCGCGTCGCCTCGGTCTTGGCGTAGGTGCCCCGGCGGCGCCCCTGCGTCGACGCGGTGGTGTCCGTGTTCGTCATCATCGTCATTCTCTCGGCCTCCCCCGTTGGCGGCCGTCGCGGCCCAGTCTGCACGGCTTTATAACGAAAACCTAGCGATGACTAGATTTTTATTTTGAAAACCTAGTCCTCGTTCGGATTTGCTGCTAGCGTCCGTCGGCAGAGCGATCCGCAGGGGTATCGCCACCCGAAATGAGGACAAAGATGTTCCGATGGAAGGCCACAGCAGCCGTCGCCGTCGTCGCAGCACTCGCACTGACCGGATGCGCCGGTGGTGGAGAGACGACGAACTCCAGCGGGGAGGGTGGGAAGGCTGACCGCCTGACCCTCATCTCGATCGCCGCTCCGACGAGCTACGACATCGGCGCCGGCGCCGAGTGGGGAAACCGCAGCGAGTTCTTCGAGGCGGTCTTCGACACGCTGCTGCGCAAGAACTCCTCGGGCGAGATCCAGCCCAACCTCGCGACCGAGTGGTCGTACAACGACGACAGGACCGTCCTCACGCTCACGCTCCGCGATGACGCGAAGTTCACCGACGGCACCGCTGTCGACGCGGATGCAGTCGTCGGCAGCCTCGAGCGCTTCCGCGACGGTACCTCGCCGCAGGCGGCCACGCTCGCCGGCAAGGAGTTCGCCGCCGTCGACGCGACGACCGTCACGATCACGCAGGACGCTCCGGACCCGTCGCTCGAGAACCTCCTGTCGATCGCTCCCGGCCTCGTCCAGGCTCCCTCGAGCTTCGACGACGAGAACTCCGCGACCACACCGGTCGGCTCTGGCCCGTACATCCTCGACAGCGCGTCGAGTGTCACCGGCACCACGTACAACTACACGGCGAACCCCGACTACTGGAACAAGGACGCCGTCAAGTACGAGAACCTCACCATCAACGTGATGGAGGACGTGACCGCTACCCTCAACGCCATCAAGGCGGGCGAGGCGAACGGCGCGAAGATCGCCGACAACAACACCATCGCCGAGGTCGAGGGCGCCGGCTGGACGATCGAGTCGAACGAGCTCGACTTCCAGGGCCTGCTCCTGCTCGACCGTGCCGGCACGATGGCGCCCGAGCTCGCCGACGTCAAGGTGCGCCAGGCGATCAACATGGCCTTCGACCGCGAAGCGCTGCTGCAGTCGCTGCAGAGCGGCTACGGCACCGTGACCGAGCAGGTCTTCCCCGCCACGTCCGAGGCGTACGACGAGTCGCTCGACAGCACCTACGCGTACGACCCGGATGCCGCCAAGGCGCTGCTCTCCGAGGCGGGCTACCCGAACGGGTTCACGCTGAACATGATGTCGACGCCGGCCTTCCAGACCACGTTCGACCTCGTCGCTCAGCAGCTCGCGGACATCGGGATCACGGTGAACTACACCGACCCCGGCACGGGCAACTTCATCACCGACATGCTCGCGCCGAAGTACCCGGCGACGTGGATGGCACTGGAGCAAAACCCCGACTGGCAGCTCATCAACTTCATGATCGCGCCGAACGCCACGTTCAACCCGTTCAAGTACCAGGACGACACCGTCGACGGCTACATCTCGACGATCCAGAACGGCACCGAGGACGAGGCGACCACCGCCGTCAAGGAGCTGAACAAGTACATCGTCGACCAGGCCTGGTTCGCACCGTTCTTCCGGGTGCAGGGCACGTTCGCGACGGACGCGAACACGAACCTCGAGTTCTGGCCGACCAACGCCTACCCGTCGATCTTCGACTTCTCGCCGAAGAACTGATCGATCCGGCAGGTGGCGGCGTCCGCGTCGCCACCTGCCGACCATCCCGGGAAGGTCATCATGCTGTCATTCATCATCCGACGCGTCGTGTCCGGCGTCGTCCTCGTCGCGGTCATTTCCGCGGTCGCCTTCCTCCTGCTCTATGCGGGTGGCGGCGACATCGCCCGCCGGATCCTCGGCGAGAACGCCACGGCCGAGACCGTTGCGAAGAAGACTGAGGAGCTCGGCCTCAACCGTCCCCTCCTCACGCAGTACACCGACTGGCTGATGTCGGCCGTCTCGGGGAACCTCGGGCGCAGCTGGTTCACCGGCGAACTGGTCAGCGTCAGCGTCACGAACCGCCTCGCGGTGACGCTCTCTCTTGTGATCGGCGCGACGCTCATCTCAGCGGTCATCGCCATCGTCCTCGGCGTCCTCGCCGCCCGACGCGGCGGCGCCATCGACGGGACGGTCCAGATCCTCTCGCTCATCGGCTTCGCCGTGCCCGGCTTCCTCATCGCTCTGATCCTCGTGCTCGTCTTCGCCGTGAACCTCCACTGGTTTAAGGCGACGGGATACGTCCCGATCGCGACATCCTTCAGCGGGTGGCTCGCCTCGGTGACGCTGCCGATCATCGCGCTCTCGATCGGCGCCATCGCCTCGGTCGCCGTGCAGGTGCGCGGATCCGTGATCGATGCGACGTCGCGCGACTACGTCCGGACCCTCCGCGCCCGGGGCCTCAGCGAGGGTTCCGTCATCTACAAACACGTGCTGCGAAACGCGGGCGGGCCGGCGCTCGCCGTCCTCGCCCTGCAGTTCGTCGGTCTCCTCGGCGGCGCCGTCGTCGTCGAGCAGATCTTCTCCATCCCCGGGATGGGTCAGCTGAGCGTCCGCTCGACCGTCCTGGGCGACATCCCGGTGGTGATGGGACTCGTGATCGCGTTCGCCATCCTCGTCGTCATCGTCAATCTCCTGATCGACCTCGCCCAGGCCGCTCTGAACCCGAAGGTGAGGCTCTCATGACCGACACGATGGGCTCCCCCGCCAACCCCGCCCTGCCCCTCGCCCCGTCGAACGCCGCGCCGGTGCGCATGCATCTCGCGCGACGCCTGCTCAAGCGCCCGGTCGGGGTCGGTGCCGCCCTCTTCCTCCTGCTCATCGCCGTCATCGCCGTCATCGGCACGGCGATCGCACCGCTCGACCCGAACTACGCCGACATCCGGAACGTCCTCGCCGCCCCGGGTGGCGAGAACCTGCTCGGCACCGACAGCAGCGGTCGTGACGTGTGGTCGCGCCTGCTCGCCGCCACACAGACGAGCGTCCTCGCCGCCCTGCTCGCGGTGGTCGTGGCCATCGTCATCGGCGTGATCAGCGGCCTCATCGCCGGCTACTACCAGGGGTGGTTCAACGCCGTCGCGACGTGGGTCACCGAGCTCAACATGGCTCTTCCCGGCATCGTGATCCTGCTCGCCGCGAGGGCCGTCCTCGGCCCGTCGGTCTGGATCTCGATGTTCATCTTCGGCCTCCTGCTCGCCCCTTCTTTCTTCCGACTGGTCTACGCCGCCGTGACAGCGGTGCGCGGCGAACTGTACGTCGATGCAGCGCGGGTGTCGGGACTCAGCGACACCCGCATCATCGGACGGCACGTCCTCTCGGTCGTGAGGGCACCGATCATCATCCAGGCGGCGATCATCGCCGGCATCGCCCTCGCGATCCAGTCCGGGCTCGAGTTCCTGGGCCTCGGCGACGTCAAGGTCCCCACCTGGGGGTCGATGCTCAACGACGGCTTCAAGAACATCGCCCGGACGCCGCTGCTGCTCATCTGGCCTTCACTGGCGATCGCCCTCACCTGCATCGCCCTCACACTGCTCGCCAATGTCATGCGTGACGAACTCGAGCGCACCGTCTCGGTCCGCCGCAAGCGCCGCCGCGCCGTCTCGACAGCGACCGGCTCGATCGCCGCGGTCACGACGTCCGTCTCGCTCAGCGGCGGCGAGCCCATCGAGGACCCCGACGAACTGCCCGTCATCGAGAACGAGGGCGTCATCCGCCACGCCGAGGACGCCCGCAGCAAGGCCACCGAGAAGGTGCTCGAGGTCCGCGATCTGCGGGTCGGCTACGACCAGCCCGACGGATCGCACATCGAGGTCGTCCACGGTGTCTCGCTCGACATCCGCAAGGGCGAGGTGCACGGCCTCATCGGCGAGTCCGGCTCGGGCAAGACCCAGACCGCCTTCGCAGTCCTCGGCCTCCTCCCCCGCGGCGGGCACGTCACGGGCGGCTCGATCCTCTACGAAGGCACCGAGCTGGCGGATGCGTCCGAGCGCACGTACGCGGGCATCCGCGGCAAGCGCATCGGCTACATCCCGCAGGAGCCGATGAGCAACCTCGACCCGTCGTTCACGATCGGCAGCCAGCTCGTCGAACCGCTGCGCAAGCATCTCGGACTCTCCAAGAAGGACGCCACGGAGCGCTCGCTGGACCTGCTCGCCCGGGTCGGCATCCCGCAGCCCAAGCGCACGTTCGACGCGTACCCCTTCGAGGTCTCGGGCGGCATGGCGCAGCGTGTGCTGATCGCCGGCGCCGTGTCGACCGACCCCGACCTGATCGTCGCCGACGAGCCGACGACCGCCCTCGACGTGACCGTGCAGGCCGAAGTCCTCGACCTGCTGCGCGACCTGCAGGCCGAGCGCAACATGGCCATGCTGCTCGTGACGCACAACTTCGGCGTCGTCGCCGACCTCTGCGACCGCGTCACGGTCATGCAGAACGGCCTGTTCGTCGAGCAGGGTCCGGTGCGCAGCATCTTCCACCACGCCCGCCACCCGTACACCCAGGCGCTCCTGGACGCGATCCTCGACGAGGGTCCCGCCCGTGCGCCGCTGGCCACGAAGGGAGCACGGGCATGACCGCTCCGCTGCTCGAGGTGAAGGACCTCGTCGTCGAATACCCCGGCAAGGGATTTCGCGCCGAACCGTTCCGCGCCCTGAAGGGGGTCTCGCTCGACATCCTGCCCGGCGAGACCGTCGGCCTCGTCGGCGAGTCCGGGTCCGGCAAGACGACCCTCGGCCGCGCCGCCCTGGGGCTCGCGCCCGTCACCGGCGGGACGATCACGTACGCCGGGCGGGACATCTCGCACCTGTCACGGCGGCAGCGCCGGTCGCTGACCTCCGAGATCCAGGTGGTGTTCCAGGACCCGTACTCGTCCCTCAACCCGTCGATGACGATCGAGGAGATCCTGACCGAGCCGCTGACCGCGGCGGGGGTGGCGAAGACCACCGCCCGCACCCGGGTGCGCGACCTGCTCGACCAGGTGGGCCTGCCGACGGATGCCCGGAGCCGGCTCCCCCGCGAGTTCTCGGGCGGCCAGCGCCAGCGGGTCGCCATCGCACGGGCGCTCGCCCTGGAGCCGCGGCTCATCGTGTGCGACGAGCCGGTCTCGGCACTCGACCTGTCGACGCAAGCGAGGGTGCTGGACCTCTTCATCGAGATCCAGGAGCGCACCGGTGTGGCCTACCTCTTCGTGACCCACGACCTCGCCGTCGTCCGCCACGTGAGCCATCGCGTCGCGGTCATGTACCGCGGCGAGATCGTCGAGTACGGCGACGGGGACCGGGTGACTTCCGAGCCGGAGCATCCCTACACGCAGCGGCTGTTCATGGCAGCACCCGTGCCCGACCCTGACAAGCAGGAGGAGCGCCGCGCCGCACGCAAGGCGTTCCTCGCGTCGGAAGCCGGCTCGTCCGTCGCCGGCGCCGCTTGATCGGATGCCGGCGCGCAGACGCTCGCGCGCCGGCATCCCCCACCTCCTCTTCGATTGCAAGGAAGCACCGTGACTGACACGACGACGTCGACCGCGTCCACCGACCACCTCCGCCCCCTCCTCGAGAAGCTGACGCTCGAGCAGAAGGCGGCCCTCGTCCAGGGCGCGGACTTCTGGACGACGGTGCCGCTGCCCGAGATCGGCCTGCGCGCGATGACCCTCTCGGACGGTCCCGCCGGCGTTCGCGGCCCCCGCTGGGACGAGCGCGATCCGTCGCTCAACATGCCCTCGGGGTCGGCACTCGCGGCATCCTGGGACGTCGACCTCGCGCACCGGTACGGCGCCGCTGCCGCCGCGGAGGCCCGCCGCAAGGGTGTCGACGTCGTCCTCGGCCCGACCATCAATCTGCACCGGTCGCCCCTCGGCGGCCGCCACTTCGAGTGCTTCTCGGAGGACCCCGAGCTGTCCGCCGGCCTGGGCGCCGCCTACGTGCGCGGCCTGCAGGACAACGGTGTGGCCGCCACCCCCAAGCACTACGTCGCGAACGACTCCGAGACCGATCGCTTCACCGTGGACGTCCAGGTCGACGAGCGCACGCTGCGCGAGCTCTACCTGGCGCCCTTCGAGCGCACCGTTGCGGCGGGCACGTGGAGCATCATGAGCTCCTACAACTCCGTCGACGGCGTCACGATGACCGAGAACGACCTCCTCGAGAGGCCACTGAACAGCGAATGGGGCTTCGACGGCGTCGTCATCAGCGACTGGACGGCCGTGCGCTCGCTCGACGCCGTCCCCGCCGCGCAGGACCTCGCCATGCCGGGGCCGGCTCCGGCATGGGCGGACCTCGCCGACGCCGTGCGCGACGGCCGGCTCGACGAGGCCGATCTCGACCGCAAGGTGCTGCGGATGCTGCTGCTCGCCGAGCGTGTCGGCGCACTCGCCGGCCACGACGCGGTCGAGCCGGCCGCGGTCGACGGTGTCGCCTTCGTCCGCGAGGCCGCCGTCGAGGGATCCGTCCTCCTGCGCAACGAGGGTGTGCTGCCGCTGGATGCCGGCGCCCTCCGACGTGTCGCGGTGATCGGCCAGAACGCGCGCGAGGCGCGGACGCAGGGCGGCGGCTCAGCCACCGTCCTTCCCGAGCGCACCGTATCGCCGCTCGACGGCATCCGCGAAGCGCTTCCGGGGGCCGAGGTCGCCTACGAGATCGGCGCCGTCGTCCAGGAGGGCGTCGCCGAGCTCGACCTCGCGCGCATGACGAACCCGGCCACGGGCGGGCCCGGCCTGCGGGTCACCTTCCTCGGCGACGACGGCGACGTCCTGTTCACCGAGGACCGGCGCTCGAGCGCCCTGGTCTGGTTCGGCGGCGACGCTCCGATCGCCGCGAGTAGAACGGTCGTGTTCGAGACCCGGTACACCCCGGAGTCCACCGGCGATGTCGAGCTCGGATTCGCCGGCGCGAACCCGGGTCGCCTGCTGGTGAACGGCGAACTGCTGCTGAACGACTCCCCCGTGATCGAGGGCACGGACCTCGGCGCCGCCTTCCTCAACCCGCCCTCTGTCACCGCCACCGTCGCGGTGCACGAGGGGACCCCGATCGACGTGCGAGTCGAGTTCGACCGCGCCGACATGGGTGCACTGTCCGGCGCGATGTCGGCCACCGTCGGAATCGCGCCCGAGCGCACCGACCCCGCCGAGCTCATCGCGCGCGCCGTCGAGGCGGCGACCGCCGCCGAGATCGCCGTGGTCGTCGTCGGCACCAACGCGAAAGTCGAGTCCGAGGGGTACGACCGCACCGACCTGGATCTGCCGGGCCGTCAGGACGACCTCGTTCGCGCTGTCGCCGCGACCGGCACACCGGTGGTCGTCGTGGTGAACGCGGGCTCCCCCGTCGTCCTCCCCTGGGCGGACGACGTCGCCGCCATCCTCCAGGGCTACTTCGGCGGCCAGGAGTTCGGCCACGCCGTCGCCGACATCCTCACGGGTGCCGCCGAGCCCGGTGGCCGCCTCCCCACCACCTGGCCCGCATCGCTCGCCGACGTGCCGGTCACGCAGGTCACGCCCGACGACGGCGTCCTCCGGTACACCGAGGGCATCCACATCGGATACCGCGCGTGGCTGCGCTCGGGCGCCGAGCCCGCCTACGCCTTCGGACACGGCCTCGGGTACACGACCTGGGACTGGGAGTCCGCCAGCCGTGAGGGCGACACCCTCGAAGTGACCGTCCGCAACACCGGCGCCCGCGCCGGCAAGCACGTCGTGCAGGTCTACGCCGAGCGCGCCGACTCGTCCGTCGACCGTCCGGTGCGGTGGCTCGTCGGTCACGCCGTCGTCCGAGCGGATGCCGGGGCCGCCGCGACGGCGTCCGTCTCGCTGCCACCACGCCGCTTCGCGCACTGGGCGGACGGCTGGGTCGTCGAACCCGGCGCGTTCACGCTGCGTGCGGGAGCGTCGGTCGTGGACCTGCCGCTCGAGCTCGAGTGGGAGGCGAGCCGTTGAGCCTGCTCGAGGGCACGGTCGACGACCGGCTCGCGGGAGTCGCCGACCGTCTCGACGGCTGGTTGCAGGCGGACCCCGACCTGTCGTTCCAGGTCGCGGCGTATCACCGCGGTGAGCTCGTCCTCGATGCCTGGGGAGGCCCGCATCTCGGACGCGACTCGGTGATGGTGCCGTACTCGGTGACGAAGAACACGATCGGCCTGTCGGTGGGCCTGCTCGTCGAGCGTGGCGAGCTGGACCTCGATGAGCGCGTGTCGACGTACTGGCCCGAGTTCGCCGCGAAGGGCAAGGGCGCCGTCACCGTCCGCCAGCTGCTCTCGCACCAGGCCGGACTGCCGCAGGCCGACACGAATCTCACGTGGGACGAGCTGCTCGACCATCACGCGGCAGCGGCACGTCTGGCGGACTCGACGCCGTTCTGGCACCCGGGGAGCGCCTTCGGCTATCACGCCATCACGATCGGCAACCTCGGCGATGAGCTCGTATACCGCGTCACCGGCCGGACCCTTCACGAGTTCTACGAGCAGGAGATCCGCGCGCCGCACGGCATCGACTTCCACCTCGGCCTGCCCGCAGAGCTGGAAGACCGGCGCGCAGACGTCCTCCCGATGATCCGCCCGGTGTCGGACACCCTGGTCCGCGAGTACTCAGCGCTCGGCCCGCTCGTGTTCGGCTCCCTGAGCGGTGACGTCGACCTGGGCAACTCGCCCCGGAGCTGGCGCTACGGTCACCCGGGCGGCAGCGGCACCGGCAGCGCACGCGGCCTCGCCCGGCTCTTCGCCTCGGCGGTCACCGGCGTCGACGGAACCGAGCCGTTCCTGAGCGCCGGCACCGTGTCGCAGATCGGGCAGCAGCAGATCCGCGGCTACGACGAGGTGCTGCACCAGCACGACCGTGCCCATGCGATCGTCTTCCAGAAGCCGTCGCAGCAGCTCGCCTTCGGCGGTCCGCGCTCGTTCGGCCACGACGGTGCGGCGGGAGCCCTTGCGTGCGTCGACCCGGACACCGGCGTCGCCTTCGCGTGGACCATCGCCCGCGGGCCCTGGCCGGGTGGCGCCGACCCGCGTGCCGTCGCCCTGGCAGCCGACCTCGGCCGCATCCTCCCCTGACCGGACCGGAGACCCTGTGATCCCTGCATCCCGCATCGCCACGTTCCGCGCCGAGTTGCGCGACGACACCGCGTTCGTCGCGACGCCCACCCCTCGGCTGAGCTGGACCGTCGACACCGGCGAGCCCGACTGGGTACAGGTCGTGGCCGAAGTCGACGACGGCGCCGACACGATCGAGCTCGCGGGTGAGGACAGTGCGCTGGTCTCGTGGCCGTTCGCTCCGCTCGCCGCCGGCGAGCAGCGCGACGTGCGCGTGCGCGCACAGGCGGCATCCGGCACGTGGACGACCTGGTCGGAGCCACTCACCATCGCCGCCGGCTTCCTCGACCCCGGCGAATGGGTGGCGCAGCCGGTCGGGCTGGCCGATCCGGGCCGCGAAGCCCAGCCGACGGTGGTCCGCACCCGCTTCCGGCTGGGACGACCGGTGACCCGCGCACTGCTGTTCTGGACGGCGCTGGGTGTCGCGGAACCCGAGGTGAACGGCGCCGCCGTGTCGGACGACGTCCTCGCACCGGGGTGGACGGCGTACCGCGACCGGCTCGTGCACGAGACCGTCGATGTCACCGCACTGCTCCACGAGGGCGAGAACGTCCTGTCGGCGACGCTGGCCGGCGCCTGGTACACCGAGAAGTACGGCTTCTTCGCCTTCACCGACCGGCTCTACGGAACGCAGCCCTCGTTCCTGGCACAGCTTCGGGTGACGTTCGACGACGGCACGACGACGACCGTGGCGGCCACCGGCGAGGGGTGGGAGGCGGCCGCCGACGGACCGATCGTCGACAGCGGCATCTACGCCGGCGAGCACCAGGACCTGGGTCGCGAGGTCGCGGGGTTCTCCCCCGTCCGTGTGGGCGCCGCTGCGAAGCCCGGTTACGAGGATGTCCCCGTTCCCGAGGGACGCATCGCGCCGCCCGTGCGGAGGATCGAGACGCTCCCCATCGTCGACACGATCGCAACCCCCTCGGGGGCAACGATCCTCGACGTCGGACAGAACCTCGTCGGACGGCTGCGGGTGCGGGTGCGCGGCGAGGCCGGCGCGACGGTGACGATCCGTCACGCCGAAGTGCTCGAGGACGGCGAGCTCGCGCTCCGCCCTCTGCGCAACGCCGCGGCGACCGCCACCTTCGAGCTCTCCGGGGGTGACGACGTGCTCGAGTCGCGCTTCAGCTTCTACGGCTTCCGGTACGCGCAGATCACGGGCGCCGAGGTCGACCCGGCCGACGTCGAGGCCGTCGTCCTGCACACCGACATGACGCGGACCGGGTGGTTCGCGGCATCCGATCCGCTCATCGACCGGCTGCACGACAACGTCGTGTGGGGCATGCGCGGCAACTTCCTCTCGATCCCGACCGACTGCCCCCAGCGGGATGAGCGCCTCGGCTGGACGGGCGACCTGCAGGTGTTCGCGCCGACGGCATCCTTCCTCTACGACAGCGCCGGCTTCCTCACCTCCTGGCTGCGCGACCTCGCGCACGAGCAGGCCCGGAACGACGGATCGGTGCCCGTGGTCGTGCCGTCCGCCCTCGGCGGATTCACCGGAGGCGGCGCCTCCCCGGCCGCCTGGGGAGACGCGGCGACCGTCGTGCCGACGGTGCTGCACGAGCGCTTCGGCGACCGCGACGTCCTCGCGGCACAGTACGAGAGCATGCGCGCGTGGGTGGACGCCGTGGGGCGCGACGCCGGCGAAGGCGGGCTCTGGGCGGGCCGCATGCAGCTGGGTGACTGGCTCGACCCGTCGGCGCCGCCCGACAAGCCGGGACAGGCGAAGGTCGACAGCGACATCGTCGCCTCGGCGTACTACGCGCGGTCGCTGCGTCAGGTCGCCGACGCAGCGAACCTGCTCGGACTGGAGACGGATGCCGCGCACTACGGCACCCTCGCCGAGCGCAGCAGACGTGCGTTCGTCGACGAGTACGTCACGCCCGCCGGGCGCATGATGAGCGACGCTCCCACCGCGTACGCGCTTGCGCTGGAGTTCGACCTCGTGACCGATGGCGTCGTGCGCGCGGCGCTCGCCGACCGCCTCGCAAGCCTCGTGCGCGAGGGCGGATACCGGATCGGGACCGGCTTCGTCGGCACGCCCCTCGTCGCCGACGCCCTCACCCGCGGAGGTCATCTCGACGCGGCCGAACGCCTGCTCACGCAGACCGAGTGCCCCTCGTGGCTGTACCCCGTGACCCAGGGGGCGACGACCGTCTGGGAGCGGTGGGATTCGCTGCTGCCGGACGGCAGCGTCAACCCGGGCGAGATGACCTCGTTCAATCACTATGCGCTCGGCGCCGTCGCCGACTGGCTGCACCGGACGGTCGCCGGGCTCGCGCCCGCCGCGCCCGGATACCGGCGGCTGCGGATCGCGCCGCAGCCGCTCGACAGCCTGTCGTCCGCTTCTGCGCGCCACCTCACCCCGTACGGCGAGGCGGCGGTCTCGTGGCGCCGGGACGGTGACGAGATCGTCGTGAGCGCGATCGTGCCCGCCAACACGCGCGCCGAGGTCGTCATCCCCGGCGCCCCGGACGAGGTGGGTTCGGGCAGCCACGAGTGGCGCTTCCCCGCACCGGCGACCCCGGCACGTCCACCGCTCGACGGCCTGCACGCGTCGCTCGCCGACGTCATCGACGACCCGCGCGCGTACGCCGCGCTCATCGACACGATCGCGGCAGTCGATACGGATCGTGCGCAGGCGATCCGCTCCGAGACCCGTTGGGGCGCGGGGCGTCCCGTCACGACCGCGCTCATGTTCACCCCGCCCGACCTGCTCGCGTCCGTGGACGACGCGATCCGGCGGGCGACGGCATCCGCCTGACCCTCCGAGGAGACACCATGTTCGACCGCGCCAGCACCTTCGGCGAGGCCCTCGACGATCCCGACGCCCGCGCGATCCTCGAGCGGTACCTGCCGGGCGTGGCCGCCTCGCCCATGGCGACGCAGTTCCGCGGCGGCCGCCTCGGGCAGCTCGTCGCCATCGTCCCCGCCCTCGAGGACCTCGAGGTGCGCGAGCAGTTCTTCGCCGCGCTCGCCGCCGTGGGGTCCGGCGCCGGGCGCCCGCCGTACGCGCCGGCGATCGCCCCCGACCCCGCGTACGAGGGCGACGACGTCGCGCGGGCGTCGGCGACCCTGACGCTTCCGGAGCCGACACCGCTGTGGGACCCGCTCGAGCTGCGCTTGGCCGGGCCGTCGCACGGCAACCCGTTCGTCGACGTCGAGCTCGACGCGCTCTTCCGCCGCGGCGATGACGAGATCCGGGTCGGCGGCTTCTACGACGGCGACGGCGTCTACGTCGTCCGCGCATTGGCCGACACCGTCGGCACCTGGACCTTCGAGACGCGGTCCACCGCGCGGTCACTCGATGGCATCACCGGGTCGGTCGAAGTCATCGGCGCACGCGACGGCTCGCGCGGTCCCGTGCGGGTCGACGGGTTCCACTTCCGGCACGCCGACGGCACGCGGCACCGCCCGATCGGCACGACGGCATACGCCTGGACCCATCAGCCGGAGGAACTGCAGGAGAAGACCCTCGAGACGCTCGCCGAGGCTCCGTTCGCGAAGCTCCGCATGTGCGTCTTCCCGAAGTCGTACCTCTACAACGCGAACGAGCCGGCCGACTTCCCCTTCGTCGGCAGCCTTGCCGACGGTTTCGACCACACCCGGTTCGACCCGGCGCACTTCCGGCGACTGGAGCAGCGGATCGGCGAGTTGGCGGCCCTCGGCATCCAGGCCGACCTCATCCTCTTCCACGCCTACGACCGCTGGGGATTCGCCGACCTCGGCCCCGCCGTCGACGAGCGGTACGTGCGCTACGTCGTGCGGCGGATGTCGGGCTTCGCGAACGTGTGGTGGTCGATGGCGAACGAGTACGACCTGCTGTGGTCGAAGGACCTCGACGACTGGGAGCGTCTCGCGGCGATCGTCGGCGAAGAGGATGCCTTCGGTCACCTCAACTCGATCCACAACTGCCGACCCGTATACGACTACGCGAAGCCGTGGATCACCCACGTCAGCATCCAGCGGGTCGACGTCTACCGCACCGCGGAGAACACCGATCAGTGGCGCGAGGAGTGGGGAAAGCCCGTCGTCATCGACGAGTGCGCCTACGAGGGCGACATCGACCAGGGCTGGGGCAACATCACCGGCGAGGAGATGGTTCGCCGGTTCTGGGAGGGCGCCGTCCGCGGCGGCTACGTCGGCCACGGCGAGACCTACTACCCGTCGGCCCTCGGGGGCGCGGCATCCGTCGGCGACGACGACGAGGTGCTGTGGTGGTCGAAGGGCGGCGCGCTCCACGGCTCGTCCCCCTCGCGGATCGGCTTCCTCGAGCACCTGCAGTCGCAGGCACCGGACGGGGTGTGGGATCCGCTGCCGAGCGACTGGGATGTTCCCTGGGGCGGCGTCGCCGGACGCCTCAAGGTCGCCTACTTCGGGTTCAACCGGCCGCGGTTCCGCAACGTCATCCTCGACGAGGGCGACTGGCGCGTCGAGGTCATCGACACCTGGAACACCACGATCGACGAGCTGCCGGGGACGTACCGCGGTCAGGTGCGCGTCGAGCTGCCGGGTCGTCAGTTCATGGCGATCCGGGTGACGCGGGTGGAGTAGACATGGCCTTCGGGCTCCCGGCCGAGCCCGCGCAACATCGACGGGAGTTCTGGACAGAAGCGCGTGCCCCTACGATTCGATGATGCAGGCTGTGTCGCTTCTCTCGGAACTGATGTCGGCGCTCGACGAGCACCGCTGGGAGGACCTGGAGCGCTACCTGCACCCGACCTTCACCTGCCGGTACGTTCACACCGAGGAGAGCTTCGATCGAGCTTCATGGATCGAGCTCAACGCCGCCTACCCGGGTTTCGACGGTCTGCGTGTCGAGGACATTCTCGGAGACCAGGTGCGGGCGGCATGTCGATCCGTCGTGACCGCCCAGGACGACCGCGGCATCACCGAGTTCGCTTGCGCGACCTTCATCAACGTCCGGGACGGACTGATCGAGGAGATGACGGAAGTGTGGACGGAAGTGTCCGAGACTCCGACGCCCGGTACCCGGCCCGCCTGACTCAGCTCGGCTCAGTACGCGCCGGCGAGCCGCTCCCACGTCCACGCGAGGACAGCCGCGATGTCGATCGAGGGATCGACGCCCTGCTGCAGCTGCAGACCGTCCGAGAGGGCGAGGAGCACCGTCGCAGCCGTGTCGGCGTCGATGCCGGGGGGCATCTCGCCGGCATCCTGTCGTGACCGGATGTCGGCCGCGACGACCGCGTGCACGCTCCGCTGACGCTCCTCGAAGAAGGCATGCGCGGGATGGTCCGGAGCGGATGCCGCCGCCTGCAGACTCGCATACAGGTGAACGAGCGAGGGGGTCTCGGCATTGCGCCGCGCGACGCGCACCGACGGCGGCTCGTCGCCGTCCTGCTCGGCGAGCGCTTCACGCGTCGCGGCGTCGCGTTCTCGGAGCACCTCGACGAGCAGGCTCTCCTTCGTGCCGAAGTGGTGGAGCATGCCGGCCTGCGTCATCCCGACCTCGGCGGCGATGTCGCGCAACGAGGTCGAACCGTAGCCACGCCGCCCGATGACCTCGAGCGCCGTCTGCAGGATCAGCTCGCGGCTCTCGCGCCCCTGCGCCGAATTGCGCCGCTCACGCATCCGTTGTCACCACGAGGGAAGGGGTGCCCGCCTCGTACACCGGGTCGGCGGTACCGCCGGGGACATCCGACCGGCCGGCGAGGACTGCTGCCTCGTCGCGCGGGATCTCGAACGGCAGCCGACCCTCGGCGCGCACCCGACCGGTGAGCACGTCGAGCAGGGCCTCTTCCGACGCACCGAACGTCGCGACGACGGCGTGGGCGTGCTCCGCCACCGGGGCGAGCAGCGCGGGGCGCTCGAGGTGGATCGCCACGACGGTCGGGGCCGTCTCGGCGACGTCCACGACGCGTGTGACGACGCTCTGGTCGAACGCGAGCGACCCCGCGTGGAAGTGCGCCTCGAGCATGTACTCGTCGCGCGGGTCGAAGGGCGGCTGCAGCCGCAAGACACTCACGTCGGCACCCTCGGCATCCGCCGCCGGCACCAGCCCCGCTGAGCGGATCGCATCGTCCGAGATCTCGGGCGCGTGCACCGCCGTCCCGGGCCGCAGCGGCAGGACGGATGCCGCGTCCCCCGCCCCACCGGGCAGGATCACGGCCGAGCGGGACTGGGCCCGGTCCCCGGCCGCGCGGAACTCAGCACTGCCGACGATCTCGCCCGCGGCATCCTCGTCGACGAACGGGTCGTCGAACAGGCCGAGCTCGAACTTGACGGTCAGCAGCCGCGCGACGGACACGTCCAGACGCGACTCCGGGACGGCTCCCGAGCGCACGAGCTCGATCACGAGCGCCGGGTCGTCCTCGCCGCCGAACTGGTCGACACCCGCGTCGAGGGCCTTCCGCACCCGCTCGATCTCGCTGAGGTGCTCGACACCCCACGACCGCGGCGGCAGCACCTTGCCCATGAGGCGCGACTCGGTGATGAGTCCCCAGTCGGTGCAGACGACGCCGGTGAAGCCCAGCTTCTCGCGCAGCAGCCCGGTGATGATCTGGTGGTTGAAGCCGAAGGCGACCTCCTCGACCGGCTCGCCGTCGAGCACGACACCGCGCGGGATCCCGTAGGAGGGCATGATCGCCGAGACACCGCGGTCGATCACGCGGCGGAACGGCTCGAGGTGGTACTCGAACATGCCGCCGGGGTACACCTGGTCGGTGCCGTACGGGAAGTGCGGGTCCTCGCCATCCTTCTCGGGGCCTCCGCCGGGGAAGTGCTTGGCCATGCACGCGACGCTCGCCGCCGTCAGCCGGTCGCCCTCGAAGCCGTCGACGTAGGCGACCCCGAGGCGCCCGACGAGCTCGGCATCCTGTCCGAACGTGCCGTACTGACGCGGCCACCGCGGCTCGGTGGCGACGTCGAGCATCGGGTGCAGGGCCGAGCGGATGCCGACGGCCAGGTACTCGCGCCGTGCGATGTCGGCGAACTCCCGCACGAAGCCCGGGTCGGCGAGCGCACCGAGTCCGAGGGGCTCGGGCCAGGCCGAGAGGTGCCCGGCCGTGAACGAGGCGCCGACGTTCTCGGTGAACGAGTGACGCGGGTCGGTCGAGATCGTGACCGGGATGCCGTGGCCCGACGCCGCGGCCACGTGCTGCAGCCCGTTCACCCAGCGGGCCATCGCCCGCGGATCCGGGATCTGATGGATGTTGAGGTGAGTGACGTGCATTCCCTCGATGAACTCGCGCGCCGAGGCCCGTCCCGGCATCGTCGACGGCCCGTCGACCTCGCCGTCGGTCGTCGTCGGGACGATCGTCTGGATCATGAGCCCCGCCTTCTCTTCGAGCGAGAGCCGCGACACGAGGTCGGCGACACGCTCCGCGATCGGGAGGCGCGGATCCTCGTAGGGGTCCATCACGCCGTTCCGGTTCAGGTCGCGGTAGCGCGTGCCGTCGGGGGCGGTGGAAAGGGATGCGGACACTGCGGTCTCCTGCGACGTCGTCGTGGCGGGCGAGGCACGGTTCGGCCCCGACGTCGAAAGACTAAATAACGTTCAGTGGTTTTGCAACGGTGACATTCAGTCGCGCGATGCCCCGGCCAGGCGTGCGGCCGCCGTCGTCATGTGGACGGCCATCGCGGATGCCGCGACATCCTCGTCCCTCGCTTCGACCGCCCGGAACACGGCGTCGTGCTCGGCGATCGCGAGGCGCGCGGCCTCGGCGTCGTGCACCGCGCGGTCGGCATAGACCTGGAGGAGCGAGCGCACGACATGCAGCAGGTCGATGAGGGCGTCATTGCCGGCTGCGCGGGCGAGCGCGTCGTGGAACGCGGCATCCGCTCGGGCGAAAGCCGTCAGGTCGGTCTCGGCCGAGCGCATGCGGGTGAGGGAGTCCGCCAGCCGGGCGATATCGCCGACGTCGGCGCGCGAGGCGGCGAGACGGGCGCAGTAGATCTCCAGGCCCGAGCGGACGTCGAGCAGGTCGTCGGTGCTCCGCTGTCCGATCAACAGCCCCCAGCGCAGTGTCTGCGGCAGCAGGTCGCTCGCCGTTCCGCGCAGGTAGGTGCCCGACCCCGGGCGCACGTCGACGATCCCGAGGATCTCGAGCGCGGCGAGCGCTTCGCGCACCGCGGACCGGCCGACACCCAGGGTGAGCGAGAGCTGCCGCTCGGGCGGCAGGCGCGTCCCGGGCTCGATCTCGCCGCTCGTGAAGAGGTCCATCAGGCGGCGGGCGACCTCCGAGACAGGGGTTCCCGAGGGGAGCGCGCCGAGGGCCGCTGTTATCTCGGCGGAACGGTCGGAAGGGTAAGCGGGCACGGCCCCAACATACGGGAGGAGGCGAGTGCGGTGCGCTTGCAATTGGTCAACCGGTTGTGCACAATGTCGAGCAGGACACACTGACCCGAGGAGCAGCACGCGATGACGCGCCTGTGGAACGACCCGGCCGACTTCGCCGACGAGATGATCGATGGCTTCGTCGCCGCGAACGGTCGCTACGTCGAGCGCATCACCGGCGGCGTCGTCCGGAGCACCCGCGTGCCGGAGGGTCAGGTCGCCGTAGTGATCGGCGGCGGATCCGGGCACTACCCCGCTTTCGGGGGACTCGTCGGACCGGGCCTCGCCCACGGCGCGGCGATGGGGAACCTCTTCGCCTCGCCGTCGACGCAACAGGTCCATGCTGTCGCGCGCGCAGCCCACACCGGCGGCGGGGTGCTGCTGAGCTACGGCAACTACGCCGGTGACGTGCTCAACTTCGACGCCGCGCAAGAACGCCTGCGCGCAGAAGGCATCGGCTGCGAGACCGTCGTCGTGACCGACGACATCGCCAGCGCCGGACCCGGCGAGCGCGCGCGCCGGCGCGGGATAGCGGGCGACCTGACCGTCTTCCGCACGGCGGCCGCCGCGGCCGCTGCCGGGTACCCTCTCACCGACGTCGCCCGGGTCGCCCGGCTCGCGAATGAGCGCACCCGCTCCTTCGGCGTCGCCTTCACGGGGTGCACGCTGCCCGGAGCCCAGGCGCCGCTCTTCTCGGTACCCGACGGACGCATGGCGGTCGGTCTCGGCATCCACGGCGAACCCGGCATCGACGAGACCGACATCCCCACTGCCGACGGCCTCGCCGAGATGCTCGTCGAGCGGCTGCTGGATGAGCGGCCCGACGGTGCCGACGGCCGGATCGTGCCGCTGCTCAACGGACTCGGCTCGCTGAAGTACGAAGAGCTCTTCGTCGTCTACCGCCGCGTCGCCGCACTCCTCGAAGGCGCCGGGCTCGAGATCGTCGACCCCCACGTGGGCGAGTACTGCACCAGCTTCGACATGGCGGGAACCTCCCTGACCCTGTTCTGGCTCGACGACGAGCTCGCCGAGCTGTGGGAGACCCCAGTGGACACCCCCGCGTACCGTCGCGGTGCCGTCCCGAAGGCCGAGCGACGGGATGCCGCGCACGCCGACGCGTCCGTCGCCGCCGATGAGGTCGCCGGGGATGCGGCATCCCTCCTGCTCGCCTCTACCGTCGTGGCCGCACTGGACACCGTTGCGACGACGATCGACGAGAACGTCGACGACCTCGGCCGGATCGACGCCGTCGCGGGCGACGGCGACCACGGGATCGGGATGCAGCGCGGCTCGCGCGCGGCCGTCCGCGCCGCACGACAGGCCGCCGCGGCGGGCGCCGGCGCGGCGACGACGCTCACCCGCGCGGCCGACGCGTGGTCTGACCGGGCGGGGGGCACCTCGGGCGCGCTCTGGGGCCTCCTCCTCACCGAGCTCGCGAACCGCCTCGGCGATGCCGGGCGCCCCGACGCGACACGCATCGCCGACGGGGTCGCCGCCGGGGTCGGCGCCGTCGTCGCGCACGGCAAAGCGGAGGTCGGCGACAAGACCATGGTCGACGCACTGCTCCCGTTCACCGAGACACTGACGCGCGAGGTGACGGCGGGTACCCGCCTGGCGGATGCTTGGCGCACCGCTGCCGCCGCAGCGACCACCGCAGCGGCCGCAACCGCGGACCTGCTCCCCCGCAAGGGCCGCGCCCGCACGCACGGTGAGCACGCCGTCGGCACCGTCGATGCCGGCGCGCACTCCTTCGCCCTGATCGTCACCGCCGTCGGCGACACCCTCGCCGCGGCCCCCGTCATCAGCCGGACGGCGACGCCCGACTCCCCCGAGAGGATCTGACATGACCGCACCCCTGCGCCTCGTCATCGGCAGCGACGACGCCGGTTACGACTACAAGGAGATCCTGAAGCGCGACCTCGAGCAGAACGACGGCGTGGTCTCGGTGCTCGACGTCGGAGTGGACGCCGACGGCCACACCGCGTACCCGAGGGTCGCGATCGAAGCGGCCGAGCGCGTCGCCCGCGGCGAGGCCGACCGGGCCCTGCTGATCTGCGGCACCGGCCTCGGCGTCGCGATCGCCGCGAACAAGGTCGCCGGCATCCGTGCCGTGACCGCGCACGACTCGTTCTCCGTCGAGCGCGGCGTGCTCTCCAACGACGCCCAGGTCCTGACGATGGGTCAGCGCGTCGTCGGCATCGAGCTCGCCCGCCGTCTCGTGCGCGAATGGCTGACCTACCGCTTCGACCCGTCGTCGGCGTCGGCATCGAAGGTGGCCGTCATCGACGAGTACGAGACCACAGGATCCTGCTGATGCAGCCGGCCCTGGTGGGGGTGAGTCTGAAGGCGTACTTCGGTCGCCGCCAGGCGCGCATCTGGTTCGCGGGCGCGGCCGCGGTGCTGCGCGCGCACGACGGCGTGCGCTCCGGCGCCGTCGAGGCGTTCGTCATCCCCACATACCTTCAGCTCGAGGACGCCGCGGGCGCCTTCGCCGGCACCCGCGTGCGCCTCGGCGTGCAGGACGTCTCGGCGTTCGAGCCCGGTGCGTACACGGGTGAGGTGACCGCGTCTGAGGTCGCCGAGTCCGGCGCGACGTACGCCGAGATCGGTCATGCCGAACGCCGCCGGCTCTTCGGCGAGTCCGACGCCGACGTCGCCGCCAAGTCCGCCGCCGCGCTCCGGCACGGGGTGACCCCCGTGCTCTGCCTCGGCGAGGATGAACGAGCGGATGCCGACGGTGCCGCCTCGGCGACCGTCGCCCAGCTGGGACGCAGCCTGGCGGGCGCTCCCGCGGGTCCGGTCGTCGTCGCCTACGAACCCGTCTGGGCCATCGGCGCCCCCTCGCCTGCGCCGATCGACCACATCTCGGCCGTCACCGGTGCCCTCCGCGACGTCCTCGCCGCGGACCCGAAGCGGGCCGGCTCGCGCGTCATCTACGGCGGCTCGGCCGGACCGGGCCTGCTGACCGGGCTCGGCCGTGCGGTGGACGGCCTCTTCCTCGGTCGTTTCGCCCACGACCCGGCGGCGTTCGGCGACGTGCTCGACGAGGCGTACGCCCTCGCCCGGAGCGCGCCGTGATCGGGCTCGGCACCTACGCCTTCGTCTGGCAGCACTCCGATCGCGTCCCCGAACCGCTCAGCCTCATCGGCGCGTTCGAGGCGACGCGCGAGCTCGGTGTCGGCCTCTTCCAGATCTGCGACTACGCACCGCTGACCGAGATGACCGACCGTGAGATCGCGGATGCCGCCCGCGCCGCCCGCGAGCTGGGCCTCACGATCGAGCTCGGCACGAAGGGCATCGAGACCGCGCATCTGCAGCGGTTCCTCTCGCTGGCCGACATCTTCGGCGCCCGCCTGGTGCGGAGCATGGTGTTCGCGCCCGACTCCCGACCGTCGCTCGCCGAGGCGGGCGCGCTGCTGGGCGGCGTCCTCCCCGCCTTCGAGGCGGCGGGCGTGACTCTCGCCCTCGAGACGTACGAGCAGATCGCGACGGCCGACCTCGTCCGACTGGTGCACCAGGCGGAGAGCCCGAACGTCGGGATCTGCCTGGACCCCGCCAACGTCGTCGCCCGGCTGGAGCCGCCGCGCCACTGCGTCGAGGAGGCCGCCGAGGTGGTCGTGAACGTGCACGCGAAGGACTTCGCCTTCGCTCGACAGCCGGGGTGGGTCGGCTTCAGCTACTCCGGCGCCCGGATGGGCGAAGGCCTCCACGACTACCACCACCTCCTCGACACCGTCCGCCCTCGCGAGCGGGGGATCAACGAGATCGTCGAGCACTGGCTGCCCTGGCAGGGCGACCCCGAGACCACCGTCCGCACCGAGCGGGACTGGACCCGCGCCACCCTGAGCCACCTGAGGAGCTTCGAATGAGCCACACCATCGCCGTCATCGGCGCCGGAGGGAAGATGGGCATGCGCGTGTCCGACAACCTCGTGAAGACCGACCACGTCGTCCGGTACGTCGAGAACTCGCCCGCCGGACGGGAGCGGACGATCGCCGCTGGGCGCGAGCTGACCGATGCCGCCGTCGCGGTCGCGGACGCCGACATCGTCGTGCTCGCCGTGCCGGACCTCGCCCTCGGCGCGGTGACGGCCGAACTGGTCCCCCAGCTGAAGCCCGGCGCCATCGTTCTCACACTCGACCCTGCCGCGGCTTACGCGGGGCTGCTGACCACCCGCGAGGACGTCGTCCAGGCGGTCGCGCACCCGTGCCACCCGTCGGTGTTCCTCGAGCGCACGACGAAGGAGGAGTGGGCCGACACCTTCGGCGGCATCGCCGCGCCCCAGGACGCGATCGCCGCCGTCGATTCCGAGGACCGGGAGCACGCCCGCATCGTCGAGGAGACGGTGCGTGCGATCTACGCCCCGGTCATCGACGTCCACTTCGTCACCGTGAAGCAGCTCGCCCAGCTCGAGCCGACCCTGGTCGAGACGGTCGCCTGCATGATCGGGTCGCTCCTCAACGAGGCGTTGCACGAGGCGATCCACACGATGGGCGTGCCCGAGGCGGCGGCCCGCAGCATCCTCTACGGGCACACCCAGGTGGCGCTCGCGAACGGCCTGCGCGGCGACAACCCGTTCAGCGACGCGTGCCTGATCGCGATGGACTACGGTCGCGAGAGCATCATCAAGGAGGACTGGAAGAAGATCTTCCGCGACGACGAGCTCGACAAGAACCTCGCGCGCATGCTGCACCTCGACCACATCGAGCGCTGATCCGGAGATGACCGACATGACACGACTCGCCGGCAAGACCGCGCTCGTCACCGGAGCCGCGCTCGGCATCGGGGCGGCCGTCGCCGAACGCTTCGCCCGCGAAGGCGCCCGCGTGATCCTCGCCGATCGCAACGGCGAGGGCGCGCAGGCCGCCGCAGCCCGCATCGGCGACGCCGCCATGGCGGTGACGATGGACATCTCCGATGAGGGATCGGTCCAAGCCGGCTTCGCCGCGGCGACGGATGCCGGGTGGGCACCGAACGTGGTGGTGGCCAACGCCGGCATCCAACTCTTCGGACAGGACGCCCCCGCCGCCGACCTCGACCTCGAGGTCTGGCGCCGCACGATCGACGTCAACCTGACCGGAGCGTTCCTCACCGTGAAGTACGCCGTGCGCACGATGCTCACCCTCGGCGGCGGATCGATCATCCTGACCGGCAGCCCGACGGCCGTCAACGGCGAGGGCAAGGACTTCACCGCTTACAGCGCCTCCAAGGCCGGTGTGCACGGACTGTCGCGCACCGTCGCCGCCGCCTACGCCGACCGCGGCATTCGGGTGAACACGGTGCAGCCCGCCTACACCGAGACGCCGCTCGTCTCGGCGATCAGCGAGGACCCCGCGTCGCGTGCCGCGATCGTCGGCCGCATCCCGATCGGGCGCGCCGGGACGCCGGACGACGTCGCCGGGATCATGGTCTACCTCGCGAGCGACGACGGCTCGTTCGCGACCGGGGCGACCTTCCAGGTCGACGGCGGAATGACCTCGCTCTGACGCGGGACCCGTCATGACCTGGTGGACCGAGGGGATGCAGTGGCGCAGCGGCCGCTGGTCGCTCGAGCTGCGCGGGGACGAGTTCGCCGACATCGCCGTCGACGGCCGGGTGGTGCTGCGCAGCATCCGCGCCGTCGTCCGCGATGCCGACTGGGAGACGGCGGACCTCGTCGTGGACCGGGTGCACGCGCGCGACGAGTCCCTGATGCTGCACGTGCGCTCGGTCGGCCTCGGATCCGCGTTCGCGGGCGTCGTGCGGGTCGAGGCGCGTCCGTCGCAGCTGCGCGTCCTGCTCGACCTGGAATCGGCGGCGGAGTTCGCGACGAACCGGACCGGTCTCGTCGTCCTGCACCCGCCCACCCTCGCCGGGACGACGGTCGAGGTGCGGCATCCGAACGGCGCCCTCACACGAGGTGTGTTCCCTCGCAAGATCAGTCCGCACCAGCCGGTGCGCGACATCATGGGCCTGACCTGGCCGATCGACGGCGCGACGCTCGACCTCGCCTTCGAGGGCGACGTGTTCGAGATGGAGGACCAGCGCAACTGGACGGACGCCTCGTTCAAGACCTACAGCCGTCCGCTCGACCTGCCGTTCCCGTACCGCATGAGCAGGGGCGAGCGGGTGCGGCAGTCCGTCACGGTGTCCGTCGCCGGCGAGCTCGCGCCCGCACCGCCGGCATCCGACACCATCACCCTCCGACCCGGGGGTGCGTTCCCCGAGATCGTCCTCGGGGCGGCGACGGCACCCGATCCCGCCCCAGTGGTCGAGCCCCTCGCAGACGGCGTGCTCGTCGAGCTCGACCTGCGCGCACCGTCCTGGCGGGCTGCCCTCGCCCGCGCGACGACGTCGGGCGCGCCCGTGGACGTCCGGTTCGTCGGGATCGAGCACACCGCAGAACGTGATGCCGCAGCCGCCGCCCTGCGAGGGCTCGACGTTCGACGGGTGGGCGCCTTCGCCGCATCCGGTGCCGCGGCCCACGTGTCGGATGCCGCGACCATCGCCGCGCTGCGCGCCGCGCTCGACCGTGTCGGTGTGACAGCGCCGGTGATCGGCGGCTCCCGGTCGCACTTCACCGAACTGAATCGGGAGCGCCACCGCCTGCCGACCGACCTCGACGGCGTGGCGACGACCGTCACCCCGCTGTTCCACGCGACCGGCACCGAGCAGCTCGTCGAGTCGGTCGCGATTCAGCGGCTCATCGCGTTGCAGACCGTCGCGTCGGCGGGTTCTCTGCCCGTGCACTTCGGCCCGGTCTCGCTGCGGCCGCGGTTCAACAACGTCGCGACGCGACCCGCACCGACCTCGCCTGCGACCGACCTGTCCGAGGGGTACGGAGCGCACCTGACCGGAGCCCCCGACGAGCGGCAGAGCGCGCCCGAACTCGCCGCCTGGACCGTCGCGAGCGCCGCGGCCCTCGCCGTGCCCGGGGTCGCATCGCTCGCCTACTTCGAGGAGTGGGGGCCCCGCGGCATCCGCTCGTCCGACGGCGGCGACCTGCCGGTCGCGGCGGCCGTCCGCGCGCTGGCCGCCGAGACGGGCGGCGAGCTGCTGTGGGGGGAGAGCCCGGACGGACTCGTGTGGGCGCTCGGCCGGCGCGGGTCGAAGACCACGATCCTCGCCGCGAACCTCGACCGCCGTGCGCGATCCGTCACGATCGACGCTGACGGGCAGCCCCGCCGCGTGCACCTCGACCCGGGGTCGTTCCGCGCCGTCTGAGGCGGCCCACCGGTCACGAGACGGGGCGGGCCGCCTCCTCGTCGAGGCGGTGGCGGGCACCCCAGAGCGCGAGCTGCGTCCGGTCCGCGAGGCCGGTCTTGCGCAGCGCCGACTGGAGCTGCGTCCGGACGGTGTGGACCGAGACGTGCAGCGCGGCCGCGATCGCCTCGTTCGCGGTGACCCCCGACGCGAGCATCGCGACGACCCGCCGCTCCGCGGGGCTGAGGGACCCGAGCACGTCGAGGTCGGGCTTCGGTCCGCGGCGGCGGACGAACTCGCGCAGCACCGGGGTGATCGCGCGAGTGGACACGACGGCTTCACCGCGCGCGGCGGCGAAGACGGCGCCGACGAGCTGGTCCGCGTCGTAGCTCTTCAACAGGTACCCGACGGCGCCGGCGTCGATCGCGTCCGTGATGTACCCGTCTACGGCGAAGCTCGTCATCACGATCACCGCCGGAGCAGGGCCGCCGTCCTGCAGCAGCTCCCGTGTCGCATCCGCGCCGTTCAGACCGGGCATCTGCATGTCCATCAGCACGACGTCCACCGCCTCGGTGCGCGCCACTCGCACCGCATCCACGCCGTTCGCGACCTCCCCGACGACACGGATGCCGCCGGCCGCCTCCAACTGGAGGCGCAGCCCCTTGCGGACCGACCGGTTGTCGTCCGCGATGAGCACTCGGATGGGAGTCCTGACCTCGCTCACGGTCGCTCCGTCCCGGTCGAGGCGACGGGGATCTCGAATCCGAGCGTCCAGCCACCGCCGGCATCCGCTCCGGCCGTGAACGTCCCGCCGAGGATCTCGACGCGCTCGCGCATGCCGCTCAGACCCCATCCCAGGCCGACCGCACGCCGCTGCTCGAGGGCACCCGGCGCCGCGTTCGCGACCGTCCCGCTGAGGCGCCTCGTGTCGCGGATGATCTCGATGCGGACGGGAGCCCGAGGAGCATGCTTGGCCGCGTTCGTCAGGGCCTCCTGCACGCACCGGAAAGCGGTGGTCGAGACCACGGCGGGCAGCGAGTCGACGTCACCGCGGACCGTGGCCTCGACGCTCGCACCCCGTTCGCGCCAGAACTCGACGAGCTCGGCGAGTCTGCGCACGTCCCGCGTCGTGCCGGACGGGGCCACACCGCCCGCACGCAGATCGGCAAGCGCCCCGGCCAGACCCGCGGCAGCGAACCGGCCCTCGTCGCGGACGTCCTGGAGCAGCGCGAGCGCCTCGTCCGCACGGGTCGGCGCGACACTCAGGGCGGCGTCGGTCAGGGTGATGAGCCCGGCGAGGTGCTGCCCGGCGACGTCGTGCAGTTCCTGCGCGATGCGAGCCCGCTCCCGCTCCTGCGCCGCGGCCACACGCTCCGCGTGCTCCTGGGTCGCGAGCTCCGCCTCCTCGCGCGCCTGCTGCATCCGGCGGGTCTTCGTCGCCCACCAGACGCCCAGGGCCGTGCCCGCGACGGCAGGCGCGGCGAGGGAGACGACGTGCGCGGCGACCCAGCCGATCCCGACCGTGACCGATTCGCCCGAGCCGAGCGCGAACCAGAGCAGCACCGCCGACTCCACGACCACGACGGCTGAGCACAACGCGGCCACGCGTGCCGTCGAGACGCGGGTGGCGACGAGGAAGAGCGCACCGGCGATGACGATGTGCATCCCCACGACCCACGTCGGCACGCCGAGACCCGCCGCGAGCGCGAGATGCAGGGCGACGACGACCGTGACGGTCGTGCCCGGCCGACGCGAGAACATCGTCAGCGATGCCGCCTGCAGAGCGCACCCGGCGATCAGGAGGCCGTAGGTCACCGGTATGGACGTCGGCAGCGGCCATTCCAGGTCGGGGGCTTCCCACAGCGCGATGGTGGGGGTCGCGAGCACCTGGATGACCGTCGCGACGAAGACGGTGATGACGAACACGAGCGATGCCCGCGTCGTCCCGAGCAGGAGGAGAGGCGCCCGCACCGAGGCTGGCGCAGACGGATCGTGGCGCGTCGAGAGGGTCATCGGAGGGCTGCTTTCCGGGTTCGTAGGCCCATCGAGCCTGTCACGGATCGACGCCGCGCGTGGCCGTCCGGTGCGGCGGCCTCGAATCAGTCACTCATTCGGATGAAAGCCCCACGGCGATCCGACCTGTGCACTCAGCGGCGCCCGCCCCTCTTGGCCCGGCACAGCCAGGCACTTCCCGGTACGGACGCCCCCGACGACCTCCGGGGCACGCCGTTGCACCCGGCGGCGGCCCCATAGATTGACGTGTGGGGGAACCGACGGGTCAGGCTTCGACTCGTCGGCTCGGGGCCCGGTGGCTTCGGGGGAAGTCCGGGCCCCGACTCCCCCACCACCCCGGTGCGCGGTGATGTCAAGGGGTCGGATGCCGCCGCTCGCCGCGCGTACCGTCGCGGCCATGAGCGATGCATCCTCCACTCCCGAGCAGGACGACCCCACCGGCGGCGACGAGACGACAGAGCAGCAGCTCGACGCCGACAACGCCGTCGAAGAGGACACCCTCAAGACGCTCGACCCCGACGACTCCCCGGCCTGATCCGCGCTCCGGACGTCAGGCCTCGCGCGTGATGAGGACCTGGACCTCGAGCCGGCTCTTGAACGGGCCCGCGTAGACGCCCCGCAGCGGCGGAACGTCGTTGTAGTCGCGGCCACGCCCCACCGTCACGTGCCGGTCGCCGATCTCGGCGTCGTTGGTCGGGTCGAAGCCGTGCCACGACCCGGCGTACCACTCGATCCACGCGTGCGATTCACCCACGACCGGCACACCCACCTCGGCGGTGGGATTCGGGTGCAGGTAGCCCGAGACGTACCGCGCGGGGATGCCGACCGAGCGCAGCGCACCGAGGGCGATGTGGGCCATGTCCTGGCAGACGCCCTTGCGCTCGACCCACGCCTCGGCGCCGGTCGACTGGACCTCGGTCGCCCCGGGCACGTACTCGACGGCCTCGCCGACCGCCGTCGCGATCGCGAGGGCGGCGAGCGAGGGATTGTCGTGCTGCGCGGCGATGCCCGAGGCGAGGGCGGCGACCTCGGGATGAGGGTCGGTCCGCCGGGTCTGCGACAGCATCTCGACCGTGCCGATCGACCGCTGCGCGTCCCGCGAGAGCGCCTCCCACGACACGTCGGGGTGGGTCAAAGGCCGTGCCCGCACCTCCACGAGCGAGCGCGCGGTGATGTGCAGCGCGGAGTGCTTCGCGAGCACGTCGAAGGCCGCGACCCGGGTGCCGAAGTAGTCGACGTAGTAGTTCACGTTCGTCGAGGGATCGATGTCGAGCTGCGCGCTGAGGACGAACTGGCTGTCGCTGGTCGTCGGCAGCATCCGCGCCTCGTTGTACGACGCTCCGACCTCGCCCGGGTAGTCGAAGCCCGTCGTGTGCTCGATGCGCAGCCGCTTCATGAGGTCTCTCCGATCCAGCTGGGTTCGGCCTGGGTGGGGAAGAAGCGCGCCCGGATGGCCTCGGACGCCTCGCGGGTGACCGACTGCACGCTCTGCATGTGCGCGGGGAGCTCGGCGAGCACCTCTTCGATGGGGCGGTACTCGAGTTCGTTGCGGATGCGTCCGAGTGCCCGCAGCACGGAGTTCGAGTGCCCCACCCGGTCGGCGACGGGGTCGATCGCGCTCATGCACTGCTCGGCGGTGCGGATCGAGTGGATGATCGACCGAGGGAACAGCCGGTCGAGCAGGAGGAACTCCGCCGCGTTCTGAGAGCTCGGCATCCCCCGGTAGGTGCGCAGGTAGGCCTCGTAGGCGCCGCACGAACGCAGGATGGTGGTCCAGGACGGACCGGATGCCTCGGTCAGGGACCTCGTCGCCAGCATCCGCGCCGTCATGTCGGTCCGCTCGATCGCGCGCCCGAGGGTGAAGAACTGCCAGGACTCGTCGTGGCTCGTGGAGTTGTCCGTCACACCGACGGCGAGGGCGGCGCGCTCCCGGACCCACTGGAAGAACTCGTGGGTCTTCTCGTCGTTGAGGCGGCGCGGCATCCGCGAGTACGTGGTGTTGAGGGTCTCCCACAGCTCCGTCGAGACGATCTCGCGCGCGCGACGGGCGTTCTCGCGCGCCGCCTGGAGGGAGTAGGCGATGGAGGACGGGTTGGTGCGGTCGACGGCGAGGTGCGTGAGCACGTCGCCGCGGGTGACGACCTCGGCGCCGGCGGGCGGCGTGGTGCCCATGACGCCCATGAGCGACCGGCAGGCGGTGTCCTCGTCGATCCAGGGGTCCTCGAGCAGGAGCTGCAGGTGGACGTCGAGGATGCGGGCGGTGCCGTCCGACCGTTCGATGTAGCGTCCGATCCAGAACAGACTCTCGGCGATGCGGCTCAGCATGCGCCCTCGCCTCCCGCCGTGTCGCGCCCCTGCTGCTGCTGTTCCTGCTGCTCGGCCGTGGTGCGCGGCCGGTCCTGCGGCGAGTGGGTCGGCTCGTCCTGTGCGTCGTAGATGATCGGGATCGCGGAGGTCGCCGTGGCCTGCTCGGCGACGAGCCCGGCGAGCGAGGTCGACTGCCCGTACTCGCCGCGGTTCGGCGCGTCGCCGCCGACGATCCAGGTGTCCTTCGAGCCGCCGCCCTGGCTGGAGTTGACGACGAGCTGCCCCTCCGGAAGGGCCACGCGCGTGAGGCCGCCGGGCAGCACCCACACCTCGTCCCCGTTGTTGACGGCGAAGGGACGCAGGTCTGCGTGGCGCGGCCGCATCCCGTCGTCCACCAGGGTCGGGATGGTCGACAGCATCACGACGGGCTGCGCGATCCAGCCGCGCGGGTCGGCGAGGAGCTTGGTGCGCAGTGCGTCGAGCTCGACGGGGCTCGCGTCGGGACCGACGACGAGGCCCTTGCCGCCCGAGCCGTCGACCGGCTTGACGACGAGTTCGTCGAGCCGGTCGAGCACCTCCTCGAGGGCCCCCGGGTCCTCGAGTCGCCACGTGTCGACGTTCTTGAGGATGGGCTCCTCGGCGAGGTAGTACCGGATGAGGTCGGGGACGTACGTGTAGAGCAGCTTGTCGTCGGCGACCCCGTTGCCGACCGCGTTGGCGATCGTGACGTTGCCGAGGCGCGCGGCCAGCATGAGCCCGGGAGCGCCGAGCATCGAGTCGGCACGGAACTGCAGCGGGTCGAGGAAGTCGTCGTCGACGCGGCGGTAGATGACGTCGACCCGACGGGGACCGCGCGTCGTGCGCATGAAGACCTTGCCGCCCTGACAGACGAGGTCGCGACCTTCGACGAGCTCGACACCCATGAGTCGCGCGAGCAGCGTGTGCTCGAAGTAGGCGGAGTTGTAGACGCCGGGGGTGAGGACGACCACGTTCGGGTCGTCGACCCCCGGAGGCGCGGAGTTGCGCAGCGCCTGCAGCAGCTTGTTCGGGTAATCGCCGACGGGCCGGACCCGCATCGAGACGAAGAGCTCCGGGAGGGTCTGCGCCATCACGCGCCGGTTGGAGATGACGTAGCTCACGCCCGAGGGCACGCGGACGTTGTCCTCGAGGACGCGCATCTCGCCGTGCTCGTCGCGGATGAGGTCGATGCCGGCCACCTGGATGCGGACGCCGTTGGCCGAGCGGATGCCGGCGGCCTGCCGGTAGAAGTACTGCGACGACGCGATCAGCTTGGCCGGCAGCACCCCGTCGCGGACGACGTGCTGGTGGCCGTACGCGTCGTCGAGGAACGCCTCGAGCGCACGGACGCGCTGCTGGACGCCCTTCTCGATGCGCGACCACTCGTCGTAGGCGATCACGCGGGGGACGGCGTCGAGCGGGAAGGGTCGTTCCTCGCCCGCGAAGTCGAATGTGACACCCTGCGCGAGGTAGGAGCTCGCCAGCGATTCGGTGCGTCCGCGCAGCTCCTCCTGCGTCATCTGCGCGAGCGCCTGGTACAGCTCGCGGTACGTCCCGCGGGACTGCGCAGCCTCGCCCGGATGCGCCACCGCCGCGAACATCTCGTCGAACGCGGGGACGCCGGAGGGCGTCTTGCGCGGCGCCAGCGTGGAGCCGTATCCGTCGAACAAGTCACCCATGCGATGAGCCTAATCCGGGCGGTGTTGCCGGAGTGTTTCGCCCCGCGGGTCAGTCCCGCAGTGCCAGGCGCAACTGCTCGACGGCCCAGTCGATCTCGGTGGCGCGGATGACGAGGGGCGGTGCCATCCGGATGGTCTGGCCGTGCGTGTCCTTGACCAGGACGCCCCGCGCGAGCAGGCGCTCAGCGACCTCCCGGCCGGTGCCGACCGCCGGGTCGATGTCGACGCCGGCCCAGAGGCCCGCCACCCGGATCGCCGTGACTCCGACCCCGATCAGGGGTTCGAGCCGCGAGCGCAGGTGGTCGCCGAGCGACAGCGCTCGCCGCTGAAGGTCGCCCGACTCGAGCAGCTCGACGACCGCGAGTCCCACGGCCGCTGCGAGCGGGTTGCCGCCGAAGGTCGAGCCGTGCTCGCCCGGGTGGATGACGCCGAGCACCTCACGATCCCCGACGACGGCCGACACCGGCAGGATGCCGCCGCCGAGCGCCTTGCCGAGCAGGTACAGATCGGGCACGACCCCTTCCCGCTCGCACGCGAACGTCGTCCCGACCCGCCCGAGGCCGGATTGGATCTCGTCCGCGATGAACAGCACGTTCGCCGCCGTGCAGGCCTCCCGGACGGCACGGAGGTAGCCGTCCGGCGGGATGACGACGCCTGCCTCGCCCTGGATGGGCTCGATCAGCACCGCGGCGGTGCTCTCGTCGATCGCGGCAGTCAAAGCCGCGGCATCCCCGTACGGCACGATCTCGAAACCGGGGGCGAACGGGCCGAACCCGTCGCGGGCCTGCGGGTCGTCGCTGAAGCCTACGATCGTCGTCGTCCGGCCGTGGAAGTTGCCGGCCGCGACGACGATCTTCGCGGCGCCCTCGGGCACCCCCTTCACGCGGTACGCCCACGCCCGCGCGAGCTTGATCCCCGTCTCGACCGCTTCCGCACCCGTGTTCATCGGGAGGACCATGTCCTTGCCGGCCAACCCGGCGAGCGCGTCGGCGAAGGCTCCGAGCCGGTCGTTGTGGAACGCGCGGCTGGTGAGGGTCAGGCGCCCCAGCTGCTCGGTCGCCGCAGCGATGAGGGCCGGATGCCGGTGCCCGAAGTTCAGGGCCGAGTACGCCGACAGCAGGTCGAGGTAGCGGCGCCCCTCGACGTCGGTCACCCACGATCCCTCGCCCTCGGCGACCACCACGGGAAGCGGATGATAGTTGTGCGCCACGTGCGCCTCTTCGGCGGCGATCAGATCCGCTGACGGAGCCTGGGGACGGACATCGGTCATCGCGCACCTCCGCGCAGTTCGAGCGTGCAGCACTTGATGCCACCGCCGCCGAGCAGCAGCTCGGACAGGTCGATGGGCACGGGGACGTAGCCGCGCTCCTCGAGCTGCGCGGCGAAGCCGGCCGCCCGGGGCGAGACGAAGACATGGAGCCCGTCGCTGGCCGCGTTCAGCCCGAACACGGCACCGTCGGCATCCGACACGTGGATGGCGTCGGGGTAGCGCTCGGCCAGCACCCGCTGCGACGCCTCGTCGAAGGCGGACGGCAGATAGGCGATGTTCGCCCGCTCGACCCCAGCGGGGCCTTCGACCGGATCCAGGACGGTGATGGCCGTGTCCAGGTGGTAGAACCGCGGATCGACGAGGCGGAGGGACACCACCTCGCGCCCGAAGACCTCGCCGAGCTCGCGGTGGCTGTCCCCGACCGACCGGAATCCGGTGCCCGCGAGGATCGTGTCGCCGACCAGGAGGAAATCGCCTTCACCCTCCTGCACCTCGACGGGCTCGACGACCTCGAAGCCGTGAGCGGCGAACCAGTCCATGAACGGCCGCTCCTCGCCGCGACGCTCGTCGACACGGAAGCGGACGCCCAGCGCCCGCCCGTCCACGATGAATCCGCCGTTCGCGGTGTAGACCATGTCGGGCAGCCCGGGCACGGGCTCGATGAGTTGCACCTCGTGTCCGAGGGCGATGTACGCGTCGTACAGCGTCTGCCACTGACGCACGGCCTTCGCCGTGTCGGTGGGGTTCGCCGGCTCCATCCACGGATTGATGCTGTACGACACCGTGAAGTAGTCCGGTCGGCACATCAGGTAGCGGCGGCGCTGAGCGATCCGCGTGGGCGCCGTGTCGTTCTGCGTCGTCATTCTCGCTCCTCGTCCCCGGGGCGGCGGACGCTGTCCAGAGGCCCGACGGAGCTTGCAGAAGCCGACGAATCGGGCACGCCGGCATCCATCATGCCAGGTCGATCCCTCTGGATGACGGTGGACAGGCGCCGCAGGACGATGCCGATGAATGACAGGATGCAGAGCATGGCCAGACGCACGGGTGAACAGACGAAGACCCTCCTGCTGCGCACCGGCATGCAGATGCTCCTCGAGCGTGGGGTCAGCGCAGGCGTCCAGCACATCCGACTGCAGGACGTCCTCCGTCGCGCGGGACTCACGACCGGGGCGGCGTACCGACTCTGGAGCGACCAGGCCGACTATCACCGCGAGCTCGCCGTCGCCATGATGCGGATGCGGGTGGCCGGCCCCGCCGACGCGATGCGGGCCCAGGTCGAGGAGCTGATCGGCGAGGGGGCGTCCGGCGAGGAGATCATCCGGCAGGCGGCCCTGCAGCACATGCGAGCCGCCGAGCTGTCCACCGAAGATCCGACCGACCTGCTCGAGGCCCAGTCGTTCCGGGTGGCGCTCGCGCTCCGGACGGCGGCCGATTCGTGGCCCGAACTTACCGATGCCAGCCATGACCGCCACCGCGAGTCCATCGAGGCCTTCACGGAGCTGTATCAGCACGTCATCGACGCGTACGGCATGCGGGTGCGCGACGGACTGACGATCGAGGACTTCGCCGAGGCGATGGCGGCGATGGCCGAGGGCTTCGCGATCCGTTCACTCGAGCGCATCCCGCACCCGACCTATCGGTTGTCGGGACGGGACGGTGCGCCCGAGGGCGAATGGACGCTGCTCGGTCTCACGGTGCGAGCACTCGTGAACGCCTTCATGATCCCCCGGGACGACGCCGACCCGGACGCCCCGCTCCGCCTGCCCCGGTACGCCTGACCGGCTCCGGACAGCGAGATGCCCCGGGCCGAGGACGCACGTCCTCGATCCGGGGCGACACTCCCCCCGAAGTGTTCTCTTGCGCGCTCCCCAGAAGCACGCTCAGCAATTAGACCAACCGCCGGCACCTTCGCGCTAGAAAGATAAGTTGTTTTCTTCGCCGGATGGATAAATACGCTCGGCATCGACCGCTCCACTGCGCGGTCAGATGATCGATTCGCTCCAAGGATCGGGGTTGCCGAAGCGATGCGCCGTGATGGTGATGGACTGTTCGCGCAGGAACGGCAGGAGCTCGATCCGACCCGCCTGTGTCACCTCGTCGGCGTAGACGGCGAGGTCAGGGTCGCCCGAGATCGCCGCGGTGAGCGCGGTGCGCACCTCGCGTGCCCGCGAAGGGGGCCCGACCAGCCGCACGCGGTCGGCACGCGCCGGCACGTCCTCGGTGCGCGGCGCCGACATCCGCGCGACCCAGTCCTCGTCCGACTCGACGAACACCGGCACCTCGAGGGCGCCGAGCGCCTGCCGTACCGAGGCGGGAAGGCCCGCCGGCGTGCTCACCGTGAACGTCGACCGAGCGCGGACGGCGGCGATGATCGCGCGCACGAGCGCCTGCGGCGCGGCATCCGTCGTCGATCGGATCTCGACACTCGCCGGACGGTAACGGAACAGGTTCCGCTCGACCCCCAGGTGCGAGACGTCCACGACCCTGCCGAACGTGCGGTCCCACGCGACGGCGTCCGACAGCGCGGCGCGGCGCAGCCACTCGAAGGCCTCGTATCCGAGCGCGGGCTGAGCCGCCTCGATGACGTCCGCGATCCCGGAGTCGAGCCCCTTCAGGTGGAGGGTCGACGATGCAGCTGCCCCCGACGTGGGCCGCCAGGATCCGAGCCCGATGAGGTGGTTCGGCCCGCCCGCCTTCGCCCCGCCACCGACGGAGGACCGCTTCCAGCCGCCGAACGGCTGCCGCTGCACGATGGCCCCGGTCGTGCCGCGATTGACGTAGAGGTTGCCCGCCTCGACGCGGTCGAGCCACAGCGCGAGGTCGTCGGGGTTCTGCGTGTACAGCCCTGCGGTGAGGCCGTAGTCCACGGCGTTCTGCAGCTCGATCGCATGCTCGAGCGACCGCGCGTGCATGACCCCCAGGACGGGACCGAAGAATTCCTCGAGGTGCATCCGCGAGCCGGGCTTCACCCCGGTGCGGATGCCGGGGGTCCACAGCCGGCCGCCGTAGCGCTGGTGCGGCAACTCCCTGGGCTCGACGAGCCATCGCTCGTCCTCATCGAGGGTCGTCAGCGCCCAGGCGAGCTTGCCGGACGGCGACTCGACGAGCGGGCCGACCTCGGTCAGCGGATCCTCGGGCGCTCCCACGCGCAGCGAGGTCGCAGCATCCATCAACTGCCGTGAGAACCGCTGCGAGCGGGCGACGGGACCGACCAGGATGGCGAGGGATGCGGCGGAGCACTTCTGCCCCGCGTGGCCGAACGCCGAACGGACGAGATCGGATGCCGCGAGGTCGAGGTCGGCCGAGGGCATGACGATCATCGCGTTCTTGCCGCTGGTCTCGGCCTGCATCGCGAGGTCCGGACGCCACGAACGGAACAGTGCTGCCGTTTCGAACGACCCCGTGAGGACCACACGGTCCACGGTGGGGTGCGTGATGAGCTGCTTGCCGAGGCCGCCTTCGTCGAGGTCGACGAGGGAGAGGATGTCGCGGTCGACACCTGCGCCGTCGAGCCCTTCCCAGATCGCCTCGGCGACGACCGCGGCGCACCGTCGCGCCTGCGGTGCGGGCTTGAAGACGACCCCCGACCCTGCGGCGAGGGCCGCGAGCGCTCCACCGGCGGGGATCGCGACCGGGAAGTTCCACGGCGGGGTGACGACAGTCACGCGGTCGGGCACGAAGACGGCACCGCTCACGCGGTCGAGCTCGCGGGCGGTCGCGGCGTAGTAGCGCGCGAAGTCGACCGCCTCGCTCACCTCGACGTCCGCCTCGGCGAGCGTCTTGCCCGTCTCGGATGCCGCGACCTCGATGAGTTCGCCCCGGCGCCGCTCGAGCGCGCCCGCCGCCCGCAGAAGGACGTCGGCGCGGTCGGCAGCGGGCAGCGACCCCCACGCATCGGCGGCGGCTCCGACCCGGGCGAGCACGGCGTCGAGCTCGGGCTCGGTGCTGATACGGGCCGCCGCGATCGCGGCATCCCCCGCCGTCGACGAAGCGACGCGGCCGAGGATCTCGCGGGCCCACGCGCGGTTCGCGGGCAGCGCGGGGTCGGTGTCGGCGGTGTTGTGGAAGCCGGGGGCGCCGGTGGCAGCGACGCTCTCGCGCGGCGAGAACACGGCGGTCTCGACGAACGCGTCACCGCCGAAGCGCCGCGGCAGATCCGCCGGCTGCGTCTCGTCCGGGCGCGCGTCCTTCGCCGCGATCCCGAGGACGACCTGCGTGAGGGCGGTGTCGTCCGAGACGGGGGGCTGCGCGGTGTGCAGCGAGGCGGCATCCGTCGTCACCGCGCTCGCCTCGACCTCGGCTGCCGTCCTGTCCTGGCGGCGACGCGGCCCGGACAGGAGGGAGCGATCCGCTGCGCGCGCGACGGAAGCGGCGAACCGGTCGCGTTCCCGCACGAACATGGCCCGGTCGTACGCGAGATCGAACGCGGCGGAGAGGAAATTCTCGCTCGACGCGTTCTCTTCGAGGCGGCGCACGAGGTAGCTGATGGCGACGTCGAACTCGTCGGGACGGACGACGGGCACGTAGAGCAGGACGTGACCCACTTCGCGGGCGACCGCCTGCACCTGTCCCTGCGCCATGCCGAGCAGCATCTCGACTTCGACGTCGCGCTGCACTCCGCGCTCGCCCGCCAGCAGCCAGGCGTAGGCGATGTGGAAGAGGTTGTGGCCGGCGACTCCGATCCGCACGGCCTCGGTGTTCTCGGGGCGCAGTGCCTCCTCGAGACAGCGCACGTAGTTCGCGTCGGTGTCGAGCTTGGTGTCGTACGGCGCGGCGGCCCAGTCGTGCATGACCGCGTCGACGTGCTCCATCGCGAGGTTGGCGCCCTTGACGAGACGGATCTTGATGCGGGCGCCGCCGGCCGCCACCCGGTCGCGCGCCCACGCGGTCAGGGTCTGCAGCGCCGGAAGCGCGTCGGGCAGGTAGGCCTGGAGGACGATGCCGGCCTCGAGGTTCTTGAGCCGCGGGTCGTCGAGAACCCGCATGAAGACGGCCATCGTCAGGTCGAGGTCGCGGTACTCCTCCATGTCGAGGTTGAGGAAGGTGCCGTCCTCCGCCGCCGACAGGTACAGCGGCCGCAGTCGTTCGACGACTCGGTCGACGATCTCGTCGAACGCCCACATCGAGAGGTGACTCGCGATCGCGGAGACCTTGACCGAGACGTAATCGACGTCGTCGCGACGGACGAGTTCGTGAATGCCCTCCAGCCGCCGGAGGGCTTCGGCCTCACCGAGCACCGCTTCGCCGAGCAGGTTGAGGTTGAGCCGGGCACCCGATTCGCGGAGTGTCTGCAGCGCGGGTCCGAGCTTGTCGGGTCGGGCGTCGACGATGAGATGGCCCACCATCTCCCGCAGGACGCGCCGGGCGATGGGGACGACCGGGCTCGGGAGCACGGGCGCGACGACGCCGCCGGTGCGGACGGCCGCACGCAAGTACCACGGCAGGAACGCCGGGGCGAGCGGTGCGACGCGCTGCAGGTTGGTGGCGGCGGCCGTGAGCGATTCCGGCCGCATCACGCCGTCGACGAAGCCGAGGGTGAACGGCAGGCCGTTCGGGTCTTTCAACACCCCCGCAAGACGCTCGGCCGACGGGTCGACGGTGACCTCGGCGGATTCGGCGACCCAGCGCTCCGCGAGGGCGATGGCCCGCTCGGCGAGGTCGGAGGAGGGCGCTTGTGGCGCGACAGAGCTGTCCGACATGACGCTCAGCCTATGCGCGCCTCCGGCCGCCGGGGCGGGACACGCTAGGGCCAGATGCTGGGTGCCTCGGCGCGGGTCGAGGGAAGGGCGGATGCGGCAGCCCAGTCGTGGATCCACTGCGGGATCTCGGGCAGGGTGTCGGGCCGGTGAAGGGCGTCGAACAGCTCCTCGAGCGGCACGATGCCGCCGGTCTTGCGCAGGAAGCGGACGCGCAGGACCATCTCGGCGTAGACCTCGCCCTTCACGACCGCGCGGTGCATCTGGAAGACCGACTTGTCGTCGTGACCGATGATGCGGGTCTCGACGGTGAACCGCTGCCACAGCTGCAAGGACTTCCGGAACGTCACCGTCTCACTGGCGACCACGCCGTACCAGCCGCGCTCGTTCATCGTCTGCCAGATGCCGGTCCGGGTGAGGAGGTCGAAGCGCCCGAGGTCGAACAGCGAGGCGTATCGGCCGTTGTTCATGTGTCCGAGCAGATCGATGTCGGTCGGCAGGGTCCGCAGTCGGATCCGGCCCACGGTGTCGGGCGGGAGGGGGCCGCGGCGGCGGTACAGGACCCGCGCGCGCATCAGAGTCAGAAGGGTCCGCCACCATACGTTCACGAGCGGCGAGCCTAGTCATGGTCACGCGCACAGTGCGGCATCCGTTGTCGCACTCCGACAGTCGCGGCGCGGCCGGAGCAGGCCCTCCCCTGTCGATTTCACGATCCGACGGCCCGTGCGTAGAGTCTCGCCATGGACCCCGAACTGCAGACCGACACCGTCGTCCGTCCCGTTCGCGATGTGGATGCCGAGGCGCTCGGTCGCGTGCACGCGACGTGCTGGCACGAGACCTACGACCACCTCATCAGCAAGGCCGCGCTCGAGAAGGTGTCCGCCCGCCGCCTCGCCGAGCTGTGGACCCACTGGGCGCAGCAGGGGCCCGACTTCCGCATGGTCGCCGCTCTCGTGAACGGCGAGATCGTGGGCTTCGCCGGGTCCGGTCCGGCGCGTGACCGCGACGCTCCGCGCACCCGGGAGCTCTACTTCATCTACCTGCTCGACGCATGGCACGGCACCGGCATCGGCCAGCGCCTGTTCGATGCGGTCGTCCCGGAGGACGAGACCGAGCTGTACCTGTGGGTCGCCGAGGACAACCCCCGCGCGCACCGGTTCTACACCCGCAACGGGTTCACCCTCGACGGGGCGAGCCACACCGAACCCTTCCTCGGCGAAACGCTGACGGAAGTCCGCTTCGTGCGCTGACGCACGAGCGCGAGACTCGACGGCGCGGCATCCCGTTTCGGATGCCGCGCCGTCGGACTTTTCCTAGCGGCTCTTGACCTCGCCGAACAGGCGGGCGACGGGAGCAACGACGAGAGGACGCATCGCGACGTACGCGGCGACGATCACCGCGGTGGACAGGGTGAAGAGCCAGAACCCGGTCCAGTTGTCGGCGTAGGCGTCGGGGTCGGTCGATCCCTGCGCCGCGTACATGTGGTTTAGGTTGCGGAGCGCCCCGGTCGACAGCACGAGGGCGACGTGGACGACGATGAAGGCCACGAAGAAGAGCATCGTCGGGAAGTGCAGCTTGCGGGCCCACTCGACGGGGTACAGCTGGTTGAGCCTCGCCGCCTGCTTCGGCCACATCGCACTCATCCGGTAGCCGGTGATCGCGGCGACGGGAGCGGCGATGAAGATGGTCGTGAAGTAGGCGAGCTGCTGAAGCGCGTTGTAGTTCACCCAGCCGTTCTCGGTCGGCCAGTCCAGCGACACGTACTGCAGGGCGGCTGACAGCGCGTTCGGGAACACCTCCCAGGAGGTCGGGATCACCCGCACCCACTGTCCGCTCACGAAGAGCAGGACCACGAAGATCAGGCCGTTGGCGAGCCACAGGATGTCGAGGGCCTGGTGCAGCCAGAGCGTGAGGCTCATGCGGCGCTTGCGGTCCTTCTTCGAGATCCACATCGCGGCCGGGCGCTTCTCGGACCGGACCTGCAGTCCGGTCCGGATGATCAGCACCATGAAGAACGCGTTGAGGAAGTGCGACCAGTTCAACCAGGCGGGGAAGCCCACGGGCGCCCCCTCGGGCAGGTGGTACTCGCCGGGGTAGGTCGCGAGGAAGTCCTGCAGCGGGTCGAGACTGAGGATCCAGCGCACGGCGAGCACCGCCATCGCGGCGGCGTAGAGCAGGGCGCCGCCACCCAGGACCACGACGCCTGCCCATTGGAGCTTCGTGAACGGGCCGATGCGTGCAGGCTCGGGGCGAGGCGCCGGGCGACGAGCGACACCGGCGTGAGCGAGCGGACGCTCGGCCAGCGGTGGCCGCGAGGCCTCCGGAGTGGCGGCGGTCGCCGCCGGGGCCGGGGTGGCGGGCGCCGACGCGGGCGTGGGCTCGGGCTCCGAGGACGCCGAGACTGCACTCCCACCCCGAGACTGCGGCGCGAGATCGTCGTCTGGGCCGACACGTGCAGTCTCGCGAAGAGGGGGCGCGGCACGCGGGGCGGGCGTGGTCTCGGCGGGGGGCCAGGCGTCTCCGCCGGCGGCGCGCGGAAGGCCTCGGCGGACCGCGCCGGTCGGGGGGATGGATGCGGCGACGGGCGCGCTGACGCGGGTCGGTGCCCCCGGGTCGGCGGACTGGGGCACTGATGCCGCCGCCGGGGTCGCCACCTCCGGGTCCGGGCGATGCTCCGCCGACGCCGCGCTCTCGGCCCGCGCCGGACCGGTGGATGCGGGGGGCCAGGGCTCGCCGCCGGGGGTTCGCGGCAGTCCGCGTCGTGTCGCGGGCGCGGGGGTGGAGGCGGGGTGCGAGGCCACGGCATCCCCCGCCGTCGTCGAGGCGGGAGCGGGCGTCGCGGACTCGGCCGACGGTGTCGCGGCGGGCTCGGTGCGCGGCGTCACCACGTCGGCGGTCGGAGTCTCCGCGGCCTCGTCGGCGACCGGTGCCGCGGCTGCGTCGGCGACCGAAGCCGCCCCCGCAGGTGGCCAGGGGTCGCCGCCGGAGGCGCGCGGGAGTCCCCGACGCACGGAACGCGCGTATGTCGCCATCCGCTCCTACTTCTTCCCCGCCTCGAGCGCCGCGATCAGCTGCGGCACGACGGTGAACAGGTCCCCGACGACACCGAAGTCGGCGATGTCGAAGATCGGTGCGTCTCCATCTTTGTTCACCGCGACGATCGTCTTCGCCGTCTGCATGCCCGCCTTGTGCTGGATCGCTCCCGAGATGCCGAGAGCGACATACAGCTGCGGCGACACCGAGACTCCGGTCTGTCCGACCTGGTACGAGTAGGGCACGTAGCCCGCGTCGACCGCGGTCCGCGAAGCTCCCACGGCCGCGCCGAGTACATCGGCGAGCTGCTCGACGAGGGCAAACTGGTCAGCGGAGCCGAGGCCTCGTCCGCCCGAGACGACCTTGGCCGCTCCGCGGAGTTCCGGTCGGCTCGACGCCGCGACCGCCTCATCGAACGCGGTGATGGTGGCGGCGGGAGCACCCGACGCGGTGACCTCGAGGGGTACGACGGCGGGGGCGTCGACGGCGATCGCGCGCGCGTCGATCGCTCCCTGGCGCACGGCCACGACGAGCGGGCCGTAGGTCGCGGCAGCGGTGACGTTGTAGGCACCTCCGTAGACGGAGTGATGCGCGAGCACACCCTCGTCGTCGCGCGAGACGCCGACGACGTCGGCGCAGAGCGCTGCCGAGGTGCGCGCCGCGAGCCGACCCGCGACATCCCGTCCTTCGATCGAGTTCGAGACGAGGACGGCGTCGGGCTGCACGAGGGCGGATGCCGCAGCCACCGCATCGACGACGGGCACGGTCAGCGCGGTGTCGGCACCACCCAGGCCCGCCGTGAGGACGGTCGGCGCGCCGAGGGCACCCGCCGCCGCTGCGAGGTCGGCGTGGCGGGATTCGTCGGCGACGATGACGGCGACGGGGGTGCCGATCGATGCGGCGGCGCCGAGGAGTCCGGCGGCCGAGGCCGCGAGCTCACCGGCGGGGGTCACGTCCAGCCAGACGAGGATGGCGTCGGGGGCGAAGTCGGTCACGATGTTCTCCTCGGTCCTCATGCCAGCCGGTTCTCGATGAGGAACGCGGCGAGCTTCTCACCGGCATCCCCCTCGTCGACGATCTTCGTGCCCGCCTGGCGGGGCGGCTTCTGCGTGACCGCCGTCATGATCGACTGGGGAGCGGATGCCGGGTCCACGTCGACATCGAGATCGGCGAGCGAGAGCGTCTCGAAGGGCTTCTTCTTCGCCGCCATGATCCCCTTGAAGTTCGCGAAGCGGGCGTCGGGGAGCGCTTCGGTGATGGAGATGACGGCCGGGAGCGGTGCGGTCACCGAGGCGGTGCCGAAGTCGGTGGCGCGTGTGCCGCTCACGGCATCCCCGCCGATCTCGACGGCTGAGAGCGCTGTCGCCTGCGGGACACCGAGGTGCTCGGCGATCATCGCGGGGAGGACCCCGCCGGCACCGTCGGTGGAGAGGTTGCCGGTGATGACGAGGTCGAACCCCGTGCGGCGCAGCGCCGCGGCGAGGACACGGGCCGTGACACCGAGGTCGGCGCCGCGCAGCGCGTCGTCGGTGATCTGCACCGCGGAGTGGGCGCCCATCGCGAGTCCCTTGCGAAGGGAGGCGGCAGCCGCATCGGACGCCATCGTCATGACGACGACCTCGGTGCCCTCGTGGGCCTCGGAGTAGGTGAGAGCAGCCTCGAGGGCACGCTCCCCGATCTCATCCAGGACGCGCTCGGAGGCGTCGCGCGCCGCGAGCCCGGTCTCGAGGTCGAGCGTGCGATCACCCCAGGTGTCCGGCACTTCTTTCAGCAGGACGACGATCTTCATTGACTCCTCCTCGGCATCGCTCTCGAGTCTACGGTCGGGCCCGAGGCGGATGCCGCACGTCCGCACGCCTGCTTTCCGCCCGGGTGAAGGCGACTTCGATGGACGAACCGAGGAGACCGAGGAACGCGAGGGACAGCTGCAGCGGCAGGTCCCACTCGTCGACATGCGGGACGCGCCAGGACCCCGCGGACACCAGAACCGCCAGCAGGATGGCACCAGCTGCGGCGGTGCGGCTCCGAGCACGTGGCCCTCCGAGGATGGCGTGGACCGCAACGAAGATCGCCGCGGAGAGGCCGACGCCCATCAGCACGCCGATGGGTCCGCCGATGATCATCACCTGGAGGGAGAACCCGACGGACAGCCAGGTCTTCGCGGCCTGAAGGGAGGCGATGAAGCCCGCCTCCGCGCCGACGATCACGAAGATCGTGAGACGGATCGGAAGAGGAAGCGGAGTCATGCCGCACGACGGTACCGACGCCGGACCGAGCAGATGAGGGCTGTGGAGAACGACGCGGCAGACGCGCGTCCGCCGGCGCGCGGGGAGGACGTCGCGGAGGACTATCTAGCGACCCTGGCGGTCCTGCACCCGCTCGCCCACGACCACCTGCAACGGCGGCCGGCTCGGCGGCTCGTGATCGACCACCAGAACCCGCCGATCACCCACGACGCACCGCCGCGACGACCTCGACTTCCACCAACTGGTCCTCATAGCCCAGGACGGTGACACCCATCAGCGTGCTCGGCACATCGTGCTCTCCGAACGCAGTGCTCACGACGTCCCAGGCCGCCACGAGATCCCGACGCTCCGACGAAGCGACGAGGATCCGCGTCGAGGCGACGTCCTCCAGGTCCGCACCGGCGGCATCCAACGCGACGAGCATGTTCGCGACGCACCGTCGCGCTTGACCCGCCACATCACCGACGGCGACCGTCGACCCGTCATCCGCGAGCGGACACGCCCCCGCGAGGAAAATCAGCTCCGTTCCCGATTCGACTCGCGACGCATACGCGTACGGCGCCGCGGCGAGGCCGTCCGAACGCACCAGTCGCACCGCGCTCACCGGTGCCCGAACTCCGGCGCCCGCTTCTCCCGGAAGGCCGCCATGCCCTCCTTCTGGTCGGCGGTGTCGAACAGGCCCGCGAACGCCTGCCGCTCGAACCGCAACCCCTCCGCGAGCGTCGACTCCAGGGCGACATCCAGCGCCGCCGTTGCCGCGTACAGCGCCGGCAGCGGCTTGGACGCGATCGTCTCCGCCATCCGCTGCGCCTCCTCGCGCAGGTCAGCCGCGGCGACCACGCGAGACACGAGCCCCGCCCGGTCGGCTTCCTCCGCCGTGATCTGGCGACCCGTCAGCACCAGCTCCGCCGCCTTGAACGATCCGATCGCCCGCACGAGACGCTGCGTGCCACCGAGGCCCGGGATGACACCGAGGTTGATCTCCGGCTGCCCGAACCGTGCGGAGTCGGCCGCGAGGATGATGTCGCACATCATCGCCAACTCGCACCCTCCGCCGAGCGCATAACCCGCCACCGCGGCGATGGTCGGCGTCCGCACCGCCGCGAACCTCGACCACTTCCCGAAGTGGTTTGCGAGCAGCATCTCGCTCCCGGTGAGAGCCTCCATCTCCTTGATGTCCGCACCCGCCGCGAACGCCCGCTCATTGCCGGTCACGACGATGGCGCCGATCCCGGCATCCGCGTCGTAGGCCTCCGCGGCATCCACCACATCGTGCATGACCTGCGCATTCAGGGCGTTCAGCGCCTCGGGCCGGTTGAGCGTGATCCACCCGACGCGCCCGCGCGTCTCGGTGACGATGGTTTCGTAATCCGTCATGCCGACATGCTCGCAGACGGATGCCTCCCCCGCCCGACACGCTCCGTTCACCCTCCGGTCACCGGGCGACACGCCCCGGACACCCACCGCCGATAAGACGGTGGGGCGCACCTTGCGCAGCACCCCGACACCGAGGAATCCGATGCCTTCGCACGCCTTCCGCAGCACCGCCCGACGCGCCTTCGCGCTCGGCACCATCACCGCCCTCACCTGCACCATCGCCGTCACCGCCGCCACCTCGGCGAGCGCCGCCGTCGTGCCCGACCCCGTCACCACCTCCGCCGAGGGCGCCGCCCTGACCCTCACCCCGGTCGGCTCTTTCGAGACCGGCAGCTTCGACTCCTCCGCCGCCGAGATCGTCGCGGCCCACGGGGATCGCCTGTTCGTCGTGAACGCGCAGGCGGGTGTTGTCGACGTCCTCGACGCCGCCGACCCTGCCGCGCCCACCAAGCTGTTCTCGATCGCCTCGGACGGCGTGGCGAACTCCGTCGCGATCCGTGAGGACGGGCTGGGTGTCGTCGCCATCGAGGCGACCGACAAGACCGCGCCGGGTCACCTCGTGTTCTTCGATGCGGATGCCCCCACCGCCGACACCGCCGTGCTCGGCACCGTCCAGGTCGGCTCCCTGCCCGACATGGTCACCATCTCGACCGACGGCGCCTACGCCGTCGTCGCCAACGAGGGCGAACCCGCCGACGACTTCAGCAGCGACCCCGAGGGATCCGTCGGCGTCGTCGCTCTTCCCGCCGGCAAGGTCGCCCCCGCGCAGAGCGCCGTCCGCATCGCGGACTTCCACGCCTTCGAGGCTGAGGGCGCGCTCGACCCCGACGTGCGCGTGTTCGGCCCCACCCCGGAGGCCGACTTGCCTGTCAGCCGCAATCTCGAACCCGAGTACATCACCGTCGACGGCGGCACCGCCTACGTCACCCTGCAGGAGGCGAACGCGATCGCCGTCGTCGACCTCGCCTCGGCGGCCGTCACCGACATTCACGCCCTCGGGTTCAAGGACCACGGCCTCCCCGAGAACGCACTCGATCCGAGCGATCGCGACGACGCCATCGAGCTCCGCACATACGAAGGACTCAAGGGCATCTACCAGCCCGACGCGATCGACTCCTACACCGCGAGTGGCACCACGTACCTGGTGACGGCGAACGAGGGCGACGCCCGCGAATGGGGCGACTACGTCGAAGCCGCCCGGGTGAAGGACCTCGGGGACGACGGTCTGTCCCCCGTCTGCGACGACAGCCCGGCCGCCGCGTTCCTCGGCGACGCCGACCTGGGCCGTCTCAACGTCACGATCGAGAACGGCCTCGACGAGGCACGCGACTGCTACGAAGAGCTGTACTCCTTCGGCGGGCGATCGTTCGCCATCTGGACCACGGACGGCGAGCTCGTCTGGGATTCTGGCTCTGGCTTCGAGGAGGTCACTGCCGCCGCGGCGCCGGAGTTCTTCAACTCGAACCACTCCGAGTCGAACCTCGAAGGGCGCAGCGATGACAAGGGCCCCGAGCCCGAGAGCGTCGTCGTCGGCGAGCTGAGCGGGCGCATGTACGCGTTCATCGGCTTCGAACGTGTCGGCGGGATCGCCGCCTACGACATCACCGAACCGACCACCCCTGACTTCGTCACCTACATCAACAACCGCGACTTCTCGCAGTCGGTCGACGACGGCGGGGACCTCGCGACCGCGGGCGATCTGGGACCCGAGAGCATCGCGTTCATCCCTGCCGACGCCTCGCCCACCGGCATCCCGATGCTCGCCGTCGGCAACGAGGTGTCGGGCACGACGACGCTGTTCGCGATCGAGGACGCTCTCGACCCGATCGACATCGACATCCTCACGATCAACGACTTCCACGGTCGCATCGAGGCGAACGGCAGCGAGGTCGGCGCCGCCGTCCTCGCCGGCGCGGTCGACGCCGCCGAGGCGGAGAACCCGAACACGCTGTTCGTCTCCGCGGGCGACAACATCGGCGCCTCGACATTCACGTCGTTCATCCAGGACGACGTGCCCACGATCGACGCTCTGGTCGCGGCGGGACTCGATGTCTCCGCGGTCGGCAACCACGAGTTCGACCGCGGCTTCGCCGACCTCACCGGCCGCGTCATCCCTCGGTACGGCAGCGACGAGCTCGCCCTCGGAGCGAACGTCTACGAGAAGGGCACGACGACGCCGGCACTCCGCGAGTACACGGTGAAGACCGTCGACGGCGTGCGCGTGGCCTTCATCGGGACGGTCACGACGGACACCGCCACGATGGTCAGCCCCGACGGCATCGCCGACATCGAGTTCGGCGACCAGCTCGAGGCCGCGAACCGCGTCGCCGGCCGGATCGCCGACGAGGACCTCGCCGACGTGACGGTGCTGCTGACCCATTCGGGGACGGCGACGTCGAACGACTGCGACGTCGTGGCATCCGACCCGTCGGACTTCGGCAAGCTGGTCCGCGGCGCATCCGGCGAGATCGACGCGATCGTGTCCGCCCACACGCACCAGACCTACGCGTGTGAGGTCGCCGGACCGGAGGGCGAGACGCGACCGGTGATCCAGGCCGCGCAGTACGGCACGGCGATGGGCCGCCTCGCTCTCGAGGTCGACCGGTCCAGCAAGGAGCTCCTGTCGATCACCGGCGCGACCGAGGTCCTCGCCGACGGCGGCTACACCGCCGATCCCGAGGTCGCCGAGATCGTCGCCGACGCGACGGCATTCGCCGACGAGGAGGGGTCGAAGGAGGTCGGTCGCATCAGCGACGACATCCTGCGCGGGGGTACCGAAGGCTCCGACCGCGGCGTGGAGTCGACGCTCGGCAACTGGGTCGCCGACGTGTACCTGTGGGCGACGTCGAACGACGACTACAGCGGCACGCCCGCGCAGATCGCCCTCATGAACCCGGGTGGTCTGCGTGCCGACCTGCTGTACGGCGAGGACGGTGTCGTCAGCTACCGCGAGGCCGCCGACGTGCAGCCGTTCGCGAACACGCTCGTGACGGTGCCGCTGACGGGTGCGCAGCTGAAGGCCATCCTCGAGCAGCAGTGGAAGGCGGAGGGTGAGCGCCCGAAGCTGCACCTCGGCGTCTCGGACGGCTTCTCGTACGAGTACACCGAGGTCGCGCCGCTGCCGGGGGAGACCGTCGGACGCGCGGGTGAGGTCACATCGATGACATACCGGGGCGAGGAGATCCAGCCGGACGACGTCTTCACGGTCGTCACGAACTCGTTCCTCGCGGCTGGTGGAGACGGCTTCTCGGCCTTCGCCGAGGGCACCACGCGAACCGACACGGGTCAGATCGACCTCGCCGCCACGGTCGACTACTTCGCCTCGCGTGACATCGTCGACCCGGCCCCGCTCGGTCGCGCGGTCAAGGTCACCGAGCCGACCGAGCCCGGTGAGCCGGTCGAGCCCGGTGAGCCGACCGAGCCCGGTGAGCCGACAGAGCCCGGGGAGACCGCCCCCTGGGCGACCGTCACGCTGAGCGCGACGACCATCGAGCAGGGCGACTCGTTCCGCGTGGAACTGTCGGGCCTCACACCGGGCCAGCAGGTCAGCGCGACGCTGTCCAGCGGGCCGCTCGTGATCGACGGGATTCCCGCCGCGGATGCCGACGGCCGCACGGCGTTCACGGTCACGATCCCGGGCGACTTCGCGACCGGCGCGCACACCCTCGTGTTGAGCACCGATGGCGAGGATGACATCCGCGTTCCGATCACGGTCGTCCTGGCCGGGAGCCTCGCGAGCACGGGCGGGGACGCCGGGCCGCTTGTGACGCTCCTCGGCGGCGCGGGCATCCTGCTCGTGCTGGGCGCGGTGCTCGTGCGCCGGCGCCGCCAGCGGACCTGACCCCGGTCAGGCGCTCGCCGTGCTCAGCCGTCCCAGCGACGCAGCAGCGCGGCGAGCGCCTGGCCGCCGCCGATGCACATCGTGACGATCGCGTACTCCGCCCCCGTCCGCTGCAGGGTCAACGCGGCGCGAACCGTCAGGATCGTCCCGGTCGCTCCGACGGGGTGACCCAGTGCGATCGCGCCGCCGTACGGGTTCGTCCGTTGCGGGTCGAGCCCGGTGTCGCGTATGACAGCGATGACCTGCGACGCGAACGCCTCGTTGAGCTCGACCGTCGCGACGTCGGCGGGCGTGAGGCCTGTCTGCGCGAACAGCTTCTTGAGGGCGAGCGTGGGGGCGTACCCCATGATCGCGGGGTCGAGCGCAGCGGTCGTCACGGCCTCGATCGTCGCGAGGGCGGTGAGGCCCTCTGCCCGGACGTCGGACTCGCGCATCAGCACGGTCGCCGCGGCGCCGTCGTTGATGCCCGAGGCGTTCCCGGCGGTGACGGTCCCGCCCGGAGTGAACGCAGGACGCAGACGGGCCAACGCTTCGAGGGTCGTGTCGGGTCGGGGATGCTCGTCGACCGTCACCTCGACCGGCCGACGGCCCGTGGTCGTCGTCGGCGCGATCTCCTCCGCGAACGCCGAGCGGGCGGCATCCGTCGATGCACGTCGCTGCGATTCGAGGGCGTAGGCATCCTGCTCCCCGCGGGTGACCCCGAATCGCTCCGCGACCGTCTCGGCCGTCGTCCCCATGTGCTTCCCGCTGAACGGGTCGGTGAGCATGGCGAGGGTGCCGTCGAGCAGTCGGCGGTGACCGAGGGTCGCCCCGGACCGGGCGTCCATGTCGTAGAACGGCATCCGCGTCATGTTCTCGGCGCCACCCGCCACGGCGACGTCGATGCCACCCCAGCGCAATTCCTGCGCCGCCGACCAGATGGACTGCAGGCCCGATCCGCACAGCCGGTTCACCGTGAACGCCGGAGTGTCGTCGGCGAGACCCGCCGCCAGCGCGATGCGACGGGCAATGTAGGCATCACCTGCCACCTGGCCGATCGTGCCGACCACGACCTCGCCGACACGCGCCGGGTCGACGCCTGATCGGCCCAGTGCCGCCGTCACCGCCTGCGCGCCGAGTTCGTGCGCGGGGGTGTCGCGGAACGCACCGTCGAAACGTCCGACGGGGGTGCGAGCACCGGCGACGATGGCGATGCGCTCGGATGAGGTATCCGTCATCCCCTCATGCTCGCAGACCGGCCGCCGCCCGGACAGGGCGACGACCGGTCTGACTGGTCAGCGCTTGGCGGAGACTTCCAGTCTGACGAAGGCGGAGGCTTCGTCAGCGACGAGCAGGGTGGGCGTGACGATCGTCGATTGACTCGTCTTCCGCTTTCCCGACATGGCGGTGTAAGCCGTCTGCCGCGTGATGACGTCAGAGCGGTAATTCGCGTCGAGCTGGGACACGAGCTGGGCGAAACTCCGCGGCTGCGGTCGCTCGAAGTAGTCGTCCGGGTCCGGAGCGAACAGCTCGAACTGGTAGGCCGTGCGTACATCCTTGGGCACCCTGACAGTGAACGTGCCGTACTCGGTCACCCTCGTCGCGCCGGGGGCGGGCTTGAGGACCGCGCGGAATGAGTAGGACTTGCCGCGCTCGACGTTGGAGACGACACCGGTCGGAGCGACGTTCACCCACTTGCCGCTCCTGAGGATCTGCACGCCACTGAAGGACGCGGCACGATAGTCAGCCTCGAATCGACTCAGGACGTTGACGGACAGGATGCGGACATCCTCGAACGGATTCCCCTGAAGCGAAGCGACGTCGTTGGCGACATCATCGCCCACCAGGTAGGGCAGTTCAGCCAGGCTGGCGTACCGGTTGGTGTTCTTCAAGGTCGCTGTCGCGCCGTCGGCCCGTCGATACTGGATGGTCCACTCGATGCGAGCAGACCCGGCCTGCTCATTGTCGAGCATGCGGACGGCTTCCGCAGCGAGCTGCGCGTACGCGGCAGCGGCGATGAAACCGGGCTCGGAGACGTGGGTGGTCACCGCGGTGCGGATGTCGCCGACGGCGCTCGACGTCCGAACCGGGATCGTCGTCGCACCCGCACCGAGCACACCGCGGACTCCCGCGAGCCGGTCGTCGACGAGCTTCCCCTTCACCTTGCCGATGGCGCTGATCAGCTTGTACGACCCCATCAGGTCGGGCACGATGCGCGCGGCGGACGCCCCGTGGATGTTGGCGACGAGCTTCGAGTTGCCCATGTTGGGGTGGCCGTACGCGAACACCTCGTTGCCGCAGACGGCGGTGACCGTGCCGACACTCGCCTCGGTCACCGCGCCGTACCCGTAGGAGACGGCGATGTTGCCGCCCGCGACGATCGAGTAGTCGGATGCCCGCCTCTCTCCGCCGGGGACGGCACGGCCGGTCGCGGTGACCCCGCGGAACCCCGTCACGCGATCGGCGAGCGCGTCCGTCTCCTCGTCGAGCTGGGCGGCGGAGGCGCCGATCGTCACGCGGACCGGTTCGAACCGGTTCAGGGTGCTGCTGGCGGGGGCGCTGCGGCGCGCCGACGGCGCCGCGTCGGCGAGGCGCTCGACCGTCTGCGTCTGGGAGGCGCTGAGCTTCTTCGTCGTCGGCAGGGTGCCGAGCGTCTTCATGTACGCTGCGGGGGTCACACCGGCGACATTGTCGGGGAGCGCGCTGAACCCGTACGAGACGGCACCGATGAGGGCGCCGTTCGCGTCGTAGACCGGTGACCCAGAGGCGCCCGCCCACACTCCTGCGGCAAGCGATCCGTCAGTGCCGTTGACGACGTCACCGTCGAGCTTCACGAGCAGCAGGTCGCGGGGCTTGCCGTTCGCGTCCGTTCCGAGCCCGTTGTCGAGCTTGCCGACGTACTCACCGGTGAAGGTCGTGGGCGTCGTGCCCTTCGTCGTAGAGCGCCAGGTGATCTTCTCGCCGTCCTTCAAACCGCTGATCGGCGAGATCGCGAGACGCTGCCCGGGCAGATCGCAGAACAGCCCCGGGTCCTTGGAGACGGCGTTAGCCGGCGCCGCGGTCAGCGAGCCGATGAGGACGGCGGTCACGGCGGCGGCAAGCGCGATGCGCGCCGCCCCCCGCGTCCGCGCAGGACGTACGGTCATGGATTCCCCCCAGGGTCACGCGCCGGGGAGAAATGGGCTCGACCCCGGTCACACAGGACTCCTGGATACCACGTCCGGGCGTCCGCCGTGGGGACGATCAGCCCGCCGCTTCCTCCGGCCGCTCCAGCGCCTCGACCTCGGCGGCATCCGGAACGTACCCGTCGACGTGGCGCTCGTCGGCACCGTCGTAAGCGGACAGGGGCCGGATGAGGGCGTTGGATGCCTGCTGCTCCATGATGTGCGCCGTCCACCCGGTGATCCGCGCCGCGATGAACAGCGGCGTGAAGGTGAGCGTGTCGAAGCCGATCAGGCTGTAGGCGGGACCGGAGGGGTAGTCGAGGTTCGGGTAGATGCCCTTGCGTGAGACGAACTCGGACTCCAGCGTCTCGTACAGCTCGGCGACATCCGGGCGGTCGTAGTGGGCGACGAGCGCGTCGAGCGCGGCCTTCATCGTGGGCACGCGGGAGTCGCCGCGCTTGTAGACGCGGTGGCCGAACCCCATGATCTTCCGCTTGGCGGCGAGCGCTTCGTCGAGCCACGGGACGACCGCGTCGGCCGCGCCGATCTCGTCGAAGATGTGCATGACGGCCTCGTTCGCACCGCCGTGCAGCGGTCCCTTGAGGGCGCCGACCGCGCCGACGACCGACGAGTACAGATCGCTGAGCGTCGAGGCGATCACGCGGGCCGTGAAGGTCGAGGCGTTGAACGAGTGCTCCGCGTAGAGGATCATCGAGCGGTTGAACGCGTCGACGACGACCTCGTCCGGATCCTCGCCGAAGGTCATCCACAGGAAGTTCGCGGCGTAGCCGAGCTCTTCGCGCGGTTCGACGAGGTCCTGACCGCGACGACGACGCTGCCCATAGGCGACGACAGCGGGAAGGATCGCGAACAGACGGATGCTGCGGTCCAGATTCTCTGCCGGTGTCCCCGCGGCGTCGAGCACGTTGTCGATCCCGGCCGTCTCGAATGCTCCGAGCAGGCTGACGACGGTGCGGGCCTCGTCCATCGGATGGGCCGAGACGGGCATGGCGTCGATGAAGGACCGCACGTCCTCGGGGAGTGCGCGGTTCGCCCGCTCCACCGCGTGGAGTTCCGCGAGCTGATCATCGGTCGGAAGTTCGCCGTGCCACAGCAGGTAGGCGACGGCCTCGAAGGACCGCGTCGCGGCGAGTTCCTGGACGGGGTACCCGCGATAGAGCAGCGAGTTCGTCTCGGGGTTGACCTTGCTGATCGAGGTCGTGTCGGCGTAGACGCCCGCGAGACCCTTCTTGATGTCGGGGTCGGTCATGCTCGCTCCTTTTCCTCGACCGTCATCGGTCGATCCGGAAGGTGAAGACGTTCGTGTCGAAGTGGTTGTACGACTCGTAGTCGATGAGGTCGTAAAGATCGGCGCGGTGCTGCATCTCATCGAGACGCGACGTGAGGTGCCCTTCGTCGATCAGCGTATCGAGCGCACGCTCGGCGGCGCCCATCGCCATCCGCAGCAGCGACACCGGCCAGATGACGATGTTCACCCCGACGTCCCGCAGCTGGTCGACCGTGAACAGGTCGCTCTTGCCGAACTCGGTCATGTTGGCGAGGATCGGCACGTCGACGGCGGCGCGCACGGCCGCGAACTCCTCGAGCGTGCGCATCGCCTCGGGGAAGATCGCGTCGGCGCCGGCGTCCACCAGCTTGCGAGCACGGTCGGTCGCGGCATCCAGTCCCTCGACCGCACGGATGTCGGTGCGCGCGATCACGAGGAAGTTCGGTTCGCGACGCGCGTCGACGGCGGCGCGGATCCGCTTGAGCGCTGTGCCCTCATCGACGACCGCCTTTCCGTCGAGGTGGCCGCACCGCTTGGGGTTCACCTGGTCCTCGATGTGGGCCCCGGCGATGCCGGCGTCCTCGAGCGTCTGGATCGTACGGGCGACGTTCATCGGCTCGCCGAAGCCGGTGTCGGCGTCGATGATCGCGGGCAGCTCGGTCGTGCGGGCGATCTGCTGACCGCGCGCCGCGACCTCGGTCAGCGTCGTCAGCCCGATGTCGGGGAGCCCGAGATCGGCGGACAGGACGGCGCCCGAGATGTAGACGCCCTCGAACCCCTTCCGCTCGATGAGGCGGGCCGACAGCGGGTTGAACGCTCCGGGGAATCGCAGCAGCTCCCCCGAGGCGAGCCGCTCGCGGAACAGGCGGCGCTTCTCGTGCGCCGGGATCTGTGCGTACAGCATCAGCGGGTCCCTCTCTCGATGCGACCGCGTTCCGAATTCAGTCCCGACGGATGCCGCATCTCACCGTGCGTCCCGGAATCGCGGGTTTCCGCGGCCGGACGACGATCGGCTCCCGAGAGCAGGGACTGGATGCCGAACGCGCGGCCGACCACGCTCTCCATCAGAAAAGTCCCTTCGGGGCGGGGGCGGCCGCGAGGACGCCGGGCGCGGCCACGAAGTCCAGCTGACGGACTTCGTCCGCGGTGAGTTCGGGCAGGCGCTGCACAAGTGCGAGGAACCGCTCGATCTCGGCGGCCTCGAGCACCGGCTCGGCCAGGAGGCGGAATTTGCGGATGTAGTCCCCCCGCGCGAACGGCCTCGCCCCCAGCGGGTGCGCGTCGGCCACGGCGATCTCGTCGATGACCGTCGACCCGTCGGTGAGCGTGATCTCCACACGCCCGCCGAACGCCTTCTCGTCGGGATCCTCGGAGTGATAGCGCCGCGTCCACTCGGCATCCTCAGCGGTCGTCACCTTGTGCCACAGGGCCACCGTGTCGGGGCGGCCGGCGCGCTCGGGCGTGTACGAGTCGACGTGGTGCCAGCCGCCGTCCTGCAACGCGACGGCGAAGATGTACGGGATCGAGTGGTCGAGGGTCTCGCGGGACGCCGTCGGGTCGTACTTCTGCGGATCCCCGGCGCCCGAGCCGATCACGTAGTGCGTGTGGTGGCTCGTGTGCAGGACGATCTGCGCGACGTTCGCCGGGTCCCGCAGCTCGGGCCGCTGGGTGCCGAGCTTGCGGGCGAGGTCGATCCACGCCTGCGCCTGATACTCGGCCGAGTGCTCCTTGGTGTATGTGTCGAGGATGCCCCGCTTCGGCTCCCCCGCAGCGGGGAGCGGAACCTCGTACGCGGCGTCCTTGCCGTCGAGGAGCCACGCGATGACGCCGTCCTCGCCCTCGTAGATCGGGGACGGCGAGGTCTCGCCGCGCATCGCACGGTCGACCGCCTCGACGGCCATCTTCCCGGCGAAGGCCGGCGCGTGCGCCTTCCACGTCGAGATCTCGCCCTTGCGCGACTGACGCGTCGCGGTCGTGGTGTGGAGCGCCTGCCCGACGGCCTGATAGATCGTGTCGACGTCCAGCCCCAGCAGCGTTCCGATCCCCGCGGCGGCCGACGGGCCGAGGTGGGCGACGTGGTCGATCTTGTGTTTGTGCAGGCTGATGGCGCGGACGAGGTCGACCTGGACCTCGTAGCCGGTCGCGAGCCCTCGGACGAGCGCGGCGCCGTCGGCCCCGACGTGCTGGGCGACGGCGAGGATCGCGGGGATGTTGTCGCCCGGGTGCGAGTACTCCGCCGCCAGGAACGTGTCGTGGTAGTCGAGCTCACGGACGGCGACGCCGTTCGCCCACGCCGCCCACTCGGGGCTGGTGCGGGTCTCGTTCGGGACGCCGAACACCGTGCCGCCGTGCCCGCCGGTCGAGACGGGGTGCGAGAGCGCCTGGGTGCGTGCGGAGCTGACGGGGCGGCGGGTGAGGGATGCGGCGGCCACCGCCGCGTTGTCGATGATGCGGTTCACGATCATGTCGACGACGTCGTCCTCGACGGCCACGGGGTCGACCGCGACCTGCGCGATCTTGTAGGCGAGCTGCTCCTCGCGGGGCAGCGGCTCGTCGCTGCGGTACACACGGACGTGGTGGGTGACGGTCATGGCGTTTCCTCCGGGATGGCGGACAGGGAGTCGAGGATCGAGGCGAGCGCGTTGTGCAGATGGACGTGCGTGGCGTGGGCCGCCAGGTCGCCGTCGCCGGCGACGATCGCGCTCGCGATGAGGCGGTGCTCGGCGACCGAGGCGGTGAGCCGTTCCGGATTGTCGCGCGCGAGTCGGCGCACCCGGACGAGGTGCGTGCGGACGGTGTGCAGCGCAGACGTGAGGTAGTCGTTGCGGACTGCGGCGTCGAGTTCGGCGTCGAAGCGGGCGATGAGGGCGTAGTACCCGTCGGCGTCCCCGGCGGGACCGCCCGCCGCCTGGATGTCGGCGAAGGCTGCGGCGAGGGCCGCGAATGCCGAGCGGTCGGGCGTGCGGGCAGCGAGCCGCGCCGCCGTCTCCTCGAGCGCGCGGCGCACGTCGAAGAGAGCGCGGATGTCGTCGGCCTCGACGCCACTGACGACGGTGACCCGCGGCGAGACCTGTGTGACGAGGCTGTGCGCCGCAAGTCGCGCGAGCGCCTCGCGCAGTGGTGTGCGACTGACGCCGAGGCGGGCCGCCTGCTCCGTCTCGCTGATGACGGTTCCCGGGGCGAGTGTGCCCGACTGGATCTCGTCGAGGAGGGTCGCGTAGGCCCGGTCGCTGGCGCGGTTCCCGGGGCTCACTTCGCCATTGTATGCACCGCCTGAGAACCTTGGACTAGTCTCCTCCTACCAAGCGATCAATGTACACATTGCCTTCGCGTACGGCCGAGTGGCGGAGTCAGGCTCCCCAGCCCGCGACGAGCGGGGCGACCGCATCGAGACTGCGGACCGCGGCGTCCGGATCGGTCCGGGCGATCGCCAACGCGGCGATGACCAGAGACGCGACGGCCTCGGCGAGCGGCGCCCGGGCTGCCTCGGACAGGCCGGGCCGAGCCGCGGCCACTCCGCGGGCGACGCCCTCCCGAAGCTCGTCCGCATAGCGAGTGACGATCGCTCGCAGCTCCGGCTCGTCGTCCACGAGGGGGCCGCAGGCGGCGTTGATCAGCAGACAGCCCGACCGTGCACGCGGTGATCCGCCGGCGATGGCCTCGCGCATCTCGGCGACGTAGTCGGCGAGCGCCGTGGCCGCGGCATCCGATCGCTGCAGCGGTGCGAGGCGCCTACGGACGATCTCCTCGAGGTAGGCCGCGACTACCGCCTCGAAGAGGCCCTTCTTGCTGCCGAACGCGTGGTACAGGCTCGAGCGATTGAGCCCCGTGGCCTCCTCGAGCTCGCCGATGCCCGCCTCCGCGTAGCCGCGCGACCAGAACACGTCGCGCGCGGCGCGGACGACGTCCCCGCGATCGAATGTCGCCGTGCGCCCCATGGATGCTCCTCTCGGCCGTCCGTACTATATTAGACCGATCGTTACAAAATGACGCCTGGAGGAAACATGCGCGCAGTCACCCACCCCGTCTTCGGCGAACCGGCCGACGTCCTCGAGATCACCGAGACCCCCGACCCGACGCCGGATTCGGGAGAGGTTCGCGTGCGACTGCTCGCCTCACCGATCCACAACCACGACCTGTGGACGGTCCGCGGGACCTACGGCTACAAGCCCGAGCTTCCTGCCCGCTCCGGCACCGAGGCTGTCGGTGTCGTCGAAGAGCTCGGCGAGGGCGTCGAGAATCTTCAGGTCGGGCAGCGCGTGGCCACCGGCGGCACTTTCGGCGTGTGGGCCGAGCAGTTCATCGCCCGCGCCGCGACCCTCATCCCGGTTCCCGAGGACCTCCCCGACGAGCAGGCGGCCCAGCTCGTGTCGATGCCGTTCAGCGCCATCAGCCTCATCGACTTCCTCGATCTGAAGCCCGGTGACTGGCTCGTCCAGAACGCCGCCAACGGCGCGGTCGGGCGCATGGTCGCCCAGATCGGCCGCGCACGCGGGCTCAACGTCGTCGGCCTCGTCCGTCGGAGCGCCGCCGTCGCCGAACTCGCCGAGCAGGGCATCGATCGCGTCGTCGCCGTCGACACCGACGACTGGCAGGACGAGGTCGCCGAGATCACCGGTGGCGCCTCCATCATCGCCGGCGTCGACTCGGTGGGCGGCGAGTCGAGCGGCCACGTCCTCTCGCTCCTCGGAGAGAACGCGACGCTCGTCGTCTTCGGCGCGATGGACGCCCCCGTCATGCAGCTCACCTCGGGCCCTGTCATCTTCCGCCACATCACGATCAAGGGATTCTGGGGCAGCAAGGTGAGCACCGAGATGGATGCCGCCAAGCGGGGCCGACTCTTCGGCGAGCTCGCTCAGCACCTTTCCTCCGGTGTCCTCACCCTCCCGGTGTCGGCCACGTTCCCCCTCGAGCAGGCGCGCGACGCCGCCCGGGCGAGCCTGACCGCCGGCCGCGTCGGCAAGGTTCTGCTGCGCCCGTGACACCCTCCCGCGCGCGGCCGCCGCGCCGCGCGCGGGTAGCGTTGTCGGGTGACCGAATCCTCCCGCTATGTCGTGGCCACCGACGGCGCCTGCAAGGGCAATCCCGGACCGACGGGCTGGGCGTGGGTCGGTGAGGACGGCCACTGGGCCGCAGGCTCGATCATCCAGGGGACGAACAACGTGGGCGAGCTGATGGGACTGCTGAAGGCGATCGAGGACCACACCGACGTGCGTGACCTCGTCGTGCAGGCCGACTCGAAGTACGCCATCGACACCTACGAGAAATGGATGGACGGCCACCGCCGTCGCGGCTGGAAGACCTCGACCGGCGCGCCCACCAAGAACGTCGACCTCCTCGAGAAGCTCATCTCCGCGCGCGACGCGCGACGCGCGGCGGGCCTCCCCGACGTCGTCCTCGAGCACGTCCGAGGGCACCGCGGCCACATCCTCAACGAGTGGGCCGACGAGCGCGCGGTGCGCGGGGCGGAACACGCGGCATCCGGCAAGGAATCGGCGTGGTCATCGCTCGGAGGCTTGCACGAGAAGCTCGACGTGTCCGAAGCGCCGAAGAAGAAGCGCTGACTCAGCGAGCCTGAGACAGCAGTTCCGCCAACCGGTCGAACGCGGGCTGCTGCCCCTTCACGACCCGTTCGCGCGCCCGGGCCAGCGGCATCCACTCGGCACGGTCGACCTCGGGGAATGCGTCGCTCTTGCCTGAGCGCGGCGGCCACTCCATCTCGAACTCGCCGAAGGTGAACTCTTCGGCGTCGAAGCCGGCACCGTCCGCGACGAACACCGTCACGCGCTTGCCCGATGAGTACGAGAACGTGCCGAGTTCGGCGTAATCGGCGTCGGGCGCGGGGACACCGAGCTCTTCGCGGAACTCCCGTTTCGCGGCATCCAGCGCATCCTCGCCGTCCTCGAGCTCCCCCTTGGGGATCGACCAGGCACCCTCGTCCTTGCTCGCCCAGTACGGTCCGCCCATGTGAGCGACGAACGCCGACACCCTGCCCTGACCGTCGAGACGGTAGAGCAGGATGCCGGCGCTGTGCGAGGCCACGGACGTGCGGCGCTCGTCAGATCAGACGGGACTTCGGCGAGACGGAGTACGTCTCCTCCGGGTCGGTCACCGCGGCGGGCGCGAGCGCGTCGTTGATCGCCGCGTACGTGTCGTCGTCGAGCTCGATACCCGACGCCTTCACGGTGTCCTCGAGCTGCTCGGGACGCGACGCCCCGATGATGGCGGCGGCGATGTTCGGGTTGTGCAGCACCCACGCGAGGGCGAGCTGCGGCATCGTGATGCCCGCCCCCTCGGCGATCGGCTGCAGCTTCTGCACCGCGGTGAGGGTCTCATCCTTCATGAAGCGCTTGATCATGTCGGACCCGCCCTTCTCATCCGTCGCGCGCGAACCCTCGGGCGCCGGCTGACCGGGCTGGTACTTGCCCGTCAGGACGCCCTGCGCGAGCGGCGACCAGACGATCTGCGAGATGCCGAGCTCCTCGGAGGTGGGGACGACCTTGCCCTCGATGACCCGCCACAGCGCGGAGTACTGCGGCTGGTTCGAGATCAGCTGGAAGCCGAGCTCCTTCGCGAGCGCGTGGCCGGCCCGCAGCTGCTCCGCGGTCCACTCGCTGACACCGATGTAGAGCGCCTTGCCCTGACGGACGATGTCGGCGAACGCCTGCATCGTCTCTTCGAGCGGGGTCTCGTAGTCGTAGCGGTGCGCCTGATAGAGGTCGACGTAGTCAGTGCCCAGGCGCTTCAGCGAGCCGTTGATGCCCTCGAGCAGGTGCTTGCGGGACAGACCGTGGTCGTTCGGCCCCTTGGGACCGGTCGGCCAGTAGACCTTCGTGAAGATCTCGAGTGACTCGCGGCGCTGACCTCCCAGCGCTTCGGCGAGGACGGACTCGGCGGCGGTGTTCGCGTACGCATCCGCAGTGTCGAACGAGGTGATGCCGAGATCGAGGGCCTTGTGAACCGTCGCGATCGCCGCGTCGTTCTCGACCTGCGAGCCGTGGGTGAGCCAGTTGCCGTAGGTGAGTTCGGTGATCTTCAGGCCGCTGTTGCCCAGGAATCGATAGTTGACCATGGATCCGACGCTACTCTCGCGCCGCGGTCGACTCCGCAGCCCTTGACAGGGTTACGCCGCCGGCGGAATCACCCCTCGAACCAGACGGGTAAGCCAGGCCTGACCCGGTCAGACCGATGCTGCCGCGGCCTGGTCCTCCTCGGTCGCGACGAGCTGACCGCAGGCCCCGTCGATCTCCTTGCCGCGCGTGTCGCGGAGTGTCGTCGGGATGCCCGCATCGTTGAGGCGCCGGACGAACTCGTTCTGCACGTCGACGTCGGACGACGTCCAGATCGAGCCGGGCGTCGGGTTGAGCGGGATGGGATTCACGTGCACCCAGCCGCGGCCGCGGGCGTTGAGCTTCTCGGCGAGGAGATCGGCGCGCCAGGCGTGGTCGTTCATGTCCTTGATGAGGGCGTACTCGATCGAGACGCGACGGCCGGTCTTGTCGAAGTACTCGCGGGCGGCGTCGAGGGCCTCATCGACCTTCCAGCGGGAGTTGACCGGGATGAGCTCGTCGCGCAGGTGGTCGTCGGGGGCATGCAGCGACAGCGCGAACGTGACCGGGATCTCTTCCGCGCTCAGCTTGCGGATCGCGGGCACGAGGCCGACGGTCGAGACCGTGATGCCGCGCGCGCTCATCCCGAGGCCGTGCTTCTTGTCGACCATCGTGCGGACGGCCTGCATGACGCGGGCGTAGTTGGCGAGAGGCTCACCCATGCCCATGAAGACGATGTTGGTGACGCGCTCGTCCTTGTGCCCGACCTTGCGGGGGTCACCGAGGCCTCCGTCGGCGATGAGGCGGTTGGCGCGGACGACCTGGTCGACGATCTCGGCCGCCGACATGTTGCGCGTCAGGCCCGCCTGCCCGGTGGCGCAGAACGGGCAGTTCATGCCGCACCCGGCCTGGCTCGACACGCACAGCGTGATGCGCCCGGTGTACCGCATGAGCACGGACTCGACGAGCGCGCCGTCGTGCAGGCGCCACAGGAATTTGATCGTGTCGCCGCCGTCGGTCTCGAGGCGGCGCACCTCGGTCATGAGGTTCGGCAGCAGACCGCCGACGAGCTCTTCGCGGCTCGCCGCCGGAAGGTCGGTCATGTGGAGGGGGTCGGAGGTGTAGTGCTGGAAGTAGTGCTTCTCGAGCTGAGCGGCGCGGAACCCCGGCATCCCGAGCTCCTTCAGCTTCTCGACGCGCGCATCGTGATCGAGGTCTGCGAGGTGCACGGGCGGCTTGCCGCGCTTGGGGCTCGCGAACTGCAGGAGCGGGCGACCCTCGGCATCCTTCGCCTGCGTCCACCCCTCGGTCGCGGGACGGACCTGCTTGGCCGTCGTCGTGCGCACGGCGGACATGCCCTCGGGGCGCGCGGGAGTGGACTCGGTCATGCCTTCCAGGCTACCGGCGGCGGGCTGGGCGGATGCCGGGCGGCTCCACGGACCGCCACCTGTTAAATTGCAAGTTGTCGACAATCATACGATCCGGGGGCAATATGAGCGGCAGTATCGAAGGCATCCGTCCGGCGAAACGGACCGGACTCGCGGACGAGGTCACCTCGAGCATTCGTCAAGCAATCTTCGATGGCGTCTTCGCCGTCGGCGATCGGCTCGGCGAGGTGGAGATCGCGCATCAACTCGACGTGAGCCGCGGACCGGTACGAGAAGCGCTCATGCAACTCCGGAACGAGGGTCTGGTCACCATAGAGCTGCATCGCGGTGCTTCCGTCGTCCGCCTCGGCATCGACGACATCGCCGAGCTCACAAGCCTGCGAACGACGCTGGAGGCGTTCGCGATCGAACGCGCGACCGAGCTCGCCACCGAGGAGGATCTGAAGGCGATGCACGCCGTCACCGTCGAGATGGAAGCCGCGATCGCGAACGGTGACCTCCATCAACTCAGCCAGATGGACATCCGCTTTCACGACGCCATCTATGCCGCCGCGCGACACGAGCGCCTCACCACCGCGTGGCACACCATCCGTTCACAGATGCTGCTCTTCCTCCTCACCCGGGCCAACGCCAATCACGACTACCTCGCGATCTCACTCACCGAGCACCGCGATCTCGTCGAAGTCATCCGACGCCGGGATGCGGCCATCGCACGCGAGATGATCACGACGCACGTGCAAGGCGCATACGACCGACTGCGCGCGACGATGACGGATGCTGCGGACGGGACATCCGGATGACCCTCGCTCTGCTCGTCGGTGCCGTCGTCGATCCCGAAGACGGCACCTCCGGCCCGTCGGCCGTCTTCGTCGACAACGGCACCGTCACCGCCATCGTCCCCGGTCATGACGCACCGGAGGACGCAACTGTGCTCGATCATCGCGACGCGACACTCGTTCCCGGACTCATCGACGCGCACGTGCACCTGAACCTCCGCGCCGACGGCGAGATGATGGCGAACATCGCGAAGCCGTCCGACGACGAACTGGTGGAGACCACGCTCGCGAATGCGCGCGTCGCGCTGCGTGGCGGCATCACGACCGTCCGCGACGTCGGCTCGAAGACCGACACCGGCTTCGCTGCACGGCGCGCGGGCGACGCGGCATCCCTCCCCCATCTCCTCCTTGCGGGCCCACCCATCACGACGACCGCGGGGCACGGCTGGTTCTTCGGCGGCGTCGCCGACGGCGAAGCGGGTGTGCGGGACCGCGTCGACCTGCAGATCGACGCCGGCGCCGACTGGATCAAGGTCATGGCGACAGGCGGCGGGACCCCTGGGACGATCCCGTGGGAGCCTTCGTACTCCGAAGCGGAGCTCGCTTCGATCGTGGGCGCGGCACATGCTCGAGGCGTGAAGGTGACGATGCACTGCCTGAGCGCGGAGGGGATGCGGCGCGCCGTCCGCGCCGGGGCCGACCACATCGAGCACGCCGGCTTCGCGACCGACGGTGCCGGCGGGAGCGCCTTCGACGCCGAGCTCGCGGACGCCATGGCCGAAGCTGGTGTCGTCGTCACGCCCACTCTGTCGGTGCGGCTGTACATGCGCGACCACCAGATCGCGCTCGGCGCGGATGCCGCGACGGTCGACGCCTGGCAGCGACGCTTCGACAACGGGATGTCGCAGTTCGCGAAGCTCGCCGCCGCCGGCGTCCGCTACGCGGCCGGCACCGACGCGGGCTGGCACCGGTCGCCGTTCGACTCCCTCGCGACCGAGATCGCCTGCATCGCGGAGTGCGGCCCCGGCGCCGCCGCGGCCTTCCGCAGCGCGACGTCGGCGACCGCCGAGCACTTCGGCATGACCGGCCACGGCCGCGTACGCGCCGGCGCGCCCGCCGACCTGGTCCTCATCGACGGCAACCCGACTCGCGACATCACTGCACTCGGCCGTGTGCGCGGCGTGCTGCGCGCCGGCAAGCTCGTCGCCCGCTGACGCCGGCGCCCGGTGGCGCGGCATCCGCTCGCGAGAGAACATCTGGCGCCCGCAGGTACGCGCAGACCGTTCCCTCGGGGCGCGCTCGCTGCTCAGCGGTTGTAGGGGCGGGATGCCACAGGCACCCGGCCCTGCGCCTCGATGGCTCGAGCGGCGGCGAGCGCCAGGTCGTCGCGGCCCGGACCGGCGAGGATCTGCAGGCCGATCGGTCCCCCGCCGGCGCCCACGCCGACAGGCACGCTCGTCGCGGGAACGCCACCCAGGTTGGCGATGCGGGTGAGCGGCGCAACTGCGGCGACGCCTTGGTACTCCTGGCCCGGCACCACCTCCGGCGGCGGGCCTTCGGCCGGGATGTCGGCGGTCGAGAGCGTCGGCATGATGATGAGATCCACCTCGTCGAACCACGCGTGGATCTTGCGGCGGAGACGGCGGCGGTGCTGCAGCGCGAGCCCGAGCTGCTGGATGGTCACCGCACCGGTGCGCTCGAGTCGCGTCGCGAAGTAGTCGGAGAAAAGCGGCATCGTCTGCTCCAGGTCGCCGAAGTCGTTCAGCGACCACGGGTCGACGCTGCCCGCGGCGACGAAGACCTCATTCGCACCGGCATCCAACTCGACGACACCCTCGACGTCGCGCAGGCCGAACTGCGCGCGCAGGGCGTCGACCGCGTCGCGGCACGCGGCCCGCACCTCATCGGTCGCGCCCGCGCGGTCGAGCTCTGGGACGTAGGCGATGCGGAGACCGTTCAGGTCGACATCGTCGATGCGCGAGACCACGGGCGGTGCAGCGACGGCCGCGGAGTGCGCGTCACCGCGCAGCGGTCCCGCCATGACGTCGAGAATCGCGACCGTGTCGGCGACGTCCCAGGTCAGTACGCCGACGGTCGAGGTCTCGGACACGGCACGGTCGAGCTCGGGGACGAGCCCGAAGGTCGTCTTATGGCCGACGAGGCCAGTGATGCCGGCCGGGATACGGATCGACCCGCCACCGTCCGACCCCGTCGCGAACGGGACGTGCCCCGCGGCGACCGCCGCGGCCGACCCGCCGCTCGATCCGCCGGGCGTGAGCTCGGGGTTCCAGGGGTTGCGGGTCGTCCCCGTCGCGCGGCTCTCGCAGAGCAGCCCGCTCGCGAATTCCGGCGTCGTCGTCTTGCCGATCGCGACGGCGTCGGCCGCCCGCAACCGGGAGATGTAGGGATCGTCGGATGCCGCAGGCACGGCATCGGCCTTCAGTAGCGAGCCCCAACGCGTGGGGAGCCCGGCGAGGTCCTGCGTGTCCTTGACTCCGAACGGGACGCCCGCGAGCGCACCGACCCGGAGCCCCGCGGCCACGCGACGGTCGATGTCGGCGGCGTGCTCGGCCGCGGCATCCCACGCGAAGCAGACCCACGCGTTCGTGACGGTGTCGGCTTCGACGCGACGACGCGTCTCGGTGAGCACGTCGGTCGCCGAGACCTCGCCCGCGGCGACGGCCGCGGCGATCTCGAGGGCCGACCAGGTAGGGAAGCGTGAGGCGAGCGAGACGGTCATCGGGTCCTTCAGTAGCCGCGGGCGGGGTCGTACACGTTGCGCATCTCGCGCCCCGAGCGGAACCGCTCGAGGTTGTCGAGGAAGATCTCGAGGATGCGGCCGTTCTCCTGGTCGACAGTCGACGCGGAGTGCGGCGAGACGAGCACGTCGTCTCGCGCCCAGAGGGGCGAGTCCGTCGGCAGCGGCTCGGCCGCGAACACGTCGAGCGCCGCGCCGCCGAGACGGCCCGACTCGAGTGCGGCGAGCATGGCGGGTTCGTCGACGACACCGCCGCGGGCGATGTTCACGAGCGCGGCGCCGTGCTGGAGCAGACCGAAACGATGCTCGTCCATCAGTCCGCGCGTCTCGTCGGTGAGCGGGCAGCACAAGACGAGCGCGTCGGTGGCCGGCAGCAGCTCGTCGAGCTGCGACATCCCGATGACGCGCGTCGCGCCGGGGACGTCGTACGAGCGCCCGTCGCGGCCGACCGCAGTGACCTCGAGGCCGGCAGCGGCGAGCAGCCGCACGGACTCGCGCCCGACGGTGCCGAGGCCCACGACGACGGTGTGCAAGCCCTGCACCTGCCGAGTCGTGTACCGCTGCCACGTGCGCTCCGCCTGTAAACGGCGCAGCATCGGCAGGCCTTTCACGACGTGCAGGATGCCGGTGAGCGCGAACTCCGCGAGCGGCACGGCGTGCACGCCGGCTGCGGTCGTGATGGTATAGGCGGGCGTCTCCGTGATGCCGAAGCGCACCAGCACCTGCCCGACGCCGGAGCTCGTCGCCTGCACCCAGCGCAGCTTCGGCGCATGGTCGGCGAGATGATTCGCGTCCTGCCAGTCGAAGTCCCAGAGCACGTCGGCCTCGGCGAGCATGCCGCGCCAGCGCGCGAGCTGCTCGTCGTCGAGCGCCGGGTGGACGCCCTTGTGATCGGCGACATACGTGGGCGACGGGATGAGCGCCGGGTCGTGCAGCACGCGGACGCCCGGGACAGCGGCGATACGCGCGACGTACTCGGCCTCGAGCGGCGAGGCGATGACGACGGTGAGGTCCTCGGTCATGCGGTTCCCTTCGAGGCGAGCTGCGGGATCGACGCGAGCAGTCGCTGCGTGTACTCGTCCTGCGGGTCGGAGAAGATGCGGTCGGACTCCCCGACCTCGACGAGCTCACCGGCGCGCATGACGGCCATGCGCTGCGCGAGGTGGCGGACCACCGCGAGGTTGTGCGAGATGAACAGGTAGGTCACGCCGGTGCGGTTCTGGATCTCGGTGAGCAGGTTCAGGATCTGCGCCTGCACCGAAACGTCGAGCGCGCTCGTCGCCTCGTCGAGCACGACGAACTCGGGGTCGGTGACCATGGCACGTGCGATCGCGATGCGCTGGCGCTGGCCACCCGAGAACTCGTGCGGGCGACGGGTCGCGGCATCCTCGGGAAGACCGACATCCTCGAGCGCGGTGGCGACCTTGGCTCGGGCCTCGTCGCGTGAGAGTCGCAGATTGTGCAGCGGCTCCGCGACCGAACGACCGACCGTGTAGCGGGGGTCGAGCGAGTCGTTCGGGTCTTGAAAGACGACCTGGATCTTCGCGCGGAAGTCGCGGATCGCGCGGCCCTTCGCACGGGTCACATCCACACCGTCGAAGACGACGGCTCCGGTCGTCGGCCGCTCGATCAGCGTGCCGAGGCGCGACAGCGTCGACTTGCCCGAGCCCGACTCGCCCACGACGCCGAAAGTCTCGCCGCGGCGAACCTGCAGTGAGACGCCCGCCAGGGCGTGGATGTCCTCGCGGCGCGTGCGGTAGACCTTCGTGACGTCGTCGAATCGCAAGATCACGTCGTCGGCGCGCGGCACGCGGACGGGCTCGGGGAATGCCGCCGGTTCGACGATCTCGATGCGGTCCGCCGACACGAGCGGCATCCCGTCCGCGTCGACGAAATCGCCGTCGATCGTGCGCAGTCGCGTGCGCGGCTCCTGCTGCCCGGTGAGGACGCTGTCCAAGAGGGCCTGGGTGTACGGATGCCGCGGGGCGGTGAGCACCTGCGCGGTCACGCCGTGCTCGACGATCTGACCCCGGTACATGACGTTCACGCGGTCGCAGAGGCGCCCGATGACGCCGAGGTCGTGCGAGATGAGCAACACGCCCATGCCGGTGCGATCGCGCAGCTCGACGAGCAGATCGAGGATCTGCGCCTGCACGGTGACGTCGAGGGCCGTCGTCGGCTCGTCGGCGATGAGCAGCTTGGGCGAAGCCGCCATCGCCATGGCGATCATGACGCGCTGACGCTGCCCGCCCGAGAGCTGGAACGGGTACTGCCCCAGCCGGGTGCGGGGCTGCGGCAGGCGCACGAGCTCGAGCAGTTCGAGGGCGCGGACATGGGCGTCTCTCGCGGCCGCCGGCGCGTGGACGGTGAGCGCCTCGACGAGCTGCGCACCGACCGTCATCGACGGACTGAGCGCCGTCATCGGCTCCTGGAAGATCATTGAGGCGTCGGCACCGCGGATCTTCCGCCAGCCGCGTTCATCGAGGGACACCGCGTCGTGGCCGGCGACGGTGAACGACTCGGCGGTGACGCTGGCGGTCTCCGGGAGGAGTCCCAGCGAGGCCATCGCGATCGTGGACTTGCCGGAGCCGGACTCGCCGATGACGCCGACGATCTCGCCGGGGGCGACGTCGATCGACACGCCCCGGACGGCCGGGCCGCGGCCGTAGTCGATCGTCAGGTCGCGGAGGTGCAGGACCGGTGCGGTTGTCATCGGATCTCCTTGTACGTGCGGCGGGCGGGCACGACGAGTGACGCGAACCGCGACGCGAGCGAGATCGGCGCGAGGAAGGCGTAGCTGCCGTCGCCGCGCGGGGCGAAGGTCGCTTGCAGACCGTCGGCGACGAGGTTCCATCCGGCCGCCATGAGGATGATGACGAGGCCGGGGAGGAGGATCAGCAGCGGCGCCTCTTGCGCGTACTTCTGGAACTCGCTGATCATCATGCCGACCGAAGGGTTCGGCGGCTGAACGCCCTGCCCCAGGTAACTCAGACCGGCTTCGAGCAGTACCGCCTCGCTGGCGGTGACTGCGGCCTGGACCATGAGCGGCGTAGTCGCGTTCGGGAGCAGGTGGCGCAGCGCGATGAGCGGGCCCGGGATGCCGGAGAGCTGCGCGGCCACGACGAAGTCGCGGTTCCGCATGGCGAGCACCGGCGCACGCATGATCTTCGTGAAGGTCGGCGTGTAGATGATCGCCATGGCGATGATGAGCGGGACGACGCCAGGACCGATGATGACGCGGACGAGCAGCGCCATGAGGATCGCGGGGATGGTCATGACCACGTCGCAGGCGCGCATGATGATCGCGTCCGCGATGCCGCCGCGATAGGCGGCGACCATGCCGAGCGTCGTGCCCAGCACCATCGAGATTCCGGTGGCGGCGGCGGCGATCATGAGACTCGTACCGGCGGCGACGAACAGGCGGGTGAACGTGTCGCGCCCGAGGTTGTCGGTGCCGAGCAGGTGGTCGCCGCCGGGCGGGGCGAACGGCGCGTCGCTGATGCCGCCCACGGAGTAGGTCGGGAACACGGTCACCACGAGCGAGGCGAGCGCGATCGCACCGAGGATCGACAGGCCGACGATCAGCTCGGGGGCGAGCCGGGCGCGCCGGTGGGTTCGACCGGCGAGGCGGGCGGGGTCGGTGAGGGTCATGCGCGCACCATCCGGATTCGGGGGTCGATGAGCGGGTAGAGAAGGTCGACCACGAGGCTGATGCCGACGTACATCGCACCGATGATGAGCACGCACGCCTGGATCGTGGTGTAGTCGCTCGTGTTGACGGCCTGGATGAGCATCGATCCCATCCCGGGGAGGGCGAAGACGTTCTCCATGATGATCGTGCCGCCGACGAGCGTCGCGAGCTGAACGCCGACGATGGTGACGACGGGCGCGAGCGCATTCCGGAGCGCGTGTCGCCGCACGATGCGGTCGGGGCTGACCCCTTTGGCGCGCGCGGTGCGGATGTAGTCGGACCCGAAGGTGTCCAGCAGCATCCCTCGTGTGTATCGGGCGACGAGTGCCAGTGTGCCGAGGCTGAGCAGCAGAGCCGGCAGCAGGAGCTTCAGGAGGTGCTGGAGCGGGTCCTCGGAGAACTCGACGAAGCCGAGCAGGCGCAGCTTCAGTGTCCGCGAGTTGAGCAGCAGGAGCACGGTGCCGAGCAAGAACGGCGGCGCCGAGATGAGGAAGAAAGTGAGCGCGCGGCTCACCTGGTCGAAGATGCGACCGCGGCGACGAGCCGCGGCGATGCCGAGGGGGATGCCGAGCGTGACACCCATGAGCGTGGCGAGGATGCCGAGTTCGAGGCTGACCGGCAGCCGGAGGGCGAGCTGCTCGGCGACCGTGTAGGGCTGGGTCAGCGAGCGGCCGAAGTCACCCGTGAGGATGCCGCCGAGCCAGGTGAAGTACTGGGTCACCCAGGGCTCGTTGAGCCCGAGCTGCTCGTGGATGCGCTCGCGCACTGACGGGTCGGGGTTGCCGGGGTCCATGAAGGCCGCGGCGGGGTCGCCGGGCATGATCCGGACCATGAGGAAGACGAGGATCGACAGCACGACGAGCACGAGCGCCGCTTCGCCGACACGGCGTGCGAGGTACTTCAGCACGGTGACTCCTGTCTGTGGGTGGGGATTGTTCGGGTGGTCCGCCGGGCTGCGGACGGATGCCGCCCGGGCGCCGCGATCACGCGGGAACGCGGCGCCCGGGTGGCGGCGTGATCACTTGAGGAACGCGTCCTTCAGGTGCATGCGCCAGGTGTACGGGTCGGACTCGTAGCCGCCGACGGCGGTGTCGTCCCAGACCTCGATGGCCTCGGCCTTGGCCGCCGGGATCAGGACGAGGACCTGCTCCGCGACTTCGTAGTTGAGCTCGTCCGAGAGTTCCTGGCGTGCGGCCGGGTCGGTCTCGCTCATCAGCTCGGCGTACAGCTCACGGGCACGGTCGGCGTCTGGTAGACCGTCGAAGTACGCCATCGCCTGGTCGTCGACGAGCAGCTGCGTGAAGTAGCCGCCCATGTCGGGGTTCCAGCGGTTCCAGATGGCGACCATGTCGGTCCAGCTCTCGCCGTAGGTGAAGATGCGCGAGATATCGGCCCACGGGGTCGCGACCAGCTCGACGTTGATGCCCGCGTCGGCGGCCTGCTGCTGCAGGACCTCGAAGACGGGGATGTCGTCGGTGGTGTAATCGCTCGGGTACGAGAGCTCGATCGGCTCGCCGTCGTAACCCGCGTCCTCGAGGAGAGCCTTCGCAGCATCGAGGTCACGCGTGTACATCGGCGTGCTCTGGTCGATCTCCGGGGCTGCCGGGTCGCCCGCCGCGACGTGCAGCGAGACGGCGCCGAAGCCGCCGGTGGCGAGTTCGACGATCTGCTCGCGGTCGAGCGACAGCGACAGGGCCTGGCGGATGCGGACGTCCGCGAGCGGGGAGTCCTCGGCCGGGTTCAGGTAGACCGAGAGCTTGCGCGTATAGGCGGCGTCACCGATGGTGTAGCCGGCGTCCTCGGCCTGCTGGGCGACAGCGGCATCCGTGAACGAGGCGATGTCGACCGAGCCCTGCTGGACGAGCGCGAGGCGAGCGGACTCGTCGGGGACGATCTGGAAGTTGATCGCGTCGACGACGGGCTGGTCCTCGCCCCAGTAGTGCTCGTTGCGGTCGAGCGTGAGGTTCACGCCGTCGTTCCACTCCGAGAGCGCGAACGGGCCGGTGCCGAGGGCCGACCTCTGACGATCCTCTTCGGAGGTCGACTCGTACCAGGCCCGGCTGAAGACGTAGAAGACGTTGTTGCCTGCGGTGCCGTTCAGGAACGAACCGTTGGGCTCGGTGAACGTGAAACGGACGGTCGACTCATCGGTCGCCTCGACAGTCGCGAGACCGCGGATGAGGGCCTTGCGCGAGCTTGTGGACGCGTTCCAGGTGTTGAAGCTGAACACGACGTCGTCGACGGTGAGATCGGTGCCGTCGCTGAACTTCACACCCTCGCGGATCGTGAAGTCGTAGGTCAGCTCGTCGACGATCTCGTAGTCCGTGGCGAGCGACGGCTGGATCTCGCCGCTCTCGTCGCGGGTCAGCAGGCCTTCGTAGATCTGGGCCTGGAAGACAGCGCTGGCCTGGTTGGACGCGAGGATGGGGTCGAGGCCGCCGGTGCCGGGCTGGGCGTTGATGGCGTATTCGAGCGTGCCGCCCTGCGCGGGCTCCGCCGAGTCGCCGGAGGTGGCGGTCGGGGCGCACGCGGCGAGGCCGAGCATGGCTGCGAGGGCGACGCCCGTGACCAGGATCCTGGTTTTCATGGGATGAGTGCTCCTACGGTGAGAGATATCGGGAGGTCGGGTGGTGCTCGGTGCCGGTCCGCGCGCGCGCACGGCGTCCGATCAGGGGCGATCGGCTCCCGCCCGGCTGACGGGGAGATGGAGGATCGCATCGACTTCGACCTCGCCGATCGCGAGGTCTGAGACGGTGAGGGTCCGCGCGGGGTACGGCGCGGAGACGTAGTCGCGGTAGATCGCGTCGAAGGCCTTCACGTCGATGCCCGGGCGGACGAAGACGCTGACCTTGACGGCGTCGGCGAGGCTGCCGCCCGCGGCATGCGCGACGGCCGCCAGGTTGTCGAGTGCCTGACGGGCCTGCACCTCGAAGGGCTGGTCGAGCAGGCGCACGCCGTCCGGGCGTCGCGGCGTCTGCCCGGCGAGGAAGACGAATTCCCCCGCACGGATGCCCGCGCTGTACGACCCGGCCGGATCGGGCGCGTCGGTCGTCGAGATCGGCTCACGCATGGGCTGCCTCCGCGGTGTTCCGTGCGCCGAGTGCGGTGAGGGCGGTGACCATGCGCTCGAGCGCGGCCGCCCACTCGGCCTCGTCGCGGGCGTAGCAGACACGGAAGCGTCCGATGCCGCTGGGCCCGAACTGGTAGCCGGGCGAGACGACGACACCTGCCTCGACCTGGAGAACGTGGGCGACCTCGACATCCGTGGCGCCGAGCGCGCTCACGTCGCAGTAGAGATACGCGGTGCCTTCATGCGGGGTCACCCGGAGGCCTGGCACCCGGCGGAGCGCGGTGACCGTCATCTCGCGGAGGGCGGCGAGCTCGGTGATGCGCTGGGCGACGAAGTCCGCGTCGTCTGCGATCCAATGCGCGAGGAGGCGCTGCGCGTAGGCGGGAGCGCGCAGGGCGGTCACTGCGAGGGTCTGCTCGACCGCGGCCATCACGTCCTCGGGGCCGACGACGACGCCGAGGCGGAAGCCCGAGAGCGATTCCGTCTTGCTCGGGCCGAGCATCGTGACGCAGCGCTCGGCCATACCGGGGAGCGTGCGCATGTGGGTGAACTCGGCTCCCGAATAGACCAGGCGCGAGTACAGCTCGTCGGCGAGGATGCGGAAGCCGTGCTCGACGGACAGCGCGGCGATCTTCTCGAGCGATGCGCGCGGGAAGATCGCGCCGCTCGGGTTGTTCGGGTGCGAGAACACGAGGAGCGTCGGCTGCTGCGGCAGCGCCGCCTCGATCGCGGCGAGGTCGAGCGTCGGTTCGGCGGCATCCACATCGATCGGGATGCGCACGACGGTGGCACCGACGAACTCGAGCATGCGCTCGGTGAAGAGGTACTCGGGATCGGCGAGCATGACGACGTCGCCGGGGTTCACGATGGCGGAGAGCGTCGCGAAGAGCCCGCCCTGCGTGCCGGGGGTGAACGCGATGTTCTCGGGGGTGACGGGCACGCCCATGAAGCCGGTGAGGGTCTCGGCGACGCTCGCGATGACGTCGGGGGCACCGCGGTAGGGCGTGTACGCGGTGGCGCCGTCGGCCATCACCTCGGCCATGACACCAGCGGCCCAGTCGGGAGCGGGGAAGCGGACTGTGTCGAAGTGCGTGGTGTCGAGCAGACCGTCGCCGCCGCCGTTGAGCTTCAGCTCACGGTCGGCCTCGCGCACCGTGCTGCCGAGGACGGCTGCACGGGCGGGGATGTGCATGCGCTTGACGCGCGCGCTCTCCGCCTCGGGGAGAGTCCCGATTGACTGGTTGTTTACAATCTGCATGTCTTATGTCTACCCAAGATTCGTTTCCGATGTATGACGCGGTGGTCACTACTCGGTCTCGTTCGGCACGAACGACGCGATATGCGCCTCGTCGTGACCGATCTCGTCGCGCTCGATCCGGCCGATGAGCTCCAGCAGCGTACGGAGCGCGGGCACCTCGATGCCGTGACGCTCGGCTGCGGCAATCACGGGCAGGAAGTGCGACGGCACTTCGGTGGCGCGGCGACGCACGGCGATGTCGCGCCAGACGCCCGAGCGGGTCTTCGGTTGCGTCTGCAGCCACGCGACGACGTCGTCGAAGACGGCGTCCTGCTCGGCCCGCGTGCCCGTCGGCGCGAACGCCATCGCCCGGTAGGCGTCGAAGTCCTCGAGACGGATGCCCTCGGCGAGCGCGACAGCGCTCACTTCGCCTGCCAGCAGGCGCATAGTGTCGCGGTAGCGGTCGACGAGGTCCCACATCTCGGCGTCGGCGAGCGCCGTCACCGACGACCATGAACCGAACGCGAGCTTCGCCCACAGGTAGCCCTGCACGTTGTCGGAGATGACCGGCTCGCCGATCCCCCTCAGCGCGTGGGCGAGGTCGCGCACGCGGGGGCTGCCAGGCACGCCGGCGCACTCCCCGAGCGACATCGCACCGGGGCCGCCGTCCTTCACGACGCCCGGCTCCACCACGTCGGCGAACAGATCGACGAAGGCCGCAACGGTGCGCTCGGCGCCTATGGCCTCGGCGATCTCGCTCTCGTTGAGACCGTTCTGCATCGACACGACGAAGCCGTCCTCAGCCAGCCGCGGCGCGATCCACGCCATCGCCGCGCCGGTCGCCTGCCCCTTGACGGCGAGCAGTACCGCACCTAATTCGGCCGGCGCATCGTCGAGCCCGAACGCGGGCACCCACCCGACGCGGTCGCCCGCGGCCCCGGTGACGCGCAAGCCGCGCTCGCGGATCGCGGTGACGTGCGCAGCATCCGCGTCGATGATCTGCACCGGACGGCCCGCCTCGAGCAGGGCGACCGCGAGGCTGCCGCCGATCGCGCCACCGCCGACGACGGTGAACGGGCGGGTCGTGCGGATGGTGCTCATCGGGTCTCCAGAGAGGTGTTCGGGTCGGTTGCCGCGCGCGGGCGCTCGACGGCACGGCGCAAGCGCCCGATCGCCCAGCGAGTCTCGAGCTCGATCGCGTCGCCGAGGACGGCGTCGTCGAAGCGGGCGGTCGCGGCGTGGTTGGCTGCGGGGTCGGCCACGCCGTCGGGACGGGCACCGAGGAAGGCGAACCACGAGGGCATGAGCGCCGCGATACGGGAGAAGTCCTCGGTCATCGCGGCGGGTCGGGGTGCGTCGCCGACGAGATCCGCGCCGAAGACATCCGCGGCGACAGCGCTCGCGAACCGGTGCTCGGCGGCATCCACGATCACCGATGGGTAGCCCTGCGTGATCGCGATGTCTACGGCTGCGCCGTGTGCCGCCGCAAGGCCCTCGCAGACGCGCTCGATGATCGCGACCGCACGCTCGCGCACTGTGGGGTCGAACGTGCGCAGGGTGGCGTCGAACTCGGCGCTCTCGGGGATGACGTTGCGGCGCGTGCCGGCGTGGACGTACCCAGGCGTGAAGACGACGGCCTCGTGCGCGTCGATGCCACGACTGAGCGCCACCGGGATGTGGCCGAGCGCACCCACCAGCGCAGGGATCGGGTCGACGGCGAGGTGCGGCGTGGCGCCGTGTCCTCCGACGCCGCGGAACACCGCGTGCACGGACGTGCCACTGCCGGTGACGGCACCGGCCCGCGAGCGGATCTCACCTCGGGGACGGTCCGAGAGCACGTGCAGGGCGAAGCCGGCGACCCACTCGGCACCGACGAGGTCGAGCAGCCCCTCCTCGACGAGCAGGCGGGCACCGTCGAGGGCTTCTTCGCCGGCCTGGAACAGCAGTGCGACATCGCCCGCGAGGTCAGCGCGGCGGGCGGCGAGCGCATGGGCGGCGCCGACCAGGGCTGCGGTGTGGAGGTCGTGGCCGCAGGCGTGCATCGCCTCGGTCGCGCTGGCGAAAGGTTCACCGGACGCCTCGACGACGGGCAGCGCGTCCATGTCGGCGCGCAGCAGCACGGCACGGCGAGCGCCCTCGGAGGTGGTGGCGCCGCGGATGACCGCGATGAAGGAGCTGGTCTCGCGCGAGTCGAGGATCTCGAGCCCGAGGGGCGCCAGCGCCGTGCGCACGCGGCGGACGGTGCGCGGGAGGCGCAGTCCGATCTCGGGGTCGGCGTGCAGGTCGCGGCGGAGCGCGACGGCGTCGAAGGTGGTCATGCGGCACGCTCCGGGAGGACGGCGGTGAGCAGGCGGCGGGCATTACCGCCGAGCACGGCGGCGATGTCGACGTCGGCCCAGCCTCGGGTGATGAGCGCACGGCAGACCTGCACGGGCAGCTCTGACGGATTGTCGGCGCCCGCGACCGGCTCGAGATCGAACGGCACGGCACCGGCGGGCGGCTCGCTGCCGCGCGAGTCGAGGGCACGGTACAGCCCGACGTGGTCGCCGTAGAACGTGTCGCCGCCGAGGGCGACCGCGTCGACGCCGAACGACTCGGCGCAGTACTCGATGTGGCGCACGACATCGTGGACGGTGTGGCCCGCGGCATTCGCGTCGGTCCGGGTCGAACCGGGCGCCGCCTCGATGCCGATGACCCCGCCCCGCTCGGCGGCGGCGCGGATCACCCTGTCGGGGACCATCCGGGTCGACCCCCACAGCGACTGCGCGCCGGCGTGGTTGATCGCGACCGGGGCGGTGGACGCCTCGATCGCCTCGAGCGAGGTGCGGTCACCGGCGTGCGACACGTCGACGACCATGCCGAGGGCGTTCATGCGGGCGATCGCCTCGTGCCCGAAGTTGGTGAGTCCGGTGTCGTGCTGAGCCAGCCCGCAGCCGAGCGGCGAGCCGTGGTTGTAGGCGACGCCCGCCATGACGATCCCGAGGCGCTGCAATTCGTCGAGGTCGCCGAGCGTTCGGACCGTGCCGAGGTCTTCGAGCCCGAGCGCGACGCCGACTCCGGGGCCGTCGAGGTCGGTCCGGGTGCGCACCGGGCGGAGGCCGGACTGCGCGGCGATCTGCCCAGACATCGATGCGGCCCACGAGGCGACGAACGCCGGGTCGGGCTGCGAGAAGCAGGTCGCGACGACGAGGTCGAGGGCGGATGCCGCGAGCTCGTCGCCCGCGAGCACGTCGACCGCACCCCGCATGTGGGCCGCCCACGTGTCCGCGGTGAGCGGCTCGGGCAGGCGGACGGGGTGCTCATGCAGCGACGCGACGGGACCGGCGAGGAGCGCGCGTGCGCGCGCCTCACCGGCGGCGTCGAGCGGGACTGTGGGGGCGGTCGCCGCGTCGCCTCCCGTCGCGTAGCCGAGCTCAGGCATCCGTCGTGGAGACCTCTCCGTGGATACCGAGCGACATGACCGGCCACGAGCGGGGCAGGCCGGCGTTGCCGGTGCTGGAGCCACCGTCCACGCGGATGATCGTCCCGGTCACCCAGTTGGCCGCGTTGGAGGCGACCCAGAGCACGGCTTCGCCGATGTCTTCAGGCGTGCCGTCGCGGCCGAGCGGGTTCTGGTCGGCGCCCTGACGGTACTTCTCCTCATACGGGTTCACCGGGCTTTGCACCGCAACGAAGCCGGGCGACACCGCGTTGACGCGGATGCCGAGGGGGCCGAGCTCGAGCGCCGACGCCTTCGTCCACATCTCGAGGGCGGCCTTCGAGGTGGAGTACGGCGCCGCCGCCGTACGGGCACGGAGCGCGGCACCGGAGGTGATGTTCACAACGCTGCCGATGCGACCTTCGGCCTTCGCGCGCTTCGCGAACGCGACGGTCGTGAGGACGGCGGAGCGGACGTTGACGTCTTGGATCGCGTCCCACACCTTCGCGGTGAGCTCGAGCAGCGGCGTAGAGGGGTAGATGCCCGCTCCGTTGACGACGAGGTCGACCGGGCCGGTGCGCTCCCACGCGGTGTCGATCGCGGCACCGGGGTCGGTCTCGCTCGTGAGGTCGGCGACGATGTGGCCGACGGTGGCGCCTGCGACGGATGCCGCGATCTGCCCGGCCGCGTCGCGCAGTGCGTCCGCGCGGTAGTCGACGAGCGTGACGGCCGCGCCGGCCCGGGCGAGCACGGTCGCGATGCCGATGCCGATGCCGCCGGCACCGCCGGTGACGACGGCGTGGGTGATGGTGGTGTCAGACATGCGTGTGGATCTCTCCTCGGTCGAGCCAGCCGGAGAACATGCCCTCCGTGTTGTAGGTCAGGTGGATGCCGCCGCGCGCGTCGACGGCGATGAGCCCGCCGCGGCCGTCGGCGTCACCGAGATCAGCCATGGCAGCGTGGACGGCGTCACCGAGCGTCGCGTCGGTGTGTTTCAGGTGGGCGTGCACGGAGTGCGCGAGCGCCTGGCGCATGAACTCCTCACCGACGCCGGTGCATGAGATCGCGACCGTGTCGTTCGCGGCCCAGGTGCCGGCGCCGATGATCGGGCTGTCCCCGACCCGTCCGGGCAGCTGGTTGGCTGTGCCGCCGGTCGAGGTCGCCGCAGCGAGCGCCCCGGACGCATCACGGGCGACAGCGCCGACCGTGCCGTGACGCGGACCGGTGAGCTCCTTCGCACGCAGCTTCTCGAGCTGGGCGACACGGGCGGGGGTGATGAAGTACTCGGGCGGGACAAGGTCGAGCCCCCACGCCTCGACCATCGACAGCGAAGGGTCGACGAGAAGCACGTGCGAGGTCTGCTCCATCACCGCACGCGCCGCCAGCACGGGGTTGCGAACGGCCCGCACGCCGGCGACGCCACCGGCGTCGCCGGCACCCACCATGACAGCCGCGTCGAGCTCGGCGTATCCGTCGGCGTTCAACGCGGCGCCGTGCGCCGCGTTGAACAAGGGCGAGTCCTCGAGGACGAGCACGGCCGCGCAGACGGCGTCGAGGGCAGCGCCACCGGCGTCCAGCACGACTTTGCCTGCTCGCACCGCCTTCGCGAGCGCGGCGTGGTACTCGGCCTTCTCATCATCGACGAGCAGGGAGGGTCGGGCTCCAGCGCCGCCGTGGATAGCGAGGGCGGGACCGTCACTGACGTCCGCGCGCAGGGTCGTGAGCATAGGGAGGAACTCTCGGATCGGGGGAGCGACGGGTTCGGGGCCGCCACATCCAAGCTGACACGAACGATTCACATGTCCAACCCGAGGCGCAATCTGTAACATGCATTTCACATCTCGTTTATCGATGCACGCTACGTTCGGGGTGTGCCCGAACCTTCCGCCGTGCCCGCACCCTCCGATGAGCAGGTCTCCGTGGTCGAGTTGATCCACGACGCGATGCCGCGCATGTCGACCACCGACCGTCGCATCGCGCACATCCTCCTGGCCGACCTCCCTCGCGGTGCACTCGGAACCGCAAGCGAGCTGGCGGCGCGTGCCGAAGTGTCAGCAGCCAGCGTCGTGCGGTTCTGCCGACGCATCGGGTTCGCCGGCTTCACGGACCTCGGCGAACGCGTCCGCACCGAGGTATCGCGCACCGCGAACAGTCCCGTCGCCCGCGCTCGCACCCTCCGGCCCGACACGGCGCTCGACCGCGAACTCGAGCATCGCGCGGAACTCGTCCGGACCGTCATGTCGTCGGTGCCCGCGAACGAGATCGATCGCGTCCTCACCCTCCTGTCCGACACGGCGCGAACCGTCATGACGGCAGGTGGCACGCTCTCCCAGCTCGCGGCGAGATACCTGCAGCTGCAGCTGCGGCACGTGCGCCCCCGGGTTCTCCACCTCGCCGATCCCGACCAGTCCGATGTCGGGACCGTCCTCGACCTCCGGCGTCGTGACATCGTCGTGCTGTTCGACTTCCGCCGCTACGAGCCCCGCTCGATGCGCCTGGCTGAGCGGGCGCGTGAGCGCGGAGCGTCCGTCATCCTCGTGACCGATGCGTGGCTCTCACCGGTCGCCCGGATCGCCGACATCGTGCTCCCTCTCGACGTCGAGGCGAGTTTCCTCGACAGCCTCACGCCCGCGTTCGCGCTCGTCGAATCACTTGTACCGGCTCTTGCCGCCCGCCTCGGCGAGAAGTCGTTGCACCAGATGGACCGCATCGAGAGCCTGCGTCAACGAGCCGACTGACTCGCCCTGCTGTCGATGGCGGGCTGGGCGGATGCCGGGCGGCTCTAGACTCGTCGCCATGACGGAAGGGGCTCCGCAGCGGCGCGGCACGGTCGTGCACAAGGTGCTCAACAACAACGTCGTCATCTCACTCGACGAGCAGGGCCGCGAGCGCGTGCTGATGGGCCGCGGGCTCGGATTCCAGCTGAGGCCCACCGACACGATCGACCCCGCGAAAGTCGAGAAGACCTTCATCCTCGAGACGGGCGAGGACGGCGAGCGCGAACGGCGGATGCTGACCGACACCCCCTACGCCATCGTCGAGGCCGTCTCGCGCGCCGTCGACCACGCGGAGCGCTCGCTCGGCCATCACCTCGGACGCCGCCTCACGATCGCCGTCATCGACCACGTGCAGTTCGTGCTCGAGCGCCTGGAGAAGGGGATCCGGATCCCCGCCGCGAACATGCCCGAGCTGCGCGTGCTGCACCCCGCCGAGTTCGCCGCGGCGAAGACGATGGCCGAGTCGATCTCGGCCGCCCTCGAGACCGAGCTGCCCGCCGAGGAGGCCGTCTTCCTCACGATGCACGTGCTGAACGCGACCCGGGACGAACCCAACGGCACCGCCGCACTGCTCTTTCGCCGCGTCCAGCACGTCGTCCTGACGGTCGAGAACGGGCTCGGCGTGAAACTCGACGTCGAGAGCCCCGACTACGCCCGGTTCGTGCTCCACATCCAGTTCCTCCTGCAGCGCCTCGTGTCGAGGTCGATGCTTCGCAGCGCCGACAGCTCGTTCTTCGAGTTCGCCAAGCACAGCTACCCGCGCTCGTTCGCCATCGCACAGGAGGTGAAGGCGTACGTCAAAGCCGCGACCGAGTCCGAGCTCACCGACGAGGAGCTCCTGTACGTCATCGTGCACGTCGAGCGGCTCGCGTCACAGGTCGGGGCACCGCCGGCTTCCGCTCCGGGAGGATGACACTGGCGTCCTATTCGGATGCATGCTAATGTCTCGGATCGCAGGCCGATGCAGACCTGCGACGCGACGGATTGTTACTGCGGCAGCAGGCAAAACCTGAACTCACATCGCTCTCACGAGCGGTGAACGAGTTCAGGTTTTTTTGTTGCCCGGAAACGGGCCCGGCGCGTGATCCACCCGAGAATGCCGCGCCGATGCGGCAAGAAAGAGCGTGTCCCGATGGACTACTCGAAGACCGCGGCCGGCGTCCTGAAGGGCGTCGGCGGAGAAGAGAACGTCAGTTCGCTCGTGCACTGCGCCACCCGCCTGCGCTTCGTGCTGAAGGACGAGTCGAAAGCCGACACCGCCGCCGTGAAGGCGACCCCCGGTGTCGTGACCGTGGCCCAGGCCGGCGGGCAGTACCAGGTGGTCATCGGCAACGACGTCCCCGACGTCTTCGCCGAGATCGGCAGGATCTCGAAGCTCGGTGCCGCATCGGCCGACGGAGCGACCTCGGATGCCCCCAAGGGCAACCTGTTCAACCGTTTCATCTCGATGATCTCGGCCATCTTCACCCCCGTCTTGTGGGCCCTCGCCGGCACTGGTCTGCTCAAGGCGTTCCTCGCCGCAGCGGTCACATTCGGGTGGATCGCCACCGACACGACGACCTACGCCGTCCTCAACGCGCTGTCCGACGCGTTCATCAACTTCCTGCCGATCGCCCTGTCGATCACCGCCGCGCGCTACTTCAAGGCAAACGAGTGGACGTCGCTGGCGATCGCCGGCGCCCTCGTCTACCCCACGATGGCGGGACTCGTCGGTCAGCCGGGGCTCACCTTCTTCGGCATCCCCTTCACGATGGTCAGCTACGTCTCGAGCGTCATCCCGATCATCGTGATCGTCTGGCTGCAGAGCCACGCTGAGAAGGTCCTCTACCGCGTGCTCCCCGGGGCCGTGAAGCGCTTCATGACCCCGATGATCGTCGTGCTCATCGCCGTTCCGCTCATCTTCGTCGTGATCGGTCCGATCTCCGACCTCGTCGGCGGCGGACTCGGCAAGGGCATCGGCTGGGTCTTCGAGAACGCCCCGTGGGCGGGCGGCGCCATCATGGGTGGGCTGTGGCAGGTCTTCGTCATCTTCGGCCTGCACTGGGGTCTCGTTCCGCTGTTCACCCTCGAGTTCCAGACGACCGGTCAGATCTCGCTCGTCGGGCCCGTCTTCGCCGCCGTGCTCGCGCAGGCCGCTGCCGTGGCCGGTGTCTGGGTGCGTGCGCGCAACAAGAACCTCAAGTCGCTCGCCGCCCCCGCGACGCTGTCCGGCTTCCTCGCCGGCATCACCGAGCCCGCGATCTACGGCATCAACCTGCCGCTCAAGCGCCCCTTCGCGTTCGGCATCGTCGGCGGCGCGATCGGCGGCGCGATCATCGCGATCGGCGGGGTGTTCGCGACCGCATTCGTAGTCCCCTCCGGTCTCGCTCTCCCGGCCCTGCTCGGCAACGGGAACATGGTGTTCCTCGGCATCGGACTCCTCGTCGCGATCGCCGTGCCGTTCCTGCTGACGGTCCTCATCGGCTTCGTCGAGCCGACCGAGGAAGCCGCCCCAGCGGCTGCGCCGGCCGCCACCGACCTCGAGGTCCTCAGCCCCCTCGACGGCACGGTCGTGCCGCTGTCCGAGACCCCCGATGCCGCGTTCGCCGAAGGCGCCCTCGGCGACGGTGTCGCGATCCTCCCCCGCAGCGGCGCCCTGTACGCACCGTTCGACGCGACGATCGCCGCCGCGTTCCCGACCGGCCACGCGATCGGCCTGCGGCACGCCGACGGCGCCGAGGTGCTCATCCACATCGGCATCGACACGGTCAAGCTCGGCGGCACCCACTTCGATGTCAAGGTCACGACGGGGCAGCAGGTGAAGGCCGGCGATCTCCTCGTCGAGTTCGACGGCGACGCCATCGAGCGGGCCGGGTACGACCTGACCACCCCGATCGTCGTGACCAACGGCGAGCTCTACCCGGCGATCACCGGTCGGGCGTCCGGCCCCATCGCGCACGGCGAGCCGCTCTTCACGGCCGTCTCGGTCGAGTCCGCGGCCGTCTCGGCCTGATTCCCAGCGGATGCCGGGTGTCGCCCGCTCCGCGCGGCGACACCCGGCATCCGCTTCCTCTTGAACACTCCGAACCCCCGATACGAAACGAGAGACACATGAGCACCACCTCCTTCCCCGACAGCTTCCTCTGGGGCGGCGCGACCGCCGCGAACCAGATCGAGGGTGGATACGACCAGGGCGGGAAGGGACTCTCGGTCCAGGACGTCATGCCGCGCGGCATCTTCGGTCCGCGCACGGCCGCGCCCACCCCCGACAACCTCAAGCTCGAGGCGATCGACTTCTACCACCGCTACGCCGAGGACATCGCGCTGTTCGCCGAGATGGGCTTCGGCGTCTACCGGTTCTCGATCGCCTGGAGCCGGATCTTCCCGAACGGTGACGACGCCGAGCCCAATGAGGAGGGCCTCGCCTTCTACGACCGGGTGCTCGACGAACTCGAGAAGCACGGCATCGAACCGCTCGTGACGATCTCGCACTACGAGACACCGCTCCACCTCGCCGAGACCTACGACGGCTGGACCGATCGCCGCCTCATCGGCTTCTACGAGCGCTACGCCCGGACGCTCTTCGAGCGATACGGCGCGCGCGTGAAGTACTGGCTCACGTTCAACGAGATCAACTCGCTGCTGCACGCGCCCTTCATGTCGGGCGGCATCAACACACCGAAGGACGAACTCGGCGAGCAGGCGCTGTACCAGGCGATGCACCACGAGCTGGTCGCCTCCGCCCGGGCCACTCACATCGCCCGCGAGGTCGCGCCGAGCGCGCAGATCGGCTGCATGGTGCTGTCCATGCCGGTGTACCCGCTGAGCCCCTCGCCCGCCGACGCCCTCGAGGTGCTGCAGTTCGACCACTCGAACCTCGTCTACGGCGACGTCCACACCCGCGGCGAGTACCCGGGCTACTTCCTTCGCACCCTGCGAGAGAAGGGCATCGAGCTCGAGATCACCGACGAGGACCGCGAGGACCTCACCAACACGGTCGACTTCGTCTCGTTCAGCTACTACATGTCGGTCGCCGCGACCGCCGACCCCGCCAAGAAGGTCACGGGTGAGGGAAACATCATGGGCGGCGTTCCGAACCCCACGCTCGAAGCGAGCGAGTGGGGCTGGCAGATCGATCCCGTCGGCCTCCGACTGGTGATCAACCAGTTCTGGGACCGCTGGCAGAAGCCGCTGTTCGTCGTCGAGAACGGTCTGGGCGCGAAGGACCAGCTCGTCGAGGTCGACGGCGTGAAGACCGTCCTCGACGACTACAGGATCGCCTACCTCAACGATCACCTCGTCCAGGTCGGCGAGGCGATCGAGGACGGCGCCACCGTCCTCGGCTACACCTCGTGGGGCTGCATCGACGTCGTCAGCGCCTCGAGCGCGCAGCTGAGCAAGCGGTACGGGTTCATCTACGTCGACCGGAACGACGACGGCACCGGATCGCTCGAGCGCTACAAGAAGAAGTCGTTCGACTGGTACGCGGAGGTCATCCGCACCAACGGCGCGTCGCTCACGCGTTGAGGCGACCGGTGCGGCCGCGGTGACCCGAACCCGCGGCCGCACCGGCCCCGATCAGTCCTTCAGGCGTCGCGCGAGCCCGGCGATGTCCTTGGGCGTCGTGCGGCAGCATCCGCCGATGAGCCGCGCTCCGGCATCCAGCCACGCGTCGACGTCCGCGAAGGTCGCCGTCGCGTCGCCGTGCCACGAGCGCGAGACGGCGTCCCAGACTTCACCGCTGTTCGGATAGACGACGGCGGACGTCGCGCTCGGCATGGCGGTCAGAACACGGGCGATCTCGCGCGGCGGGCAGCAGTTCGCGCCGACGGCGACCACCTCGGCGGGCGACGCGGCCGTCGCGAGCCCTGCTGCGAGCGCGCCGTCGTCCGCGAACGCGGTGCTGGAACCCGAGAGCGAGACCCACGCCGGGATCCCGACGCCCTCGAGCGCGATCGCCACCGCCTCGGCCTCGGCGGGCGAGGCGATCGTCTCGACCGCGAGCAGATCGGGCCCGGCCTCGGAGAGCACGTGCAACCGTCGCCGATGCCACTCGGCCAGTTCGCCCACCGACATGCCGTAGGCACCGGTGTACTCGCTCCCGTCCGCGCGCACGGCGCCGAACGGACCGACGGATGCGGCGACCCACGCACGACCGTCGGTCGCCTCGCGCGCGAGTCGCACCGAGGCCCCGAGCAGGGCGTCGACCTCGGCGGCATCCTTCCCCGCCTCCGCCAGATTGTCGTAGCCCAGCTGGTACGACGCCGTCGTCACGATGTCGGCGCCGGCGTCGACGAAGGCGGCGTGCACGTCGCGCACGTCGCCCGGGGCGTCGATGAGCACACCGGCCGACCACAGCACGCCGCTGAGGTCGTGGCCGCGGGCTTCGAGCATCGTGCCGAGTCCGCCGTCGAGCACGAGGGGACGGGCGGCGATCGCGGAGCGCACATCGGGCATGCGGTCACTCTAGGCGGGCGGCCGCCGCCACCCGCGCGCGGATTACGCTGAACGAATGAGCACCGCCCGCATCCGCCCCATCTCCGTCGACGACGCGGGCGAGGTGCTCACCCTGCAGCGGGCGGCCTTCGTGCAGGAGGCGCTCATCTACGACGCCGTCGACATGCCGCCGCTCACGCAGACCCTGGACGAGGTGCGCGGCGAGCTCGAGGAGAACCTCGGATGCGTCGCCCTCGACGGCGAGCGCATGGTCGGCTGCGTGCGCGCCCGTGTGGACGGCGACCTGCTGCTCATCGGCCGCATCGCGATCGCCCCCGACCAGCAGGGCTCGGGTCTCGGCACGGCACTGCTGTCGGCGGTCGAGGAGCGCGGCCGCGAGGCCGGCGCCACGACGGCGGAGCTGTTCACCGGCTCTCTCAGCGAGGCGAACCTGCGCCTGTACGAGCGCGAGGGGTACGAGGAGAGCGAGCGGGTCCCGGGGGACGACGGCACCGAGCAGGTCTTCCTGCGCAAGCGGCTCTGACCCTCCCGCGGAGCGCGCGTCCGTCCGCATCCGGAAGAATGGACGCATGACGCGCATCGCTTTCCTGGACGTGGACGGAACCATCCTCGAGCACGGGACGGCCATCGCCGACTCGACGATCACCGCCATCCGGACGGCGCGCGAGAACGGCCACCTCGTGTACCTCTGCACGGGCCGCGCGGCAGGCGACATCCACCCCAAGGTCCGCGAGATCGGCTACGACGGCGCGATCACGAACGGCGGCGCCTACGCCGTCCGCGGCGACGAGCGGCTCTTCGCCGACCCGATGCCGCGCGAGGACACCGACCGGCTCATCTCCTACTTCGAGGCGGAGGACATCGACTACTTCCTGCAGTCCGACGAGGCGGTCTACGCGAGCGAGGGTGTGGGCGCCATGCTCGACGAGTACTTCGCCGAGCGCCGCAAGCGCCACCTCGAGGACGCCCGCCGCCTCGGGCAGACCGACGTCGTCGAGCCGAAGCCCATCGTCACCTACCGTCCTGTGCACGAGGCGGACCTGGACGCGATCGCGAAGACGACGTTCATCAGCAAGCGCTCCGACAGCGTCGACAAGGCCCAGGCCGACCTCGGCGAGCGGTTCCACGTCATCCCCGGCAGCATCCCCCTCCCTGGCGGCTCCAACGGCGAGATCGGCCTGCGCGGGACGACGAAGGGATCAGCGATCCTCCGGGTGCTCGACATCCTCGGGCTGGATGCCGCCGACGCGATCGGCATCGGCGACAGCTGGAACGATGCCGAGATGTTCGACGTCGTCGGCTCCCCCGTCGCCATGGGCAACGCCGACCCGGCTCTGAAGGAGCGGGCGGGCAACGTCACGACCGACGTCCTCGACGATGGCGTGTGGAACGCCTTCGTGAAGCTCGGGCTCGTCTGACGCGCGCCGCGCTGCGTGCGCGGGGCCGCGTGCGCGGATGCAATGGATCGTGCGCGACACCCCAGCATCCGCTCGTGCTCGCGCGGCGTGTCGGCCCGAATCCATTGCATCCGCGAGCGGGTCAGTCGAGGAAGATGTCGGGGAACAGCTCGGTGTCGGGGGTGCCGGGTGTCGCGGCATAGCGCGAGAAGTCGGTGACGCCGGCATCGCGCAGCACGTCTTCGACGATGAGCGTGTGCCCGGTGACCTCGCGCGACGGCCGGCAAAGCACCTCGTAGGCGGCGTCGGCGTAGATCTCCGGCGTGCGGCTGACCTTCATCATGCGGTCGCCGCCGAGGGCGAACTGCACCGCCGCCGTGGCGATCGTCGTCTGCGGCCACAGCGTGTTGGCGGCGACGCCGTCCTTCGCGAACTCCGCGGCAAGCCCGAGCGTCGCCATCGTCATGCCGTACTTCGCGAGGGTGTAGCCGGTGTGCGCGCCGAGCCACTTCGGCGAGATGTTGAGCGGGGGCGACAGGGAGAGGATGTGGGGGTTCTCGGCGTCCTTCAGGATCGGCAGCGCTGCCCGCGACAGCATGAAGGTGCCGCGCACATTGACGTCCTGCATGAGGTCGTACTTCTTCGCCGCGAGCTCGAGCGAACCCGACAGGTCGATGACCGACGCGTTGTTGACGACGATGTCGATGCCGCCGAACTCGCCCTGCGTCTTCATGACGGCCTCGGTGATGTCGCCGTCGTCGCGGACGTCGCCCACGATCGGCAACGCCTGGCCACCGGCCGCGCGAATCTGATCGGCCGCCGAGTGCACCGTCCCTTCGAGCTTGGGATGCGGGGTGTCGGTCTTCGCGAGCAGCGCGATGTTCGCGCCGTCGCGGGCGGCGCGCAGGGCGATCGCGAGGCCGATGCCGCGGCTGCCGCCCGACATGAGGATGGTCTTGCCGGCGAGGGTCATGGGTTCTCCAGGAGGATCAGGATCGACGGGACCGGGATGCCGCAGCGAAGGCGGCGACACGGGTCCTCGAGTCGTCGGTGTCGAAGGCGGCGCCGATCGTGCGCGCCTCGTCGTCGAGGTTCTCGGCGAACGAGCGGCCGGCACCGGTGCGGACGAGGCGCTTGGCCTCTCCGAACGCGCCGGTCGCGCCGTCGAGCCAGGCCCGGGCGACCTGCTCTGCACGGGCACCGGGCTGCTCGACGACCTCGGTGACGAGCCCCCACTCGAGTGCGGTGGGCGCGTCGATCGTCGTGTCGGTCAGCAGCAGCTGCAGCGCCCGCCGCTCCCCGATCGCGGCGGGCAGCAGCGTCGAGACGCCGAGGTCGGGCGTCAGGCCGATGTTGGCGTACTTGCTGACGAACACGGCGCGCGGCGAGGCGACGATGTGGTCCGCCGTCAGCATCAGTCCCAGCCCACCGCCGGCGACCGCACCCTGCACCGCCGCGACCATCGGGATCGACGACTCCACGAAGGTGCGGATGCCGTCGTGGATCACCCCGGCCATCTCGGTGATGGCCCCGCCGTCACCCCCGGAGGTCGCCATCTGCACGACATCGCCGCCGGCGCAGAACGCCGGGCCCGCGGCATCCAGCACGATCGCCCCGACCGTGGGGTCGCTCGTCACCTCGTGCGCGAGGTCGCGCCAGCGCGTGCCCATCTCGAAGTCCATGGCGTTGAGGGACGCCGGGCGGTTGAAGGTCAGCCGCGCGAGCGCGCCCTCGCGGCGCAGCAGGATCGTGTCGCTCATCGGTCTCCACTCACTTCGGGGCCATGCGGATCGAGCCGTCGAGGCGGATCGTCTCACCGTTTAGGTAGCCGTTCTCGACGATGTGCTGCACGAGGGCGGCGTACTCGTCAGGTTTGCCGAGCCGCGCGGGGTAGGGCACCTGCTGGCCGAGCGACTCCTGCGCCGCCTCGGGGAGCCCCGCGAGCATGGGGGTCTCCATGATGCCGGGGGCGATCGTGCACACGCGGATCGCCGACCGCGCCAGTTCGCGGGCGATCGGCAGCGTCATGGCGTGCACGCCGCCCTTGCTCGCGGAGTACGCGGGCTGACCGATCTGACCGTCGAACGCGGCGACCGACGCCGTGTTGACGATGACACCCCGATCGCCGGACGCCGTGGGCTCGGTCGCCGCCATCGCCGCCGCCGCGTGGGCGATCACGGTGTAGGTGCCGATGAGGTTGATCCGGACGATGCGCTCGAAGTCGGCGATCGGGTTGGGCGACCCGTCACGGGAGAGGACCTTCGCGGGTGGCGCGATGCCGGCGCAGTTGACCGCGATCCGCAGTGGTGCGACGGCGGATGCCGCGGCCGCCGCGGCCTCGACCTGTGCGGCATCCGTCACATCGGCGGGTGCGAAGGTGCCGTCGAGCTCCGCCGCGACGTCGGCGCCGGAGGACGACGGCAGGTCGACGATGACGACATGGGCGCCCTGCGCGGCCAGACGGCGGGCGGTCCCGAGGCCCAGCCCGCTGGCACCCCCGGTGATGAGGGCGGATGCTCCGGCGATGTCCATGCGCTCTCCTTCGAACGGGATCGAGTTTCACTCTACGCGCGACTGGGTGCCACGACCGCAGGATGCCTCCAGGGTAGCCGTCCGCGGCAGCCGGCGACAGGATGGGGGGATGTCCATCCCCCTCGCCGACGCGCCCGTCCCCCCGATCGTGCGTCGCCTCGCGCGGGGTGCGGCACTCGTGCCGGTGTGGCAGAACACGCTCGGCGGGCGGACATTCCGCACCGACGACGACCGATTCATCAAGATCGGTCCGGTCCATCTCGAGACCTCGATGGCGGATGAGGCGGAGCGGATGGCCTGGGCGGCCCCCTACCTGCGCGTGCCGACGGTGGTCGAACAGGGCGACGACGGCGAAACGGAGTGGCTCGTGACCCGCGCGATCGCGGGATCTTCCGCCGTCGACCCCGAGTGGGTGGCGCGTCCCGAGACGGCGGTTCGGGCGATCGGCGAGGGCTTGCGGGCCCTGCACGAGAGCCTGCCCGTGGCATCCTGCCCCTTCGACTGGACCGTACCGTCGCGGGTCGCGAATGCCGCCGCGCGAGGTGTGGTCCTGCCCGGCCTTCTGCGCGAGCCGCCCCCGATCGAGCACCTCGTCGTCTGCCACGGCGACGCCTGCGCGCCGAACACCCTCATCGGCGACGACGGACGCTGGAGCGGACACGTCGACCTCGGGCAGCTGGGCCTCGGCGACCGTTGGGGAGACATCGCCGTCGCTGCGATGAGCACGGGCTGGAACTACGGGCCGGGCTGGGACGGTCTGCTGCTCGAGGCCTACGGGGTCGAACCCGATGAGGAGCGGATGGCGTACTACCGGAGCCTGTGGAACGCGACCTGACCGATCACCGCATCGCGCCGTCGAAGAGCGCAGCGGCCGCGAGATAGCCCGCGACCACCAGAGAGGTCGAGAACAGCGGGACCCAGGCGAGGTCGCGCCCCGTTCGCCCCGCGAGGACCGCCGCGGCCGCCGTGACGGCGACGCTTGCGAGGACCGCCGCGACGAAGAGCACGCCCGCGGCATCCGCCGCCGCCCAGTCGCAGTCGGGTGCGCACGCGCCGCCGGCGAAGACGGTTCGCAGAAACCACGACGCCCCGGTGACGACGACGGCGACCACCTGGAGGACGGCGACGGCGAGGACGGCGCCAGCACCACTCCACCGCAGGCGCGGGGGAACGGCGACGGTCATGCGGCGGACGCTACCAGGTGCGCCCCGCCTCGGGCAGGGCCAGGATGGAGCGATGCCCGCGCACCCGCAGATGTTCCACGACGACGATCCCCTGCTCGCCCTCATCCGGCGTCACGCCCTCGCACTGCCCGACGCACACGAGAAGGTGAGTCACGGCCGGCCCGCGTTCTTCACGACGAAGGTGTTCGCGTACTTCAGCGGCTCGGTACGACGGAGTCCCGGCGACTTCGAGCGCCACGACGCGGCGGTGATGATCCTGCCGGATCGGGACGACGAGCCGGCGCTGCGCCAAGACCCGCGGTTCTGGTCGCCGGCCTACCTCGGACCCTCCGGGTGGCTGGGAATCGACCTCGCCGCAACCGACGAGACCGAACTCGCCGAGCTGCTCGACGCCTCGTACCGCCGGACCGCGCCCGCGCGCCTCGTCCGCCGCCTCGACGGGCTCGCGGACGCATAGGCTCGTCCGGTGAGCGAACGGACGAGCACCGGGTCCCGCATCCTCGAGGTCGCGTGGGACGACCCGCGCGCAGCGGCCCTGCGCGACGAGTTGGATGCCGACCTCGGCGCCCGCTACGACGGGTTCCACGGCGACGAACCGGCCGAGCGCAAGGTCGCCCGCTCGCGGGCGCTCGCCATGCACCCGGAGGAGATCGTCGCGACCCTCGTCACGGTGGACGAGGACGGCATCCCCACCGGGCACGTCATCCTCCGCCGACTCGGCGCCGAATGGGAGATCAAACGCCTCGTCGTCACCGCGGCGGCGCGGGGTCGCGGACTGGCTCGGGCGTTGATGACGGCGGCTCTCGACCGGGCACGCGCGGGCGGCGCCGATCGGGTCATCCTGCAGACCGGCATCCCCCAGCCGGAGTCCATCGCGCTGTACGAGTCGCTCGGGTTCACCCGCATCCCGGTCTACGCGCCCTACATCGAGACGATGCCGCGCTCGGTGTGCTTCGCCTACCGGTTCTGAGCGTCACCCCGGGACGGATGCACGACCCGGGGTGCGGGAGCCACCCGGAAACGGCGGCGACTCGACACCCGCACCACCGATCGTGCCGACGTCGCACCATCGGGCGGATCAGGACGGGCCGAGGATGAAGTTCCAGGTGCCGGCCGCGACGGCGGCGACGACCGCCGCTCCGGCTATGCCCGCGCCGATCGCGATCAGCCCCCACTCGCGACCCCCGAACGTCGATGTGCGCGCCCAGGTTCGAGGACCGGGGGCTCCGAACCCCCGGGCCTCCATCGCCGTCGCGAGCTTGGACCCGCGTCGGATCGACAGCACGAGCAGCGCGAAGGCCATCCCCGCGAACCGCCGCAGCCGCCCGCGGTCGGCCACCCCGCGCGCACGACGGGCGAGCTCGAGAGAGCGCCAGTCGTCGATGAACAGACCGATCATCCGCAGGCCGGCGAGCGCGCCGAGGACGAACCGCGCCGGCAGCCGGACGATCTGCGCCAGACCGTCGGCGAGATCGGTCGGGTCGACGGTGATGAACAGGACGACCGAGGGCAGCGCGACGGCGAGCACGCGGAGGAGCGTCGCCGCAGCCAGTTCGAGCGAGCCGTCGCTGACGCGGATGAGCAGCCATTCGACGTAGACGCGCCCGTCGGCTTCGCCGTACAAGGCGATCGTGACCGCCGTCAGCGGCGCTGCGATCCAGACGGGCCAGGTCCGCCGCCAGAACTCCGCCCAGCGCAAACCGGCGAACGGGATCAAGAGGCACTCGAGGAGGAGCGCCACCGCCGCCGACACCCAGTCGAGGGTGAACACCAGCGGGACCGCGACGAGACCGCTCGCCGCCAGCTTCGCGACCGGATTGATGCGGGCGACGACGCCGGTCCTGGCCTGCCCGTCGAGGAGCGTCACTGCTCGACCCCCAGACGGACCTCGCGCGCATGGAGTGCGTCGACCGCGTGGAGATCGTGGGTGATGACGACGACCGCCGACCCCGCATCGCGGAGCTCGGCGAGGAACGCGATCAGGCTGGACCACGTCGTCGCGTCCTGCCCGAAGGTCGGTTCATCGAGGACGAGCACCCGCGGCGCTGTCGCCAGCATGGACGCGACCGTGAGGCGGCGCTTCTCTCCGCCCGAGAGCGTGTAGGGGTTCGCCCCGGCGAGCCGCGTCAGCCGCATCCGCTCCAGGAGGCCGTCGACGATCGCCGCCACCTCCGGCTCGGCGAGCCCGAGCGCGGTCGGGCCGATCTCCAGTTCGTCACGCACCGTGCGCGCGAGGAACTGGTGCTCGGGATCCTGGAAGACCGTCCCGATGCGGGTGAGGAGCTCGCGGGACGACCAGCGGATCGGATGCGGTCCGATGCCGTCCGCAAGGGCGCTCGTCGCCACGACCTCGCCCGCCGCCGGGGGCAGGAGCCCGGCCAGGGTGAGCCCGAGCGTCGACTTGCCGGCGCCGTTGGGCCCCGTCACCGCGAGGACCTCGCCCGCCCGCACGTCCAGGTCGATGCCGGTCGCGACGGGGTGGCCGGCGACCCGCTGGACCGACAGACCGCGCGCGGTCAGCAGTGTCTCGCCCGGTGCGGCGACGGGCGGGGCGGGCGCGGCGGGCGGATGCCCCGGCACCCACACGCCCGCCTTCGCAAGGCTTTCGCCGAGCGATCCCAGCACCTGCTCGGGGGTGCCGTCGGCGATCACTCCCGGCGCATCGGCACCACCCAGCACGATGACCCGGTCCACGAGCGGCAACCAGACGTCGACGCGGTGCTCGACCACGACGAGGGTCGCGGGATGTGTCTGCAGCATCGCCGCGACCGCGTCGCGGACCTCGGCGACGCCGTCCGGGTCGAGGTTCGCGGTCGGCTCGTCGAGCAGCACCAGTCCCGGCTGCATCGCGACGACACCCGCGAGCGCGAGTCGCTGTTTCTGGCCACCCGAGAGCGCCTTCGTCGGGCGGTCCCGCGGGATGTCGAGACCGACCGCCGTCAGTGCCGCTTCGACCCGCGGCCAGATCTGCTCTCGCGGCACACCGAGGTTCTCGCAGCCGAACGCGACGTCGTCACCGACGCGGGCGAGGATGACCTGCGAGTCCGGATCCTGCAGAACGAGACCGGCTCGGCCGCGCTGCGCTGCGGCGCGGCCTCCGTCGAGGAGGATGTCCCCCTCCATCTCGCCCTCGTCGGCGCCGCCGAGGACCCCCGCGAGACCATGGAGCAGCGTGGACTTGCCGGCACCGGACGCGCCGAGGAGGAGCACGCGCTCCCCCGGCGCGATCGTCAGGTCGACCCCGCGCACGGCCCAGGCGTTCCGTGACGCGTGGCGCCACCCCCACCCTCGGACGTCGACGCGTGCGGGACGGGTCATGCGTCAGACACGACTGCGCGCTTCGCGTCCGATGGCGAATCGGTCGAGCGCACCCGTGGCGGCGAGCCCGCGAGCCAGGAACCACGAGAGCGCGCCTGCGATGACGGCCCCCGAGAGAACGGTGGAGACGAGGTAGACACCCGTGAAGGCGACGTCCGCGCCCGCGTACCAGAGGATGAGGTTGTTGATGCCGCCGGCGAGCGCCGCGCCCGCACCGGCGAGGACCGCGACGGGCAGGGTGAACCGCCGGTAGAGGAAGAGGAGCACGATCAACTCCGCACCGAGTCCCTGCACGAGTCCCGCCTCGATGGTCAGGAAGCCGCCCCAGCTGTTCCCCACGAGGGCCGACACGACGGCCGCCAGGGTCTCGGTGTAGACGGCGGCACCGGGCTTGCGGATGATCAGGGCGCCGAGGACCCCGGCGAACAGCCACGGTCCGTCGAGCAGGCCCTGCAGACCGGGCAGGAGCGGCTCGAGGAGTGTCTTCGGGCCGAGGTAGCCGATGTTCCACAACAGGAAGATGAGACCCGATGCGACGCCGAGGACGGAGGCCACGACGATGTCGATGACCCGCCAGCGGAAGCGGCCCGGCGATGAGGTGGTGCGGGTCTCGGATGTGGACGCGACAGCGTGCATTTCTCTCTCCTCCCTGCGCCGGCATGATCCGGATCAGGTTCGACGGTCGAAGCGTGGATCGCTTCCTCTCAGCCCGGCTCACCGGACTCCCGTGGTTGTGCGTCGAGTATAGCCACAGGCAGACCGCGCTACCGTGGTCCGGTGACCGTGGACGACGCTGATCCCCGAATCCGCCGGCGACGGCGCGACGCGAAGCCTGCCTCCCCCTCCGCCGACCACACGGCGCTCGGCTGGGTCGATGACGAGGGGCGTCCGGTGAGCGCCGCCCAGCCGCGGCCGGCCTCCTACGACCTGCTGCCCCCCGCGGGCCGGCGTCGCGGCATCCCCCTGGCGTTCTTCGGCATCCCCGCCCTCGCCGTCCTCGCGGTCGCGACGGCCTACACGACCGCGATGCTGCTCTGGCCGCTCAACAACGTGACCCCTGCGGCGAGCGCGACCGATGCCGCCGCCCTGACCGGCGCGCCGTCCGCGATCGCGTGGCCGACCGACGCCGAGTCCGCCGTGGGCGTCGCCGGATTCGCTCCCGCGGCCTCGTCCACGACACCCGCGCAGATGGCCAGCACGACCAAGCTGGTGACCGCGCTCGTGATCCTGGATCAGGCGCCCCTCGCCGCAGGCGAGCAGGGACCCGCTTACGAGTTCACCTACGCCGATCGCCAGGAGTACTGGCGATACGTCGCGCAGAACCAGTCCGCCCTCAACGTCCCCGACGACGGGTCGCTGACCGAGTACCAGATACTTCAGGGCATGCTCATCGCGTCGGCCAGCAACTACGCCGACCGCCTCGCCACCGATGCCTTCGGATCCGTCCAGGACTACGTCACCGCCGCGAACGCGTGGCTCGTCGAGAACGAGCTCGACGGGATCACGGTGACGGATGCCTCGGGCTACGACCGCGGCAACGTCGCGACGCCGGCGGCCATGGTCGCCCTCGCGGAGAAGGCCATGGCGAACCCCGTCATCGCGGAGATCGTCGCCACGGAGTCCGCGGAGCTCCCCGGCGCCGGCGAGTTCGAGAACACGAACGCCCTCCTCGGCACCGACGGCGTGATCGGCCTGAAGACCGGCAGCTACGCAGGCTCCTACAACCTCGTCGCCGCACGGTCGCTGGACCTGGGCGGCGGCCCCACGACGCTGTTCGCGTCCGTCGCCGAGGCACCGACCGATGCAGCTCGCGTCGACGAGACCGAGGCCCTGCTCGACGCCGTCGCTCAGGAGGCATCCGTCACGACGACCCTTCCGGCGGGGACCGTCGTCGGCGAGGTCACCACGGCCTGGGGTGCGACGACCACGGTCGTCACCGACGAGGACGCCGAGCTTCATCTGTGGAACGGCGCGACGGCCACGGCTGAACCCGCCTTCGACATCGACGCGGATGCCGCAGCCGGAGCGGATGCCGGAACGATCACCCTCGCCGGCCCCGCAGACGAGGTCGACGTGCCGGTGAGCGTGACGACGGCACTCGACGGACCCGACCCGTGGTGGCGACTCACCCACCCGATGGAGCTCGTCGGCGCAGGCGACTGAGACTCAAGCGAAGCGGACCGTCTGCTGCAGCCGCGTCCGCACGTCGAAGAGCTCGTTGCCGCCGATGTCGCGGGCGCCGCTGACACCGCGGCGCAGCACGGTCGCAAGGACGCTCCGGGCGACGACGGCGACGGGCAGCCCCTTCACCTTTCCGAGCTCCTCCACTGCGGTCGCGACGTCGTCGTCCGGCAGCACGACGAGAGCCGCGCTGAAGCGCACCTTCGCCGCGCGGCCGAGCGCACGCGCCGCGAGCACGAGCTGTGCGACCGGTGCCCCCACGACGGTGTCGCCCTCCAGCTCGCCGCGCCGGCTGCGCACCGGCGCGCCGAAGTCCTCGGACAGCACGGCGTAGAGCCCGCTCGGGCCCAGCACGATGTGATCGAGCTTCACGTCGGGGTCCCGCCGATCCGCGGCGACGTCGTGCCAGACGGTGTAGCCCATGCCGAGCTCGGCGACGATCCGTGCCGTCGCCTCCTCGGCGAGCGCGTCGGCGAGCAGGCGCCGCACCTCGTGCGGGGCGCTGCGGACCAGAGCGGGGTCGTACGGGTCCGCGAGGTCGACGCCGCGGCCGGCCCACTCGCGGATGAGATCGAGGTAGCGCTCGCGGCGCCAGCCGCCCGGCTGGCCGAACGACCGGGCGCGCGGGCGGGTGTCGGCCTGCCGCGTCTGAGGACGCCACATCGGGGCCTGCGTGTCGGGGCCGTAGGACACCGCCTGCCCGAACCCGTGCCCCCGGTCGTAGGCGGACCGCGCGTCGGCCGTCCCGACGAGCTCCCAGGCGCGCTGCACCTGCACGAACTGCGCGGCGTCCCCGCCGGTGTCGGGGTGCGTCTGACGCAGACGCAGGCGGTACGCCTTGCGGAGGTCGTCCTCGCTCGCGTCCGCGGCCACGCCGAGGACCTCGTATGCGGAGGCGGACAGAGGGCTGTCGAACACGTCAGCTCCAGAGTGGGGCGCTCGGGCGGAACGCGAGCGCCGTGTGGGCAAGATCGGCGGGGACGTCTTCGAGACGGCCGGGCTGCCAGCGCGGCGTGCGGTCCTTGTCGACGAGTTGAGCGCGGATGCCCTCGACGAGATCGGGCTGGGTCCGTCCGAACCACTCGACGAGCGCGTACTCCTGCGCCAGCGCGGCGCGCAGCCCCGGCAGGGTCCGCGCCGAACGCACGGCGGCGAGCGTGACCGTGAGCGCCGTCGGGGCCTGGGTCTCGAGCAGGTCGGCGGTGGCCGCGGCATCCGGTTCGGGCCGGTCGCGCAGACGCGCGATGATGCCCGCGACGGTGTCGGCGGCGAACGCGTCGTCGATCCAGTCCTGCGACGCCGCGAGGCGGGACGGTTCGGGAGTCTCGTCGAAGAGCATCGCGATCTCGGTGGGCGTGTCGGGGTCGGCCCGCGTCACGAGCGCGTGGCGCACGTCGTCGAGGCGGTCGGCGGGCACGAAGTGGTCGGCGAATCCGGCGTGGATCGCGTCGGCGGCATCCATCGTCCCGCCGGTGAGAGCGAGGTACTCGCCCAGGCGGCCGGGGGCGTGGGCGAGCAGCCACGAGCCGCCCACGTCAGGGGTGAAGCCGATGCGGGTCTCGGGCATGGCGAGGCGCGATCGTTCGGTGACGATCCGCACGGCGGCGTGGCCCGCCAGCCCGATGCCGCCGCCCATCGTGACGCCGTCGGCGAAGGCGACGACCTGCTTCGGGTACTCGGCGATCCTCGCGTTCAGCGCGTACTCGTCGCGGAAGAAGGCCATCGCGGCCTCGGCGTCGCCCGCGAGGATCTGCTCGCGCAGCGCCCGCACGTCGCCGCCGGCACAGAACCCACGGCCACCGGCACCGTCGAGCAGCACGAGACGGATGTCCGGGTGATGCTCCCACGCGTCGAGCGCCTCGGCGATCCCACGGATCATTCCGTGGTCGACGGCGTTGATCGCCCCGGGCCGGTTGAGCGTGATGCGTCCGACGCTCCCCTCCGCACGGACGAGCAGACGGGATGCCGCGGGTTCACTCACCCCGGCAACGTTACCGGCCCGATCCTCGGCGCGAGCCGTGCGCCGTCAGGCCTGCGCGGGTCGCGGCGCCCGCCGGCGCGGCGCCCGCGAAGGTGCGGCGGTCTCGGCATCCGGCCGCTGCACCGGGATCTCGGTCGTCACGAGCTCGACGACGTCGACGGGCTCATCCTCGGCTTCGAGACGCAGCGCTTGGACGAGCGCCAGGCCGTGACGCGTCGTGATGACGAGCCGCTGGAACTCGGGGTCCCCCTCGAGGTCGATCACGACCGACGGTCGCCGCCGCCGGACGAGGACGAAATCGTCGCCGCCGGCGGAACGCCACCGCCCCATCGCGACGGTCCGCGGGATGACGGTGCCGGGTGTCGGAACGCCGCGCAGCCACGTCCACGGATCGTCGACGAGCTGCACCTTCGCGATGTGCGTCCGCTCCACGCGGACAGCCTCCTTGCGGAACGACAGGGCGCGCTCGGTGGCCGAGAGGGCGACCTCCAGTCGCGACGAATCGAGCAGCAGCGTCACCATGGGATCAGTCTGCCAAACACGTCATGCGCGACGGATGCCGCCCGCGCAACGATCCGGTCTCGACCACGGACGTCAGCCCTGGATGCGGGGAAAAGAACCGGTCGGAGGGGCGAACTCGTCGATCGCGTGCGGCAGGGGGAACTGGGCCACCGCGGCGATCAGGCCCGCGACCGTCTGCTCCTTCGCGATCACGCTGACGCCCAGTCCGGCACGTCGGGCGTCCTTCGCCGTCCGCGGGCCGATGGCGGCGATCACGGTGCCGGAGGGGATGTCGGGGAACTGCTCGTAGACCTGCTCGGCGACGGATCCACTGGTGACGAGGATGGCGTTGATGCGCCCGGAGCGGACGTCGGTGGCGACCTTCTCGGTGACGGGCACGCCGACGGTCCGGTAGGCGACGACGCTGCGGACGTCGTGCCCCGCCTCGTTGAGCAGACGCGTCAGCACCGGCTTCGCGAGCTCGCTCCGGAGGGTGAGGACCCGCATCGGCTCCGGCTCGAGTGCGATGAGCTGCGCGGCCATCCCGGCGGCGGAGTTGTCGTCGTCTGGGACGAGGTCGACGCGGTAGCCCACCGCGCCCAGAGCGGCCGCGGTGGTCTCACCCACGGCGGCGACTCGTGTGCTGGGGGGAATGACCGCCCGGTAGGCGTGGAGCACGTCGACGGTCGTCGAGCTCGTGAGGGTCACCCAGTCGAAAGCCCCCGCGGCGAGGTCCTGGAGCGCCGACTCGAGGTCGGTCGGGTCCTCGGACGGCGCGAAGTTGATGAGCGGTGCGATGACCGGCGTCGCCCCCTGTGTGCGCAGAGCGGCAGCCACGCTGTCGCCCCACGGACCCCCACGAGGCACGAGCACACGCCACCCCTTGAGGGGTTTCGGTGCTGCCGCAGCAGGTGTGTTCATGGTTCGACTCTCGTATAGGCGGTGGCCGCCCCAGAGCGAGACGGCCGACGCTCAGCGGAACGATGCACGACGTGCGAACGTTCGGGACCCTGTCGTCGGCAGCATCTGCGCCTTCGCCGCTGCCTGTTCCGAGCATACCCCGGGTCGCCAGCGGTGACTCGTCCGCCGGTGTGCCTCGCGTCGGTCAGCGCGTGTAGAGCCGGACGGCACCCCAGACGACGAGCCCGATGGCGGCGGCGGCACCGACGGCCGCGACAACGGCTCCGGTCGGGTTGCGGTCCGCGAACTCGCGAGCCGACACCTGCGCGCGGCGGGTGGCCCGCGCCGCCCGCTTGGGCACGTTGGCCTTCTCCTCGATGGCGGCGAGCGCAGCCTTCAGCTCCGCCCGAGCGCGTTCGACGGGGTCCGAGATGCCGAGGGGGACGGCAGTGCGGGGGACGTCAGAACTCATCGGCCACTTCCTTCACGATTCGGGCGTCGGTCGACAGGGCCTTCGCGGGGTTCTCTCGGTTCTTCATCCGCTTGATGCGCAGCATGCCCAGCAGGGCGAAGACGACGACCAGCAGCAGGCCGAGCACGACGAGGATCAGTGCTGCAAGCCAGGGCGCCATCCACGAGGACAACCCGATGACGGTGAACGCACCGATCGCGGGCAGGGTCCAGAACAGCACGAACAGGGCCAGGACGAACCAGAGGCCGACGACGCCGGCATCCTTCCCGGTCCGTGTCGCCCACGCCTTCGCGGCGTTGATCTCGGCGACGATGAGGTTCTTGACGAGCTCGGGAAGCTCACCGACCAGACCGAGGAGGCTGTCGTCACCCCGATCGCGGAATCCGCGGGGCGTGCTCATGAGGCGGACGAACTCTTCTTGGTGGAGGTCGAACGCTTCGCGGTTCCCGACCCGGTCGAACTCTCCGAGGTGCTCGAGCCCGACACGGCGTCGGCGGTCGTCTCGGCGGCATCCTTCACGTCGTCGGCGGCGTCCTTCGACGCGTCGAGGGCGGCATCGAGCTTGTCACCCGGGGTGCCCTTCGTGGTCGCGGCGCGGGTGATCTTCACGGCACTGCTCCAGAGCACGCTCGGCAGGGCGAACGCCGCCGACTTGCCGAATTCGCTCACCTTGTCGACCTGCTTCTGCACGGCCGGGGTGTTGTAGACCCGCAGGTAGGCGTCCTTGATCTGCTCGTAGCGCTGACGGCCCGCGCGGGCCCCGAGGACGTAGCCGGCGGTGAGTCCGACGACGATTCCGATCTTGCCCTTCATGGCGATTCCTCACGTTCGTGGCGATGTGATGCCGAGACCCCAGAGTAACGGCGCATTCCGTTCGCGGCATCCACCCTTGACAGCCGGCTCAGGTCGGTGCAGAGGTGCCGTCTGCGTGCCACAGCAGGGCCGAGCGGATGCGCTCCGCCTCGTCTTTCGCATCAGCCACGACCCGAGTGATCCCCGTACCGTCGATCCACGCGCCGACGACGCCGAGCCGGTCGTCCCGACGAGCGGCTCGGCGGAGCTCGTCACGCTCGGGCGACAGCGCCGACGAGGGCAGCGACCGCGGCCAGCGCGCGCGATGCGTGCCGCGTACCGTGCCGAGATCGACCCCGAGAAGTTGCGCGGCCGCTCCGGTGGACACCGCGATCGCATCACCGTCGCGGAGATCGCTCGCCGCCGTCGTGACCCGCACGACGTGCGGGTCGCCCTCTGTGCGCGGCCACGTCGCGGTCGCGTGGACGACCGCGATCGCGGGGGCGGTGCCGGGCACCGCGTAGACGGCGTGTCCGCGCGGTCGGGCATCGAGCGCGGGCGCGTCGAGTACGAGGGTGACGACGTCGACATCGTCGGGTGAGAGCATGCCCCCCTCAAGACCGGGCAGGTGCGGTACGAGCAGCCGGCGCGCAGGGCGCTCCGGCGTCGCGACGATCACCGCGTCGACGTCGAGACCGTCCTCGGCCACGGTCGTGAGCGACCAGCCCGCCGCCGTCCGCTCCACACTCGTGACCTCCGTCTCGGTGCGGATGTCGACCTCGAGCTCGCTGAGGCGCTGCCCGAGCGCGTCGATGAACACGGACATGCCGCCGTCGAGGGTGGCCCGGGATGGACCGGCATCCCCATCCGGCAACTGCTGCGCCACCGCACCCGACAGCGATCCGGTGCGCGTGAGGGCGGCATTCAGCCCGCGGGCGGCCCGGTCGACGTCGACCTGCTCGGGCGGGACGCCATGAATGCCGAAGGTCAGCGGCGCGACCATCCGCTCGAGCACGCGCGACCCCATCCGGCTCTCAACGAGCGCGGCGAGGTTGCGCTGCGCACCGATCGTCAGCGGCGGACGCAGGCGGTCGATGTAGGCGCGCCAGGCGCCGGACCAGCCGATGATGCGCCGGACCCGCGCGTCGAAAGGATTGGCGGGGATGCCGAGGATCGACGCGTCGGGGAGGGGCGCGACCCCGTGGCCGCCCGCCACCCATGTCTCCGCCTCGCGTGCCGTGACGACGGCGTCGGTCAGTCCGAGCTCGTCGATGAGCTCGTTCAGGGCGCCGGGAGCCACCCGGAAACCGTCGGCGGCGACGTCGATCCGATGGCCGTCGAGTTCGGCGGAGGCCACGATCCCGCCGAGCCGGTCGGCGGCCTCGAAGAGGGTGACCCGGATGCCGAGCTTCGCGCACTCGAGCGCGGCGACAAGACCCGCGACACCCCCGCCCACCACGGCGACACGAGCGTGGCGCGCCTGAGAGATCAGATCGGGTGCGGCCGAGGGATCCATGGTGTCCATCCTCCCCCACCCCGCGGCGGCGCGGAGTGCGAACATAGGCCTATGGCTCTCCACATCACCGGCGACGAGGCAGCCGACGCGCTCCTCACCGACGAACCCCTCGCGCTCCTCATCGGAATGCTGCTCGACCAGCAGATCGCCATGGAGACCGCCTTCGCCGGGCCGCTGAAGATCCGTGAGCGCACCGGCGGACTCGATGCCGCCGGGATCGCCGCCGCCGACCCCGAGGAGTTCGCTGCCGCGTTCAGCGAGACCCCCGCCGTGCACCGGTTCCCCGGTTCGATGGCCGGTCGAGTCCAGTCGCTGTGCCAGGCGCTCGTCGACGAGTGGGGTGGCGACGCGTCGGCGCTGTGGACCGAGGGCGACCCCGACGGCGCGACGGTGCTGAGGCGCCTCAAGGCCCTGCCCGGGTTTGGCGACCAGAAGGCGCGCATCTTCCTCGCACTGCTCGGCAAGCAGTACGGCTTCACCGGCGCGGGCTGGCGCGAGGCTGCCGGCGCCTACGGCGAAGAGGGCTCGTTCCGCTCCGTCGCCGACATCGTCTCCCCCGAGTCGCTCGCGAAGGTCCGCGAGCACAAGCGCGCCGCGAAGGCGGCGGCGAAGGCCGCGAAAGGCTGAGCCGCCGCGGGGTCAGGCGCCGCGCAGGCGCGGGGCGAGGTAGGCGTGCAGCTCGGCGAGCGCGATGCGCTCCTGAGCCATCGAGTCGCGGTCGCGGACGGTCACGGCGTCGTCGTCCAGCGAGTCGAAGTCGACGGTGACGCAGAACGGCGTGCCGATCTCGTCCTGCCGGCGGTAGCGACGACCGATCGCGCCGGCGTCGTCGAAGTCGACGTTCCAGCCGTTCGCGCGCAGATCGTCGGCGACCTTGCGGGCCAGCGGCGACAGGCGCTCGTTGCGGCTCAGCGGCAGCACCGCGACCTTCACCGGTGCGAGGCGCGGGTCGAGGCCGAGCACCGTGCGCGTGTCGGTGCCGCCCTTCGCGTTCGGCACCTCCTCCTCGCGGTACGCGTCGACGAGGAACGCCATCATGGCGCGCGTCAGACCGAACGACGGCTCGATGACGTAGGGGACGTAGGTCTCCCCGGATGCCTGGTCGAAGTAGGTGAGCTTCTGCCCCGACGCCTCGATGTGGCTCGAGAGGTCGTAGTCGGTGCGGTTGGCGACACCCATGAGCTCGCCCCACTCCTTGCCGGCGAACCCGAAGCGGTACTCCACGTCGATCGTGCCGGCGGAGTAGTGCGCGCGGTCCTCTTCGGGCACGTCGAACTGACGCATGTTCTCGGGGTCGATGCCGAGGTCGATGAACCAGTTCCAGCAGGCCTGCACCCAGTGGTCGAACCACTCGCCCGCCTCGGCGGGCGGGGTGAAGAACTCGATCTCCATCTGCTCGAACTCGCGCGTGCGGAAGATGAAGTTGCCGGGAGTGATCTCGTTGCGGAACGCCTTGCCGACCTGGCCGATGCCGAACGGCGGCTTCTTGCGGCTCGCGGTGAGCACGTTGGAGAAGTTCACGAAGATGCCCTGCGCCGTCTCGGGACGCAGGAAGTACAGGCCGCTCTCATCGTCGACAACACCGAGGTAGGTCTTCACGAGACCCGAGAACGACTTGGGCTCGGTGTACTGCCCCTTCGTGCCGCAGTTGGGGCAGGGCACATCGCCCAGGCCGTTCTCGGCCTTGCGCCCCTTGCGCGCCTCGAAGTCCTCGATGAGCGTGTCCTCGCGGAAGCGCTTGTGGCATTGCAGGCACTCGACGAGCGGGTCCGTGAAGGTCGCGACGTGACCCGAGGCCTCCCACACGCGCTTGGGGAGGATGATCGACGAGTCGAGCCCGACCATGTCGCCGCGACCGCGGACGAAGGTCTGCCACCACTGCTGCCGGATGTTCTCCTTCAGCTCCGTGCCGAGGGGACCGTAGTCCCACGCCGACCGCGACCCGCCGTAGATCTCGCCCGCCTGGAAGACGAACCCGCGGTGACGTGCGAGGGCGATGACTTTGTCGAGACGGGACTGCTCGGCCACGGTGGCTCCAATGGTCGTCGTGAGGGGGGTGCGCGACAGCGCGGATGCCGCGAGACACGGCATCCTCCAGTCTATCCGCGCCGGTTCCGGCCGACGACGGGGGTCAGGAGACGAAGCGGATGCTGAGGGGCGGTGTGTACCACTGCCCCTGGCTGGCCTTCACGGCCGCCACGATCTCGATCACCAGGGCGAAGATGCCGGCCGCGAACAGCAGGAGGAATCCGATGCCGATGAACGCCAGCGGGATGGAGACGAGCGCGATGATCAGGATCGTGAGCTGGAAGTTCAGGGCCGCGGCGCTGTGGGCCCGGATGAAGGGTCCGCGATCGCGCAGGACCAGGTAGACGATCAGCGGACCGAGGAACGCGAAGAGGATGCCGCTGACGTGGGTGAGCGACGCCCAGGTCTTCTCGTCCTCGGGGCGCATCGGCGGAGCGTACGGGTAGGGCTGCGCGGGAGGCGGAGGCGGCGGGGTCGTCATGGCGTCAGCGTACGGGCAGACGTCGGAACGCGGCGAACCTCGTCACGCGGCTGGACTAACCGATACGTTCGAAGTGGGCGCCTTCGCGGGGCCGCACGAAGGACATCGAGACTCAGGGGGATTCCACACATGGACGCACTCATCGCCGGAGGGGCGGTCGTCGTCGGCGGCATCATCGTCGTCGCCGTCATCGTCTTCATCATCATCTTCATGGTGGTGCTGCGAGCCTGGTACAAGGTCGCCAAGGCCGACCAGGCGCTCGTCATCGTCGGCCGCAACCAGAAGAACGCGGCGGGTGACTCGTCCCGCATCTCGGTGATCACCGGCGGCGGCGCCCTGGTCAACCCGCTCACCCAGCGCGCCGAGATGATCTCGCTGCGCGCGCGCCAGATAAAGATGGAGCCGACGGCTCAGGCATCCAACGGCGTCACCGTGAACGTCAGCGGTGTCGCTCTCGTCAAGATCGGCTCCGACCCCGAGTTCGTCCGTCGCGCGGCCGAGCGCTTCCTCTCGCAGGACGGCGCGATCGAGCAGTTCACCACCGAGCAGCTCGAGGGTGCGCTCCGCGGTGTCGTCGCGACACTGACCGTCGAGCAGCTCATGAAGGACCGGCAGAAGCTGTCGGACCAGATCGCCGAGGGCATCAAGAGCGACCTGCTCGCCCAGGGCCTCATCCTCGACTCGTTCCAGATCCAGGGCGTCACCGACAAGAACGGCTACATCGACGCCCTCGGCGCGACCGAGGTCGAGCGCGTCCGTCGCGAGGCCGAGGTCGCCCGCATCAACGCGGCCCGCGAGGTGAAGGCGCGGCAGATCGCCACGGACGAGGCGAACCTCGTCGAGCAGACCGCGTACGACCGCAACACCGCCCAGGCGTCGGCCGAGGTCGGCCGTGCCCGCGCCGAGGCCGAGCAGGCCGAGGCCCTCGCCCGCGCCGAGCGCGAGCAGGCCGTCCTCCTGCAGCAGGCCGAGAACCGGCAGGCGCAGCTCGATGCCGACGTCAAGAAGGTCGCCGACGCGTCGCTCTACGAACGTCAGCGTTCCGCGGACGCCGACGCGTACACCCAGGTCAAGGCGGCCGAGGCCCGCGCGCAGATCGCGGCGCAGGAGGCCGAGGCGACGCGCCTGCGCGCCCAGGCCGAGGCCGACGCGATCCGCCTCGAGGGCGAGGCGCGCGCCGAGGCGATCAAGGCGGAGGCCGCGGCCATCGCGCAGAACCAGGAGGCTCTGCTCGCGCAGCGTGCGATCGAGGCGCTGGTGCCGCTCATGACCGAGTTCGCCCGCGGCTTCGACAAGGTCGGCTCGATCACGGTCCTCGGCGGCGAAGGCGCGTCGAGCCACATCGCCGGCGAGAGCGCATCGAGCATGCGCGCCACCTTCGACGCGGTCCAGGCAGCGACCGGCATCGACCTGCGCGGCATCATCCAGGGCCAGGCCACCGGTCGTGGCATCGCCCAGGGTCTGCAGAACGAGCAGGGTCTGCAGAACGAGTAGGGTCTGCCGAACGAGCAGGACGCCGCTCCCCTGCGCCGCCGCGCTGCCGGACCGACCGTGCCGACGGCTGAGCCGACTGCGCCGGCAGCCGGCGACGCGCCGTCCCCGGACGCCGTCTGACACCCACCGCACGAAGCCGGCCACCCGTCGACGGGTGGCCGGTTCGCGTTCTGCCGCAACCCCTCCGTTCCGGCTGACTCGGGTCCCCGTAGCGCCGAGCACGCACGGCGGAGCGACGGAATCCGAGGAGTTAGGGCGGCTGCGCAGCGCTGTCAACCCCGCCCCCTGTCACCGTCGCGGTCCGTAGCGTCGCGGCATGACCTTCACTCCTCGCCGCGCCATCGTGACCGCCTCCGACTCCGGCATCGGCCGGGCGACCGCCCTCGCCCTCGCCGACGCGGGGATGGACGTCGGGGTCACCTGGCACTCCGACGAAGACGGCGCGAACGAGACCGCCGACGAGGTCCGCCGTCGTGGCCGGAAGGCGGTCGTCGCCCAGTTCGATGCGACCGACCTGGACGCGGTCCCCGGCATCGTGCGCGGTCTGGCGGAGGAGCTGGGCGGACTCGACGTCTTCGTGAACAACGCCGGCGGCGGGACGGGCGGCCCCTTCCTCGAGATGGACGTCGAGGGCTGGCGAAAGGTCGTCGGTCTGAACCTCGACGGGGCGTTCGTCGGGATGCACACGGCCGCGACCCTCATGGCGGAGGCCGGTCAAGAGGGCCGGATCATCGCGGTCACGAGCGTCCACGGCTCGCAGCCCCGGGTCGGTTCTGCGGCCTACGTCGCCTCGAAGCACGGCCTCGAGGGGCTCGTGAAGACGATGGCGCAGGAGCTCGGCGCGAAGGGCATCACGGTCAACTCGGTCGCGCCCGGTGAGATCGCGACACCCATCAACGACATGGACGCCGAGGACGCGGAGAACACTCACCGCCCCGGCATCCCGATCCCCCGTCCGGGCAAGCCCGAGGAGATCGCCGACGTCATCGCCTTCCTCGCCTCGCCCGCATCGTCCTACGTGACCGGTGCGACGTGGGTCGTCGACGGCGGGATGCTGCAGATGGGTCCGCAGGCGGGCTCGCACATGGAGTCCGACGCCTGGCGCGACGCGGGCTGACGGCGACCGACGTCGCCGGCCGCGGATAGCCTGGAGGGATGGCTCCGGACGACAGACGCAGACTCACCCGGATGCCACGACAGGGCGGGATCGTCGCCGTCTTGGCGATCGCGGGGCTCGCGTCGTCGTTCATGTTCACCCTCGTGGTGCCGATCCAGTCGAAGCTGCCCGAGCTGCTGAACGCGAGTCGCGAGGACACCGCCTGGGTCGTGACGGCGACGCTGCTCGCGGCAGCCGTCTTCACCCCGATCGCGGGGCGGCTGGGCGACATGTACGGCAAACGCCGCATCGTCCTCGTGCTCCTGGGGCTGCTGATCGTCGGGTCGGTGATCGCGGCACTGTCGCCGGGGATCGGCGGCGTCATCGTCGGCCGTGCGCTTCAGGGAGCCGTGACGGGTGTCGTGCCGCTCGGGATCTCGATCATGCGCGATGTCCTTCACGAGGACCGGGTGGATGCCGCGATCGCCCTCATGTCGGCGACCCTGGGTGTCGGCGGCGCGGTCGGCATGCCGGTCAGCGCCATCATCACCGAGACGAGCGACTGGCACGTCCTGTTCTGGATGGCGGCAGGACTCGGCGCCGTCGTGTTCATCCTCGTCGTCCTCGTCGTGCCGCCGAGCGTGCTGCGCACGGCGGGCCGCTTCGACTTCGCCGGTGCTGCCGGGCTCGCGGTCGGTCTCACCGGGGTGCTGCTCGCCGTGTCACGCGGCAACGAATGGGGCTGGACCTCGCCCGCGACCCTCGCTCTCGGGCTCGGGGGGCTCGTCGTGCTGCTGCTGTGGGGCTGGTTCGAACTCCGCATCCGCGAACCGCTCCTCGACCTGCGGGTCGCAGCCCGGCCGGCCGTCCTGCTCACGAACCTCGCCTCGGTGGCGATGGGCTTCTCGCTGTTCGGCTCGAACGTGTCGTATCCGCAGATGCTCGAGCTGCCGACATCCGTCGGCGGGTTCGGACTCACCCTCTTCCAGGCCAGCCTCATCGTCATGCCCGCGGGGCTCGTGATGATGGTGCTCTCACCGTTCTCGGGGCGCCTCGCTCGCACGATCGGCCCGCGCGTGCTGCTGATCATGGGCGCGAGCGCCCTCATCGTCGCGTACGGCTACTCGTTGCTGTGGGCGTCGGAGGTGTGGCACATCCTCGTCGCCAACCTCCTCATCGGCGTGGGGATCGGCTTCGGCTACGCGGGGATGCCGATGCTCATCATGCGCTCGGTGCCGCAGAGCGAGACCGGCGCCTCGAACGGGCTCAACGCGCTGTTCCGCTCGCTCGGCACCTCGATCGCCGCGGCGGTCGTCGGCGCGGTGCTCGCCGGGCTGTCGACGATGCAGGGCGGCGTCGCGGTGCCGACGCCTGCGGCGTTCCAGGTCTCGTTCGCCCTCGGCCTCGGGGCCGCCGTCATCGCACTCGGCGTCGCCCTGTTCATCCCGCAGCGCCGCGACCCGCACGAGGCGCACCCGTCGCTGCCGCGCTGACGCCGGGGGTTGAGCGGGGCGTCACGCGATGCGACGGATGCCGGGCGCCGCGCCGCGGCATCCGCTTGCACGACGGTGTGTCGCGGCTGATCCATCGCATCGGCTGACGCAGCCACCCCGGCGCGTCGGGCGTCACGCGATGCAACGGATGCCGGGCGCCGCGCCGCGGCATCCGTTCCCACGACGGTGTGTCGCGGCGGATCCATCGCATCCGCTGACGCGGGCGGGGCTCAGGGGCGGCGGCGGCCGGTGAGGAGGGCGGCGATGACGAGCGCGAGGGCGATGAGGACGGCGCCGGCCGAGAGAGTGGTGGCGCCGGCCGGGTGCGCGGCGCCGCCGACGAGGTCGCCGAGCCACGGGCCCGCGGCGATGCCGACGTTGAAGGTGACGACCGTCCCTGCGCTGGCGAGCGTGCGGGTGCGATCTGTCGCGATGCGCATGAGCATGGACTGCTGCAGCGGGAAGTAGGCGCCGATCGTGAGGCCCCACACCACGAGGGCGACGTACATGAGCGGGGTGTCGGCCGCGAAGCTCAGGATGCCGAAGGCCACCACCAGGCTCGCGAGGGCGACGACGAGCGAACCGCGCGGCCACCGGTCGGCGAGCGGCCCGGCTGCGACGACACCGACGAGCCCCGCCGCCCCGTAGCCGAACAGGAGCACCGGGACCTGAGCCTCGGGGGCGCCGGCCGACACCTCGAGCAGGGGACGCACGTAGGTGAACGTCGCGAACTGCGCGAGCGCGAAGACCAGTGCCGCCGCTGCGAAGAGCGCGATCGGCACGAGCGAGGCATCCGTCCCCGCGGGACGCTCGGCCCGCGGCAGGGCGGGCTCGGGAGTGCGGCGCGGCAGCCGGACCGCGATCGCGGCGGCGAGCGCGAAGGCGACGATCGCGAGCACGCCGAACGACCAGCGCCACGAGAGCAGCTGCGCGATGAGGGCGCCGGCCGGCAGGCCCGCGAGGGTGGCGACGGTTCCGCCGGCGGTCACGAGGGCGAGTCCACGTCCGAGGTGCGACGGGGCGAGGAGCGAGGTCGCATAGACGATGACGATCGCCCAGAAGAGGCCGTGGGCGACGCCGGCGGCGACGCGGGTCGCGACGGCGACCTCATACGTCGGCGCGAGTGCGGTCGACGCGTTCGCGACCGCGAAGGCGGCGAGTGCACCGGCGGCCACGAGGCGCCGGTCGAACCGTGCGGTGAGTCGGGCGAGCGGGATGCTCGTGACGATGACCGTCAGCGCCCACACCGAGATGAGCAAGCCCACGCCGAGCGGGTCGGTCTGCAGACCCTCGACCATCTCGGGCAGGAGACCTGCGGGCAGCGACTCGGCCGTGACGGTCACGAAGACGGCGAGGCTGAGCAGCAGCAGCGCTCCGAGCGGGAACCGCGGCGCGGAGGTCGCCGTGGTGGGGACGGAAGCGGTGGACGTGCTCATGCCTCGAGCGTAGAGTCTCACATCAATGTGAAGGTCAAGCGGGGATCGGGGACACGATGAAGATCGGCGAGGTGACGGCGCGCACCGGCATCCCTCAGCGCATGCTCCGGTACTACGAGGAGCAGGGGCTGCTCACCTCGGCGCGCGCCGGCAACGGCTACCGCGAGTAGACGACGACGCCGTCGAGCGGGCCCAGCGGGTGCGCGGTCTGATCCAGGCGGGACTGTCCACCCGCATGGTCAAGGTCGTGCTCGACCTCGAGGCGGACTGCCGGGCGACGCAGCCGCCGTCGTGCACGCGAGCCCTGGCCGAGGAGCTCGCCGCGGAGCTGCAGGCGCTCGACGATCGGCTCGCCTGCCTCACCAAGAGCCGCGACGCGGTCGCGATGTATCTCGGCAGGTCCCCCCACGCCGATCTGCTGGCGCACTAGCACGTCGCACGGTTCCGGACAGCCCCATCGCGGCATCGCGCTCGCCCCGCGAGGATGGTCGCATGACCTATGCCACCGAACGCCGCTCGAACCCGACCGCCTGGGCCGCCTTCTGGGTCGGTCTGCTCGGTCTCATCCTCATGCCGATCCCGCTGTTCATCGGCCTCTTCCTCGGCGGCGGGCTCTCCATCGTCGCCGCTGTCCTCGTCGTGATCGCGCTCCTGAAGGGACTCGCGCGAAGCGGAAAGGGCATCGCCCCCGTCGTCTTCGCCGGCATCTTCGTCCTGCTCACGTGGGGCGGCATCTCCGTCGGCGGCGGCATCGTCTGGTGACGCCGGCCTGAGCGCGCTCAGCGCCGCAGCGTCTCGCGCGCGACCGTGAACCGCTCGAGCGCCGCCTCGTCGACCTCGACTCCGAGCCCCGGGCCGGTCGGGACGCGGACGTGCCCGTCTTCGAGGACCGCGGGCTCGGTCACGATGTCGTCCCGGTAGAACCGAGCGGATGCCGAGACGTCGCCTGGCAGGGTGAACGCGGGGTGCGCGGCGAGCGCCGCGTTGGCCGCGCGCCCGATACCGGTCTCGAGCATGCCGCCGCACCACACCGGGATCCCCGCCGCCTCGCACAGGTCGGCGATGCGGAGCGCCTCGAGGTAGCCGCCGACCCGACCGGCCTTCACGTTGATGACCGTCGTGGCACCGAGGGCGAGCGCGTCGCGGGCGGCCTTCGCCGACGTGATCGACTCGTCGAGGCAGATCGGGGTCTTCAGGTGCTGGGCGAGCGCGGCGTGGTCGACGATGTCGTCCTCCTGCAGCGGCTGCTCGATGAGCAGGAGGCCGAAGCGGTCGAGCTGCGCGAGCGTGTCCGCATCGGCGAGCGTGTAGGCGGAGTTCGCGTCGACCTGCAGGGGGATGTCGGGGAAGGCGGAACGCACGGCATCCGTCTCAGCGATGTCGCGACCGGGCTTGATCTTGATCTTGATGCGCACGTAGCCCTCGTCGAGGTAGCCGCGGACGGTCTCGACCAGCGCCGTCGGGTCGGGTTGGATGCCGACGCTCACCCCCGATGGGATCGTGGCCGCCGCCGCACCGAGGTACGAGGCGAACGATCGCCCCTCGGCTCGGAGTGCCGCGTCGACGACGGCGAGCTCGAGACCCGCCTTCGCCATCCGGTGACCGACGAAGGGCTCGAGCGTCGGGGCCACATCCTCGGGAGCGAGGTCGCGGCGGCCGAGCAGAGCCGGCCCGAGCCATCGAGTGGCGACATCCCACGCACCGTGCGTGTACTCGCTCGAGTAGAGGGGCGCGTTCTGGGTGACGATCTCACCCCAGCCTTCCCCCGTCTCGGTGCGCGCGCGGACGAGGATGACCTCGCGCACGGTCTCGGTGCCGAAAGATGTCGTGAACGGTGAGACGAGCGGGAGGTGCAGCACCCGCAGCTCCATCTCGTCGAGGCGGACGGATGCGGCGGGCTGAGCGGGCGGCATGGGCTCAGGGTACGCGGGGGACGAACAGGTAGCCCTCGCCAGTGCGGAAGCCGCCGACCACGAGCCCCGCGTCGAGCTGCGCCCGGAACGCATCCCGCACCTCGTGACGTGCCCGGGCCGCGGCATCCGGATCGGTCCGACGCAGGGTCTCGATGTCGGTCGGGATCGCGACGGTCCCGACGACGTCCCCGGGTGCCGGCGTCGGCACGGGGGAGGCGAGGTGCCAGGCGACATGGAGCCGGTCGCTCTCGTCGCCGCTGTTGATCGCGTCGCCCATGTCGCCGTAGTGGTCGACGAGGTAGTCGGTGACCCGGGCGCCGAGGACCGCGAGGTTGAAGTGGGCGTTGCGCGCGATGAGCGGGTCGAAGGTCCAGGTGATCGTGCCGACATCGCGGCCGAAGGCCCACTCCCGCTGATGCGCCTTCAGCGCCCGCCCGATGCCTTGCGCCTGTGCGTCAGGGAGGACACCCGTGACGTGCGAGTGCATGCTGCGGGATGCCGGAGGCCCGAAGAACGCGGCCGACGCGGCGACCATACGGCCACCGTCGTACACCCCGACGACGTAGTTGCCGGAGTGCTCCAGCGCGCGCAGCAGGTTCGGCGGCATCCCCCCGTCGGGCGAACCCCAGACCGCCTCGAACACGCCGCTGGCGGCGACCATCTCGTCGATCGTGTGCAGTTCGCGGATGTCGAGCGCGTCGGTCATGCCGCCACGCTACGCCCGTCAGCGGCGCCAGCGCTCGAGCGTGGGCCGCAGCCGCTCGAGGGCGCCGCGCACGAACTGCGGATGCCGGCGGTACCACTCCAGGTGCGCCTCGCGGACCTCGGCAGGTGCGACCCGACGCCCGTCGACGGTCCAGTCGGAGTCGGGTTCGGCGCCCAGGTCCCACGCGTCGATCACCCAGTCCTCGCGAGGCGCGTGGACGGAGTTCAAGAGGGGACGACCCGGATCGGTCGCCTCGCCGGAACGGCCGAGGGCGCGCAGGATCCGGTCGCCGAGGGCGAGGAGAACTGTGTTGCCGGGGTGGTTGACGGTGCGCACCAGATCGAACTCCGGGTCGGCGAACACGTCCGAGATCGCGACGTCGAGCGACGCCTCGCGACGCCGGAGCTCGGCGAGCGACGCGTCGGCCTCCGCGTGCACCGCGTCACGGTCGAGTTGTGAGCGCACCGGCGCACCGGCGGCCTCGGCGAGCGTGCGGACGTCGTGATACGCGACGATCGGCGGCGTCTCCTCCACCCCCGGGACGTGCAGCGCCGCCTGGAACGGGTACAGCCCGGTGAACCGGACGATCGGGAAGGTGACCGCTCGACTCGACCGCGGGAGGGATGCCGCCAGCTGGCGGGTCCCGAGCGGGAGGCCGTGGTAGTCGTCCTTCACCGGCTGCGCGATGAGCATCGATGCTCCGGAGAGGAGGTCGTGCAGGCGGCGGGTCGCCGCCGCATCCAGCAGGTACACGGGAGGGACGCGCACGAGAGGCACCTCATCCGAGTCGAGGACGAGTCGGACCGACTCGGCTTGGCAGTTTCCGACGACGACGCCATACCCCTCTCGCGGCTCACCCCAGAACTCCGCGTGGTGGGCGTCATGCGGGTCGAGCTCGTGTTCTGCCATTCCGCGAGCCTTTCAACCGGCATCCGTCCTCGCCACGACTTGCGCCGGCCCGCGAACGAGGTATGCGCTCGTGCCGCGGTCCGCGGCATCCGTCGTCACAGGGCAGAATCGAGGGATGACGTCGCCCGCCCCGCAGCTCCACGCCGACCACGCCTGCCTCATCGTGCACGGCAAGGACACTCCGGGGATCATCGCCGCCGTCTCGGCGATGATCACACGGATCGACGGGAACATCGTGCAGTTCGACCAGTACTCCGACGACCCCCGCGGCGGCGCGTACTTCCAGCGCGTCGTGTTCCACCGACCCGGCTTCGGTGCGCAGCGCCCCGCGATCGAGGCGGAGATCGCCGAGACCCTCGCCCCCTTCGAGCTGGAGTGGTCGCTGACGGACCAGTCGGTGCCCAAACGCATGGCGATCCTGTCGTCGAAGCAGGACCACTGCCTGCTCGACCTGCTGTGGCGCAACCGTCGCGGCGAGCTGCCCACCAGCATCCCGATGGTCATCTCGAACCACACATCGTCGGCGGAGGACGTCCGTTCGTTCGGGGTGCCTTTCTTCCACGTGCCGTCGACGCCCGGCCCCGACAAGTCGGCGTCCGAGGCGAAGATCCTCGAGCTGCTGAAGGGCAACGTCGACTTCGTCGTCCTGGCGCGGTACATGCAGATCCTCTCGCCCGAGTTCCTCGAGGAGCTCGCGGTGCCGGTCATCAACATCCACCATTCGTTCCTCCCGGCCTTCATCGGCGCCGAGCCGTACCGCAAGGCGAAGGAGCGCGGCGTGAAGCTCATCGGTGCAACGAGCCATTACGTCACCGGCGACCTCGACGAGGGTCCGATCATCGAGCAGGACACGATCCGCGTCACCCACGCCGACACGACTGCCGAGCTCGTCCGCCGCGGCGCCGACGTGGAGCGTCAGGTGCTCTCTCGCGCGGTGCGCTGGCACGCCGAGGACCGCGTCATCCGGCACGGGAACCACACGATCGTCTTCTGAGGCGGGCGTCAGAGCATCCCGGTCAGCACCCCGCCGTCGGCGCGGAGAGCCGCGCCGTTGATCGCCGAGGCGCGAGGGCTCGCGAGGAAGGCCACGAGCGCCGCGATCTCCTCCGGGCGGATGAAGCGCTCCAGCAGCGTGGTCCTGTTCTGACCGATGACGGATGCCGCGACGGCATCCGCCGGCACGCCCTGGGCGGCCGCGATCGACTCGACGACCGACGCGACGCCGTCCGAGTAGGTCGGGCCGCCGAGCACCGTGTTGACCGTGACCTCGGTCCCGCGCGTGAGCTTGGCGAGACCGTTGCCGAGGGCGATCGTTGCGGCCTTCGAGACGCCGTACGGGATCATGTCGGCGGGGACGTTCACGCCGGACTCGCTCGCGATGAACATGATGCGGCCCCACCGTCGCTCGCGCATCCCGGCCAGGACGCGCCGCGAAAGCCGGGCACCCGCCATGAGGTTCACGTCGAGGTATCGCTGCCACTCGGCGTCATCCGTGCCGGCGAACTCGTTCAGACCGAACGCGCCGGCGTTGTGGACGAGGATGTCGATCTCGGGGAGGTCGGCGAACGCCCCCGGGTCGGTGACGTCACCGGGGGCGACGTCGATGTCGGCCCCGAGGACGAGTGCGCGCAGTCGGTCGGCTGCTGCGTGCGTCCGGGCGGCATCGCGACCGTTGAGGAGAACGGCCGCGCCCTCGGCGGCGAGGGCATGGGCAATGGCGAAACCGATGCCCTGGGTCGAACCGGTGACGAACGCGCGCTTTCCGCGGAGTTGGAGGTCCATGGTGAAGGCCTTTCACTTGACTGAGCAAGTGACGGTATCTCGGATGACTTGACTGAGCAAGTCATGACTTATGATCGGAGCGTGCCCGAGCGCGATGATTTCTCTTCCGACGACCTCGAGACCTGGTCGTCGCTGGCGACGCTCTTGGAGTGGCTCCCTGCTGCACTCGACGCCCAGTTGCAGCGGGATGCCGGGCTCACGCACTTCGAGTACGGCATCCTCTTCGCGCTCTCCCGCGCCGACGACGGCCGCCTGCGGATGAGCACGCTCGCCGGTTACGCGCACAGCTCACTGTCGCGCCTGTCCCGCGCGGCGACCCGCCTCGAATCGCGCGGATATCTGCGCCGTGAGATGGACCCCGCGGACGGTCGCTACACCCTCGCGATCCTCACCGCAGCCGGCGCCGAGGCGCGGCGTGCGGCGGGTCCCGGTCACGTCGACCTGGTCCACCGGATCGTGCTCGACCGGCTCACCCCCGCGCAGCAGAAGCAGCTGCGGTCGATCACCGCGCGCGTGCTGACGGGGCTGGGCGATGAGCCGGGCTGGAACCCGGTGAAGGCCTGACCGCGAGCGCAGGCTGTTCCGGGAACGCGATGCGACCTCCTCGCGGCGCGGAAGCGGCGCGACACGTTCCCGGAGCGGCCGGTCAGGCGACGGGCTGCTGCAGCTCGACGATCCAGCGCGCGTCGGGTCCGTCGACCGTCAACGAACGTCGGGTGCGGGATGGGGTGTGACCTCGTACTCGGTGGTGACCCAGTTGGATCCGGCGTGAAGACCCACCTGGTGGACGACGGCCTGATCGAGGTCGCGAGGGGTCGGACCGCGACCGTCCCCGATGAGGCTCGGGATCTGGCGAAGTCGCAGCACGTCGACGAGCCCCGCGTGGAAAAGCGCGTCCGTGAGCTGCAGACTGCCCCACACCAGTACGTTTCCGTCGACATCGGCCCGTAGTCGAGTGAGAGTGGCCACGGGGTCCCCCGGCTCGACGGTCGCTTCGCGATGCGGACCCCACGGGGCGACGTCGATCGTGTTGCTCACGACATGCTTGGGAAGGAAGTTGATCAGTGTTGCAACGGGTTCGTCGGCCGGGTCGACCGTCGGCCAGTAGCCAGCGAACATCTCGTACGTCTTCCGCCCGAGGACGATCGCGCCGGTCTGCTCGAGGAGCCGGATCTGGTCGGAATCGGTGCTGTCGATCGGAGCGGCGCTCATGAACTTCATCCCGCCTTCCGCGTCCTGCACGAATCCGTCGGCGGTGATGATCTGCTCCACCATGATGCGTCCCATGGAGAGACCATAAGCGCGTTCCGCTTTCGCATACTGAGCCATTCATAATCAGTACGGGCGCACGCGCCTTCACTGGGGTCAGCACGAGAAAGACAAGGCGCATGGTCTTCCACAGCAAGGAAACGCTCGAACACTGGGTAGCGGAGTTCATCGACGCGCGAAGCGGCGGTGAAGAGATCCGTGTCGCCGTCCAGGACGGCTCCGGCGGGGAGGACACCGGCCTCGTCCTCATTCCGCTGATGGCTGCACCGAACTCCGTGTGGATCGAACCTCGCGCCGTCGGCGAGGAGCTGAGCTGGCACGTCTTCATCGAACCCGCCGAGCAGACGCTCGAACTGACGAGCTTCGAACTCAATGGCCTCACACACGAGCTGCAGATCGCCGCGGAACTGTGCGCCTACCTTCAAGAGAGGTCGCTGGGACACTACGAACCCGAGGCCACACCCGAATCCTCGGCCTCCGCCACGGACTGACGCAGACCGCCGTCATGAAACGGCGCGGCTCACGCAGCGATGCCGTCGACGGTCTTCGTCACCGCAATCAGGAACGTCTCCACCTGGCGCAGCTCCGACGGGGTGAACCCGCTAGCGGCGGCTTCCATCAGCGTGTCCGCGTCCCCGAGCACCCCGCGCAATTCCTCCTCAGCGAGAGTCGTCGCGACGATCGCGACCGCACGGCGATCCCCCTCGACCGTCCGACGCTTCACACGGCCGGCACTCTCCAACTTGTCGATCATCGTCGTCACAGCCGCCGAAGAAATGGCCAGATGACGAAGCAGGTCCTGCGGGCGAGCCGCGCGATCGGGCTGACGAAGCAGGAAACGCATCGCGGCGAGCTCGTTCTCACTCACCGACAGCAACCGCCTCGCACGAGCCTGCATGTCCCGCTCCGCGACACGGTACTTCTGCAACAGATCAAGGACTCGCCGAACCTCGTCGCCGGCAACCCGGCCGGACCGATTGCTGCTGTCCATGCTGCTCCACTCGCGTCGCGGGAAGAATGTAACCACCCCGCCGGCGCGAACGGTGAGGCCTTGCCAACCAGCGAAACGGTGTTGTACTCACCGGTCGTGACGATCGGCGCGGAAACCCCTGTATCGAGGAGCCCGCGCCGATGCCATACCGCTGTAGTGCCCTCCTCGAGCCCTGGCTGACCGAGTTCGTCACCGTCGGCGCCCTCGATCGACACGATGCGATGCGACCGGAGATCGTGCTCAGTCCGATCCGGGATCAGCCCCCGAACACCCCCAGCTCGGTGACGGTCGCGGATGCCGCATCCCACCGCCGCAGCCCCCGCGCCGTCCCGGTGATCGGCTCACCGAGTAGCGGCAGCGCCTGCTCCAGGTCCGAGACCTTGAGCCGACGCGCGAGGGTGACGTGCGGCATCCATTCGCCCGGCGCGGTGTACGGAGCGTCCTCACCGGGGCCGGCGGCCTCGTGCACGGCGGCGTGCAGCGCGAGCAGGTCCGGCGACGGTACGACCGATCGTGCGAGCACCCGCCGCTCCCCCGCGCCGAAGAGCACCACGGCACCGAGCGTCATCGGGAACGCCGCAGGCAGCGGCACCGAGGCCAGCGTCACGGCCTCCCGCACCAGCAGCGTCACGTGCGGCGCGTTCGACGGCGAGGTGTGCGCGGCGAGGCTCGACAGCCCGGCGTCGGCGAGCGCCTGCCACTCCGTGCGCACGGCGCGCTCGGTCGCGGCATCGAACTCCAGCTCGATGCTGACGACCGGCGCGCCGCGCATGACGGTCACCAGATGGTGACGCGCTTGTCCTCGTCGAGCCAGAGCTCGTCCGACGGGGTCACGTCGAACGCGGCGTAGAACTCGTCGATGTTGCGGACGATCTGGTTGCAGCGGAACTCGTTCGGCGAGTGCGGGTCGATCGTCAGCAGACGGATCGTCTCGGCATCCCGCCCCTTCTGCTGCCAGATCTGGCCCCAGCTCAGCAGCAGACGCTGGATGCCGGTGAGCCCGTCGATGACGGGACCGTCGGCGTCCGTCGATCCGGTGGCCTGCAGGTGCAGCCGGTACGCCTTGATCGCGATGCCGAGACCGCCGAGGTCGCCGATGTTCTCGCCGATCGTCAGCGCCCCGTTGACCGTGTGATCGGACGACAGCCCCTGCGGTACAAGCGCGTTGTACTGCTCGATGAGCGTCTTGGTGCGCTCCGTGAAGGACGCGCGGTCCTCGTCCGTCCACCAGTCGTTGAGCGCACCGGTGCCGTCGAAGGCGCTCCCCTGGTCGTCGAAGCCGTGACCGATCTCGTGGCCGATGACCGCACCGATGCCGCCGTAGTTCGCGGCCGGATCGCGCTCCATGTCGAAGAACGGGTGCTGCAGGATCGCGGCGGGGAAGACGATCTCGTTCATCAGCGGGTTGTAGTACGCGTTGACCGTCTGCGGCGTCATGAACCACTCGTCACGGTCGATGGGAGCGCCGAGCTTCGCCAGCTGCTGGTCGTGCTGCCACGCGTTCGAGCGGCGCACGTTGCCGATGAGGTCGGATGCCTCGATCTCGAGATCCGAGTAGTCCTTCCACTTCACCGGGTAGCCCACCTTCGGCGTGAACGCCTCGAGCTTCTCGAGCGCGCGCTCGCGCGTGGCGGGCGTCATCCACTCGAGCGACGAGATCGACTGCCGGTACGCCTCGATGAGGTTGTCGACGAGGACGTCCATCTCCTCCTTCGCGCGCGGCGGGAAGTGACGCTCGACGTAGACCTTGCCCACCGCCTCGCCGAGGGCGGCCTCGACGAGCGAGACACCGCGCTTCCAGCGTTCGCGGTTGACGGGCACACCGGTCATCTCGGTGCCGTAGAACGCGAAGTTCGCGTCGACGAACGCCTGCGACAGGAACGGCGCCGACGCGCGGATGACCTGCAGGCGCAGCCACGCCTTCCAGTCCTCGAGCCGGTCCTCGACCAGCAGGGTGCCGAGTCCTTCGAAGAAGCTCGGCTGGTTGACGTCGACCTCGTCGATGACGCCCGCCTTGCCGGGGGCGACGGCGTCGCGCCAGGGCGCCAGGTCGACGCCGGTGAGCTGCACCGCGGCATCCCAGCTCATCAGGTTGTAGGTCGCGACGGCGTCACGGCTGCGGACGTTGTCCCAGTGGTGCGAGGCGATCTCGGTCTCGAGAGCGAGCACGCGGTCCGCCTGCGCCTCGGCGTCGGCGACACCGGCGAGACCGAAGACCGTCGCGACGTACGCGCGGAAGGCCGCACGGGTCTTCTCGAAGTTGTCGAGGCGGTAGTAGCTCTCGTCGGGCAGCGAGAGGCCGCCCTGCACGAGGAAGAGGACGTACCGCTGCGGGTTGCCGGGGTCCGGCTCGATGTAGGTGCTGAACACGCCGGCGACGCCCTCGCGCTCCAGGGTTCCGGAGGTCTGCAGCAGGCTCGGGATGCCGGTGACCTGGTCGACGTACGTCAGCTGCGGAGCGATCGCCTCGGCGCCCTTCGCCTCGATCGCGGCGGTGTCCATGAAGCTCGCGTACAGGTCGCCGATCTTGCGGGTCTCGGTGCCGGGCTCGGCATCCGTCGACTCCTCGATGATCGTCTTGACGTCCTTCTCGGCCTGCTCGGCGATGAGGTGGAACGACCCCCAGCGCGCCTTGTCCTCGGGGATCTCGGTGCGCTCCAGCCACGCGCCGTTGACGTGGCGGAACAGGTCGTCCTGAGGCCGGATGTCGGCGCTCAGCTCATCGAGCTGGATGCCGGAGGGAAGCGTGTTCTCGGTCATGCGTCCACCCTATGGGCGCACTCCGACCACCGTCTCATTCCCGGGTGGTCGAGCATTCCTCGGGTGCCGGCTCACCCGCGAAGCGCGCGGCCGTCCAGTCGATGAGCTCCTCGAGGAGCGGCGACGGACGCTCGACGACCGCCGCGTGCTCATACCCGTCGTAGATCCGGTAGTCGACGATCTGACCGGCCATGCACATCCTCTCGACGTACGCCGTCTGCGTCGTCACCGGGATGACGCTGTCGGCCCCGCCGTGTGCGACGAGCAGCGGCGCGTTCTGCCGCAGCGGCGCCGCGTTGGCCCGCAGATGGATGCCGAGGGGACCGGTGGCCGGCGGCGTCGAGAAAAGACGGGGGTCGCCGCTCATCCCGAGCGCCGCCGCGACGGACACGACGATCGCCGGGTCGGACAGACACCGCTCGGACATCTGTCGCAGCACGGTGTCGGCACCGGGTCGGACATAGTCGTCGTACGAGACGTCGTCGTAGATCGACGAGAACGAGGCGAAGGCGTACGACGCGAAGATACTGCCACCGGTCACACTCGAGATGTTCTGGACGAGCGCAGGCGGGTCGCTGGCCGGTGCGAGCGCCGCGACCCCCTGCACGTAGAGCTCGGGCGCGTACTCGCGCGCCATGGCACCGGCCCACAGCGCGGCACCGCCGCCCTGCGAGTGACCCCAGATCACCGTGCGGGTGCCGAGGTCGGCATCCTGCAGCTCGCGGGCGGCGCGCACGGCGTCGAGCGACGCCGTCGCGCTCGGCGGGCCGATGAGATACGGATGCGGCCCCACCGTGCCCAGCCCGATGTAGTCCGTCGCGACGACCGCCCACCCCTGCCGGATGATCGTCGGCAGGTTGTAGAGCGCTCCCGACCAGAGTCCGCGCGGCTGCAGCGAGGGCGCGCAGTGCTCCGAGTACCCCGTCGTGCCGTGGTTCCAGTCGATGATCGGCCACTGGCCGTCGCCCTCCTTCGGCACAGCCACGACACCGCTCGCGACGCGCACCTCGCCGTCGACGCCCGTTGTCGTGTAGAGGATGCGCCACGCCGTCGCCGACACCGGGATGCCGTTGGTGAACGGCTCCGCCCGGATGAGGCGCCCGGGCTCCCCCGGCATGTCTCGGGGCGCGGCGTAGAAGTCGTCGACGACGGTGGACCCCTCGCGGAGAGGCACAGTGACGAGCGCGGTCGTGACGGCGAGCGCCACCGAGACCAGCGCGGTGACCGTCCGTCCCCATCGGCGCAGGCGCTGCGGCTGGTGGCGACGCTCCCGCTCGGTGTCGCGGCGGCGACGCACCCGCGTCCACAGATCGACGACACCGCTCATGATGAGCCGCGCGCCGAAGACGACCGCGACGACGAGCAGTGTGATGTCGGGCCAGAACAGTGCGAGGACGCCGAAGATCACGCCGGACACCGAGAAGGCGGCATCCGCGATACGCGCGTCGATCGAGCGCCCCTTCGCGAACACGGCGATCACCCCGAGCGCACCCGCCACGAGCAGCAGGACGCCGACGAGGGTCGCCACGACGCGCACGGTCAGGCCAGGGGTCAGCAGGACGATGAGCCCGCCGATCAGCCACGCGCCACCGGTCAGCGTCCGCCAGCGGGGACGCGCGGCCTCGGTGTCGCGCCCCGTCAGCTCGATGACCCCCGTGAGGACCATGCCGCCGCCGATCAGCCACGCGAGCACGCCGAGGGCGGTCGTCGGCCGGATGACGATGACCACGCCCAGCACGACGGCCGCCGCGGCGACGACCAGCCGCACCCACTCGGGCAGGCGCGCGTAGAGGCGTCCGAGCGCAAGGCGCTGCAGCAGCCGCATCCGGTCCCTCCTCCGTGCGTCGGGGTGGATCTTCCACGGTAACCGCGGGTGCGAGATGCGTCCGGACGCTCGACAGGGGGCGCATCGGCGTGAGATGGCGACCGCTACAGTGAGCGCCATGGGACGGGCCGGGACGACACGCGCCGGCGTGCGCGACGTCGCCGCGCGCGCGGGGGTGTCGACGCAGACGGTCTCGCGCGTCATCAACGACAGCCCGAACCTGCGGCCCGAGACCCGCGCTCGCGTCGAGGCCGCGATGGCCGAGCTCGGCTACCGCATCAACAACGCCGCGCGCGCCCTCGGCACCTCGACGACCCGCACCGTCGGCGTCGTCGCCTCCGACGCGACCCTGTGGGGCCCCGGCGCCGGCATCGCCGCGCTCGACGCGGCCGCCCGTGAGGCCGACCGCTGGTTGGCGACGGCCTACGCGGATGCCGCGGACCCGGCATCCGTCACCGATGCCGCCCAGCGACTGCTGTCACAGGGGGTCGATGCGCTGATCGTCGTCGCGGCGCACACGGCGACGCTGCCCGCGCTGCGGCAGGTGGCCGGCGAGACGCCGATCGCCGCGCTGCACACCGGCGCGGGCGCCGAGCGTCAGCGGGCGGGCGCCGCGCTCGCGATAGAGCACCTCCTCGCCCTCGGGCACCGCCGCATCGCCCTGCTCGCCGGACCGGCGGACTGGCTCGAGGCGACGGCCCGCGACGAGGGTGCCTCGGCAGCGGCGGCGGCCGCCGGCATCCGTCCCGCCACGGTCTGGCGGGGGGACTGGAGCGCGGCCGCGGGAGCCGCGGTCGCGCGCGAGGTGGCTGCGGCCGTCCGACGTTCGGACGGCCCGACGGCGGTCGCCGCAGCCAACGACCAGATGGCACTGGGGCTCATCGCGGGCCTCGTCGCAGCGGGGCTGCGCGTGCCCGAGGACGTCTCGGTCACCGGGTTCGACGACAACGCGGATGCCGCCTTCTACACACCCGCGCTCACCACAGTGCGCGTCGACACGGCCGGTGAAGCCCGCCGCGTCGTCGCCGAGGCGCTGGGCCTGCCGGCGCCGGGCGAGGTCGCCGACCCGGTGCTCGTCGCCCGTGCGTCGACCGCCGCGCCGCGCGGGTGAGAAGCGGGGGTGCGCCGGCTCCGCAGATTCACCGTCGCCGGGCGCCGGATGGATGCTGCGATGCGTCGAGCTCGCGATTCTCGAGGAGCTAGGGCAGGCCAGGTCGGAGCGCAGTGGTGTTCCGACCTGGCGAAGGCGAGATGTTACCGATAACATCGAGCGCATGACCGATCTCGATGAGGCGATCGCCGCCGTCCGCGCGGACGTGGCCGCCCTCCACGCCGAACTCGTCCGCTACGGCCTCGTCATCTGGACCGGGGGCAACGTCTCGGGTCGCGTTCCCGGCGCCGACCTCTTCGTCATCAAGCCGTCCGGCGTCTCGTACGACGACCTCGCACCCGAGAACATGATCCTCTGCGACCTCGACGGCAACGTGGTGCCCGGCAGCCCGGGCAGCGACCGCTCGCCCTCGAGCGACACCGCTGCGCACGCCTACGTCTACCGGAACATGCCCGACGTCGGCGGCGTCGTGCACACCCACTCCCCCTACGCGGTCGCGTGGGCCGCGCGCGGCGAGGAGATCCCCTGCGTCATCACCGGGATGGCCGACGAGTTCGGCGGCCCGATCCCGGTCGGACCGTTCGCGATCATCGGCGACGACTCGATCGGCCGCGGCATCGTCGAGACCCTGCGCGGGCACCGCTCCCGCGCCGTGCTCATGCAGAACCACGGCCCGTTCACGATCGGTGTGAGCGCGAAGGATGCCGTCAAGGCCGCCGTCATGTGCGAGGACGCCGCCCGCACGGTGCACTTCGCCCGCCAGGGCGGCGAGCTGATCCCCATCCCGCAGGACAAGATCGACGCCCTCTACAACCGCTACCAGAACGTGTACGGCCAGAGCTCGGACGACCGCCGATGAGCGCGGCCTCCGTCATCACCACCGGCGCCGCAGCGCTGGGCATCGAGCTCGGCTCGACCCGCATCAAGGCCTGCCTCGTCGACGCCACCGATCCCACCACGGTGCTCGCCGTCGGCAGCCATGAGTGGGAGAACGCGCTCGAGGACGGCGTGTGGACCTACGCCGAGGACGCGATCTGGTCAGGTCTGCAGGCGGCCTACGCCGACCTCGTGACCGACGTCCGCCGTCAGGGCGCCGAGCTCACCGGCCTCGCGGGCATCGGCGTCTCGGCGATGATGCACGGCTACCTCGCATTCGACGCGGACGGGAACCTCCTCGTCCCGTTCCGCACCTGGCGCAACACCTCGACGGGCGCCGCCGCGGCCGAGCTGACCGACCTGCTCGGCGTCAACATCCCGCTGCGCTGGTCGATCGCGCACCTCCACCAGGCCGTCCTGGACGACGAGGCGCACGTCGCGTTGATCGCCAAGATCAACACCCTCGCCGGCTGGGTGCACGAGAAGCTCACCGGCCGCTTCGCTCTGGGCGTCGGCGACGCGTCGGGCATGTTCCCGATCGGCATCGACGGCCGGTACGACCGCGAGCGCGTCGCCGCATACGACGCGCACGCCGCCGCCTTCCTCGCCGGTCGCAGCCTCACGGACCTGCTCCCCGAGGTGCTCCCCGCGGGAGCGGATGCCGGGACTCTCACGGCGGAGGGCGCCGCCCTGCTCGACCCGACCGGAACACTTCGCCCGGGTGCCGTCGCGGCTCCCGCCGAGGGCGACGCGGGCACCGGCATGGTCGCGACCAACGCGGTCTCGCCGCGCACCGGCAACGTCAGCGCCGGGACGAGCATCTTCGCGATGGTCGTCCTCGAACGCCCGCTGGAGCGGGTCCACACCGAGATCGACCTCGTCACGACCCCCGCCGGCGACCCCGTCGCGATGGTGCACTGCAACAACGGCGCGAGCGAGCTGGCGTCGTTCGTGTCTCTGTTCGCGCGGTTCGCCGCGGCATCCGGTCAGTCGCTGACGACGGATGCCGTCTTCGAGACGCTCCTGCGCGAGGCCCTCAAGGGCGCCGCGGATGCCGGTGGTGTCCTCGCTTACAACCACCTGAGCGGCGAGCCGATCGCCGGGCTCGCCGAGGGTCGCCCGCTCGTGGTGCGCACCCCGGACGCGGACTTCTCGCTCGCGAACGTCATGCGCGCGCAGGTCTACGGCGTGTTCGCGACGCTCGCGATCGGCATGCAGACCCTCGCCGAGGAGGGTGTCGGGCTGGACCAGATGTTCGCGCACGGCGGGGTCTTCCGCACCGCCGGCGTCGCGCAGCGGTTCCTCGCCGGGGCGCTCGACGCTCCCGTCACGGTCGGCGACACCGCGGCCGAGGGCGGCGCGTGGGGCATGGCCGTGCTCGCCGCGTTCACCGCGGCGCAGCGCGGGACCGACCTCGCCACCTACCTGGACGACCACGTGTTCGCCGGTGCGGCATCCGTCACCGCCGACCCGGATCCGGCGGACGTCGCCGGATTCGCCGAGTACCTCACCCGCTACCGCGCCGGTCTCGCCGCCGAGGCCGCCGCCGTCACCGCACTGCCGCTGCGCGGCATCCGCTCATCGAACGAAGGAACAGCATGACCCTCTCCACCAGCCTCGAGCAGTACACCGTCTGGTTCGTCACCGGCAGCCAGAACCTCTACGGCGAGGAGACGCTGCGCCAGGTCGCGGAGCAGTCGCAGGCCGTCGCCGAGGGACTCGCCGGTCTGCCGGTGAAGGTCGAGTGGAAGCCGGTCCTCAAGGACTCGGAGTCGATCAAGCGGCTCGCCCTCGACGCGAACGCCGACGACTCGGTCATCGGCGTCATCGCGTGGATGCACACCTTCAGCCCCGCGAAGATGTGGATCTCGGGCCTCGACGCGCTGCGCAAGCCGCTGCTGCACCTGCACACGCAGGCGAACGTCGAGCTGCCGTGGAACGACATCGATTTCGACTTCATGAACCTCAACCAGGCCGCGCACGGCGACCGCGAGTTCGGGTACATCCAGACGCGCCTCGGCGTGCCGCGCAAGACTGTCGTCGGGCACGTCTCGAACCCCGTCGTCGTGCAGCAGATCGAGGACTGGGAGCGCGCCGCCGCGGGCTGGCAGGCCGTCAAGACTCTCAAGCTCGCCCGTTTCGGTGACAACATGCGCTACGTCGCCGTCACCGAGGGCGACAAGACCGAGGCCGAGCTGCAGTTCGGCGTGCAGGTCAACACGTGGAGCGTGAACGAGCTGGCGGATGCCGTGGCCCAGGCGTCCGAGGCGCAGATCGACGCCCTCGTCGAGGAGTACGTCGCCTCGTACGACGTCGCCGACGAGCTGCTGCCGGGAGCCGAGCGGCACCAGTCGCTGCGCGACGGCGCCGCGATCGAGATCGGGCTGCGCTCGTTCCTCGAGGCGGGGGGCTTCGGAGCGTTCACGACGTCGTTCGAGGACCTGGGCGCACTGACGCAGCTGCCCGGCCTCGCCGTGCAGCGCCTGATGGCCGAGGGCTACGGCTTCGGCGCCGAGGGCGACTGGAAGACCGCGATCCTCGTGCGCGTCGCGAACGTCATGGGTTCCGGCCTGTCCGGCGGCGCGAGCCTCATGGAGGACTACACCTACGACCTCGTGCCCGGCAACGAGAGGATCCTCGGCGCGCACATGCTGGAGGTCTCGCCGTCGCTCACGACGTCGAAGCCGCGCCTCGAGGTGCACGAGCTCGGCATCGGCGGCAAGGCCGACCCCGTGCGCCTGGTCTTCACGGCGGACGCGGGTCCCGCCCTCGTGGTCGCGATGAGCGACATGCGCGACCGGTTCCGCCTCGTCGCGAACGTCGTCGAGAACGTCGACGCCCCCGATCTGCCGAAGCTGCCGGTCGGCCGCGCCGTGTGGAAGCCGTCGCCCGACTTCGCGACCTCGGCATCCTGCTGGCTCGCGGCCGGCGCCGCGCACCACACCGTCATGACGACCGCCGTCGGCATCGAGGTCTTCCGCGACTTCGCGGAGATCGCCGGCACCGAGCTGCTCGTCATCGACGAGGACACGACCGTGCGCGGGTTCCAGAAGGAGCTCCGCTGGAACCAGGCGTACTACCGCCTCGCGCGCGGACTGTAAGGCGCGCACGGAACGCCCCGGCATCCTCGAGGATGTCGGGGCGTCGTCGTGTTCGGGACGTGGCGGGTGTCACGCGATGCAACGGATGCCGGACGGCGCGCCGCGGCATCCGCTCGGGTACCGGCGAGTCGCGGCGGATCCGTTGCATCCGCCGACGCGGGGGGATGCGGGGCGGCGTGCGGCCGCCCGGGTGGCGGGTGCCACTCGATGCAATGGATGCCGGATGACACGCCGCTGCATCCGCTCGCGTACCGGCGAGTCGCGGCGGATCCGTTGCATCCGCTGACGCCAGGGCTGGCGTCAGTGCCCGCCGTGTCCGGGCATGAAGACCTCGTTGACCTCGGCGCCGGGCGCATCGCTGCCGATGGGTGTCGCGGCGAGTGCCGGGGTCACCAGGCCTGCCAGCAGGAACGCCCCGACGATCAGGCCGCCGACGCTCGTGCGGGCGGCGGTGCGAGCGGCCGCGCGCGACGAGCGCGAACGCTCTGCCCGCCGGAGCGTGACCGCTGACACGACGCCGACCGCGAGGCCCAGCCCCGCGGAGACGACGACGGGATAGATGCTGGTCTGCGGCGGACCGACCACCAGCAGCACGGTCACCGCGACGAGACCCGCGAGCGAGACTCCGACTCCTGCGCGCGGAGCGACCACGCGCCCGCGCAGGAGCGCGACGACGCCCCACGCGACGGTGCCGGCCCCGATGCTGGCGAGAAGGACGCCGATGCCGCGGTCTGCAGCATCGGCGCCCTTCACGATCGCGCCCGCACCCAGTCCGAGGTGAAGCAGTCCCGCGCCCCACGCGGCGAGCGCGGGCCAGGAACGGACCAGGACGGACGGCGACATCAGACGGCCGCGCGAGCCGAGACCTGCTTGTCGGCGGCGATGCCGACGCCGAGCAGGACGAGAGCGCTGGCCAGGTGCAGGAAGTGGTCGGCCGTGTTCAGCGCCAGGATGTTCGCGGCGGTCCCCACGAGGAAGAAGCCGACGACACCGAGCAGCAGGTACGCGGCACCGACGACAATGTTGACGCCCTTCGCGGCGCGGACGTTCGACAGACCGCCGATGAGCAGCGCTGCACCGATGAGGAGGTGCGCCACGTTGTGCAGCGGGTTGACCATGAAGATGCCGAGCAGCAGCTCGCCATCGGTGGCGAGGAAGTCCACGCCACCCGTGACGGCGAAGCCGAGCAGCCCGACGAGGATGTAGACGGCGCCGAAGATGACGGCGACGAGGCGGTTGGGTGAGCTGGTCATGGGATTGTCCCTCCGTGTGATGCGGCGGATGCCGCGGGCCCTGCAGACAAGTGGTGCTGCATGACATTCGGTGCGACGCCCCGAACGGATTGCGCTCGAAGCGTCGTCGCCGACTGTAGAGAGGGGTGCGTCCCGATATCCCGGGGTTGTGACGAAGCTGGACGAATGCTATGAGTCCCCTGCGGGGGGCGCGAGCGACGTCCGCGTGCGGGTGCCGTCCGGCCAGACGACGTCCACCGCGTCGTCGACGCATCGGAGGGACACCCCGGTTCGGACGGGCAGGCCCGCGCCCCGGAGGTCCACCACGACGGCCGCCACCTCTCCGACGGCCACGTCGAGGTCGACGACGGGCACCGCGCTGCGCGCGCCGAGCGGCCCGGCATCCGCCCGCGTCACCACCTCCGCTGTGCCTCCTGAGAGCGAGCGGATGCCGCTGCGCAGCGCACCGGCGACGGCGGCGGCCTCGGCCGCACCGATCCGCGCCGCGGGATCGTCACCGGCCACGGCCCAGCCGCCGACGCGCAGGCGTACGTCCTCCGGGGCGACGCCGGTGGCGAGTTCCTCGACGCGGACGAGGCGGACCTCGAGGCCGCGCCGCACGAGCGAGTCCACCCGCAGACGCCCGGCACGGCGGGAGGTGCCCGCGAATCCCGGACCGTGATTGCGGGTCGCGAAGTCGGCCGTGATCCAGTGGGCCTCCCAGACCGCCGAGGCCACGCCCACCTCCTCGCCCGGAACGCCGTCGACCCGGACGCCCCGCAGGAGCATCCCGGCGCGGTGCGTGACCCGCCCGTCGGGTGCCCGCAGCACGACCGACTGCTCGAGCGGCTCCGCCCACGCCCGGACGTCGAGCAGCGGGGCGGTCGCTGTCGAGTATCCGATGCGGGTGTACAGCGGCGAGTCGGTCGACACGGTGCCCGGCTGTGCGTGGTCGGTGCCGTGGTTGACGACGCGGACGATCCCGTCATCGCGGGTGGCAGAGACGACCCACCCCGGCGACGCCATCGCACGGAGGACGTCGCTCGCCGCGACGGGCAGCGGCCGCGGATCGGCGGTCCACACCGGATGGTCGGCGGGCAGCATCAGACCCATGAGCCCCTTGACCGCCCAGTACGGCGAACCGGGCCCCGAGTAGGACTGCGCCATTGTGCGCCACGGGCCGTGCCAGCCCATCGTCAGCACGCCGTCTACACCAGGGACGCCTCGGTCGGCGAAGTGGCGGACGACGGTCTCAGCGGCGTGCCGCAGCCTGCCGGGCGTGTGGGAAGGCACCTCCGCGATGACCCCGACCCAGAAGACGGCGGCCGCCGCGAAGCGGTAGATGAGGCTGCGCCCCTGGATGAGCGGCGAGCCGTCGGCACCGACGAGAGCGAGCGCATCGTCGAGGAAGCGGTCGAGGCGGGCGATGTCGCCGGCCGTCCTGCCGGCGGCGAGGTCCGCGGCCCCCGACATCCGCGACCACAGGATCGGGTAGGTGTGCAGCGCCCACCCGACGTAGTGGTCGTACGAGCGGTCGTCGCCGTCGGAGAGCCAGCCGTCCTCGCGGACGAAGGAGTCGTGGCAAGCGAGATCGGCCGCGATGTCGTCCGGTGACCACGGTCCGCCCACCGATCGCAAGAAGGTCTGCACGACGACCCGGAACCACACCCAGTTGTTGCGGGGGTAGCCGTCGTCGCCCACGACCGACGCGAACCAGGCGATCGCCCGCTGCTGCGTGACGGCGCCGAGCGTGTCCCACACCCAGGGCCGGGTGAGGTCCAGGACGAGCGCGATGGATGCCGCTTCGACCTTCGCCTGCCCGTGCTCGTCGGGGCGCACCCAGCGGTCGGGCGCCTCCGGATCGACGCCGGCGGCGACACCCCTCCTCACGAAATCGAGCAGCTCGTCGACGCCCTCACCCCGCGCACCCGCGATCCGGAAGCCGGCGAGCAGCAGCGTGCGGGCGAACCCCTCGAGGCCGTCGATGTCGTGGCCGTAGCCGCCTTCGGCACCCGGGAAGTGGATGCGACCTCCACCCGCCGACGCGTGTCTCTGCGCGGCATCCAGCAGCCGGTCGGCGTACGCGACCCAGTCCTCGCGGGACCATGCCCGTCGTTCCGGTCGCGTGTCGGCTGCCATGGACGACCTCCGGTCAGGTGCTCCGTGCCGCCAGCAGGCGTCCGGCCTCCGTCAGCCAGCGTGCCGGATCGGCCATCGACGCGGCCGCGCTGCCCGCGAGCTCCGTCAGCGAGATCGCGCCTACGAAGCCGGACGTGTCGGCATCCGTTCCGATGCGACCCGCGACGACGGCGACGGGCACACCGTGGGCGGCGGCGAGTCCGTGCACGAAGCCGGGGACCTTGCCTGCGGCGGACTGTCCGTCGAACGACCCCTCCCCCGTGACGACGAGGGAGGCCGCGGCCACCGCCCCCGCCAGATCGACGAGGTCGGCGATCCGCTGCGCGCCCGGCACCAGCTCAGCGCCCCAGGCGGCGAGCGCGAAGCCGGTCCCACCCGCTGCTCCTGCACCCGGAAGGAGCGGATCGGCGGCGGGGACACGTCGGGCGATGCGGGCGGCGTAACGCTCGAGAACGCCGTCGACCACTTTGACGTCAGCGGCCGTCAGGCCCTTCTGCGGACCGAACACGGCGGCCGCACCGGCGGGTCCCGTGAGCGGGTTCGTCACGTCGCTGAGCACCGTCACGCCACCGGGCGGCGGGGTGCGCAGGTGCGAGAAGTCGATGGCCGAGACGGCGGCCAGCCCGCGCGCACCGGCGGGGACGTCGCGCCCATCGGCGTCGACCATGCGCGCACCGAGGGCGCGCAGCATCCCGCTCCCGCCGTCGGTCGAGGCGGACGACCCGATGCCGAGGACGAGGCGGTCGACGCCCGCGTCCAGCGCCGCGGCGATGGTCTGACCGAAGCCGGTCGTGTCGGCGTCCCACGGCAGCCGGTCCTCCCCGAGGAGCTCGATGCCGCTCGTCGACGCGAGCTCGACGACACCCGTCCCGTCGGGCAGGAGCAGCCAGGCGGCGTCGACGAGGGAGCCGCGAGGGCCGCGCACCCGCACCGGCCGGCGCTCCGCTCCCGGGACGGCCGCAGCGAAGGCGTCGAGCGTCCCCTCGCCGCCGTCCGCCATCGGTCGCAGGACGACGTCGGACGCCGCGTCGATCTCGCGCCATCCCGCCGCGAACGCGACGGATGCCGCGGCGGCAGGCAGCGAACCCTTGAGACTGTCGAGGGCGACGACGACACTCATGCGCGCGGCGGGGTGCTCTCGCGCAGCAGGACGTCGAGCCGGAGGTCGTCGGGATGCGGCTCCCACTCGGCGTCGATCGCTGCGCGGAACGCCTGGTATCCGACCTCTTCGAGCGGAACGTGCACGGTGGTGAGCGCGGGCGTCACGTCGCGACCCGTGGGGATGTCGTCGAAGCCCGCCAGGGCGATGTCGGCACCCGCGGTGCGTCCCGCCGCGCGGATCGCCGTGAGGGCGCCGATGGCCACGACGTCGCTGATGCCGAACACGACCGTGCCGGCCTCGACGCCGTCCTCGAGTGCGCGGGTCATCGTCTCGTACCCGGCTTCTCGGGTGAAACCGCCGCGATAGACGCGGGGCTCCTCTCCCCCGCCGCCCGTGAATCCGTCGCGGAAGCCGTCGAGTCGGGTGTCGCTCGTCGCGGTCCCCTCCTCGGCGGCGAGGACGACCGCCCGTCGGTAGCCGCGGTCGACGAGCGCCCGTCCGAGCGCCTCGGCTCCCGCGCGGTTGTCGAGCACGAGCGAGCGGACGCCTCCCGCGCCGGGCCCGAGGGCGACGACCTGACCGCCCATCGCGCCGAGCAGGTCCAGTTCCCGGGTCAGCTCGGGGGTCGGGCCGGCCGACGTGCGCGACGCGGCGAGGATGAGCCCGCGCGGTCGCTGGCCGCGCAGTGCGCGGACGAGGCGCACCTCGCGTTCCGGGTCGCGTTCGGTGATCGCGACCGTGACGACGAGGCCCGCCTCATCCGCTCCCCGGGCGACACCCGAGGCGATGAGCCCGAAATAGGGGTCGGCGATGTCGGCCACGAGCAGCGCGATGATCGCCGAGGTCCCGCGCGCGGTGGCCTGCGCCGAGAGATTGGCGGTGTAGCCGAGACGTGCCGCGGCCGCCTCAACGCGCACGCGGTAGGAGTCCGCGACCTTGCGCGTCGAGCCGTTGAGAGCGCGTGATGCGGTCGCGAGCGAGACGCCCGCCTCGCGCGCGACGTCGTCGAGGGTCACCGCGCCCGAAGGGCCCGGTCGACGCAAGGTTCGGTCCGTCATGGTGCGAAGTCTACGGGCGGCCGTCGGCGTGCCCGTCGCGACCCGTCATCGACCGCCGAGGTACGGCGACACGGATGCCGCGAACCCCTCGGCCGTCCGTCGGACCGCCTCGAGCGGCTCGGTCGCCCACACGTCCGCATTGAAGATCTCGACCTCGACGTCGCCCCGGTATCCGGTGTCGATGACCGCACGGGTGAGGCCCGCCAGATCGATGACGCCGTCGCCGGGGTAGTGGCGGCCCAGCAGGACGTCCGCCGGGAGCGGGGTCTTCCAGTCGCACACCTGGTACGTCGCGATCCGGCCCTCGCGGCCGGCGCGCGCGATCGAGTCGAGGACATCCGGATCCCAGAAGATGTGGAACGTGTCGACGGCGACACCCACGACTGACGGGTCGAAGTCCGCCGCCAGATCGAGCGCCTGTCCGAGCGTCGAGACGACGCACCGGTCGGTCGCGTACATCGGATGCAGCGGCTCGATCGCGAGGGTGACCCCGGCCTCGGCGGCGTGCGGCGCCAGCTCGCCGAGCGCGTCGCGCACCCGCTCGCGGGCGCCGACGAGGTCGCGGGACCCTTCCGGAAGCCCGCCGGCCACGAGCACGAGCACGGCCTCCGAGCCGGGTGCGCCAGCGGCGGCGAGCGTCGCGGCCTCGTCGATGGCGACCAGGTTGTCGTCGATCGACGCGCGTCGCGCGGGCCCCTCGGGCATCGTGAAGAAGCCCGATCGGCAGTGCGTCGAGAACCGCAGGCCCGAATCGGTCAGCATCGACGCGGCCGTCGCGAGTCCGACCTCCTGCACCGGCTCGCGCCAGAGCCCGATGGACTGCACACCCGCCTCGACCGTCACACGCAGCGCGGTGGCGAGGTCGGCGTGCTTGATCGTGCCCTGGTTGATCGACAGGCGCGGGTCGACAGCGCTCACGCGTCGAGACCGTTCAGTCGCAGCATCCCGTTCCACCGCTGGGCGGCCAGCTCGGGACGTTCGAACGCCTTCGCCTCGTTCGCGAGCTCGACGATCCGAGACAGGTGCGGAAGGCTGCGCGCGGAGTGCAGACCGCCGACCATCTGGAACGCGGGCTGGTGACCGTTCAGCCAGGCGAGGAAGGCGACGCCCGTCTTGTAATAGAAGGTCGGCGCGGCGAAGATCTGTCGCGAGAGCGCCTCCGTGGGCCCGAGCACCTCGAGATAGCGCGCCGGGTCGTTCGCATCGAGAGCCTGGATCGCGGCCGACGCGACCGGCGTCAGCGCGGCGAACGCACCGAGCAGGGCGTCCGAGTGCTGCCGAGCGGATGCCGGATCCCGGGGCGGCTGCGGGGCGTCCGGCACGTCGGCGCCGCCGATGAGGCCGACGTAGTTGAAGTCGTCGCCCGTGAACATGCGGACGGACTCGGGCAGGCGCTCGCGCACCGAGACTTCGGAGGCCGCGTCGAGCAGGCTCATCTTCACCCCGGCGACCTTGTCGACGTTCGCCTCAATGACCTCGAGCAGGACGGCGGATGCGGTCTGCCAGTCGGCCGCGCCGAAGTAGCCGGCCAGCTGCGGATCGAACGCGGTGCCCAGCCAGTGCAGCACGACGGGGCCGGCCGCGCGCGAGAGCACGGCGTCGTAGACGCGGCGGTAGTCGTCGGCGCTCTCCGCGACGCGGGCGAGGTGACGCGAGGCCATGAGCACCGGGCCCGCCCCCTGCTCCTCGGTGAAGTGCAGCTGCTCGAGGTACGCCGAGATGACCTCGTCGAGCGTGATCCGCTCCTCGTCGATGTGATCGGTGTTCACGCCGACGGCGACGGATCCGCCTTCCTCCCGTGCGACCTCGGCGGAGCGCGAGATCAGCTCGCGGGTGGCCGCGGCATCCAGCCCCATGTTCCGCTGGGCGGTGTCCATGGCGTCGGCGACGCCGAGACCCCACGAGTAGACGTTGCGCCGGAAGTCGAGGGTCGCGTCCCAGTCGATGTCGGCCGGCTGGCCGGGGGTGTTGTCCGCGTGCGTCTTCGGAACGACGTGGGCGGCCGCGTAGGCGACGCGGCTGCGCAGCGGCCCCTCGGGACGCGTGTACCCCGACGTGTCGACGAGCGGGACGCGGCGGAGGGCGCCGTCGCCCGAGAGCAGGGTGAGATCGGTCATCGATCAGTCCAGCGACAGCGCGTCGAGCTCGATCTTGCGACCCTCGCGGCTGGAGCGCAGGCCCGCCTCGGCGAGCTGCACGCCGCGGGCGCCGGCGAGGAGGTCGAACTCGTAGTCGGTGCCCTCGACGTACGAGACGAGGAACTCCTCCCACTGCTGACGGAAGCCGTTCAGGAAGACGTCGTTGGTCGGCACGGCCTGCCAGTCGGCGTCGTAGTCGTGCGTGTCCTCCAGGTCGGGGTTCCACACCGGCTTCGGCGTCGCGTTGCGCGGCTGGATCTTGGCACCGAACAGGCCGACCACGGCGGAGCCGTGCGTGCCGTCGACGTGGAACTCGACGAGCTCGTCGCGGTTGACGCGCACGGTCCACGACGAGTTGATCTGTGCGACGACGCCGCCCTCGAGCTCGAACACGCCGTAGGCGGCGTCCTCGGCCGTCGCGGTGTAGTGCTCGCCCTTCTCGTCCCAGCGGTCGGCGATGTGCACCGCAGCCTGGGCGTAGACCGAGTCGACCTTGCCGAAGAGGTTCTCGAGGACGTAGTTCCAGTGCGGGAACATGTCGACGATGATGCCGCCGCCGTCCTCGGCCCGGTAGTTCCACGAGGGGCGCTGCGCGGGCTGCCAGTCGCCCTCGAAGACCCAGTAGCCGAACTCGCCGCGGACGGAGAGGATGCGGCCGAAGAAGCCGGAGTCGATGAGGCGCTTCAGCTTCTGCAGGCCGGGCAGGTAGAGCTTGTCGTGCACGACGCCCGTCTTGACACCCGCCTCGGCGGCGAGCTTCGCGAGCTCGAGTGCTTCTTCGAGGGACTCGGCGGTCGGCTTCTCGGTGTAGATGGTCTTGCCGGCGGCGATGGCCTTGCGCAGCGCCGTGGCGCGCGCCTTCGTGACGAGGAAGTCGGCGTAGATCTCCCAGCGCGGGTCGGCGAGGGCGGCGTCGAGGTCGGTCGTGTAGTCCTCGATGCCGTGCTTGGCGGCGAGCTCGGCGAGCTTCGCCTCGCTGCGGCCCACGAGAAGCGGCTTCACCGTGACCTTCGACCCGTCGGGCAGTTCGATGCCGCCCTGCTCGCGGATGGCGAGGATCGAGCGCACGAGGTGCTGGCGATACCCCATGCGGCCCGAGACGCCGTTCATGATGATGCCGATCTCGCGGACGGCGGGGGCGGCGGGAGCAGCCGCCGGGGCGGGTGCGGTGATGGTCGTCTCTGACACGGTGTGGTCCTTCGTCTGGTTCTCCGCGCGGCGTGGGCCCGCCCGAATGCGGGTAAGCGCTTTCCCCTCAGTGTGTCATCGGGTCGTCGTTTGCGCAAGGACGCTCGGATGCGGTGCGGCGGCACCTCTCGGGAGAGGATGGAGGGGGTTGTCGCTAAGACGTTACATATCCGACACAGGTAAGCGCTTGCCGCGAAACACTCTCGGGGTTACCTTATGAGCACCCCTTGTCATGACATGCCGACAAATGCCCGGTTGACCCGCTCATGACTCACCCCGCGCTCACCGACGAGCGCATGCGAAGGAGAAGCAGTGAAGAGTTCCCGCACCATCCGTACCGCCACAGTCATCGCCGCAGCGGTGGGCGCTCTCGTGCTCGCCGGCTGCTCGTCGTCGAACGGCGGCGGCAGCGGTGACGGCGAGGACGTCACCCTCGAGTTCGTCCAGTCGGGCGACGCCGCGCAGGGTGGCGGCTACGCCATGCTCGCGAAGAAGTACGAGGAGGAGACCGGCGTCAAGGTCAAGGTCGTCGAGGTTCCCGGCGACGACCTCCGCACCCGCCTCCGCACCGCGTCGCAGGCCAACGACCTCCCTGCGCTCGCCGCGGCGCCCGACGCCGACCCGGCGTGGACCGCCCGCATGCTCGACCTCACCGACATCGCCGAAGAGGCGCAGGTCATCCCCGCCCTGCGTGTCGAGGACCCCGAGGACGGCAAGGTCAAGGCGCTTCCGACCACCCTCACCGGAGTCGGCATGTTCCTCAACAAGACCCTCTGGGACGAGGCGGGCGTCGAGTACCCGACCTCGCTCGACCAGCAGTGGACGTGGGACGAGTACGTCGAGAAGGCCTCCGAGGTCGTCGACAAGACGGATGCCGAGTTCGGCGGCGTCATCGACGGCTCCGCGCACCGCCTCCGCGCATTCCTCTTCGAGTTCGGCAGCCAGGGCGTCACCGAGCAGTCCGACGGCACCTGGGCGCTGGACGACGAGGGTGCGGAGGCGCTCGAGTACTTCAAGAAGCTGAACGACGACGGCTTCCTGCCGAAGGCCGTCTGGGCCGCCGGCGACGACCCCAGCGCCACCTTCAAGAGCGGCCGCGTGGCCGGCTACATGTCGGGCGTCTGGCAGATCGCCGACTTCCAGGCCAACATCAAGGACTTCGAGTGGGTCTCCGTGCCGCTTCCGCAGCAGCCCGTCCGGTCGACGAACTACGGTGCCGCCAGCTGGATCGTCGCCTACGACGGCACGGGCGTCGAGCAGGAGACGCTCGACTTCGTGAAGTGGATGTACCAGCCGGAGAACTACACCGAGTACTGCGAGATCTCGGGCTGCCTGCCCGCCCTCGAGGGCCTCGACATCGAGTACAAGGACGACGCGTACGCCTTCGACATGTACAACGGTGAGATCGCCGAGTCGCCCGAGATCGCGGCGCGCCAGACCGTCGACGCCCTGAAGAACAGCTACACGGGCATCGCCATCGACAGCGAGCCGCTGAAGGATGAGACGGTGAAGTACCTCAACGGCGAGCAGACGCTCGAGCAGACCGTCGAGAACATCAACACGATCTCCACCGATCAGATGAACTGATCCCCCCCAAGGGAAAACAGCATGACTGCAACCATCACGCCGGACGCCTCCGCCCCCACGGCGGGGGCGCCCGGCGCGCCCCTCCGCCCCCGCCGCAAGCGTGTCTTCGGCCGGTACCGGATGGCGCCGTTCCTGTTCACCATCGTCACGGCCGCGCTGTTCGCCCTGTTCTTCCTCTGGCCCGGCGTCCTCGGGCTGTCGTACTCGCTCACGGACTACCGAGGCTGGGGCGACTTCACCTTCGTCGGCCTCGACAACTACAGCGAGCTCCTCGGCGACCCGGACTTCTACGGGGCTCTCGGGCGCACCTTCGTCTTCGCGCTCTTCTCGGTCCCGCTGAGCTACGCGCTCTCGCTCGCGATGGCCGTCGCGATCAACGCGACCCACGCCCGCGGCAAGACCGCCGCACGCATCATCTTCTTCCTGCCCTGGCTCGTCTCGCCCATCGTCACCGGTGTGATCTGGCGGTGGATGTTCGGCGAGAACTTCGGGTTCGTCAACTTCATCATCAGCACGCTCGGCGGCGAGCGCCTGCCCTGGTCGTCCAGCGCCGACCTGTCGCTCCTGGTCGTGATCGTCGCCTCGTCCTGGGGAGGCGCCGCCTTCAACATGCTCCTGTTCGTCGCCGCGCTCAACAACGTGCCGCAGTCCTACTACGAGGCCGCGGAGCTCGACGGGGCGAACGGCTGGCAGCGCTTCGTGCACATCACCCTGCCGTCCATCGCGCCGACCTCCGTGCTCGTGGTCCTGCTGTCCACGCTCGGGCACATGAAGGAGTTCGCGCTCATCCAGTCGCTCAACGGCGGCGGCCCCGGCACACAGAACCGACTGATCGTCCAATACATCTACGAGACCGGCTTCGCCCGATCCGAGATCGGCTACGCCAGTGCGGCGTCGATGATCCTGCTGGTGATCCTCATGATCATCGCGCTCATCCAGCTGCGCATCAGCCGGAGGAGCAACACATGGTGACCACCTACGCCGTCACGGTGCCCGACGAGAAGCAGACCCAGCGCTACGAGCGACGCCGGCGGGCCAAGAACCTGCGCCGTCGCGCGGTGGTGCCCACGACCCTCCTGTGGGTGCTGGCCCTGCTCATGCTGTTCCCGCTGGCGTGGTTCCTGCTGTCCTCGTTCAAGCCCGGAAGCGAGCTGTTCAGCTACCCGCTCTCCTTCTTCCCGAAGGAGTGGACGCTCGACGGGTACTCCGCCGCGCTCGACCGCATCGACTTCGCGCGATACTTCGTCAACACCGCGATCGTCGCCACGGTGTCGACGGTGCTCACCGTGTTCCTCTGCGCCACGACCGGCTACGCGCTCGCGAAGTACAAGAACCCGTGGCTGAGCGTGCTGGGGCTGTTCATCCTCTCGATGACGATGCTCCCGGGCGAGGTCATCCTGAACCCGATGTTCACCGTCGTCCGCGACCTCGGGCTCTACAACCAGCTCGCCGGTGTGATCATCCCCTCGATCGTCACCCCGACCGGTGTGTTCATGTTCCGGCAGTTCTTCCTCACCGTCCCGGACGAGCTCATGCAGGCAGCGCGCATCGACGGCGCCAGCGAGTACGGCATCTTCTTCCGCATCATGCTGCCGCTCGCGCGTCCGATCGCTCTGACGCTCGGCATCATGTCCTTCCAGTGGCGCTGGAACGACTACATCTTCCCGCTCATCATCCTCGGCGACCCCGACCAATTCACGCTGCAGATCGCCCTGCGTGCGCTGGTGGGAGCCGAGAACATCGAGTGGACGATCCTCCTGTCGGCATCCGTCCTGTCGATGCTCCCGCTGGTCGCTCTCTACCTGGTGTTCCAGAAGTACGTGATCTCGTCGAACATCAACGCGGGACTGAAGGACTGATGCCCTCGCGGGATCACCTCGTCCTGGAACGCGTCGACCGCTTCATCGGGGAATACCTCGATGAAGCGGTCGTCGCTGACCGCCGTCCCCTCGCGGTGTCGGCCTGGCAGGTCCCCGACCGCGGGGACCTGCCAGGCGAGCCCGTGTCCGTCGAACGGATGCAGCGGGACGCCATCTTCACCCCCGTCGAGACCGCACACCGCTGGGGCCGCGCCTGGGGCACGACGTGGTTCAGGGTCGAGGGCGAGGTCCCTGCGGAGTGGGCCGCTCGGGACGGACGCATCGAGCTGTCACTCGATCTCGGCTTCTCGCAGGCCAAGCCGGGCTTCCAGTGCGAAGGCCTCGTCCGCACCCACGGCGGCGTCGTCGTGAAGGGTCTGGAGCCCCGCAACCACCACGTGCCCGTCACGAGCGCTCCCGGCGAGCGCCTCGCATTCACGGTCGAGGCCGCCGCCAACCCCGATCTCTCGGGTGGCGACGACTTCAAGAGCCCTCTCGCCTTCGCCCCGACGCCCCTCGGCGACCCCGCAACCGCCGGGCCCGAGCCGCTGTACCGCCTCGGTCGCATGGAGGTGCGCCTCGTCGACGAGACCGTCGAGCGCCTCCGCCGCGAGGTCATCGTCCTCGCCGGTCTCGCCCGGGAGCTCACCGACTCCGACCCGCGCCGGGCGCGCATCCTCGACGGTCTCGAGCGCGCGCTCTACGCGGTCGATCCCGACGCCCCGACGGCGGGCGCGGCCGCCGCCCGCGGCATCCTCGCTCCCCTGCTCGCGGCGCCGGCTGCGGCATCCGCTCATCGCATCACGGCCACGGGGCACGCGCACATCGACTCGGCGTGGCTCTGGCCGAGCCGCGAGACGGTGCGCAAGGTCACCCGCACGTTCGCCAACGTGCTCGAGCTCATGGACGCCGACCCCGACGCCGTCTTCGTCAGCTCGTCGGCGCAGCACTTCGAGTGGGTACGTCGCAGCGACCCCGAGCTGTTCGAGCGCGTGAAAGCCCGCGTCGCCGAGGGACGGTTCATCCCGGTCGGCAACATGTGGGTCGAGTCCGACGTCAACATGCCGTCGGGCGAGTCGCTCGCTCGTCAGCTGCTCGCCGGCACCCGTTTCTTCGAGGAGCACTTCGGCGCCCGCAGCGACGTCGGCTGGCTGCCGGACTCCTTCGGCTTCCCCGCCGGGCTCCCGCAGCTGCTGCGCGGCGCCGGGCTGGAGTGGTTCTTCACGCAGAAGATGTGCTGGAACGACGTCGACACGATGCCGCATCACTCCTTCGTGTGGGAGGGTCTCGACGGCTCCCGGATCTTCACGCACTTCCCGCCGAACAACACCTACAGCGGCGACATGCGTCCGACCGAGCTGGCCCGCAGCGTCCGCAACTTCGCCGACCACGCGGGCAGCAGCCGGTCGCTGATGCCCTTCGGCTTCGGCGACGGCGGCGGCGGGCCGACGCGGGAGATGATGACCGACGCGCGCCTCCAGGCGGACCTGGAGGGCTCGCCCACCGTCTCGTTCGGCACACCGCGCGAGTTCTTCCTCGAGGCGGCCGCCGAGCCGGTGGACCCGCCCGTCTGGTCGGGCGAGATGTACCTGCAGTTCCACCGCGGCATCTACACGTCTCAGATGCGTACGAAGCGGGGCAACCGTCGCAACGAGGCGCTCCTCGTCGAGGCGGAGCACTGGAGTGCGGCGGCCACCCTGCGCCGCGGCCTCCCGTACCCCTCCGCCGAGCTCGACGAGCTCTGGCGCGAGGTGCTGCTGCTGCAGTTCCACGACATCCTCCCGGGCAGCGCGATCGCGTGGGTGCATCGCGAGGCCGAGCGCTCGCACGCCGAGACCACGGAGCGGCTCGAGCGCATCATCGCGGATGCCGTCGCCGCCCTCGTGGGCGACGGTTCCACGCGCCTCGTGCTCAACCCCGCCGCCGTCACCGTGGGCGGGACCGCGGCAGGCGCTGCGGGACCGGCACCGCAGCCCGCCGTCGTTTCCGCCGAGGCGGTCGACGGCGGCTTCCGGCTGCGCTCGGACGTGGTCGACGTCCTCGTCGGACCCGACGGAACGCTGCGCAGCGTGCGCGAGCTCGCGACCGGCCGGGAGCTGATCCCCGCCGGTCGGCGCGGCGGTCTGCTGCAGCTGCACGTGGACGCCCCGTCGAAGTGGGATGCGTGGGAGCTCGACGCCGCCTACCGGCTGTCGACCACCGACGTCGACGGCGGCACGGCGACCCTGACGGACGAGGGTGTCGTGCATGTCGCGCACCCCCTGCCCAACGGCACCGCCGAGCAGTGGATCGACATCCACCCCGAGGGCGGCGCCGTCCGGATCCGCACCCGTGTCGAGTGGCACGAGCGGCACCGGCTGCTCAAGATCGCTTTCCCCGTCGCGGTGCATGCGCCGGATGCCGCCTACGAGACCCAATTCGGTCACGTCCGGCGTCCGCTCCACACCAACACCTCGTGGGACGAGGCGCGTTACGAGGTCTGCGCCCATCGCTGGGTCCACGTCGGCGAGCCGGGAACCGGCGCCGCGATCGTCAACGACGGGGTGTACGGCCACGACGCGACGCGGACGACCGACGAGCACGGCACCGTCACGACGGTGCGCCAGTCGCTGCTGCGCGCCCCGATGTTCCCCGACCCCGACGCCGATCAGGGCGTGCACGAGTTCACCTCGGTCTTCGCGCCCGCCGAGACGACGACGGATGCCGCCCGCTGGGGCTCGCTCGTCGGCTCCCCCCTGCGCGCGGTCACCGGCGCCGAGGCCGTCCCCCCGCTCGTCACGAGCACCGTGGCGGGTCTGGTCGTCTCGGCCGTCAAGCTCGCCGCCGACGGCAGCGGCGACCTCATCGTGCGGGTGTTCGAGCAGCGGGGAGCCCGCACCGGCGGCATCCTCCGGTTCGATCTGCCCGTCGCGTCGCTCGAGGTGTGCGACCTCGTCGAGACCCCTGGGCGCGGCCGTGCGGAGGCGGCGCGACTCGAGGACGAGACCATCGTGAATCTCGATCTGCGCGCCTTCGAGGTCGTCACCCTGCGCGCCCGCCTGCACCGACCGGAGATGTCATGACCCCCGACCAGACCGACACGTTCGTCGCCGATGTGATCGCCGCGGCGGATGCCGAGACGGCGTCGCTCCTGCAGGCGTCGACGGACGTGTCCGGTGCCGGGCTCGGCCCGCACCGCGAATCGATGCGCCGCGCGAAACTGCTCGTGGCGGTCTTCCTCGAGCCGGCATCGGCGTTCGCCGGCTCCCCCGCCGTGGTTGGGCTCGCCGAGACGTACGCGCGGGTTCTGCACGACCTGCAGTCGCCGACGGGCCTGTTCCTCGGCGGCGACAACGTCGAATCGCCGCCCGACACGGGCTTCACGATCAACGACCTCGGCGACATCCTCGAGCTCGCGCGCCGCTCGGGCGATACCCGACTCGACCGGGTCGCCGAGATCCTCGGCGGCATCGCCGATCGAGCGGCTCCCGCGATGCTCGCGGGCGGCGTCCACACCCCGAACCACCGGTGGGAGCTCAGCGCCGCCCTCGTCCGACTGCATCGGCACCGTCCGGACGAACGGCTCGAAGCGCGTGCCCGGGAGTGGCTGGCCGAGGGCGTCGACATCGACGCCGACGGCCTGTACTCCGAGCGCAGCGCCAACTACGCCGTGTACGTCTCGAACCCCTCGCTGCTCGTCATCGCCGACGTCCTCGACCTCCCCGAGCTCCGCGAGGTCGTCGCGCGGAATCTCGAGGCGACGCTCGGACTGATCCACCCCGACGGGTCGGTCGAGACCGTGCATTCCCGGCGGCAGGATCAGCGCGAGCCGGCCTTCCCGCTCGCGCCATACGCGCTGCACTACCGCCGGCTCGCCCTCGAGACGGGGCGCGAAGATTTCGCGTGGGCGGCACGGGTCGCGGCATCCGCTCCGGTCATCGATCCGCAGACCGCGCTCGCCGACATGCTGCTGCACCCGGCGCTGCGCGAGCCGCTGCCCTCCTCGGTCGCGCCCCCCACGCGGGCGCGACACGCATGGCCGGTGTCCGGGCTCGTCGTCGACCGCACACCCGACCGCACGCTGACCGTCTTCGGCGGGTCCGACTACGCCGTCGCCCGGCGCATCCGGTCGGGGCTGGCGAGCAACCCCACGTTCCTCCGCATGTTCGCAGGCGACGCCGTGCTCGAGTCCGTGCGCCTGTCACGTCACTTCTTCGGGTTGGGACCGTTCCGCGCCGACCGGATGACGATCGCCGACGACCGGATCGTGCTCGAGGAGCACCTGTCGCCTGCGTACTTCGGGCCGCTGGATGCCGCGCGCCGCCGCCCGGACGGGGACTACCGCGTCGTCGACGAGGGGCGCTTCTCCGCCGCGATGTCGTTCGACGAGCGCCCGCGGCACGAGGTGCCGCTCGACACCCGGATCGAGATCGCCCCGACCGAGGACGGCGCCCGGCTGACGATCGAGACGGACGGTCCGATCTGCGCGTGGAACCTCGAGTTCGCGTTCCGCGCGGGCGGCGCCTTCGAGGGGGTCACCCCTACCGCTGGCGACACCGTCGTCCTCGCCTCGGGATCCGCGCGGTACCGCGTCGGGGCGGACGCGATCGAGGTCGGGCCGGGTACGGGAGCGTCCGCGGCCGCGGGATACCTTCCCGGCGAGGATTACGACTACCTGGGCGGCACCGATGCACTCGGCGGACCCCGTCTCTATCTGACCGGCACGACACCCGGCCGAGCGACCGTCACGGTCCGCCGCCTGCGCTGAGTCAGCGGCGCCGGTGCGGCACCGCGACGACGGCGAGCACCGCGCACCCCAAGGCAGCGGGCAGCAGCGGCGGCAGCATCCACGTCAGGATGACGGCCAACGCGACGGCCGCGACGTAGAAGGCGAGCCCCCGCACGTCATCCCGGACGATCACCGGGACGCTCCGGACCGCTTCTCGCCAGCCGGACGCGGGGGCCCAGGCGCCCGCGGCGACGAGCAGGGCGACGGACAGGCCGGCGAGTCCCGCCCATCCGACGGCCTCGACCACGACCCCGCCCGGGAGCATGCCGGTGCGGGCGAGCAGGATGTCGACAGCCAGAACGGCGGCGATCACGACGGAGACCAGCCCGACGAGGCTCCCGCCCGTGATCCCGGCGCGCACGTCGCGCCAGAACAGGCCGAGTCGGGAGTCCTCCGCCGCGACGAACCGACCGAGGTGACGGATGCCGGCGGCCAAGGCCACCGGGAGGGTCACGACGAGCGCGCCCACGAGCAGGACGAGCAGTCCGACCAGGAGCACCTCGCCGAACAGCGCGAACTTCGCCGCGGCACCGGGGAACGTCGCCGCAGGACGCTCCTCGAGGACGGGGCCGCTCCCCGAGCGGTCGGCGCGCACCGCCGCGCGCTCGGCGCGCCGCTCTGCACGAATCCCCGCCACGGTGATCAGCCCTTGAGACCCTGGGTCGCGACGCCGTCGACGAGGAAGCGCTGGAACACGAGGAAGAACAGCAGCACTGGGACCAGTGCGAGGAACGAGGCCGTCACGGTCGCACCGAAGTCGCTCGTCGAGGACTGGTCGTTGTAGAGGCGCAGCGCGATCGGCAGCGGGTAGTTCTCGGGGCTCGTGAGGTACAGCAGCGGCCCGAGGAAGTCGTTCCACGACCAGATGAACGCGAAGATCGCGCACGTGATCAGCGCGGGCTTGACCAGCGGCAGGATGATCGCCCAGAAGATGCGGACGTGGCCGGCGCCGTCGATGCGCGCCGCCTCATCCATGTCCCTCGGCATCTGCCGCATGAACTGGACGAGGAGGAAGACGAAGAACGCCTCGGTGGCGAGGAACTTCGGCAGGATCAGCGGCCAGAACGTGTCGACGAGCCCCAGGTTGTTGAACAGGATGTACTGGGGGATGATCACGACGTGGAACGGCAGCAGCAGCGTGCCGATCATCGCCGCGAACAGGATGCCGAGCCCCTTGAACTGGATGCGGGCGAACGCGTAGGCGGCCAGGGCGCTGGAGAGAACCGTGCCGACGACCGCCGCGACGGCGAGGATGAGCGAGTTCCAGAAGAACTGGAGCAGCGGCACACCCGCGATGCCCTCGAAGACCTTCGTGTAGTTGTCGAACGACGGTGAGTTCGGGATGAGTCCCGAATTCTGCCCGAACTCCGAGTTCGGCTTGAGCGTCGAGACCGCCAGCCAGACGAGCGGGTAGAGGACGAGAGCCGTCAGCGCGACGAGCACGACGAGCCAAATGACCGTCTGCCACGTCTTGCGCTTCACGCGGCGACGCGGCGGGTTCGCGATGACCTGCTGCGCGGCGAAGACGGGCGTCGATGCCGCGCCGGAGGTCGTGGTGACGTTGGAGGTGCTCATCGGTTGTCTCCGGCGTAGTGCACCCAGGAACGCTGGGTGCGGAAGAGGATGAAGGCGATGATCGCGACGACGACGAGCAGGACCCACGCGATGGCGGCCGCGTAGCCCATCTGACCGTCGGCGAAGCCGCGCTTGTAGAGATAGAGCGTGACGAAGTTCGTCATGCCCGCGGGGCCGCCCGAGCCGTTGGAGATGATGTATGCCGACGCGAACACCTGGAACGCCCCGATCAGACCGAGCAGCAGGTTGAAGAAGATGACCGGCGACAGCATCGGCAGCGTCACGGCGCGGAACCGGTGCCAGGCACCGGCGCCGTCCATCTCCGCGGCCTCGTACAGCTCCTTGGGGATCTGCTTCAGTCCGGCCAGGAAGATGACCATCGTCGCGCCGAACTGCCAGATCGACAGGATGATCATCGCGGGGAGGACGAGGCTCGGGTTGCCGATCCAGCCGCCGAGGTCGATACCGAGGAACGACAGCGATGAGTCGACGGGGCCGTCGGAGCCGAACATCGCCCGCCAGACGATCGCGACCGAGACCGATCCGCCGATGAGCGAGGGAGCGTAGAAAGCGGAACGGAAGAATCCGGCACCCTTGTCGCGAAAGTTCAGCAGCATCGCCACGAGCAGGGCAGCGAGCAGGGTGATCGGCGTGCCGACCAGGACGTAGACCAGCGTGATCTGCGCGGACTGGATGAACTGCGGGTCATTCGTGAACAGCCGGACGTAGTTGTCGAATCCGATCCAGCGCGGCGGCTGGAAGATGTTGTATCGCGTGAACGACAGGTAGAGCGAGTACGCCATCGGCAGGATCGTCAGTCCGAAGAATCCGACGAGCCACGGGATCAAGAAGCCGTAGCCGGCGAGAGTCTCGCGTCGGGCGCGCGAACGCTGGGTGGGACGGTCGAGGTCCTCGGGTCGGCGGCTGTTCGCGAGGGTGCGACGTCGCTTCTCGCCGGTGACGATGACCCTCGTCGCGGTGGTGCTCACGGGCTGCTCCAGGTATCGGGACGGTCGGACGATGCGGGGTCCGGATGCCGCGGCATCCGGACCCCGGTCGGTCACTGGTTGAGGACGACGTCCATCTCGGTGAAGAACTGCGAGACGGCGTCATCGACGGTCGTGGTGCCGAAGTTCAGCTCCACTCCGAGCTGACGGAACTTCTCCTCGAGGGTGCCATACCCCACGATCGGAACGGGAGGGGCGTCGCCGAGACGGTCGGCGATGGACGCCTCGTAGTCCTTGACCTGCTGGCTGAGCGGGTCGAGCTCCGCGGCGGCGAGGGCCGTCTCGGAGGCGGGGAGGCCTCGGTTGGTTCCGAAGATCTCGCCCGACTCGGGCGAGTTGACGAGGAAGTTCACGAGCGTCGCAGCCGCCTCGGGCTCATCGGTGTTCGCGGCGATCGAGTGCAGCATCGAAGGCTTGAGGTACAGATCCTTCGCGCCCTCCTCCGTGACCGGCGGAGCGACGAGACCGAGCTCGGTGTAGTCCGCGCCGAGGTTGCCGAGGTAGCCGGCGCCGAAGTTGTCCCAGGTGAGCTCGCTCGCGGTCAGCGCCGTGTCGAACCCGCCCAGCGGGAGGGCCTCCTCGACGGTCTGCTGCGGGACGCCGATGCCGTCGCGGATCGACTGACCCTCTTCCCAGAACGCCTTCAGCCGTGCCTCGTCGAAGCCGGGCTCGCCCTCCTCGGTGAAGAGCTCGCCTCCCTCCGAGCGCAGCTGCAGCTCGAAGTTCTGGATGCGGCCGGTGTAGTCGCTGCCGCCCCAGAACTCGCCACCGCTGGCGTTGGTGATCTCGCTCATCCAGGCGGTGTAGTCGTCCCAGGAACCACCGGCGAACTCGTCGACGCCGGCCTGCTCGAGCAGGACGGGGTTGGTGAACAGGCCCCACGCGTTCGTGGATGTCGCGATGCCGTACGTCGTGTCGTTCACGACGCCGATGTCGAGGATGTTCTGCGGCAGAGGATCTGTCTCGATGATGCCGCCCAGGTACGGGTCGAGGTCGAGAAGGAGACCGTTCTCGGAGTACTGACGCAGGTAGGAGTAGTCGAACTGCATGACGTCGGGGAGGTTCTTGCCCGCCGCTTCGGTCTGCCGCTTCTCCCAGAACTCGGGGAAGGCGAGGAAGCTCGTGTTGACCGTGATGTTGGGGTACTTCTCGTTGAACGCCTCGATCGCCTTGTTGTACAGATCGGCGCGGACGTCGTTGCCCCAGAACGCGAGATCGATCGAGACCTTCTCGTCGGGGTCGTAGGTGCCTGCGGGTTCCGGCGAACCGGCGCAGCCTGCGAGGGCGATGGCCGAGCCGGTCGCGAGGGCGACGGCGGCGAGCGCGCGTTTGCTGATGAACATCTTTGTCCTCTCTCGAACGTCCGTGTTGCGAGTGCTGGTGGACGTCATGGTCCGTGATCTGGCATTCCTGGTGCGGCGGACCTGAGTCCGCGGGAAAGCGCTTGCCTTGCACTGTAGTCGGGGTTGAAACGTTTTTCAAGAGCAATGCTGTGACCGGTCCCAGGCTACCCGTCAGCGGTCCGGCGTACGGATCGGGGACCGTCTGCCGGACTAGATGACGAACAATTCCCCGTCGCGCACCACGAGCTCCGCCCGGAGGACGACGCTGCGCCGCTCGTCGGGGACCCCCGGGTGCGTGAAGAAGTAGAACCACATCCTGCCGTTCTCGCGGACCGGCGCCCCGTGATGGCCGAAGCCCGAGCCCGGCACGGCCCCCGCGCCGAGAATGACGGCATCCGCCCCACCCTGCCGCTGCCAAGCGACGGCATCGGTCGAGCGGTACACCCCCATGCCGCGCCACTCGTCGACGATCATCCACCAGGAGCCGTCGAGCTCGAACACCGTCGGCCCCTCGTGGGGCCGACCACCGATCGCGGTGCCCTCCGACCGCCACGTAGCGAGGTCGGCGGAGACCGCGACCTTCGTCACCGAATCGGCGGCCTCGTCCTTGTACCAGAGCCGCCACCGGCCGTCGGGAGTCCGCGCGACCGCAGCATCGATGACGCGGTCGCTGTCGAGGCTGATCGGGCCTATCCGATGCCAGCGGGCGAGGTCAGCGGATCGGTACTCGACGATGTGACGGGCGTACCCCGGCCACTGGTCGGGAACCCCGTCGATCTCGGTGAGGTACATCCGCCAGCCGATGCCGTCGTGCGCGACCTCGGGCGCCCAATGGGTGCGATCCGTGCTCGGGGGCGGGCCCTCGGCATCCATGCCCAGCCCGTCGGTGGTCGGCTCGAGGGTTCCGGCGTACGACCAGCGGATGCCGTCGGTCGAACGTGCGACGCCGATGCGGCTGCCGTGCACCCAGGCGACACCGGCGCCGGGGTCGGGGTGCGTCGCGCGGCGCTGAGTGTAGAACATCCACCAACGACCGGCGTCGTCGATCACGACGAGCGGATCGGTCGCCCCGTCGTAGACCGGATCCCGGTAGACCTCCCTCACGCGAGACCCGCCTGGGTCAGGTGCAGCTGCGCGTAGCGACCGCCGCGTTCGAGGAGCTCGTCGTGCGAGCCGCGCTCGACGATCTCGCCCCGTTCCAGCACGACGATGACGTCGGCCTGCCGCACGGTCGACAGGCGGTGGGCGACGACCAGGGTGGTGCGTCCCGTCATGAGGCGACCGAGGGCATCCTTCACGAGCTCTTCCGACTCGGGGTCGAGTGCGCTGGTGGCCTCATCGAGCAGCAGGATGCGCGGATCGCGGATGAGCGCGCGAGCGATCGCGAGCCGCTGTCGCTGACCACCCGACAGCCGGGCGCCGCGCTCGCCGACGACGGTGTCCCAGCCCTGCGGTTGATCCTGGACGAAGCTCCACGCGTTCGCGTCGCGGAGCGCGCGCTCGATGCGCTGATCGTCGACGTCGCCGAGCCCGTAGGCGACGTTCTCGCGGATCGTCCCCTCGAACAGGACGGACTCCTGCGGAACGACCGAGACGAACCGGCGGACGGTGCGCAGGTCGAGCTCCTGCATGTCCTGCCCGTCGACGAGGATGCTGCCCGCGGTCGGCCGGAGGAAGCCGAGGATGAGGTTCAGCATCGTCGACTTGCCCGAACCGGATGATCCCACGAAGGCAACGGTCGCCCCGGCGGCGATGCGGAGGTCGACGGCGTGCACCGCGTCCTCGTGCGCGCCGGGATAGCGATGCGACACGTGCGCGAGGGTGAGCTCACCGACGACCGCGTCGACCCGGCGCTTGCCGGCGTTCTGCTCCAGGTCGGGCTCCTGCAGGACCTCTGCGATCGAACGCACCGACTCGAGACCGCGGGCGCCGACCGGGATCAGCATGAGCAGCTGCGTGAGGCCCTGCGTCAGCAGCGTGAAATACGTCGACAGGAGGACGACCTCACCCGGGGTGATCGGCAGGAGGCCGGTGAGCGAGAAGATCGCGGCGAGCACGAGGCACCCCACCCCGAGCAGCTGCATCGCGACCCACGACACGGACGCGACGTGGCCGTTGAGCATGTCCAGGTGCAGGCCGGCTCGACGCACGCCGTCCGCGCCCGTCGCGACTCGCGTGACGGCGGTCTGCTCGAGCCCGTGCGCACGCGTGACGGGGATGAGCGAGGCCATCTCGCCCACGCGCGCCGACAACGTCTCGACCTCGCGCCGGAACACCGCGTTGCGGGCGTGGGAGCGCTGGCGCATGGCATAGCGGATGCCGATGGCGATCGGCACGGCGAGGGCGTAGACCGGCAGGAACTGCGGGACGGCGATCGCGGTCATCGTGACGGCACCGATCATGACCATGGTCGCGGAGAGGAGCGGATGCGTCACCTGCTGCAGCATGAGCTCGACGTTCTCGACGTCGCGGACCACCTTGGTCTGCACGATCGAGGAGCTGATGCGCGTGTGGTAGCCGATCGACAGGGTCTGCAGCCGTTCGGCGAGGGCGTTGCGGAGATCGGCGCCGGTGTCGCGGACGACGGTCATGAAGCTGCGCGTGTAGAGGATGTGGTTCGGGTAGTTCTGCAGGAGCAGGACGGCGGCCACGACGAACCACCAGATGACTTCGGAGACCTGGCCGCGCCCCGCGACGATGTCGATGACGGCGGCCGTGATCACCGGGAGGAACCACAGCGGGATCTCCTTCGCCGCGAAGGCCAGGACGGCCACGACCATGCGCCCCGGCCGGCGGGCGAGCAGGCGCATCACCGACCGTGCCGGCCGGGCTCCGTCGATGAGGTTGGCCAGATCGGAAAGCGTTTTCCGCGTCATGGGATCCATCGTACGGGCGGCGCTTCGGGGTCGGAACCCCCTGGGCTCCGATTCGAGTCCTCGGGTCTATCGTGGACGCGATGACCACGCCCGCCCCCGCGCACGACCCGCACGGCGAACTCCCGATCGACGGCGACATCGCCGAGGACGCGCGGCCGGTGCACCTGTCGTGGACGTCGATCCTCCTCGTGCTCATCGGCGGCACGGTCGGCACGGCGGCGCGCGAGGGGCTGTCGCTCGCGATCCCCTCGGTCGGCGGCATCCCCGTCGCCATCTTCGCGATCAACATCGTCGGCGCGCTCTTCCTCGGCGCACTCCTCGAGACCCTCGCCCGACGCGGGCCCGACCTCGGTCGCCGCCGTGCGCTGCGCCTGCTGCTCGGCACGGGATTCGCGGGCGGGTTCACGACGTACAGCGCGCTCGCCGTCGACAGCGGGATGCTGCTGAGGGGCGGCGATCCGGCGGCCGGCATCCTGTACGCGGTCGGCACCGTCATCGTCGGCGCGCTCGCGACCGTGGCAGGCATCGCGCTCGCCGCGGCCCGGCACCGCAGGGCGGTGACCCGGTGACACCGGGGCTGTTCCTCGTCCTGTCGCTCGCGGGGGGCGTCGGCGCGGCCCTGCGTCTCGCGGTCGACGGCGCCGTGAAGGCGCGTGTGCGCACGGCGCTGCCGGTCGGCACGCTCCTCATCAACGTTGCGGGCTCGCTCGTGCTCGGCTTCGTGACCGAGCTCGCGCTGGCCGGGGTCGTCGACGACGCGTGGCGACTCGTCATCGGCACCGGCCTGTGCGGCGGATTCACCACCTTCAGCACCGCGAGCTTCGAGACGGTCCGCCTCGTGCAGGAGCGCCGGTACGCGCTCGGCGCAGCGAACGCGATCGGGATGCTGGTGGCCGCTGTCGCAGCGGGGCTGCTCGGCATCGCGCTCGGCCGACTCCTCATCGGCTGAAGACCGCGGATTTCGCCGCGGAACGACTCAGGGAAAGCGCTTGCTGGCATACTCGAAGGAGCCGACGAAGGAGTCCCCGTGACTGTCCCCCGACGAACCCGCATCGTCCTCGCCGGAGCCCAGGGCTTCGGCACCGTCCACCTCGAGAACCTGCGCCGCCTCGGCGAGCGCGTCGACCTCGTCGCCGTCGCCGACCCGACCCCCGTACCGCCCGAGAACCTGCCCTACGGCACGCAGGCGTTCGCGTCGCTGGCGGATGCCCTCGACGCCGTCGTCGACGTCGACGTCGTCATCGTGGCGACGCCGCTGCACACACACGCCGCTCTCGCCGGCCTCGTCGTCGCGCGCGGTATCGATCTGTACCTTGAGAAGCCGCCGGTCCTGTCGTCCGCCGACTTCGCCGTCCTCGCCGATGCCGCCGCGGCATCCGGCTCGCGCATCCAGGTCGGATTCCAGAGCCTCGGATCCCTCGCGATCCCCGCCCTCATCGCCGACGAGTTCGATCTCGGACCGATTCAGGCGATCGGCGCCGTCGGCCTCTGGTGCCGCGACCAGGCGTACTGGTCGCGCAGCCGCTGGGCGGGCCACCGCATCCTCGACGGGTTCCCCGTCCTCGACGGCGTCGTCGCGAACCCGCTCGCCCACGCGACGGCCACCGCCCTCGCCGTCGCGCAGTCGACGTCCGCGTTCGACGTGAACCAGGTCACCGCAGACCTCTACCGCGCCAACGCCATCGAGGGCGACGACACGAGCGTCATCCGCCTGTCGACCGGCCGCGGCATCCGCGTCACCTCCGCGCTCACGCTGTGCGCCGAGCAGGACGAGGACCCTTACGTCCTCATCCGCGGCACCCGCGGGTCGGCGAAGTTCTTCTACACCGAGGATGTCGTCGAGACGGCCGACCGCCGCATCGAGTTCGGCCGCATCGACCTCGTCGAGAACCTGCTCGACCACCGCGACCACGGCACGCCTCTGCTCGCTCCCCTGCACGAGACCGGGGCGTTCGTCCGGGTGATGGATGCCGTCGCCGACACCGACCCCGTCGAGATCGATGCGGCGCACGTCAGCTGGAACGAGAGCGGCCCCTCCCCGCGGATCGTGCTGGCCGGCGTCCGCGACGCGGTCGAACGAGCGGTCGACGCGGAGGCCACGTTCGCCGAGCTGCATCTGCCCTGGGCGGCGAAGACCGAGCCCGCCGTGCTGGCCGACCTCTCCGCGTCGGACGACGCGCCGCATCCGGTCGCCGTCCTCGTCGACGGCGCCGACGCGACCCGCTCCTCGAGCCCGCGGCCCTACCTGCACCCCGTCAGGACGCCCGCCGGTGTCGTCGTCTCGGACACGCATCCCGCCGATCACGACTGGCACCTGGGCATCAGCGTCACGCTGCAGGACGTCTCGGGCGTGAACTTCTGGGGCGGACGCACCTACACGCCCGGCCGCGACTACGTCTGGCGGGACGACCACGGGCGGATCGTCGCGACGCGCGTGGAGGGGTCGGCATCCGCTCTCGAAGCCGAGTTCGCCTGGATCGGTCGCGACGGCGCGCACATGCTCACCGAATGCCGGCGGATGACCGTCGCCGAGGCCGGCTCCGGCGCGACCACCGTCGACCTGACGTTCGAGCTCACCACGCGGGCGGGCACGCTCCACCTCGGCGGCCCGGGCAGCAACGGCCGGGTCGGCGGTGGCTACGGCGGACTCTCGTGGCGCCTGCCGGCCGCGACGGACGTCGACGTGCGCACCGCGTCGGCGCGCGGAGAGGACGCGGTGCACGGCACCGTCGCACCCTGGCTCGCCTGGTCGGCCGAGTTCGCCGAGGGCGCCGCAACGGTCGCGATGGCTCCGCTCGACGAGGCCTCAGCCGCTGATCCGTGGTTCGTGCGCGTCGCGGGGTACCCCGGGATCGGGGCCGCCCTCGCCTGGGACCGCGCGGTCACCCTCACCCCCGGCATCCCCGTGTCACGCTCCTACCGCCTGCTCGTCGCCGACGGCCGCCTGCCGGACGCCGAGGTCGTCGCCGCCCTGCGTCTGAATTGACGCGCGGCGGCGCGGTCGCGGTCGCGCGGTCGCGGTCGCTCTCGCGCGGTCGCGGTCGCGCGGTCGCGGTCGCTCTCGCGCGGTCGCGGTCGCGCGGTCGCGGTCGCGCGACCATGAGGGCCACATCATGTGCACCGATCGAGCGCATACGTTCCGAACGGGCCGGAACGTATGCTCTCGTGCCGAGCACATGATGTGGACACGCGAGGGATGCGGGGGCCGCAGCCTTCCCGTGCGGCGTCTTACTTGATTCCGGTCGTGGCGATGCCGCGGATGAGGAAGCGCTGACCGAACAGGAACGCGAGGAACACCGGGACGAGGGACACGACGGACATCGCGAACATGCCGCCGAAATTCGACGCACCCTGGGCCGACATGAACTGGCGGAGTGCCAGGGGCACGGTGAACAGGTCGGGGTTGTTCAGGTAGATGAGGGCGCCGAAGAAGTCGTTCCACACCCACACGAAGGTGAAGATCGCCGTCGTCGCGAGGGCCGGGGTCATCATCGGCAGCAGGATCTGCAGGAAGATGCGGGCGTGCCCCGCGCCGTCGATGCGCGCCGCCTCGTCGAGGTCGCGGGGGATGCCGCGGATGAACTGCACCATCAGGAAGATGAAGAACGCGTCGGTCGCGAGGGCCTTCGGGAGGATGAGCGGCCAGAACGTGTTCACCAGGCCGAGCTGGCTGAACATGATGTACTGCGGCACGATCACGATGTGCACGGGCAGCATGATCGTGACGAGCATGATCGCGAACATCGTGCGCTTGAAGTGGAAGTTCAGTCGCGCGAACGCGTAGGCCGCCATCGAGCACGAGATGAGGTTGCCGACGATCGAGCCGGCGACCACGACGATCGAGTTCCAGAGGTATGTGCCGAACGACGGCGACAGGGCGTTCCAGCCCTCGGTGTAGTTCGAGATCTCGAACGAGAGCGGCCAGAGGCCGGGCAGGCGGAAGATCTCGTCGTTGGGTCGCAGCGAGCTGACGACCATCCACAGCAGCGGGTAGAGCATGAGCGCCGACGTCGCGATGAGGAAGATGTGCCGGGCGACGACGCTCACCTTCGAGCGGCCGCCGAGCGCGGCTGACTGCCGGCGACGGATGCGTTGCCGCTCCTGGGCGAAGCGCCGGTCGCGGGTCGTGATCAGTTCAGTCGTCATAGAACACCCACAGCTTGGAGAGAGCGAAGTTCACGGCGGTGAAGCCCGCGATGATGGCGACGAGCAGCCAGGCCATCGCCGAGGCGTAGCCCATGTCGAAGGCCGTGAACCCCTTCTGGTAGAGGTACAGCGTGTAGAAGAGCGTCGAGTCGGACGGGCCGCCCGATCCGCCCGAGATGATGAACGCCTGCGTGAACGCCTGGAACGCACCGATCATCGACAGCACGAGGTTGAAGAAGACGATGGGGCTGAGCAGCGGCAGCGTGATCGAGAAGAACTGCCGCACGGGACCGGCGCCGTCGACGGATGCCGCCTCGTAGTACATGACCGGGATCTGCCGGAGGCCGGCGAGGAAGATCACCATCGGGGCTCCGAAGCCCCAGACGCTCAGCAGGATGATGGTCGACAGCGCGGTGTCGGGATTCGAGATCCAGCCGGGACCCTCGATGCCGAAGATCGCCAGGAACTGGTTGACGATGCCGTCGACACCGAAGATCTGCTTCCACAGGATCGCGACGGCGACCGACGAGCCGAGCAGCGACGGCAGATAGAACATCGAGCGGTAGAACGCGAGCCCGCGCAGTCCCTTGTCGAGCAGGAGCGCGACACCGAGCGCGGCGGCCATCGCGAGGGGGACGCCGACGAGGACGTAGACGAAGGTGACACCGAGGGATGCCGCGAGGCGCGGGTCCTGCGCCATGCGCACGTAGTTGTCGAGCCCGATCCACTCGGGGGCGTTGAACAGGTCGTACTTCGTGAACGAGAGGTAGAGGGACGCCAGGATCGGCAGAACGGTCACGAGGATGAGGCCGAGCAGCCACGGTGCCAGGAAGACGAGCGCCGCCTTCGTGTCCTTCGGTCGCTCGCGCTGTCCACGTTTTCCACCGCCGCGGCGCAGCTGGGACAGCTCGCTGATCGCGCTCATCCGGGTCCTCCTCGACACTTCCGACGGTCGTCTGCGACCGCCGTATCCACGCTCAGAAAGCGCTTTCTGTGACGATACACTATCGAGCGGAACGCACAAGCGATCGACGACGATGAGGAGCCGCCATGGCCGATTCCGCCCGCACCGACGAGTCGTCCGCGAGCCTCGGACCGATCGCCGGATACCCCGAATGGCCGGCCTTCCTCGCGCACGAACCGACCGCGACCGACGGCCCCGGACTGCGATCCGCCCTCGCCCGCGCCCTCGGTGTGCGGCGGACGGCAGCGACCGATCTGCGGATCGAGCGGGAGTGGCGGGCGGACGGCATCCACGGTCGCGAGCTCACCTGGCAACTGCCCTACGGGCCGCGCACCCGCGCCTGGCTGCTGCGACCGGACGACGACGGACGCCCGCTGCCCGGCCTGCTCGGGCTCCACTGCCACGGAGGCATCCGCTCCGTCGGCGGCGAGCAGCTCGTCGACACGGATGCCGAGGCGCACCCGTCCGCCGCGATTCTGCGCGCGAGCGTCTATGGCGGCCGCTCCCCGGCGAACGACCTCGCGCGCGACGGCTTCGTGGTGCTCGCGCACGACGCGTTCTCGTGGGGCAGCCGGGCGTTCGACCTCTCGCATCCGACGCCGCGCCTGGCCGGCCTCATCGCCGCGCGCGAGGCGCTGTGGCGCGAAGAGGGCATCGTCCCGACCGAGGCGGAGCGGTTCGATGCCGTCGCCTCGCTGCACGAGGACTCGCTGGCGAAGGCGGCGGGGATGCTGGGCACATCGCTCGCCGGCGCCGTCGCGACCGACGATCTCGCCGCGCTCGACGTGCTCGCCTCCGTCGACGGAGTGGATGCCACCCGTCTGGGCACCTTCGGACTCTCGGGCGGCGGCGGGCGCGCCGTCCTCCTGCGCGCCCTCGACGATCGCGTCCGCGCGACCGTCGTCACCTGCATGATGGCGACCTTCGCGTCGATCGTCCCTGCGGAGCTCGACACCCACTCGTGGCTGCTGAACAGCCCCGGCATCCGTACCGCCGGCGACCTGCCGGAGATCGCGGCGTCCGCTGCGCCGCGGGAGCTGCTCGTCCAGTACGGCGAGCGCGATCCGCTGTTCCCTCTTGAGGGGATGCGAGATGCCGACGCGGCGCTCGCGGGCACGCCCGGGTACCGCGGAACGTTCTTCGACGAAGGTCACGTGTCGAGCGTCGGGATGCAGGAGGAGGCGCGGGCCTTCTTCGCGGACACTCTCACGGCGTGACCCAAGCGAGACACAACGGTCGTTGACAACCCTGCGGGGACGACGCTACCGTCCGTCAGTAAGCGTTTTCTCGCCGCTGAGAAAACGTTTGATCCGCGAAGGAGCGGCATGACCACGATCACCACCGGCCCGACCCGACACGACCGCACGGCCGCCCACCGATCGACCCTCCGCTCCGCTCGGATCACCCCTGTCCTGCTGCGCGCCTTCCGCCGCCGCACCGTCTGAGAGGAACCCCATGAAGAATCGACGCCTCCTCGCCATCGCCGCCGCCGGCGTGGCGCTGGCCGTCACACTGACCGGTTGCGGCGGTGGATCCGGAGCCGGGAACGGCGACGAGAAGATCACGCTCCGCTTCGCCTGGTGGGGCAGTGATGAGCTGAACGCCATCAAGGACGAGCAGATCGCGCTGTTCGAGAAGGCGCACCCGAACATCACCGTCGAGGGCGAACCGAGCGAGTACAACGGCTACTACGACAAGCTCGCCACGCAGGTCGCCGGCGGCGGCGCGCCCGACGCGCTGCAGATCACATACGACGCACTGCCGCTCTACGTGAGCAAGAACGCGATCGCCGACATCAGCGCCGACGTCGACCAGGAGAAGTTCCAGGCCGGTTCGCTCGACGCGGGCATCATCGACGGCAAGCTCTACGCTCTGCCGACGGGTGTCGGCTCGCGCGGCATCATCGTCAACCCGGCCGTCTTCGAGGCCGCGGGTGTCGAGCTCCCCGATGACACGTCCTGGACGTGGGACGACTACATCGAGATCGCCAAGGAGATCTCCGACAAGGCCGGCGACGGCGTCTACGGGTCGTCCGCGATCTCGAACGACCAGTCGCTCATGGCGTTCGCGCGCCAGAACGGCGAGGACCTCTACACGGCCGACGGGAAGTTCGGCGTGAGTGAGGCGACGGCGCAGGAGTTCTTCGAGTTCTCGAAGGACCTGCAGGACTCGGGCGGGTCGCCCGACGCCTCGACCGCGGCGGAGGACGCCTCGGCATCGCTCGAGCAGAGCCTCATGGGCCAGGGCAAGATCGGCATGACGTTCGCGCCGTTGAACTTCATCGGCATCTACGCGGGCGCATCGGGCCAGGAGCTGAAGATCCTCAACGTCCCCGGGGACAGCGCAGGCAAGGTGGGTCTCGTCATCCAGCCGACCGTGCAGTACGCGGTGTACTCGAAGTCCAAGCACCCCAAGGAAGCCGCCATGCTGATCGACTTCCTGCTGAACAGCGAAGAGGCGGGCCCGCTCAACAAGCTGACCCTCGGCATCCCCGCCGACCCGACGGTGCTCGAGGCGATCACCCCCGACCTGACCGAGTCGGAGAAGGAGCAGGTGGCCTTCATCGACCGACTGTCGCAGGCCGGTGGCACGCCGCAGAACCCGATCGCGCTGCCGACCTCGCAGCTCGGCCCGATCATCACGAAGCTGCTCGACGACGTCACGTTCGGCAAGACGACTCCGGCGGATGCCGCCAAGGAGCTCGTCTCGCAGGTCGACACGGCGCTGGCCGCGAGCTGACAGACGGATGCGGCGGTCGGGATGTCCCGGCCGCCGCATCGCCATGTCCGGGATCATCGGAAGGATGCGGATGACCTATCACCTGGCCGGGGACTCGACCGTCGCGCCGATGAAGGCCGGCGAGGAGCCGATGGCGGGCTGGGGCGAGTGCCTCGACGAGTTCGTCGCGGGTCCGGTGCGGAACCACGCGTTCGGCGGGGCGACGACCGAGTCGTTCCTCGCGAGCGGCGTGTGGGCCCGGCTGCTCGAGGGGGTCGTGGAGGGCGACATCGTGGTGATCCAATTCGGACACAACGATCAGAAGCAGCCCGATCTCCTCGGCTCTCGCGGCGGATACACCGAGCGGCTGCGACAGATGGTGGGCGAGGTGCGGGAGCACGGCGCACGGCCGGTGCTGTGCACGTCGTGCGAGCGGCGCTGGTTCGACGGGGATCGCGTCACGCCGACGCATGGCGATTACCCGAACGCGGTCCGCGATCTGGCCGCTGCGGAGGGGGTCGACCTCATCGACCTGACCGCGTTCACGACCTGGCTCTACGAGGATCTCGGGGACGCGGCATCCGCTCGTCTGTTGTCGCACTACGCGCCCGGCGAGACTGCCGCGTGGCCGGAAGGGCTGGTCGACGACACGCACTTCCGGCTCGAAGGTGCGCGGCGCATCGCGCGCTTCATCGCGGCGAGCCTGCGTGCGATCGAGCGGCGCGACGGGGATCAGCCGGCGAAGGGGTCGACGCTCACGGCGTGAGGCGGGCTGCCTACGCTGAGGACGTGACGGATTACGACCCCCGAATCGTCGGCCTCTATGACGTCGACAACCCCGACGGTCCGGATCACGACTTCTACCGTTCGCTGGCCGACGAGTGCGGGGCGCGAAGCGTCCTCGATCTCGGATGCGGGACCGGGATGCTGACCGTCACCTTGGCGCGCGACGGACGGCGGGTGGTGGGGGTCGATCCCTCTCGCGCGATGCTCGAATTCGCGCGCCGCCGCGACGGCGGGGACGACGTCGAGTGGGTCCTGGGCGACAGCCGCATGGCGCCGTCGGGGCCGTTCGATCTCGTCCTGATGACCGGCAATGTGGTGCAGCACCTCCCCGACGCTGAGTGGGCGCGCACCCTCCACGACCTGCGTGCGCGGATGCGGCCGGGCGGGACGCTGTCGTTCGAGAGCCGCAATCCCGCGTTCCGCGAGTGGGAGTCGTGGTCGGCGGCGCCTTCGCACCGAGAAACTCCGCATGGGACGCTGACCGAATGGATGGATGTCGAGGTGGTCGACGAGCGCATCGTGCGGTTCCGCGCTCACAACCGCTTCGCGACGGGCGAAACGGTCATCGAGGAGCAGTCGCTCGTGTTCCGCGACCGAGCCGAGATCACGTCTGATCTGGCAGCAGCGGGTTTCTCGGTGGACCGCGTCACCGGCGAGTGGGACGGCGCGCCCTTCGACGGAACGTCGCGCGTGATGATCGTCGTGGCACGCGCGCTGTAGCGCGGGGGCTGGTTGCTCGTTCGCGGGCAGGTCGGCTCGGCGCGGGCATTTCGAGAGTGAGGTGGAGAGCCGCGCCCGCGTCGCGGCTGGGCGGGCACGGAGGGCGCAGGGATCGATCGACCCTCGGAAGGTATCGACTGCCATGGTGATCGGCCGGGTGGAGACGAGCGCTCAGAACGGTGCGGGTCCCGCGTGCGGTGCTGGTGGTGCGGCAGGAGTGAACGCGACGGCCGGGGTGGGTGCGTCTTGGCGATACGTTCTGCCCAGGGGTGAAGTCCATTCGAGGACGCCACCCTTGAGTTGTCGGACTCTCCAGGCGGTGAACTGCTTCATCGAGTGGTGCCGTTGACACAGGTGCGCGAGGTTCCCGAGCTCTGTCTTCCCGCCGAGGGCGTGATCGTGGGTGTGATCGATCTCGCAGCGGATCGCGGCGGTGCGGCATCCGGGGAACCGGCAGTGCTGGTCGCGGGCCTGGAGGAACCGTCGCATACCCGACGGCACCCGGTACGAGTCGGTCGCGGCGGTAACCCCGGTGGTCGAATCGTGAAAAAGGCGCTCCCAGACCCCGGTGCCGCCCGCGAGGCAGCGCGCGGACGCCGGGTCGATCGGGGAGCGGCCCGCGAGATGGCAGGGTCCGTCGTCGTCTCCCGTGAGTGTCGCGGCCGGGACGAGGATCTGCACGCGTGCGCGGATCGCGCCGAGGGGCCCTGCGGTGGTGTCACGCGTGTCGTCCAACGCCGGGGTGCCGGCGAGGAGCAGGTCCGCGAACACGTCCGCACGTACCTGATCCGTCGACCGGGTGTCGGACGCGATCACGCTGGCGGTGTCGTCGCCCGGGCCGGCGTGCGCGGCAACGCGCTCGTCGCGGGTGTCGATGATCGCTCGCGCCTGCTGCGTCAACCGGTCGTGGATCCCCTCGGCGATCACCGTCGGCAGGGTCGCGATCACATCCGACATCCCGTCCCGCCCGGGGACGAGCCGCACACAGCGGCCCGCGGCCGCCTCCTCGTGCCGCTCGGCGAACGAGCGCGGATGCATCCGATGGGCGATGATCTCCAACTCAGCACGGACACGGTTCGGAGTGTCCCGCTCGCACCGGGTGATCGCAGTTGCCTCGAACTCCACCCACAGCTCGGCGGGGAGGCTCATCCCGGCTTCCACGATGGCGGTCGCATGACCACGCACGATGCGTCCCTGCTCCCACGCCTCGACGGTCGCGGGGAACCCTTCGATCAGCGTCCGCGCCTCCCCGATGCGGCGTTGCACGGTCCGGTCGGTGACCCGCATCACCCCGCCGACTTCCGCCGCGATCGACCTAAGGGCCATGTCGTGCACCTGCACGCGCGCGTTGCGCTGCGCGGTCTGCGCTTCCGCCAACCGCCCCGCCGCGGCGAGCATTCGGAGCTCTCGGATCTGGACCGCGGCAAGCTCACGCGCCAGCCCGCCGGCCTCCGCGACGATGCCCGCCAGGGTAGCGAGATAGTCCTCGCCACCGGGGGTTTCCGCCGCATCCGTCATACCTGCACTCTGCCACCCGCCACCGACATCCACGGCCGGAAAACGGGCCGAGAACACCCGTTATGCACACCCCGAAGATGAGAGTCCTCTCACCCCGCAAGGGCGGCCGCTGGCTCCACCGTCACCCGATCCGAGTCACACCCGAAATCGACGCATGTCTCCGAATCCGCTGCACTCGCCGCGGGCGCCGCCTCACCCGAACGCGCGCGCCATCGGCCGCTGCAGCCCGGCGAACTCCACGGTCGGCCATGCCGGGTCGACCGTCAGCACCTCGATGCCCGACTCCGTCACGAGGACCGTGTCCTCGACCTTCGCGCCGGGCGCGCTCGGGTTCCAGGCGAAGGCGTGCGACGACACCACGGCATCCGTCGTCAGCGTCGTCGCGCGGGGGTCGCGGCCGGCGTACCCGGTCGGCCCGCCCTGGTGGTGCTTCGTCCACTCGTCCGCGTCGAAGCCGGATGCCGCATACCCGGCCGTCCCGGCGGCGAAGACGTCGTTCAGCCGAGCACCCGGTCGGGTCGCGGCGAGGAACGCCGCCTCGACCGCGAGGATCCTGTCGTCGTCGGCTCCCGCCTCCCCCACCCACCGCGTGGCGTTGGCGATGAGCCCGTGACGCCGGCCGCAGACCACGAGCATCGCGCGGCTTCCGAGCACACCGTCCGCGGGGAGCGGGTGCCGGTGGGGCAGCCGCTCCTCCCCCGCGACCAGGATCACGAGCGGATCGATCCCCCGTGCAGCCAGACCCGAGGCGAGCGCGGCCGCGGCCGACCGCTCGGTCGACGACGCGTTCAACTCGCGGGCGACCGCCGTCAGCACCTCTGCCGTCTCGCGCCCGAGAGCGCGATAACGATCCGCCTCGGCGGGCAGCAGCGACGCCCGCGCGGCGCGCAACGCGGGAGCGACCTCGGCCTCGACGAGCCCCGCCCCCGCCGCCTCGACCACGGATCGATGCCACGGCACGCGCACGACTCGCTCGGCATCCTCCGGCAGCAGCTCCTCGGCGATGAGCCGGTCGGCTTCGTTCGCGCCCACGAACAGCGTGTCACCGCCGTCGTCGACCCGCACCGCGAGGACGGGCGGGCCTGCCAGAGAGACGTGCGTACGTGCACCCTCGAGATACCAGGCGAGCGCCTCGTGGGACGAGAGCACGAGCGGGTGACCGCCGGCATCCCGCCGCACCGCCTCCAGCCGCTCCTGCTTCGCGGCGCGGTCGGCAGCAGATCCGGACATCGTCGTCTCCCGTCATAAAACGTTTCCTCGCATAGTATGGCCACACCGACAGGCGCGACGCGCACGCCGGAAGGCGCGAGGGGGAGCCGATGGCAGGGGCCAAGCAGACGACGATCACCGACGTCGCCAAGCACGCCGGCGTCTCACTGGCGACCGTCTCACGGGTCATGAACGGCAACGCGACCGTCGACCCCGCCCTCGCCGAGCGGGTCCGCGCCTCGGCCACCGAGCTCGGCTACTCCGCCAACCCCCTCGCCCGCAGCCTCGTCCTCGGCAAGACGCAGACGATCTCCGTCGTCGTGCCCGACCTCTCCAACCCGACCTTCCAGGGCATGCTCCGCGGCCTCAGCCGCGCCGCCGTCGCCGACGGCTATCACGTGCTCGTCGCCGACTCCGACGAGCACGAGGAGCAGGAACGCCTGCTGGCCCTCGAGTCCCGTCGCCGGTCCGACGGCCTCGTGCTCTGCGCGCCGCGTATGTCGGATGCCGCCCTCGCCGAGGTGCTCGCCGAAGTCGCCCCCGTCGTGCTCGTCAATCGCGCCGGCGACGCTCCGAGTGTCGCCGCCGATTACCGCACGCCGCTGCGCGAGGTCATCGACCACCTGTACCGACTCGGGCACCGCCGCATCGCCTATCTCGCCGGCGCCAAGCGCAGCGCCTCCAACGCGCAGCGCCTCGCCGCCCTCGACGACGCCCGCGCGACGCTCGACGGCTGCGAGATCGTCGAGATCCCCGCGGGTGTCGACTTCGCCGCGGGCGCGGACTCGCTCGACGCCGTGCTCGAGACCGGCGCCACCGGCGTGCTCGCCTTCAACGATCTGTCTGCGATGGGCCTGCTGAGCGCCGCGACCGAGCGCGGACTGAGCGTCCCCGGCGACCTGTCGATCGCGGGGTTCGACGACATCCCCTTCGCGCGCTACACCTCCCCCGCCCTGACGACGGCCGCCGTCCCGACGGCGGAACTCGGCGCCCTCGCCTGGCGCGCCCTCCGCGCCCTCCTGCAGGGTGAGTCTCCCGAGGCGACGCACACCGTCGTGCCGGAGGTCATCCTCCGCGGCACGACCGCTCCGCCCGCTCCCTGACCGGCGCCGAGATCCCTCCTCGCGGTCCCGGCTGTATCCGTGCTACCGTCGAGAAAACGTTTCCTGGGCCGGTTTCGCGGCTCGGAGGAGTCCGGCACGAAGGAGAGCCATGACCACCCGGTACGCCCTCGTCGGCGCAGGCCACCGCGCGCAGATGTACGTGGACGCCATCGCCGACGACTACCGCGACCGCGCCGAACTCGTCGCGATCTGCGAGCCGAACCCGACCCGCGCGCAGTTCTACGTCGACCGCCTCGCGGGCCACGGCCTCGCCGCGCCCACCACCTGGCAGCCCGACCAGCTCGAGGAGATGATCCGCACCGAGCGCATCGAGCGGGTCATCGTGACCGCCCGCGACGACCTGCACGCCGAGCTCATCGTCCGATCGATGGATGCCGGGGCCGACGTCGTCGTCGAGAAGCCCCTCACCGTCGACGCGGCCAGCGCCGCCGCCATCGAGGCCGCCGCCGAGCGGACCGGCCGCACGGTCGTCCTCACGTTCAACTACCGCTACGCGCCCCGCAACACCGCCCTCCGCCAGGTCATCGCCGAGGGCCGGATCGGCCGCGTCACCTCGATCGATTTCTCCTGGATGCTCGACACCCAGCACGGGGCCGACTACTTCCGCCGCTGGCACCGCGAGAAGGAGCACTCCGGCGGGCTCCTCGTCCACAAGTCGAGCCACCACTTCGACCTCGTCAACTGGTGGATCGCCCAGCGCCCTCGCCGCGTGTTCGCCTCGGGAGCGCTCCGCTTCTACGGCGCCGAGAACGCCGCCGCCCGCGGCCTCGGCGACCGTCCGGAGCGCGGCACGCACGACGGCGACCGCGACCCGTTCGAGCTCGACCTGCGCGGCGACGACCGCCTGCGAGCGCTGTACCTCGACGCCGAGCAGCACGACGGCTACGTCCGCGACCGCGACGTGTTCGGCCCGGGCATCACGATCGAGGACAACCTCGCCCTCGTCGTCGACTACTCGGACGGCGCGACCCTGTCGTACTCGCTGAACGCGCACGCCCCGTGGGAGGGCTACCGCGTCGCGGTCAACGGCACTGAGGGGCGCGCCGAGCTCGAGGTCGTCGAGCGGGGCGCCGTCCTCGTCGGCGACGGCCTGCACCCGGTCGTCGATCCGAGTGCTGTGCAGGATGCCGCTCACTCGAGCCTGCGACCCATGGGTGAGCGCCTGCTCGTGCAGCGTCACTGGGAGGAGGCCGTCGAGGTTCCGATCGTCTCAGGCGAGTCCGCCCACGGCGGCGGCGACGCCCTCCTTCTCGCCGACGTCTTCGCCGGCCCGGTGGACGACCCGCTGGGTCGCCCCGCGGACTGGACCGACGGCGTGCGCTCGATCGCGGTCGGCATCGCCGGCAACCGCTCGCTCGAGACCGGCATGCCCGTGCAGGTCGCCGACCTGGGTGTCGCCATCCTGCGCGAGCCGACGAGCAGGGACGTGCGATGAGCCGCGTCGTCGTCACCGGCGGTTCCGGCCGGCTCGGACGCAACCTCGTCGCCGGGCTCGCCGCCCGCGGGCACGAGGTCGTCTCCCTCGACCGCGCGCCCTCCGACGACCTGCGCATCGACGGGGTCGAGCAGATCTCGATCGACCTCCTCGACGCCGCCGCGACCCGCGACGTGCTCGCCGGGGCCATGGCGGACTCGATCGTCCACCTCGCGGCGATCGCCGTGCCCTTCAGTGCACCCGAAGACGTCATCATGCGCACCAACACCGGGCTCGCCGTCTCCGTCCTCGGCGGAGCGGTGGATGCCGGCATCCGACGGATCGTGGCGGCATCCAGCCCGACCGTCCTCGGCTACGGCAACCCGTCCGGCTGGCTGCCCGAGTCCCTGCCGCTCGACGAGACCTCGACGCCGCGGCCCTGGAACGCGTACGCGCTGTCGAAGCTCATGATCGAGCAGACCGTGACGATGCTGCACCGGCGCACGGGCGACGACGTCCGCTACGCGACGTTCCGCCCCTGCTACGTCATCGCCCCGGAGGAATGGGCGGGCGCCCCGACTCAGCAGGGCCACACGGTCGCCGAGCGCATCGCTGATCCGGCGCTGTCGGCGCCGGCGCTGTTCAACTACGTCGACGCGCGCGACGTGGCGTCGTTCACCGATCTGCTGCTGACCGCGCTCCCCGACATCCCGAACGCGGAGCTCTTCTTCGTCGGCGCCGACGACGCCCTCGCCGACGCGCCCCTGGCGGACCTCCTGCCGCGCTTCGTGCCCGGCACCGAAGACCTCGCCCGGGCGCTGACGGGCACCTCGCCCGCGTTCTCGAACGCCAAGGCGGCGCGGGTGCTGGGCTGGCGTCCGCAGCACTCCTGGCGCGACGCCCTCACGATCCCGCTCCCGCACGCCGCCATCGATCGAAAGGACGTGCCGGTATGAACTTCGACGGCATCCTCTTCTTCCCCGTCACCCCGTTCGACTCCGCGGACCGCGTCGAGACCGACCTCCTGACCCAGCACGTCACCGCAGGGGTGGATGCCGGTGCCGGCGGTGTCTTCCCCGCGTGCGGCACGGGCGAGTTCCACGCCCTGTCCGCCGCCGAGTCGGCCCTCGTGGTCCGGACGGCGGTCGAGGCCGTCGCCGGCCGCGTCCCCGTCGTCGCCGGAGCCGGCGGTCCCCTCGGCCACGCGATCGAGGTCGCGCGCTCCGCCGCGGATGCCGGCGCCGACGCCCTGCTCGTGCTGCCGCCGTACCTCGTGGGCGCCCCGCAGCGCGGACTCATCTCCTACGTCGAGGCGATCGCTGCGGCATCCGATCTGCCCGTCGTCGTCTACCACCGCGGCTCCGCAGCGTTCACCGCGGACTCGATCCGCACGCTCGCCGCGAACCCGAAGGTCGTCGGCTTCAAGGACGGCGTCGGCGACATCGGCGCGACGCAGCTGATCGTCCGTGCCGTGGCGGATGCCGGGCGCGACGACTTCGCGTTCTTCAACGGTCTGCTGACCGCCGAGCTGACGCAGGGCGCGTACCGCGGCATCGGCGTGCCGCTGTACTCGTCGGCGGCCTTCGCGATGATCCCCGACGTCGCCAATGCCTACTACCGCGCGTACGTCGACGGCGACGAGGCACGACGGCTGGCGATCCTCGACGGCTTCTACGCGCCGCTCGTCGCGCTCCGTGACGAGACCCCCGGCTTCGGCGTCTCGCTCATCAAGGCGGGGCTTCGCCTCGAGGGCCTTCCGGTCGGATCCGTCCGCGCGCCGCTGGTCGACCCGACGCCGGCGCAGGAGGCCCGCCTGGCCGAGATCCTCGCGGCGGGTCGCGCGCTGCTGTGACCACGATCGCCTCCTTCGACGCCCGGCTGACCCGGGTGCCGCTGACGCGCCCGTGGGCGGCGGACGTCACCTCGGTCGGCGTCGTCGCGACCCACGTGGTGCGCTCCGACGGCACTGAGGGGTGGGGCTTCTCGTGGACCCCGCAGATCGGCGCGGAGGCGGTGCTCGCGCTGCTGCAGCACGACATCCCGGCCTTCGCCGTCGGCCGCTCGGCCGCGCCGGCGGAGCTCTGGCCTGAGCTGTGGCGCCACCTGCACGAGGCGGGCGGCGGCGGTCTGACGACGATCGCGATCGCGGGTCTCGACCTCGCGCTGTGGGATGCCGCGGCCCGATCGGCCGGCGCCTCCGTCTCAACGACGATCGGTCGCCGCCGCGAGTCGGTGCGGTCGTACGGCAGCGGCATCAACCTGCACTACGAGCTCGACGACCTGCTCGCGCAGGCCCGGCGCTGGGTGGACGCAGGATTCGGTGCCGCGAAGATGAAGGTCGGCAGCCCCGATCTCGCCCGTGACGTGGAACGCGTCGCCGCGGTGCGCGAGGTCGTGGGACCGGACCGCGCCCTCATGGTCGACGCGAACCAGCGGTGGGACCTCGACCGCGCGACCACCGCCGTCGAGGCGCTCGCGGCGTACGGCATCGCCTGGGTCGAGGAGCCACTGCGCGCCGACGATCTCGCAGGCCACATCGAACTGGCCCGGCGGCTGCGGAGCGGATCGGCCGTCCCGATCGCCCTCGGCGAGAACGTGCACACCCGCTACCGCTTCGACGATTTCATCCGCTCGGGCGCCGCGCAGGTCGTGCAGCCCAACATCGTGCGTGTCGGCGGGATCACCCCGTTCCTCGAGATCGCGGGCGACGCCGTCACCGCGGGCGCCGACCTCCACCCCCACCTGTTGCCCGAACTGTCGGGCCAGCTCGCGCTGGTCCTGCCGCAGGAGGTCCTCGTCGAGGACATCGAGGACGCCGCATTCGGCGCGCTCGGTGCGCTCGAGGGCCCCTCCCCCGTCGCGATCGTCGACGGAACCCTGACCGAGGTGCCCCACGAGGGCCTCGGGCTGCGCTTCACCCACCCGGAAGGACCGTGATGACCACGTCACCCGAAGAGCTCACCCGTCTCACCGATGCCGCCGCGGCGGCCGCGCCGATCTGGCGCACGTCGTCGGCCGACGACCGCGCCCGCTGGCTGACGGCGGTCGCCGACGCGCTCGACGCGCACGCCGACGAACTCGTCGCGATCGCCGACCGCGAGACCCGACTGGGCGCCGTGCGCCTGCGCGGCGAGGTCGGTCGCACGACCGGTCAGCTTCGTCTGTTCGCCTCGGTCGTCCGCGAGGGCTCGTACCTCGAGCTGACGGTCGACCACGCGGATGCCGCGGCGACCCCGCCCCGCCCGGAGCTGCGTCGCCTGCTGGTCGGCGTCGGCCCGGTCGCGGTGTTCTCGGCCTCGAACTTCCCCTTCGCGTTCTCGGTCTGCGGCGGCGACACCGCCTCGGCGTGGGCTGCGGGCAACCCCGTCATCGTGAAGGCGCACTCCGGCCACCCCGAACTCTCGGAGCGCACCGCCGCCATCGCGATCGAGGCGCTCGCGGCCGTCGGCGCACCCGACGGGTCGCTCGCGCTCATCGAGGGCCGCGAGGCGGGCAACGCGCTCGTGCAGCACCCGGTCATCCAGGCCGCCGGGTTCACGGGCTCGCTCTCGGGCGGCCGCGCGCTGTTCGACCTCGCGAGCGGGCGGCCGGACCCGATACCCTTCTACGGCGAGCTCGGCAGCGTCAACCCGGTCGTGGTCACGACGGGTGCTGCTGCCGCGCGCGGCGCGGCGCTCGCGACGGGTCTCGTCGGCTCGTTCACTCTCGGCGCCGGACAGTTCTGCACCAAGCCGGGCGTCGTCTTCATCCCGCAGGGCGGCGGTGTCGAGCAGCTCGTGGCCGACGCCGTCGCCGGTGCGGCCGGTGGGCCGCTGCTGACGGACCGCATCACGACCGCGTTCCCCGACGGCATCCGCGACCTCGAGGCCGACCCGTCGGTCGAGGTGCTCGCGCACGGTGCCGAAACGCCCGACGGCGCCCGGCCGGTCGTCCTGACGACGGATGCCGCATCAGTCGCCGAACGCGCCGAGACCCTGATCGCCGAGGTCTTCGGCCCCGTGACCCTGCTCGTCCGCTACGGCGACGAGGCCGAGCTGCTGCGCGCGCTGCGCGCCGTGCCGGGAAGCCTCACGGCGACCCTGCACAGCGAGGCGGGCGAGGACGTCGCCGAGGTGCTCGAGCTGTTGCAGCTGCGCGCCGGGCGCGTGCTGTTCGCCGGCTGGCCGACCGGCGTCGCCGTGACGTGGTCGCAGCAGCACGGCGGTCCGTGGCCCGCGACGACGTCGCTGCACACCTCGGTCGGGGCCACCGCTATCCGCCGCTTCCTGCGCCCGGTCACCTTCCAGGACGCCCCCGACGCGCTGCTGCCCGAGCCGCTCCGCGACGCGTCTCTGGCGCAACTGCCGCACCGTCGCAACGGCGTGCTGCAGGTGCCGACCGCGTGAGCGCCGCGTTCGACCTCGTCCGCGGGCACGTCGAGGCGGGCCGGCTGCCGTCGGCCGTGCTCGGCGTGGCTACGGCCGACGGCACGGTCGCCCTCGAGGGGTACGGAGCCGCGGCATCCGCTCGGTACCCGCTCTTCTCGATCACGAAGCCGCTGCTCGGGATAGCGGCGGCTCGAGTGATCGAGCGCGGTCTGCTGACGACCGAGACGCCGCTGACCGCGGCCGTGCCGGAATTCGGCTCGGCGCGCGAAGACGTGGTGCGGCTGCGCCACCTCGTGTCGCACACCGCCGGCATCGCCGAGCCGCCGCTCGACCCCCTGACGCCGCTGCGGACCGAGCTCGTCACGCGCGGACGGGACTTCGTCGCGGGAAGCGCGTCGCGGTACTCGTCGCTCGCGTTCGAGGGCATCGCCGCACTCGTCGAGCACGCGACCGGACAGGATTGGGCGGATGCTGTCGGTCAGTGGGCCGGCGAGATCGGAGCCGACGGGCTCAGCCTCGACCACGCGGGCTCGGTCGAGGTGGTGGACGCGGCCCGCTCGGGTGTCGACATGGCCCGGTTCGCCGCGATCCGGCATCCGGGCGCGGGCATGGTCGGGCGGGCGGAGGACCTGCTGCGGCTGGGATCCGAGTTGCTGCGCGTCGAGGGCGGGGCGACCGGCGGAATCCTGCAGCCGGCGACGCTCGCGATGATGCGACGCTCGCTGACGGGCGACATCCCGCGGCTCGAGCCCTACCCCGCCGAGAGCGGACAGGATTGGGGCTTCACCTGGAACCTCCGCACGCGCGCGCCCGGGCTCATCGACCGGGACGTCTACGGGCACGGCGGCTGGGCCGGCACCGAGTTCTGGGTGCACCCGAGCGCCGGTCTCGCCTGGGTGCTGCTGACGAACGCCGTCTCGCGCCGCGGCGTCGACCTCGACGCGATCGACAACGCGGTGGTCGCGGGGCGGTGATCGGCGGCGTCCTCGCTACCGGAAGGCGAAGACGAGGATCAGGACGGGCGCCACGACCAGGTAGCAGAAGCCCAAAACCAGAGTGACGGCTGTTCGCGGCGAGGTCACCTGCCGCAGTCGGCGGCCGTCATCACCGACGCCGGGCGGCGGGGTGAGGATCTCCGAGGTCGTCTGCTCCGCAGATCCCCGCAGAGTGTCGTCGCGCCATCGCGCCCACTGATCGACTTTCCTGCTGAGGGCGCGGACCGTGACCAGCAACCAGGTCCACGTGTCGGGGTCGATGGTGACGAGCGGCCCCTTCGCGTACAGGAACAGCCAGTCGTCGACGATCTCGGCATCCAGCCGCGCCGCGGTGTCGATGAAGCGGGCCATGATGTCGGGCGCGAACAGGTACAGCGCGTCCTTCTCGTAGCCTGACGGACAGTACAGGGCGAAGTGCCGATCGAACTCGCCCTCCAGACGCAATCGCTGGTCGGGGTCGGGGACGTACATCGATTCACGGCCGCCGACCACACCGCGCTCGGCGAGGCCGTCGAGCACGATGTGCGGCAGTGGGGCGTCGAGCTTGATGGCGACGTATCCGCGTCCGGAGTAGTTCCCGATCTCCACGAAGCGGTCGCCCGGGAGGTGGATCGTCGGATCGGCCGCCGTGGATCTCCACTTCGTGAAGAGGATGCCGGGATACCGCGGCTCGTACTCGCGGCCCGCGTAGATGAGCCCGTTCGCCTTCGTGAACTCCGCGACGCGGTAGGGCGACTCCACCCGCGGGTCCCAGGCGGTGTTCACATAACGCCACGTCACCGGAACCACCATGATCACGAGCGCGAGGAGCAGGACCTCCCATGGCTCCGGCCATGTCCACATGCCGAGGTGGCCGAGGATGAGGGCGGGGACGAAGATCACCGCCACCAAGGTCGCGAGCAGCAACAGGATCCAGGCGGCCGTCAGGGCCGGCGTCCCGCGTCCGACCGACCACCGCGGCACGTGCTTTTTGTTGAAGGCCTTCACCACCGCGCGATCCACCGGATCGGTGAGGGCCGAGAAGTCCATGTCGTCACGCTATCGGGCGGGCGACGCAGAGGTGAGCACGAGACGCAGCGGTGGGCCCGAGGCCCGAGAGCGCTACTCTCTGCCGAGTGCGCCCGCGCGTCAGATGCGCACACTCGCGCGCGGCTCGAACTCCGCACGCGTGATCCCGGCTCCGACGGGCGCGGCGCCCGGGAACCGCACGCTCCCCGCCGGAGGCGCGGGCAGGATCTCGATCCGCAGCTCGGTCGCGTCGCCGCGCGCGTCGGCCGGGATGCGCCAGGGACGCCCGGTCCACAGCGCATCGAAGACGAGCATGCCGCCGGCCCAGGCGCGGGCGGCATTTCCGGTCCACTCCAGACGCAGGGTGCGGTCGTCGCCGGGCTCGAGGGCGATCGTCACGACCGCCGCGGCATCCCACTCCGTCGGGATCGACGCGCGACCGCCCTGCTCGGCACCGACCGGCGGAGCTCCGGCGGGCCGTTCGAGCGTGACCTTCACCTCGGACGCCTCCCCGGGCGCGACGTCGACCGCCGACCAGCCGTCCTCACCCAGCACCCCCACGCGGGGTGCCACCGCAGCATCCCCCGCGAACATCACCTCGCCGTCCGTGGCGACGACACCGCCCGGCGCCCACACGATTCGCGCATCGACCACCGCGACCGCATCGGCATCCGCCTCATCGAGCACGAGCACCCGAGCGACGACACCGCCGTCGCGGGACAGCTCCCACATCCGCCCGCGGTCCGCGGCGACCTCCGCGACGTCCGCGTCGGCCGAGAGCTGCGGCGGGATGCCGTCGGTCGCCGCCGCGACGAGCAGCGGCGCTCCCCGCAACGTCACCTCGGTCACCGGTTGAGCGGTGACCCAGTGCACGGTCGCCTCACCGAGCCGCATCTCGAACGGCCACGCGAACACCGCACCGCTCGGGATGTCCACCTCCGGGAAGACGGTCCCGCCGACCTCGAACCGCACGCCCTCGTGCCGCGGCAGGTCGACGCCCGGGTGCCGGTTCACGACGAACACGAATCCTCGGTGCCCGTCCGACCGGACGGACCAGCGCAGTCGCGTCAGATCGGGCGAATCGGCGGCACCGTCGGGGAAGGATGCCGGCATGGCGGCGAGGGCCGATCCCCAGCGCGCGAGCATCAGGTGCTGCCGGCGGAGCGCCGCCCAGCTCGCCCGCGGAGCGCCGTCGATCTGCAGGGGCGCCCCGAAGTCGTAGGCGATGTCGGGGAAGTCGTTCGGTCCGCCCGCGACGTGGGATTCCTGCAGCCCTGGCCGCGGGTTCCGGCCGTCGGCGTACATGTAGTAGCCCTGCCACACGCTGCCGGACGCGAGCTTGGCCAGTGCGACAGCGGCGACGTCGCCCGCGGGCACGTCGAGCCGCCGGTGGTACGCCGAGGTCATGCCGGCGCCCAGCTCGCAGGTCGTGAACGGATGCGGCGGCCGCACCGCCTCGGCCACGGGCTCGCCGGCCCGGTGATCCGCGCCGATCGAATCGTCGTCGCGGCGCGGCGACGGGTAGAAGTTGGCGTGACTGCGCAGGTCGGGCTCGACGTCGGCGTCGACCCAGAACGATTCGGGGTATCCGCCGTAGACCGGCAGGAAGCCCGCGGGCAGCTGCGCGCCGCCCCAGCCGGTCGCGGTCCACATGGGCGCGCGGAGGCCCAGCCCCTCCGCCATCTCGCGCAGCCGGGTGAGATGTTCGGCCCCGTCGTACAGCTCGTTGTCGACCTGGATCGAGAAGAAAGGGATGCCGCGCACCTGCTCGGCGAGCTCGGTGTACCACCGCTCGACCTCGGCGAGATAGGCCGCATCGTTCGTGCGGAGAGGAAGTCCCGAGTCGGCGAGCCAGTCGGGCAGCCCGCCGTGCCGCGCCTCGGCGTGGGCGTACGGGCCGATCCGCAGGATGAGCCCGAGCTCGACCTCGCGCGCCGCCTCGAGGAAGGCGCGCACGTCGAGTCCGCCGGTGAAGTCCGGCCGTCCGCGCTCCGGCTCGTGGTGGTTCCAGAGGACGTAGGTCGACACGTGGGTCAGGCCGCCGGCGCGGGCGGCGGTGAGCACCGGCATCCACGCCTCGCGAGGGATGCGGGAATAGTGGATCTCGCCCGAGATCGGGAACACCGGAGCGCCGTCGCGGCGCACCGACTGCGCGGTGACGTCGACGCCGGAGTCCTCACCCGCCGACGGTCGGACGTCCGCGGGCTCAGCCGGGACGGGCGGACGGACGGTGAGGGCGTGGACGCGCGTCATCGGGACTCCAACGGGGCGGGGAATAAGTTCGAGCCTAGAAGCGGGGGCGTCGCGCCACAGGCGAGGCCGTCGGATCGTCCAGGCATGCCGCGGCATCCGCCAGGAACCACCCCGCTTCAGAGCGGGATCGAGTCGCTCACGGCTCGCCCCGCCCCACCGTCCGGTCCACGACGGCGTCGAAGACGCGGCGCACCTGTTCTGCTTCGACACCGTCGCCCGCCTCGAGGGTGAACGCATCGAAGATCGCCGCGAGCTCAAGAGCGACGAATGATGCCTCGTCCGGCGCGTGATCGACCACCTGATTGTGGATCCACTGCCGGATCCACTGGCGATGCCGGGAGAGCAGCAGAGTCATGTCCGGGTGAGAGCCGCGGTACTCGGCGATCGCGTTCAGCATGATCGCATTGTCCGGAGCGGTGTCGAGGAGCGCGGTCAGTCGCGCCGCGGCAGCCGAGTGGCCGGCTTCGATCGTGACGAGGGATTCACGGAACCGGGTGGACGCGCGCGTCAGGTAGTCGAGGACGAGGTCGTCCTTGCTGGTGAAGTGCCGGTAGAAGCCCGATTTGGGAACGTTGGCCGCCGACGCGAGCGCATCGATGCTGACGGCCCGGATGCCCTGGGCCGTGAACAGGCGATCTGCGGCGTCCCGCAGCCTCTCGGGCGGACGGACGGGGAGCCAGCCGCCGCGATGGGGGGTTGCAGCGGCCGGCTCCCCGCGACGAGCGATGTCTGGGGCCATGAGACTCCTTATTTCACACGTCGTCGGCCGCGTACACGCGACCGTTGAAAGCTGCCGAGATCGAGACGGCGCTCGAAGCCGAAGCTGAGCGTCGGGCCATGTGCCGCGATGTGGGGGCATCGCAGGAGGCTGCGTCCATTCTCGACTGCTTCCGAGGATGACCCTACACCGCAAACGGTACTTTTTAGTACCTTTCTCTAAATCAGGCGGGCGCAGCGTTCGGATCGCGCAGCAGCGCCTGCACGCGCGAAGCGAGTTCTTTCGGGGAGAACGGCTTGAAGAGGTAGTCGTCCGCCCCCGCCTGCCGCGCACGTTCGACGTCGGCGGGCCGCGCCTTCGCGGTCAACATGAGGATCGGAGTCGCATCGAGCCGAGGATCCGACCGGACAGCCAGACAGATATCCAGCCCGCTCAATCCGGGCAGCATCCAGTCGAGGATGATCAGGTCCGGCTGACTCTCGAGGGCCGCACGAAGACCACTGTCGCCGTCCGCAACGGTCGTGAACTCCAAGCCGGCGGCCTCGAGGCTGACGTCCACGAGGGCCGCGACATCCGGGTCGTCTTCGATGAGGAGGATGCGGCGCATAGGAATCCCTTCTGGACGAGAACGGTACTATTTAGTACCTTCTTGAATATGTTCGGCGACGAGGCGCTCACCAGCCTCTTTACTCCCACGGCTCCCGCCCGGCGGGGACGGGGTTTCCCCTGGTGGGCGTGGATGGTAAGCGCCGTCTCCATCTTCGCGCTGGCGCTGGGCGGCATCTTCTTTGCGCCGCCGGGGAGCCCCGTCGCCATCTGGTGGCCGGCCGCCGGCGTCTCCGTCTTGGTGGGCCTGCTGGCGTCGCCTCGATCCGCCGTTGCGTCGATCCTGATGGTTCTGGGCGTCACGATCCTCGCCAATGCAGTGGGCGGGCGCCCCCTTCTCGTCACAGTGGCCTTCGGTCTCGCAAATGCCGCCGAAGTCCTCGTCGTCCTGTGGGTCTGCGGCGCCTTCCGCCGGCGGATGAGGCTGCGCGGGCTCAGCGACGCGGTCCGGTTCGCCGCCGCCGCGGGGGCCGGCGCGGTCACGGCGGGGTCACTGGCTGCGATCACCGTCAGCACCCTCGGCATCGGCGACTTCGGACGGACGATCATCTTCGTGTCCGCCTCCCATGCGGCGGCGGTTCTGATCATCGCCCCTCTCGGCATCCTGCCGCATTCACCCCTGCGCCGCCTCGCGCCGATCGAGATCTCCGTCCAGACGCTGATCCTCGCCGTGACGATCGGAATCGTCTTCGCACCGGGAGCGACCCTCCCCCTGGCGTTCCTGCCGTACCCCTTGCTGGCGTGGGCTGCTTTCCGATTCCCCCTGCGGGTCGTCGTCGTGCAGCAACTGGTCGCCTCCATCGCCATCCTGCTCCTCACCCTCAACGGTGGCGGACCGTTCTCGGCGCCCCGAATCGACGTCCTCACCGGAGCAGCGCTCGCGGAGGCCTTCCTCGTCACCTTCGCGGGCTTCGCCGTCGTCCTCGCGAGCGCCCAACACCAACTTCGTGAGACGACCCGCAGCCTCAGCGTGTCGACGCGCCTGCTCTCCGGCGGCATCATCGATGCCCAGGTCGGACTCGCCACCGCGCGGCCGTCGCCGGGCGGATACGCGGTGCTGTGGCGCAACACCGCCGCTCGCGACCTGTTGGGAGCGGAGCTCGGTGACACCGGCTTCTGGGCAGGCGCCGTCGCGGACAGTGCTGCCGATGCACTCGAGACGGGGCAGCCGGCCACGGTAGAGGTGGACGACCGCGTCCTCACCGTGGCAGCCAACCCGATGAGCGACCACGAACACACCTTCGCGGTGCAGATCATGGACGTCACGTCCATCGTCCGGGCACAGCAGGCTCTCGTCGGCGCCGAGCGCGCGAGAGCAGACGCGCTCGCCGCGCAGGCCGACCTCGACCGCCAGCGGGAGGACTTCGTGTCGACGACCAGCCACGAGCTGAGAACGCCGGTCACGAGCATCGTGGGATATCTCGAACTCCTCCTCGGCGCCTCGGCCATCGGCGACCGGGAGCGAGGCTGGCTGAGGGTGGTCGACCGCAACGCCAAGCGCCTCCTCGGCATCATCGAGGACCTCCTCACCTTCGGGGAGGCGCAGGAGCCGATCACCCATGACCGGCCGAGCGTCGACCTGGCCGATGTTGTGAGCGACGTGCTCTCGACCCTCGGTCCGCTCATCGACCGGAAGGGACTCGACGTGCAGGTCTCCGTTCCCCGCATCACGGTGGCATGCCGCGACGACGATGCACACCGAGCCGTCGCGAACCTGCTCAGCAACGCGACGAACTTCACCCCCCACGGCGGGAGGATCACGGTGAGCGCAGAGCGCGCGGACGAGCGAGCCCTCCTGCACATCGAGGACACCGGGCCCGGCATGGACGATCACGCCCTGGCTCACGCATTCGACAGATTCTTCCGCGCCCCGGACGCCGCGCGGATGAGCACACCCGGAACCGGGCTCGGTCTCGGCATCGCTCGAGAGCTCCTGCGCCGGAACGACGCAGCAGTGGACCTCCAGCGCGCGACCGAGCGCGGTCTCAAAGCCACGATCACGTTCGCCTCAGGGCGATGACCGATACACAGCAAGGCGACATGATGGACACCGCAGACACACCCACCACGACGATCGCCATCGACGGCGCCGTCTTCCGGCTCGCGGAACGGACGGACATCGATCGACTCGCCGACGACATCCTCGCCGCTGCGCGGACCGGAGCCGCCTTCGTGACCTTTCGCACCCGGGATGCCGGTGACGTCCGGGTGCTCGTCACCTCGATCAGCACGGTGAACATCGCCACGCAGACCGCGCCGCTCGTCTGGGAGCCGCCGGTGGACGTGCCCTTCGAGTTCGAGTGACCGGCGGCCGGCGGCCGCCGATGCGTCTGCGCGACGTCATCCCTTCGCCAGAGCGCGCGTGCCGACGGGCATCCTGCTCATCTCGTCGGTCGTGATCCTGGCGGCGGCGAACACACCCGTCAGCCGGCGCCGGTGGAGGCAGTACGAGATGGACGACGAGGGCGACGACTGACGCCGCGCCATCGGATCGTCCAGGCTTGCCGCCGCATCCGCCATGCCGCGGGTGCCGCCGGGGCGAATAGCCTCAGTCCGCACCGCGACGAGCCGTCCATGCCCGAGCAGAGCGACACGGCGCGATCCACCCGCATACCGCCACCTGAGGCATCGGCGGTACGAGTCCTCGCCTCGTTCCATGCAAAGGAGCATCATGACCCTCACTGTCCGACTCCGTCGGCCCCTCGTGGCCTTGGCCGCGATCACCGCTGCCGCCGTGACCCTCGCCGGGTGCTCCGGTGGCGGTGGCGAATCCCCTGCCGACGGCGAGCCCGTCAAGATCACCTTCCAATCCTGGGTGCCGAACATCGATCGGGCCGTCGACGCGTTCAACGCCTCGCACGACGACATCCAGGTCACCCTCGAGACGATCACCGCAGGTCCTGACGGCGGTTACGCCACGATGCTCTCGGCGGTGCAGGCCGGGAACGCGGCGGATGTCGCACAGGTCGGCTACGACTCCATCCCCGACTTCCTCATCAACGACAGCCTGGAGGACATCACCGAGTACGCGGCGGACTCCGCGGACCTCTTCGTGCCGTGGCAGTGGGAGACCGGCGTCTTCGACGGTGCGGTGTATTCGATCCCGCAGGCATCGGGTCCGCTCGGACAGTTCTACCGTGCCGACATCTTCGAGGAGCTCGGACTCGAGGCGCCCACCACGTGGGACGAGTACTACGAGGCCGCGAAGGTGATCCGCGCCTCGGACCCGGACCGGTACATCGCCGCGTTCGCGTTCAACCAGGCCCCGTGGATGATCGGCCTCGCGCAGCAGGGCGGCGCGAACTGGTTCGGCACCGAAGGCGATGCCTGGACCGTCGACATCGACGGCGCGGAGACCCTCAAGGTCGCCGAGTACTGGCAGAAGCTCGTCGACGAGGACCTCGTCAAGGTCGTCGCCGACATGTCGAACGAATGGAACGCCGACATCCAGAACGGGAACATCCTGAGCTGGATCTCCGGTTCGTGGGCCGACGCGATCGTGCGCGGTACCGCGCCCGAGACGGCGGGATCCTGGGCGGTCAGCGCGGTTCCGCAGTGGGAGGCCGGCCAGAACGTGTCGGCGACGTGGGCAGGCGGCTCGGCGAGCGTCGTCCTCCGCGGCACGGACCACCCGGCCGAAGCGACCGAGTTCGCGGTGTGGCTCAACTCCGATCCGGAGTCGGTGTCGATCCTGACGAGCATCGGTGCCGGCTGGCCGGCCGTGGCCGACACCAGCGCCATCGCGTCCCTCCAGGACGACCCGGAGGTGTTCGACTTCTACGGCGGGCAGGACATCTGGGACCTGTTCGCAGAATCGGATGCCGCCGTCGACACCTCGTGGAAGTGGCCGCCGCTGTCCTCGACCCTGTTCGCCTCACTCAGCGACAACGTGTCGGCCGCCGTGGAGAACGGCACGCCCCTCGTCGACGCCTACCGCCAGACGCAGGAGGACGTGGTGTCCGCGCTGACGGAGCGTGGCATCAACGTCCAGTGACCCACCGGTGGGAGGGCGCGAGGCGCCCTCCCACCCTCATCCCTCTCGACATCGACCGGAGCCTCTGAGTGAGCACTGCCCCCTCCCCCCGCCGCATGCGCCACCCCGCGAAATGGGTGCTCCTGCTGCCGTTCGTGGTGATGTTCACGCTCTTCTTCGTCGCCCCGATCGTCTACGCGATCGTGCAGAGCATGTTCGCGACGAAGAGTTCGGGGCTGGGTCTCGGACGCCCCGAGACGACGTTCGTCCTGTTCGACAACTACGCGCGCGCTCTCGCCGACCCCGCGTTCATCGAGAGCGTGGGGAGACTGGTCGCGTTCGCCGCGATCGAGGTCCCGCTGATGGTTGCCACGGCATTGGGCCTCGCCCTTCTGCTCGACTCGGGCAAGGCTCGATTCCCGCGCTTCTTCCGCGTTCTCTACTTCGCGCCCTACGGGGTGCCGGGGGTGATCGCCACCCTCCTGTGGGGCTTCCTCTACATCCCCGCGACGAGCCCCGTTCTCCAGGTGCTCAGCGGCGCAGGCATTGACGTGAACCCGCTGACGAGTGCGGGAGTCCTGTTCGCGATCGCGAACATCGCACTGTGGGGGTTCGCCGGCTACAACATGGTGATCCTGATGGCCGCGCTCGAAGCGATCCCCTCCGAGCTCTACGAGGCCGCGCGGGTAGACGGCGCCTCGACCTGGTCGACGACGTGGCACATCAAGCTGCCGCTCGTGCGTCCCTCGATCGTCCTCGTCACCGTCTTCACGATCATCGGCACCCTCCAGCTGTTCGTCGAGCCCCTGGTCCTGCAGCCGCTCACCTCAGCCATCAGCACGACCTTCACGCCGAATCTCGCCGCCTACAACCAGGCGTTCGCCCAGGGCAACCCGAACCTCGCAGCCGCCATGGCGGTTCTGGTCGCCGCCCTCGGGTTCGTCTTCTCGTTCGGATTCCTCCGACTCGTCAACCGGAAGGGGTCCCGCGCATGGTGAACCGCGCACCCGCACAGCGCACCGGCGTCCCGAGCACTCTGGCGGTCAACGTCGTGCTCGCCGTCGCCGGGATCTACTTCCTGCTCCCGCTCGTCTGGGTCGTGGTGGCCGCGACCAAGTCCCCGGGCGACCTTTTCGGCTCGTTCGGTCTGTGGTTCAGCGACTCCCCGCGTGCCTGGGACAACCTCACGTCTCTCTTCACGCAGAGCGGAGGCGTGTTCACCCGCTGGGTCGGCAACAGCATCCTGTACTCGGGGGTCGGCGCGCTCGTGGCGATGATCCTGTCGGCTGCGGCCGGGTATGCGATCGCCAAGTACCGCTTCCGCGGCAAGGAGGCCCTCTTCTCGGTCATCCTCGGCGGCGTCCTGGTTCCTGCCACCGTCATCGCCCTGCCGCTGTACTTCCTGTTGAACACCGTGGGCCTCACCGGCTCGTACTGGGCGGTCCTGCTACCGAGCATGGTGAGCCCGTTCGGCGTGTACCTGGCGCGCATCCACGCGAACGCCAGCGTGCCCGATGAGATCATCGAGGCCGCCCGCCTCGACGGCGCCGGGGACCTGCGCATCTTCGGCACGATCGCGACCCGGATGATGGCGCCGGCGTTGGTGACGATCTTCCTGTTCCAGTTCGTCACGATCTGGAACAACTACCTGTTGCCGCTGGTCATGCTCAACGACACGAAGACGTTCCCCGTGACCCTCGGCCTCACGCTGTGGAACTCGCAGACGCAGCGAGACCCTGCCTTCTACTCCCTCGTCGTCATGGGGTCGGCGGTGTCGGCGGTCATCCTGGTCGGGCTCATGATCGCCCTCCAGCGCTTCTGGCGGGCTGATCTCACCGCCGGCGCCACGAAGGGCTGACCCGCTCACCCCTTCCGCTGGTCGCGATACGCCGTCGGTGCGACGCCGTGCGTGATGCGGAAACGCCTCGAGAAATAGAACGGGTCGTCGATTCCCACCCGGCGACCGACCTCGCCGACCGGCAGGTCGGTCGTGTCGAGCAGGTGGCGGGCGCGCGCCATCTTCAGTGCGAGATGGTGTGCGATGACGCCGCCGCCGGTCGCGTCGCGGAAGAGGGCGGCGAGGTGTGACGGCGAGACGCCGACCATCGCGGCGAGTTCCCCGACATGGACGTTCCCGTCGACGCGCTCCTCGAGGTAGCGCAGGGCGCGCTCGAGAGGGGTGCCGTGCTCGGGGAGAAGGCGATCGACGGCGAGCTGGGTGAACAGCCGCCAGACCATTCCGGATGCCGCGATGAGCCTCGCCGGCGTGGTGTCGCGCGCGAGCGACGTCGAGATCTCATCCAACAGCGCGGTGACCCGCTCCACACCGCGGAGCGAGAGGGTCACCTTCTCCGGTGTCACCCCGGCCACCTCCAGCAGGTCGCCGACGTCGGTGCCGCGGACGTGGCACCACCAGATCGTCCAGGGATCCTCCGCGTCGGCACCGTACGAATGCGGGATGCCGCCGGGCAGCACGATGGCCGTGGCCGTGCCCACCCGCATCCGCTGCCCGTGCGTCTCGACCCAACCCGATCCCGCGACGCAGACGATCACGATCGTCTCGGGCGCCCCTGCCGGACGGTGACGACCATGATCCACCGCGCGCGGGAAGTACCCGGCGTCGGTCACGACGATGCGTCGGGTCACCGGCCGGGTCAGTGCCGCCTCGACCAGCGGGCGCGGCACGACACTGAGACGCTGATGCTCGAAACCGTCCGCGCGCTCCATGCCCCCATCATGGCGCACGCCATCATCGGATCATCCATGCTCGAGCCGTGATCGGCCATGGGTCGCGCCGCGTCGGCCCCGTAGATTCGCACCGTGACCGACGACGCGCCCAGCCGCATCCGCCTGCCCGACGCCCCCGCCGACCAGCGAGAGCTCCTCGAGGCCGGCGGCGTCGCGTGCTGGAGCGAAGACGTCGTGATCGACACGTACGAGCCCGGTGACCCCGATCCCTACCCGGCGTTCCTCGACCGACGGGTCTACCAGGGCTCGAGCGGGCGGGTCTATCCGCTCCCCATGATCGAGTCGATCTCGCACGAGAAGCGGCCTCGCACGTGGCAGGCGATCCACCTCGAGAACGCCTACGTCCGCCTCATGCTCTTGCCTGAGCTCGGGGGCCGGATCCACATCGGGTACGACAAGGTCGCCGGTTACGACTTCTTCTACCGGAACAACGTCGTCAAGCCCGCGCTCGTCGGTCTCGCAGGACCCTGGATCTCGGGCGGCGTGGAGTTCAACTGGCCGCAGCATCACCGACCGGCGACCTTCCTCCCGGTCGACAGCCGTATCGAGCGCGAGGACGACGGTGCGGCGGTCGTCTGGCACAGCGACCTCGACCCGCTGCAGCGGATGCGAGGCGTCCACGGCGTCCGGCTCCGCCCGGGGTCATCGCTCATCGAGCTCGACGTGCGCCTGCACAATCGCGTCGATGTCCCGCAGACCTTCCTGTGGTGGGCGAACGTCGCCGCCCGGTCGCACGACCATTACCAGTCGTTCTTCCCCGACGACGTCCGCTACGTCGCCGACCACGCCCGACGTGCGATCACCGCGTTCCCCCGCGCGGACCGGCCCTACTACGGCGTCGACTACCCGGCGCTCGCCGCCGAGCACCCCGACGCCGACCGCATCGACGTCTACAGCAACATCCCGGTGCCGACCTCGTACATGATCACCGACACCGAGGACGGCTTCTTCGGCGGCTACGATCACACCGCCGACGCCGGGTTCGTGCACTGGGCGGACCCGGCGATCTCACCGGGCAAGAAGCAATGGACCTGGGGAGACGGTCCCATCGGCCGCGCCTGGGACGACCAGCTCACCGACACCGACGGCCCGTACGTCGAACTCATGGCCGGCGTCTACACCGACAACCAGCCCGACTTCGCGTGGCTCCTGCCGGGCGAGACGAAGACGTTCACCCAGCACTGGTACCCGATCCACACCATCGGGCCGGTGCGGCAGGCGACGACGGATGCCGCGGTCTCGGTCACGTGCGACGGCTCCAGGTCGCGCATCGGCGTCCTCGCCACGCGCGCGCACCGAACGGCTCGCGTCGAGGTGGATCTCGAGGGAGGTGGACGCGAGAGCATCGACGTCGCCGTCGGGCCGGCGGCCCCAGCGGTGCTCGAGATCGCCGGCACCGCGCGGGCGATCGCGGTGTCCGCCGGTCAGACGGAGCTCGTGCGCTGGGTCCGCCGCGACGCCCACGCGGGCGAACCCTGGGTCGCCACGGCGCCCGAGCCGCCCGCGCGCATCACGGGCATCGACGAGCTGCTGCTCACCGCGACGCATCTGCTGCAGTACCGGCATCCCACCCGGTCACCCCTTCCCTACCTCGAAGAGGCGCTGCGGCGCGATCCGGGCGACGCGCGCGCACACACGATGCGCGGATCGTGGCACCTGTCGCGGGCGGACTACGAGGCGGCGCGCGACCACCTCGACGCCGCCGTCGCGCGAGAGACCGGCCGCAACCTCAACCCGCGTGACGGTGAGGCGCACTACCTCCTCGGCCTCGCGCTGGAGCGTCTCGGCGAGCGCGCGGAGGCCGATCGGCGCTTCGCACGCGCGGCGTGGAACGCGGCATGGGCGGCCCCGGCATCCCTCGCCCGCGCTCGGCTCGCGCTGGGCGACGGGCGACCGGCGGACGCGATCCGCCTCGCGGACGCCGCCCCGGGGATCCCCGAGGCACGTCGACTCACGGTGCTCGCTCTGCGCCGACTCGGGCGCGAGGATGAGGCCGCGGCGTTGCTGCAGGCGCTCGTCGCCGCCGATCCGCTCGACCCCATCACGACATTCCTCGCCGGGGGTGAGACGCCCTCCGATCCGCGCGCGGCGCTGGATGCGGGTGCCGAGTTCGCGCGTTACGGCGAGTTCGACGCCGCGCTCGCGGCGACCGGCACCGCCGCGGTCGGAACCGCCGGGTTCGGCAGCATCGAGCCGATCCGTCGAGCCGTCCGCGCCGCGTGGGCGGATGCCGCGGGCGTGACCGACCTCGCCGCGGCGGAGCGCGCAGCGGCTGACACCCTGAGCCTCGACGGCGCCTTCCCCGCCGGGCTCGACCAGCACGATGCGCTCGTCGCGGGGGCTGCCGCCGGGTCGGCCGCCGCGGCCGGGATGCTCGGCGCCTGGCTTCTCGACGCCGGGCGGGACGCGGATGCCCGGGCGATGCTGCGGCGGGCGCGGGACCTCGGCGGCGCGGATCCCGTGGTCCTGCGCAATCTCGCCCTCGCGACCGTCCGAGCGGGCGGCCGTCCCGGCGACGCCGTGGAGCTCTACGAGGATGCACTCGCTCGTCGTGCCGACGCTCGGCTCGTACTGGAGCGCGACCTCCTCGCCCAGCTGACGGGGACGGATGCCGCCACCCGCCTCGCGCTGCTCGAACGCCATTCCGCCGCGCTCGACGCGCGGGACGACCTCGCGGTCACCCACATCGGACTGCTGCTCGACTCGGGCAGGCTCGACGACGCCTGGCGGACCCTCACGACGCGGACGTTCCGCCCCTTCGAAGGCGGCGAGGGCGTCGTGATCGCGGCATACGACCGCGCCGCGTGCCTGCTCGCACGCCGCGCCTGCGCCGACGGACGAACGGATGCCGCCATCGCCCTGTTGACCGAGGGGATCGACGCCCCCGCGAACCTCGGAGAAGGGCGGCATCCCGCGGCCCCCCAGGCAGAGCGCTACGTCGCGCTCGGCGACGCTCACCGGCTCGCCGGAGACGAGGCGGCCGCCCGATCCGCATGGGAGCGGGCGCGCGAGACGACGCCGCTCGCGGTCGCGCCGCGGCCCGCCGACGAGGCGACGTTCTGGATCGGTGTCGCGCACGCGCGGCTCGGCGAGACGGCGGCCTCGACCGCCGTCTGGGACGACCTCGACGCCCGCGCCGCCCGCATCGAGGCCGCGCCCGACGACGTCGACTACTTCGCCACGTCGCTGCCGGAACTGCTCGTGTTCGATCTCGACACGGCCGAACGTCGACGCGCCCTCGCCGGCCGACTGCGCACGCTCGCCGCAGACGGGCGCGCGCTCTCCCTCGAGAGGATGGACGCATGACCGACCGCTACCTGGGCTCGGGCACCGTCGCCGAGGAACCTCACGGACCGACCGGCCCGGTGCCCGCACACCTGCCCGACCGCCTCGCCATCACCCTCTGGGACTTCTCCTGGTACACCCGCGCGGGCGAGGCCGACGTCTTCGCCGACCTGGATGCCGCCTGCGCCGACGCGGCCGCGCTCGGCTACAACGCGATCCGCATCTGCGCCGCGCCGCTGCTGCTGTTCGGCGGGCTGGGCCTCGACGAGCTCGCCCGGGATCTCGGGATCGAGGGGCTCGGACCGGCGACATCCGACGGCTACTACGGTCAGCGCACGCGCTGGTACGACACCCCCGGCGGCTACGTGCTCGACCTGTATGCACACCTCGAGGCGCTGTTCGCCGCCGCGCGGCGTCACGGGATCGTACTGATCCTCGCGAGCTGGGAGTACCAGCAGTCACCCGCGTTCGCGCGCTCCCCTCGGTGGTTCGAGGCGATCGACGCCGTGCCGCTCGACCGCCGGTACGCCGTTCTCGGCGCCGCGTGGGACCGGATGCTGGCGTGGATCGACGAACGCGGATTCCGCGACCTCATCGCTCTCGTGGAGCTGCACAACGAGGTGGACTTCTCGATCCTCCCCGCGCTTCGCGATGGCGGGGCGGCGGAGGTCCAGCGGCTGCGAGCGCGGCATCCCGATCTGCTCGTCACCGCCAGCTACGGCAAGCCGCCGCACCTGGCCATGCACCGGGTGCCGGACGGGCTGGGAGCTGCGCAGTTCCACGTGTACAGCTACGGCGTGCTCGACGCCCTGCAGCAGCGCGTCGACATCCGTTCGGAGGGAAGCGACGACTTCCCGAACGCCGAGCTGCGCGCCCTGCTGCGCGCCGACGCCCCGACCCCCGAGGACTACGGCCGCCCGGCGGAGTGGAAGCTGCGCGCCACGGTCGTCACCGACCAGATGATCTACGGCTACGACTGGGTGGATGCCGCTGCGTGGGACGCGTGGCTCGCCGCCGAGTATCCGCGCTACGCCGAGGTGATGCGACGCGAGATCGAGTCCCGCGTCATCGCGATCGCCGAGTGGGCGCGGTGGCACGGCGTGCCGGCGATCGTCGGCGAGGGATGGGTCGGATACACCCCGCTGCACGGCGGGTTCGAGGAATCCGAGACCGGTCGCGAACTGGCCGAACACGGCATCCGCACGGCCCTGGACCGCGGCATCTGGGGCGTCGTCCTCTGCTCGAACGCCGCCCCGCACCACCCGATGTGGCAGCTGCGGGACTGGCAGCGGGAGATGACCGCGCTCGTGCGCGAAAGCTGACGATCACGCAGGCCGATTCGTGCCGACTCACGCACCCGGCGTGACGACGATCTTCCCGTGCACCTGCCCTGCCTCGAGGCGGGCGTGGACCTCGGGCAGCTCGGCGAGCGGAACGCGCTCGGCGATCTCGACGCGCAGCTCGCCGGCGTCGACCAGGCGGACGAGCTCGGCGAGCTGATCCCGGTCGCTGCGGACGAACACCGTCAGCCCCCGGACGCCGCGTGTCTCATCAGACGGCGTCTGCATCCACGCGGTCGTCGAGACCACCACACCGCCGTCGCGGACCCGCGCGGCGAGCGCGACGAACTCCTCCGCGCCGATCGGGGCGAGATTGAGCACGACGTCGACCGGTTCGTCGATCACGGATGCCGCGGATGCCGCTGTGTGATCGATCACGCGGTCGGCCCCGGCATCCGTCACAGCGGAGCGGGTGCGCGGACTCGCCGTCGCGATCACCTCGGCACCGGCACGCTTCGCGAGGCGCACGGCGTGCAGGCCGACGACACCCCCGGCACCCGTGATCACGATGCGCTGGCCCGCCTTCAGGTCGGCGTACTCGAACAGGGCCTGCCACGCGGTGAGAGCCACGGAGGGGAGGCCGGCGGCATCCGTCAACGCGACGGAGGTCGGAGCCGGCACCAGCGCCTCGGCGGGGGCGACGACGTACTCCGCCGCTGCGCCGTCCTCGGTCATCGGCAGGAACCCGACCACGGCGTCGCCGACAGCGAGACCGGTGACACCGTCGCCGAGCGAGACCACGGTTCCGGACACGTCGTATCCCGGAGTGTGCGGCAGGGTGATCGGGATCGGCAACCGGCCGAACCGGATGCCGTTGTCGGCGGGGTTGACCCCCGCCCCCGCCACGCGCAGCAGCACCTGGTCAGCCGCCGGTGCCGGCGCCTCGACGTCGTCGAATGTCAGCACGGACGGGTCGCCGGTCTCGAAGAATCGCATCGTCTTCATGATCTTCCCTTTCTCAATGTGCTTCGAATCTGAAGCAATGACACGACCGTAGCGTTGTTTCGATTTCGAAGCAAGTGATTCGAACTCGAAACATTGGTATCGTCGAGGCATGAGCGAGATCAGCGATGCCGACCTGGCGGCGTACTTCGCCGTGACCGAGGTGGGCAACCTCCTGCGGCACACCGTCGAACGGCAGCTGAAGGATGCCGGTGGCCTCAGCTACGTGCAGTTCCACGTCCTGGCGACCCTGGGCGGTTCACCCGACGGCAGCGCGCGCATGACGGACCTCGCCGACGGAGTCGTGTACAGCCGGAGCGGTCTGACCTACCAGGCACAGCTCCTGGAATCGCGCGGCCTCGTCGCCCGAACCCCGTCGGTCGACGACGAGCGGAGCGTGACGGTGACGATCACGGATGCCGGTCGAGAGCTGCTCGCGACGGTCTTTCCCGGGCACCTCGAGATCCTCCGGGGCTACTTCCTCTCCCCTCTCGCCGCCGGCGAGGCCCGCATGCTCGCCGACGTCCTCGGGCGGGTCCGCGACCACATGCGCGCCGCCCCGCCGCGCTCCGCGAGCGCGCGCCGCCGCAAGGCCGACTGACGCGAGTGCGCCGCCCGGCTCCCCGGTGTCCACATCATGTGCTCAGGACGAGAACACCCGTCCTGGACTGCACGGATCGTGTGTGGTGGTCCGCAACACATGATGTGGACACCCGCCCGCCCGCCCGCCCGCGCGCGTCCGCATGCACGCAACAGGTGGACACCCGCTCGCCTCCATGCACTGCACGACGAAGGGGCGGATGCCACCGGCATCCGCCCCTTCTCAGTCCACCGGTCAGCGCAGCGGCACGTCCGCGAAGGACATGTCGGACGCCAGGTAGAAGTCCGTGTACGCGGGCTGGTTGTACGTCGTCTGCTGACGCGCGATCTCGACCCGGTACTGCGGGTCGTGCATGAGCGTGTAGAGCTTGTGCTCGGTCGGCTCGGTCGACACGTAGATGCGCAGCGCCGACGAGTCGGCCGTCCGCACGAGCAGCTCCTCGCGCCAGTCCCCCAGGACATCGGCGACGAGTGACGGATTGCCCTTCGTGCCGTTGTTCGTGAGGGTGCCGGATGCCGTGAGCAGCGTCCCGCGCGTCCAGTCGTCGATCGTCGGGGTCACGGTCTGCGCCCCGTTCACGATCTGCGTCGTGAGGTCACCGGCCCACCGGATCGACATGTTCGTGCCGGGGTTGGTGGGCTGCAGGATGTCACCCTCGGCGGAGAGGAGGCCCGAGGCATCCGTCCCTGCGGGCATACTCGACCACACCTCTATGCCCGGGATGTCGGAGCGGACGTCGCCGACCATCCCACGGCCGGTGTCGCGGCCGGAGTAGGCGCCGAAGAGCACCTCGCCCGTCGCGGCATTCCGCATCGCCGTCCCGTACGGGGCGTACGCGCCGCCCTCGTGGACCGTGAAGATCTCCTTGCCGGGACGGTTCGGGTCGAAGTCGCCGACGTGCATCGCGTCGCCGTGACCGAGCCGCACGTTCTCACCCGGCGTCGCGCTGCCCTCGGGCATCGTGTCGAAGGACGAGTAGAGCAGGCTGCCGTCGTCGTCGAGCGTCGCCGAGCCGTAGACGATCTCCTGCTTGCCGTCGCCGTCGACGTCCGACGCGCTCAGGCTGTGGAAGCCCTGCGTCGTGAGCGTGCCGTACTCGGGGTCGGTGCCGTCGCGGCCGTGCGGGCCGTCGTTGAACGGGTTGGTCATCGGGACATGGCCGCTGTCGACGAACCAGCGCTTCGTGAGGTGCTTGCCGTTCCAGTCGTAGGTCGCGACGGTCGAGCGCGTGTAGTAGCCCCGCGCGAACACCGCTGACGGATGCTGCCCGTCGAGGTAGGCCACTCCCGAGAGGAAGCGGTCGACGCGGTTGCCCGGCTCGATGCGCGACATGGCGTAGTCGCCCCACAGCAGGCCGTCGTCGCCGCGGCTCGGCTCGTAGCGGACGGTCTCAAGCTCCTTGCCGGTCTTGCCCTCGAACACCGTGAGGTACTCCGGACCGTCGACGATGAAGCCCTCGAAGTTCCGCAGGACGTTCCGAGCCGAGCGCGACGGGGCGTAGACGTCGATGAAGTAGTCGACGAGCTCTTCGGCGTCGGCGCGCGACAGCGGGTAGTCGTGCGTCGGCTCGGTGCCGAGCGCCTCCTCGATCGTGGCGGGCCACTGGCCCGACACGACCTCGTCGCGCTCCGACCAGCCCTGGAACACGTCGGCGAGGTGGGCGGCGTAGCCCTCGGCGCTCAGCCGGTAGTCGTCGCTGTGCGAGTAGCCGGCCTTGCGGTCGGCTTTCGGCATCGTCACGAACGCGGACTTCTTCGCCTTGCCCTTCTTGTACTCCGTGCTCTTGGTTCCCGGGGCCGTCTTCATCATGATCTCGGCTTTGCCGTCGCCGTCGAAGTCGTAGACGAGGAACTGCGTGTAGTGCGCTCCGGCGCGGATGTTCACACCGAGGTCGATGCGGTTCAGCAGCGTGCCGTCGAGCTCGTAGGTGTCGATGTAGACCGGGCCGGTGTAGCCGACCTGCGAGACGTCCTTCGAGTTCGACGGGTCCCACTTGACGACGTACTCATACGCTCCGTCGCCGTCCACGTCGCCTACCGAGACGTCGTTCGCCGAGTAGGTGTACGCCTCGCCGGCGGGCGTGATGCCGTCCGCGGGCTTCGTGAGCGGGATGTCGAGGAAGGGCGAACCCTGCACCGCCACCTTCTCGGACGGCTTGCCCTCGCGCTTCCCCTGCAGCGGCGAGACGGTGTAGCGCGACCGGTCGGTGCCGTCCGGGTCGACGTAGGTCGTCGAGTCGGTAACGGTCGCGATGCGCCTTCCGTCGCGCTTCACGACGAAGTCGGTGCCGGTGAGGCCGGTCTCGGTCGCTCCCGTCGCCTCGCTGCGGAACAGGCGCCACGTGAGGTGGATCCCGTCCTCGCCGGGGAGGGCGACGAGGCCGCGGTCGAGCGTCTCGAGCTGTGGCGACGCACCGGGCTTCGGTTTTCCCGGACCGTGACCCGGGTGGGCGATCGCGGCCTGAGCCGGGACCAGCAGTGCCGCTGCGGCGAGCGCGGCGACGACGGACGTGCGGACGGGTCTTCTCATGCTGTTCACCTTCGAACTCGTGATGGAATGCGCTTTCCCCAGTCGCACCGCGAGCCTACGTGCGGGGTTGAATCGTGTCAACGGGCGCTGCGTCCCGGCATCCCCTCCTACGTCCACATCATGTGCTCGCGACGAGACCACACGATGTGAGCCCTCCACGACGTGTGTTCTCGTCCGGAGCACATGATGTGGCCGGGCTGCGCGCGCCGTTCGGCTCGAGCGCGCACTCTCGCGAGGGGCGGATGCCGCATGAAACACACCCGACATAAGTGGGCTCTCACACACGGCTCACATCCGGCTTAGCGGCCGTCGGCACGGTGGACACATCGACGTCCACCCCTCGGCCCCGGAGGCTTCACCATGGTGATCCGTATCGCGCTCTACTCGCACGACTCCGTCGGCCTCGGCCACGTCCGCCGCAACCTGGCCATCGCCCACGCACTCAGCGAACGCCTCCCCGCGCTGCTGGGCGACGAGGTGACCGGCCTGCTCATCAGCGGACAGTCCGCCGCGACGACCTTCCCCACCCCGCCCGGGTGGGATTGGCTCATCCTTCCCAGCATCACGACCGGCCCCGGCGGCTACTCCTCGCAGCACCTCACCGCGGGACTCCAGCGGGTCACCGGCATCCGCGGTGGCAGCGTGCACGCGGCGATGGCCGCCTTCCGCCCCGACCTGTTCGTCGTCGACCGGCACGCCTTCGGTGTCGAGCAGGAACTCGCACCGACGCTGCACTGGCTCCGCCACCACCGCCCGTCGTGCACGACCGTCCTCGGCCTGCGGGACGTCCTGGACGAGCCGTCCGCGACGCACGCCGAATGGGCTGCGATCGGTGGAGCGGATGCCGTGCGCCGGTCCTTCGACGAGATCTGGGTGTACGGCGACCCCGGTGTCCACGACCTCACCCGCACCGGCGAGATCCCGGCGGGCCTCGTCCCCCTCGTCCGCCACACCGGATACCTCAGCCACGGTCGCCCCGGCCGCGGCCACCCCGTCGCCGAGGAGCCGTTCGTGCTGACCACCGTCGGCGGCGGCTCGGACGGCGGCGCGATCGCGACGGCGGCAGCGCGGGCCACCGTGCCCGCCGGCATCCGTCACGTCATCGTCACCGGGCCCGAGATGCCCGCCGAGGACCGCCGAGCGATCCGCGCTGCGGCGGGGCCTCTGACGACCGTGACCCGATCAGTGCCCGACGCGCTGGCCCTCATCCGCCGCGCGGACGCGGTCGTCAGCATGGGCGGGTACAACGCGGTCGCCGAGATCATGAGCACGTCGACCCCCGCGCTGATCGTGCCTCGCGACAACCGTCGCGTCGAGCAGCCGCTGCGGGCCGCGGCGCTCGCCTCGCTCGGCGCGGTCGAGACCCTCTCGTCGGCGGATGCCACCCCCGAGGCGCTGTCGGCCTTCTTCGCCCGCGCCGTCGGCTCCCGCGTCGCGCGGGCCGGAATCGATCTCGACGGTCTCGCGACCGTCGCCGACCACGCCGCCGAGCTCGTCGCCGCGGCCCGCACCCGGAAGGAGCTGATGGAGCATGCCGTCTGAGACCGCACCGCGCATCGGTTACGTCGTCAAGGTCTACCCACGGTTCTCCGAGACGTTCGTCGTCACCGAGATCCTCGCCCGCGAGGCGCTCGGCGAGGACCTCGCCGTCTTCGCCCTGCGCCCCACCGACGACACCCGCTTCCACCCCGAGTTGGCCCGGGTGCAGGCTCCGGTGTTCCACCTGGGACGCCCGACGAAGCCGTCCGCGCTCTGGTCCGTCCTGCGGGATGCCGCGGCCGACCCGGCACTGGCCGACGCGATCGCCGCCCACCTCGGCGATCTCCTCGCCGCCGAGGTCGACGACGCCGTGCAGGCGGTGCTGCTCGCCGCCGCGGCCCGTCGCGAGCGGATCACCCACCTGCACGCGCACTTCGGCTCGGTCGCGACGACCGTGGCACGGCTCGCGTCGCGGCTCACCGGCATCCCCTACTCGTTCACGGCACACGCGAAGGACCTGTTCCACGAGAGCGTCGACCGCGCAGCCCTCGCACAGAAGCTCCAGGACGCGGCGTTCACCGTCACGGTCAGCGACTACAACCTCGCCTTCCTGCGCAAGACGCTCCCCGCGACGGGCGATGTGCACCGCCTCTACAACGGGCTCGAACTCGACCGGTTCCGCTTCCGCCCCCGCCCTGTGCGTCGCGGTCCGCTCCGCATCGCGGCGGTGGGCCGGCTCGTCGCGAAGAAGGGGTTCGACGTCCTCGTCGACGCGGTCGTGCGCCTGCGTGACGCCGGTGTCGACGTCTCGGCCGAGATCGCCGGAACGGGCGAACTCGCCGGCGATCTCGCCGCCCGCATCGAGTGCGCGGGCGTCGGTGACCGGGTCCGCCTGCTCGGTCCGCTCCCCCAGCACGACGTCGCGCGGCTGCTCGGCGAGTCCGACGTCTTCGTCGCGCCGTGCGTCGTCTCGGACGACGGCAACGCCGACGGTCTGCCCACGGTCCTGCTCGAGGCGATGGCCACCGGCATCCCCTGCATCTCGACCGACGTCACCGGGATTCCCGAGATCGTCCGCGACGGCGACACCGGGGTCCTCTGCCGCGCCGGCTCGGTCGACGACCTCGTCGCCGCGCTCCGCGGCTTCGCGGACGGGACGACGGATGCCGCGGGCCTCGCCTCCCGTGCCCGTCGCCTCGTGGAGGAGCGTTTCGACTCGCGGCGGCAGGCGTCGGAGCTCGCCGCGCTCACTGCGGGTCGCCGCGTGCTCGCGGAGGTGGCGTGATGCGCATCGCCTATGTCTGCGTCGACCCGGGCATCCCGGTGTTCGGCACGAAGGGCGCGTCGGTGCACGTGCAGGAGATCGTCCGCGCCTTCCGCGCCCGCGGCGACGAGGTCACCCTCTACTGCACACGTCGCGGCGACCACGTCCCGGGCGACCTCGGCGACGTCCCGGTCGTCGAGATCGCCGTCGGCAAGGGTGAGCCCGCAGAGCGCGAGCGGTCGGTCGCCGAGGCGTCCCGGCAGCTCGCCGCCCGCATCGTGACGGACGGCTGCGACCTCGTCTACGAGCGGTTCTCGCTGTTCAGCCGCGTCGGTGCGGTCGTCGCCGGCGCGACGGGCGCCGCGTTCGTGCTCGAGGTGAACGCACCCCTCATCGAGGAGCAGAAGCAGCACCGCGACCTCGTCGACGAGACCGGAGCCGTCGCCGCAGCGCACGACGCCCTGGCGACCGCCGATGTCGTCGCGTGCGTGTCCGAGCCGGTCGCGGCGTGGGCCGCAGCGCACGGAGGGTGCTCCCCCCTGGTCGTCCCCAACGGCGTCAACACCGCCCGCATCCGTCCCCGTGACCGCGGCACCGACGGCCCGCTGCGCATCGGTTTCGTCGGGACCCTGAAGCCCTGGCACGGCGTCGAGGTGCTCATCGATGCGGTCGCCTCCCTCGATGACCGCGCGACGCTGACCCTCGTCGGCGACGGACCCGAGGGACCCGCCCTGCTGGCCCGCGCCGCGGAGCGCGGCGTCGCCGTCCACTCCACGGGCGCACTCCGCCCCGCCGACGTGCCCGCCGCGCTCGCAGCGCTCGACGTCGGCGTCGCGCCGTACCCGCCCGGAGCCGGCTACTTCTCGCCGCTCAAGGTCTACGAATACCTGGCGGCCGGGCTCGCCGTCGTCGCCTCGGCCATCGGCCAAGTGCCGGCGATCATCGACCACGGCCGCACCGGTCTGCTGGTCGAGCCGGGCTCAGCCGACGCCCTGGCCGCGGCGCTGGCCCGCCTCGTCGACGACCGAGGCCTCACCGGCCGCCTCGGCGCCGAAGGACGAGCGGATGCCGTCGCCCACCACGACTGGACCCGTGTCCTCGACCGCATCCTGACCGCGCTCCCCGACCGCACCCCCCGTGAGGAGGTCCCCGCATGAGCCGCTTCCGCACCGCCCGCCCCGACCGCGCAGCGGCCCGTGTCGCCCGGGCCGAGACCCGGGCCGCCGGACCGATCCATCGGACCCTCGCGATCGTCCGGCCGCTGCTGCGTCCGCATGCGCTGCTCCTGATCGCCGGGCTCCTCGTCCTCCTCCTCGAGGTCGCGTTCCGCGTCCTCGAGCCCTGGCCCCTCAAACTCGTCGTCGACTCCCTCGCGGTGAGCCTGGGCGCGACGGGGGCGGCGACGACCGGCATCCCTCCGGCCACCGTCGACCTGCTCGTCGGGTGCGGCGTCGCACTGCTCGTGATCGTCTGCCTGCGCGCGCTGAGCTCGTACCTGAGCACGATCGCGTTCGCCCTCGTCGGCTCGCGTGTCGCGACGGCCCTGCGGGCTCGGGTCTTCGACCACCTGCAGGCACTGTCGATCCGCTTCCATGCGACGGCGCCGTCGGGTGACATCGTGCAGCGGCTCGTCGGCGACGTCGGGCGGCTCCAGGAGGTCGCGGTGAGCGCCGGCCTGCCGCTGATCGGCAACGTCATCACGCTCGTGACCCTGGCGGCCGTCATGATGTGGCTCGACCCGATGCTGACGGTGGTGGTCGCGGCATCCGCTCTGGCCTACTGGCTGCTCTCGCGCCGGTCGGGCACGGCGATCACCGCCGCGTCGCGGACCACCCGCAAGGGCGAGGGCCGCCTCGCGGAGTCGGCGGCCGAGACGCTCGACGCGATCCGCGTCGTGCAGGCCTTCGGTCTCGAGCGCGAGCGCGGCAGCGTGTTCGCCCGAGGCAACGCCGTCGCTCTGCGCGAGGGCGTCAAGGCGCGACGCCTCGCCGCCGCGCTCGAGCGTCGCACGGACGTCATCGTGGGTCTCGCCCTCGCGCTCGTCCTCGTCGGCGGCGGGTGGCAGGTGCTCGAGAACCGCATGTCGCCCGGTGACCTGGTCGTGTTCACCGCGTACCTCAAGCTCGCGATGCGCCCGCTCAAGGACCTCGCGAAGTACACCGGGCGCATCGCCCGGGCCGCGGCATCCGGTGAGCGCGTCGCCGACCTGCTCGAGACGCCCGTCGAGGTCGTCGAATCCCCCGATGCCGTACCGCTCCGCCCGCACGCCGGCGCCGTGTCGTTCGAGAACGTGACGCTCGCCGACGGGCGCGGGACGCCGCTGTTCCGGGGACTGTCGATCGACCTGCGCGCGGGCGAGTCGGTGTGCCTGCTGGGTCCCTCGGGCGCAGGCAAGTCGACGCTCGCCGCACTCGTGGGCCGCTCGATGGACCCCGCGTGGGGTCGCGTCACGATCGACGGCGTCGACCTGCGCGCGGCGACGCTCGACAGCGTCCGCGGTGCCGTATCGGTCGTGCTGCAGGAGACGGTGCTGTTCGCCACGACGGTGCGCGAGAACATCCGGCACGGCCGCCTCGGCGCGACCGACGCCGAGGTCGAGGCCGCCGCGCGCCGGGCTCGGGCGCACGAGTTCATCGCCGCCCTGCCCGACGGCTACGACACCGTTCTGGGCGGACGCGGCAACACGCTCTCGGGCGGGCAGCGGCAGCGCGTCGCCATCGCCCGTGCACTGCTGCGCGATGCCCCGATCGTGATCCTCGACGAGGCGACGACGGGCCTCGACCCCGAGTCCAAGCACGCCGTGCAGCGCTCGCTCGACGAGCTCACCGCGGGCCGGACGACCCTCACGATCACCCACGACCCCGCCGCCGTCACGGGCGCCGACCGTGTGCTGTGGCTCGAGGACGGCCGCATCGTCGAGGACGGAGATCCGGCCGCCCTTCTCGCCGATCCGGGTACGCGCCTGTCGCAGTGGTTCCGCACCGCGCGGACGGCGATGCGGGCCGAGGAGGTCGCCTCGTGAGCGCCACGACGATGCTGCGCGATCCGGCCCTCGCGCTCGACGTCCTGCTCGACGCGACGCGGCTCTCGGAGGTGCTCGGACGCGACGTGCGGATCACCCGAGTGCGGTACAAGCCGGCGACGAGCATCGTGCTCGGAGTGGTCTCCCGGGGCGAGCACGGCTGGGTCGCCGCCTATGTCGACGTCGCCAAGATCGCCAAGCTGCACGATCGCGCCGCCGCCACGGGCGCGCGGCTGACCCAGGTGCCGGGCGGTGTCGCCGGTCCGCTCACCGCCGACCGCGTGCTCGCGAAGACCCTGCGCCGTGCCCGTCGTGTGCTGGGCGACGACGCGACCGTGCTGCGCTACAACCCGCACCGCCGCGTCGTGCTGCGCGCCGGGGACGACGTGGTGAAGGTCGCGGCGACGGATGCCGGGCGCCCCGCCCTCACGCAGCGCCTCGCCGCCGCCGGGCTCGCCGTGCTGCCCGCGCATCAGGTGCATGCCGGTGTGCAGCGCACCCCGTGGTGGGGGTCGGGCGATCTCGCCGTATCGCCCTCGCCGCCCGCGGCCGCCGCCGCAGGCCGCGCGCTCGCGGCGGTCCACGCCGCAAGCGCGGGCGATGCGCCCTCCGCGTCCTCCGCCGAGGGTGACCTGGCGACGGCGGTGGCCGCGATCCGCCTGCTCGACGCGGATGCCGGGACCCGCGCGACCGCGGTCGCTGGACGCATCCGCGCACTGCCCTCGGGCGACCGACGTGCGCTCGTCCACGGCGACTTCACCGCTGACCAGGTGCTGCGCGACCGTGATGATGTGCGCCTCATCGACTTCGACCGCGCCGGATGGGGCGAGCCCGAGCGGGACCTCGGATCCTTCGCCGCCGGCGAGCTGCTGGCCGGGCGCACCCTGACCGATGCCCTCCGCTCGGGCTACGAGGTTCCGGTCGACGAGCGCGCCGTGGCGCGATGGACGGCGACAGCGGCCCTGCAGCGGGCGGTCGAACCGTTCCGCAGCGGCCGACCCGATTGGCTCGAGGGTCTCCACGCCGCCGTCGACGTCGCCGAGGAGGCGGTCCGATGATCGGTCTGCCGGAGCGCGTCCGTCATCGCGGGCTGGAGTGGACGGTGTCGCGGGCGTGGCCGGTCGCCGAGGGGCCCGTGCCCGTCGAGCTCCGCGCGGGCGACCGCGTGCGCGGAGCGTGGTGGTCGTCGGGACGCCTCGCCGTCGCTCCCGCCGGCGAGGACCCCGCCCTTCCGGGGCTCCACGGGATCACCGGCGACGTGGTCTCGCACCGGCCCGGCAAGCGCGCCGTCGTCCGCGCTCCCGACGGCACGGCGTACCTGAAGATCGTCCGCCCGAAGAAGGCGGCCGCCGTGATCGCCGCGGCCGAGCGCGCGGCGCCCTTCGGCACGGCCTTCGCGGTGCCCGCGCTCGAGCGCGACACCGACGCCGAGGGCCGCGGCGTCGTGCGGTTCTCGGCGCTGCCGGGGTCGACGCTCCACGCGTGGGGCGCGAGCGACCACGGCGATCCGCACGCCCCGTGGGCCGCCTGGCACGACGCCTGGATCGCCCTCGCCGGCACGGATGCGGCCGCCGCGACCCCGCACGACGCCGCTGCCGAAGTCGCGGTCGTCGGGGAGTGGGCGGGGCACGCCGCACGCGCGTTGCCCGCCGGCGGCGACGCCATCCGCCGGAGGGCCGATGCGGTGCAGGCGCGGCTGCTGCGGCATCCGTCGTCGCGTCTTGCGCTGGCTCACCGGGACCTGCACGACAAGCAGCTGCTGTGGGACGGCGATCGACTGGGTCTTCTCGACGTCGACACCGTCAGCGCCGCCGAGCCCGAGCTCGACCTCGCGAACCTGCAGGAGCACGTCGATCTGCGTGCCGAGCAGGGTCTCTGGACGCCCGCCCGGGCCGATGTCGCCCGCGCCTGGATCGACCGGACCGCGTACGCCGTCGGCGCCGACCCCGAGCGCATGGCCGCCTACCGCGCCTCGACCCGCCTGCGCCTCGCGTGTCTTTACCTCTTCCGCCCGCGCTGGCGCGGCTGGGCCGAGCGCGCCCTCCTCACCTGAGCCGGCGGCGTGCCGGCCCTCCCGCCCACATCATGTGCTCTCGACGAGGACACACGTTGTGGCGCGTTCACAGCGGGTGTTGTCGTCCGGAGCACATGATGTGGCCACCTCACCCGTTCACGCCCGAGGCGCGCTCGGGTGCCGGGTCGGTCAGCCCCCGGTCGAGGCGCGGACGACGAGCTCGGGACGGAAGCGGATGCGCTGCGGCGCGGCATCCGGGTCCTCCAGTGCGGCGAACAGCGCGTCGACGGCGGCGGCGCCGATCTCCCGCGCGGGCTGCCGGATCGAGCTGAGCGGTACGACCGTGGACTGCGCGAAGGCGATGTCGTCGTAGCCGATCAGGGCCAGGTCCTCCGGAACGCGGAGGGATCCGAGGATGCCGGCACCCTGCAGGACCCCGACCGCGACCAGGTCGTTGGCGCAGAACACGCCGTCGGGCCGGTCGGTCGCGTCGCGATGGGCGAGCTGCTCACCGACGAGCCGGCCCGCGAGGACGGTGAGCTCGTCTGTCGAGGCGACCTCGAGCGTGGTCCCGGGCACCTCGGCGAGCGCGCGCTTCGCGCCCTCGAGGCGGTCCGCCACCTGGCGGACGGATGCCGGTCCCCCGGCGAACAGGATGCGTCGGCGCCCCTGCTGCAACAGGTGCTGCACGGCCAGGTAGCCGCCTTCGACATCGTCGACGGCCACGGAGGGCAGGTCGCCGTCGGCCTCGGCGTCGAGAAGCACGACGGGCACCCCGGCGGTCTCGAGAATCGCGGCCCGGGTGTCGTCGAGGGCGATCGGGGTGAGCAGCACGCCGTTGACCCGCTGCTCCCGGAAGAGGTCGAGATAGGTGTTCTCGCGGGCGGCATCCTGCCCGCTGCTGCCGAACAGCACGATCACGCCGTGCTCGGCGGCCCGCTCCTCGGCCCCCCGCGCGACCTCGGCGAAGAAGGGGTTGGCCGAGTCGAGCACGACGAGGCCGATGGTGCGGCTACGACCGGCGCGCAGCTGGCGGGCGGCGTCGTTGCGGACGAACCCGAGCGCCGAGATGGCGGCGTGCACGCGTTCGACGGTCGCCGGGGCGACCTTCGCAGGCCGGTTGAGGACGTTCGAAACGGTCCCCACCGAGACGCCCGCGGTGCGAGCGACGTCCTTCACACTGACTGCCACGTGACCTGCCTTGACGGATGCTTCGCACCCACGTTACTGTTCTGATTCTTGAATCGTTTCATAGAACGATTCCCCGATCAACGACCCGCGCTCACGAAGGAGTGACATGCCCCGCGTCGCCTTCCAGTTGCAGATCGACCCTGCGCTCATCGACGAGTACGTCGCCCGCCACTCTCCGGTCTGGCCCGAGATGCTCGCCGAGATCGCCGCCGCCGGGCGACGCAACTACTCCCTCTTCCTCGGCGACGGCGGCCGGCTCTTCGGCTACTACGAGGTCGACGACGACACGGCCGCCCAGGCCTACCTTGCAGCCTCGCCCATCGCCGCCCGATGGGAGGCCGAGATGAGCCGCTTCTTCGTCGGCCTCGAGGGCCGCCCCGATCAGGCGGCGACCCCTCTCGTCGAAGTCTTCAACCTGCACGACCAGTCGGCGGCCGCCGCCGACGCCCCTTCAGAAAGCGACCCGTCATGACCACGCTCTCCCCCGAGATCCTCACCCAGCTCGAAGGCCAGGGCATCGAGCTGCCCAGCTGGGCGTTCGGCAACTCCGGCACGCGCTTCCGCGTCTTCGCGACGGCGGGCACCCCGCGCGACCCCTTCGAGAAGATCGCGGATGCCGCCGAGGTCAACCGCTACACCGCGCTGGCCCCGAGCGTCGCGCTGCACATCCCATGGGACAAGGTCGACGACTACGCGGCGCTGCGCCGTCACGCCGAGGATCTCGGCGTGCAGCTCGGCACGATCAACTCGAACACCTTCCAGGACGAGGACTACAAGTTCGGGGCGCTCACCCACCACGACGAGCGCATCCGCCGCAAGGCCATCGACCACCACCTCGAGTGCATCGACATCATGCACGAGACGGGCTCGCGCGACCTCAAGATCTGGCTCGCCGAAGGGTCGAACTACCCCGGCCAGAACGACATGCGCGGCCGCCAGGACCGCCTGCAGGACTCGCTGCAGCAGATCTACGCCCGCCTGGGCGAGGAGCAGCGCCTCGTGCTCGAGTACAAGTTCTTCGAGCCGTCGTTCTACCACACCGACGTTCCCGACTGGGGGACGTCCTACGCGCAGGTGGCCGCCCTCGGCGACAAGGCGATGGTCTGCCTCGACACGGGTCACCACGCACCCGGAACGAACATCGAGTTCATCGTGATGCAGCTGCTGCGGCTCGGCAAGCTCGGCTCGTTCGACTTCAACTCGCGCTTCTACGCCGACGACGACCTCATCGTGGGCGCCGCCGACCCGTTCCAGCTGTTCCGCATCCTCGTCGAGGTCGTGCGCGGCGGCGGACTGAACAACCCCGACGTCGCGTTCATGCTCGACCAGTGCCACAACATCGAGGACAAGATCCCCGGCCAGATCCGCTCGGTCCTCAACGTGCAGGAGATGACGGCCCGCGCGCTGCTCGTCGACCGCTCGGCGCTCGATGCGGCGCAGCAGGCCAACGACGTCCTCGGTGCCAACGGCATCCTCATGGACGCCTTCTACACCGACGTGCGCCCCGCGCTCGCCCAGTGGCGCGAGTCGCGCGGCCTCCCCGCCGACCCGATGGCCGCCTACGCGGCATCCGGTCACCTGCAGAGGATCGCCGACGAGCGCGTCGGCGGCACGCAGGCCGGCTGGGGTGCATGATCGACCGATGAGCGACACCCCTCCCCCCTACGGAGCGGCCGGCGGACTCGTCCGCGTCTACCCCGCGCGCGTCCTCGAGCGGCCGACCCCCGGACTCGTCTGGCTGCACGGCGGCGGGTTCGCCGCCGGCGACATCGACATGCCCGAGGCCGACCATGTCGCACGGACGTTGGCGGATGCCGGGACCACGGTCATCTCCGTCGACTACCGCCTCGCGCCCCTGCCGGACGGGTGGGAGCCCCCTCTCGCCGAGCCCGGGCGCGAGCGCGCGGGGTTCCCCGCGGCATCCGACGACACGCTCGCGGTGTGGGACTGGCTCCACGCCGAGGCGGCCACCCTCGGGGTGGACCCCGCGCGACTCGCGATCGGCGGGGCCAGCGCAGGAGCGAACATCGCGACCGGCGCCGTGCTGCGTCTCATCGCGAACGACCGGGCACTCCCGGCGCTCGTGCTGCTCGCGTACCCGACGCTCCTCGCCGAGCAGCCGTCGCCCGACGCCGCGCTGCGTGCGGCGCTCGATGCGGACCCGGACGCGGACCGGTTCGGCCCTGCGGTCGTGCTCGGCATGTACGAGAACTATCTCGGCGGATCCATCGTGGGCGCGCCCACGGCGGCAGTCCCGGGCCTCGCGACGGCGGACGAGCTCGCCGAGTTCCCGCCGACGCTCATCGTCGCGGGCGACATCGACGAGCTGCGCGTCTCGAGCGAGCACTTCGCCCGCACGCTGGCCGCCGCCGGCCGCGAGGTCGAGCACGTCATCGAGCCGGGCACCGGGCACGGCCACCTGAACCGTCCGGAGGAGGGGGATGCCGCATCCCTCACCCTCGCCCGCTTCGCCGCGCGCCTCGCGGCGCTGGGTTCGTGAGCCGCGCGGCAGCGATCGCCGCCGTCGACCTGGGGGCCACGAGCGGTCGCGTCATCGTCGGCCGCGTCGGCGCCGACACGCTCGAGACGACGACGGTGGCGCGCTTCGCCAACGATCCGGTTCGCCTGCCCGACGGGCTGCACTGGAACCTGCTCGGTCTGTACGGATCGGTTCTGGACGGGTTGCGCGAAGCCCTGCGCGGCGACGCGGGCGTCACCAGCATCGGCGTGGACTCGTGGGCCGTCGACTACGGCCTCGTCGCGAAGGCCCGCCTGCTCGGCGAGCCCTTCCACTACCGCGACGAGCGGACCGTGCGGGGTGTCGAGGCGGTCCACGCGAGCCACCCGCACGCGGCCCTGTTCGCCCGGAACGGTCTGCAGTTCCTGCCGTTCAACACGCTCTACCAGCTCGCCGCCGAAGACCGCGACCTCCTCGACCTCGCCGATCACGCCCTGCTCATCCCCGACCTCATCGGGTTCTGGCTCACGGGACAGGCGCGCACGGAGCGCACGAACGCGTCGACGACGGGGCTCCTCCGCGCCGACACGGGCGAGTGGGATGCCGATCTGATCGCCGCGCTGGGCCTGTCGCCGAGCCTCCTCGCGCCGCTGGTCTCCCCCGGCGAGACGATCGGCGAGCTGTCGGCGCATGTCGCCGCGACCCTGGGCACCCAGGCCTCGGTCACTGCCGTCGGGTCGCACGACACGGCATCCGCCGTCGTCGCGGTGCCGATGTCCTCCGGCGATGCGGCCTACATCTCCTGCGGCACGTGGGGTCTAGTCGGGGTCGAGGCCCCGCGCCCCGTGCTGACCGATGCGGCGCGCGAGGCGAAGTTCACGAACGAGGGCGGTGTGGACGGCCGCATCCGCCTGCTGCGCAACGTCATGGGGCTGTGGATCCTCAGCGAGACGGTCCGCGGCTGGCAGCGCGAGGGCGAGACGATCGACCTCGGCGACCTGCTCGACGCCGCGGCCTCGGTGACGGGGCCGGTCTCGGTGTTCGACGTCGACGACCCCCGCTTCCTCCCCCCGGGCGACATGCCCGCCCGCATCGCCGCCTGGTGCGCCGAGCACGGCGTCGCCGCTCCGCATAGCCGCGCCGAGATCACCCGCAGCATCATCGAGTCGCTCGCGCAGGCGTTCGCCGACGTGGCGCACGAGGCCGGACGCGTCGGCGGGGTCGATGTGCGGGTGATCCATGTGGTCGGCGGCGGGGCGCTCAACGAGTTGCTGTGCCAACGCACCGCCGACCGTGCGGGGGTTCCCGTGCTGGCCGGGCCGGTCGAGGCGACAGCGCTCGGGAACATCCTCGTGCAGGCTCGGGCCGCCGGCCTCGTGACCGGCTCTCTCGAGGCGCTCCGCGACCTCGTCGCCCGCACTCACAGACCCCGCCGGTACGAGCCGCGCGGCGGCTGAGCCGCCGCGACCCGCGCCAGTGCACACGGCGCAGCGGCTCTGTCGCCGCCCGCCCCTAGGCTGAAAACCATGGCCGCGCAGACCTTGAACCGCGAGATCCTGCGCCTGGCCGTGCCCGCGCTGGGCGCGCTGGTGGCCGAGCCGATGTTCTTGATCGTGGATGCCGCACTCATCGGCCACCTCGGCGTCGTGCCGCTCGCGGGGCTCGGGATCGCGAGCGCCGTGCTGCAGACGATCGTCGGCCTCATGATCTTCCTGGCTTATTCGACCACCCCCGCCGTGGCCCGCCGGTTCGGCGCCGGCGACAGCAAGAGCGCGGTCAGCGTGGGCATCGACGGCTTGTGGCTGGCGCTCGGCCTCGGCGCACTCCTCGCCCTGGCCGGCACACTCGCGACGCCCTGGCTCGTCGACCTCTTCGGGCCCAGCAGAGAGGTGGCCGAGCAGGCCGTCACCTACCTCGCGCTGTCGATGTGGGGCTTGCCCGCCATGCTCATCGTCTTCGCCGCGACTGGACTTCTCCGCGGCATGCAGGACACGGTCACCCCGCTGTGGATCGCGGGCCTCGGCTTCGGTGCGAACGCCCTGTTGAACTGGCTGTTCATCTACGGGTTCGGGTGGGGCATCGCCGGTTCCGCCGCCGGCACGGTCGCCGCGCAGTGGGGCATGGTCGCCGCCTACGCCGTCATGATCGGACGGCTCGCGCGGCGGCACTCGGCATCCGTCCTGCCCCAGCGCGAGGGCGTGCGCGGATCGGCACGGTCGGGCGGGTGGCTGTTCCTGCGGACGGTCTCCCTCCGCGCCGCGCTGCTCGCGACCGTCGGCGTCGCCACGGGACTCGGCACCGACGAGCTCGCCGGGTGGCAGGTCGCGTTCACGATCTTCTCGACGGCGGCGTTCGCCCTCGACGCGCTCGCGATCGCCGCACAGGCCCTGATCGGACGCGGTCTCGGCGCCGGGGACGAACTGTTCGTGCGGCGCGTGCTCGGCCGGACGGTCGCGTGGGGCGCCTGGTTCGGCGTCATCGTCGGCGCCCTCATCGCGGGTCTGTCGGGGGTGATCGGACTCGCCTTCACCGGCGATCCGGAACTGGCCGCACTGATCCAGCCGGCGCTCCTCGTGCTCGCGATCGCCCAGCCGATCTGCGGTGTCGTCTTCGTCCTCGACGGTGTGCTCATGGGGGCCGGCGACGCGAAGTATCTCGCGATCGCCGGCGGCCTCAACCTCGTGCCGTACCTGCCGGTGCTGCTCATCCTCATCGCCGTACACCCGGCCGGGGCGGGCGGGCTCGCCTGGCTCGCCGCGTGCTTCTTCGGCGTCTACATGCTCGCGCGCCTCGCGACGCTCGGCTGGCGGGTGCGCCGCGCCGAGTGGCTGACCGTCGCGGTGTGACGTCACCCCCCGCCCCCCAGCCTCCCGACGGATGCACGACCCGGATCCGCCCTGCTGGTCGTCGGTCGAACCGACGCCACCTACACCGTCGACCTCACGATCGAGGACCGACCCGGCCGAGTATCAGGCGTAGCGGCGGCACCACTCGTACATGACGACCGCCGCCGCGGCCGAGGCGTTGATCGACCGGGTCGACCCGTACTGGGTGATCTCCACGACGCCGGATGCCGCGGCCAGCGCCTCGGGCGACAGCCCGGGACCCTCCTGCCCGAACAGCAGCACGCAGCGCTCCGGCAGGTCCGCACGGTCGACCGGCTCCGACCCGTCGACGTTGTCGATGGCGAGGATCGGGAGCCCGGCGGCATCCGCCCATGCGGCGAAAGCCGCGACGTCCTCGTGGTGACGGACGTGCTGGTACCGGTCGGTCACCATCGCGCCGCGCCGGTTCCAGCGCCGTTTGCCGATGATGTGCACCTCGGCCGCGCCGAACGCGTTCGCGCTGCGGACGATCGAGCCGATGTTCATGTCGTGCTGCCAGTTCTCGATCGCGACGTGGAACGGATGCCGCTTCTCGTCGAGGTCCGCCACGATCGCCGTCATCGTCCAGTAGCGATATCGGTCGATCACGTTGCGGCGATCGCCGTGCTCGAGGAGGTCGCGGTCGTAGCGCGGATCGTCTGGCCAGGCGTCCGGACCGCCCGGCCAGGGCCCGACGCCCACCGGGAGCTGCGGCTCCGCGTCGGCGGCGTCGGTCGGATCGGGCACCGGTCCAGGCTAGTCCGGACGGCGACCCTCACGAGGTCGTCAATCTTTCGGTACGCCGAAAGATCCTGCTAGCGTTTTCGGTATGCCGAAAACCGCCGTCGCCCCGACCCCCGCACGTGCACGCACCCGCGCGGCGTGGCTGCTGGGACCAGCGCTCGTCGCGGGCGTCGCGTACCTGGACCCCGGCAACGTCGCGAGCAACATGACCGCCGGCGCTCGCTACGGCTACCTGCTCGTCTGGGTCGTCGTTCTCGGCAACGTCATGGCCTGGCTGATCCAATACCTCTCGGCCAAGCTCGGCATCGTCACCGGGCAGAGCCTGCCCGAGGTGCTCGGCACCCGCATCCGCAGCAACACCGCGCGCCGCGCCTACTGGCTGCAGGCCGAGCTCGTCGCCATGGCGACCGACGTCGCCGAGATCATCGGCGGCGCCGTCGCCCTCTGGCTGCTGTTCGGCGTCCCGCTCGTGTGGGGCGGCCTCATCACCGGCGCGGTCTCGATCGCGCTCCTGCTCATCCAGTCGCGTCGCGGCGCGCGCAGCTTCGAGTTCGTCATCATCGGCCTGATGGCGATCATCGCCCTCGGCTTCACCTACGGCGTCTTCGTCGGACCACCCGAGGCCACCGGCGTCGTGGAAGGACTGATCCCCCGCTTCGACGGCACGGACTCGGTGCTGCTGGCGGCATCCATCCTCGGCGCAACGATCATGCCGCACGCGATCTACGCGCACAGCTCGCTCGCCCGCGACCGGTTCCGGCCCACCGAGGACCGCACCAAGACGGATGCCGCGGCCGCCGACGCGTCCATCGACACCCGCCGGGTGCTGCGCGCCACGCGCTGGGACGTCACGATCGCCCTCGCGATCGCCGGCTCGGTGAACCTCTGCATCCTGCTGCTGGCGGCGGCGAACCTCTCCGGCGTGCCCGGCACCGACAGTCTCGAGGGCGCCTACGCGGCCCTGCAGAACGGCATCGGGCCGGTCGTCGCGACCCTGTTCGCCGTCGGCTTGCTCGCGAGCGGACTCGCCAGCAGCGCCGTCGGCGCGTACGCCGGCGCCGAGATCATGCACGGACTGCTGCGCGTGCGCATCCCCCTCCTCGCGCGCCGCCTCGTGACACTGGTGCCGGCGCTCGCGGTGCTGGCCCTCGGCGTCGACCCGACGTTCGCGCTGATCCTCAGCCAGGTCATCCTGAGCTTCGGCATCCCGTTCGCCCTCATCCCGCTCGTCGCGCTCACCGCGAAGCGCGACCTGCTCGGCAGCTACCGGAACCGCGTGTGGACGACGATCGCCGGCATCCTCGCCTCGATCTTCCTCGTGACGCTCAATGGTCTGCTGCTCGGGCTGACCCTTTCCGGCGGATAGCCTGAGGACCGTGCCCGCCTCCGCGTCCACGGTCGACGACTACCTGAAGACGATCTACCACCACACCGAGTGGCAGACCGATCCCGTGACCCCCTCCGTGCTCGCCGCCGAACTCGGACTCGCGCCGTCATCCGTCACGGAGATGATCAAGAAGCTCGCCGCGCAGGGCCTCGTGTCGCACCGTCCCTACGGCCCGATCTCGCTGACGGATGCCGGGACCTCCCGCGCGACCGCGGTGATCCGCCGGCACCGCCTCATCGAGACGTGGCTGGTGCGCGAGTTCGGCTACGCGTGGGACGAGGTGCACGACGAGGCCGAGGTGCTCGAGCACACGATCAGCGACCGCCTCCTCGCCGGCATCGACGCCCGCCTCGGCCACCCGCGCTTCGACCCGCACGGCGACGCCATCCCCGGTCCGGACGGCAGCGTCGAACGGGAGCCGTTCGTCCTCCTCGCCGAGGCGACGATCGGGCACACCGGGCGGGTGCTGCGCGTCTCGGACCGCGACCCCGCACTGCTGCGCTCGCTCGAGGAGCTCCGCATCGACGTCGGCCACACCGTGAAGATCACGGGCCGGGATGCCGTGCAGCTCGACGGCGGTGCGACGATCGAACTGCCGCCCGCCGCGGCTCAGGCGGTCTGGCTGACCGCCTGAGGTCAGTTCGCGCTCTTGCCGGGGCGCCGCAGCGCCGCCCGGACCCAGAACTCCAGGCGGGAGTGCTCGGCGTCGAGCGCGATCCGCAGCCAGCTCAGCCCCATGGACCGCTCGCCCATGTGCGCGCGTGACGCATCGGGTTCTGCCAGCAGCGCGGCATCCTCGTCATCGCGCACCCGTACGAGCAGTGACTCGCCCGTGAAGACCGCGACGGCCATGGAGTCGTCGACCATGAGCGCGACGGCCCCGAACATCGCGATCTCACGCACGGCGCGGTCCCCGATGATGGCGCGCGCCTCGTCGAGGACCTCGCGCACCTCGGGCCTCGCCCGCGCCGTGTCAGCCATGTGCCATCCCTACCGCCCCGAGCCCGGCAGAGCAAGCACGGCCGCACCGGCGACGCGGCTCAGCGCAGGCGCAGCCGGCGGCCCTTCAGATACGGCCACTCGGTGCGCGTCGCGTGCTCGGCGTAGTGCCACATGCGGGCTCCGACGTCGGGATCGATCGCGATGCGCGGCCCGCGCTGGCGCACCGGCGCCCCGGTGTAGGTGCGCGCCGGACCCCAGTACTGGCCGCCGTCCGCATCCGGGTCGACGAGCGCCCGCACGGGAGCCCACGCGCCGCGCTCCTTCGACTGCGCGACCGCCGCCTGCAGCCCGCCGAGCAGACGCTTACGGCGGGACGGTGCGCTGACGCCCGCGATCCTCCGGGTTCGTCCGCCGAGCGAGTAGCCGGGGTGCGCGACGAGGCTCTGGACGGGGACGGATGCCGCGCGCAGCCGACGGTCCGCTTCGAACCCGAGTGCGGCGGTCGCCACCTTGGACTGCACGTACGCCCGCCACGGCGTGTAGTCGTGGACGAGCTCCGGGTCGATGGGATCCCATGGGAAGAGCGTCGTCGCGACAGATCCGAGCCACACCATGCGACCGCGCGCGGCGGCGAGCGCGGGCAGCAGCGCCCCGGCGAGCGCGTAGTGCCCGAGGGCGTTCGTGGCGATGACGAGCTCGTGCCCGTCACGGGTCACCTCGCGCTCCTTCGGGGGATGGACGATGCCCGCGTTGAAGAGGGCACCATGCAGTCCGACTCGTCCGCGGACGGTCGCGGCCGCGGCACGGACCGAGCCGAGATTGCTCGTGTCGAGGGCGAGGGTCTCGAGGTCGGCATCCGGCACCTGGGCGAGGACCGCGGCCCGGGCACGGGACAGCCGAGAGGGGTTACGGGCCGTCATGACGACGTGAGCGCCGGCGGCGGCGAGCTGCAGGCAGCAGAAGAATCCGACGCCCGTGTTCGACCCGGTGACGAGGTAGCGACGGCCGCTCAGATCGGGCAGATCGTCCGGGTCCCAGTCATCGCGCGCCACATCCTCGACCCTACGCGCGGGCGTCTGTGAGCGACATCCTCTTGCGCGAGCCCCCACGGGACCTGTCGTGCAAGAGTGGACGCATGAACGACCTCGAGCAGAACCTGCTGTACAGCGTCGTCGGGCTGACGATGCTGACCTCGCTCGTGATCATCATCGTCCGCGCCTTCCGGCGGCGCGGCGACGACCGGCGCGACCGCAAGCCGTGGGACGACCTCGAGCCCAAGTGAGCCGCCCGCTCGGGTGACTACTGCGGCGCCAGTCCCAGATCGTCGAGGTCGATCGCGGCGAGCCAGGTGAGACCCTCGGCCTCGACCGCGGCCTGAGCGCCGGTCTTGCGGTCGACGATGACGGCGACGGCGACCGGCTCCGCACCCTCGCGGCGCAGCGCCTCGACGGCCTTCAGCGCCGACTGTCCGGTGGTCGAGGTGTCCTCGACGACGATCACGCGCTTGCCCGCGACATCCGCTCCCTCGACCTGGCGGCCGCGGCCGTGGTCCTTGGGCTCCTTGCGGACGACGAACGCGTCGAGCGGGGCGTCGGTGCGCGCCGACTCATGCATGACGGCGTTGGCGATCGGGTCGGCGCCGAGGGTGAGTCCGCCGACGGCGACGATGCCGTCGACGTCGCGGATGAGGTCGAGCATGATGCGTCCGATCGCGGGGGCCGCACGGTGGTCGAGCGTCAGCTTGCGCATGTCGACGTAGTACGACGCCTTCTTGCCGCTCGACAGGGTGAAGTCGCCGTGGAAGACGGCCTCCTCCTGGATGAGCGAGATGAGGCGCTGGCGGTCGGCTTCGAGTTCGGGCGTGGAGGCGACGGTCACGGCACCGAGTCTACGACCGGCGGCGTCCGACGCCCGATCTAGGCTGGGAACCATGCGGCTTGCCACCTGGAACGTCAACTCGATCCGCGCGCGCGTCGTGCGCACCGTCGACTTCGCCGTACGCGAGAACATCGACGTGCTCGCGATGCAGGAGATCAAGTGCAAGCCCGAGCAGTTCCCCTATGAGGCGTTCGAAGAGGCCGGGTACCACGTCGAGGCGCACGGTCTGAACCAGTGGAACGGCGTCGCGATCGCGAGCCGAGAGCCCCTCACCGAGGTCGAGTACGCCTTCCCCGACATGCCCGGGTTCCTGAAGGGACACGAGGGCCCGGATGCCCCGCAGGAGGCGCGGGCACTGGGCGCGACGATCGACGGGGTCAAGGTCTGGAGCCTCTACGTCCCCAACGGCCGCGGCCTCGACGACCCCCACTTCCAGTACAAGCTGCACTGGCTCGAGGCGCTCCGCGCCTACGCCCAGTCTTCGCTCGCCGCGCAGCCCGACCTGCCGCTGGCGCTCGTGGGCGACTTCAACATCGCTCCGACGGATGCCGACAACGGCGACCCGACGGTGGTCGAGGGAGTGACGACACACGTCTCCCCCGAGGAGCGCGCCGCGTTCCAGTCCCTGCTCGACGCGGGTCTGACCGACACGGTCCGTCCGCTCGTCCCGACGGGCTACACCTACTGGGACTACAAGCAGCTGCGCTTCCCGCGCAACGAGGGGCTGCGCATCGACTTCATCCTGGGCTCGGCGGCCTTCGCCGACGGAGTGGTCGGGGCCTCCATCCACCGCGACGAGCGCAAGGGCGAGATCCCGAGCGACCACGTCCCCGTCGTCGTCGACCTCGAGCTCGGGGGCGAGGACGAGGACGACGACCGTCCGATGATCTTCTGACGACGCGGCGAACGGTCGTCGGTCTCCCCCGCACGACGGATGCCGCGCCGCATCCGCCCCTCTAGCGTGGGGAGCATGCCCGATTCGACGCTCCGCCGCGCCGTCACCGCGACCGAACGGCGTCACGACGCCTGGCTCGCCGCCGGGATGCTGGTCGCCGGCCTGATCAGCACCGCGCTCGGCACGGTCTCGAACATCTACGGGGGCAACCCGCCGGCTCTGCACTGGGCGCTGCTCTACGCCGTCGCGATCACCGCGCCCCTCGCGCTCCGGCGCCGGTTTCCGAACACGGTGCTCATCGGCGTCTCGGTGGCCTTCTTCGTCGGGATGTCGGCGGGCATCCCCGAGGTGTACGTCGGCAACGTCGCGCTCTTCATCGCGATGTACACGGTCGGGGCCTGGGTCGCCGACCGCCGGCGCGCAGCGCTCGTGCGGATCCTGCTCATCGTCGCGATGTTCGTGTGGTTGCTGGTCACGATGTTCCAGTCGGCGGCATCCGATGACGGATTCTCGCAGGAGGGCCCCTTCTCGCCGTTCGCGGCGTTCGCGCTCATCCAGTTCCTCGTGAACGTCGCCTTCTTCGGGGGCGCCTACCTCTTCGGCGAGCGCGCCTACACCGGGGCGATGGAGCGCGCCGCCCTCGAGGAGCGCACCGCGGAACTCGAGGTCGAGCGCGAGCGCACGGCCGCACAGGCGGTCGCCCTCGACCGGGTGCGCATCGCGCGCGAGCTGCACGACGTCGTCGCCCACCACGTGTCGGCGATGGGGGTGCAGGCGGGCGCGGCGCGCACGGTGTTCGAGCAGAACCCGGATGCCGCTCGCACCGCCCTGACCGGTATCGAGTCCTCCGCCCGGGAGGCCCTGACCGAACTGCGGCAGCTGCTCGAGACGCTCCGCACGCCCGACACCGACGCCCCTGACGCCGACGCGCTCGGCGGGTCGACGCTGCGCCTCGATGCCCTGCCCGCCCTCGTCGCGCACGCGAACGAGAACGGCCTGCCGACGACGCTGTCGGTCGTGGGCGCGGCGACGCCGACGTCGAATCTCGTGCAGGTGAACCTGTACCGCATCGCGCAGGAGGCGCTGACCAACGCTCGGCGCCACGGCGGCCCCGGCGCGACCGCGGACGTGCGCCTGCGCTACGCCGACGACGCGGTCGAGCTCGAGGTCTCGAACACGGGCCGCGCACCGATCTCGGGACGGGCCGGCCTCGGGCTCGTCGGCATGCGCGAACGGGCCGCATCCTCCGGAGGAACGCTCGAGGCACGCGCGCGCGACCGCGGCGGCTTCCTCGTGCGCGCACGCGTGCCGCTGACGCAGGCGGTGCCCGCATGATCCGCGTGCTGCTGGTCGACGATCACGCCGTGATGCGGGCGGGGTTCCGCATGATCCTCGAGGCCGCGGGCGACATCGAGGTCGTGGGTGAGGCGGGCGACGGCGATGCCGCGGTGGTCGCAGCCCGCGAGTTGCGCCCGGATGTGATCTGCATGGACGTGCAGATGCCCGGGATGGACGGACTCGAGGCGACGCGGCAGATCGTGGCGGATGCGGGGACCCCGGCATCCGTCGTCATCGTGACGACCTTCGACCGCGACGACTATCTCTTCCAGGCGCTGTCCGCGGGCGCGAGCGGGTTCCTGCTCAAGAACGCCGGGCCCGAGGAGCTCACGAACGCCGTGCGGGTCGCCCACTCCGGCGACGCGCTGCTCGCGCCGTCCGTCACCCGCCGCGTGATCGAGCGGTTCGCGCAGACGGAGAGGGAGCCGCTCCCCCGTGAGACGGATGCCGCGCCCGCCCTGCCGGTCGAGCTCACCGAGCGCGAGGCCGAAGTGCTGCGTCTGCTCGCGCGGGCGATGAGCAACGGCGAGATCGCGCAGCACCTCTTCATCGGCGAGGCGACGGTCAAGACCCACGTGTCGAACGTGCTCCAGAAGCTCGGCGCCCGCGATCGCGTGGCCGCCGTGGTCTGGGCCTATCGGCACGGCCTGGCCTGACGCGCAGACGCGAAACGGCCCCGCCCGAGTCGGGGCGGGGCCGTTCCCGTCGAAGCGCGGGTCAGACGCCCGCGGGCACCTTCGCGTAGCGGTCGATGAGGTCGCCGAAGGCCTCCAGGTAGCCGGTGAGGAAGCCCGCGGTCTCGTCGCTCGTGACCTCGCCGTCCTCGCCGAACAGGCCGGGCGTGCTCTGCACGTAGCCTTCGGGCTGTCCGAGCGTCGGGGCGTTGAAGTGGCTGAGGATGGCCTTCAGGTGCTGCTGGGCGGCGGCGGTGCCGATACCGCTGCCCGACGTGCCGATCACGGCGGTGGGCTTGAGGTTGAAGGCGTTGTGACCATAGGGACGAGCGGCCCAGTCCAGCGCGTTCTTCAGCACGCCGGGGATCGAGCGGCTGTACTCGGGGGTCACGATGATGACGCCATCGACGTCCGCGATCGCCTGCTTGAAGTCGACGGCCGCCTGCGGGAAGTCCGCGTCGTGGTCGACCGAGTAGAACGGCAGGTCCTTGATCGGGATCTCGACCAACGTGGTGCCTTCGGGAGCGAGACGCTCGAGCGCCTTGGCGAGGCGGCGGTTGATCGACGTCGACGAGATGCTGCCGACGATGTAGCCGATGGTGCGGTTCGTCATGGGTCCTCCAGAAAAAGTCGAAACGGATGCCGTTCGGCACCGTGTGAGTCAACGAGCCGTCCGGGGTTCCTATTCCTGTGAATGCAATCTGACGTCACGGTCCCCCTTGCGGTGGGCCTGCGGGATCACCCGCCCGGGGGAGGTCTGCGGCATCCGATCTTCCTAACGTGGGACACGTGCCACCGCCGGTGGCGCATGGATCACAGGAGGAACGGATGCTGCAGCTACGCGGGATCACCAAGAGCTACGGCTCGCGGCGGGTGCTCGACGACGTCGCGTTCGACGTCGCGCCCGGCCGCCTGACCGGGTTCGTCGGCGGGAACGGTGCCGGCAAGACCACCACGATGCGCATCATGCTCGGCGTGCTCGGTCGCGACAGCGGCGAGGTCACGCTGAACGGCGCGCCCGTCACGACCGCCGACCGCCGTCGCTTCGGCTACATGCCCGAGGAGCGAGGCCTGTATCCGAAGATGAAGGTGCTCGAGCACATCGTCTACCTCGCGCGGCTGCACGGGTTCTCGAAGGCGGATGCCACGACCCGCGCGACGGCTCTGCTCGAGGAACTCGGGCTCGGTGAACGCCTCGAGGACAACGTCGAGACGCTGTCGCTCGGCAATCAGCAGCGCGCGCAGATCGCGGCGGCCCTCGTGCACGACCCGGAGGTGCTGATCCTCGACGAACCGTTCTCCGGACTCGACCCGCTCGCGGTCGACGTCGTCGCCGACGTCCTGCAGGTCCGCGCGGCCCGCGGTGTGTCGGTGCTCTTCTCGTCGCATCAGCTCGACGTCGTCGAGCGGCTGTGCGACGACCTCGTCATCATCGCCGGGGGCACGATCCGCGCCGCCGGCACCCGCGAGGGTCTGCGCGCCGAGCACGCCTCGCGGCGCTTCGAGCTCGTCTCCGCGACCGACGCGGGCTGGCTCCGCGACGAGCCCGGCATCGAAGTCGTCGACTTCGACGGCGGGTACGCGGTGTTCGAAGCCGACTCGGACGAGACCGTGCAGCGGGTTCTGCAGCGCGCGGTCGCGGCCGGCGCCGTCACGAGCTTCGCCCCCCGTCGCCCCACCCTCGCCCAGATCTTCACGGAGGTCATCCAGTGAACACGTCACCGTCCTTCGGCCAGAGCGTCTGGCTCGTCACCGAGCGCGAGATCGGCTCGAAGCTGCGCTCGAAGTCGTTCATCATCTCCACCGTCGTCATGTTCGTCATCGTGCTCGCCGCCGTCCTGTGGGCGGGCTTCACTGCGCAGAGCGACAACCGCACCCCGATCGCGGTGACCGCCGACACCGCGTCCGTCATCGCCGATCCCGACGCCTTCGATGTGACGGATGCCGCGACCGCCGACGAGGCGCGCGACCTCGTCCGCGACGGCACGGTCGACGCGGCCGTCGTCCCCGGTGGCGCCGAGCCGCTCGGGTACACGGTCGTCTTCGACGAGCAGGTGTCGAACAGCCTGCTGCAGCAGCTCAGCATCGCGCCCGAGGTCGAGATCCTGGAGCCGGCGGGCACCGACGGCTTCCTTCGCTACATCATCGCCATCGCCTTCGGCGGTGTGTTCTTCGCCGCGGCCCTCACCTTCGGGACGACGATCGCCACGAGCGTCGTCGAGGAGAAGCAGACCCGCGTGGTCGAGCTGCTGATCTCGGCGATCCCGACCCGCGCTCTCCTGGCGGGGAAGGTGCTCGGCAACACCGTGCTCGCGATGGGGCAGATCGTCGGGATCGCCGCGGTCGCGATCATCGGACTCACGGTGACGGGTCAGGACTTCCTGATCGCGGGGCTCGGCGGCCCGATCGCGTGGTTCGCGGTGTTCTTCCTGTTCGGCTTCGTGCTGCTGGCCGCACTGTTCGCGGCGGCAGGGGCGATGGTCTCGCGGCAGGAGGACATCGGCCCCTCGATCACGCCGCTGACCTACATCGTGATGGCGCCGTACTTCCTCGTGATCTTCTTCAACGACAACCCCGTCGTGCTGACGATCATGTCGTACGTGCCGTTCTCGGCCCCGGTCGGGATGCCGGTGCGCATCTTCGTCGGCGAGGCGCAGTGGTGGGAGCCGCTGCTGGCCCTCGTGGTGATGCTCGCCGCGTGCGTCGGGGCGATCCTGGTGGGCGCGAAGATCTACGAGAACTCGCTCCTGCGCATGGGGGCGCGCGTCAAGCTGCGCGAGGCCCTGTCGCGCTGAGCCGCAGCATCCGCTGAACCGCTCCGTCCGCATACGCGGCGGGGCGGTTCAGTTCTTTCCTGAGTTCCCCTTGCCCGGCTTGTCGGGCTTGCCCGGCTTCTCGGGCTTGTCCTGCTTGCCGGGTCCCTTGTCGTCCGCGGGCGTGTCGTCCGTGACCGGGTCGTCCGTGACCGGGTCGTCGACAGTCGTGACCGTAGGGGTGGGGGTCGGTGCCTGCTCGGTCGGACTCACCTGAACGGTGCTCGCCGGCGTCGGCTCGGTCTGCGCGGGATCGGTCGTGCCCGACTGCTGCCCGCCGACGAGCGACGCGGCCCAGATGCTGGCACCGGCGATGAGCGCGACCGCGGCGACCGCCAGCCCGATGACGAGCGGACGCCGCGACCGTCGAGGACGCTCTTCCTGGGCGGATGCCGGCGCCGCCGAGGCGAAGGCGACCGTCGCCGCGGTCGGATAGCGGCGCGTCGGGGCGTCACCGTCCGCGCGGGCGGCCGCGGGCTCGAGCAGTGTCGGGGCGTCGTCCTCCACCGGTGTGTCGGCTCGCGTCACCTCCGGATCGCCGGCGGCGATGATCGGGATGCCCGCGGCCACCGCCGCACGCACCGGCGGGAGCGGCGGGGCGCCGTCGACCGGGGCGGTGCGCAGTCGCTCGGCCGCCTCGACGACCTCCAGCGCGGTCGGCCGTTCCTGCGGCGTCGTGGCGGTCATCCGCGACAGGAGGGACGTCCATCCCGGGCCGAGCGCGTCGGGGATGGCGGGCGGCGTCGTCAGGCGCGCGAGCGCCGCGCCCACCCCGTCGGTGTGCGGGTAGGCGCGCTCGCCGGTCAGCGCTTCGAGCAGCACGAGCCCGAGTGCGTAGATGTCGGCCGGAGGCGCCGGGTCGCCGCCCTGGACCTGCTCGGGCGCGAGGTACGCGGCCGTGCCGATGATCGTGCCGGGCGTCGTCAGCCGAGCGCTGTCGAGGAGCAGCGCGATGCCGAAGTCGGCGAGCTTGGCCCGCGACCGCCCGCCGGGGAGGTGCGGCGGGGCGAGCAGCACGTTCGAGGGCTTCATGTCGCGGTGCACGACGCCCGAGGCGTGGACGATGTGAAGAGCCTCGGCCAGTTCCGCAGCGAGCGCGGCGACCTCGGCCGGGGGCATCGGCCCCTCGGCGATGCGGGCGCTCAGCGTCGGCCCGTCGACGAACTCCATCACGAGGTACTCGGGCGAGCCGGTCAGGTGGGCGTCGAAGAGCGTGACGAGGGAGGGGTGGTTCAGCGAGGCGAGCAGCGTCACTTCGCTCCGCGCCCGCTCGGGCATGCCCGCGGCTCCTTCGACGCCGGGTCGCAGCACCTTGACGGCGACGGTGCGTCCGAGTGCGGTGTCATCGGCGCGGAAGACGCGCGCCATGCCGCCCTGACCGACCTGCGCGGTCAGTCGGTATCGCTCCGCCAGCGTGTCGCCGACGAGCGGCTCGGGTGCGTCCGTCATCGTCTCCTCCTCCGCCCGGGTCGGCGGCGTCGTCCACGACGTTACCCCGGGCACCCACTCGGTGCAGGGCACTTGACGAGGTGACTAGGTCCGGTGCGCGGCTCGTCCGACGTGCCCGGCGAGCGCGTCGGCGGCACCGACGAGGGCGAGATGCGAGAGCGCCTGAGGGGTGTTGCCGATGTGACGCCCGGTGGCGGGGTCGTACTCCTCCGAGAGCAGGCCGACGTCGTTGGCGACAGCGCACAGCCGGTCCATGAGACGCGTCGCGTCGTCGAGGCGCCCGGTCGCCGCGTACTGCTCGACGAGCCAGAACGAGCACGCGAGGAAGGGGTGCTCGTCGCCCGGCAGCCCGTCGGTGCCGGCGTCGGTCCGGTAGCGCATGACGAAGCCGTCGCGGAGCAGGTCGCGCTCGATCCGGGCGACGGTCGCGAGCATGTGCGGGTCGTCGGCCGCGCAGAACCCGACGAGCGGCAGGAGCAGCAGGGAGGCGTCGACCTCGTCGGTGGTGTCGTGCTGCGTGAAGTGGCCGTCCGCGGCATCCACTCCGGTGCTGTCGATCTCGGCGCGGACGCGGTCGCGCAGCCGTGCCCAGGTGTCCGCGTCGCCGTCGAGGCCCTGCTCGCGGACCGCCCGGACGCCGCGATCGAGCGCGGCCCACACCATGGCCCGCGAATGGGTGAAGTGGTGCAGGTCGCCGCGCATCTCCCAGATGCCGTGATCGGGACGGTCGACCCACTCCACCACCTGCGCGAGCAACGCCCGCTGCAGCGACCAGGACGACGGCGTCTCGGCGACGCCCGCCAGGCGCGCCGCCTCGAGAGCGACGAGCACCTCGCCGATCACGTCGCCCTGATACTGGTCCACCGCGCCGTTGCCGATGCGGACGGGGGCGGAGCCGTCGTACCCGGGCAGGCTCATCAGCTCGCGTTCGGGCAGGTCGCGCTCGCCACCGAGGCCGTACATGATCTGCACGTCGGCGGGGTCCCCGGCGACCGCGCGCAGCAGCCATCCGCGCCAGCGTTCGGCCGCGCGGGTGTACCCGTGGGCCAGATAGGCCTCGAGTGTGAGTGCGGCGTCGCGAAGCCACACGAAGCGGTAGTCCCAGTTGCGCGACCCGCCGGGGTCCTCGGGGAGCGAGGTCGTCGCGGCCGCGACGATCCCGCCGGTGTCGGGATGCGTGAGGGCGCGCAGCACGAGCATCGAGCGCATCACGTGCTCCGCCCACCGGCCGTGCCCCTCGACCCCAGACGCCCAGTCGGTCCACCAGCCGCGCGTGCGTGCCAGCACGGCATCGACGTCCCGGGCGACCGGATGGGGGTGGTACGACCGGTCCCACGCGAGCACCGAGTCGACCGTCGCACCCGCCGCGACCGTGAACACTCCCCGGTGCGTCGTCCCGTCGGGGCGCAGTCGCGGCCCGCGGACGACGACGGCGTCGGGGCCGGCGACCGCAAGGAGCACCGCAGCGGCGTCGTCGTCACCGATCTGACGCACCCACGGCAGGGCCCGCGCGTAGTCGAAGCGCAGGCGCAGCTCACTCTCGAAGCCGACGGAGCCCTCGACCCCGACGACCCGGCGCACCACGGCGTCCTCGTCCATGGGCATGAACTCGATCACCTCGGCGACGCCGGTCGACGTCTTCCACGTGGTGACGAGCACGAAGGTGTCGCCGTCGTACCGCCGCGTCGCGGTCGCGTCGGGGTCCGTGGGTCGAACGCTCCACCGGCCGTGATCCTCGTCACCGAGCAACGCACCGAAGATCGACGCCGCGTCGTACCGAGGCAGGCAGAGCCAGTCGATGCTCCCGGCATCCGACACCAGCGCCGCCGTCCGACAGTTGCTGAGCAGGGCATAGGACTCGATCGGGGCAGGCATCGTCGTCATTGTGGCCCCGCCGTCGGGCTGGGGCAAGAGATAGCTCCCGCCTCGGATCGGCATCCATCCTCGGGCTAGGGTGACGCGCATGACGGCGGACACGACCCTGCTCATCCTCGGCGCCTCGGGCGACCTGACCTCGCGCCTGCTCCTGCCGGCGCTCGGGCAGCTGCTCGCGCGCGAGCCCGACCGCAGCGTCCGCCTCGCGGGTGCGGGCGTCGAGGAGTGGACCGACGACGCGTGGCGCGAGACCGTCCGGAAGGCGTTCGCGACGACCGATTCCGAGTCCGCGTTCGACCGCCTCTCCGACACGACCTACACGCAGGCGGACATCACCGACACCGCGCAGCTGCAGGAGCTGCTGGATGCGGCCGAGGGTCGCCCCGCACTGTATTTCGCCGTCCCTCCCGCCGTCGCCGCGAAGGCGTGCGAGGCACTGCGGTCGGTCACGATCCCCGAGGGCACGATCCTCGCGCTCGAGAAGCCGTTCGGGTCGGATGCCGCGAGCGCCGAACGACTCAACGCGACCCTCGCCGACCTCGTCCCCGAGGGACAGGTGTTCCGCGTCGACCACTTTCTCGGCCGGTCGACCGTCCTCAACCTGCTCGGCGTGCGTTTCGCGAACCGCCTCATCGAACCGGCGTGGTCGGCCGATCACATCGCCTCGATCCTCGTGCAGTTCGACGAGCCGCTGGGGCTCGAGGGCCGCGCCGGCTACTACGACAAAGCGGGGGCGCTCACCGACATGATCCAGAGCCACCTGCTCCAGGTGATGGCGTTCGTGACGATGGAGCCCCCGGCATCCCTCGACGAACGCGATCTCCGCGACGCGACCGGCGCCGCTCTGCGTGCGACGGCGGTGTGGGGAGACGACCCGGTCGCCTCATCGCGACGGGCGCGATACACCGCGGGCTCGGTCGACGGTCGCGAGTTCCCGTCCTACGTCGATGAGCCCGGAGTCGACCCGGCGCGCGAGACCGAGACGCTCGCCGAGATGACGGTCGAGGTGCGCAACGCGCGGTGGCAGGGAGTGCCGATCAATTTGCGCTCGGGCAAGGCCCTGGGGCACGCCGAGGCGAAGGTCGAGGTGCGCTTCCATCCGGTGCGCCACCTCCCCCGCGGGTTCACCGGCGACCCCGGACCCACGGTGCTCTGCTTCTCGCTCGGCCCCGACTCGATCTCGCTCGAGCTCAACGTCAACGGCGAGGCGGACCCCCTCGAGCTCGAGCGGGCGACGCTCGAAGCCCACCTCGGCGCGGGAGCGCTGAAGGCGTATGCCGAGGTGCTCTCGGGCATCCTCGACGGCGACGCGATGCTCTCGGTGCGCGGCGACGCGGCCGTCGACTGCTGGCACATCGTGCAGCCCGTGATCGACGCGTGGCGGGACGGCCGCGTACCGCTCGACGACTACGCGGCCGGCACGTCCGGGCCGGTGGACTGGCCGACCTCCTGACGCGGGCGACGCCGACCCGGTGCGGGCGGTGGTGGAATAGAGGGATGCCGAGCCGCACCGCCGCCACCGACGCCCCCATCCTCGACGTGCTCACCGAGCGCTGGAGCACGCGCATCTTCGACGCGTCCGCGCCGATCGACGAGGAGGCACTGCAGTCCGCCCTCGAGGCCGCGCGGTGGTCGCCGTCGGCGTCGAACACGCAGCCGTGGCGGTTCATCGTGGCGCGGCGGGGGTCGGCATCCCACACTGCCGTCGTCGACAGCCTCATGGGGTTCAACCGCTCCTGGGCGGCGGACGCCGCGGCGCTCGTCGTCTTCGTCGCGACCACCGAGCAGGACGGGAAGGCGCTGCGCTGGGCCGCCTACGATGTCGGTCAGGCCGCCGCGCACTTCACCGTGCAGGCGCACGCCGACGGCCTCGGGACGCACCAGATGGGCGGCTTCCACGCGGACCGCATCGCGGAGTCGTTCGGGCTCGGCGGCGACCAGCGCGCGCTGACCGTCATGGCGGTCGGCCCGTTGGGCGACCCCGACGCGGCATCGGAAGAGCTGCGCGCCCGAGAGGACGCCCCCCGGGAGCGTCGCCCGATCGCCGAGTCGCTGCTCGTCGACGACTGATCCGGCGCGGCGGACGTCGATTCGGCCCGCATCCCTCCGTTTGTTGGTTGAGTGATCCCGATGGACGACGACGAGGCCGCCGAGCTCGCCCGACTGCGCGAGCGCGCCTACGGGCGCACCCCCGACATCGCGGGCGACACCGCCGCGCTGGCGCGCCTGCGCGAGCTCGAGGAGCGTGCCCTGCGGGGCGCGACGATGGAACAGGTCGTCGACGACCCTGCGCTCCCCGTCGAGGATGCGACCGTCGAGGATTCCGAGGTGGCGACGGCGCTTCCGGTCGAGCCGCCTCGGCGAGCGCCGCGGTGGGTGCTCCTCGTCGGAGCCACGGTCGCGGCGGTGGTGCTTATCGCGGCGACGGTCGCGATCACGCGGGCGGTTCCCGAGGAGAAGACGCGCTACCCCGGCGCCGAGCGGGTCACGACACTCGCCGTCATCGACGGCGGAGGCGCGCAGGCGAACGCCTCGGCCGGGCGCCGGTACGCTGACTTCCGCGGCTACTCGGTGTTCGCCTTCACGGCGACGAGCCCCGACCGGCCGAACGCCGAGTGCATGAGCATCGTGAGCCCGCAGGAGTCGGCGGACGAATCCCTGTCCACGTGCGGCGCCGCGCCGTTCCCGGTCACCGTGACCACGGTGGTCAGCGAGCAGAGTCCGGATGCCGCGCGCACCTCGTACCGCTCCGGCACCGTCATCAACTTCACCCTCACGAACGCCGGGGTCGAGGTCTGGGTCGCAGAACGCTGAGCGCGGAGCACCCGCCCGCACGCCCGTGCGCCGCTCAGACACGACCGGGATGGTCAACCCTCGGCCCCCCATGTCCGTCCGGCGGTTACGGTGAGGCATGACCACCCGCATCCTGTCGATCGGCACCGCCGTGCCCGAGGCCCGTCTGCGACAGGACCAGGTGCGCGATCTGTTCGCCGCTCAGCCCGGCGCCGACCGGTTGACCCGCCGTCTCATCGGCGCCGCGTTCGACGCGTCGGCGATCGACACCCGCCACACCGTCCTGAGCGACCTGGCAGCCGCCGCGGCCGCGGCCTCCGCACCGGAGGGCGATGAGCGGATGCCGACGGTCACCGATGCGGGCGCGCTGCTGGCTCCGTCGACCGGCGCGCGCAACGACGCCTACATCCGGCTCGCTCCGCCCCTGTTCGCCGAGGCCGCGCGGAAGGCGCTCGCTGCGGCATCCGTCGACGCCGCCGAGGTGACGCACGTCATCACCGTCTCGTGCACGGGCATGTTCGCGCCCGGACCGGACTACCGGCTCGTGCGCGACCTCGACCTCCCCACCACGGTCGCGCGCGCCCACCTCGGGTTCATGGGGTGCGCGGCAGCGGTACCGGCGCTGCGCACCGCGGCGCAGACGTGCGCGGCGGACCCCGCGGCCGTCGTGCTCGTCGTGTGCGCCGAGCTGTGCTCGTTGCACGTCCGGACACCCGCCGACCACGACGAGATCGTCGCCGCCTCCGTCTTCGCCGACGGCGCGGCCGCCGCCGTCGTGAGCGCCGATCCGTCGCGGGCGCGCGGCAGCTCGTTCGAGCTGGACGGCTTCGCGACCGTGCTGACCGACGACGGCGAGAAGGACATGGCCTGGACGATCGGCGACACCGGGTTCGAGATGATCCTGTCGGCGGAGGTGCCGCGCATCATCGGGCGTGAGATCCGCGCGGCGGTCGAGTCGTTCCTGGGGGACGAGAGCGTCGACACCTGGGCGGTGCACCCCGGTGGGCGGAGCGTGCTCGACCGGGTCGAAGCAGGGCTCGGGCTGTCGGCCGACGCGCTGACCGTCTCGCGCGACGTGCTGCGCGACTACGGGAACATGTCGAGCGCGACGATCCTCTTCATCCTCGGCTCCCTCCTCGCGTCGGGTCTCGACGACGGCGACCGCGTGGCGACACTGGCCTTCGGTCCGGGCCTCACGCTGGAAGCGGCGCGGCTGACGTTCCGGCGGGGGCCGGCATGACCCTCGCCGTGCGCGACACCGCGCTGCTCGAGCTGATGGACGACCCCGACTGCGACCCCGTCCTGCTCGCCGAGACCCTGCGTCGGTTCGACCTCGTGAACCGCGCGATCGGCGGATGGGGCCGGGTGTGGCGACGCGGCATCCGTCCCCGACTGCAGCAGCTGGGGCGTCCTGCCCGCGTGCTCGACGTCGGCAGCGGAGGCGGCGACGTCCTGGCCCGCCTGGCGGGGTGGGCGGAGCGGGACGGGCTCGACGTGCAGTGGCTCGGGATCGACCCCGACCCGCGGGCGCTCGAGGTGGCGCGCCAGCGCGAGAGCGCGCGGGTGTCGTTCGCTGCGACGGATGCCGCGGGTCTCCGCGCGGCCGGAGAGCGGTTCGATCTCGTGCTGTCGAATCATGTCCTGCACCATCTGACCGACGACGAGCTCGTCGGGTTCGCGGCGGACACGCGCGCGGTCGCCACGGGAACGGTCCTGCACGCCGACATCGAGCGCAGCGCGATGGCGTATGCGTTGTACGGCATAGGCGTCATGGCGCTCGAGCGCGGCACGTTCTTGCGGACGGACGGTCTGCGCTCGATCCGACGCAGCTACCGAGCCGACGAGCTCGCGTCGGCGCTGGGCGACCCCTGGCGCGTGGCGTCACCGGCGCCGTTCCGGCTGCTCGCCGTGGCGGACGGCGATGGCTGAGGTCCTCGTCGTCGGCGCGGGCCCGGTGGGCACGCTGCTCGCCGCCGAGCTGACGCGGTTCGGCGTCGAGGTCGACGTCCTCGAGCGACGCCCGACGGCGGGTGGCGGGTCCCGGGCGATCGGATTGCACGCCCTGGTGCTCGCCGCGTTGGAGGCGGGCGGGGCGACCGATCGCATCCTGAGCGCAGCCGTGCGGGTGCGACGCGGCGAGGCCCGCAGCGACGGGCGCACGATCGGCGTGGTCGACTTCGGGCGACTGGACGCACGGCATCCGTATGTCGCGACCCTCCCGCAGGCGGAGACCGAGCGCGCGCTGCGGGGCGACGGTCCCGAGCCCGAGCGCGCGGTGACGGTCACAGGCGTGCGGCCGGAGCGGGGCGGGATGCGCGTCGAGACGGATCACGGAGAGCGCCGCGCGCCGATCGTCGTCGTCGCCGGCGGGGTCGGCGCCAGGGATCTCGTGTATCGCCCGGCAGCGCTGCGGCGGACGGCATACGCGGATCGGTATCTGATGACGGATGCCGCCGTCCCACCGCGCGAGGACGCCGAGACCGCCCTCGTGCACCTCGCTCCCGGCGGAGTCCTGGAGTCGTTCCCGTTGCCGGGCGGACAGCGGCGTTTCGTCGCGTGGGACGCCGGTGGCAGTGTCGAGACGCGGACGGCCAGGCTGGTGCGTGCACTGCAGGAGCGCGGTGAGGCGGCGGCGGCCGACGCGGTGGGTGAGGCGACCGCGTTCGGCGTCCGGCGCGTGCTGGGACGCGCGATGCGCCGCGACCGACTCTTCGTGATCGGGGACGCCGCTCACGAGATCAGTCCGATCGGCGGTCAGGGCATGAACCTCGGGCTGCTGGATGCCGCGACCCTCGCACCACTCCTTGCCGCGTGGATCCGGCTCGGATCGGCGCCCGACGCCGACCTCGCCGAGTGGGAGGGCGACCGGCTGAGGTCGGCGCGGATCGCCGGCCGGCTGGCGGCAGTGAACATGGCGCTCGGCCGTCCGGTCTCCGGAGCGGTGCACGCCGCGCGCTCGCGAGTGCTCGGGTCAGTGCTCGCCGCGACCGGCGCGCTCGTGCCGAACGCCTACGCGATGGGACTCGACCGAGCGGGACGGTGACGCGAGCGCGAGTCAGGACAGAGCGGATGCCGTGACGAGCTGCACCGCGAGGACGAGCGCAGCGGCCATCACGAGCCGGAATCCCACGCGGTCCGGCCCGCGCCGCCGCATCCGGACCACGACCGCGGCGGCGATGAGCGCGACGCCGACGGCGAACGGGATCATCGCGGCGACCGGCGCGCCGTCGGCGAGGCTGCCGACGAAAACCGCGATCGCCGCAGCCACGATGGCGACGACCGCGAGGAGGACGGATGCCGCGGCCCCGATCCGGTGCGGCAGGCCGCGGACGCCCGTGCGGTGGTCGTCGTCGAGGTCGGGCAGGACGTTGGTGAGGTGGACGGCGGCACCGAGGACGGCGCCCGCGAGGGTGGCCCAGACCGCGGCCGGCTGCGGATCGGCGGCCGAGAGGGTGGCGAGAGAGGGGAAGATGCCGAAGCTGACGAGGAACGGGAGGAGAGAGGCGGGCGTCGCCTTCAGCCCGGCGTTGTAGCCCCACGCCGAGACGAGCGCGACGACGTGCGCCAGCAGCATCCCCCATCCGAGGACGGCGGACAGGACGATGGCGACGGCCAGCGACACGAACGCCGCGATCCAGGCGGTGCGGAGGCGGGTGTCGCCGCGGACGAGGGGCTTGTCCGACCGGCCGACCGTCGCGTCGCGGAACAGGTCGATCGCGTCGTTGGACAGCCCGACCGAGATCTGACCGGCGAACACCGCGACGACGAGGATCACGAGGCGCCACGGCTCGAGTCCCGCCGCGAGGCCGAGCGCGAGCGAGAGGACCGTGACCACGATCGAGGGACCGGGGTGGGTGGCACCCCACAGGGCCCGGGCGGTTCGCATGCTCGATCCTTTCACGCCGCGGGTCGGCCGGATGCCGCATGGCTGACAGCCCGCGCCCGCCTCAGTCCTCGAGGATCCGCTGGAACAGCAGGTGATCCTGCCAGCGTCCGGCGATCTTCAGGTACCGCGGGGCGACGCCGATCTCGGTGAACCCGCACCGGCGCAGCACCGCCTGCGACGGCGCGTTGTGCAGCAGCGTGCCGGCCTGCACCCGATGCAGACCCCACTCGCCTGCGGCGGCGCGCACCACCGCATCCACCGCCGCCGTCATGACGCCGCGGCCGGCGAACTCCGCGTCGATCCAGTACCCGAGGTTGGCGCTCTGCGCGGCGCCCCGCACGATGCCGGACAGGTTCACCCGCCCGACGACGCGCTCCCCCGCCACGAGCAGGAACGGCGCCGCGACCCCGGCGGTCCGATCCCGCAGCACCGCCTCGAGCTCGGCTCGCTGCCCCGCTTCGGTGAAGAACGACTCGGCGCGCACCGGCTCCCAGGGCGCGAGGCGCTCGCGGTTGCGGCGGTACGCCTCTGCGAGGGCGGCGGCATCCGCCACCGCCGGCTCACGCAGCAGCACCCCCGCACCGAGCGAGGTCATCCGTCGAGCAGCTCCGCGTCGATCACGTCGTCGTCGGTCGGGTCCGCCGGCGACGGCCCGCTGCTCGTCAGCACGAGCTGCGACCCGTCGACCGCCACATCCACGCGCACGACGTCGCCATTGTGCACGCCACCGGACAGCAGCGCCATCGCCAGCCGGTCCTGGATCTCCGACTGGATGAGCCGCCGCAGCGGCCGCGCGCCGAACAGCGGGTCGTATCCCCGCTCCGCGAGCCAGGCCCGCGCGTCCGGCGTCACCGCGAGCGTCAGGCGACGCTCTCGCAGACGACGCTGCAGCGCATACACCGCGAGCTCGACGATCTGCGCGAGATCGGACTCGGTCAGCGGCGAGAACATGACGACGTCGTCGAGACGGTTCAGGAACTCCGGGCGGAACACCTGCCGCACCATCGTCATGACCTGCTCGCGCTTGGTCTCGTCGGTCAGCGTCGGGTCGATCAGCACGGGCGAGCCGATGTTGCTCGTCAGCACGAGGATCGTGTTCGTGAAGTCCACCGTGCGGCCCTGACCGTCGGTCAGCCGACCGTCGTCGAGCACCTGCAGCAGCACATCGAACACCTCGGGGTGGGCCTTCTCGACCTCGTCGAGCAGCACGACGGAGTACGGCCGGCGCCGCACCGCCTCGGTCAGCTGACCGCCCTGCTCATACCCGACGTACCCCGGAGGGGCACCGACCAGCCGCGCCACGGCGTGCTTCTCGCCGTACTCGCTCATGTCGATGCGCACCATCGCGCGCTCGTCGTCGAACAGGAACTCCGCCAGGGCCTTTGCGAGCTCGGTCTTGCCGACACCCGTCGGCCCCAGGAACAGGAACGACCCCGTCGGCCGGTTCGGGTCGCTGATGCCCGCGCGGGAACGGCGCACCGCATCCGACACCGTCTTCACGGCCGGCTTCTGCCCGATGAGGCGCTTGCCGAGCTCCGACTCCAGGTGCACGAGCCGAGCGCTCTCGCTCTGCAGCAGCTTTCCGACCGGGATGCCGGTCCACGCCGCGATGACCTCCGCGATGTCCTCCTCGGTCACCCGGTCGCCCACCATCCGCTCGGCGCCGTCGCCGACGGCACCCTCGGCCTTCTCGGCCTCGGCCAGCTTGCGCTCGAGCGCCGGGATCTCGGCATAGAGCAGCCGTGACGCCCTTTCGAGATCGCCCTCGCGCTGTGCGCGCTCGGCCTCGACGCGGAGCGCGTCCAGCCGCGTCTTGTAATCGCCGACAGCGTTCAGAGACGCGCGCTCGCGCTCCCACCGCGCCTGCAGGTCGTCGAGCTCCTGCTGCACCTTGACGAGCTGATCCCGCAGCGCCGCGAGACGCTCCTTCGAGGCGTCGTCCTTCTCCTTCTTCAGCGCGAGTTCCTCGAGCTTCAGCCGGTCGGCGTGCCGCCGCAGCTCGTCGATCTCGAGTGGCGCGGAGTCGATCTCCATCCGCAGCCGCGACGCCGCCTCGTCGATCAGGTCGATCGCCTTGTCGGGCAGCTGCCGCGCCGGGATGTACCGGTTCGAGAGCGCGGCAGCGGCCACGAGCGCGCCATCCGAGATGGCGACCTTGTGGTGCGCCTCGTAGCGCTCCTTGAGACCGCGGAGGATCGCGATCGTGTCCTCGACGCTCGGCTCGCCGACGTACACCTGCTGGAAGCGTCGCTCCAGCGCGGCGTCCTTCTCGATGAACTCGCGGTACTCGTCGAGGGTCGTCGCGCCGATCAAGCGCAGCTCGCCGCGCGCGAGCATGGGCTTGAGCATGTTGGATGCCGCGACCGACCCCTCGCCGCCGCCGGCGCCCATGAGGGTGTGCAGCTCGTCGATGAAGGTGATGACGCGGCCCTCGGATTCGGTGATCTCCTTCAGGACGCTCTTCAAGCGCTCCTCGAACTGGCCGCGGTACATCGCCCCGGCGACCAGAGCGGAGATGTCGAGCGCGATGAGCTCCTTGCCCTTGAGCGATTCGGCGACGTCGCCGGCGACGATCCGCTGCGCGAGGCCTTCGACGACGGCGGTCTTGCCGACGCCCGGATCACCGATGAGGACGGGGTTGTTCTTCGTACGCCGCGTGAGCACCTGACTGACCCGGCGGATCTCGCCGTCCCGACCGATGACGGGGTCGAGCTTGCCCTGCCGGGCGCGGTCGGTGAGGTTGATGCCGAACTGTTCGAGGGCGCTGCCCTGCTCACCCTGCCCGGGGGCCGGTTGTGCGTTCATCATCTGCTCCTGGAAGTCGCTTCAAACTTGAGCCTATCTGACTCAAGTTTATCACGACGCCATCTCACCGGCGCCGACGAGTTCCGTTGCGCAGGCGAATCGGGCGCGATAGGCCGTCGGCGTCGTCCCCAGCACCCGCGCGAAGTTCTGGCGCAGCACGGCTGCGGATCCGAACCCGCATTCGTAGGCGATCGCATCGAGCCCGAGATCGGTCTGCTCCAGCAGCCGCTGTGCGTGCAGGATCCGCTGCCGTCCCAGCCATGCGCCCGGTGTCGTGCCGTAGTCGGCCTTGAAGCGGCGCGCGAAGGTCCGCGGCGACATGTGCGCCTTGGCCGCCAGCTGATCGACCGACAGATCGAGCCTCAGGTTCTGCAGCATCCAATCGGTCACCGGCGTGAGCGAGAGCGACGTCGACACCGGCAGGGGCGCTGCGATGAACTGCGCCTGCCCGCCGTCGCGCTGCGGGGGCACGACCATGCGGCGTGCAATGGTGTTCGCCGCCTCGGCGCCGAGCTCGATGCGCAGCAGGTGCAGGCACGCGTCGAGACCGGCAGCGGTCCCGGCGCTCGTGATGATGCGATCCGTCTGGACGTAGAGCACGTTCGGGTCGACCTCGATGTCGGGGTACATGCGGGCCATCGTCTCGGCGTATCGCCAGTGCGTCGTCGCGCGGCGCCCCGAGAGCACGCCGGATGCCGCGACCGCGAACGCCCCGCTGCACACCGTCAGCACCCACGCGCCGCGGTCCACCGCACGCCGGATGACATCGAGCACTCGCTCGTCGACGCTCGCCCACGCCTCGCGCGGGATGGGGGTCACGACCACGACGTCCGCCTCATCGGCGAACGCGAGGTTCTGGTCGACGTTGATCGAGAACGCCAGGTTGCTCGGCACGGCCCCGGGTGCGGGGGTCACGATCCGGAAGTCGAAGTTCGGGATGCCGTCGTCGCTGCGGTCGAGCCCGAAGGCCTCGCAGGCGAGCCCGAACTCGAAGGGCGCGAAGCCCGGCTGAACGATGCAGGCGACGGTGCGGATCACGACGGACCTCCGGGACAGGCGTTGGCAGGATTCCTGCGACCGATGTCTCCACGGCCACTCGTGGCAGGATACCGCCAATCATAGCGTTTCTGCCATGACCGCCGCACTCCTCCTCATCGCCCTCCTGTTCGTCATCGTGGCCGCCGTCATCGGCGCGATCCGCCTCGTCGCCGTCGACGGCTACCGTCGCCAGCCGACCTGCCCCCGGGCTCCCCGGCTCCCCTAGACTCGGGTCCTCGCGAGAGGATCCCCATGAGCGTCCCCATCCCGCCGTCGCAACCGCCCTATCCGCAGCAGCCCTACCGCACGGCACCGCCGGCGCCTGCTCGGGGCCTCGCCGTCGCGGCCGTCATCGTCGGCGCTGTGCCGATCCTCCTCGGCGGGCTGTGGCCCGCGATCTCGATCTCGCTCTACACGTCGTCGAACTACACCCTCGCCGGTGTCGCCAACGCCGCCTTCGCGCTGTTCACCTGCCTGGTCGCGGCCGTCGCGCTCGTCCTCGGCATCCTCGCCGCGCGACGGAACGTCGGCAACCGCCTCCTGGGCGGGATCGCGATCGGCCTCGCCGCCGCGCAGATCGTCGGCACCGTGCTGAGCTTCGCCTCATCCACGATCGGCTCCGCCCTCTACTGACCCCGGGTCGGTTAGGATCCGGCCATGGAGATCGGATTCGCCGTCGCTGTCGCCGCCGTCATCGCCACGAGCCTGTTCGTGGCGGCGCGTCGCTCACGACGCGACCGCGCTGTCATCGACGCCGAGGGACCGGGCGCGGCCGCGCGGCGCGAAGCCGAGTCGCAGGCGCGCCTCGCGAAGGGGACCGCGGTCTACGTCGACGGTCGCCACAACGCCGGAGGCCCGATCTGATCAGCGCGTGACGAGGTCGCGCGCGGCCGCGAGCAGGATGTGCGCCGACCGACCCCAGTCGAACGTGCGGATGTGGGCGGTCCCCGCCTCGATGAGCCGCTCGCGCACGCCGGGCTCGTCGAGCGATCGCACAGCCCTCGCCACCGCATCCGGATCGAGGGGATCGACGTACAGCGCACCGTCGCCCGCCACCTCGCGGAAGATCTCCATGTCCGTCACGACCGCGGGCACCCCGAGTTCCAGCGCCTCGGCGACCGGCAGACCGTAGCCCTCGTCGAGGCTCGTCGTGACGAGGGCGGCGTCATCGGCGAGGACCGCCGCGTAGGCGGCATCCGTCACCCCGTTGTGGAACACGACCGACGCCCCGTCCGCGAGGGCGGTCAGCTCGGCACGACGCTCGGGCGCGATGCGCGAGAGCAGATGCAGCGTGTGCTCGGGCAGCTGACGCATCGCCGTCACGAGCGTCTCGACGTTCTTGTACGGCATGAACGACCCCATGTAGACGAGGTTCCGCACCGGACCCGCGCCCACCGCCGTCCCCTCGGGCAGGAGTCCGGCGAGCCGTTGCGGCGCGTTCGGGATCACCACGACCGGTCGCTTCGTCAGCCGCACCCGCGCGAACTGGCGTGCGCTCGTCTCACTCACCGTCGCGACGAGGTCTGCGGCGTTGAGGGTCCAACGCTGCGGCCAGTACGACAGGTGGAACAGCCGCCATCCGAGCCGGACGTACCAGGGCAATGCGCGCGGCGGTGTGCGGTGCCGGTAGTAGATCGTGTCGTGGAGCGTCAGGATCAGGCGGAACCGCCGTCCCGCGGACCCGATCGTCTGCATCGGCGAGAACAGCACGTCCGGTCGATGGCGGTTCAGCAGCAGCGCGGCGAGCGGTTCCTTGGCCGACGTCGGCGAGTGGATCGTCAGCGTGACGGCACCCTCCGGCAGGAACGCGCGCTGGCGCTCGTCGTGGATGAGGTAGGTGACCTCGGTGCGGTGGGCGGATGCGGCATCCCACACCGCCTGCGCGAGCTCCGCGGAGTAGCGACTGATGCCGTCGTGGAAGTCGGTGCGGATGTAGCGCGCGTCGAAGAACAGCCGCATGTCAGGCGTCGAGCGGCTCACCGCGGTAGAGCTTCTCGAACGTGTCGAGGGTGCGCTCGATGTCGTGCATGTCGACGCGGTCGAGCGACGCCCGCTGCATGCGCGAGTACTCGGCCTGATCGGCGGTCAGCACGGTGCGGATCTTCGCCGCGAGCTCCTCGACGTTCCCGGGCTCGAAGAGGTAGCCGTTCTCGCCGTCGTGCACGAGGTGCGGCAGGGCGACGGCGTTCGCCGCGACGACGGGAAGGCCGGAGGCCATCGCCTCCATCGTCGCGATCGACTGCAGCTCGGCGACGGAGGCGATGACGAAGACGTCGGCACGGGTGTACGCCGCGCGCAGCTCGTCCTCCGACACCCGTCCGCGGAACGTGACCCTGTCCTCGAGGCCGAGGCGCTGCGTGACCTGTCCGAGGTTCTTGCGCTGGTCGCCGCCCCCGACGATCTCGAACTCGATGTCGAGGTCGGGCAGCTTCGCGATCGCCTCGAGGGTGACCTCGACGTGCTTCTCGGTCGTGAGGCGTCCGACGAACAGGACGCGCCGGCGCTTCTCACGCGGCGCGAGGTCCGGTGTGTAGTTGCTCTTGCGGATGCCGCAGCTGATCGGGATGACACCCTGGATGTCGATCGTGCTCTCGAGGAACTCCGCGGCCTTGCGCGTCGGGGTCGTGACCGCGCGCGACATCTTGAAGGTGCGCTCCGCGTCGGCCCACGCGATCTTGAGGAAGATGTCGTAGAGGAACTTCGGCAGCAGCGTGAAGTCGAGGATGTTGTCGGCCATGATGTGGTTCGTCGCCACGACCGGGATGCCGCGCTGGTTCGCGATGCGTGTCAGCGCACGACCGATGACGATGTGCGACTGGCTGTGCACAACGTCGACGTCCACCGTGTCGAGGATCTGCCGCGCGTAGTGCTTGCCGCGCCACGGCAGCACGAAGCGCAGCCAGTCGTGGGGCCGGTAGCGCCAGCCGGGCAGACGGTGGACGGTGAGCGACTGCCCCTCGATGTCCTCGGTGAACACGCCGTGGTTGCGGTGGCCGACGCTCGGCGTCACGACGTGCACGTCGTGACCGCGCTCCGCCAGCCCGGCCGCGAGGCGCTCGGTGAAGCGTGCGCCGCCGTTGACGTCGGGCGCGAACGTGTCGGCGGCGATCGCGATGGTGAGGGGTCCGCGCGCAGAAGCGGGATCGTCCGGGGGCGTCATGGTCACGGGGTACGGGCCAATCTGTGCGTCGATGGCGGGACTGTCTCTTCCCGCCGGTGGGGCGCAGGGATGCGGGGGCGCCGGGGCTCGATTCTAGCCCGGGACCGGGCAGTCACCCGCCGGGGTCCCGGCGCGCCTCGCCCCGGGTCAGCGCAGACCGAGGCGCACCGAGAGCGGGTGGTGGTCCGACCCGAGGGGCCCGATCCACTTGCCGTTCGCCGTCTTGCCCGCGTTCGCCCACCGGAACACGACCGACCGCGACGGCCGGACGAGCACCTTGTCGATGTGGTCGCCCCACGTGACGCTGACGAACGGGGTGAGCGACATGGACGGGTTCGCGGTGTTGTAGTGCTGCAGGCTGAGCACGCGCGCCTGGTCGTACGCGTCGTGCCATCCGCGCTGCTCGAGGATCGTCATGGTCTTGTCGCCCGTGCGGGACTTGTGCGTGTTGAAATCGCCCATGACGATGACCGGCGCCTTCGTCCAGTCGGTGAGCGACCGGTGGGTCTTGTTGAGCTTCGTGAGCGTCGCCGAGATCGCATCCGCCAGCTTGCCGGCCTCGTACTCGCGCTGACGGACGAGGGATGCCGAGGTGCCGACCACGAGGTGCGTGTCCACGACGAGCAGGTAGGCACCCGAACTGTGGCGGACGGCGGCCCACGACATCCCCTTGCCGGCGGGTGCGTAGGTCGACGCGAAGACCGCTGCGCCGGAGGTCGCGCCGCCGGACTTCGCCGCGACGGGGGTGAAGCGGCCGTTGCGGATGAGGATGTCGTTCTGCCCGTTGTAGGCGAAGCGGTAGCCCGACGGCGCGGCGGTGTACTTCGACGCCTCTTGGAGTCCGACGATGTCCGGGGCGAGCTCCGCGATCCTCTTGTCGATGACGGTCTTGCGCGACGAGAAGCCCGAGCAGACGTTGGAGCAGACGTTCCAGCTCACCGCGTGGTAGCTCGGCCACGTCGACGGCAGGCTCGCCTGCGCCGTGATCGTCTCGTGCGCGACGGGGGACGAGCGCGGACCCATCCCGGCCGACGAGACGCCGCGGACCTGGATGAAGTAGGCCACCCCTGGCTTCAGTCCGGTCACGGTCGCCTTCGAGGACGTGACCTTCTGGTTGATCGGCTGGGCGGGCCGGGTGACCAGGTCGTGACTGGTGTTCGCGTAGACGTAGTAGCTCGTGGCGCCCGGGATGTCCGCCCAGTCGACAGTCAGTGACGTCGTCGAGGCTCCGACGTAATTCACCAGCCCGGGCTTGGCGGGCACGACGGCCGCGGCGGAGGCGGGGGAGACGGGGAGGGCGAGGGCGAGCGCGATCGCGACGACCACTGCGACGGCGCCGCGAGCGTGGGGGACGCGCAGCATAGGCGGATGATAGCAACCTACGCTGGTCGGCATGACGCGAATCTCTGCCCAGGCGGACCCGGCGCGATGGGTCCCGATCACCGGGTCCTTCGGGTTCCGTGGACGACGCGCCCGCAAGAAGGCGATCGGGATGCTGCTCGCCCAGGCCAACGCCGCCTTCGGGCGCGAGCAGCCCGGCAGCAGGGTCGCCGCGTGGGCGATGAGCCAGGCGATCCCCGCGCTGATGCGCCGAGCCGACGGACGACTGCTCGCCTGGGTGTGGAAGGAGGACCCGGAGCTCCTCGTCGCGATGGCCCAGGTCCAGGAGCTCACGCCGCAGCTGCGCACGATGCGCGCGAGCATGCCGATCGAGTACGACGACACCGTCACGTTCACGGGCTCGCCGCTCGGCGTGGGCGAGAAGCTCGAGATGCCGCTGCCGCCGAACCCCCGGCAGACGCCGTTCGCGTCCTACACCTGGGACACCGGCACGCACCTGGTCACGCTGACCGCGGTCGTCTCCGACCGCGAGCGGTTCGGCACCGTCATCCCCGCCGTCGACGCCTTGGCCCGCTCCCTGCGCCTGGTCGACGACCTGACGGTCGGCGAGGGCCCCGGCACCCTGCGCATCGACCCCGCCTGACCCCCGGCATCCGCCGGCGGTCGCCGACCCGACGTCAGTCGTCGGACGGGGGCGGATGCGGGCGCCACAGCACGACGTCCGTCGCGCGGCGCACGCGGGTGCCCTGGCGGAGCGTGACGACCGAGCCGGTCGCGCCCGCTGCGAAGACCCGGGCGCCCCGGCGGGCGGCGACCTCGTCGCGCAGGCGCGCCTGCAGCCCCGTCACCTCGCGGCGCAGCATCCGCACCTCGTTCTCCAGCTCGATGATGCGTGAGATGGCGGGCAGGCTCACGCCGTCGGCCGACATCTGCGCCACCTCGCGCAGCTGCGCGACGTGCCGGAGGGAGTACCGGCGCGACCCGCCCCGGGTGCGCGCCGGTACCACGAGTCCCAGCCGGTCGTACTGGCGCAGCGTCTGCGGGTGCATGCCGGCGAGTTCGGCAGCCACCGCGATCGCGAGGATCGGCGCTTCTTCGTCGACCTGCTCGTTCGCCATGCCTCTCACCTCACTCGCGCGCCTTGGCCATCAGATCGGCGCGGGGATTCTCCTTGGGTTCCAGCTCGTGGAAGCGTTCCAACGCCTCGCGCGCCGGTCCGTCGAGGTGCGTGGGAACCGCGACCTGCACCTCGGCGAGGAGGTCGCCGGTGCCCTTCGTGGTCTGCACTCCGCGCCCCTTGACGCGCAGCACGCGCCCCGACGGGGTCCCGGGAGCGACGCGCAGCTTGACGACATCGCCACCGAGCGTGGGCACCTCGATCGTCGCGCCGAGGGCCGCCTCGGTGAACGTGACGGGGACGTGGATGCGGAGGTTCAGTCCTTCGCGCGTGAAGACCGGATGCGGGCGCACGCCGACCGTCAGCACGATGTCACCGGCCTCCCCGCCGTCCGGCGAGGGGCGGCCACGACCGCGGAGCTTGATCTTCTGGCCGTCCGAGACCCCCGCGGGGATCTTGACCTTGATCGGCTTGCCGTCCTCACCCTGCAGGGTGATCGTGTCGCCCTTCACGGCGGTCGTGAAGTCCAGCGTCGTGCGGGCGGTCACGTCCGAACCGCGCTGCGGGCCGCCGAAACCGCGGAACCCACCGCTGGACTGCCCGAAGCGGCCCGAGCCGAACCGGCCGCCGCCCTGCTGACCGAACATCGCGAACAGGTCGTCGAAGTCGGCCTGCTGACCGCCGCCGGTCGAGAACCGGCTGAAGACGTCCTCGAACCCGCCGCCGCTGGCGCCGGGCTGGAAGCGTGCTCCCGAGCCCATGGCGCGCAGCTGGTCGTACTCGGCGCGCTGCTCCTTGTCGCTGAGCACCGAGTACGCCTCGCTGATCTCCTTGAACTTCGCCTCGGCCGCGGCATCCCCCGCATTCGAGTCGGGGTGGTAGGTGCGCGCCAGCTTGCGGTACGTCTTCTTCAACTCGGCATCCGAGACGTCCTTCGACACACCGAGGACCTTGTAGAAGTCCTTGTCGAACCAGTCCTGACTGGCCATTGCCCCTCCCTTCCCTTACTCGGCCGGGACGGCGACGACGACCTTGGCAGGACGCAGCTCGAGGTCTCCCAGGCGGTAGCCGACCTCGACGACCTCGAGGATCGTCGCCTCGGTGGTGCCGGGGGTCGGCGCCTGGAAGATCGCCTCGTGCTGCTGGGGGTCGAAGGCCTCACCGGCTGCTCCGTAGCGCTCCACGCCCAGACGGGCGACGACGGCGCGGATCTTGTCGGCGATCGCGGCGAGCGGAGTCCCCTCCTGGAGGTCACCGTGCTTCTCGGCGCGGTCGAGGTCGTCGAGGACCGGCAGCATCCCCTTGGCGACCGAGCCCTTGGCGCGCGCGATCTCCACCTCGCGCTGCTCCTCGGTGCGGCGGCGGTAATTGGCGTATTCGGCCTGGACGCGCTTGAGGTCGAGCACGAGGTCGTGCTCGTCGGCGGGAGCATCGGCGACGGCGGCCTCGTCGGACTGGGCGGCCCCGAGGATGTCGTCGACCGTCAACTGCTCGGGCTGCGTGTCGGGACCCTCGGCGGCGCCCTCCGGGGCCGCCTGGTCGGCAGCCCCGGAGTCCGCGACCTCGTCGCCGTCGTCCGGCTTGTCGAAGTCCTTGTCCGCCATGCTTACTTCTTCTCGTCCTCGTCGTCGACGACCTCAGCGTCCACGACGTCCTCATCGGATGCCGCCTGCTCGCCGGCCGGCGCGTCGGTCGGGGCCTGCGCGGCCTCGGCCTGGCTCGCGGCGTAGATCGCCTCGCCGATCTTGGTCTGCGACGAGTTGAGCTTGTCGTACGCGTTCTTGACCGCGTCGTCGTCGTCGCCGGCGAGCGCGGTCTTGAGTGCGTCGACGTCGCCCTGGACCTCGGTCTTGACGTCCTCGGGCAGCTTGTCGGCGTTCTCGCTCAGCAGCTTCTCGATCGAGTACGAGAGCGTCTCGGCCTGGTTGCGGACCTCGGCGGCCTCGCGGCGCTTCTTGTCCTCGGCCGCGTGCTCCTCGGCCTCGCGGACCATGCGCTCGATGTCGTCCTTCGGCAGCGACGAGCCGCCGGTGATCGTCATCGACTGCTCCTTGCCCGTGCCCTTGTCCTTGGCGGACACGTGCACGATGCCGTTCGCGTCGATGTCGAAGGTGACCTCGATCTGCGGGATGCCGCGGGGTGCCGGCGCGATGCCGGTGAGCTCGAACGTCCCGAGCGGCTTGTTGTCGCGGGTGAAGTCGCGCTCGCCCTGGAAGACCTGGATGGCGACCGACGGCTGGTTGTCGTCGGCGGTCGTGAAGGTCTCGCTGCGCTTGGTCGGGATCGCCGTGTTGCGCTCGATGAGCTTCGTCATGATGCCGCCCTTGGTCTCGATACCGAGGCTCAGCGGGGTGACGTCGATGAGCAGCACGTCCTTGCGCTCACCCTTGAGGACACCGGCCTGCAGGGCGGCGCCGACGGCGACGACCTCGTCCGGGTTGACGCCCTTGTTGGGCTCCTTGCCGGCTTCCTTCTTCACGAGCTCGCTCACGGCGGGCATACGCGTCGATCCACCGACGAGCACGACGTGGTCGATGTCGGCGACCTTGATGCCGGCCTCGCGGATGACGTCCTCGAACGGCTTCTTGGTGCGGTCGAGCAGGTCCTTGGTGAGGTCCTCGAACTTGGCGCGGCTCAGCGTCTCGGACAGCGACACGGGGCCGGAGTCGGTCAGCGAGAGGTAGGGCAGGTTGATCGAGGTCGACTGCGAGCTGGAGAGCTCCTTCTTCGCCTGCTCCGCAGCCTCCTTCAGACGCTGCAGGGCGATCTTGTCGTTCGAGACGTCGACGCCGCTGGTGTCCTTGAACTGCTTGATCAGGTAGTCGACGATGCGCTGGTCCCAGTCGTCACCACCGAGGCGGTTGTCACCGGCGGTGGCCCGCACCTGGATGGTCGAGAAGTCGTCATCCTTGCCCACCTCGAGGAGGGAGACGTCGAAGGTTCCACCACCGAGGTCGAAGACGAGGATGAGCTCGTCCTCCTTGCCCTTGTCGAGACCGTAGGCGAGCGCAGCGGCGGTGGGCTCGTTGATGATGCGGAGCACGTTGAGGCCCGCGATCTCACCGGCCTCCTTGGTGGCCTGCCGCTCGGCGTCGTTGAAGTAGGCGGGGACGGTGATGACGGCATCCGTCACCGTGTCGCCCAGGTACTGCTCGGCGTCGCGCTTCAGCTTCTGGAGGATGCGCGCCGAGATCTCCTGCGGCGTGTAGTTCTTGCCGTCGATCGCCTGGGTCTTCCAGTCGGTGCCCATGTGGCGCTTGACGGAGGTCAGGGTGCGGTCGACGTTCGTGACGGCCTGGCGCTTGGCGGTCTCACCGACGAGCACCTCGCCATCCTTCGTGAATGCGACGACCGAGGGGGTCGTGCGCAGACCCTCGGCGTTGGCGATGACCTTCGGCTCGCCACCTTCGAGGACGGCGACGACCGAGTTGGTCGTTCCGAGGTCGATTCCCACTGCACGTGCCATGTGATTCTCCTTCGTGTGGCGTTGCGTAGATCTGAAGTCTCTCCGCGGCCCTGGCCACAACCTGAGCCGCGATGACTCAAGGCTACTCCGACGGTCTCCCGGTGTCAAAGCAACTTGAGTCCACCCATATCAAGTTTGCAGGCTGGATGCCGGTTAGCGTGGACGGATGTCGATCCGCTTCACACCCCTCGACCCCACGGGCTCCGACCGCGACGAGCTCATCGCCTTCATGAGCTCGCAGTCCTTTCCGTTCCACGTGCGGACGAATCCCACGGCGGAGCAGATCGCACGGGCGATCGACGACGGCGCGTACGCGGACGAGGACCACGCGTCGTTCTGGATCGACTCCGACGAGCACGGCCGCCTCGGCTTCTTCCGCCTCGAGGACCTGAGTGACGATGCACCTCTGTTCGACCTGCGCCTCGACACCGCGCATCGCGGGCGCGGGCTGGCCGCGGAGGTGCTGCGCGCCGCGAGCGACCATGTGTTCACGACGATGCCCGAGGTCAACAGGTTCGAAGGGCAGACGCGGGAGGACAACATCGCGATGCGGCGCGTGTTCCTCCGGTGCGGGTGGGTCCAGGAGGCCTACTACCGCGAAGGCTGGCCCGTGGACGACGGGCGGCTCGTGGCATCCGTCGCGTACAGCATCCTGCGCCGCGACTGGCGCGACGGCACCGTCACCCCGGTCGTTTGGGATCTCCCGACGGGCGGCTGACCCCGACTCTCCGGTGACCCGCCGCGACCTGAGCAAAGGCTGAGGAAGCGCTGACCGCCGCAGTAATGGCGATCTGAGGTGGCCTCGCGACAGTGGATTCCCTGGCGGATGCGCTCCCCCGCACCCGCGTCGGCCCCCACCGCATCGGAGAAAGCATGAAGAACTACCTGGACGCCCTGAAGCGTCGCAAGGAGGAGACCGGCGAGTCCGGCTTCTCGCTCATCGAGCTCATCGTCGTCGTCGTCATCCTCGGCATCCTCGCTGCGATCGCCGTGCCCGTATTCCTCGGATTGCAGGATCAGGCTGAAACCAGCGCGCTCGAGTCGGTTGCGGGAAACGCCGCGTCTCAGGTTGCGTCTGATGTCGCTCAGGGCGACACCGTTACGGCCGCGAACTCGGCGCTCACGAGTCTCGGAAACGATGGGGAGTTCACGTTCGCCACCACGGGCTCATCCGTCGGTGACTTCTGCGTGACCGCCACCCGCGCTGGAACTACTGACACAGCTTCGGCCGGCCCCGGCTGCTGACCGAACCACCCCCGGCCGGGTCGACGTCCCCCAGCGTCGGCCCGGCCTCCGCCTTCTCCTCCCCCGAAGGTCACCCATGACCGGCACGCGCACCCCCGACTCCGACGAGGGCTTCGGCCTCGTCGAGGTGGTCGTCGCGATGCTGCTGTTCGCCGTGATCGCGATGGCAATCCTCCCTCTCGCCGTGCAGGCGACCACGCTGAGCGCCGGCAACCGCGACCGCGTCGCCGCGAACGCGTTCGCCTCGTCCGAACTGGCCGCGATGCGGGCCCGGTTCCCCGACGAGGCCGCCAACTCCTGCGCCGCCGTCCGCGCGGCGGCGACGACGACCGTCGATCCCGCCGACACCGGCCTCGTCGCCCGCTCCTCGGCGGCGAGCTGCCCGACCGCCTACCCCGCCGCCCTCACCGTCACCGTCGACGTGCGGGACCCTGCGGCATCCGACCCCGCCGCCGCCCTCGTCACGATGGCGACCAAGATCGTGGTGACCGCCCCGTGACGGGCGAGCCGGCGGAGGACGACGCGGGCATGACGCTCGTCGAGCTGATGATCGCCGTCTTCGTCGGGTCGGTCCTGCTCGCACTCGTCGCGACCATCCTGGCCACCACGCTTCAGGCGACCGCGGCGACCCGTGACCGCGACCTCGCCACCGGGCGGGTGCAGGCGATCAGCACCTCGCTGACCACCAGCCTCCGCACCGCCGCCTCGGTCACGGTCGAATCGCCCGCTGCGGGCGGTGCGGTGCTGCGCGCCCTCGTGGCCACGGGCGAGTCGGGTTGGACGTGCCGCGCCTGGGCGGTCACCGACCTCGAGACAACGGATGCCGGTGGCCGCCGCTCCGGCGCGGACGGTCTCTTCGAGCTCCGCACCCGCTCCTACGCTCCTCTGTCGGCCGCCGCGTCGCCGCCGCAGCCGACCGCAGCGTGGGGCGCGCTCGCCGAGAGCGTGAGACCTGCGGCTCCGGGAGCGGCCTACTTCACCGTCGCCGCGGGTCGCGCGTCGTGGAATCTGGCCGTGTCGACGTCGCAGCAACCTCGCCTGAGTTCCGGCGACTCGGCATCCGTCGCGGGTTCGGCCGTCGTCCGTGCCCGCCACGAGGGGACCGCGCGATGCTGGTGAGCCGCACGCGGGCCGACGACGACGGCGCAGCCCTCATCACGGTGATCATCGTCGCGCTCGTGCTCGGCCTCATCGTGGTGACGCTGTCCGCCGCGGTCGTCAACACGACGGCCACGGCCGTCGGCGTCCGCGGCAGTCTGCAGGCCCAGTCGGCCGCAGACGCCGGCATGGCGGCCGCCGTCGCAGCGGCCAAAGCGGACGAGGTCTGCGCGACCGAGGTGCCTCCGGGCGACATCCCCGGCAGCGGCGGCGGCGCGTCCTACACCGCGACCGTCGTCTGCGACGAGACCCGGAGCTCGGTCACCCTCACCGCCATCGGCACGGCGGACGGTTCGTCCGCGACCGTCCGCACCGTGTACAGCCTCGTCCCCGAGACGACCGAGGTCGTCGATCCGTCGCTCACGCCCGTCGGTCTGGTGCTCTACGAGGGCTCGACCATGGGGCAGGTCACCCTGCTCGCCCACGGCGGCAACGAGCCGCAGATCGTGTCGGTGAAAGGACCATTCGGCTGCCGGCTCACGATCCCGGGCAACCTCATCGTCGGCGGCGATGTCACGTCGTCGGACGGCTGCAACATCACGGGCGACCTCTACGCCGCGGGCAACGTCACCTTCAACGGCGGAGCGACCACGGTGCTGGGCGACATCCTGGCGGCCGGCACCGGGACGTCCAAGATCAACAGCACGGTGGGGCGGGCGGGAGGCCCGCGCTCGAGCGTGCGGGTCAACGGCGCCCTGGACCTCCTGTGGAGCGGCGCGCCGTTCCGCGCCGACGCGACCGCGCGAGGGGAGGTGACCGTCAACGACCGCGTGATCGAGGGCCGCGTCACGCTGCCGACGGCGCACTCGCCGTCGATCAACGGCGGCCGCATCGACGGCGGTGTCGTGAAGAGCGATTCGATCAGCCCCGTCCCAGCTCCGGGCCTGCCCGGCTGGTTCGACTACGTCTACCGGGCATCCGACTGGCCGGGCGCTGCCGTCATCACCCTCCGTGACGTCTCGACGATGTCGACGGATTCGTGCCGCTACTTCAACGAGAACAACGGCACCTTCGCCAACCAGGGATGGAAGGACCTCGCCAACTACACCGGCACGGTCGTCGTGGACGGCCGTGCCTGCAGTCAGTTGACCTCGAACGCCGGGGGCAGCCCCGCGCCGACGATCAAAGCGTCGAACGTCGTGCTCCTCGCCAAGAAGTTCAACACCACCGGCCTGACGATGCGATCCGCCGCGGGCGCCGCGCCGAAGGTGTTCTTCGTCACCGAGGACACGGTGGCCGACGGCAAGCCCTCGTGCCCGCTCGGGGCGACGGCGACCAACTTCGACACCAACGGCGCCAACCTCGAGGGCGTCCGCTCACTGGTCTACACCCCCTGCCGGCTGTCGGTCTCGGGCGGCGGCGTGCTGCTCGGGTCGCTGTACACGAACGGCTTCAACTCGGGCGGGCAGATCACCATCAAGGGCGAGCTCATGGGCCTGCCGGGCATGGCCCCTCCCGACGGCGGGTACGGCGGGACGCCCGTCGTCGTGGAGACCGGGGACTACGCGCTCGGCACCGTCGTCTCACGGCGGGACGTGGGGGCACGATGACGCCGCTCTACCTTCTCGTGCCGTTCGTCGCATCCATCGGCGTCCTGGGCCTCGTCGTCGGGTCGTTCCTCAACGTCGTCGCGTACCGGCTCCCCGCCGGCCACTCCCTGCTGCGCCCGAGCCGCTGCCCGGGCTGCGGAGCGCGGGTGCTGTGGTGGCAGAACGTCCCGGTGCTGTCGTGGATGCTGCTGCGCGCCCGCTGCGCCTCGTGCGGCGGCACCATCTCGGTGCGCTATCCGCTGGTCGAACTGACGACCGGCCTCGCGTTCGCCGCGGTCGCCCTGTGGTGGTCGGCGACGACAGCCGCGGCGCCGGCACCCCTGCCCGCCCGACTGCTCGTGCTCGCCGCGTTCCTGTGGTTCGCCGCGTGCGGCATCGTCCTGACGCTCATCGACCTGGACACCCGGCGGCTGCCTCACGCCGTGACGGGACCGGCACTGCTCGTCGGCGCGATACTCCTCCTCGCGGCGTGCCTCGCGGGAGCCGACTGGGGAGCCCTGCTGAGAGCGGGCCTCGGCGCGGTCTCGCTGTGGGGGTTCTACGCCGCGCTGAGGTTCATCCGTCCGGACGGAATGGGAGGCGGAGACGTCCGCCTCGCCGCGGTCGTCGGCCTCATGCTCGGCTGGCTCGGCTGGGGACCACTGCTCGTCGGCGCATTCGCCGCGTTCGTCGTCGGTGGAACCGTCGGCATCGCCCTGATGGCCCGCGGGCGCGCCGGTCGGCGGACCGCGATCGCCTTCGGACCGTGGATCGTCGTCGGCGCGTGGATCGGGGTCTTCGCCGGGGACACCCTGAGCACGGCCTACAGCTCGCTGTACGGAGGAGCATGATGGCGAAGACGCAGGTGGCGCTGGAGATCACGGAGGCGGGTGTCCGCGCCGTCGAGACGACGATCGGCCGTGCGCCGGTGATCATCACCGCCGGCGAAGTGGCGCTGCCGCCCGGCGCGGCGAAGGACTCCGAGATCCTCGATCGGGACGCCGTGGCCGTGGCACTCCAGCGCCTGTGGGCGGATGCCCGCATCTCGAGCCGCGAGGTGGTGCTCGGTGTCGGCAATCGCCGCATCCTCGTGCGGGAGCACTCCACCCAGCTGAGCAATCCCGATCACATCCGGCAGGCGCTGCCGTTCGAGGTCCAGGACCGTCTGCCCGTCCCCGTCGATCAGGCCGTACTGGATTTCGTGCCGACGCGGCAGGATGCAGAGGGCGTCCACGGCCTGCTCGTCGCAGCGGTCGCGGAGCACATGGAGGAGCTCGTGGGCGCGCTCGCGCACGCCAAGCTGCGCGCGACGTCGATCGACCTCCTCGCCTTCGGCTACGCCCGCGCCCTGGCGGCTCTCGGGGCGCCGGGCGAGACCGGGCTGTTCCTCGGGATCGGCGAGCACACGACCCACATCGTGGTGGCGACGGACGGGGTGCCCAGGTTCGTCCGCGTGGTGCCCCTCGACATCGTGCCCGCCGGGGACCCCGACGCGGACACCCCCCACGGACCCCCGACTCCCGACGCCGAACCCGCGCTGCGCCGGACGAGGCGGGCCGCTGCCGTCGGACCGCGAGCACTCGACCCGGACGTCCAGGCGGCGCTCATCGAGCTGGTGGGCCGCCTTCGGGGGACCGTGAACTTCTACCGCGACCGCCCCGACGCCGTGCCCATCGACCGTGCCTGGATCGCCGGACTCCACGCCGACCACGAGCGCCTGGTCGACGCCGTGGCCCGCGTCACCGAGACGCCGGTCGCACCCGTCGTCGCGACCGACCTCATCGCGACCTCGCGGACCTTCGCCCTCGCACCCGAGCTCGCCACGCGGATGGCCGGCACGGCGTCGCTGCTCCTGGGAGGCATCCGGTGACCCTTTTCGCCTCGCGCACCCCCAGCCTCCGGGTCGGGTCACTGCCTCGCGTCGACCTCCTTCCCCCCTCCGAGATACGACGGCGCGACACCCTCGCCCGCGCACGCCTCTGGTTGCTCGTCGGCCTCGCGTGCACGGGCGTCGCCGTGCTGGCCATCGCCGGAGCCTTCGCCTACAAGATGACCGCGGACCTCCGACTGGCGACCGAGCAGTCCCGCACCGCCGCTCTGCTCAGCGGCATCGCGGAGCTCTCCGACGTCAGCGAGGCCCTCGCCGACCGCACCGCGCTGCAGGGGATGCGGCGGGACGCCATGGCGGGCGACCTCGAGTGGCGTCGTGTCGTCGAGCTCGTCGCCGACCGACTGCCCCCCGGCGTCAGCATCACCGGCTACAGCCTCGACGCCGGACCCGCTCCCGTCCCGGACGGCGACCCGGCGACGGCGACGGGCGTCTCGGGCACGATCACCTTCACGAGCCCCGCCCCCATCGACTTCGTGCAGGTGACCCGTGACGTCCGGTCGTCGACCGGGATGCGGGCCGCCGACGTGGAGGCGCTGACCTCGGCGGAGGACCTCTTCACCTACTCCATCCGCGTGGACCTCGATCAGACGGTGTATTCGGGCGACTACGACGAGGAGGCCGCGCGATGACCAAGCAGCTCGTGAACCTGATCGGCGCCGCCGCGGCCGTCGCCGTGCTCGTCCTGGGAATAGTCGTGTGCGCACTGCCCCTGCTGTCGGCGGCGGGAACGACGGCCTCCGCCGCCGACGACGTGGCGCAGCAGAACCGCACGCAGGAGATCCTCCTCGACACGCTCCGCTCCCAGTCGGCCGACATGGCGGCGCTCGATGCGGATGTCGAGGGTCTGCGGGCGGCGATACCCGCGGCGCCCCATCTCGACGACGTCCTCTACCTGGCCCTCAGCGCGGCGGAGGCGCACGGGGGCCGTGTCACCACCCTCACGCCGGCGACGGCGGAGCCCTTCGCGATCCGGTCCGAGGAGGCGACGGATCCGGCCGGGGCGGCGAGCGCAGCTGACGCCCCCGCGGAGGCGGGCGGTGCCGAGCCGGGCGGGCAGACGGCGGCAGAGACGCCGGAGGCGACGGCAGCCGGGGCCGCATCGGACCCGTCCGCTCCCATCCAGATCGCGGTCACCGTCGTGATCGAGGCGGCCGACGTCGACGCCGCGACCCGCGTGCTCGACGCCCTCCGGGCAGGGCCCCGCGCCGTCGCCGTCACGCAGGCGAGCGTGACGCAGGCAACGGAGGACGGCGTGACGCTGACGGCGACGGTGCTCGCGTTCTCGAGTCCCTGACTACTGGGCGCCCAGCTGGTCGTACATGGTGAACATCGGCATGTAGAGCGCGACGACCATGCCGCCGATCAGCAGGCCGAGGATCGTCATCATGATCGGCTCGATCATGCTGGTCAGCTGTTCGGAGGCCGCGTTGACCTCGGTCTCGTAGAAGTCCGCGATGCTCTCGAGCATGTCGGGCAGCGATCCCGACTCCTCGCCCACCGAGACCATCTGCGCGACAAGAGGCGGGAAGACCGCCGCCTTGGCGAGCGGCGCCGAGAACGACCGCCCGAGTCGGATGGACTCGCGCACGCTCTGCAGCGCGTCTTCGACGGCTTTGTTGTTCGCCGCCCTCCCGACGAGATCGAGCGCCTGCATGAGCGGTACGCCGGCCTTCAGCATCATCGAGAGGTTCCGCGCGAAGCGGGCGACGGCGATCTTCGTCACCAGGGAGCCGAACACCGGCATCCGGAGCAGGAAAGGGTCGACGATGCCGCGGAACCGATCGGTGTTCTTGACCCGCTGAGATCCGACAGCCCCGGCGATGGACAGGACGATCAGCACGGGGAGGATCCAGGCCATGTTCCGAGAGAGCACGACGAGGATCTGCGTCGGCACCGGGAGCTCGCCGCCCATGCTGGCGAACATGCCCTCGAAGATGGGCACGACGAAGGTGATCATCGCGATGACCCCGATGACGGCGATGACGAGGACGATGAGCGGATAGGTCATCGCGGACTTGATCTTCTGCTGCAGATCGACGTCGGAGCGATAAGAACGGGCGATCGCGTCGAGCGACTCCGCGAGGAATCCGCCGGTCTCTCCGACGCTGACGAGGCTGACCAGCAGGGGCGGGAAGACCGCGGGCTGCGCGGCGAGCGCCGCCGAGAACGACCGTCCGGACTCGATGTCGCTCTGCACGGCGACCAGAGCCGAGGCGAGCCGCTTGTTCTCCGTCTGGTCGGCGATGATCGACAGGGCGCGCATGAGCGGCAGGCCGGCGTGGATGAGGCCGGCGAACTGCTTGGCGAAGACGGCCAAGTCCTTCGTCGCGACGCGACGCTCGAACCCGGGTAGCGAGATCTCGCGGTTCAGCCCGGTCTTCGACAGCGGCACGACGCTGAGGGGCGTCAGCCCCTGCGCCTTCAGCTTCGCGATGACGGCACTCTGGCTCGCCGCTTCGAGCGCGCCTTTGGCCTCGCCGCCGGCGGCGCTCACCGCGCGCCACTGATACTCCTCGAGGGGCACGTCACATCCCCCAGTCGTCCTCTGCCGGGCGCGCTGCGCTCGGGGAGGCGGCGGCGAGCCACGCTTCGGCGTCGTAGTCGCGAGGTCGGACGCGCACGTCGTCGAGCGCATGCGCGTCGGTGAGGTAGTGGCGTGCGACGGATGCCGCGACCTCTCCCTCTTCGACGAGTCGCTTCAGCGACTGGTCGAGCGTGTGCATCCCGTGCCCCTCGCCGGCCTGCATGGCGTTGTACAGCTGCGAGATCTGGTTCTCCCGGATGAGGTTGGCGACGGCGGGTGTCGACACGAGCACTTCGGTCGCGATCACCCGCCCTCCGCCCTGAGCCTTGGGAAGCAGGGTCTGGCTGATGACACCCTGGAGCGTGTCCCCGAGTTGGCTGCGCACCTGATTCTGCTGATGGGCGGGGAAGGCGTCGACGATGCGGTTGATGCTCTTCGCCGCGCCCTGCGTGTGAAGGGTCGACAGGACGAGGTGGCCCGTCTCGGCGGCCGTCAGCGCCGTCGAGATCGATTCGGGGTCCCGGAGCTCGCCGATGAGGATGACATCGGGGTCCTGTCGCAGGACGCGCCGCAGCGCCTCGGCGAAGGACCGGGTGTCGGAGCCGACCTCTCGCTGGTGGACCAGCGAACGACGACTGGTGTGCACGAACTCGATCGGATCCTCGACGGTCACGATGTGATCGGGCTTCGTAGAGTTGATGACGTCGATCATGGCCGTGAGCGTCGTGGACTTCCCCGACCCGGTCGGACCCGTCACGAGGACCAGGCCTCGTGGCCGGAGTGCCAGGTCGCGCGCCACAGCGGGAGCGCCGAGCTCGTCGAGGCTGAACGCCCGCGAAGCGATGAGGCGGAAGGCCGCCGCCACCTGCCCGAGCTGCCGGAAGACGTTCACGCGGAAGCGCCCGACGCCCGGGACGGTGTACGACAGGTCGACCTCGCCGGTGGCCCGGTAGTCCTCGCGGTGCGACGGACCCATCGTGGCGAGCAGCTCGTCCAGGAGCACAGCCGCCGGGATGGCGTCGGTGAAGCCGCGGACGGACGTGAGATCCCCGTCCAGGCGTTGCAGCGCCGGAGCGTCGGCCGAGAAGTGCGTGTCGGACGCCCCGGCCGCGGCGGTCGCGCGGAGGATGCCGTCGAGCAGGCTCCCGCCGGCCACGGCATCCGCTCCGGTCGACGGCGCGCCGCCTCGTAGCCTCAGTTCAGACTGTGACACGCAGAACCTCCTCGATCGTCGTCAATCCTTCGAGCACCTTCGCCCACCCGTCCTCTCGCAGCGTCGTCATGCCCTGCGCCAGCGCGAGCTCGCGCATGTCGGACCCCGCGGCCTGCGTGACGACGAGCGCCTCCATCTCGTCCGTCATCGCCATGACCTCGTGCACGCCGACGCGCCCCCGATACCCCGTGCCCGAACACGCCGGGCACCCGGCGGCCCGGTGGAGCACCGGCGGGTCGGCGGGGTCGTGCGGTACGCCCAGACGGGCGAGGACGGCCGAGTCCTCTCGGTAGGGCTGGCGGCACGATGCGCACAGGCGACGCGCGAGCCGCTGCGCGACGACCGCCGACAGCGCCGTCGCGACGAGGTAGGGCTCCGCGCCGATCTCGGTGAGGCGGGCGACCGCTCCCGGCGCGTCGTTGGTGTGCAGCGTCGAGAGCACGAGGTGGCCGGTGAGCGCCGCCTCGATCGAGATGATCGCGGTCTCGGTGTCGCGGATCTCGCCGACCAGCACGATGTCGGGGTCGGACCTGAGGATGCTGCGCAGCGCCGCCTGGAAGGTGAGGCCCGCTTTCGCATTGACCTGCACTTGGTTGATGCCGGGGATGCGGTACTCGACCGGGTCCTCGACGGTGATCACGTTGACAGCGGGGTTCGAGACCTCGCGCAGCGCCGTGTACAGCGTCGTGGACTTGCCGGAGCCGGTGGGGCCGGTCACGAGCACCATGCCGTGGGGCCGGGTGATCGCGCTGCGGAACCTGTGGAGGTTCGCGCGGCCCATCCGCAGATCGGCGAGCGACAGACTGACGCCGGTGTTGTCGAGGATCCGCATGACGATCTTCTCGCCCCACACCGTCGGGAGGGTGGCGACCCGGAGGTCGATCTTGCGTCCGCTGTGGGTGACCGACAGCCGACCGTCCTGGGGGCGGCGACGCTCGGCGATGTCGATGGCCGCCATGATCTTCAGTCGCGAGATCACACCGTCCTGGATGTTCCGGTCCGCGCGCTGCATCTCGTGCAGGACGCCGTCGATGCGGTACCGGACGGTGAGGTGGGCTTCGCCGGGCTCGACATGGATGTCGCTCGCCCGGTCGTCGATGGCCTGCGTGATCAGGAGGTTGACGAACCGGACGATCGGCGCGTCGCTGTCCTGATCCTCGATGTCCTCCGTCGCGGCGGCGTGCGTCGCGGCGGTCTCCTCGAGGGTCGCCGAGAGGTCGGACAGTTCCTCGTCCGAGCGGACGTACCGCTGGAAGGCGGAGTGCAGGGCGTCTTCGGCCACGACCACGGGCTCGACGCGGAGATCGGTCAGCGTCGCGACGTCGTCGAGCGCGATGATGTCCGTCGGGTTGACCATCGCAAGGACGACGCGGTCGCCGGTCCGTTCCACCGGAAGGACCCGATACTTGCGACTGAGGGTTCCCGGGAGCAGCGCGACCACGGCCGGGTCGAGCTGAGCTGCGCCGATGTCCAGGAATCGGTGGCCGGTGTGGCGCGCGACCGCCTCCCCGAGCTGGCGGGAGGTGACCAGCCCGCGATCGACCAGCTGGCGCATGAACTCGTCCGTCTCGCCATGGGTCGCGAGCAGATCACCCAGTTCCGAGGCCCGGACGGCTCCGGTCAGGACCAGAGTCTGCGCAATTCCCCTCACGATCCACCTCCGGACGACTCCTCAACGTTAGGTCGGCCCCCGCGATCACCGCCCTCCGGGCCCACCAATCTGAGCAAGAACTGCTCGACTTGAGCAAAAGCTGAGGAAGTCGTTACCGGCGGGGCTGGTGGGAGTTATGAGTCGTCTGAGAAAAATGAGAATCTACTCATGTTCATAGAGTGCGTCGTCGGCGAAGCCGGCGATCGACGTTCGCCCCCCAGCGCCGAAAGACACTCCCGCATGCGACCCATTGCCGCTCATCCGTTGTCGGACCCCCACGCACGGACCGCCCTCGTGATCGATCCCGATGCCTCCCTCCGGAATGCACTCGTCACCACGCTGCGTCAGCAGGGTTTCGTCACGCAGGAGTCTGGCGACGGCTACAGCGGGATCGTCGTCGCCCAGCGTCAGCGACCCAATCTGGTCGTCGTATGCACCGACCTCCCCGGCATCGACGGCTTCGAGACCGTACGCCGGCTGCGCGAGTTCTCCGACGGCTTCGTCCTCGTCCTCGCCGACGACGATTCCGAGTCGGCGGCAGTCGAAGCCTTCCGCTCCGGCGCGGACGACTACGTCGTCAAGCCGTACGGGCCCTACGCGCTCCGAGCGCGAATCGACGCGTTGATGCGGCGCTCCCGCTCCCTCCTTCCGACGACGGCTGTGCTGTCCGACCCGACCGTCATCGAGCACGGTGCTCTGCGCCTGTTCCCGGGGTCACGACGAGTGGACATCGCCGGCGTCGAGTGCGAGCTGACGCGCTCCGAGTTCGATCTGCTCCACACGTTCCTGCGGGCCAAGGATCAGGTGTTCAGCAAGTCGTCGCTCGCGCTCATGCTGCGTGAGAGCCAGGGCCAGAGTGGTCACCACATCACCGCTCATGATCGGCACGCCGTCGAGGTCCACATCATGAACCTGCGCCGCAAGCTCGCCGACGACCCGCGTGCGCCGCAGTGCATCGAGACCGTCCGCGGATTCGGCTACCGGCTGGCGCCCCTCGGCGTAGCGAGCACGGTCCTGGTGCAGGCCGCGGCCGGCTGAGTGGTGGGGAACCGCCGGGTGACGTCCGCGTCACCAGGAGGACCGGTGCGCGGGGTAGTGTGCGCCTCATGACGCGTTCCACCGGCGGGACGCCCGAAATCCCCGCCACCGCCGACAGCGGCGCTCTGCCCGTGATGTTCCAGGACCTCAAGGAGCGCCCCGTCGCCCGGAAGAGCGTCGTGTCGTGGGCGATGTGGGACTGGGCGACGCAGCCCTTCAACTCGGTCATCCTGACCTTCGTCTTCGTGTCGCTGTACCTCGTGTCCGACACGTTCCTGCCCGAGGACGTCGCCCGGCTCGCCGATGACGACCCGATCAAGGAGTCCGCCCTCGCCGAGCTCTCGAGCGGATATGGCCTCGTCTCGACCCTCGCGGGGCTCGCGATCCTGCTGCTGGCGCCCATCCTCGGGCAGGTCGCCGACCGCAAGGGCCGCAAGAAGCGCTGGTTGCTGATCGCGACCGCCGTCCTCGCGCTCCTGCAGTTCGGCCTCTTCTTCGTGTTCGCCGAACCGTCGTTCTTCTGGGTCGGCGCGATCCTCGTCTCCCTCGGAGCCGTCGCGTCCGAGATCGCCGGCGTGAACTACAACGCACTGCTGGTGAGCGTCTCGACGCCGCGGACGGTCGGCAAGGTGTCGGGGCTCGGCTGGGGACTCGGCTACATCGGCGGCATCCTCGCCCTCGTCGCGGTCGTCGTGCTGAACGCGGCCGAGTGGTTCGGGCTGGACACGTCGAACGGGCTCGCCTACCGCCTCATCGCGGTCGGCTGCGCCGTGTGGACGGTCGCCTTCGCGATCCCGCTGTTCCGCAACGTTCCGGAACCTCCTGCCCCCGCCGGCACGCCTCCGCTCGGGTTCACGGCGTGGTTCCGCGAGTTCTTCCGTTCCATCAGGGACCTGTTCCGCTCGCACCGCCCCACGGCATGGTTCCTTCTGGCGAGCGCCGTCTACCGCGACGGCCTCGGCGGCGTCTTCGCCTTCGGCGGTGTCCTCGCCGCCGTCGCCTTCGGGTTCTCGCCGAACGAGGTGATCCTCTTCGGCATAGCCGCCAACCTGGTCGCCGGGATCTCGACCGTCGTCGCCGGACGCCTCGACGACCGGTACGGCGCCCGCGCGATCATCCTGGTCTCGCTCAGCGGCCTCGTCGTCACCGCCCTGGCCGTGTTCCTGCTGCACGACGCCGGCAAGCTGCCGTTCTGGATCCTCGGGCTGCTCCTGTGCGCCTTCGTCGGCCCCGCCCAGGCATCGACCCGGTCGCTCCTCGCACGGGTCACGCCCGAGCACATGCAGGGCGAGGTGTTCGGGCTGTACGCGACGACGGGCCGCGTCGTGAGCTTCCTCGCCCCCGCGATGTGGACGCTCTTCATCGCCGCCTTCGGGGCGACCTACTGGGGCATCCTGGGCATCGCGATCGTCCTGGTGCTCGGACTCGTCCTCATGCTCTTCGTCAAGCTGCCCCGCCCCGCTCACCTGCGCTGAACGACCGCGAGCCGACGCATTCGGCATCCATCCGCAGCGGATGAGCGCCGTTCGCGTCGGCTCGCGAGCGGATGCCGGGGGTCAGCGCTCGGCGCGAGCGAGGTTCTCGCGCAGCTCGTCGGCGTTCTGCCGCACGACGTAGGCCGGCTGGTCGCGCTCGACGCGCCAGCTCTCGTCCAGCCCGCCGACGTTGACGGTGTCGAAGCCGAAGTCGTCGTAGAGCCGGGTGATGAAGGTCACGCCGTCCTGCGATTCGCTCGCGGTGGCGAGGGCGCGGCGGTTCGGCGAGCCGGCCGGCGCGCCTGTCGTGGCGATGTCGGCGGCCGGGATGTGGTTGAAGCCCTTGACGACGGTCGACTGCGGCAGACGCTCCTGCAGCATGCGCGACGTCGTGGTCTTCTTCTCGTCGAGCTCGGCGATGTGCCCGTCGCGCTCCCAGTAGTAGTTGTTCGTGTCGACGACGATCTTCCCGGCGAGCTCCGCCACGGGCAGGTCGTCGATCGCCTTCAGCGGCACCGTCACGACGACCCACTCGCCGAAGGCGGCGGCCTCCGCGGCGGTCATCGCCTGCGCGTTCTCGCCGAACTCGGCCACGAGTTCCGCGAGGGTCTCAGGGCCGCGAGAGTTGGCGATCGCGACCTGATGGCCCTGCGCGACCAGCACCCGTGCGATGGCCGAGCCGATGTTTCCTGCGCCGATGATTCCTACGTGTGTCATGTGTCGAGGAAACGCCACGACACCGTGGGCATTCCCGAACGGGGACTGGGGATGCCGATCACTCCCCGATGAGCACGCTCCACGTCGAGCCGACCACGGCCTCGATCCGCTGGTCGCCGCTGCGGAACGTGCGGGCCCCCTCGGCATCCGTCGAGCGGGCCCTCGCCCGCGCGGAGGTGACGACGCCGTCGGCGTCCCAGGCGAGGTCGATCTCGATGCCGGGGCGCGCGACGAGGCCCCGCACCGAGCCGCCGCCGAGAGCCGCGGGCAGCGCCGGGAGCAGGTCGATCGTGTCGCCGTGCGACTGGAGCAGGCACTCGGCGAGCCCCGCCGTGTAGCCGAGGTTGCCGTCGATCTGGAAGGGCGGGTGCGCGGCGAGCATGTTGTCGTACAGACCGCCGGACTGGTCACCGCGATCAACGGACATGTCGCGGAAGACCAGCTCGAGCAGCGCGGCGACGCGTTCGGGCTGGCCGAGCCGGGCGCGGAGGGCGATCTTCCATGCGAGCGACCAGCCGGTGGACTCGTCCTCGCGCAGGTCGAGGAAGCGGGATGCCGCGGCCGCGAGCTCGTCCGTCAGCGGCTCGGTCCCGGGGTAGACGAACACGAGGGGCGAGAGGTGACGGTGGCGCGGGTCGACCGCCTCGCGCCCGCCCGGCCATTCGGCGATCGTCCCGTCCACGACGGGGATCTCGGGGAGCTGTGCGCGGGCCTCGATCGCCTGGGCGACGAGCGGATCGTCCTCCTGGCCCACGAGATGCGCGGCACGGACGAAGGAGTCGAGGTGGGCGCGCAGCAGGACGACGTCGAGAGTCGCCGACTCCGAGACGGCCGCCGAGCCGCCGCTCGCGGTGCGGAAGACGTTCTCGGGCGAGGTCGACAGCGCAGTGCCGCGCAGGCCCTCCTCCGACACCGTCGTCCAGGCGAGGGCGAAGGCCGTCGCTCCCCGCAGCAGCCGGAACGCGCGCAGGCGCTCCGCGCGGTCGGTCACACCGAACGCCTCGCGCTCGGCGAGGTGCAGGCCGAGCCAGAGACCCGCCATCGGCCAGAAGGCCCACGCGGCGTCGTGCCGGCCGTCGCCGACGGGCTGGGTGTAACCCCAGGCATCCGTGTTGTGGTGCGCGACCCAGCCGGGGGCGTCGTACAGCCGGCGCGCGGTCTCCCCGCCGCTGTCGGCCAGCGCGTCGAGCAGCCCGAGGAGCGGCTCCTCCGTCTCGCTGAGGTTGGTCGTGTGCGCCGCCCAGTAGTTCATCTCGACGTTGATGTTCGTCGTGTAGTTCGAGCTCCACTCGGGGCGGACGTCCTGGTTCCAGATGCCCTGCAGCGTCGCCGGCAGGCCACCCGGCCTCGAGGAGCAGACGAGCAGGTACCGGCCGTAGTGGAACAGCAGCGCCGCCATGCCGGGGTCGCGCGCCACGTCGACGGCGCCGCCCTCGCCCAGCGCCCGGAGCCGTTCGGCGGTGTCGAGGTCATCCGCCTCGGGCGCGGGCGCGAGCGTCAGCTCAGCACGGTCGTAGAGGCGGGCGTGGTCGCGCAGCTGCGCGGTGCGCACCTCGTCGAGACCGTCCGAGAGGGCCGCGTTCACGAGCTCGGTCGCACGTCGCGCCGCGGCGCGCTCGGTGCCCTCGGGCATCCGTCCCATCCCGGTGAAGGTCGTCGCGGTCGCGAGGACGATGGTCACCCGCGTAGCGCGCAGGACCCGACCGCCGCGGACGAGGGTGCCATCGGTGAGGATCCGCAGGTGCAGCGCTCCGCGGACCGAGGGCGCATCCTCGTCGTAGACGATCGGCTGGTCGACCTCGTCGTGCGGCGGCGTCACATCCGACGGGACCTGGACGAGCAGCGTCGTGGCGGCGTCGTTCTCGACGCGTCCGAGTTCGCGCAGGGGGGTCTCGAGCTCGACGCGCACGTCGATCGGGTCATCGCTCTCGAGCTCGTGGACGAGCACCTGATGGGGCGCGCTGATCCACGTGCGGTGATGCACGCGGTTGCCGTCGAGGCCGCCGTCGGCCGAGTGCGTCGCGGTGGCCAGATCGAGTTCTCGCCGGTACCCGGTGAGCTCGGCGGCATCCGCCCCGTCGATGCGCAGGCGCAGATCGGCGAACGGCAGGAACGACTGGGCGTGACGGTGCTGCAGGCGGCGCACGAGCACGTCCGCCTCGTCCTCCCTGCCGTCCGCGACGGCCTCGCGGGCGGCAGCGAGCGCGTCTCGGGCCTGTTCCGCTGTGACGAGCGGCGCCGCGAGCTCACTGGCCGGACTGCCCGACCACGCGGTCTCATCGTTCAGGCGCAGCAGGGCGTCGGCGACGCCGCCGAAGCACATCGCGCCGAGAGCTCCGTTGCCCAGAGGCAGCGCCTCGTTCCAGGTCTCGGCGGGACGGCGGTACCACAGCACGTGCTCGGTCATGGGGTTTCCTCTCGGCCGGTGACGGCCGGATGCCGCAGCGGGGGGATGCGGGGCCGCGACGGGCATCGGCCCTCGCGCGCGGGATGCGCGCCGGCGAGGGCACCGTTCCGACGATAGACGGTGCCGCGGCCGGCCTTGCGCCCCCGGCATCCGTCTGCTTTTATCTCAGAGTAAGACGAAAAGGCGGGGAAGGGAATCCGTGAGCGGCGATCGGGCAGCGGCGAGCAGGGGCACGGCGACCAACGCCGACGTCACCCGCATCAACCGCACCGCGATCCTCGACGCCCTCGCGGCCGGCCCCCTGGGCCGCGCCGAGCTCGTCGCGGCCACCGGACTCGCGTCGGCGACCGTGCACCGCCTCTGCGCCCGCATGGTCGACGAGGGCCTCCTCGGCGTCGAGCGCGACAACGGCGGCATCGGTCGCCCGACCCACCGCTACCGGCACCTCGGCGAGGCGCGCACGGTCGTCGCGGTCGACGTCACCTCCGCCGTCGCGCGCGGGGCGCTCATCGACCTGAACGGTGAGATCCGGCACACCGATGTCCGGTCGCTGCAGGATGCCGACGGGCATCTCACGGCCTCCTCCCGCCTCGAGGGGGTCGGCATGCTCGCCGAGCGCCTCGTCCGCGCCGCCGCGGACCTCGGCAGCCCCGCCCAGGGGGTCGGCCTGTCCGTCCCCGGCGTCGTCGGGGCCGACGGCTCCGTGAGCGATTCGGTCGAGCTCGAGTGGAACGGGCTCGCCGCCCGCGATCTGCTCCAGGCGCGCACGGGACTCCCGGTCGTGGTCGAGAACGACGCGAACGCCGTGACGATCGGCGAATGGACCCGCGGCGCCGGGCAGGGCACCGGCGACCTCGCCGCCCTCGTCTTCGGGATCGGCGTCGGTGCGGGGATCGTCTCGGGCGATCGCCTCGTCCGCGGTGCGGGCGCCGCAGCCGGCGAGATCGGCTACCTCATCACCGATCCGCAGGCCTTCGCCGTACCCCGGGCGGCCGGCGGCGACCTCGAGACGCTTGTCCTCAGCCTCGGGGCCGCCCGCGGCGAGGCATCCACCATGGCCGTCCTCGACGACGAGAGCGCCGCCGGCGGCGAGCGGGCCGAGCGACTGCTCGATCACATCGCGATGTCCGTCGCCGCCCTGTCGGTGATCCTCGACTGCCGCGTGGTGATCCTTGCGGGCCGTCTGCCGCGGCGCACCGATCTGCTCGTGGACGGTGTCACCCGGCGCCTCGACGGACGCATCCCCCGGCCGCCCGCCCTGGTCGTCGGGGCGCTCGGCGAGGACGCCGCCCTCGTCGGCATCGGGCAGCTCATCATCGACCACGTGAAAGGGGCGGTGTACCTTGCCTGACCTCACCGAGACCACCGGAACGCTCGTGGGTGTCGACGTCGGGGGGACGAAGACGCACCTGCGCGCACGCGTCGCCGGCGAGACCGTCGATCGCATCGTGCCGAGCGAGCTCTGGCGCGACGGCGCGATCTTCGACGACCTCGCGAACTTCGATCGGCTCGCGCGGCTCGTCCTCGACACGGTCGGCGCCGTCCCCGAGGTGACGATCGTCGGCGCACACGGCATCGACAGCACGCGGCAGAGCCTGCAGGCGACGGCCCTGCTCGGGGAACGGATGCCGGGGCACGTCGAGATGCTGAACGACGGCGTCCTCCTCGCCCCGGCGATGGGACTCGAGTCCGCCGTGTGCGTCATCGCCGGCACCGGATCGGTGATCGTCGGCTTCGACGCCGACGGCGCGCCGGTGACCGCAGACGGCTACGGCTGGCTCATCGCGGACGATGCGAGCGCACCCGGCATCTCGCGGCGCGCGGCCGTCGGTCTGCTGCGCGCCGTCGACCAGCGCGGAGCGGCGGCGATGACCGACCCGCTCGGGGCTCGATTCCTCGCCGCGTTCGAGGCGGTCGACCACGTCGACCTCGCGCTGCGCTTCCAGGCCGGAGCGAGCGAGGCGTCCTGGGGCAACTTCGCGCCGCAGGTGTTCGCGGCCGTCGCGGACGGCTCGACGATCGCCCGCGAGGTCATCGCCGCCTCGGCGGTCCACCTCGCCGAGGCGGTCGTCGCCGTGCGTCGTCGCGGGGCGCGTGGCTCAGACGTCATCGCGGCGGGCGGCGTCATGACGGCGCAACCGCTGCTCGCCGACCTCCTGCGCACCGAGCTGAGGACCCGAGACGGTGCGCTCCGCCTGCATGTGCTCGACGAACCACCCGTCGTCGGCGCCCTCGCCCTTGCGGCCGCCCGCCGCGACCAGCTCTCCCCCCGAAAGGTGCTCTCGTGAGGATCCTGCTCTCCCCCGATGCCGCCGGCGCCGGCGAGATCGCTGCGGCGATCGTCGCCACCTCGACCGCCGACCGGCCCGCCCCCGTCCTCGGCGTCGCGACCGGGTCGAGCCCGCAGCCGCTGTACCGCGCCCTCACCGCGCGTGTGCAGAACGGCCTCGACCTGTCGCGCGCCGCGGCATTCGCGCTCGACGAGTACGTCGGACTGCCGGTGGACCACCCCGAGAGCTACCACTCCGTGATCGCGCGCGAGGTCACGGAGCCCCTGCGCCTCGACCCCTCGCGTGTGCACGTCCCCGAGGGCGCCGCCGCCGACCCCGCCGAGGCCGCCGCGCGCTATGAGGCGGCGATCGCCGAAGCCGGCGGGGTGCATCTGCAGATCCTCGGCATCGGGGCCAACGGCCACATCGGCTTCAACGAGCCGGGCTCCGCTCCTGACTCGCGCACGCGTGTCGTCGAGCTGGCACCGCGCACGGTCGCGGACAACAGCCGCTTCTTCGACGGCGACGCCGGCCAGGTCCCCACCCACGCCCTCACGCAGGGGATCGGAACCATCCTCGATGCCCGCGAGATCGTCCTCATCGCGTGGGGCGAGTCGAAGGCCGACGCCGTCGCCCGCGCCGTCGAGGGCCCGCAGACGGTCGACCTGCCGGCATCCTTCCTCCAGCGGCACGACCGCGTCACCCTCGTCCTCGACGCAGCCGCCGCGTCGCGACTGAGCCCCGCATCGCTGTCCGCCGAGGTCGCCCCGTGACGACGTTCGACGTCGCCCGCATCGGCCCCGGCGAGGGCTCGCTCGCGCCGCGCACGCGCCTGCGCTCCGACGCGCCCACGCAGTCGCTCGACGGACCCTGGCGGTTCCGCCTGTCGCCCTCCCCCGCCCTGGCCCCGCAGGACGACTGGACGTCCGGCGCGACCGACGGCTGGGACGAGATCAGCGTCCCGTCGCACTGGAACATGAGCGGGTTCGGCACCCCTGCCTACTCGAACGTGCAGTTCCCGTTCCCCATCGACCCGCCTTACCCGCCCGATGAGAACCCGGTCGGTGACTACGTGCGCCGCATCGACGTCGACGACGCGATCCGACGGGTGACGGATGCCGGGGGCCGCGTCGTCCTGCGCTTCGACGGCATCGAGTCCGCCGCCGACGTGTTCGTCAACGGCAACCGCCTGGGCTCGACCCGCGGCAGTCGGCTCACGCACGAGTTCGACGTCACCGACGCGCTCACCGGCGAGGGCGACGTCGTCGCGGTGCGCGTGGCCCAGTTCTCGGACGGCACGTACCTCGAGAACCAGGACATGTGGTGGCTGCCGGGTGTCTTCCGCAGCGTCGCCCTGCTCGCCCGCCCCGCCGGCGGCATCGACGACGCCGTCCTGACCGGCGACTTCGACCACGAGACCGGGCACGGCACGGTCGAGGTGACGACGTCCGCCGACGCTGTGCTCGAGATTCCCGAGCTGGGGATCCGCACGGATGTCGCGGCGGGCCGCAGCACCGTCGACGCGGGGGCCGTCGAGCCCTGGTCCGCCGAGACGCCGCGCCTCTACGACGCGACCCTCCGCACGGCATCCGAGACCGTGTCGGTGCGTGTCGGCTTCCGCCGCGTCCGCGCCGAGGGCGGCGTGCTGACGCTCAACGGACGACCGATCATGCTGCGCGGGGTGAACCGCCACGAGCACGACCCCGAACGCGGCCGCGTGCACACCACCGAGCTCGCCCGACGCGACCTCGTGCTGATGAAGCAGCACAACATCAACGCCGTGCGCACCTCGCACTACCCGCCGCATCCGGAGTTCCTCGACCTGACCGACGAGCTCGGCCTCTACGTCATCGACGAGTGCGACCTCGAGACTCACGAGTACGAGTACGTCTCGTGGCGCGGCAACCCGAGCGACGACCCGGCGTGGGAGGCATCCTTCGTCGACCGCATCCGCCGCACCGTCACGCGCGACCGCACCCACCCCAGCGTCATCATGTGGTCGCTCGGCAACGAGTCCGGCGCCGGCTGCAACATCCGGGCGATGGCGCGGTGGGTGCGCGAGAACGACACGACCCGCCTCCTCCACTACGAGGGCGACCGCTCGAGCCGCGACACCGACGTGTATTCGCGGATGTACGCGTCGCACGACGAGGTCCGCGAGATCGGCGAGGAGGCCGAGGCGATCCCGCCCGCCGACATCGGCGCCGCCGAGCTCCGCCGCCGCTCGCTGCCGTTCGTGCACTGCGAGTTCGGTCACGCGATGGGCAACAGCCCCGGCGGGGTGAAGGAGTACTGGGACCTGTACGAACGGTTCCCGAGGCTGGCCGGCGGCTTCATCTGGGAGTGGGTGGAGCACGCGATCGCGATCGAGGACGAGCATGGCCGACGCGCGTTCCGCTACGGCGGGGACTTCGGCGAGTCGGTGCACGACCACAACTTCGTCATCGACGGACTCATCAGCGCCGACCGCGAACCCCGTCCGGGGCTCGTCGACTACGCCGCGATCATCGCGCCCGTCGTGATCGGGGTGGATGCCGACCGTCGCCGCATCCGGCTGCAGAACCGCTACGACCACGTCGACACCGACCGCCTGGCCTTCACCTGGCGGCGCGAGCTCGACGGAGAGGTCGTGGCCCAGGGCGAGCTGGCGGTCCCGGCCGTCGGACCGCGAGAGCGCGGCGAGGTCGCACTGCCCGTCGAGGCCCGGTCGGTGTCCGGGTCGCGCGTCGCCGATGTGCTGACCGTCGCCGCCCGCCTCCGCGACGAGACCGAGTGGGCCCCCGCCGGACACGTCGTCGCGACCGGTCAGCACGTTGCGGCCGGCGTCCCGCGGGTCGGCCCCGGCACCTCTCCGCGCGCCGACGAGTTCGACCGGCGTGGCCGGCCGCTGCGCCTCGGCTCCCTCGACGTCGTCGAGGGCCCCGGCATCGGGATCTGGCGCGCGCCGACCGACAACGACCTGTTCCCCGGCTGGGACGAGCCGACTCTCCCGCCCATGGCGGAGCGCTGGGCGCTGGCGCGGATCGACCGGATGCAGACCCGGGTGCGCGGCATCGACGCGGATGCCGCGGCCCTGACCGTCGACACCCGCGTCGGCGCGCCGTCGTTCGACAGCGGCGTCGATGCGCTCTGGCGCTGGTCGCGTGTGCCCGAAGGGCTGCTGCTCGAGCTGGACCTGCGCAGCATCGGCTCGTGGGACAACTCGTGGATCGAGAAGGCGCCGTTCTCGTGGACCGTCGACTGGGCGCGCCTGGGCGTCGACGTCGCCCTCGCCGGCGCGCCGCTCGGCATGGACTTCGCGGGCCTCGGTCCCGGACCCAGCTACCCCGACACCGACTCCGGCGTGCACTTCGGCTGGTTCGAAGCGGGCGCCGACGATCTCGTGACACCCCACGTCCGCCCGCAGGAGAGCGGGTCGCGACGCGGTGTGCGCACGGCTGTCATCCGCACCACGCAGGGTGCCGTGCGGGTGAGCGTTGTCGGCGGCGAGGCGCTGGACGCCGGCGTCGCCCTCACGGTGTCACCGTGGGACCGCACGACGCTCAGCTCGACCTCGCACGCGTCGCTGCTGCCCGAGTCGACCGCGACGCACGTCTCGATCGACATCGCACAGTCCGGGGTGGGGACGGCGACCTGCGGTCCGGGCGTCCTGCCGCGGTACCGACTGCCCGCGCGCGACGCGTCGTTCGCGCTGCTGTTCGAGACCGTCTGAGTCCGGGGGCGGGGCTCAGTCGCCCCGCTTCCGGATCCACGGGATGCGGATGCCGCGCTCGTTCTCGGACTCGACCTCGAGTCCGTAGTGCTCGCCGACGTGCTCCAGCAGCTGGGCGCGCTCGGCCTTCTCGTAGATGCGCCTCTCGCGCTGGAACGCGACGACCGTCGCCCAGCAGATGAGCAGCATGACGACGCTGAACGGCAAGGCGATGATGATCGCCGCCGTCTGCAGGGCGGTGAGGCCGCCCGCGATGAGGAGGGCGATGGCCAGCAGGGCGGTGATGAGGGTGAACAGGGTGCGCACCGGCTTGCTGGGCTCGGGGTCGCCGCCGGTGGCGATCATGCCCATGACGAGGGCGCCCGAGTCCGCCGAGGTGACGAAGAAGAGCGCGATGAGGATGAGCGCTCCGACGGTCAGCAGGAGCGGCGCCGGGAGGCTCTCGAACAGCTGGAAGAGGGCGCCCTCGACGTTGACAGAGCCATCGCCCTGGGTCATCGTCCCCGGCTGGTCGAGTTCGAGCTTGATGGCCGAGCCGCCGAGCACCGCGAACCAGAGCACGCCGACGAGGGTGGGCACGATGAGCACCCCCATCACGAACTCCCGGACCGTGCGACCGCGGCTCACCCGCGCGATGAAGATTCCCACGAACGGCGCCCACGAGATCCACCAGCCCCAGTAGAACGAGGTCCAGGTCGCCTGCCAGGCCTGCCCTTCGGCGCCCTGGAACGCGCTGACGCTGAAGCTCAGGCCGACGAAATCCTGCAGATACGAGCCGATGGACTGCACCCACTCGCGGAGCAGGTAGAACGTGTCGTTCGTGAACAGGACGAACAGCAGGAGCAATCCGGCGAGGATCAGGTTGAGCGACGACAGCCACTTCATGCCCTTGGTCACCCCCGACAGCACCGAGAAAAGCACCGCGGTCGTGATGACCGCGATGATGATGACCTGCACGAGCAGGCTGGGGTTGGCGATGATGCCTGCGCTGTCGAGACCGGAACTGATCTGGAGCACCCCGAGGCCGAGGCTCGTGGCGACACCGAACAGCGTGCCGACGAGGGCGATCGCATCGATCGCGTTGCCCCATCCGCCCCGCACACGGCGACCGAGGATGGGCTCCAGCGCCCAGCGGATCGACAGCGGGCGCCCGCGGCGGTGGATGGCGTAGGCGAGCGCGATGCCCACCACGACGTAGACGGCCCAGGCCTGCACACCCCAGTGGAGGTACGTCTGGGTCAGCGCCGACTGCGCGAGCTGCGCGGGGGTGCCCTCGACACCCGGCTTCGGGTCGACGAAGTGGCTGAGCGGCTCGCTCACCCCGTAGAAGACGAGTCCGATGCCCATCCCCGCGGCGAACAGGAGGGAGAACCAGGCCCCGGTCGAGAACTCGGGCTTGTCGTCGTCCTTGCCCAGACGGATGTCGCCGAAGCGGCTGAACCCGAGAAAGAGGCAGAAGGCGACGAAGAACGCCGTGATGAGGACGTAGTACCAGCTGAAGGTGTCGATGATGGCGCCCTGGATCGTCCCGAAGAACGCCTCCGCCTGCGCGGGGAACGCGATGGCGAAGGCGCTGAAGACGACCGCGACGATCGCCGCGGGGGCGATCACCCAGATGCTCGGCTTCGCCCGCACTCCCGTCGCGGTCGTGGCGGTCTCTGACACAGGGGCGCTGTCGGACATCCCGCCAGGTTACTGAGGCCCCGGCATCCGCTCACCTTCTTGCGCCGGCGCCGGTCTCCGGGTTACCGGGTCAGTCGCGGGGCCAGGATGCCGCGAGCTTGCCGAGCAGGCGGACGAGCTCTGCGCGCTCGTCGTTGGTGAAGTCGGCGAGCGCGCGGGTCAGCCGCTCGCGCCGCTCACCGCGGAAGTCCCCCGCGCGGCGCCGGCCCTCGGATGTCAGTGCGATGCGGGTGCGGCGGGCGTCGTCGGGATCCGCCTCCCGAGCGGCCAACCCCATCTCGACCGCCTGCTGGACCAGTCGCGAGGCGCGCGGCTGGTCGACACCGATGGCGTCGGCGATCTCGCTCACCGACAGCGGGTGCTCCGCGTGGACGAGGGCGTCGAGGAGGCGGATGCGGGCGGGCGCGCCCGCCATCCGCATGCCCGGACCGAAGCCCGGTCCGCCGCGCATCCAGGGCGGAGGCCCCTCGTGCGGGCCTCGGCCGTGCGGACCGTGCGCCCGGTGTGGACCGCCGCGGGGGCGCATCTGCGCGAACGCCGCGAGGAGCGCGTCGAGGTCTCCGGTCGGATCGGTCACCCTCCGACGATACCGCCCGCTGAGGCATACATGTCACTTGACATGCGTCACGCATGCATGTCACACTGCATGTACTTGCACATTGACATGCAATGGTCATCGCGGAAAGCCCGCCGGTGACACGACGTCCCGGAAGGACACCCCATGAACACCCCACATGACAACCACACCCTGCCCCTCGGCTTCCGCCTCAAGCTCGTCCACCGTCTGCTCGCCCGCGAGGTGCGCCGACAGCTGGACGAGGCCGGGCCCGAGGCATCCGCTCGTCGCGACGAGGTCGTCGCCGGCGTGCAGGACCGGATCACCGCCGCCGTCCCGCAGGACGACCTCGACGCGATGGTCCGCTCGCTCGACGCGATCGCCCGAGAACTCGGCTGGGACGAGTCCCAGCCGATGCCGCCTCGTCCCGGTCGGGAGCACCGCGGCCCGCGCGGCCCGTTCGGTCGCCGTTTCGGTCGCGGCTTCGGTCCGGGCTTCGGCGGCCGGTTCCCGCACCCCGGATTCGCCCACGGCGAGCCCGGCCGCTTCGGACACCACGAGCGGCACGGCCACCACGGCCACGGCTGCGGCGAGCGCACCGGCTTCGCCCCGCATCCGGCGGTCGCCGAGGCGTACGAGCGGGGCTTCAGCCGCGGCTACGCGCAGGCGCAGCAGGACTGAGCCCGGTCAGTTCCCCTTCGCACCGGCGTCGGTCGTCCCGACGTCGGTGCGGTGGAAGTTCTGGAATGAGCGGGATGCCGTCGGCCCCCGCTGCCCCTGGTACCGGTTTTTGTAGGGGCCGGTGCCGTACGGGTTCTCGGCCGGCGAGCTCAGGCGGAAGAAGCAGAACTGCCCGATCTTCATCCCCGGCCACAGCTTGATCGGCAGGGTCGCGACGTTCGCCAGCTCGAGCGTGACGTGCCCCGAGAAGCCGGGGTCGATGAACCCGGCCGTGGAGTGCGTGATGAGTCCGAGGCGACCCAGCGAGCTCTTGCCCTCCAGCCGTGCGGCGACATCGTCGGGCAGCGTGATCTGCTCGAACGTCGCGCCGAGCGCGAACTCGCCGGGGTGCAGGATGAACGGCTCGTCGGCGGCCACCTCGATCAGCCGCGTCAGCTCAGGCTGATCCTCGGCCGGGTCGATGAACGGGTACTTGTGGTTGTCGAACAGCCGGAAGTAGCGATCGAGCCGAACGTCGACACTCGAGGGCTGGACCATCGCCGGATCCCAGGGGTCGAGGCCGATGCGGCCTCCGTCGATCTCGAGTCGGATGTCGCGGTCGCTGAGCAGCACGCGGCCAGCCTACTGGCGCGCCGCGGGTCACCGCGCGACGCGCACCACCACCACGCCCCGCGGCGGCACGACGACACCGGATGCCGCGGCCTCGCCGACGAGCACGCCGCCGACCGTCGGCGACTCCACCGCCACGTCGGTGCGGTTCGAGAGGAAGACGAATCGCGCGTCCGCGTCGCCGCGCTCGATGACGTCGAGCCGACCGTCGGCGGACCGCGGGTCGCCGGCCAGTGCATCGAGTCCGAGCCCCATGAGCACCGAGCGCACGCCGTCGCGACCGATGTCGGCCGAGACGTACGTCGCCGAGCCGCCCCCGGCCAGGCGACGACGCGTCACGGCGGGAGCGCCCGCGAGGTCGCCGTCGGCGTAGGTGTCGAGCACCTCGACGTCGTCCGCGACGTGGACGATCCGCTCGGTCCACGCCGTCGCTGCGGCGCCCGAGGCGAACACGACCCGCTCGCCGGGCAGCAGGGGCACGAACTCCTCGACGACGACGCCGAGCAGGTCGCGCAGGGCGCCGGGGTATCCGCCGAGCCAGACGCGGTCGTTGCCGTCGACGATGCCCGAGAAGTACGTCGTCACGAGGTGGCCACCGGCATCCGTGTAGGACGTCAGGCGGGCACGCAGGTCGTCCGGCATCGCGTGCAGCATCGGCGCGATGAGCACCTCGTATCCGTCGAACGCCGAATCGACGGGGATCACGTCGGCGCGGACGCCGAGGTCGAGCAGCGCCCGGTACCAGGCGAGCGCCTCGGCGTCGTAGGCGAGCGCGTCGGTCGGGTGGGCGTCGCGCCCGCTGACCCACCACGACTCGTAATCGAAGACGATCGCGACGCGCGCTCGCTCGCGCCGTGAGCCGTGCACCGGCGACAGATCCCGCAGCGCTCCGCCGAGCGCGACCACGTCGCGGAACACCCGGCTGTTCTCACCCGCGTGCGGCACCATGCCCGAGTGGTACCGCTCGCCGCCCGCCCGCGACTGCCGCCACTGGAAGTAGCAGACCGCGTCGGCGCCGTGCCCGACGTGGGTCAGGGCGTCGCGCAGGAGTTCGCCCTCGCGCTTGGGCGGGTTGACCTCTCGCCAGTTCACGGCGCTCGTCGCATGCTCCATGAGGAACCAGGGCAGACCGCCCGCGATGTTGCCGGTGAGGTTCGCCCAGAAGGACAGGTCGTCGCGGCCGAGCTCGCCCGGACGCAGGTAGTGGTCGTTCGAGACGAAGTCGACGTCCCCCACCCAGGACGGATAGTCGATGTCGCGCACGTTCTGCGCGACCATGAAGTTCGTCGTCCGCGGGATGCCGGGGGTCACCTCGGCGAGCACGGCCGCCTCGGCTCGCAGGTGCTCGCGGACGGCATCCGACGAGAAGCGTTCGAAGTCGAGCTGCTGCCCGGGGTTGCGGATCGTCGGCGCCGACCGTGGCGGCAGGATCTCGTCCCACTCCTCGTAGTGCTGCGACCAGAAAGCGGTCCCCCACGCGTCGTTGAGCGCCTCGACCGTGCCGTAGCGCGCTTCGAGCCAGACACGGAACGCGCGCGCCGCGTCGTCGCTGTAGTCGTAGAGATTGTGGCAGCCGAGCTCGTTGGAGATGTGCCACGCGACGACGGCCGGGTGATCGCCGTAGCGCTCGGCGAGCGCGCGCACGAGACGCAGCGCGTACTCGCGGAAGATCGGCGAGGTGGGCCGCCAGTGCTGGCGCGCGCCGGGCCACAGGATCGTGCCGTCGACGGTCTGAGGCAGGATCTCGGGGTGCCGCCGCGCCATCCAGGACGGCGGTGACGCGGTCGCGGTGGCGAGGTCCACGTCGATGCCGTTCGCGTGCAGCAGGTCGATGATCTCGTCGAGCCACGAGAAGTCGTACTCGCCGGGGCGCGGTTCGAGCAGACCCCACGAGAAGATCCCGAGCGAGACGATGTTGACCCCCGCCTCGCGCATCAGCCGCACGTCGTCGTCCCACACCTCGCGCGGCCACTGCTCCGGGTTGTAATCGGCGCCGTAGCGCATCGTCCCGGGCTCCTGCGAGCCGTCCTTCACCCAGCAGTAGTTCTGCACGCGACCACGTTAGTCCCAAAAACGTGCATCTGCACGGTTTCGATCGATCTACACTGCCCTCATGACCGAAGCGCCCGCCCGGGGCCCCTACGCGAAGTCCGCCGCACGGCGCAGCGAGATCATCGCGAGCGCGACGGCCGTCTTCGGCACGCACGGCTACCGCGGCGGGTCGCTCCGCCAGATCGCGAAGCAGCTCGATCTCAGCCTCACCACGGTCATGCACCACTTCCCGACGAAGGTGTCCCTGCTGGCGGCGGTCCTGTCGCAGGAGGACGCCGCCGACACCGACTTCTCCAAGCGCGCCGCACGTGACGGCTTCATCCCGACGGTGCTCGCGATCGTCGAGCGCAACCTCCGCCGGCGCGAGCTGGTGCGCATGTTCACGGTGGTGCAGGCCGAAGCCACGCACGTCGACCACGAGGCGCACGAGTGGCTGCGGGCGCGGTACGCCGACGTCATCCCCGAGTACGCTGCCGCGATCGAGCACGACCGGTCCCTCGGCAGACTGACGACGACGACGGATGCCACGATGCTCGCCGACCTCGTCATCGGGGTGTGGGAGGGCATCCAGGTGCGCTGGCTCGCCGATGACACCGACCCCGTCGCAGCGATGCGCGTCGCGCTCGACGCGCTGCTCCTGCCGGCGTCCGTCAGCGTCGCGGATCGATGATCGTCATCCCGGCCGGCGATGCGGAGTCCATGTCGGGCAGCATCGCGGCCGCCTCCGCGAGCGAGACCGTGCGTCCGATGAGTTCCTGGGGGCTCAGCGCACCGCGCGTGATGAGCTCCAGCATCCCGGCGTAGTCCTCGGCCGCCATCCCGTGGCTGCCGAGCAGGTCGAGCTCCCACGCGATAGCGCGCGCCATGGGCACTGCGGAGAGACCGGATGCCGAGGGCAGCAGCCCGATCTGGACGTGCCGCCCCCGGCGCCGCAGGCTGAGGACGGCGTCCGCGCAGGTCTGCTCGCTGCCGACCGCGTCGATCGACACGTGCGCGCCGCCTCCGGTGAGGCCGTGGACCGCGGCGGGGACGTCGGCCCCGTCCGCGAGGACGACATGCTCGGCGCCGAGCGTGCGGGCCACCTCGAGCGCGCCGGCGGACCGGTCGACGGCGATGACGCGCGCGCCGAGGGCGGTCGCGATCATGACGGCACTCAGGCCGACACCACCGGCGCCGACGATGACGACCCACTGCTCCGCGCGCAGGTGCGCCCGGGCGGTGAGGGCACGGTAGGCGGTGGCGAAGCGGCATCCGAGCGCCGCGGCGGACTCGAGGGAGATCTGCTCCGGCACGGTGACGAGGTTGCGGTCGGCGGCGTGGATCGCGACGCGCTCGGCGAACGACCCCCAGTGGGTGAAGCCCGGCTGCTGCTGGTTCGGGCACACCTGGGCGTCGCCGGCGAGGCACCATTCGCACCGGCCGCATCCGCAGACGAAGGGGACTGTCACGCGGTCGCCGACGTTCCACCGGTCGACGCCGGGCCCGACGGACGCGACCACGCCCGCGAACTCGTGGCCGGGCACGTGCGGCAGCGAGATGTCGTCGTGGCCGACCCACGCGTGCCAGTCGCTGCGGCACAGGCCCGTGGCGTGCACCTCGATGACCGCACCGCCGGCGGGGGCGACCGGGTCGGGCACCTCGGTCACGGTGAGGGGGCCGGCGATCCGGTCCATGATCATCGCGCGCACTCTGTCCTCCGTCGCATCCGCTCCTTCGATTGTGCCGCCGCGGGCGGTGCGCTCATGCGCGCGAGATCTCGATGAGCACCTGCAGCACGTCGTCGACGGCCGGCGGACGGGTCGCCGGATGGAAGACGGCGCCCATGTCGCGGACGGCGCGCGGGTCGTCGATCGGGCGCTGGACGCAGCCGTCGAGCGGATGCGGCAGCTCCGGTCCCACCGCGATGCCGAGGCCCGCCGCGACGAGGCCATGCAGGGTGCGCAGGTCGTCGCCCTCGAACGCGATCCGCAGCTCGGCGTCCTCGGCCGCGAAGAGCTGCTCCAGCGTGCGGCGCAGTCCGTAGCCCGGCTTGAGGGTGACGTGGGTCTCGGCGACGACGTCGGCGAGCGTGACCCGCCGGGCGCTCGCGAGGCGGTGACCGGCCGGCACGACGGCGACGAGCGGCTCGTCGTAGAGGTGTACGGATGCGTTACCACCGGCGGCCGCCCCCGAGACGATGGCGAGGTCGGTGCGCCCCGAGGCGAGCTCGGCGAGACACCCGTCGCGCGCGCCCTGCCAGAGCCGGATGCGGATGTCGGGGCGTTTTTCGCGGAGGCGCCGCACGAGTCGGGGCACCAGATTCTCGCCGAGTGAGTTCTGGAAGGCGAGCGACACGGTGGCGCGCGCCTCGTCGAGCGAGTCGATCGCATCCTGCGCCGCGCGGAGCGCGACCCGGACGCCGGGCAGCATGCGCCTGGCTGCCGCAGTGAGCCGGATGCCGCGGCCCTCGGGGGCGACGAGTGCGACGCCGAGCTCAGCCTCGAGGTGACGGAGCGCGCGGCTCACGCTCGGCTGCGCAACGCCCAAGGCCTGCGCCGCGCGGGTGACGTGCTCGTCGCGTCCGAGGGCGTCGAGCAGAGGCAGATGCGGGAGCAGCGCGAGGAGGCGGTCCGAATCCATGCGCTGATGTTATCGCTGCACCTGTATCGGTATTGGAAGTGAATGAGAAGGATGCCTACCGTTGAGTGAGTGACGACCCTCGACATCCCGACCGCGACCGCCGCACCCCGCAGGCTGGGCACGGCGATGTGGACGACGGGGATCGCGACGTTCGGGGTGCTCTACGCCCCGCAGGGCCTGCTGACCGGAATCGCCGAGACCTACGGTCTGACGGCCGCGGACGCGTCGTGGGTCGTGTCCTCCGCCACGCTGGGGCTCGCGCTCGCGATCGTGCCGTGGGCGCTCGCCGCCGACCGCTTCGGCCGTCGACGGATGCTGCAGGTTGCGGCGGTGGCTGCGGCCGCCATCGCGGTGACGTCGCCGCTGCTGCCGGGGTTCGCCGGGCTGCTCGCGGGCCGGTTCCTGCTCGGGGCGGCGCTCGGCGGCATCCCCGCCCTCGCGATCGCGTATCTGCACGAAGCCGCCGGCCCGCACCGCGCCGGGGTCGCCGCGGGAGCGTACGTGGCGGCGACGAGCGTCGGCGGTCTCGCGGGACGACTCGTGGCGGCTCCCTTCGGTGAGCTCGTCGGCTGGCGTCTGTCGCTCGAGCTGCTGGGCGTGCTCGCTGCAGCGCTCACGATCCTCTTCGCGATACTGCTGCCCCCGACCGCCCCCCACCGTGGCATACCGCTGCGGACGAGCCTGCGGACGCTGCTGCGTCAGGCGATCAATGTGCGGGCGCTCCCGCTCTACGGGATCGGGGCGATGGTCGTCGGGGCGATGGTCGCCGTATTCAACGCGATCGGCTTCCGACTCGAGGCGGCGCCGTACTTCCTCAGCGCGACGGCGGTCTCGCTCGTGTTCCTGACCTACCTGTCGGGCACGGTGACCTCGCGCCTGTCGGGCGCCCTCGTCCACCGGTGGGGCACGCGGATGCCGCTCGTCGCCGGGGGCGTGCTGATGGCCGTCGGCGCCGCGGTCACGATCGCGCCGCCTGTGCCGGTCATCGTCGGCGGCATCCTGCTCATCACGGCCGGGATGTTCCTCGCTCACGCGACCGCCAACGCGGCGACGGCGCGGGCAGGCGGATCGGGTCGGCAGCACGCGGTCGCGCTCTACAGCGTCGCCTACTACGTGGGGTCGAGCGTGCTCGGCACCGTCGGGGCCGTGGCCTGGACGGCGGGCGGGTGGCTCGCGCTGGCGGGTCTCGTCGCGGTCCTGGGCGTGCTCGTGGCGATCTCATCGCTCGCCGTGCGTGACTGACGCGGACGGCGCCGATAGGGTGCGGGGCATGAACAGATACGGGGAATTCGCAGGACTCGGTGTCGGCCTGGTCATCCTCATGATCGTGCTGTACGTGGGCTTCTTGGCCCTCCTGATCTGGGTGGGTTACCTCATCCAGCGGACGGCGGTGAAGAACGGGATGCTGCGGGCGATGCAGGAGAGCGGCATGACCTTCGCCCCGCGGCCCGGACCGCCCTACCCGGGCGGCGGGTACCCCGGCGGCCAGCCACCGCACCCCGGGCAGCCGCCCGCTCCCCCGCAGGGACCGGGCAACCCGCCTCCGTCGACGGACTGAGCACCCGCGCCGTCGAACGGAAGGCTCCCGGTCTTGCTAGGCTTGCCGGGTGCCTCCGGGCGCACGGGGCTGTAGTTCAATGGCAGAACTTCTGCTTCCCAAGCAGACAGCGCGGGTTCGATTCCCGTCAGCCCCTCCACTTGTCGCTCGTCCAGCGTGGTCATCGGCCACCGCTCACGAAGCCGACGCTTCGACAGCCGTCCATCCGGGCTCGAGCAGTCCGAACCCCGCGTCGAGCACCGCGCGGGCGTCCTCACTCTGGCTCACCAGGATCTGTATCTGAAGGACGAAGCGTGCGTACACGCGCACCTCGTGATCGGGAGCAGACATGCCCAGCTCGCCAGCGATCGCGTCCGCCAGGGACACTTCGTGACGCAGCCACATCCGCGCCCCGTAGTCGCGAAGCGCGGGGGTGTCGTTGAGGAACTGCATGAATCGCCGGGCGACGCCATCGCCATGCTCTGACGCGTTGACCCGGATCTCCTCCGCGTAGAAGTCATAGAGGGCGCGATGGATGGATACCCCGGGAAGCCGCTCGCGAACTGCCGCCACGAGCCGCGCGCGTTGCTCATCGTCCTCGTCGAAGACGAGTGCCTCCTTCTGGGGGAAGTGAGCGAAAACAGTCGTCGGCGACACGTCGGCGGCCTCCGCGACTTCTCGGACGCTCACCGCGTCGAAGCCGCGCTCGAGGAACATCCGGGTCGCCACATCGGAGATGTTCTTCCGCGTCGCAGCTTTCTTCCGCTCGCGACGACCGAGGGGCGGGTTCTCCATGGACCCACCCTACCGAAACCGATCCATATCTGTATTGACACCGAAAGTGGTATCGGTACAGTGTCGGTATGACCTCAGTTTTCCATGGTGTCGAGCGGGCCACCGCCGCTGACGACAGCCGTCGGGCGTGGGCGATGCTCATCGCCCTCACGATGCTCACCACCGCCGGCATGACGGTGGTTCTCCCCGTCCTCCCGTTCGTGGTGCTCGACCACGTGTCGAACGAAAGCGACCTCGCCATGTGGGTGGGAGTGCTCGAAGCCGTCAACGGGCTCTGCGCTTTTCTGGCCGCTCCACTCCTCGGGCGCCTGTCGGACCGATTCGGACGCCGCCCGGTGATCATCGTGGCTGCCTTCGGCGCGGCGGCCGGCATGACATTGTTCGGCGTCGGCGGGTCGATCTGGCTTCTCCTGCTGGCGCGGATGATCCAGGGCGCGACCGCGGGCGACCTTCCGGCTCTCTTCGCCTATCTCGCCGATATCACCCCGCCGGAGAGACGCGCACGGCGCTTCGGGATCCTCGGCGCCCTCTCGGGCATCGGGACCATGGTCGGTCCTGCTGTGGGTGGTCTCCTCGCAGGTATCGACGTCCACCTGCCGGTCCTCGTCACCGCCGCCATCTCCCTGGTCATCGCCGTCCTCGCCTTCTCCTTGCTTCCCGAGAGCCTGCGACCCGCGAACCGGATCACCGCGATCGCCCTCCGCGATCTGCACCCCTTCGCGGTGTTCCGCGACGCTTTCCGCCGTCCGGAACTGCGCGGTCTGCTGATCGGTTTCGGTGTGCTCGCCCTGCCCTTCGGATTCTTCGTGAACAACTTCAGCGTGCTCGCCTTCGACGCCATCCATTGGGGTCCGACGGCCATCGGCCTGCTCATCGCGGCCGTCGGCATCCTCGACATCGTCATCCAGGGCGCCCTGCTCGGCGTTCTCCTGCCGCGACTCGGCGAGCGCGCAGTGATCATCAGCGGGATCGCTGCGCAGATGTTCGGCCTGGTGGCACTGGCAGTAGTTGCTTCCCTTGTCGCCCAACCGTGGATCTTCGTGATGGGAGCGCTGCTGCTCGCCGCCGGTCAGGGCGCGTCGCAGGCCGCGATGGACGGAGCCATGTCGAATGCGGTCGGGGACGACGAGCAGGGCTGGCTCGGTGGCGCCACGCAGTCGCTCACCGCTGCGATGAGCACGGTCGCGCCACTGCTCGCCGGCGTTCTGTACGCCGCCGTGGCGCCCTCCGCCCCGTACTGGCTCGGCGCGATTCTCATGATCCTCGCGGCGGTCGTCGTCGGGCGCGCGCAGATCGTCGATGTGGCGAAGGGGGCCGCCCGATAGAGGTGAAAGCTGCCCGCGCAGGTGTCCGTCTGGGCCACGGCGGTACCGCGAATCAGGAGCAGACCACCGGACGAACGGGAATGCACACGCGTTGCTCATCCACAACCCCCTCGGCCGGCGCTGTGTGCAGGTCGACCGTCTATGAGGAGACGTTGACAAGCTGGATCCACAACATCGTTCGGCGGTGTGTTCGCCCTGTCGCGCTCAGGGCCGGAGGCCGAAGATGGGTCGTTTCAGCTTCAACAGTCACGTTCGGGTTGATGTCGAGGACCGGCCGCTCGCCCATCTTCAGATCGTCATGGGCAACAAGCTGAGGCGAGGAGAGTCGTTCTTCTTCACCTGGCGGGAGGACCCGAGCGTCGGCGATGGTCGGCGGGCGGTGTGGATCCACCCCGCCGCGGACCTCGACTTCAAGTACTTCGGCAGCCGCGCACCACACATAAATCGGATGTGGCTGGAGAAGCTCGCCCAGCTCGCGAACGGGACGACGGGGCTGTACCTGGTGTCGGAACCGCCCGAGGACGGGCAGGCTTCGGTCACCACGATGGACGTGATCTGACGACCGCACCCGGCTCACCGCGCAGGGCGGCGGCTCGAGCCGAGACCCGGGCAGGAGCGTGAAGGTCACCTGCCGAGGACGGCCCACCCGCGCGGAGACAGCGAGAGAGTCGCGCCATGCAGTGCGGCGCCCTCCCCGGCGAGCACCGCGGACGCATCCGCCGCCGGGAGGATCACGTCCTCGTCGGTGATGTTCAACGCGGTCACGATCGCCTCCGCCGATGTGGCGGTTCTCAGCACGATCGTGCCGTTCGCGATGTGGACGGTATCGGTGTGCGCGCGGGTGAGCCATGGATGGCGCCGCCGGAGTGCGATGAGCCGTTGTGTGAGAGACAGCATCCGCTCCGTAGCCGGATCGAGCTGCTCGCGTGGCGTCGGCGCCTCGGGCATCTCGGGTCGCACGGCGTCGTCACCGCCCAGTCGCGCCTCCTTGATCCCCGTCGCGCCGTACTCGTCTCCTGCGTAGACAGCCGGCGTGCCCGCGACGGTGAAGAGCACCGCGAGAGCGTGGGGCACAAAACCGGGCCCCACGGCTGAGGCGATGCGGGTGACGTCGTGGTTACCGACGAAGGTGTACGGCACGAAACCGGCGAGAAGGTCGTTGTTCCGGCCTATCGCGTGCTGCAGTTCGAAGAGGTTGTCGTCCGCGATGCCGTGCCAGATGCCCTGCCACAACTCGTACTGCGTCACCGTATCCATCGTCGACTCGGTCACGATGTGCGCATAGTCGCCGTGGATGACCTCGCCGAGGAACCAGGCATGCGGATGCCGCTCACGGACGGCAGGAAGCACCCGCGCCCAGAACGCCCTCGGCACGCTGTAGGCGGCGTCCAAGCGCCAGCCATCGATGCCGCGCTCGAGCCAGTGATCCATCACGTCGACGACGAGGGCGACGACCGCGTCGGACGAGTGGTCCAGCGTGACGAGGGCCTCGTGCCCCTCGAAGACTTCCACCGAACCGTTCGCGCCGACACGGAACAGGTCAGACGAGCCGGTCGTGAGCGCTTCGTGGAACGCAGGGTGCTCACGGCCGACGTGGTTGAAGACACCGTCGAGCACCACGCGGATGCCGCGCTCGTGTGCCGCGGCGAGAAGCCGATCGACGTCGGCGTCGTCACCCAGCCGCGGGTCGATGCGGAAGTAGTCGATGGTGTCGTATCCGTGGGTGCTGCTGGCGAAGATGGGCCCGAGGACGACTCCATTGAGCCCGAGCTCCACGACGTGGTCGAGCCATGCCTCGATGCGGGTGAGGCGATGCGCTGTCGCCTGCTCCCCCCTGCGCTCGCGGATCGGTGCGCCCGTGAACCCCAGCGGATACACGTGCCACCACATCGCCGAGTCAGCCCATTCCCGTTCGCGGTGCATACATCGACCGTACGCAGAGCCCGAGATCCTGCGTGTGCCCTACCTCCCCGATCGCCTCTCTGCTATCCGACGGTCCGACGCACGGAACGGACCGTCGCGAGGGGCGGTCCGTTCCGTGCGCGGAGCGGTCAGGGCCCGGCCGGCCACGCGGCCGTCCACGACCAGACGAGGAAGCTGGTGGCCGCCACCGCCCATCCGATCAGCGGAGCGAGCTCAGGCGCTCCCGCGGAGAGGGGAATGACGGACATCGCCGCTCCCGCACCAGCTGACGCAGCGGCCTTGACAGCGATGTGTGACATGAGCGCTCCTCAGCAGTTCCGAACACGACAGGCTCGGACCCTGACAGCGGCGTGAGAGGCGTGCGGAGCCCCTTGACGGCGGGAGGTTTCGCGTCTCCGTCCCGGTCAGACCACGGCTTCCGCGGTCACGCCGCCACGATGACGTCGGCGGGGGTTCGCCCGATGGCGATCGGACGCCCCGGTGACCTGCTCCACTGGCTCCACCCGCCGGGATAGAGCTGCGGCCGATAGCCCGCCGACTCGAACGCGAGCGCCGAATGGGCAGAAGCGATCCCGTTGTTGCAGTAGACAGTGACGGGGACACCCGGCTCCAGACCGTGGGACCTCAGGGTCTCACGGATGCGGTCCGGTGGCAGGAGGCGCCCGCGCGAGTCGATGTGGGTCACTGTGGGGATGTTGATGGCACCCGGAATGTGACCGGCGTCGGCCTCGAGGCCGCTGACCTGACCTCGATACTGCTGCGGCGCGCGGACGTCGACGAGCGATCCCGGCCGGTCGGCGCTCGCGACCTCGTCGATCGAGACGGTGTGGAGGTGCGACGCACCCAGGCTCACACCCCCCGGAGCCGAGCTGTGATCACCGCGTGCGAGGCGATTCCCCGAGTACAGCCATGCCGGAAAACCGCCGTCGAGGAGCCGGACGAGCACTCCGTGACCTCGGAGAAGCCACCACGCACGCGCGGCTGCCACTCCGTCGTTGTCGTCGTAGACGACCACGCGGTCACCGTCGTTGAGACCCCAGCGACGTGCCGTCTGCTCGAGCTGCGCGGTGTCCGGGAGCGGGTAGCGGCCCTCCTCCGGGTGTCCGAGTCGCGAGAGCTCGCGCTCGAGATCCACGTACACGGCGCCAGGGATGTGGCTGCTCAAGTACGCCGGACGACCCTCGGGCTCGTTCAGACGCCACCGCACGTCCAGCAGACGCGGGGGCGCACCGGAGGCCAGCTCGGTGGCGAGTTCCTCGACAGTGACCAGGTGCGACATCCCCCCATCGTCCAGGCGTCGCGCTGACCCGGAACGGGCGTGTGAAACACGAGGTAGAGGTTCGTCACATTCATTCACACGCGCGGCCGACCGAGGTCTTCGCGCGCTTTCTCAGCCGAAGAGAGGCGGCACCGGGACGGTCAGGTTCGCCCCACCGCGATAGCGCGTGGCGATGTGATTCTCGGGCAGCCGTGGTCCCCGACCGAACAGCCGCTCCCGCAGCGTCGGTCCGCCCTCGAGCAACCGCCCCCGCGCGCGCAGCTCGGGGACGACGAGCTCGGCGAAGTCGCGAGCCGTGTCGAAGGAGTGGTACTGGCGCAGGTTGATCCCGTCGATGCCGTCCTCGTCCAGCCACCGTTCGATCTCGTCGGCGACGACGCGCGGCGTCCCGGCGACGAAGAACCGGCCTTCCCGTCCACCGGCGATCCCGTCGATGAGCTGACCGATCGTGGTGTCGGGGGCGGCGGTCGGTACCGCCTTCTCGGGGATCCCGGCCTGCGCGAGGGCGTCACGAACGAGGGTCTCCCTGGGGAACACCGTCGGATCGAAGGGGAATCCGGAGTGGGCGAGGATGCCGTCGAGGCTGGTCTGCTCGCGATAGGTGCGCCACTTGCCCGACGCCTCCTCCTCCGTGCGTCCCACGACGACACCCGCCTGAACGATGAACTTGAGGTCGTCCGCCGTGCGCCCGTGACGCGCGGCGGCATCCGTCATCCGCTCGGCGTTCTGGACGAAGTCCGCGGTCGTCCTTCCCCCGGTGAAGACCAGCTCAGCGTGGCGACCGGCGAATGCGATCCCGGCCGGCGACCCCGTGGCCTGGTAGAGGACGGGTGTGCGCTGCGGGGAAGGCTGACTGAGGTGGGGACCGGCGACACGGAAGTTCTCGCCGACATGGTCGATGTAGCGGACCTTCGAGGGATCGGTGTATGTCTTCCCCGCCGCGTCGGCGATGACCGCGCCGTCATCCCACGAGCCCTCCCAGAGCTTGTACACGACGTCGAGGAACTCGTCGGCGATGGCGTAGCGACGGTCGTGCGGGATCTCCTCGGCGAGGCCGAAGTTGCGCGCCGCGTTCGGGAGGTAGGACGTGACGATGTTCCACCCGACGCGCCCGTTGGTGAGGTGATCGAGGGTCGACATGCGACGTGCGAAGGCGAACGGCGGCTCGTAGCTCGTCGAGAACGTGACTCCGAAGCCGAGCCGCTCGGTGACCGCGGCCATGGCGGGGATGACGAGGAGCGGGTCGTTCGACGGGATCTGCAGCCCTTCGCGGATGGCCGTCTCCGGGCCACCGCGGAAGACGTCGTACGCACCGACGACGTCAGCCAGGAAGATGCCGTCGAACCCGCCGTGCTCGAGGATCTGGGCCAGCTCGAGCCAGTAGGAGATGTCGTTGAAACGATGCCGATTGTTGCCCGGCAAGGTCCACAGTCCATGGGTGATGTGGCTCACCGTGTTCATCTCGAACAGGTTCAGGATGAGCTTCTTGGGCTCGGTCATTCGATGCCTTTCGGGGTCGTCGTCACGCCTCACCTGTGCTCCACCATCCCGGGACGGGAACGTCGTTGAGGAGCAGATCGCCGAGGGCTCGGGCTTTGAAGGGCGCGGGATTGTGGGACGCGATCGTTCGGGCATTGCGCCAGTGCCTGTCGAGGGCGAGCCGCGTATCGACCGCGCTCGCGCCACCCACCTCGAAGAGGAGGGTGGCGGCTTCGAGGACCGACGGAAGGACGACGAGCTGTGCACGAGTGGTGGATGCCTCCACAGGCTCGATGATCGCACGGAGCGGCTCCCCCGAGACCCCGCTCCGCTGCGCCGTCGTCGACTCGTCCAGGCCCGCGGCGGCGGCGGCGAGCGCCGAGTCGGCGGCGAATGCGAGAGCGGACAGTCTGCCGACGGTTTCCTGCACGATCGGGTCTTCGCGGGCCGTGGCCGCCGAGCCGTGGCTGAAGGTCCGGGTGCGGGTCTGCACGAACTGGACGGCGTCGTCGACGATCGCCCGACCGATGCCCGCGACCGTCGCGAGCAGGACCAGTTGCACGAAGGCTCCGCCGTGTGACGGTCCGCCCGAGAGTCGGCGCGAGACGGCATCCTCCGTCACCGTGACAGCACGGAAGACCGTCGTACCGCTGCCGGTCATGCGCTGACCGAAGCCTGTCCAATCGTCGATGACCTCGACGCCCGCGGCGTTCGTGGGGACCAGAGCCGACACGAGAGCCCCGTCGTCATCTTGGGCGGCGACGGAGACGAGGTCCGCGAACAGGGTGCCGGTGCTGTAGTACTTCGTGCCGTCCAGCACGAGTCCGTCCGGCGAGTCGCTGAGCGTCGTGGCCAGAGTCCCCACCTTCGCGGCCGACCGTTCATGACTGGCGTTGCCGACGATCGCGCCCGACGAGATCAGTTCGAGGCGGCGGGTGCGCTGCGGTGACGGCGCCGCGAGGACGGTGCGATCGACGAAGGAGAAGTGCGAACGGAACAGCTGCGCGAGGTTCGGGTCCCGACGGGCGAGCTCGGCGAGGAGCTCGAAGAGAACGGACGGCGGCTCACCTCCACCGCCGTACTCCTCGGGAAGCGTCACTTTCGTGAAGCCGGCCTCGCGCAGCGCTGACACCTCGGCGTGCGGAAGCCGCCGGTCGCGTTCGCGGGTGACGGCCTCCCGGCCCACCTCGTCGAAGACGGCGCTGAACCTCCGGACGGCATCGCTGGTGCGACTCATGCGCCAGCGGTCCGCTCGCGCCCCTGCGAGATCGTGAGCGGATCGCGCGCCCGATCCCCTTGCACCAGCGCCGCGAGGCGATCGAGCTCTACGACCGTGTCGGTGGACGGGCGGTACCCGAGCGCGGAGATGTTCTCCCGGACCCGGTCGGCGCGACGCGTGCCGGGAATCGCCGCGAGCGCCACACCGAGCGCATCCGCCCGGTCGTAGAGCCAGGCCAATGCAAGCCGGGCGGGGCTCACTCCCTCGTCGTCCGCGAGTCGACGCACCGCATCAGCGATCACCTCGTTCGAGCGGAGACGTTCCGCGTCGAACCGCGGGAAGTTGCGACGACTGTCGGTCGGATCCGGCGGGGCATCCGCGCTGACGGCCCCGGTCAGGAAACCTCGCCCGAGCGGCGAGTACGCCACGAAGCCCACTCCCCTGTCCACCGCCGTAGGGATGACGTGATCCTCGACATCCCGGCTCCAGATCGACCATTCACTCTGCACGGCCGCGATGGGGTGCACGGTGTGAGCACGCGCGAGCTCCGCAGCCGTCGCCTCACTCAGGCCGATGTGGCCGATCAGTCCGTCATCGACGAGCTCTGCCATCGCGCCCACGGTGTCCTCGATCGGCACCCGGGGGTCGACCCGGTGGTAGTAGTACAGGTCGATGCGTTCCACACCGAGCCTCCGGAGGCTCCGGCGCGCGGCCGCACGGACGTAGGGCTTGTCTCCGCGGACCCGCAGACCGTCGGCATCCGGGTCGGCAAGGAACCCGAACTTCGACGCGAGGACGACTTCGTCCCGCCGGGCACGGACCACACGTCCGACCAGTTCTTCGTTCGCGCCGCTGCCGTAGATGTCGGCGGTGTCGATGAGGGATGCTCCTGCGTCGATGGCGGCGTGAAGGGTGGCGATCGACTCCTGTTCATCCGCCGGCCCGTAGGCGTGTGTGAGCGACATCGTCCCGAAGCCCTGGGCAGGAACGATGAGCCCATCGCCGAGCGTGATCGAGGGAAGGGTCATCGGGATGCCTCCGAGCGGTCCGCGGCGGGCGCCCGCCAGTCGGGGAGGTCGCCGGTCAGAGCGAACTGCCCGAGCGCACGGGTCCGCTGGATGACCGGGTTGTGGGACGCGATCGTGCGGACGTTGCGCCAGTGCCGATCAAGGGCGTAGGCGTTGCCCACCGCCGAGGCTCCGCCGACCTCGAACAGCCGGGTCGTCGCATCCAGCACGAGCCGAGGGACGAGCTCTTGCAGTCGGAACACGTCGAAGTGGATGTCGCGCATGCGCTCGACGCTGGCGCGCGACTCCGAGGCGTCCTCGAGGTCGGCGGCGACCGACAGCACCAGTCGTCGCGCGGTCGCTGCGGCGACGCTGAGTTCGCCCACCACGAGCTGGACCAGCGGATCCTCCCGGGGCAGGGTCTCGCCGGCGAACCCGAAGGTGCGACGGCGCGGCGTCACGAAGGCGACGGTGTCGTCGAGAGCGCGCTGCGCGATTCCTGCGATGACGGCGATGAGCGCCAGCTGGAGAACCGACCCGAGGTGATGCCACCGCGCACCGGCGGGATCACCGGAGGGCGGAACGATGCCGTCCTCGCCGACCGGTACCCGGTCGAAGACGGTGGTGCCGCTGCCGGTGAGCACCTGACCGAAACCGTCCCAATCATCGGTCGAGCGCACTCCGTCGTGGTGCGCCGACACCGTGACGGCGACCCGCTCGTCGCCGTCCAGCGCCGCCAGATGGATCCAGTCGGCATAGATGCTGCCGGTCGTGTAGTACTTCGTGCCCGACAGGACGGGCGATCCAGCGGACCGGTCGATGCGGGTTTCGAGCCGAGCGGTGTCGTGACGCTCCGACTGGGCGTTGCCGACGAAGTCGCCCGCGAGGACACGCGCGAACCACGGTGCCGCGACGGCCGCAGGCTGCTGTCGAAGCGACTCCACGAAGGCGATGTGACCGCGCCAGACATGGCCCAGACTCGCGTCGGCGCTGGCGAGACGGATGAGGCGGGCGAACAGCTCCTCGAGGCGCAGGGGCGACCCGCCGAAGGCCTCCGGCACCCTCCACGCGCCGAAGCCGATCTCGCGCAGCTCGGCGAGTTCTGCCGTCAGCAGACAGCGCTCGCGCTCCCGGCGTGCGGCGTCAGGGGCGACGCGGGCCACGAACTCGTCGAAGTCCAGGGTCATCGGTGCATCACCTTCCGAGCCACCGCATTGCCGAGAATTTGCGCCGCCTGGACGAGGGCGATGAGGACGAGGACGACGATCGCCACGGAGATCCAGTCGAAGCGCTGGTACCCGTAGTTCATCGCGAGCGACCCGAGCCCGCCTCCCCCGAGGACGCCTGCCACCGCCGTCGCGTCGACGAGCGCGACGAGGATGTAGGTCAGTCCCAGCGTCAGAGGGCCGAGCGCCTCCGGCACGACGATGGAGAACAGCACGCGCGCAGGGCTCGCCCCCATCGCCGCGCCGGCCTCGATCGACCCGGGGCTGACCGCGACCAGGTTCGACTCCGAGACGCGGGCGATGGCGACGCACGCCACGATGATGAGCGGGATCGTCTGCGGCAGCGGACCCAGCCCCGTTCCGAAGATGACGCGCGTGAGCGGGATGACCGCGATGGCGACGATGAGGAACGGGATCGGACGGACGACGTTGATCACGAAGTTGAGCACACCGAAGACGAACCGGTTCTGCAGCAGATTGCCCGGACGGCTCGCATAGAGCAGGAGTCCCAACAGGACTCCGATGACGGCAGCGCCGGCGAAGGCGACAGTCACCATGAGGCCGGTCTCGCCGATGGCATTCCACAGCCGCGGGAAGAAGGCATCGGGGTCGAAGTCACGCATGAGACACCTCCGGTACGCGTGCGTCGAGCGCGGTGACGGAAGTGGTCCGCCGCAGTCCGACGATCGCGGCATCCACCGCCTCATCGGCGCCGATCAGCTCGACGGTCAGACTGCCGAACAGGCGCCCTTGCAGCTCGTCGACGCCTCCGAAGACGACGTTGAAGTCGACGCCGTGGTCGCGGGCCACCTGGGAAAGGAAAGGATGATTGGTGTCCCGGTCCTCGACGTCCAGCTGCACGAGTCGGCCGTGGTGGACGGCGCGGATCTTCTCGAGCGCGTCGGGCGACGGGATGTGGTGCAGGACGGATGAGACGAATCGTCGAGTCGTCGGATGCTGCGGCGCGGAGAAGACGTCGTAGACGCTGCCGTGCTCCACGACCTCACCGTCCTCCATGACGGCCACCTTGTCGGCGATCTCGCGGATCACGTCGATCTCGTGGGTCACGAGCAGGATCGTGACGCCGTACTCCTCGTTGACTCTGCGGAGGAGGTCGAGGACCTCACCGGTGGTCTGGGGGTCCAGGGCACTGGTCGCCTCGTCGGAGATGAGGACGTCGGGACGGGTGGCGAGAGCACGGGCGATGCCGACGCGCTGCTTCTGTCCGCCGGAGAGCTGCGACGGGTAGGACAGCGCTTTGTCCGTGAGCCCGACGAAGCGCAGGAGCTCCTCGACGCGGTCCAGCGTCTCGTCCGCGGAGAGGCCCGCGAGCCGCAAGGGGTAGGCGATGTTCTTGTAGACGTTCCGCGATTCCAGCAGGTTGAACTGCTGGAACACCATGCCGATGCTCTGGCGCGCGGCGTACAGCGCCTTGCCCTGCAGGGCGGAGATCTCCCGCCCGTCGACGACGACGCGGCCGCTGGTGGGTCGCTCGAGCGCATTGACGGTACGCAGAAGGGTGGACTTGCCGGCGCCGGAGAATCCGACGATGCCGAAGATCTCGCCCTTCTCCACAGTCAGGCTGACGTCGTTCAGGGCGGTGAAGGTGCGGCCCTTCACCGTGAAGGACTTGGAGACGTTCTCGAACGATATGGCGGTGCTCATGGGTGCTCTTCTCCGGTCGAAGGGGGTCGTGGCGGACGAGTGTCCACCACGACCCCGAGAGGGATGTCGCGGGCGGCAGGCCTATTCGGAGCCTGCCTGCTCCTCGAGATCGGCCAGCTTCGCGCGGAGCTTCTCGACGGGTACGTCGACCAGGACCGTCGTATCGGCGTTCTCCGCCACATTCGCCTCGGCGACGCGGTCGTCCGCGTAGACCTCCTTGAGGATCGCCCACGCCGGGTCGTCCTTGTTGTCGTCGCGGGTGGCAATTACGTTCACGTAGGGGAGGTTCTGCTCGGAGAGCGAGTCGTCGAGGAACAGTGCGTCATCGGTCGTGATGCCCTGGCTGGGGTCGAAGTACGAGGTGCCCACGACCACCGCCGCAAGGCTCGGGTCGTCGAACTGCTGCGCGATCGACGTGGCGGCGATCTCCACGAACTGGAGGTTCTTCGGGTTCCCGGTCACGTCGTCGGTCGAGGGGAAGTCGCCCTTGTCGTCCGAGAGCTCGATCAGGCCCGCTGCTTCGAGGATGTTCAGCGCGCGACCGCCGTTGGACGGGTCGTCCGGAATGGCGATCTTCGCGCCGTCGGGCACGTCCTCGACCGCGTCCAGGGAGGCCGAGAAGATGCCCCACTGCGTGATGAGGGTGGAGAAGACAGGAGTCAGGTCCTCGTTGTTCTCGGCGTTGAACGCGCTCAGGTAGAGGATGTGCTGGAAGGCGTTGGCGTCGACCGTACCGGCCGCGAGCTCGGTGTTCGGAAGCACCCAGTCCTGCACGTTGACCCATTCGATGTCGAGGCCCTTCTCGGCCGCGACCTCCTTGATCGTGTCCTGGAACGGGCTGTCCTCGGACACGGCCATCTTGACGCTGATGGGCTCCGCCGCAGCTGCGGGCTCACCGGCTGCGCCGGCAGCCGGAGCGCGGAACGCGGTGGTGGCGAACACGACGCCGCCCACGATGGCGGCGACGGCGACCACTCCGATGGCGACGGAGAGCACGACGCGAGTGCGCTTCTTCTCTCCGGCGACCGCCGTTCGGAGGTCGTTCTGTGGGTGCTGGGGCTGGTCGGACATGGTGCGGCGTTCCTTCGTGCGAGCTGTGGGTGTGTGGCTGAGACACATTCCTAACCCGCGGGGCACCGGCCCGTCCGGTGCGGGACGTTCCGTGACGAGCCGTTACCGCGTCTTACGCCAGAAGTTGAAGGTCCGCCGCCCTCGCCGCGATTCCCGACGGCAGGAAGAATGCTTCAGCGATAGTTTCGCTAGGGCGTCTAGCGAAATGAGGGTATCGTCGCCGGGGTGACCGAGCCGGAGAAGCCCCAGACGACGATCGCCGTCGACGGCGCCGTCTTCCGGCTCGCGGACGACACCGATGTGGACGAATTGGCGAGGAGTGTCGCCGCGGCTGCCAGATCCGGAGCGGAGTTCGTCACCTTTCAGACACCGGAAGCCGTCGACGTGCGGCTGCTCATCACCTCGATCAGCACGGTGAGTATCGCCACGCAGCAGACGGCCGCGAGCTGGGAGCCGATGCCGGCCACGCCGTGGGAATGGGAATGACCGAACGGCTCCCCCGAATGGCATGATGCACTCGTGGAAGAACGTCCTGCACCGGTGCCCGCGCGGTCGAAGGCCCTTCTGGAAGCATGGGTGAGGGAGTTCCTCGCAGAGAGCGCGGCGCACGGGGTGACGATCAAGGTCGCTGTTCAGGACGGCTCGGAGGGTCGTGACACAGGATTGGTCGTCGTCGATCTCGGCAATGGCGGCGCAGAGGTCTACATGCAGCCCGCCAGCCTCGACAACACGCGGTGGGAGACGACGCTCACCTCCCGCCCGGGCGATCTGACCCTGTCGCCGATGAAGTTGGCGGCGATCGCGGCGGAGGTGGCTGTCGCCAGCGACCTCTGCCTGTTCCTGCAGTTCAAGTCGCTCGAATGGGATCGGATGAGCGGCATGCACGTCGACGATGCGTAGAAGCGCGGCTGATGTGAGACGAAGTCAACCCCCTGCTGCGCGGGGCACCGTGTCGCCGAGCCTGCCGAGGTGGGACGCATAACGATCGGCAACGCATCAGTGAAACTCGAGGATCGGGTGATCGCTCACCTCGAACTGGTGATCGTCACGAAGCTGCGCCGGGGTGAGCCGTTCATCTTCACGTGGAGTCACGACGTGAGCCTCGGCGGCGGGCGCGAATCGAAGTGGGTGCACTCGGCTGCCGACATCGACTTCCGGTTCGACACCCGTGCGCGGACGACGATCAACCCGGCGTGGGTCGAGGCGCTGATGTCGTCGGCGAACTCCCCCACCGGGTTGCGGATCGTCCCCGAACCGGACCCTGCCGCGGAGGTCGACCCGATCGCCGCCGCCAGCTGGCCGACATCCACCATCTGACCCGGGTCGGACGCATGGTCCCCTCAGGCCGTCGGGGTCGCCTCGTTGTGCGCGACCGACCGCACCTCGAGGTACCCGCAGAGCTCGGCGGCGGTCCCGAGCTCCGCCACGAGAGCGGCCGTCTCCTCGGCGGTGAGGGCGACCTCGTCGAGCTGCGGCTCGAACACCACGCGCCAGCGTGGATCCTCGCCCATCGGCGGACGCACGTAGACGGTCGTCGACGCGTTCCGCAAGGGCACGACGACCAGCCCACCGTCGTCCCCCCACGAGTCGTCCTGGATGACGACCTTGATCAGGTCGCCGTCCTCGCGCGCGGACACGAAATCCTCGAGCCACTGCTGCAGGGTGGCGCGACTGCGGTACGGCATGTCTCCGTCTCTCCGTGGGCGACGGTACCGGTAGACCCGGCGGGGGAGGTCGCGCACTAGCGCGAGCGTAACACCCTCAGGTGACCTGATACCGGGAGTTTCCGGACTCAGTCCTTCAGCGTCTCGATGTCGATGACGAAGCGGTACCGCACGTCCGAATTCAGCACCCGCTCGTAGGCTTCGTTGACCTCGTCGACGCCGATCAGCTCGGTCTCGGGGACGATGCCGTGCTCGGCGCAGAAGTCGAGCATCTCCTGCGTCTCGGCGATCGACCCGATGCTCGATCCGGCGAACGACCGACGGTTGCCGAACAGGGTGAACACGCGCAGCGGCAGCGGCTCGGGCGGAGCACCGACGTTCACCATGGTGCCGTCCAGGCGCAGCATCCGCAGGTAGGAATCAAGCTTCAGCGGCGCACTCACCGTGTTGAGGATGAGGTCGAACGTGTTGGCCAGGGTGCGGAAGGTGGCGTCGTCGCCCGTGGCGAAGTAGTGAGCGGCGCCGAACCGGAGGCCGTCCTCCTGCTTCGACAGGGTCTGCGAGAGGACCGTCACCTCGGCGCCCAACGCGGCCGCGAGCTTCACACCCAGGTGCCCGAGCCCGCCCATGCCGACGACGGCGACCTTCGAGCCGGGCCCGACCTTCCAGTGCGCGAGCGGCGAGTACGTGGTGATGCCGGCGCACAGCAGCGGTGCGACCGACTCGTAGGGGAGACCCTCGGGGATGCGGAGCACGAAGTCCTGGTCGACGACGACGTGCGTCGAGTAGCCGCCCTGCGTGATCGTACCGTCCCGGTCGACCGAGGCGTACGTCTGCGTGTTGCCCTCCAGGCAGTAGTTCTCCATGCCGGCGCGGCAGTTCTCGCACTCGCGGCACGAGTTCACCATGCAGCCGACACCGACCCTGTCACCGACCGCGAAATCGGTCACCTCGCTCCCGACCTCGACGACGTCGCCCGCGATCTCGTGACCCACGACCTGCGGATACGTGATCGGACCCCAGTCGCCCCGGACGGTGTGGATGTCCGAATGGCAGATCCCGGCGTAGCGGATCGCGATGAGGATGTCACGCGGCCCGGTCTCGCGGCGCTCGATCGTCGTGCGGACGAGCGGATCGGTCGCGGAGGGGGCGGCGTACGCGGCGACGGTGGGCATGGATTCTCCTTGCTGCTCGACAGACGGATGCCGCGGGTCGAGGCATCCGTCCATTCACACGCTACGCGCGTCGCGATGCGGAATGTCCTCACGCGGAGGTCGTTGCATCAAGAGGCGCACCTCTCGCCGCGAAGGTCACGGTGACGCGCGCGAAGGAGGAATCCATGGCTCGGTTCGATGGGAAGACCGCTCTCGTCACGGGAGCAGGCAGCGGCATCGGCGCGGCGATCGCCCGGGAGCTCGCCGCAGAAGGCGCGTCGGTGGTCGTGACGGACATCAAGCAGGAGGCCGCCGAGGCGGTCGTGCGGCAGATCACGGATGCCGGGGGCGCGGCATCCGCTTTCGTGCAGAACACCGCGAAGTGGCAGGACGCCGAGGCGGCCGTGCACTTCGCCCAGGAGACCTACGGTGGTCTCCACCTCGCCGTGAACAACGCCGGCATCGGCGCCCCGCCGCAGAGCATCGGCGACTACGACGTCGAAGCCTGGGATCGCGTGCGCGCGGTGGATCTCGACGGCGTCTTCTATGGGCTGAAGTTCCAGCTGCCCGCCATCGTCGCTGCCGGCGGCGGGGCCGTCGTCAACATGGCGTCGGTCCTCGGCTCGGTCGGCATCGCCCAGAACGCGGCTTACGTGGCCAGCAAGCACGCCCTCGTCGGGCTGACGAAGGTCGCCGCGCTCGAGTACACCGCGCAGGGCGTCCGCACGAACGCGGTCGGTCCCGGCTTCATCGACACGCCCCTCGTGCGCGCGAGCCTCTCCGGAGATGCCCTCGCGGCGCTGGAGAAGGAGCACGCGGCGGGTCGCCTGGGAACGGATGCCGAGGTGGCGGCGCTCACGCTCTTCCTGCTGAGCGACGCGGCATCCTTCATCTCCGGCAGCTACCACCTCGTCGACGGCGGCTACTCCGCGCACTGACGCGACGCGGTCTCGTCCCCGGCGATGGGTATCGTCGAAGACGAGACCGCGCACCGACGCCGGGAGGCCCCGATGAAGACCCTGTCCCCCACACCCGTCATCCTCGGCGCCTCGCGCCTGGGTGAGCGGCCCGGCGCCGACGACCTGGCGGATGCCCTAATCAGCTCTCGGCTCGGCTATGTCGACACGAGCAACAACTACGCCGGCGGGCGCAGCGAGCAGGCCCTCGGCGACGCCGTCCGCCGCGCCGGCGGGCTGCCCGGCCACACGCGGATCTACTCGAAGGCCGACAGCGACCCGGAGACCGACGCGTTCGACGGCGAGCGGGTGAAGCGTTCGCTCGACGAGTCGCTGAGTCGGCTCGGACTCGACAGCCTTCCGCTCTATCAACTGCACGACCCTTACGGTCTGACCGTCGCCGAGGCCATGGGTCCGGGCGGCGCCGTTCCGGCCCTGATCGACCTGCGCGACCAGGGTGTCATCGGCGCGATCGGCATCGCCTCGGGTACCCTTGCGCAGGTCCGCGAGTACGTCGACACCGGCGCCTTCGACGTCGTCCTGTCCCACAACCGCTACACGCTCGTGACCCGCACCGCCGAACCCCTCTTCGAGGCCGCTCATGCGCTGGGCATGACCGTGCTCAACGCGGCGCCGTTCGGGGGCGGCACGCTCGCCAACGGCGACGGCTCGTTCGGCTATCGGCCGATGCCCGCCGACTTCGCCGCCCACGTCGAGAGGGTCCGCGACCTCGCCGACCTGCACGGTGTCGACCTCGCCGCTGCCGCGCTCCACTTCTCGCTGCGCAGCCCGCTCGTCGATGCGACCGTCGTGGGCATCACCTCGACCGCGCGGCTCGACGCCCTCGGTCCCCTCATCGACGCTGACGTCCCCGACGCGTTCTTCGAGGCGGTCGAGTCGCTCGGCACACCCCCGCCGGGCGTCGAGGACTGAACGCTCGCGTCAGGCGCGGCCGAATCCGTCGAGATCGGGGTCCCAGTAGGCCTCCGGCCCCTCGTCGTACACGCTGTCCCCCGAGCCGGCGTCTTCGCGGGGGAAGTGCGGGTGCCGGCGCAGTTGAGCGGCGGCGAACGAGAAGTCCGGCTCGGGACGATCCCAGTCCGTTGCGACCGAGAGCACGTCGTTGCCGACGCCGATGACGAGGGATGCCTCGCCGATCTCCCCGTTCTTCTCGAACACGATCGGGATCGTGACGGCATCGGCCCGGCCGAGTTCGGCGACGGCGGCCGTCAACGTGACGAGAGCCTCCGCGACGTCATCGGTCGTGACCACGGTCTCGCCGGCGTACGTGATGCATCTCATGCCTCCACTATGTGACGCGGGAACAGAATCCTGGGAATGCTTGCGTTCCCGCTCCCCGACGAGTACAGCGGATGCCGCGGTCAGGCCTGCACGGCGACCGGCTCGACACCGTCGACGGCATCGGTCATCTGCTGCAGGAAAGCGACGACGTGCTCCTGCTCCTCGGGACTCATCTTGACGGCCACGTCGTACATGAGCCCGTGCATGCGCCCGAGGGTCTCGCGGACCTCTTCGTTCGCGTGCGGCGTCGCCCGCACGAAGATGCTGCGCCGATCGGTCGGGTTCGCGATCCGCTGGACGCGTCCGGTCTTCTCGAGCCGGTCGAGCATCGTCGTGATCGACGCCGACGTGACCCCGAGGTACTTCACGAGCTCGGCGGGACGGGCGGAGTGGTCGGGCTGACGCAGAAGGTAGCGAAGCGCGAGAAGCTCGTTCTCACCCATCGCCATCGAGTCGCGGGTGCGGCGACGCATGGCGGCCTCGGCGGCACGATAGGTGCGCAGGGCCTCCAGGACACGACGTGCACGATCCCGCTCGCCGGGGGCCTCGTCATACCAGTAGCCGGCCTTGTCCTCGCCGTCCGCCACATTCACTCCCCGCTGGTCGCGCCGAAATACGGCCACGTCATCGAGAATAGGTGATGGGAGCGGGCGGACAGCCGCCAGTAGCCACGTGTCCCCGGATCCGCTACTCTCCCGCAACCGCGAGAGGGGAAGCCCATGCCGTTCCGAAGCAAAGAGACCCTCGAGCGCTGGGTCGACGAGTTCCACGCGGCTCGCGGCGCGGGCGAGCTCATCAAGGTCATCGTGCAGGACGGTTCGGACGGATCCGACACGGGACTGGTCATCGTGCCGCTCGAGAACGCCACCGTCACGATCTCCATGGAGCCGGTCGAGGTCGGTGCGGCTGCCTGGCGCGTCACCTTCGAGCCGCAGCCCGACACCACGGTCCTCAACAGCCACCAGCTGCACGGCATGGCCGTCGAACTCTCCGTCGCGGCGGAGCTCTGCGCCTACCTCGAAGCCCGCTCCGTGGGACACGAGGAGTCCGCCGGCGACTGAGCGGCGGCATCCGTTCTCACATCGTCCCTTCCGCCGAAGAGAGGAAGAGGTAACCAAAGCGGTCGATCCCGGTGCGATCGGGGGAAACACCGGCCCTTTAGCGTCGAGCCTCACACCCGGCTCCACGACTGAAAGGGATATGCGATGACGTACGTCAAGCCCACCGAGCTCGTCCAGACCGTGATCGACGCCGGTGCGTCGAAGGTCATGCTCTCCACCCGCGACACCCTCGTCCGGTCGATCATGGGCGGCGCGCTGCTCACCCTCGCGGCGGCCTTCGCCGTGACGGTCAGCGTCACCACCGGCATGCCGCTGCTCGGCGCCGTGCTGTTCCCGATCGGCTTCGTCATGCTCTACCTGCTCGGCTACGACCTGCTGACCGGCGTCTTCGTCCTCGCACCGCTCGCTTGGCTCGACAAGCGACCCGGGGTCACACTCGGCGGCATCCTCCGCAACTGGGGTCTGGTCTTCCTCGGTAACTTCATCGGCGCCTTCTCGATCGCCGTCCTCATGGCGATCGTCTTCACGAACGGCTTCTCGACGCCGCCCAACGAGGTCGGCCAGGCGATCGGCCACATCGGCGAGGGCCGCACGGTCGGCTACGCCGAGCACGGGGCGAACGGCATGCTCACTCTCTTCGTCCGGGCGGTCCTCTGCAACGCGATGGTCGCGACCGGTGTCGTCCTCGCGATGGTGTCGAAGGACGTCATCGGCAAGATCGTCGCGATGTGGATGCCGATCATGCTGTTCTTCTTCATGGGTTTCGAGCACTCCATCGTGAACATGTTCCTGTTCCCCTCGGGCCTGCTCCTCGGCGGCGACTTCACGATCGGCGACTACCTGATCTGGAACGAGATCCCGACGGTCATCGGCAACCTCGTCGGCGGCCTGCTCTTCGTCGGCATCCCGCTGTACGTCACCTACGGGCGCCCCGCCGCTCCCCGTCGAGTCCGTGCCTCCCGCCGCGAGGCGGCCGCTGCCCGCGCCGTCGCCGCGGACGCCTCCGTCCCCACCCGGTGATCGACGTGGCCCGCATCGTAAAGAGACCGCAACACGACGAGACCGCGCAGGCAACCTCGCCCGCATACGGTCGCGACATGAGCTCCACCCGCCCCACCTCGCCGCACGTCGTCGTGGTCGGGGCCGGGATGGTCGCCCATCGCTTCGTCGAGAGCCTCCTCAGCCGCACCGATGAACCGTGGCGGATCACCGTGATCGGCGAGGAGCCGCGGCATCCGTACGACCGGGTCGGCCTCACGTCCTTCTTCGCGGGCGCATCCGCCGACGACCTGGAACTGGACGCGGCGCCCCTCGGCGACGAGCGCGTGCGGTTCGTGCGCGGTGTCAGCGTCACCCGGATCGATCGCGGCCGGTCCGACGTCGTCACCGACCGCGGCGAGCGCATCGGCTACGACCGGCTCGTCCTCGCGACCGGCTCGTATGCCGCCCGGCTCGCGGTGGACGGGTACGACCACGACGGCTGCTTCGTCTACCGCACACTCGACGACGTCGAGGCGCTCGAGCGTTTCGTGCAGCGACGGTCGGCCGAGCTCGGCCGGCGCCTGGTCGGCACCGTCATCGGCGGCGGGCTGCTGGGCCTCGAGGCGGCGGGCGCCCTGCAGGGCCTCGACGTCGACTGCACGGTCGTGCAGTCCTCGGACCGCCTCATGTCGGCGCAGCTCGACCTCCCCGCGGGCGACGCGCTCCGCCGGCTCATAGAGGCGCGCGGGATCGCCGTGAAGACGTCGGCGCTCACGACGCGCCTCGACGCCGACCGAAGCGGGCAGGTCATGGGCCTCGAGTTCCGTGACGGATCGTGGGAGCGGACCGACGTCGTCGTCTTCACCGTCGGCGTTCGACCGCGCGACGAGCTCGCCCGCGCCGCGGGACTGGTCGTCGATCCGCGCGGCGGCGTCGTCATCGACTCCGGCTGCGACACCTCGGATCCGGCCGTCATGGCGATCGGCGAGGTCGCAAGTTTCGATGGTCAATGCGTCGGCCTCGTCGCGCCGGGGTACGCGATGGCCGAGGTGGCCGCGGCGCGGCTGCTGGGCTTCGAGGCATCCTTCAGCGGCTTCGATGTCTCGACCAAGCTCAAGCTCTCGGGGGTCGACGTCGCGAGCTTCGGAGACGCCTTCGCCGAGACTCCGGGGGCGCTGGACGTCGTCTACGCCGATCCGATCGCGGGCGTCTACAAGAAACTCGTCGTCTCGGACGACGCGAAGACCCTGCTCGGCGGCATCCTGGTCGGCGATGCCTCGGCCTACGGGTCGCTCCGCCCCCTCGTGGGCGGCGGCCTCGGCGGCGACCCCGTCGCCTACCTGATGCCGCAGGACGGTGTCGCCGCTCCGACGGGTGACCTGCCGGACGAGGCGCTCGTGTGCTCCTGCAACAGCGTCACGGCCGGCGGCATCCGCTCGGCCGTCCACGACGAGGGCTGCACGGACGTGAAGGCCATCAAGGCCTGCACGAAGGCGGGCGCGGCCTGCGGATCGTGCGTCGGCATGATCACCAAGCTGCTCGGCAGCGAGCTCGCGAAGACCGGCGCCGCGCTCAGCACCGCGCTGTGCGAGCACTTCCCGATGTCGCGGCGGCAGCTCTTCGACGCGGTGCGCGTGTCGGGGCTGTCGACCTTCAGCGCCGTCATCGAGCGGTTCGGCACCGGCCGCGGCTGTGACATCTGCAAGCCCGTTCTCGCCAGCATCCTGTCCACCCTCACCGGCCGGCACGTGCTCGACGGCGAGAACGCGACGCTGCAGGACACGAACGACCACGTCATGGCGAACATGCAGAAGGACGGCAGCTACTCCGTCGTCCCCCGCATCCCGGGCGGTGAGATCACACCCGAAGGACTGCTCGTGATCGGTCAGGTCGCCCAGGACTTCGGGCTCTACACGAAGATCACCGGCGGACAGCGCATCGACATGTTCGGCGCACGCCTCGAGCAGCTGCCGGAGATCTGGAAGCGCCTCGTCGACGCGGGATTCGAGTCGGGCCACGCCTACGGCAAATCGCTGCGGACCGTGAAGTCCTGCGTCGGCTCGACCTGGTGCCGCTACGGCGTGCAGGATTCGGTCGGCATGGCGGTGCAGCTCGAGCTGCGCTACCGCGGCCTGCGGTCGCCGCACAAGATCAAGCTCGGCGTCTCGGGCTGCGCCCGCGAGTGCGCCGAGGCGCGCGGCAAGGACGTCGGCGTCATCGCGACCGAGGCGGGCTGGAACATGTACGTCGGCGGCAACGGCGGCTTCACGCCGCGCCACGCGGTGCTCCTGGCGGAAGGACTCGACGACGCAGGGCTCTTGCAGGCGATCGACCGGTTCCTCATGTACTACGTGTTCACCGCCGACCGCCTGCAGCGCACGGCGCCCTGGTTCGAGGATCTCGAGGGCGGGATCGACGAGCTGCGCCGCGTGATCTTCGACGACTCGCTGGGGATCTGCGCCGACCTCGATGCCGCGATGGCCCGCCACCTCGACAACTACGAAGACGAGTGGAAAGCGACCCTCGAGGACCCCGAGAAGCTCCGCCGCTTCGCCTCGTTCGTCAACGCACCCACGACTCCCGACCCGTCGCTCGCCTACACGGTGGAACGGGGCCAGGCACGTCCCGCGACGGCCGAGGAGCGCGGCGACGGGCGCGTCCTCATCGCCGGGACCACCCTGGAGGTGCGGCGATGACGATGATCGCGCACGAGACGGATGCCGCGGTGCCGATCGGCTGGACGGCGATCTGCGCGGTCGCCGACCTCGAGGTCGAACGCGGACGTGCCGCGCTGCTCGGCGACGACCAGATCGCCCTGTTCGTGACGCACGCCGGACGCGTGCACGCGGTGCAGAACCTCGACCCGTACAGCGGGGCGAACGTGATCTCGCGAGGGATCGTCGGCACCCGAGGCGAGGTTCCGACCGTCGCGTCGCCGATGTTCAAGCAGGTCTTCGACCTGCGCACGGGCGTCTGCCTCGAGACGCAGGGCAAGGACCCGAAGACCCTGCGGGTGTGGCCCGCCGCCGTCGAGGGCGGGGTCGTCTACGTCCGCGAGGAGCAGCGATGACCACGATGCTGGGGCTCTCCCTCACCGGGCGCCGTGTCGTCTTCGTCGGCGGCGGTGCGGTCGCGGGACGACGCGTCGAGCGCTTCCTGAACGAGGGCGCGCTCGTGACGGTCGTCGCCCCGGCGCTCGGCGACCGGCTGCGCGACCTCGTCGACGCGGCACGCGTGACCTGGGTCGCCCGTCCCGTCCGCGCGGACGATGTGGCGGATGCCTGGCTCGTCCACGCGGCGACGGGCGACGCATCGGTCGACGCGGCGGTCGCGTCGTGGTGCGAGGCGGTCCGCGTCTTCTGCGTGAACGCCTCCGACGGCGCGCACGGATCGGCACGCCTGACCGCCGAGACCCGCTCGGGCGATGTGCTCGTCGCAGTCGCCTCCGATGCCGGGGTCGACCCGCGCCGTTCCGCACGTCTGCGCGACGCGATCGCGGCGGCGCTGCGCGACGGGATGCTGCCGCTGCGCCGCCGCCGCAGGGCGGCGGGGCGGGTCGACCTGGTGGGCGGAGGCCCCGGGCCGGCCGACCTCATGACGGTGCGCGGGCGCCGCCTGCTCGCCGAGGCCGACGTGGTGGTCGCCGATCGGCTCGGACCGACCGACGTGCTGGCGGAACTCGACCCCGACGTCGAGATCATCGACGTCGGCAAGGCTCCCGGCCACCACCCCGTGCCGCAGGAGGAGATCAACGCGATCCTCGTCGCACAGGCGAAGGCCGGCAGACGGGTCGTCCGACTCAAGGGCGGCGACCCGTTCGTCTACGGTCGCGGCGGCGAGGAGGTCGCCGCGTGCCTCGCGGCGGGAGTCCCCGTCGAGGTGGTGCCCGGGCTGACGAGCGTCGTCTCGGTGCCGCAAGCGGCCGGCATCCCCGTCACCCACCGCGGCACCGCTGCGGGGCTGCACGTCACGATGGGCCAGGGTCCGGTGTCGGCCGCGACCCGCGCCGCCCTCGCCGACGACACCGTCACCACCGTCGTGCTGATGGGGGTCGCCGCGCTGCCGAAGCTGGTCGCCGCAGCCATCGCCGCCGGCGCTCCCGCACATCGACCCGTCGCGATCGTCGAGCGGGGTCACACCCCCACCCAGCGGACCACCCGCACGACACTGGCATCCGCGGTGACGGATGCCGCGGCTGCCGGCGTGAGCAATCCGGCCGTCATCGTGATCGGCGACGTCGCCGCCGCGGGCCTGCTCCTTCCGGACGCCGCCGCGGTCTCGACGGGCGGAGGTGACCCCGCCCGGTGACCGCGCCCCGTCCCGCCCTCTCCGCCGCGCTCGGCGGCTGCACGATCGTCATCGCCGTCGATCGTCGGTCGGCCGAGCTCGCGTCGGCACTGGAGCGGCACGGAGCGACCGTCCGCCACGCCCCGGCCCTGACGATCGTGTCGCACATCGACGACGAAGCTCTCATCGCGGCGACGCAGGCGCTCATCGACAGCCCGCCGGACGTCGTCGTCGCGACGACCGGAGTCGGGTTCCGCGGATGGATGGAGGCGGCCGACGAGGCGGGCCTGCAGGGTGACCTCCATGCCGCTTTGGACGATGCGCAGATCGTCGCCCGTGGCCCGAAGGCCCGCGGCGCGATCCAGCAGGCGGGGCTGACCGCGGACTGGGTCGCCGAGTCCGAGACCTCGGAGGAGCTCGGCGCCTTCCTGCTCGCCGAAGGAGTCGAGGGGCGCCGAGTGGCCGTGCAGCACCACGGCTCGGGCGCGGACGGTCTCGATGAGCTCTTCACCGCGGCAGGTGCCGATGTCGTCAGCCTCACCGTCTATCGCTGGGGTCCGCCGCCCGACGCCGCAGCGGTGGCCCGGTCGGTCGTCCAGACGGCGCAGGGCGAGGTCGATGCCGTCCTGTTCACCTCCGCGCCCGGTGCCGCCGAGTGGATCGAGACGGCGCGCCGCGAGGGGGTGCTGGACGCGATCGTGGCGCGAACCGGCGACGGCACCGTCCTCCTCGCGGCGGTCGGTCCGATCACGGCCGGCCCGCTCGTCGCCGCCGGTGCCGCGCCCCTCGTCGCCGAGCGCGGACGCCTCGGCTCCCTGGTCCGCGCCGTCGTCACCCACTTCGGTGGCGGGGGCGCACCCTCGGTCGCGACACCCGCCGGACGACTCGAACTGCGTAGCGGCGCCGCCGTCCTCTCCGGCGACGTCATCCCGTTGTCGCGCACGTCCGCCGCGATCCTGGCGATGCTGTTCGCGGCGCGTGGCGGTGTCGTCAGCCGGGCCGAACTCGCCGCCGCCCTGCCCCGCTCGGGCGCGGACAACGCCCATGCCGTCGACGTGGCCATCGCACGCACACGCGAAGCCCTCGGCATCCCGACCCTCATCCGCACCGTCGTCAAGCGCGGCTACCGTCTCGACGTCCTCGCCCCGGAAGGAACACCGTGACGCCCGTCCTCATCGCCTGCTCGCACGGGACCAGCTCGCACGCCGGCCGCGCCGCGATCTCCGCTCTCGTCGAGAAGGTGCGCCTGCTCCTGCCGCACGTGGCGGTGGAGGAAGCCTTCGTCGACGTGCAGCAGCCCGAGATCGACGACGTCGTCCGTGCGAGCGCACCGCGCCTCGCCGTCGTGGTGCCGCTCCTGCTGTCGACCGGGTTCCACACGAAGGTCGACATCGCGCGCGCGGTGACGGATGCCGGAGCCCGTGCTGCCGCCACGGCGCCGCTCGGCCCGCATCCGCTTCTCGCCGATCTCCTCGCCGCGCGACTGCACGAGGCGGGACTGGCAGCAGGCGACGCGGTGGTGCTCGCAGCGGCCGGATCGACCGACCCGGCGGCATCCGTCGACGTCGCCGCCATCGCCGACCTGCTGCGGGAGCGCGTCGAGCACCCTGTGTCGGTGGGCTACGCGGCGGGCGCCGGCACCCGGATCGATGCCGCCGTCGCCGCGGCGCGGGATGCCGGTGCGACCCGCGTCGTGGCCGCGAGCTACGTCCTCGCGCCCGGCTTCTTCGCCGACGTCATCGCGCGTGCCGGCGCCGACGTGGTCACCGCCCCGCTCGCCCCCGACGCCCTCGTCGCGGAGGTCGTCGTGGAGCGCTACCTGTCTGCCGCGGGAGCCCTCCGCCGCGCCGCCTGACGGGTCCGACCGCGCGTCCGCGCCTCTCGCGAAAGCGCCCCTCCGTGCCGAGGGCGCGCCCACGGCACAGTCGCGAACCGGCGCGCTCGGCAGCAACGCACGCTCTCGCGGGGGCGCCGCGCTCAGCCGACGGGCTCGGCTACGTCGCGTGCGCGACGGCCCGCGGCGCGGACAGCGCCGATCGACGCGATGATCACGAGCGCGATGCCCGCGACCTCGAGTACGGACAGGTGCTGACCGAGCAGCAGGAAACCCGCAAGCGATGCGGTCGCGGGGGCGAGCGCCATGAGGATCGAGAACGCCGCAGCCGGCAGGCGCCGCAGCGCGATGAGTTCCAGCGCGTACGGGATGGTCGACGACAGGACCGCGACGGCGGCGCCGAGCGCGACCAGATCCAGCCGCAGCAGGGACCCTCCGGCGTCCGCGATCCCGAAAGGCAGCGAGAGGACGGCGCCGACCGCCATCGCGAGCGCGAGACCGTCGAGTTTCGGGATGGCGGCGCCCACCTTGGCGGAGGCCAGGATGTAGAACGCCCAGCTGACCGCCGCACCGAGGGCGAAGACGACACCCAGGGGATCGAGGCGGTCGAAGCCGCCCCCGCCGAGCGCGAGGACCCCGACGAGCGCGAGACCCGCCCACAGCCACGCGGACGCGCGACGACTGGCGATGATCGACAGGGCGAGGGGCCCCAGGATCTCGATCGTCACGGTGACCCCGAGCGCGAGCCGTTCGAGCGCGAGGTAGAAGAACCCGTTCATGACGGCGAGCGCGAGACCGAGCTGCACGACCGCGATCCAGGCGCTCCGGGAGTGTCCGCGGAGGGACGGACGCGCGATCAGGCAGAGGATCATCGCCGAGAACACCAGTCGCAGCATCACCATGCCGAGCGGACCGACTTGCGGGAACAGGAGGACCGCGACAGAGGCACCGACCTCCTGGCAGCACAGGCCCACGACCACCAGGACGACGGCGGTCGTGGGAGCGCTGCGAGTGGTCACTCCCCGCAGATGGCGTAGCCGGCGAGCTCCTCGCCCAGGCTCTCGACCGTCCACGGCAGGCCCGTCTCGGGAGCCGTGCGGCCATCGGCGGCGGGCGCCTTCGAGGCCAGGGCCGCGAGCTGCCACGCCAGCAGGCGGGCGACGTTGGACGAGGCACGGGAGTCGTTGAGCACGACGACGACCGACACCCCCGTCTCACGATCGGCGAAGGCCGCGACCATGTAGCCCGGAAGGGAGCCGTACTGCCCGACGAGGCTGTCGCCCTGATACGTGCCGCCCTTCGCCGCGAACCAGGTCGGCTGCGAGTCGGCGACCGGGCGCGCGTCCGCGAGGCGCTGCTCGACGTCGTAGGGGCGGGCGCCGACGGCCAGCGCGCGGACGTAGGTCGAGAGGTCTGCGACGGTCGACACGGCACCGGCCGCGGCCGCGCCCACACTCGAGGTGAGGTCGGTCATGTCGGTCGGGGCGCTGCAGTCGGCCTTGCCGTCCTCGCCGGACGCGAGGTAGGACCCCTTCAGGCGGTCGCCGCCACCGACGCCGATCGGCAGGGCGCTCGAGCTCATCCCGAGAGGCTGGAAGACGTACTCGTCGAAGAGCTCGTTCAGCGGAGTGTTCGCGGCGCGCTCGAGCACGACGCCGAGCAGCACATAGCCCGTGTCCGACTCCGCGAAACGCGCACCGGGCTCGAACACGCGCGGCTGACCGAGACCGTAGGCGATGAGCTCGCGAGGGTTCCAGGTGCGCTCGGGCGTGGCCAGGACCCGGTCGAAGATCGCACCGAGGTAGCCGTGCAGACCGCTCGTGCTGTCGCACAGCTCGCCGAGCGTGATGTCGCTCTCGCCCGGGTACGAGTCGAGGTACTCGGTGATGCTGTCGTCGAGGGCGACGGTGCCCTTGTCGACGAGGGCGTAGAGCACGTCGCAGGTCATCGCGCGCGTGACGTTGACGGCCTTGAAGGTCATGGCGGGGTCCACTGCGGGTCCGCCCGCGCCCGATGTGCCGACGCCCGCCACCCATTCACCCGACCAGGGCACCGAGACCGAGACGATCGCCCCGCTCGCGCCGACGGCGGTCATCGCCGTCTCGGTGAGAGCCTGCATCTGATCGGTCAGATCCGCCGGAAGCGCCCGGTCGACCTGGTCCACGCCGATGTCGATGCGCTCCGGCTCCGGTGCGCACGCGCCGAGACCGATCGCGAGACCGAGCGCCGTCACCGCTGCGACCACTCGCCTCGACACTCGTCCTGCCACGCGCAGATCACCCCCGTTTTTCCCGTCCCATGATTACAGCACACCCGCCGACCGCGGCCGTCGCGCCCGGGCGCGCCCTCCTAGGCTGTGCGCATGACCGCCGTCTTCGACGACTCCGTGCTGCAGGCCGTTCTCCGGCACATGAACTCCGACCACACCGGGGACAACGTGCTCATCGCCCGGGCGTTCTCGCCGATCCCCGACGTCATCGCCGCGACGATGACGACCTTCGACGGCGAAGCTGGCCAGTGGCACGTCGTCACGGCGGAGGGGGGCGAGGAGGTCATCCGCATCCCATGGCCCGGTGGCACCATCACCGAGCGTGCCGAGGTGCGTCGCGAGATCGTCGCGCTCTACGACGCGGCCTGCGCACGGCTCGGCGTCGAGCCACGCCCACACTCCTGAATGCTTCGACCTTCAGGTTAGCTGAGCCTTACTGTACGCTCGGGCGCATGTCCGAGCCCGTTCCCTTCTCCGCCGCCGTCCGCGCCCGTTCCGCCGGCGCCCACTCGTCGAGCGAGGGGGCCGACTTCATGTCGGACCTCATGCGAGGCGGGGGTTCCCGCGAGGACTACGTCGCCCTCGTCGCGCAGCACTGGTTCATCTACGAAGCGCTGGAGTCGGCGGCCGCCCGCATGAGCGGCGACCCCGTGGCATCCCGCTTCCTCAGCGACAAGCTGACCCGCCTGCCCGCGCTCGAGGCGGATCTCGAGTTCCTCATCGGCGAGGACTGGCGCGATCGCATCGCCCCGCTGCCGACCACCGCGCGCTACATCGCGCGCATCGCCGAGGTCGGCGCGACCTGGCCCGGCGGCTTCGTGGCGCACCACTACACGCGCTACCTCGGCGACCTGTCGGGGGGTCAGTTCATCGCGCGGGTGATGTCCCGCCGGTTCGGCTTCGAGACGAACGGGATCGGCTTCTACGTCTTCGACGACATCGCCGACCCCGCTGCCTTCAAGGACGTCTACCGCGAGCAGCTCGACGCGGTGCCGTGGGATGCCGCCGAGCGCGAGCGCGTGATCGACGAGGTCCTGCTCGCCTACCGCTTCAACACGGAGCTGTTCGTCGATCTCGCCGCCGCGAAGAAGGCGTCGGTCGCCTGATCCGACGGACGGATGCCGCCGCTCACCCCGCGTTCTGCGCCGCCCGGACGCCGGCCATGAACCGCCGGACGTCACGGTCGACGAGGATGTCGGCCGGGCGCAGCGGTCGCGACAGGTAGAGCCCCTCGAGCGAGGTCAGCCGCGACAGCGCGACATACGTCTGTCCGGGCGCGAAGGCGCCGTTGCCCAGGTCGACGATCGCCCGGTCGTACGTCTTGCCCTGCGACTTGTGGATGGTGACCGCCCACGCCAGACGCAGCGGGAACTGCGTGTACTCGGCGACGATCTCGCGGGTGAGCTTGCGGGTGCCGGGGTCGTAGGCGTACCGGAACTTCTCCCACACGGTCGGTTCGACGTCGTGCTCCTCGCCGTCGAGTTCGACGCGCACCGTGCCGCCGGCGATCCGCGTCACGGTGCCGATCGATCCATTCACCCACCGGGGGCCATCGCCACCGAACCCGCCGATGTCGTTGCGCAGGAACATCACCTGTGCGCCCACCTTCAGCTGCAGCTCCTGGTCGGCGGGGTACGCGTCTCCGCGTCCGAAGTCGCCGCTGATCTCGGCGCGAGCGGTCTGGGCGGGCCCCGGCAGCGCGTCGAGGTGCCGCTGATTGATGCGCGAGACGATGTCGTTGCGGGTCGCGAGGGTGATGATCGGCACCTCGCCGGCGGCAGGCTCCGGCGGCTTGCGGGCCCCGGCGGCATTGAGCGCACCCGCGATGTCGGCCGTCACGATCCCGTGGCGCACGGCGTTGAGCATCGTCTTGAACGCGTCGTCGGATTGACGGTGGATGTCGCGCAGTTCGGCGATGTGCAGCGGGGCGCCGACCCGGCCGAGGTCGAGCAGCCCGTCCGAGCGGATCGCCCCGGCATCCGCTCGGGGACCTGCCCACACCTGGGCGTCGAAGAACCAGAACGAGCGGTAGTGGTCCTGGATGTAGCGGAGTTCGTCGCCGCGGGGCGGCACCGGCGACAGCTGATACGGGTCGCCGAACATGACGACCTGCACGCCTCCGAAGGCCTCGGCGCGACGGCGACGGGCCTGGCGCAGCGACCGGTCGATCGCGTCCATCACGTCGGCATTGACCATCGACACCTCGTCGATGATGAGAGTGTCGATCGCGTTGAGGATCTTGCGGGTCGCGTCGGTCTGCTCGATCTCGCTGTCGGCGATGAGGCCGATCGGAAGTTTGAAGAGCGAGTGGATCGTCTGACCCTCGACGTTCAGTGCCGCGACGCCCGTCGGCGCGCAGACGGCGATCTGCTTGTCCGTGTTCCAGGCGAGGTGCTGCAGCAGGGTCGACTTGCCGGTGCCGGCGCGACCGGTGACGAACACGTGCTCGCGGGTGTCCTCGATGAGGCGGAAGAGCGCATCCTGTTCGGGAGACAGGGGCGGCGTGCTCACCGGAACAATGCTAGCTACCAGCCGGGCTTTCCTAGACTGAGCCTGTGGAACAGGCGGGGGATGACGCGGTGACGGACGCCGCCGCGCCCGCCCCCGCACCGGATGCCCCCGCAGCCACGACACGCACCGCCACCGTCGCCGGCGCCCGTCGACGCCGCAAGCTCGCGTTCGATCTGACCGTGCTGGGCGTGGTCGGCGTCCTTTTCCTCGGCGCCGTAGGCGCGACATCCGCCGTCCTCTACCGTCAGCTCTACAGTCCGACCGCATTCGTGCTCGACTACCTGCACCTGCTCGCCGACGGCCGCGCCACCGACGCCCTGCTCGTGCCCGGCGTCTCGGCGACGTCGAAGGACCTCGCCGCCGCGGGGCTCCCGGCCGACGCCAGCGCCGCACTCCTGCGCGGCAGCACGCTGACGCCGCTGTCCGAGGTCGAGCCGGTCTCGGAAGAAGCGGATGCCGACGGCACCGTCGCCGTCACCGTCACCTACCGAGCGGGTGGTCACGCCGGCGAGACGACGTTCGAGGTCGAGCGCGATGAGGACGAGGACGGCATCCTCCCCCGCTGGCGGTTCGCGCAGAGCCCTCTCGCCGTCATCGAACTCGGCGTGCGCGGGTCGATGCAGTTCGAGGTGAACGGCTTCGAGATCGACAAGCGTCAGGTCTCGCCGAGCGGAGAGGACACCGATCCGCTCGAGCCGATCCCGATGCTCGCCTTCTCACCCGGCCTGTACTCGATCACCGTCGACACCGCGGCGACGACGAGCCCGGGGGTCGCGGTGCTCTCCGACACCCCGCTCGCCGAGATCCCGGTCTCGTTCCAGGCGGAACCGACCGACGAGTTCGTCGGTGTCGTGCAGCGCGAGGTCGACGCGTTCCTCGCGGAGTGCGCGACGCAGAAGGTGCTGCAGCCGACGGGATGTCCGTTCGGCTACTACGTGCGCAACCGCATCGTCGAACCGCCCACCTGGTCGATGGAGGAGAATCCCGTCGTCACCCTCGAACCCGACGGTGCGGGCTGGGCCATCACCCGCACCCAGGCGGTCGCGAAGATCGACGTGCAGATCCAGTCGATCTTCGACGGCTCGATCTACGACGTCACCGAACTGGTCCCGTTCTTCCTGACGGGCAAGATCACGATCCTGCCCGACGGCACCGCCTCGATCGCGGTGTCGGCCGCGGACTGACCGGGCTCAGCGCGCCGCTTCGCGCCGGGAGTTCCGCTCGTCGCGCGCCGCGATCTCAGCGAGCTTGGCGTTGTAGGCCTCGAGCTCGGCGTCACCGCTGCGGTCGGCGTGGCGATCGCTGCTGCGCTGCCGCCGCTCATCGGACCGACTCCACTGCACGGCCACGACGATCGCGAGGATGAGGGTCGGGATCTCGCCGATCGACCAGGCGATGCCGCCGCCGGTGTACTGATCGGCGAGCGGATCGAGACCCCACGTGCGTCCCATCGAGCCGAACCATTCCGCGACGAACAGGCCCGACGACATCATGATCGAGATGCCGAAGAACGCGTGCATGGCCATGACACCGATGAGGGTCAGCAGCCGGCCGGGGTGGGGCAGCCGGTAGGGCACGGGATCGATGCCGACGAGCGAGAGCACGAACAGGTACCCCACCGTGAGGAAGTGGAGGACCATCCACTCGTGGCCGAGGTGGTCGTAGAGCGTCCACCGGAAGATGTCGGTGTAGTAGAACGCCCACAGCGACACGATGAACAGCGCCGCCGCCACGAGCGGATGCGTGATGATCTTCGCGTACGGGCTGTGCACGGCCCAGAGGATCCACTCCCGACCGCCGCGGGTGCCGTCGTCACGCCTGCGGATCGCGCGCGAGGCGAGCGTCACGGGGGCGCCGAAGACGAGGCACATCGGGATCGCCATCGACAGCAGCATGTGGCCCACCATGTGCATGCTGAACAGGTAGTCCTGGTAGGCGTTCACCGGGCCACAGGTCACGTACAGCAGGAGCAGCAGGCCCGTCACCCACAGGACGGTGCGACCGATCGGCCACTTGTCGCCGCGGGCCCGGAGGCGGCGAACACCCGCCAGGTAGAAGAAGAGGCCGAAGCCGACGGCGAAGGCCCATAGGAGGTCGACGTCCCACGTCGTGAGGAAGCGGAGCGGGGTGAGCTCGGGAGGCAGCGGCGAGCCGGTGAGCACCTCGGCAGGAGTCGCGTCGGTCGGGATCGTGGTGTCGACCGGCGGCGGGGTGAGCGAGAGCGCGACCGCGGCGCCCGAGGCGATGCCCATGAAGGCGACCTCGACGGCGACGAGGGTCCAGAACCGGGCGGCGACGGCGGTGTCGCGGATGCCGGCGATGAGCCGGCGTCGATAGATCGCACCGAGCACGCCGAGGGCGAGCAGAGCACCGACCTTGACCATGACGAGCGCGCCGTAGGGCGAGAAGACGTTGGCGGGGGTGACCAGGCCGATGAGGGCGCGAGCGACGCCGGAGAGGGTGACGACGACGAAGGCGGCGAGCGCGATGCTCGAGTAGCGCTGCAGCACGACGACGAGCTTCTCGCGCGACAGCATCGGGCGCAGCAGCACGATCAGCAACAGCCCGCCGAGCCAGGCGGCGGCCGCGACGATGTGGAGTGAGAGCGACGTCACAGCCGAGTTGTGGTTGGCCTCACTGCCGGTGTGGCCGGCGGTCGCCATGGGCACCATCGCCGCGATCGCCAGGATCGTGACGAGCAGCGTCGCGAGCCATCCGCGCACGGCGAAGGCGAGGACGGTCAGCGCCGCGGCCGCCACCGTGGTCATGAGCCACGCGCGGCCTGGGTCGGTGTCGACGAGGAAGCGGCCGAGCTGCTCGCCGAAGGCCGCGTCCGCGCTCGGCCGCGCCGGGATCACCTTGAGGAAGGTGAGGTAGGCGGTCGTGCCCGCCGAGACGGTGAGGATCGCGGCGCCTGCGGAGGCGGCATCCAGCGCCAGATCGAACTCCCTCGTGCCCGCTGCGAACGCGAACACCGCGAGCACCAGCGAGCCGACGAGGAGGGCCGCCGAGAGGTTGACGACCAGTTCCGCCACCGGAAGGCCCCAGCGCACAACGGGTCCCGGGTCGGCGATGACGAGCGGAGCGGCCCCGCCTCCGTAGGCGAGCCCCAGCAGGAGCGCCACCAGACCGGCGCCCGCAAGGATCGCCGGGCCGGCGAGGCGAAGAGCGCGGGGGTTCACCCGTCAAGCCTACGCGCGGGCGGGTGGGGGAACGCCGAAGGGGGATGCCTCGCGGCATCCCCCTTCGTTCGTCTGCAGCGTCTTACTTGACGGCAGCCTTGAGCTTCGAGCCGGCGCTGACCTTAACGCGCTTGCCGGCGGGGATGTTGATCTCGGCACCCGTCTGCGGGTTGCGGCCGGTGCGAGCCGAGGTCTCGACCTGCTCGAACGCGATCCAGCCCGGGATCGAGACCTTCTCGCCCTTGGCGACAGCCTCGGAGACGGACGAGAACAGGCCGTCGACGACGCGCGAGACGGTGGCCTGGCTCTCGCCGGTGGCGCTGGCGATGCTGGCGACGAGTTCGGTCTTGGTGATGGCCATGGTGCTCCTCCAGACGGCGGATCGCCGTCTTCAGTTACTCGGACCGACGGGATTCCGCCGGTTGGTCGTTGCGACCGGTCCCGAATATACCCACGAACCCCGGAATTCCGCGGATCTTCGGTCATCTCGGCCGTAATCGACCGGCGTGTCGCGTGTCAGGAGGGGTTTTTGAGGCTGATGTTGCCGATTCGGCGTGATTCCGCGGATTTCCGCGGAGGGGGTTGCATGTCGACGCCGTCGTGCGGACGGCATCCGTCATCGCATCCCGAGATCAGCCGCGCGCGAACTCATCCGCGGCATCGCAGGCGATCTGCGCGGACGCGGTTCCGCCGTGTCCCTCTTCCTCGAGGATGTGAAGTCTGCTGCCGGGCCACGCGCGGTGGAGCAGCCACGGCGTGATGGCGGGGCCGCTGACGTCGAGACGACCGTGGATGAGGACGCCCGGGATGCCGGCGAGCCGGTCCATCCGTTCGAGGATCGGGATGTCGAGGAAGCAGTCCTGGGACCAGTAATGAGTCGCCAGGGTGGCGAAGTTCTCCCGCATGCGCGGGTCGTCGTGCAGGGGGCCGGGTCCGGCCCAGGGCGAGAGGCCGATGTGCGCCACCTCCCAGTCGTCCCAGGCGTCGGCGGCGCGGGTGCGGACCGCCGGGTCGGGGTCGCGCAGCATCCGTGCGTAGGCGTCGACGACCCGCTCCCCGGGCGGGACGAGCTCACCCAGTCTCGCGCGGGCCTCGGGGAAGATGCGTCCGACGCCGTCGCTGATCCATTCGATCTCGTCGCGCGCACCCGCGGTGATGGCGAGCAGGATGATCTCGCTGACCCGCTCGGGATGGTGCTGCGCGTAGGCGAGGGCGAGGGTCGACCCCCACGAGACGCCGTAGATCAGCCAGCGATCGATCCCGAGGTGCTCGCGGAGTGCCTCGATGTCGGCGATCAGCGCGGGGGTGGTGTTGGTGTCGAGGTTCGCGAGGTCGTCGATGGCCCAGGGCGTGCTGGCGCCGCATCCGCGTTGATCGAGGCCGACGATGCGGTACCGCTCAGGGTCGAACACGCGACGGTAGCCGCCCTTGCCGAGGCTGCCCCCGGGACCGCCGTGCAGGTAGAGAGCTGCGCGTCCGGAGTCGGAGCCGGAGATCTCGTAGTGGAGGCGAGCGCCATCGGGTCGCTCGAGCATCGCGGAGGTGTGGGGCTCGATCGGCGGGTGCACGTCGGGCACGCTACCAGGCGGGTCAGATGCGGCGGAGAGCCGCGACGACGTCGTCCTCCCAGCGGCGGGCGGCGGGGAGGGCGCCGACGTACAGAGGGGTGTCGTGCGTCACGCCCAGGTAGCGCGTGGCGCTCGCGTCGACCCCGGCGTCGCGGAGCTTCGCCGCGTATGTCGCGCCGTCTCGGCGCAGCGGGTCGTACTCGGCGGTGAGGATGACGGCGGGCGGGAGTCCCGCGTGCGACGCCGCCCGCATGGGCGACGCGTACTGCTCGTGCGCCCGCGACCGGTCGCCGAGGTAGGTGCGGGCGACCGAGCGCAGTTCGCGCAGCGCGATGAGCGCCGGGATGCCGAGGGCGTACGTCGCGCGCAGGTCGATCCACCGGCCGGTCAGGTCGGTGACCGGCACCTCGAGGATCTGCAGCGTCGCCTGCCGCGTTCCGCGGTCGCGGTTGAGGAGGGTGAGGGATGCTGCGAGGCATCCCCCGGCCGACGCACCGTTCAGGCCGATGCGGTCCGGATCGAGGCCGAGCTGCTCCGCGTGCGTGTGGAGCCACGCCCACGCCGCGTGGACCTGCTCGATCTGCGTCGGGTAGCGGTGCTCGGGGGCGAGCGAGTACCCGACGGCGACGAGCACGACACCGGAGCGATCTGCCCGACGGCGACACGCGGCATCCGCCGTCGGATAGTCGATGCCGCCGATGCGGAACGCGCCGCCGCCGATGACGAGGCACGCGGGTGCGTTCCGGTCGGCGGTGGAAGGGCGGTAGACGCGGATGCGGACGTCCGGGTACCCCTCGACCGGCACGGTGTGCTCGGTCGTCTCCATGTCGGGGCCGGCGATCCCGGCCGTGCGCAGTTCCATGCGGTCCCAGTTCAGCGCCGCACGCCGGTGCCGTTCGCGCGGCGTGAGCGGCTTCTGCGCCGGCTTCGCCGCGCCGGATGCGGCCGATGCCGCGGGCTCGGCGCGGAACCGTGCGGTCAGGTCGGTCCACGCCTTCTTGGCGAGGTAGCGGCGGTGTGTGCGCAGCCGCTCGCGGAAGAACGGATCCAGCGGCATGGTGCTCCCCTCGACCGTTCGAGCGTAGCCCCGGAAACGACGAAGCCCCCGTCCGAGGACGGGGGCTTCATACGGATGCTGTCGCTTACCAGCTCGACTTGGTGACACCGGGCAGCTCGCCACGGTGCGCCATCTCGCGGAAGCGGACACGCGAGATGCCGAACTTCGACAGGTGGCCGCGGGGGCGTCCGTCGATGGCGTCGCGGTTGCGCAGGCGCACGGGCGACGCGTTGCGGGGGAGCTTCTGCAGGCCGACGCGGGCGGCCTCGCGGGCCTCGTCGGTCGCGTTCGGGTCGACGAGGGTCTTCTTCAGCTCGGCACGCTTCTCGGCGTAGCGAGCGACGACGACCTCACGCTGCTTGTTGCGCGCGATCTTGCTCTTCTTGGCCATGAGATCAGCGCTCCTCTCGGAATTCGACGTGCTTGCGGATCACCGGGTCGTACTTCTTGAGCACGATGCGGTCGGGGTTGTTGCGGCGGTTCTTGCGCGTCACGTAGGTGTACCCCGTGCCGGCGGTCGAACGCAGCTTGATGATCGGACGGACGTCCTGAGCCTTCTTCGCCATTAGAGCTTCACACCCTTCGCGAGGAGGTCCTTCACGACCGACTCGATGCCGCGGGCGTCGATGACCTTGATGCCCTTGGCCGAGACGTTCAGCGTGATCTTGCGACCAAGCGAAGGAACGAAATAGGTCTTCTTCTGCACGTTCGGGTCGAAGCGGCGCTTCGTCCGGCGGTGCGAGTGCGAGATGTTGTGACCGAAGCCGGGAACTGCTCCAGTCACCTGGCACACTGCTGCCATAGTGATGTCTCCTTAGTACCGTGAGGCCGGACGGCCTCACCCAAGATCCCTTGTCTGCACCCCACTCCCGGACACGGCTGTAGAGCCGTCTTCTGGAGGTGGGATGCGAACTGCGTGCTGGAGTGCGCGCAGACGAAGAGTCAGTCTAGCACGGCCGGGCGTGTCGCCTTGACTCAGGCGGATTCGGCCACCGCGACGACGGCCTCGGCGAACGTCACCTCGGGGTCGTCCATGAGCCGGGCGGTTACCGCGGCGTGTGCCCGCGTGTACGGACCGCCGGTCGCGAGCGCCCAGTCCACCTGCGGACGCGCGGGCTCCCCGATCGTCGCGAATGCCTCGCTGAGGCTCCGGCGGGTGTCGTCCTCGCCGCGGGCGAACTGCGTCGCCAGCACATCGGCCAGAGCGGATGCCTCGGCTGCCGGCACGTGCCGCGCCGCGGTCCGCCACGCGGTGCGCGCGACGGTGTCGTCGGCATCCGTCAGCAGTTCGGTCGTGACGGCGGGCCACACCCGCGGGCCGCCGATCTTCGACATCGTGTGCAGCGCCTGCGCGCGCACCTGCGCGCCGCGGGAGCCGAGCTCGCCGATCAGGCGGTCGAGCACCTCGTCGGCGTCGTGCCGGGTCAGGGCCCACGTGAGCATCTCGCGCACGAGGAACTGCGGCTCGGTGCGGCACTGCGCCACCAGGACCGGGATGTACTCCGACCGCGGGTGAGTCCCCGCCGTCATCGCGGCCTGCACGCGCGACGACGGATCGAGAGACGCGAGGGCGGCCTCGAGCCGGGCGGCGGCGTCGATCGGAGCGTCGGTCATGGGGGATCACCTCACGGGGTCGGGCGGGATGCGGCATCCCACCATCTCCCTAACGGCGAGGCGCGTGCGCGTGTTCCCTCGCCGGTCGGGCGACCGGGTCAGCGCGCGGCGCTCTCGCGCAGCACGACCGCCCCCGCCCACGCGGTCAGCGCCAGGACGAGCACGACGAACGTGAGGAACACCGGGACCAGCGGAACGACGAGCAGCGCCGCGCCCACCGCGAGCGGAGGGACGGTCATGCCCGCGAAGGCGAGCAGGAAGATGCCCGAGGTGATCTCGCTGCGCGTGCGCGGATCGGCGAGGGAGCCGGCGATCGCCAGTGCGCCGCGGAAGAGCAGGCCGACGCCGGCCCCGGCGACGACACCGCCGGCGACGAAGAGCACACCCGACCCGATGAGGTCGGCGGCGCCGAGCAGCATCAGTCCCGCGACCATGGCGCCGACGCCGATGCGCAGCTGATCGCGCATCGCGAAGCGTGCGAACACGACCTGCGCGAGCGCCGCCGCTCCGAAGACCGAGAACGTGACCGCACCGGCGACGAGACGATCGGTCTGCCCCAGGATGCGGGCGAGGAATGTCGGCGCGACAGAGCCGAACAGACCTGTCACCGCGAATGCGGCGAACGCGGCGATGCCCGCGGCCCAGTATGCGCGGCGGCCATCGGCCGGGATGCGCACCCGCTGCGGCCGGTAGCGGAATCGTTCGTCAGGCCGCTCGACCGTCTCGGGCACGAGCACATAGGCGAGCCCCAGACCGAGGAAGGCGATGAGGAAGACGACGTACGGCAGGACGAGCGGTGCCGGCGCGAACTCGGCGAAGGCGCCGCCGATGAGCGGCCCGACCGCGAGACCGCCCATGTTGGCGATGCCCGCCACCGTCGCCGCGAACGCGGTGCTGTCGGGTCGGTGCGCGCGGCGCAGGTCGGCGAGGTGGGCGGTTGCCGACGCCGTGAGGATGCCGATGCCGAGTCCGGCGACCAGGCGAGAGGCGATGATGCCCGCGGTGTCCTGCCACAGCACGAACATGACGGCCGCGACGATCTCGATCCCGGTGGCCGCGAGGATCAGCGGTCGGCGTCCGATGCGGTCGCTGAGGTGCCCGGCGAGGTACAGGGAGATCATCACGCCGACCGAGTACGCCGCGAACATCACGGTGATGAGGAAGGTCGGGAAGCCGTCGCGCTCTTGATACACCGCGTACAGCGGGGTCGGAACGGTGTTGAACGCCATCAGTGCGAAGAAGGTCGCGGCGGTGACCCAGAAGCCCGTCCGGTGCGACAGCCGGCGGGGTCGCTGCGCCGTGAGGGGCGGGGTCGCGAGGGAACGGATGTCGATCGTGCTGGTCATGCGTCGATGATGCGCCGCACCGTCGCATCGAGTCTAACGAATCTTCTCGAAGGTGATCATCGACGCGCTCTATGATCGCGGAATGGAGACCCGTCTGCTCGAGTACTTCGTGACCGTCGCCGACGAGCGGAGTGTGACCGCGGCATCCGCTCGGCTCTTCGCGGCGCAATCCACGGTGTCGGCGGGACTGCAGAGCCTCGAGCGCGACCTGGGCGTGCGGCTGCTCGACCGCACGACGAAGGCGGTGCAGCTGACGCCGGCCGGCGAGACGCTGCTGCCCCTCGCACGGACGGTGCTCGACGACCTCGCCGCCGTGCGCCTCGTGGCCGGCGAGTCCGGAACGGGGCTGCGCGGCCGCATCCGCATCGGGACGTTCGCGGGACTGCGGATCATCGACCTCCCGGGCCTGCTCGGCGACTTCCGCCGGTCGCATCCGCTCGTCGACATCCGGCTGAGCGTATCGCCGACAGGGTCGGTCGGTCTGCTCGACGACCTGCAGCGCGACCGGCTCGATCTCGCGCTGACGGCCGTCACTCCCCCGCCCGGGATGAGCGCCTGGGAGCTCGGCGCGTACCCGTACGTCGCCCTGCTGCCGCCGGATCACCAGCGCGCCGCAGACCGCGCAATCGCCCTTGCCGATCTGGCGGGCGACGACTGGGTCGATGTGCTTCCCGGGTACGGCAACCGCGTGCAGCTCGAGACCGAGCTCGCGCGCCGCGGCATCAGTAGGCGCGTCTCGGCCGAGCTCGGCGAACTGCCCGATGTGCCGCGCTACGTCGCGGCAGGCCTCGGTGTCGCCGTCGTCCCCGACGTCGTCGACACCGCGGGCTGCGTCACGGTGCCGCTGTCGGACCCCGTGCCGCCGTGGACCGTCTCGCTCACCGCGGGGCGCAGCGCGGCGCGGCGCCCGCATGTGCGCGCGCTGCTCGACGCCATCGTCGCGAAACAGTCGGCGTAGGTCGCCCCGTCAGCCGCCGGCGGCCTCCCGCGCGCCGCGTCCCCAGCGGAACGCCGACACGGTCGGGTCGCCCGGGATCCAGAAGCGCCAGGGGAAGGCGTCCGTCCCCGCGACACCCGCGACCCCGACCCGCGGTCCGGTCGCGATCTGGTCGAGCGGCTCGGCGCGCAGGAAGAGCCGCGCTCGTGCACCGGCCCGGTCCGCCCCCGTGACGGCGTCCATGCCGTCGTGCGCCGGATGCCGCAGTCCCACCGCATCGCCGAGCCGGCCGGGCCCGCGGGCGAGGTCCCGCGCGAGGCGCGCGGCGGGCCGGCGGACATGCGCGACGTCCGCACCCTCGACGACCTCGCCCGCGCGCAGCAGGATTCCGCCGGCGACACCCTCGGGTCCGCAGACGACGTTGACGCACGAGTGGATGCCGTGGCTCAGGTACACGTACAGATGACCGGGTTCGCCCCACATCGTCGCATTGCGGGCGGTCGGCCCCATTCGGGCATGCGAGCCGGGGTCGGCGAACGCGCCGGTCCCCCGGCCGTGGTACGCCTCGACCTCGGTGATCCGGACGGTCACGGCGCCGGTCGCCGTCGTCACCTGCAGCTCCCCGCCCAGCAGAGTCGGGGCCACCTCGGCCGGGAGGGCCTGCAACGCCTCGCGCGTCGCGGGGACGAGGCCGCTCACAGCGACGGCGCCTTGCGACACCACGACACGTCGAACCCGCGCAGCACCACGACCTGCGCGCCGTCGAGCGTGTAGATCCGGGTCTCGAGCGTCGTGGGCAGCGGCAGCGTGTACCCGTCGTAGGTGTTGTCGACGACGTCGGGCGCCACGACGAGGGCTGCGTACCGACCGCTCGGCGCCACGCAGGTCTGCAGCAGGCCGTCGGTCGGGGCGACCTCGGCCACCGGGGTGGCGGCACCGTCGGCATCCACTCGCGTGATCGTCGTCGCCAGCGGCGTCATCCCGTCGAAGGGGGTCAGGGCGCGCAGCGTGGAGCCGTCGGCGAGCGCGGTCACCGATCCGGTCTGCCCGAGCTTCGCGGAGGTCGGGGGGAGCGCCTTCTCGTCTGCCGTGGTCAGATCGACCACGGCAGGGCCGTCGACCCGCTCGATGTAGGCGGTCGTCCCGGCGATGTCGTCGATCCCGATCGCGTTCCCGAGCTCGACGGGAGCGCCGCCTGACGGTGAGACGAGGCTCAGCGCACCGTCGAAGGTGAGCATGAGGATGCTGTCGGTCCCGGGCACGAACCGCCAGTCCTCGACCCGGGGATCCGCGCCGGTCACCGCGATCTCGGCGGGCTTCGCGGTCGGGTCCGCCGTGGACCCGGTGAACAGGAGGCTCTCGCGTCCGCCGGATGCCGAGATGTCGGCATCCGTGAAGGTGTAGCCGATCGTGTTGCCGCGCTCCGCACTCTGCAGATTGGTCACGATCCCCGCCCCGGGCAGGGCGAGCTCCTGCGGGTGCGAGCCGTCTGCCCGGGTGACGATGAGGCGCGAGACCCCGTCCTCGAGCGTCGAGACGACGAGGTGACCCGCCGTCGCGCGGAAGTCCTCGATGTGGTCGGACGCGAACACCTCGGTCGCGTCGCCCGCGAGGTCGACGCGGTAGATCTTGTCGGCCGCCTCGCCCCGCTGCAGGACGAACGCGTTCAGCTTCGGCGTCGTGAACGACTCCTCGATCGTCGAGGTGGGCCCGCCGCCCACGCCTGCGAGCCCGTCGATCCGGATCGAATACGTGGTCTCGTCCCAGAGCGGATCGGTGAAGCGGAGGCCCACGCTGCGGCCCGAGGTGTCGACCGTGAACGCGGCGGCCGGGGTCACGGTGACCTGAGCGGCATCCACCTGCTGCAGCGACTGCGTGGTCTCGAAGATCAGGCGCGAACCCGCCGACGAGACCGCGGCCGCCGCGTCGGACTGCACCGAGGTGACCCGCGGTCCCTGCAGCGTGGTCACGACGCCCGCAGCCACCGCGACGACACCGAGCACCGCGACGACCGCCAGGACGCGCAGCGAGAACCCGCGGGCTAGGCGTCGACGGCGCTGGGCGCGGCGGCCGTCAGAACTCATACGGGTCCTCGGGCTCGTCGATCGGTTCGACGGATGCCGCATCCACCCGCAGCTGCCCGTCCACGTCGCGGATGGTGCCGGTGACGGTGACCCACTGGCCGTCGCTCGGGATCTCGCCCGTCGCGACCGGCAGGCTCGCCGGCTGAGCGTCGATGACGCAGTGCGTGATGATGAGGCGGGTCAGGTCGAAGCCGCCGTCGCCGGGCGCGGCGAAGCCGGTGAGCGAGATCTCCGTGCCGTCGAACACCTCCGGATCGGTCGCCGTGGCGAACACGCTCGCCCAGTCCCCGATGCCGAACGACGCGGTGTCGCCCGTGATCGCGAGCGCGACGGTGTCGGCGCCCTGGAACAGGGGCGCGGCGCCGGTGTCGCGCGAGGCGGCGAGCTCGGCGGAGAGGGTCGCCGGCGGGACGACGAGCATGGTGCCCGCGACGCCGAGCGCGAGCACGCCACCCGCGGTCGTCGCGACGGTGCCTGCGATCCGCCGCGGAGAGGGCGTCTCGTGGTCATGGTCGTGCGCCGACTCGTCGCCGTGGTCGTGACCGTGATCCTCGGCCGCACCGAGCGGCAGCAGGAAACTCAGGACGACACCGACGAGGGCGAGCACCGCCATCGACACGGCGAACCAGGACGACTCCGGGTTGATGTAGAGCGCGAGTCGACCGGTGACCGCGAGCGCGATGGTCAGAGCGGAGATGGATGCCACGGCGCCGACGCCCAGCATCCGGAACCAGATCGTGTCACGCAAGGAGGTTCACCACCCCTCCGATCGCGGCGGCCGCGAGGACGACGGCCGCCACGAGCACACCGAGCACGCGGGTGCGGAAGGTCGTGCGCAGGAGCGCCAGCATCTTCACGTCGACGAGCGGTCCCACCAGCAGGAACGCGACGATGGCACCCGGGGTGAAGGTCGAGGCGAACGACAGCGCGAAGAACGAGTCGACGTTCGAGCAGATCGACACGATCATCGCGAGCAGGATCATCGCGGCGATCGACAGTGCCGGGTTCGAGCCGATCGACAGCAGGACGTCGCGCGGAACGACGACCTGCACGGCCCCCGCGACCGCCGACCCGATGACGAGCGCGGGCATGACGGCGCGCAGCTCGACGACGAATTGTGCGAGGCTGCGTCGACCCCTGTCACCCGACGCGCCCTGCTCCGCGAGGCACGCGTCGCGGAAGCGATCGGTGACGAGGGCGTCCTGATCGGGATGCCGGCTGTACAGCCATCCGATCACGTTCGCGATGAGGTAGCCGCCGAGCAGCCGGGCAACGAGGATGCCGTCGTCGAACCCGAAGGCCTGGTGCGTCGTGATGATGACGATCGGGTTGACGATGGGGGCGGCGACGAGGAACGTCAGCGTCTCGGCCACCGAGAAGCCCCGCATCATGAGACCGCGGGCGAAGGGGACGTTGCCGCACTCGCAGACCGGGATCAGCATGCCCAGCAGCGACAGCACGGCCCGCCGGCCCCAGGGATTGCGCGGCATCCACCGCTCGATCACGCCCGGCGGGACCCACACCTGCACGACGATCGACAGGATGACGCCGAGCACGACGAACGGCAGCGACTCGATGAGCACGCTGAGCGCGAGGGTGAGGCCGTCCTGAGCCCGGGTCGGAAGCTCGGGTGACGGGCTCCAGAGGGCGACCCCGATCAGTGCGAGGACGGCGAGGAATCCGAGCCCCAGCCACAGCGCGCCGCGACCGGCCGACCCTGCACGGGAGGTCGACGTCGCACGCGGGGCCGCGGGGCGGGCCTCAGTCCGCACGGTCCTCGGATGCCGCCCGGCGCGCGCAGTCCGCGCAGGTGCCGAAGATGTCGACCACGTGCTCGGCGTCGGTGAACCCGTTCGCGGCGGCGATGCGCTTGGCCCAGGTCTCGACCTCGTCCGCCTGGATCTCGACCGCCTTGCCGCAGACCCGGCAGATGAGGTGGTGGTGGTGCCCGGTGCTGGCGCAGGCGCGATAGATCGCCTCGCCGTCGGGCGACTGCAGCTGGTCGGCCTCGCCGCTGGCGGCGAGTGTGGCGAGCGCGCGGTAGACGGTCGCCAGCCCGATGCCCGTGTTCTCGTCGCGCAGTGCGGCGTGCAGGTCCTGGGCGCTGACGAACCCCGGGGCGTCGGACAGCGCCGAGCGCACGCGCTCGCGCTGCCAGGTGTTGCGCTGGGCCATGGCCGGATTCTACGCCCGCGTCCTGGCGGCGGCCTGGGTGCCGCGGGCGGCATCGATCCGCTGGACTCGCCCCTGACGATCGCCGACGACGCGGCAGACGAGATAGATGAGGAACGAGATCGTCGTGATGTACGGGCTCACGGGAAGGGTACCCGCGACGGCGAGCAGGATGCCGCCGACAGCCGAGACCACACCGAAGAGGGCGGCGAGCAGCGGCACCGCGACGGGCCCATGCGCGATGCGAGAGGCTGCCGCCGCCGGCGTCACGAGGAGCGCGAGGACGAGGAGCGCACCGATGATGTGCACCGCGACCGCTACGGCGAGGCCGAGCAGCAGCATGAAGGCGAGGGAGATGAGGCCGGTCGGGACGCCGCGCGCGGCCGCGGACTGCGGGTCGAGCGAATCGAAGCGCAGCGGCCGCCAGATCATCAGCAGCGCGACGAGCACGACCGCCGAGATGACGATCAGCCAGGTCAGCTGATCGGACTGCACCGAGACGATCTGGCCGGTAAGCAGGCTGAAGCGGTTCGCGCTGCGACCGTCGTAGAGGGCGAGGAAGAGGATGCCGAGGCCCAGGCCGAACGGCATGAGCACCCCGATGATCGAGTTGCGGTCGCGCGCCCGCGCGCCGAGCCACCCGATGAGGGCGGCGGCGATCATCGAGCCGACGATCGACCCGGTGACCACGTCGGCCCCGATCAGCAGGGCTGCGGCGGCCCCCGCGAACGAGAGCTCGCTGATGCCGTGCACCGCGAAGGCCATGTCGCGCTGCAGGACGAAGACGCCGATCAGTCCGCCGACGAGGCCGAGCACCGCCCCCGCCCACACCGAGTTCTGGACGAGCGCGAGGATCTGTCCGTACACCGGCAGACCGCCGAACATGGCGTCCGAGATGTCGTCCCAGTTCATGCGTGGTCCTCGTGATGGTGGTGGGACGCCTCGGCGTCGGGCGCGCCGACGACGACCAGGCGGTCGCCGGCCCGCAGCACGACGACAGGCGCCCCGTAGAGGTCGGTGAGCACCGGCGACGTGAGGACGTCCTTCGGCTTCCCGAGCGTGAAGCGACCGTTCGCGATGTAGAGGATGCGGTCGACCTTGCCCAGCAGCGGGTTGATGTCGTGGGTGACGAGCAGGACGGCGGCGCCGCCGCGGCGGTGTCGATCGATGAGCCCGACGACGGCCTGCTGGTTGGCGAGGTCGAGACTCGTCAGGGGCTCGTCGCACAGCAGCAGTCGCGGGTCGTCGGCGAGCGCCTGCCCCACGCGCAGTCGCTGCTGCTCCCCGCCGGAGAGGATGCCGACGGGACGGTCGGCGAACTCGGTCGCCCCGACCTCGGCGAGGAGCTGATCCACCCGCTGCCGATCTCTGCGGCGCGGGATCGGCGGGCCGAAGCGATGGCCGTTGACGCCGAGGGCGACGAGATCGCGACCGCGCAGCGCCGTGTCGCGCGGAAGCGGACGGGTCTGCGGCAGGTAGCCGATCCCCCGGTTGCCGGCGCGGTGGACGCGTGTGCCGTCGACCTCGACGGTTCCCTCGCTGAGGTCCTCGAGCCCGAGGATCGCGCGAAGCAGAGTCGTCTTGCCCGAGCCGCTCGGTCCGAGTACGGCGATCAGCTCGCCGGGTTGGACGTCGAGGTCGAGGCCGCTCCAGAGCTCCCGCCCGCCGCGGCGGAGCGCGGCGCCCCGGATGCGGAGGGGGATGTCATGGGGCCGGGTCACCGAGTCAGGCTACCGGCCAGCTCGTCGATGTTCTGCTGCATCCACTCGACGTAGGTCAGCCCCTCGGGCAGCAGCTCGGTGAACTCCAGCACGGGGATGTCGTTCTTCGCCGCGAGGTTCTCGACCTCGGTGGTCTCGGCGCCGCCGGTCTGCGCGTTGACGATGACGGTGCGCACCTCGCCCGAGTCGAGGATGTCCGTGGCCTCGAGCATGGTCGCCGGCGGGACATCCTGCCCCTCTTCGACGGCCTCGCTGAAGGCCTCCGGAGTCGCGTTCTCGAGGCCGGCCGCTGCCGCGAGGTACAGCGGAACGGGCTCGGTCACGAACACCTTCTCACCCGCGTGGTCGGTCTTGATCGCCTCGAGGGAGCCTTCCAGACCGGCGATACCGTCGATGAGCGTCTTCGCGTTCGCCTCGAAGGTGTCGGCCTTCGCGGCATCCAGTTCACCCAGTTCATGGGCGATGTCCTCGACGACGTGCTCCATCGTGTGCAGGTCGTACCAGACGTGCTCGTTGAAGCCCTCGATGTGATCGTGACCCGCGTGGTCGTCGTCCTCGGCGTGGTCGTGCCCCTCTCCCTCGGCATGGTCATCCTCGGCGTGCGCCTCGTCGGAGTGACCCTCGTTGCCGGGGTAGTCGTGCGAGTACTCGACGGCGGTGATCACGGGCGCCTTCGTGCCGGTCGCCTCGATCAACCCGTCCAGGAACGCGTCGTACCCGCCGCCGTTCTCGATGACGAGGTCGGCCTGCGACACGGTGAGCTGATCGCGGGCCGAGGCCTCGTAGGAGTGCGGGTCCTGGGACAGCGAGTCGATGATCGAGGTCACTTCGACGTCGTCGCCGCCGACCGCCGCCGCGAGCGAGCCGTAGACGTTGGTGGATGCGACGACGGTGAGGCGGTCGCTCTCACCCGCCGCCGGTGCCGCCGACGTCGCGCACCCCGCGAGGACGAGGACCGATCCGGCGGAGAGGGCGAGCAGTGCGGGCACACGAGAGGTCATGTCCCGCAGTCTACGCGGTGTTGATAATCGTTCTCAAATCGTCGTCACTTGAGCGGGTCGTGACCCCAGTTCATGAGCGAGTAACGCCAGTCGGTGTCCTCGACATTTCCCTTCGGACGCTGCTTGGAGTGGCGGGCGATGTATCCGTGCACCTTCTTCATGTGCGCGTAGTCCGCGTCTGTGCGGTCGTCCTTCTTCTTCCGGAGGATCGTCACGATGCGCCGGCCCGAGGCGTGACCAGTCGACTCGCCACCGCCCGACTTCTGCCCCACGCTCTTCGACTCGTCGGTGTCGAGCCATTTCTCGATCTCCGCCGCGGTCATGTTCACGGCATCGTCGAAGTCCTTCTGGATCTGCTGCTGTTCGTCATCGCTCATGTCGGGAGTCTCCGCACCCCTTGGCGCATCAGCAAGGGCTTGCGCAAGAGGCGGATCCAGCCCTCACCGGGTGTTACTGTCATCGGACCCGGCGGCACCGCATCCGCCTACCCGTCACCGCCCCGGAGAGCTCGAGCATGACCGACCAGCTGACCTTCATCGTCTACGCGAGCCGTGCCGTCGAGCCGTTCGACCACGATCGCCTCGTCGAGCTGCTCACCGAGAGCCGCGCGAACAACGCGCGCGACGGCATCACGGGGATGCTGGTCTACCGTGACCTCGATTTCATCCAGATCCTCGAAGGACCGGATGCCTCCGTCCGCGCGCTCCTCGAACGCATCGGCCGCGATCCGCGCCACACCGACGTGCGTGTGCTGCTCGAGGAGCAGACGAGCGAGCGCAAGTACGCGGCGTGGTCGATGGGCTATGAGCCGACGGCGCCCGGCGACGGATCAGACGGCGCCGTCGACGCCCTCCAGGCTGCGGACGGCGACGCCTCGACCCGCGAGTCGGCGGACGCCCTCGGCGGCTGGTTCCACGGCAAGGCGACCCAAGCCGCGGACTGACCGGGCTCACTCACCGCGGGCGATCGACATGTTCGCCAGCCCGGACAGGTTGACGAGCACCTCCGTCTCCGTCTGCATGATGACCGCGAGGACCCCGTTGCACTCCTCGCAGCGGGCAACGGCGCCCATTTCGGTCACGTAGGCGTGGGCTCTCGCGAGGACGGCGCGATGTCGGCATCCCGCGCACTGTCCGAGTGCGTCGATGAACTCGGAACCGAGGGCGTCGGCGAAGGTGCCGGCGAGAGCGTTCCCGTCGAGGTGCGTCATCCGTTCCCTCCGAAGCGTTCGGTGCGTATGCGGACGGGGTCGTGGCCGAGCTGCGAGAGCCAGCCGGCGACCGCCTCGACGAACGGGGTCGGTCCGCAGACATAGATCCTCGGCGTCGCCGCTGCGGAGAAGATCGACGCGGAGAGGGCCTCCGCGGTCAGCCGCCCGGGAGGATGCGCCGCTGCGGCGGGCGCTCGACGCGTGTGCACGATGTCGACGCCCGTCCTGGTCAGTGCGGCGATCTCATCGGCGAAGAAGACGTCGTCGGGAGTCCGGACCGAGTAGAGCAGTCGGAAGTCCGGTCCCTGCGGGTCGAGTTCCCGTGCGGCGGCCATCGCGAACAGGGGGACCACACCGGAGCCGCCCGCGATGAGCTGCACCGGCGCGGGGTCCGGGTCGTCCGGGATCCAGACGAAATAGCGCCCCAGCGGCCCGTGCACCTCCAGCTCGTCGCCCTCGACGAGGTCGTGGACCAGGTAGGGCGAGACCTCGCCCGAGGGCACCTCGTCGACTGCGAGGACGACCCGGGTGCTCCGGCCCGACGACGCGATCGAGTAGGACCGCGACGCCTGATACCCGTCGGGTGCGGTCAGGCGGATGTCGAGATGGGAGCCCGCGTGGTTCCCCGGCCAGGTGGGGACCTCGATCTCGAGACGGACCGCGGAGGCGGTCTCGCGGCGGCGGGAGACCACGCGACCTACGTGCCATCCCGCGCGGAACCGCTCCGTCACCAGTAGCGTTCCTCGCGCCACGGATCGCCGCGCAGGTGGTAGCCGTTCTGCTCCCAGAACCCCGGTTCGTCGGTGGGCATCATCCGCATCTCGGCGACCCACTTCGCGCTCTTCCAGAAGTAGAGGTGCGGGACGAGCAGTCGCGCCGGACCGCCGTGCTCGGCGGTCAGGGGCTCGCCGTCCGCCTCCGTCGCGATCCACGCCTGTCCTTCGAGCAGATCGTCGAGGGGCACGTTGGTGGTGTACCCGTCGTGGGTGCGCACCATCACGAAGTCGTAGGAGGTCTCGACCTCCTCGAAGAGCCGATCCACCGAGACACCGCGCCACGGCATCCCGAGGCGTGACCAGTGGGTGACGCAGTGGATGTCGGTGACCACGTCCTCCACCCCCAGGTCGTGGAGGGTGCCCCAGTCCCAGCGATGCTGAGCACCCGTCTCGGTCGTGATCGTGAACGACCACTCGTCGGTAGGGATGTCGGGGGTGGGGCCGGCCGTGAGGACGGGCCAGTCGTCGACGAGCGTCTGACCCGGGGGGAGCCGGGGATCGCTCGTACCTCGCCGACCGCCGAACCCGCGATTGATGACCGCCATGGGAGATGCCTACCGCGTCCGCCGTGGTTCCGTCAACGACGGGGCGCGCCGCCGCGTCAGTCGAGCAGCAGCGCCGGCTCCTCGAGCACCGAGGCGACGTCGGCGATGAAGCGGCTGATGCCGTCGCCGTCGATGACGCGGTGGTCGAACGAGCCCGACACCGTCGTCACGAAGCGGGGGCGCACCTCGCCGTCGACGACCCACGGCTTCTGCCGGATCGTGCCCATGGCGATGATGCCGGACTCCCCCGGATTGATGATCGGGGTCCCGGCATCCATCCCGAAGACACCGATGTTCGTGATCGTGAACGTGCCGCCCTGCTGGTCGGCGGGCGTCGTCTTGCCGTCGCGTGCCGTGACAGTCAGCTTCTCGAGCGCCCTCGCGAGCCCGCGCATGTTGAGGTCCTGCGCGTCCTTGATGTTGGGGACGAGCAGACCGCGCGGCGTCGCCGCGGCGATGCCGAGATTGACGTAGTGACGCACGCGGATCTCGGCGCCGTTCTCGGTCTCGACCCACGCGGCGTTGATCATGGGCGTGCGGCGCAGCGCCCAGATGACGGCGCGCGAGAAGATCAGCAGCGGCGAGATCTTCACATCGGCGAAGTCGGGCGACGCCTTCAGCCGCTTGACGAGCTCCATCGTGCGGGTCGCATCGACGTCGGTCCACACCGACACGTGCGGCGCCGTGTACGCGCTCGAGGTCATCGCGTTGGCGGTCGCCTTGCGCACGCCCTTGACGGTGATCGCCTCTTCGCGGGCGTCCGACGGAGGGGCGGCCGGGGCGGGGACGGATGCCGCGGGTGCCGCGACGGGGATCGAGAGCTCGCGCTCCTCGGGCAGCTCCGGGGTCGCGATGTTGCGGAAGACGGAGGCCTGCTCGGCGTGACGGACGACGTCCTCGCGGGTCACCTCGCCGGCCGCGCCGCTGGGCGTCACATCCGACAGGTCGACGCCCAGATCGCGCGCGAGCTTGCGGATCGGGGGCTTCGCGACGACGCCGATCGCCGTCGTCACCGGCTTCTCGGCCGGCTTGCGTCGGCGGGATTTCACCTCGCCGCCCGTGCCGTAGCCGACGAGCACCGAACCGCCGGGCTCTTCGGCGGGCTTCTCGCCGTGCTCGGAGCGGCCGATGTCGGCATCCGGCTGTCCCTCGCCACCGGCGATCGTGATGATCGCGGCGCCGACCTCGACCGTCGTGCCCTCGGCGGCGAGGATGTCGCCCACCGTGCCGCTGAACGGCGACGGCAGTTCGACGAGGGACTTGGCGGTCTCGATCTCGACGAGGACGTCGTTCACGTCGACCGCGTCGCCCGGCGCGACGCGCCACTGCACGATCTCGGCCTCGGTGAGTCCTTCGCCGACGTCCGGCAGGTGGAAGGTCTGCGTGCTCATGTCATCTCCATCCCCGCGAGACTGCAGACGCGCGCCGAGACAGCGGGCTGACGCCGCAGTCTCGATGCACACGTGCAGTCTCGCGGACGTGTGGGGGTCGCGGGTAGGGGGGCATCGTCGGAGGGGTCAGTAGGCGAGGGCGCGGTCGACGGCCTCGAGGATGCGGTCGGCGTCGGGGAGGTACTGGCCCTCGAGCTTGGCGGGCGGGAAGGGCACGTCGAAGCCCGACACCCGGAGGACCGGGGCCTCGAGGGCGTAGAAGGCCTTCTCCATGACGGTCGCGGCCACCTCGGAGCCGACGGACACGTTGCCGGGCGCCTCCTGCGCGTAGACCATGCGGCCGGTTCGACGCACCGACTCGAGGATCGGCTCGTAGTCGATCGGCGAGAGCGAACGGACGTCGATGACCTCGCACGACGTGCCCTCGCCCTCGGCGAGGGCGGCCGCCTGCAGCAGCGTCGTCACCATCGCGCCGTGACCGACGAGGGTGATGTCGGTGCCGCGGCGGACGACGCGCGAGGCGTGGAGCGGGAGCGCCCGCTCCGCGACATCCACCTCGCCCTTCATCCAGTACTTCGCCTTCGGCTCGAGGAAGATGACCGGGTCGGGCGAGGCGATCGCGTCCTGGATCATCCAGTACGCGTCGTTCGGTGTCGACGGCGACACGACCCGCAGGCCGGGGGTGTGGGCGAAGTACGCCTCGGGGCTCTCCTGGTGGTGTTCGACCGCGCCGATGTGCCCGCCGTAGGGGATGCGGATGACGAGGGGGAAGTTCGCGTGGCCCTCGTGACGGTTCGTGAGCTTGGCGAGCTGGGTCGTGATCTGGTCGAAGGCGGGGAAGACGAAGCCGTCGAACTGGATCTCGATGACGGGACGGAACCCGGCCATCGCGAGGCCGATCGCGGTGCCGACGATCCCCGACTCGGCCAGCGGCGTGTCGAGCACGCGCTGCGGTCCGAACTCGGCGTGCAGACCTTCGGTGACGCGGAAGACGCCGCCGAGGGGGCCGATGTCCTCGCCCATGAGCAGTACGTGGTCGTCGGCGGTCATCGCGGCGCGCAGGCCCGCGTTGAGCGCCTTCGCGAAGGGCAGGGTCTGGATGTCGCTCACGCGTTCCCCTCCTCGAAGGATGCCTCGTACTCGGCGAGCCAGCGCTGCTGCTCCTGCACGAGCGGGTGGACCTCGCCGTAGACGTGGTCGAACATGACACCGGCGGGGATGTCGCCGAGCGCGTTGGTGCGCACGCGCACGTCGTCGGCATATGCGGCGGCAGCAGCATCCACCTCGTCGAAGAAGGATGCCGAGGCACCACGGTTCTGCAGGAACGCCCGCATGCGCGCGATCGGGTCGCGCCGCATCCACGACTGCTCCTCGTCGCTCGTGCGGTACTTCGTCGGGTCGTCGCTGGTCGTGTGAGCGCCCATCCGGTAGGTCAGCGCCTCGACGGCGCGCGGTCCGCCGCCGGCACGCGCCTCGTCGAGCGCGACCTTGCTGACCGCGTAGCTGGCGAGGACATCGTTGCCGTCGACACGGACGGCGGGGATGCCGTAGCCGTCGCCGCGGCGGGCGAGCGGCACCCGGGACTGGGTGGAGACGGGCACCGAGATCGCCCAGTGGTTGTTCTGCAGGAAGAAGACCTGCGGCGTCTGATAGCTCGCGGCGAAGACCATCGCCTCGTGCACATCGCCCTGGCTCGAGGCGCCGTCGCCGTAGTAGACGATGACCGCCTCGTCCTTCTCGGGGTCGCCGGTGCCCGTGCGGCCGTCGAAGACGAGACCCATGCCGAGGCCGGTCGCGTGCAAGGTCTGCGCGCCGAGGACGAGCGTGTAGATGTGCGTGTTCTGGTGCTCGGCCGGGTTCCATCCGCCGTGCGTGAGACCGCGCATCAGGCGGATGATGTCGATCGGGTCGACCCCGCGCGTCGTGACGACGACGTGCTCACGGTACGAGGGGAACACGTGGTCGTGGGCGCGGGTCGCTCGCACCGATCCGACCTGCGCGGCCTCCTGTCCGAGGGACGGCGGCCACAGCGCGAGCTGCCCCTGACGCTGCAGGTTGGTCGCCTGGCGGTCGAAGGCGCGCACCACGACCATGTCGCGGTAGAACGTCTCGAGCTCGGTGTCGGTGAGCTGATCGATCAGCGGCAGGTAGCGCTCAGCCGCGTCGGAAGGGGCGTACGAACCGTCGGCGGCGAGGACGCGGACGACGTCGGATGCTTCGGCCGGAGCCTCGAACGAGGGGGTCACCCTCCCACGCTAGACCCCGACGCATGAGCCGTTCTGCATGAGGTCGACAACGGATGCCGCGATTCGCCGTCCCTTCGGGACAAGCCCGCGGTCAGTCGGCGTGCTCGGGCGGCCACACCACGGCGAAGCGCTCGAAGACGATCTCGTCCTCCTCGGACCACTGCGTACCCCGAGCCGCGGCCACTCGGGTGAAGTACCTGCGATGCTCGCGCTGCCAGCTCTCCAGGGTGCGGTCGTCCTCGCCCTCGTCGAAGGCGAACGCCGCGTCGACGCTCGTGAAGGGGCCGACCCTCAGCTCGGTGCTGCGGATGATGATCCGCGGCGCGCCGGTGCCGTCACAGGCGATCCAGTGACCCCCGATCCGCGGCAGCTCATCGCCGCGGGTGGTGAACTCGGCGACGAGTTCGGCGGTCGCGCGTTTCGGACCGTTCAGCACGGCGTCGAGCAGCTGGTCGGCGAGCCGCGGGCTGTCACCGAAGTGCTCGACGGTGTACTCGGACCCCGCGGCAGCGGCTGCCGGATGGGCGGCGCGGTAGTCGGCCCACATCCCGTCCGCGGCGGCGCGATCGAGCGGTAAGGCGGCGGAGGAGAGGCTCTCGGACATCCGACGATCCTCCCAGCCCGTCGGCGATCGCGCGAGCCGACCGAGTGCAGCGACCGCCCGACGGGTCAGGCGGCGGGAATCACCCCGCGCTTCGCGAGGTCGCCCAGCCACGCGAGGCTCGGCTTCGGCGTGCGGGCGAAGGTCTCGTGGTCGACGTGGATCAGACCGAACGTCGGACGGTAGGAGCCCCACTCGTAGTTGTCGAGCAGCGACCAGTGCAGGTAGCCGCGCACGTCCAGACCGTCGCGCAGGGCGGCCGACAGACCCTCGAGCGCGCCGGTCGTGTAGTCGATGCGTCGACTGTCGTCGGCCGTCGCCATGCCGTTCTCGGTGACGATCATCGGGATGCCGCCCGTCACCTCGTGGGTGTGGCGGAGCGCGTGTCCGAGGGCCTCGGGGTAGTACTCCCAGCCGGTCAACGTGCGCTCGACGTCGTCGGCGAACGGCACCGGCCCGTCGGGCCCGATGATCGTGCGGAGGTAGGACTGCACTCCGATGAAGTCGTCGTCGCGGGCCTGCTCGAGGTAGTAGTCCTCGCGCCAGTAGCCCCACTCGTCGCGCTCCTTCTCGTATCCGGGAACCGCCTGGTACACCTGGTTCGCGACGGACCAGCCGCTCTTCACGTGCCCGAGACCCGACAGCACCTCGCGGGAGGCGTGGTGGGCCTGCGCGATGACCTGCGCGACGTGCGGCGAGGGTCCGGGGAAGTTGACGCCCTGCTCGGTGTCGATCTTCGCCTCGGTCTGGTTGACCATCATGTTCGGCTCGTTGATCGTCACCACGAACTCGACGTCGTCGAGGATGCGGGTCGCCGTCTCGGTGTAGCGGCGGAACCGGTCGACGACGTCGTCGGCGTACCAGCCGCCGTCGTGGCCCTGCCAACGCGGCACGGTGAAGTGGTGGAGGGTCACGAACGGCGTGATGCCGGCATCCCGGCACGTGTCGATCATGCGGCGGTAATGGTCGAGCTGCGCGCGCGAGACGATGCCCTTCTCAGGCTCGATCCGCGCCCACTCGATCGAGAAGCGGTAGGTGTCGAGACCCGACTCGGCGAGGAGCCGGATGTCCTCGGGGAAGCGGTGGTACGAGTCGCACGCGTCGCCCGAGGGCTCCTCGACCGTCGTGTCGGGCGCGTGCTCGAACTCCCAGTGCGCGGTGTTGACGTTGCCGCCCTCGATCTGGTGGGCGGCCGTGGCTGCGCCCCAGAGGAAGCCCTCGGGCGCGGAGGTCGTGGGTCCGGTGTGCGTCGTCATGCGGGGTTCCTTTCATCGGATGCCGCGGGTGCCGCGGCCGGGTTCTGGTCGAGCTCGACGACGGCACAGCCGAACGCGTCGAGATGGAGGGTGTCGCCGTCCAGGCGCGCGGCGTATCCGTGGCAGATCCGACCCGCGGCATCCGGAACCGTGCGCGGAGTGCGCGAAGGGTTCACTGCCACGAGCAGCGAGCCGCCGCGGACGTAGGTGAAGGGGTAGGTCGTCGTGCGCACCTCGACGGGAGCGTGCGCCGAGAGCCGCGGATCGCCGCGTCGCAGCGCGATGGCCTCGCGGACGAAGGTGAGCAGCGAGTGAGGATCGTCGCGCTGGTCGGCGACCGTCGGGCGGTCCGGGTCCGGGTCCTCGGGGAGGTACCGCGAGGGGTGGATGCCGTCGCCCAGCTCGCCCCACTGCATGGGTGTGCGCGAGCCGGCGCGCTCGTACCGCGGCCCGAGCGACGATCCCTCGTGCGACGCGAGGCCGGGGACGTACCGCATGCCGATCTCGTCGCCGTAGTAGACGGAGGGCATCGCCGGCCAGGTGAGTACGAGCATCAGCGCGGCGCGCGCCTGTTCGGCGTCACGCGGACCGCTGACCAGCCGGGTGAAGTCGTGGTTCGCGGTCGGGAGCCCGACCACCCCGCCGCGACCGTCGCGGGCGATCGCGTCCGCAGCCTCCCGCCACGCCGAGACGAAGTCGGCGGCGTCCCCGGTCCCCTCGGCTCCGGCCCAGACCTCCGTCTGATCCCACGCCTCGTGGACCGTGCCGGCGTTGTCGTTGAAGAGGGACTTGAGCGGCCAGCCGTCGCTGTCGCCCCCGAACTGGAGGAAGAAGTCGCTGTGGAATCCGGCCGGGATCGCCCGCGCGGGATCGCCCCACTCCGAGATGAGCACCCGTCCGGGGTGGCTCGCGTCGAGCCGGGATCGGATCTCGTCCCAGAGCTTCGCGGTCTCGACGTGTCCCGGATCGTCCTTGACGAGCGAGGCGGCCATGTCGACGCGGAAGCCCTGCACCCCACGGTCGTACCAGCGACGGATGATGTCGACGAGCGCGTCGCGGTTCTGCCGAGGCCCGTCGGCGTCGACGCGCTGCCGCCACGGCTCATCCGCGGCGGCGCGCGCGTAGCCGAAATTCAGCGCGGGCTGGAAGGCGAAGAAGTTCGGCTTGTAGAAGCCGCCGCGCGGACCGGGCACAGGTTCGAAATCCTCGGCTGGGCGATCGGAGAAGACGTAACGGTGGTCGCCGTCGGCGGCGACGGCGGCCTGGAACCAGGGGTGCTGGTCGGAGGTGTGCCCGGCGACCAGGTCGAGGAGCACCGCGATGCCGCGACGGTCCGCCTCGGCGACGAGTCGGTCGAGGGCGGCGTCACCGCCGTACCGCGGATCGACGTGGTCGAAGTCGGCGACGTCGTACCCCGCGTCGCGCATCGGGGAGACGAAGCACGGGTTGATCCACACGGCGTCGACGCCGAGCCAGGAGAGGTGGTCGAGCCGACCCGCCAGCCCGTCGAGGTCACCGACGCCGTCGCCATCGGCATCCGCGAAGCTCTGCGGATAGGCCTGATACAGGACGATACGATCCAGGCGATCGGCGAGTGGCGATGACGACATGCCTCGTTCCTCTCTGCGTCGTTGCAGCCCATGTAACCGGTTACCTCGGGGACTGTACTCGATGTATCCGGTTACATCCAGGCCCGGCCCGACATCGACGCCTCTGCGCACCCGCAGTGTCGGTGGACGCCGTCAGGATGGGCCCGTGCCCGATCCACTCCCCTCGCGCTGCCGCGTCTGCGGCGGCGAGGTCGGCGAGCGTCACGACGACACCTGGTTCTGCGCACGATGCGGGTGGCGTCTCGGCGACGCTCCTGACGCGGACATCCCACCGCCCCGCATCGACGTCGTCTATTACCTGCGCTACCGGGACCGGGTGAAGATCGGCACATCCGCCAGCCCCCGCCGGCGCCTGGCGGCGATCATGCACGACGAACTGCTCGCGTTCGAGCCCGGCGACCGTCGCCTCGAGCGGGAGCGCCACCAGCAGTTCGCCGACCTGCGGGAGGGCGGCGAATGGTTCACCCTGACCGGTCTCCTCGCGACCCACATCGACGGCCTCCGGACACGGATCGGCGAGCCGTGGGCGGCATACGACCGGTGGCTGGGTGAGGCGTTCCGGCGACTGTCCTCATGAGACGGCGAAAAGTTGTATCACAGACGACTTGTCCCCCGAAAGGGGGACAAGTCGTTCGTCCTGCGTCGGTACATTCTGAGGTGCTGTAGGACCATCACTTGGGGAGCTGGTTGAGACCCGCACTCGGATCGGTCACTGGGGGACAACGGCGTTCCGCGTGCGGGCCCCACTGCAGCACACAATGACCCGGCTGGGGTTCGGGGGAGACCCCCTCCAGCCGGGTCTTGCTGTCGGTCTTCCCTTTCGTCGTCGCCGGGCGTATCGTCGCCCGCAACCCAGCCCCGGGTTGTCCGCGCGGGATCGCGTCTCCCCTGTCACGGTGAGACGTCCGGGAGCCTCGGGTCGTCGAGCCGACTCCCCCCGCGGCTCCGACCCGGGGATCTTCCCGCGACCTCAGACGCGGGTCGCGGCAGCGACTCTCGCGACGACCCGGTCGAGGTCGTCAGCTGCCGCGCCGGCATCCGCGTCGTACAGGAATTCCGTGAGCCCGCGGCCCACGCCGCAGTAGTCCAGGATCCCCGTCCCGATCTGCGTCTCGAACGAGCGGTCGTATCCGCGCCGCTCGTAGAGGGCGGCGTCCGACCCCGCGACGGGGACCAGGTGGGCGGTGAGCCGACCCAGACCGGGTCGGATGCCGCCACCCTCGCCGACACCGAACGCCCACCCGTTCGCGAACACCCGGTCGATCCACCCCTTCAGCAGTGCGGGCATCGACCACCAGAACACCGGGAAGACCAGCACGAGGTGGTCCGCTCGGTCGATGCGAGCCATCTCTGCGGCGACGTCCGTCGGGTAGTCCCCGGCGACGAGGTAGGAGTGCCGATCGGCGAGGGTGAAACGTGGGTCGAAGTCCTCCGCCGCGAGATCGGCGACCTCGACCTCGCCGGGCGGGAGCGCCGCGCGGAGACGTTCGACAACGCGATGGGTGAAGGACGCCGGGTCGGGGTGGGCAGAGACGATCAGCGTGCTCATCCCTCCATTCTGCGGGGATGAGGGGTTGATGTAACCGGTTACCAGCGCTACAGTCGCTCGATGTATCCGGTTACATCGCCGGACCCGATCTCACGAGGAGGTGACGGAGGGACATGACGGACTCGGACGCGCGCACCCGCCGATCCCACACCCGCTCGCCCGGCGGCAGCCCCCGGCCCACCATTCGCGACATCGCTCGCGCGGCCGGCGTCTCGGTGGCGACGGTGTCGCGGGTGACCCACGACGACCCCCGTGTCGCCGGGGCGACGAAGGAACGCGTCCGCGAGGCGATCGACCGTCTCGGGTACACCCCCTCCTCGCTGGGCCGAGCCCTCTCGTACCGGCGCACGAACACCCTGGGCATCGTGCTCCCGGGCCTCGGTGGCCCCTACTTCGCCGCCCTCATCGAGGGCGCGGAGTCGGTCGCGGTCGAGCGCGGTGTCGCGATCAACGTGCTCGGAACGCACCTGCGCCCCGACGCCGTGGCATCCGTGCGTCAGCTGGCAGAACGCACCGACGGCCTCATCGTCGCGGGCGGGACGGTGCCGGATGCCGAGATCGCCCGACTCGCCACCGTCGGCCGCGTCGTGGTCGTCGCCGGTGAGAGCGAGGACGCCCCCGCCGTCCTGACCGACGGGCGCGCCGCCGCTGCCGAACTGACCCGCCACCTCATCGAGGTGCACGGTCACCGACGGCTCTCGTTCGTCGGCGAGCCCGCCGGCTCGCCCGACACGACCCTGCGGTACGCCGGCTTCCTGGATGCGCTGCGCTCGGCAGGTCTCGGCGAGGCGGGCGAGCCGCTGCGGTACGGACTCGACGTCCGCAGCGGCGCCCTCGCCGCCCGCCAGGTGCACGAGACCGGTCTCCCTGACGCCCTCGTGTGCGCGAACGACGAGCTCGCCATCGGGCTGCTGGCGACCCTCCCCGGGCTCGGTCACCGGATCCCGCAGGACGTCGCGATCACCGGGTTCGACGACCAGTCTCTCGCCGAGATCGCCTCCCCCCGCCTGACCACCGTCCACCAGCCGGTCGCCGAGCTCGGCGCCCGTGCCGCGGCGGGCGCCCTGGGCGAGACCCTCGACGCACGCACGGTGCTGGCGACACGACTCGTGATCCGCGAGTCGTGCGGATGCGCCGCCGATCCCGAGGCGACCGCCGACTGAGACCCGGGCGCGCGGCGCCCCACACCCGAGGAACGAGGAGGTTCCGATGAGAAAGCGCACAAGAGCCGCGGCGAGCGCCGCCCTGGTGTCCGCGCTGTTGGCGACGTCCGCCTGCGCGAACATCGGGCTCGAGCCGGCGCCGCCGGCGGCAGAGGGCATGATCGCGGAGATCCGGATGCCGTCCGAGGCGTCCGGCTCCGTGCAGGGCATCCTGAACTACAACTGGCTCTCCCCGAACGCGACGGTGCAGACGTGGCTGTTCGAGCCACTCATGATCCGCGACCGGTTCACCTGCGAGGCGATCCCCTGGCTCGCCACCTCCTACGAGTGGCCGACACCCGACCGCATGGTCCTGACACTCCGCGAGGGCGTGCAGTGGAGCGACGGCGAGCCGTTCACGGCTGATGACGTCGTCTACACGTTCATGGTCGGCAAGGAGTTCCCCGCCGCCGATCGCGCGGGTCTGTGGGGCGAGTACTTCGGCGCCCCGGCGGAGAGCGTCACCGCGCTGGACGACCACACGGTCGAGATCCAGTTCGCCGGCGCGGCCGTGCCGAAGACCGACGGCATCCTCTCGACGATGAAGATCCTGCCCGAGCACATCTACGCCGAGCAGGGCGACCCGACCCTCTTCGTGGACACCGTCGGTGTGGCGACCGGGCCGTTCGTGCCGAAGGACTACAACGGTCGGCGGCTCGTCCTCGAGCGCAACCCGGACTACTGGAACGCCGACGAGGTGAAGATCCAGCAGCTCTCGATGGAGGGGCAGTACGACGCCAACTCCGGCGCACTGAAGCTGCGCGGCGGTGCGCTCGACCTCTACCGCGGCGACATCCCGAACCCGAACCGTTCGGTCGTCGCACCCGACCCGGAGGACGCGCACTTCTTCTACCCGCCGGACGCGACCACCGTGCTGGCCATCAACAACGAGCGCCCCGTGCTGAACGACCCGAAGTTCCGCGAGGGTCTGGCGTACGCGATCGATCGCCAGGCGATCACCGAGCGCGCGACCTTCGGGATCATGGAGCCCGCGAGCCAGACCATGCTTCTGCTGCCCTTCCAGGAGCAGGACATCCCCGAGAAGTGGCAGGGCGACAAGGCGTACATCCCGTACGACCCCGACAAGGCCAACGAACTGCTCGACGCGGCCGGATACGAGCGGGGCGCCGACGGCTGGCGCGTCGATGAGCAGGGCGAGCCGCTCTCGTTCGTCTTCAGCGTGCAGGCGGGCTGGATGGACATCATCGCGATGGCCGACGTGATCGTGCGCAACGCGAAGGACGTCGGTGTGCAGATCAAGATGATCACCACCGACCCGAACGCGGTCGACGGGATGCAGCGCTCCGGGGACTTCGACATGGTCGTCGACTTCGTCGGCGGCGGATGCCAGCGCTCGAGGGACCTCGGTGCGCGACTGCAGTCGTCGCAGATCTCGAAGGACAAGGAGCTGCTCCTCAACCGCGCGCGCTACTCGGACCCCGAGATGGACGCGCTCATCGACGAGTGGGCGAACACGACGGACGCTGCCCGCGCGAAGGAGATCGAGGGCGAGGTCATCGACGTCTTCATGACGGAGTTCCCCTACATCGCACTGCAGTACGCACCGAACCGCCTGATCTACCGCACCGAGAACGCGGTCGGCTGGCCCAGCGAGGAGAACCCCTACCCCGTCGATCAGCTCATCCGCATCGCGACCGAGCTGCGCCCGCCGGGGGACGCCGCGGCATCGGACTCCTCGGGGGAGGACTGACCGATGGTGTACTACGCGCGGAAGACGGGCTACTTCCTGCTCACCCTGTGGGCGGCGATCACGCTGAACTTCATCATCCCGCGGCTGCAGCCGGGGGATCCCGCCGAGATTATGGTGACCCAGCTCACCGGTCGCGGCGAGGTCGACCCGGCGCAGGTGGCCGCGATCAAGACGATGCTCGGCTACGGCGACGACAACGTGTTCGTGGCGTACTGGCAGTACCTGCAGCAGCTCGCCGCGGGTGACCTGGGCATCTCGTTCACGTACTTCCCGGCGCCGGTGATCGAAGTGCTCGGCAAGGCGCTGCCGTGGACACTGGTGCTCGTCGGGCTGACGCAGATCCTGTCGTTCTTCGTCGGGACCCTGCTCGGCGCTATTGCGGCGTGGCGCCGCAACAGCCGGTTCGACGCCACGATCTCGGTTGGGTCCACCTTCGTCGGCAACCTGCAGTCGGTGTGGATCGCCCTGATCATCGTGTTCCTCTTCGCCTACACACTGGGCTGGTTCCCCGCGACGGGCGGGTACGGCTACACCGATCCCGGAACCCCCGAGCACATCGCCGACGTCGTCGCCCACGGCTTCCTGCCGGCTCTGACGCTCATGGTCACGGCACCGATCGGATTCATCCTCTCGATGCGCAACACGATGGTTCAGGTGCTGGGCGAGGACTACATCCGCCTCGCATCGGCGGCCGGGCTGAAGGAGCGCACCCTCGCCCTCGGCTACGCCGCGCGCAACGCGCTGCTGCCGGTGATCACGGGCTTCGCTCTCTCGCTCGGTGTGCTCATGGGCGGGTCGATCCTCATCGAGACCGTCTTCGACTACCCCGGCATGGGCCGGCTCATGGGCGAGGCGACCAGCAACCGCGACTTCCCGCTCATGCAGGCGATCCTGCTCGCGACGATCGTCATCGTCCTGACGGCGAACTTCATCGTCGACCTCATCTATCCGCTCATCGACCCGCGCGCCCGCCGGGCGTCGGTCTGAAAGCCGGGTGACGAACATGGCTCCTGAAGAAACCCCCCTCCCCCAGCCGGCCGCGATGCCGCAGCCGGCGGGCGGCGTGCTGCCCGACCGCACCGAGCCGGTGCGGACGTTCCGGCGGCGCGTCACCGAAGCGGACGCCTCGACCAAAGAGGTCGTCGCCGTCGTCCGGCCGCCGCGCTGGTACCAGGTCATCTGGTCGAGCCGGAAGGCCCGTGTGGGCATCGTCATGCTGGCGGTGTTCGCGCTCATGGCGATCCTCGCCGACGTGCTGACCCCGTACAGCCCGACCGATGCGTCCTTCGCCCCGTCGCAGGACCCGAGCTGGGCGCACTGGATGGGCACCAACACCCTCGGCTACGACATCGGGACGCAGCTCGTGCACGGGACGCGGCTGTCATTCGCGATCGGCGTGCTGGGCGGGCTCGCCACGATCGCGATCGCGATCGTCGTCGGCCTGCTCGCCGGGTACCGCGAGGGCAGCGCGCTGGACGACGTGCTCTCGTTCGCGACGAACCTGGCCCTCGTCATCCCGGTCCTCCCGCTGATGATGGTGATCGTCGCCTACAGCGAGACGCGCGGGCTCGCGCTGCTCGTCTTCGTCGTGGCCATCACGAGCTGGGCCGGCGCCTCGCGCGAGATGCGATCGCTCATCATCTCGATGCGCAACCGCGACTACGTGACCGCCGCCCGCTTCGGCGGAGACGGGATGCTGCGCATCGTGTTCCGCGAGATCATGCCGAACATGTCGTCCCTGATCGTCTCGGGGTTCATCGGGGCGGCCACCGCAGCCATCGCCGCCGAAGCCGGCTTGTCGTTCATGGGCTTCGGCGACCCGAACACCGTGAGCTGGGGACAGATGCTCGCTCAGGCCAACGCCAACGGCGCCCTCGTGCAGGGCCTGTGGGTCTGGCTCGTCGCCCCCGGCGTCATGCTCGCGCTCCTCATGACGTCGCTGACGTTCGTGAACTTCGGCGTCGACATGCTGAGCAACCCGCACCTACGCGAAGAGGAGGAGAAGTGATGACCACCGCGGCATCCGTTCTCTCGGTCGAGAACCTGTCGGTGCAGTACCGCCCCAAGGTCGGTGCCGCCGTCGACGCGGTCAAGAACGCGTCGCTCCAGGTCGCGCCGGGTGAGTTCGTCGGCCTCGCCGGCGAGTCGGGCTCGGGCAAGACGACCTTCGCGCAGGCGGTGCTGAAGCTGCTGCGCAGCCCCGGTCGCATCACCGGCGGCACGATCCGCTGGGGCGACCAGGACGTCACCGACCTGTCGGGCGACGACCTGCGCCCGTACCGCTGGTCGTACGTGTCGACGGTCTTCCAGTCGAGCATGAACTCGCTGAATCCGGTGGTCCGGGTCCGCCGCATGTTCGAGGACGTGATGCACGAGCACACCGACCTGAGCGACGAGAAGATCCGCGAGCGGTGCGAGGAGCTGTTCGACCTCGTCAGCGTCGACACCCGTTTCCTCGGGATGTATCCGCACGAACTGTCGGGTGGCATGCGCCAGCGCGTCAACCTCGCCCTCGCGCTCGCCCTCCAGCCACAGCTCGTGCTGTTCGACGAGCCGACGACCGGCCTCGACGTCGTCGTGCAGAAGTCGATCCTCGACAAGATCCGCGAGCTACAGGAGCGCGAGCGCTTCGGCGCCGTGCTCATCACGCACGACATGGGCACGCTGCTCGACTTCTCGGACCGCGTCGCGGTCATGTACGAAGGGGAGATCGTCGAGGACATCGCGGCGACGGATGCCGTTAGGCCCGGCCCGCGGCATCCGTACTCCATCCACCTCGTCGGCTCGTACGCCGAACTCCTCGGCGAGGACGTGCCCGGCTACACGGGCGCCGAACTGGAGGAGCCCGACGAGGTGTCGGAGGAGGCGCCCGTCCAGGGACGCACGGTGCTGGAAATCGCGGACCTCGGCCGCCGCTTCGCGAAGCGGCAGGGGCTGAAGACCGAGTACGTCGACGCCGTCAAGGACGTGTCCTTCACGCTGCGCGAGGGGGAGGTCACCGCGCTCGTGGGCCAGTCCGGCTCGGGCAAGTCGACGATCGCGCGGATCCTCACCCGCATCGACGTCCCCACGTCGGGGTCGGTGCGGTATTCGGCCAAGGGCGACGGGCAGATGCACGACATCGCGTCCCTCCGCGGGAAGATCGCGCGGGAGTACCGCCGCAATGTCCAGTACGTCTTCCAGGACCCGTACGCCGCCCTCAACCCGACGCTCACCGTCGGATACTCCCTGGCGCGGCCGCTCGTGAACTTCCTGCACGTCGGCCGTCGTGAGGCGATCGAACGCTCCGCGAGCCTGCTCGAGACCGTCGGCCTCACACCGGCGGGCCGCTTCATCGGGCGCCTCCCGCACGAGCTCTCGGGCGGACAGCGGCAGCGCGTCGTCATCGCCCGCGCGCTCGCGGCCGAACCGCGGCTGGTCATCGCCGACGAGCCGATCGCGAGCCTCGACGTGTCGATCCGGGCCGAGATCCTCGAGGTGCTGCAGTCCCTCGTCGCCGACCACGGCGTGGGGATGCTGTACATCACCCACGACCTGCTCTCGGCGAAGAGCCTCGCGAACCATGCGCTCGTCCTCAAGGACGGCGAGCTCATCGAGTCCGGACCCGCCGAGCAGGTGATCGAGAACCCGCAGGCCGCCTACACGCGCCAGCTGCTCGACGCGATCCCCAACCCCTTCGAGAAGAGGTCCGCCGCATGACGCTCTCCGCCGTGGAGACCCTGCCCGCCGACATCCGCGAACTCACCGAGACGGAGGTGGATGCCTCGATCCGCTGGCTCTGGCGGTTCTCGACGCCGTCGGGGCCGGGATGCGGACTCGTGCTCGACCGCGACGACCTCCCGGACGTCGCCACCGTCGCGGCGACCGGGTTCGCGCTCGCCGCGTGGTGCGTGGGCGTCGAGCGCGGCGTCCTCGACCGCGACGAGGTCCTCGAGCGCGTGCGCGGGACGATGCGGACCCTCGAGCACACGGTGCCGCAGAAGAACGGCTTCCTCGCGCACTTCGTCGACGCCGCTACCGGCGAGCGGCAGGGACGATCGGAGTACTCCACGATCGACACGACGCTCGCCCTGTGCGGTGCGGTGGTCGCGGCATCCTTCTTCGACGACGCCGAGGTGTCGGCGGCGGTGGATCGGATGCTGGCGCGGATCGACTGGAACTGGCTGTCGGCGACCGGGCCGGACGGGCGCACCGTGCTGCGGATGGCGTGGGTCGGCTCGGCTGAGGACGACTATGCCGAGGGCGCGGACGCCTCCGGGTTCGTGAGCGCATGGAGCATGACCGCGGAGCAGCTGACGATGTACCTGCTCGCCGCGGGACACCCGGGGGTCAGTCGCCGGCACGCACAGGCGCTGTGGGACGGGTTCGACAAGCCCGTCGGATCGTACGGCGGACACGAGTGCGTCTACGAGCCGGGCGGGACGCTGTTCACGTACCACTTCCCGCTCGCGTTCTATCCGTTCCAGCGGGTGCGCGACAAGGACGGGCGGGACTGGTGGGCGAACTCGCGCGAGGCGTCGCTGGCCTCGAAGGCGTGGTGTGCCGACCAGTCCGGCACGTGGCGCACCTTCGCCGCGGGCCTGTGGGGTCCGGCCGCCGGGCTCGGTCCCGGCGGATACGTCGTGAACGGTGCGCGACCCGCGGCGCACGAGCCGCGGAACGACGGCACGATCCCGCCGGTCTCGCTCTTCGGCGCGCTGCCGCTCGCGCCCGAGGAGGTCACCCCCGCGCTCCGCGTTCTCCGCGACGAGCACCCGGGCGCGTGGAACGAGTGGGGCGCGACCGACGGCGTCAACCTCGAGGGCGCTGAGCCCTGGTACGCGCCTCCCCGCTACGGCCTGAACAAGGGAGCGACGGCGCTGCTCGGCGCCGCGGCGCTCGGGTCGACCCTCGTGTGGGATGCCTTCTCGCGGCATCCGTGGATCGCGCGCGGTGCGGAGAAGCTGGGCTTCACCGAGGCCTGAGCGTCAGCCGTATCGGATTTCGTCGCGCGCGCAAGGGCGGGCGCGACCCGCGGGCACCGGCGTACCCTCGAACCTCATGAGCACTACCGGGACGATCCCTGCCGACGCCTTCTCGTTGAAAAGCCCGTACGGGCGACGCGCCATCGGTCTGTCGGTGGCAGCCGCGGTCGGCGGTTTCCTCTTCGGCTTCGACTCGTCGGTCATCAACGGCGCCGTCGACTCGATCGAGTCGAATTTCGACCTGAACAGCGTCCTCACCGGCTTCGTCGTCGCCGTCGCCCTGCTCGGCTGCGCCGTCGGCGCGGTGCTCGCGGGCGGTCTCTCCGACCGCTGGGGACGCCTGAAGACGATGATGCTCGGCGCCGTCATGTTCCTCGTGTCGTCGATCGGATCCGGCCTCACCTTCAGCGTCCCCGACCTCATCGTCTGGCGCGTCATCGGCGGCATCGGCATCGGCATCGCCTCGGTCGTCGCCCCCGCCTACATCGCCGAGATCGCGCCGCGGCAGATCCGCGGCAGCCTCGCCTCGCTGCAGCAGCTCGCGATCACACTCGGCATCTTCGCCGCTCTCCTCTCCGACGCCGTCCTGGCGAACTCGGCCGGCGGCGCCTCGGAGCAGCTGTGGCTCGGACTCGAGGCCTGGCGCTGGATGTTCCTCGTCGGCATCGTCCCGGCCGCCGTCTACGGCATCCTCGCCTTCACCATGCCCGAGTCCCCGCGCTACCTCCTCGCGAAGGGGCGTAACGACGAGGCCCGTGAGATCTTCGCCCGGCTCGTGCCCGCAGCCGACCTCGACAAGTCCGTCAACGAGATCCGCAACGCCATCGACGAGGACCGAAAGACCAAGGGCGCCTCGCTGCGGGGTCCCGTGCTCGGCCTCCAGGGCATCGTCTGGGTCGGCATCATCCTGTCGACGTTCCAGCAGTTCGTCGGCATCAACGTGATCTTCTACTACTCGACCACCCTCTGGAAGGCGGTCGGATTCGACGAGAGCAACTCGCTGCTCATCAGCGTGATCACCTCGGTCACGAACGTCGTCGTCACCCTCATCGCGATCTGGCTCGTCGACCGCGTCGGTCGCAAGCCGATCCTGCTGACCGGGTCGGTGCTCATGACGCTGTCGCTCGCCGCCATGGCGATCGCCTTCGCGTTCGCCGTGACCGTCGACGGCGAGGTCTCGCTGCCGGGCGCCTGGGGCCCGATCGCGTTGGTCGCGGCGAACCTGTTCGTCGTCGGCTTCGGCGCCTCGTGGGGCCCGCTCGTGTGGGTGCTGCTCGGCGAGATCTTCCCCAGCCGCATCCGCGGCAAGGCCCTGGGTGTCGCCGCCGGCGCCCAGTGGATCGCGAACTTCCTCATCACGGTGTCGTTCCCGGCGATGTCGAGCTGGTCGCTGCCCCTCACCTACGGCATGTACGCGCTCTTCGCGGCGCTGTCGTTCGTCTACGTCGCCTGGCGGGTGCCCGAGACGAAGGGCATGGAGCTCGAGCAGACCGAGACGCTCTTCGTGAAGAAGGCGAAGGAGCACGCGAAGAGCTGAGCCGCCTCGCGGGACGCCGTTCGTCGCCCGGCAGCTCCGCAACCGACACGACGCGTCCCCGGAACGCCCGCGCAGGGCACCGGGGACGCGTCGTTCGTCGTCAGGGACGAACGGATGCCGCGACCTCGACGACGCGGTCGAGCGACTCCTCCTCGCCCACCGAGACCCGCACGCCGTCTCCGGCGAAAGGCCGGACGACGAGGTCGGCGGCCTCGAACGCCGCCGCGACCTCGAGCGAGCGGTCACCGGTCGGAAGCCAGACGAAGTTGCCCTGCGCGGTCGGGACGTCCCATCCGATCTCGCGCAGGCGGTCCACGAGCAGGTCGCGGCGCTGGGCGACGACGGACACGCGTTCGCGCAGTTCGTCCTCGGCGTCCAGGCTCGCCAGCGCGGCGGCCTCGGCCTGCGCCGTGACCGACAGCGGGATGCCGGCGCTGCGGGCGGCGTCGAGGATGCGGGGATGTCCGACGGCGTAGCCGATCCGCAGGCCCGCGAGCCCGTACGCCTTCGAGAAGGTGCGCAGGATCACGACGTTGTCGTGCCCGGCGGCGATCACGCGCTCGCCCTTGACGGCGGCGGCATCCGTTACGAACTCGACGTACGCCTCGTCGAGGACGATCAGCACGTCCTTCGGGACGGCGGCGACGAACGCGTCGAAGTCGGCCTGCGTCACGACCGCGCCGGTCGGGTTGTTCGGCGTGCAGACGAAGACGGCCCGCGTGCGGTCGGTGACGGCGGCGGCGAGGGCGGGGAGGTCGTTCGCGGCGGCATCCGTCAGGGGCACCATCACGGGGGTGGCGCCGGTGACCGTCACGATGCCCGGGTACGCCTCGAAGGAGCGCCACGGCAGCACGATCTCGTCGCCGACGGACGCCGCGGCCTGGGCGAGCTGGTAGAGGATCGAGACCGACCCGGCGGCGATGTGGATGCGGTCGTCAGTGACGCCGAACCGCTCGGCGAGCCGAGCGCGCAGCCGACCGGCGAGCGCGTCGGGGTACCGGTTGAACGCGACCGCGTCGCGCACCGCCGACACGACACCGGGGAGCGGGTCGAACGGGTTCTCGTTGCTGGAGAGCTTGTACGCGGCGGCGCCGGCCTGCTTGCCCTGCGTGTACGAGGGGAGGGCGGCGATCTCGGGACGAACCCGGACGGGGATGTCGGTCACGCGATGAGTCTACGAGCGGGCGCGCCGCCCCGCTCCTGGCCCGGCTGTGCTCGCGCGTGCCAGACTGCGGACATGCGTTTCATCGTCCGCGTCGTGATCAACGCCTTCGCGATCTGGGTCGTCACGCTCATCGAGCCGCTGCGCGTCGAGGTGACGCCGTTCGCCCCCGGCGAGACCCTGCAGCTCGTGCTTTCGCTCCTCGCCGTCGCGGCCGTCTTCGCGATCGTCAACACCGTGATCGGCACGGTCCTCAAGATCCTCGCGTTCCCGCTCTACATCCTGACGCTGGGTCTGATCTCGCTGGTCATCAACGGATTCCTCTTCTGGCTGACCGGATGGTTCACCGAGTGGTGGGGCTGGGGTCTGTCGGTCGAGTCTTTCTGGCTCGGCGTCGTCGCCGCCCTCATCATCTCGATCATCAACTTCCTCTTCGGGATCATCCTCCGTCCGCAGACGAAGCGCTGACCCCTTCGGCGGTCGCGTAGAGGAACACCTCCACGGACTCCGCCTGCGCGAACTCCTCCAGCCGCTCGCGTACTCCGTCCATCCGGGGGTCGGTCGACGTGTCGAGCATCTCGGATGTCGCGGTGTACTGGTCCATCTGGTGGGAGTTCAGCCACGGCACCGGGTCGATCGTGCGCTCGACGATCATGCTGCCCGGCGCGCCGATCTCGGTGTCGTGGCCGCCCGCTGCGAGAAGCGGCACCGGGTCATCGCGGTGGCGCAGATCGACCTGGAGGGTGTCAGCGCCCACGTCGGCCTGCACCGGGTTGCCGAAACCCACGATCAGCGGAACGTCGTATTCGTCCTCCAGGGCGATCCGGCTTGCGATCATCGCGCCCTGCGAATGACCGCTGACCACGACGGAGTCGCCGGGTTCCGCTCCCGCCTGCTGCAGCGCGATGCGACTGGCCTCGTAGGACGACGACGTCATCCCCGCGTAGAGCGGAAGGGTGGACGACAGACCGAACGTCCCGGCATCCCTCCCGAACCGCGTGCCGGAGAGGTACAGCGCGAACCGTCGACCCCCGTCCGGCATCGTGTAGCGCTCGACCCGGATGCTGCCGGGCCCGTCACCCGGCACACGTCGGGCCACGTCGGCCACTGTGGCGGGCGCCGTGCCCCTCTGAGACCTCACCGGCACGACGATCGGGCGGACCGGAGCGCCGACCAGCCGACTGCTCTCCGCCGGCGCGCCCCTCCCCCACGCGCGGATCTCCGACTCCCCGCGTCGGAGGGTGCCCCGCACGGTCGGTGCGAGCCCGGCGGCCAGGGTCGCCCACCACAGCTCTCCGGCGATCGTCGTGAACGGGTCGGGGGCGTCGGCGATCACCTGCCGCGCGACCGCTGCAGCCGCGGGCGAGGATGCCTCGAGAGCCTCCGCCCGCCGGGTGATGAGCACGGCGTCTCGGCGGTCGTGCTCATCGCCTCCCCCCGCCAGTGCGGCGTGGGCCCGGAGTTCGACGAGCTCATACGCGGTGGCGGCGTCGCGGAGCGCCGTCGTGAGGCGGGTGCCCGAGGCGACGACCGCACCGGCGGCGGCGGCGAGGTGCGGCGCACCCCCGCCGATCACCGCGGCGCGCGCGAGCTGCTCAGCGTGTGCCAGCGTCGCCCGTAGGCCGTCCGCGTCGGCGACGGACAGCGCCGCCTGCGCGGCGGCGTGACGGAGAGTCTCGGTGTCGACGGCGACGACACGACCGCCGCGGATCTCGATCTCGCCCATCAGCCCGTCGCCTCCACCCAACTCCGGTCGCGGCGCGTGTCGTCGATCGCCGTCTGGATCGATGCCGACAGGCGGGCGACGTCCCCTTCCCAGGCGGCGGCCGCCTCCCGGAACGCATCGGCGGCCTCGGCACGCCAGTCGACGAGATGGGCGACCCGGCGCACATCCCCGAGGAGTCGGACCACCTGCTCGTCCGCCTGTCGGAGCAGGGCGAGGGCGTCATCGAGGGCGGCGAGGCGCTCCGGCAGCGGAGCACCCCACAGGTACGGAAAGGGCGCGAGGACATCCGACATAGGTCGACCCTGGCCGCGGCATGCTCTCTCCAGGGGGCGTCGCAGACGCACGGTGGATGCCGCACTGTGGATGCGCTCTGTGCAGGAGCCCTCTCGATCAGCACAATGGAGGGGTGCCCGAGCCCGACGATGTCTTCCGCGTGCTGTTCGTCTGCACGGGCAACATCTGCCGTTCCCCCATGGCGGACGTCGTGTTCCGATGGTTCGCCGATCAGGCCGGCCTCGGCGAGCGGGTCGCCTCGAGCAGTGCCGGGACCGGGGAATGGCACGTCGGCGAGCGGGCCGACAGCCGCACCCTCGAGGCCCTCGCACGCCGCGGCTTCGACGGTACCCGGCATCGCGCACGACAGTTCACGCGCGACGATTTCGATCGCAACGACCTCGTGATCGCCCTCGACAGATCGCATGAACGGATCCTGTCGGAGTGGGCGCGCAGCCCCGCCGACGTCGACAAGCTCGCCCTCCTGCTCAGCTTCGATGCTCGGGCGGACGGAGCGCTCGACGTCCCCGACCCCTACTACGGGGGCCCCGCCATGTTCGACGAGGTGCTCGGTATGATCGAGAGCGCGAGCCGGGCGCTGTTCCGGCAGCTCGAACCCGCGCTTCGCCGGTGAGCGCACCCCCACCGAACGGAGTCGCGTGTCCTCCCTGCCCTCGATGTCCCTCAGCCCGCTCGACGGTCGCTACGCCGCGGCGGTCGCCCCCCTCGCCGAGTACCTCTCGGAGGCGGGTCTCAACCGGGCTCGCGTCGAGGTCGAGGTCGAGTGGATCATCACGCTGACCGACCGCGGCCTGTTCGGGTCGTCGGCGCTCAGCGATGAGCAGAAGGACTCGCTGCGCGGCCTCTACCGGGACTTCGGCGACGACGACATCGCCTGGCTCGCCGAGAAGGAAGCGGTCACCCGTCACGACGTCAAAGCGATCGAGTACCTCGTCCGCGACCGGCTGTCGTCGCTCGGACTCGACGCGATCGCCGAGCTCACCCACTTCGCCTGCACGAGCGAGGACATCAACTCTGCTTCCTACGCCCTCACCGTCCAGCGCGCCGTCGAGCGGGTCTGGCTGCCGAAGCTGCGTGCGGTCATCGCCTCACTGACGGCGCTGGCTGAGGAGCACCGGGATGCCGTCATGCTCTCGCGCACGCACGGACAGCCCGCGACGCCCTCGACCATGGGCAAGGAGCTCGCCGTCTTCGCCTGGCGCCTGCAGCGCGTCGCCGACCAGATCGCAGGCGGCGAGTACCTCGCGAAGTTCTCGGGCGCGACCGGCACTTGGTCGGCGCACCTGGCCGCGGAGCCCGACACCGACTGGCCCGCGCTCTCGCGCGGCTTCATCGAGGGTCTCGGGATCGGCTTCAACGAGCTGACCACGCAGATCGAGTCGCACGACTGGCAGGTCGAGCTGTACGACCGGGTGCGGCACGCCGGCGGCATCCTCCACAACCTCGCCACCGACGTGTGGACCTACATCTCGATGGGCTTCTTCGCCCAGATCCCCGTCGCGGGGGCGACCGGTTCGTCGACGATGCCGCACAAGATCAACCCGATCCGCTTCGAGAACGCCGAGGCCAACCTCGAGATCTCGGGCGGGCTGTTCGGCACCCTCGCGCAGACCCTCGTCACGTCGCGGATGCAGCGCGACCTCACGGATTCGACCACGCAGCGCAACATCGGCGTCGCCTTCGGTCACTCGCTGCTCGCGCTGGACAACCTGCAGCGCGGGCTGACCGAGATCTCGCTCTCGCGTGACGTCCTGCTGGCCGACCTCGACGCGAACTGGGAGGTCCTCGCGGAGGCGATCCAGACGGTCGTGCGCGCCGAGATCGTGGCCGGTCGGTCGCAGATCACCGACCCGTACGCGCTGCTCAAGGACCTCACGCGAGGCCGCCGCGTCGGCGCGCCCGAACTCGCCGAGTTCGTGAACGGCCTCGACATCGGCGATGCCGCGAAGCAGCGTCTGCTCGCGCTCACCCCTGCGACGTACGCGGGTCTGGCCGACCGACTCGTCGACCTGCTGCGCTGAGCCGCCGCCGGACCGCGGGTCAGTGCGGGGAGGGCGGTGTGCGGCCGCGACCGGTCTCGCCCTCGGCGGAACCCGGCTCGCCGCTGTCCTCGGGGTCGAGGAGCAGACCGCGGTCGACCTGCTTGCCGACCTGAGCCGGGTCGACGACCAGCAGTGAGAGCGCCATGATCACGAGCGTCGCGATGAAGGTCACGCCGGCGACGATCGCGGCGACGCCCCAGGCCCGCAGGTGCTGGTCGACGTCGCTGTTCGGGCGCTGATCCTGCAGCACACCCATCGAGACCAGCGTGACGATGCCGGCGAACACCGCCGCCAGCAGGGCGAAACCGAGCAGCTGAACCGGACGCATCAGGTCACGGCGGGTGGGGTTCTTGTCGGTCATGTGCGGCCTCCAGCGGCATCCGTGTCGGCCGTCTCCACTGCGGGGACCGCAGCAGGACGAGGAGAGAACGCGGCGATCCCGAGGTAGACCGCGACGATCGCGGCGTAGCCGCCGAACACACCCACACCGATCGTGATCCCGGTCAACGTGAAGGACTGCTGCGCCTGGTCGATGTAGTAGTCGAGCGTGTAGCCGCGCGGGACGAACAGCAGCGCCAGCCCCAGGACGATCGTGAGCGCGCCCACGAAGACCGACTCGCCGGCCGCGGGGGTGTCGCGTCGCCGGCCGATGATGCCGGTCACGAGCTCGGCCGCACCAGCGACGAGCGCCCAGACGAGGACGACCGTGAAGAACCCGTCCACCGTGCGCGCCGCGGGGAGGGTCGCGATCATGCCGGCGACGAGGGTGAGGATGCCGAGGAGCAGCGCCTGCGACCGCTCGCCCGTCCGGAACACGAGCCATGCGGACAGCAGCAGGATCAGCCCGGTCGCGACGGCGAAGCCGCTGAAGACCGCGCCGCCGACCTGCGCCGAGTGGTCGCCCGAGAAGGTGATCATGACCGCCGCGATCGCCGCGAACAGGGCGCGCCCCATCTGCAGGTGGCGCACCTCGAAGGCACGGGGGGCGGCGTCAGGCACAGGCGGTCTCTCAGGAAGGGGACGGGATGCCCCCAGTTTAGGTCGTCCACCCGGTTCCGGCCTCCGGAGCGGCAGGATGCGGTTGACTGAGCGCATGTCCTCGCGCCGACGCTCCGCCGCCTCGACCGCCGGGCTCGGTCTCGCCGCGGCCCTGACGCTCGCGGGATGCGCTGCGCCCGAGCAGCCGACGGCCGAGTCACCGACCCCGTCGGTCAGCTCCGTCCCGACGCCGACCCCCACCCCGACACCGACCCCCACCCCGACACCGCCGCCGGTGACGCCGCGCACCGTGGCGTCCGGTCTCGATGCACCCTGGTCGATGGCGGTGCGCGACCAGACCGTGTTCGTGAGCGAGCGCGACACCGCCCGCATCCTCGAGGTCGCGTCGGACGGCACGACGCGCGAGGTCGGCACCGTGGCGGGAGTGGTCCACAGCGACGAGGGAGGGCTCCTCGGCCTCGCGATCGACGGCGACGACCTCTTCGTCTACTCGACGGCCCGCGACGGCAACCGCGTGCAGCGCTACGCGATCTCGGGCTCACCCGGCGCGTTCCGGCTCGGTGAGCCCGAGACCGTCATCGACGGGATGCCGGCGGGCACCCACCACAACGGCGGTCGCATCGCGTTCGGCTCCGACGGCATGCTCTACATCGCGAACGGCGACACGAGCGACGAGCCCGCCTCGCAGGATCCCGATTCGCTCGCAGGCAAGATCCTGCGGATCGCGCCGAACGGCTCGGTCCCCTCCGACAACCCGGACCCCGACTCCCCCGTCTACAGTCTCGGTCACCGCAACGTGCAGGGCTTCGCGTGGGCGGAGGACGGGACGATGTTCGCGAGCGAATTCGGCCGCAACTACCGCGACGAGCTGAACGTCATCGAGCCCGGCGGCAACTACGGGTGGCCCTACGTCGAGGGCACCGGCGGCGAGGCGGACGGCTTCATCGACCCGGTGCAGACGTGGCCGACGGATGCCGCCAGCCCCAGCGGCATCGCCATCGTGAACGACACGATCGTCATCGCGAACCTGCGCGGCCGCGTGCTCCGTGCGGTTCCCGTGGCGGACCCGTCGACGTCCACCGAGCTCACCGGCGAGTACGGCCGACTCCGTGACGTGACGGTCGGTCCCGACGGCACGCTGTTCGTCCTCACGAACAACACGGACGGGCGCGGGTCACCCGCAGAGGGCGACGACCGGATCGTCAGTCTCGCGGTGCCGCAGCTCTGACCAGGTCGCGGATGCGCTGCTCCACGGCATCCGTCATCTCGATCACCGCGAACGAGACCGGCCACATGACGCCGTCATCGAGCTGCGCGGTCTCGTCGAAGCTGACCGTGCCGTAGCGGGTCTTGAACTTGGACGCCGGCTGCCAGAAGACCACGACCTTGCCGTCCTTGGCGTATGCGGGGAAGCCGTAGAACGTCTTCGGGTTCAGGTGCGGGGCCTCTTCGAGCACGATGACGTGCAGGCGTTCGGCGACGACGCGGTCGGTGCCCTCGAGCGCGTCGATCGCGTCGAGGCAGGCCTGGTTCTCCTTCTCGATCTTCGCGAGGCCCTTGAGCCCCTTCATCGCCTTCAGCTCCTCGGCCCGCTGCTTCATCGCGGCCTTCTCGGCGTCGGTGAAGCCGGCGCCCTCGCTGGTCTTTCCTGCCATGGTCGTTCCCTTTCGGTCTGTATGACTGAGTCTCAGGACTGCTGGATGCGGAGCAGGTTGCCGGCGGGGTCACGGACGGCGCAGTCGCGCACGCCGTAATCCTGCTCGATCGGCTCCTGCACGATGTCGGCGCCCGCAGCCTCGAGCTGCGCGAACGTCGCATCGAGGTCGTCGGTCGCCAGGTTGATCCCGAAGACGGAACCCTTCGCGAGGAGCTCCTCGAGTGTCCGGCGTTCGGCGTCGGTCACGTCGCGGCCGACACCGACGGGGTGCAGCACGATCGCCGTGTCCGGCTGGTCCACCGGCCCGACGGTGATCCAGCGCATGTTCTCGTAGCCGACATCGAGACGGACCTCGAACCCGAGAGCGTCACGGTAGAACGCGAGCGACTCTTCGGCATCCGTGTGGGGCAGGAAGCTCGAGTGGATGGTGATCGTCATGACGCCAGGTTAGGAGGGTGCTGCGGCGGTCGCTTCTCTATTCCTGACCGGTCGCGTGACCTGCTTCGCGATGCACGGCAGCATGCCTGGCCTCAGCTCGGCGCCCCGCTCGCGGTACACGCTGGGAGGGGCGCCGACGAGCTCGGCGAAGCGGGTGCTGAAGGTGCCGAGCGACTGGGAACCGACGGCGAAGCACACCTCGGTGACGCTCAGATCGCCTCGCCGGAGCAGTGCCATCGCACGCTCGATCCGGCGCGTCATCAGGTAGGAGTAGGGCGATTCACCGTAGGCGAGCCGGAACTGCCGGCTCAGGTGGCCGGCGGACATGTGGACGTCGCGGGCGAGCGATTCGACATCGAGCGGCTCCGCGTAGTCGCGGTCCATGCGGTCGCGGACGCGGCGCAACAGCACGAGAGTCGCGACGTCGGTCATGACCTGATCCTGCCAGCCGGAGAGGTCAGAGCGCGCGGTAGCTTCGGCCGTGCGGGTGGGTGAGGGCGACGGGTTCGCCGTCGACGGTGAGGATGAATCGATGCCGCTCTCCTGACGGCACGAGCCGCTCGAATTCCGGGAAGACGCCGAGCCCCTCGTTCGAGAGCCAGACCGCATCCGTCTCGGCCATCGTGCGCCGGAACCGCTCTCGGTCGTCAGGGGTCAGGTATGCCAGGACGGCGGTGTGGAAGACGACGAGCGTTGCGTCGCGGGGAGCGGATGCCGCGGCATCCGTGATCAGGTCATTCAGGTCGCCGCCGCGGATCGGCGCGGGATCGGATGCCGCGATGCGCGCGGCGGCCGCGAGGCGGGCACGCCGGTCGTCGTGCTCGGGCCACACGAGGGCGTCGAGCCAGGCGAGGGTGTCGGGGTCGGCGGGGTCGAGCGGGTTCAGGTCGATGCCGCCGCGCCAGACCACCTCGGGAAGATGTGTCGGAGGCGCCGTGTTCTCGATGCGGCAGTCGATGACGACGTCGGTCGGGGTCGGTGGGTCGAGGCTGGTGACGGTTCCGTCGTCCGCGGTGTAGCGGTACGCGTATCGATCGGGATGCAGGCAGAGCCCGGCGGACGCGCCGACCTCGAGCAGAGCGAGCGGTCCGGGGAGGCGGGCCAGCTGGGGAAGCAGGACGGCGCAGCGGGCGGCCTCGTTCGTCTGGGTGGCGTGGGTGAGGGCGATGTCGCGGATGTCCGGCCACCGGTCGACGGCGATGCGACGGGCATTTCGCCACGGCGCGATCGGCACGCCGGCGACGCGCATGGCCGCGAAGACCAGGTTCGCCTGCCGCTTGGCTCGCGGCAGCTCGTCGATCAGGGTGAGCATCTCGGGGTCGTCGGCGACCCCGAGCGCCCACTCCTCGTACGTGGCCGAGGACCCGGCGGCTTCGCGCGCGCCGAAGATCCGATAGTGCTCCGCCGTCGGTGAGTCCGCCGCGACGCCCCAGGACGGAAGGTCGGTCATGGCGCGAGCGTAGTCCGCGCGGCGCGCCTACTCGGCCAGGAAGGCGAGAGCGGCTTCGCGGAAGACGCGGGAGCCGGGTGCGTTGAAGTGGTGCCGGTCGGGGATCTCGATGAACCGGCCCTGGGGCGTCGCGGCGGCGAGGGACTTCGAGCCCTCGATGATGCCGTCCTTCGTGCCGGTCGCGAACAGCACCGGCTGCCCGGGCGCCGTGCCGGGGTCGGGGTCGACGGTGCCCGTCGCCCGCATGCCGCGCGCGATCGCGAGGAGCGCCCGCAGGTCGTTGCCGGGGACGCGCTCGGTGAGGGTGATGTAGTTGTGGGTCACGGCATCCGTCACCGGCTCGCCCTCGTCGAGGTACGCCTGCACCTGATCGAGGTCGAGCCGTCCGAGCGGCACCCCGTCGGGGACGCCGCCGAGGACGACGCGAGGGATGCGGGGTTCCAGGTCGCGGGCGACCTCCCAGCCGACCCGGGCGCCGAGGGAATAGCCGACGTACAGCGCCTCGTCGACCAGGTAGGTGTCGAGGACGGCCTCGAGGTCGGTGACCATGGTGCGCAGGGCGTAGGCGTGCGAATCGTGCGGCTTGTCGCTCGCGCCGTGTCCGCGCTGGTCGACCGCGAGCACCCGGTATCCGGCCCGCAGCAGGTCGCGCACCCAGCCCGTGTTCACCCAGTTGTCGCGCGCGCTCGACGCGAAACCGTGCACGAGGATGACCGTCGGGGCGTCCGCCGGTCCCCACTCGTAGGTGGCGATGCGGTATCCGTCGCCCACCATGACGAACTGCGGATCGGGCGTCTCGGTCAGGGCGGGGAAGACGGTGGTCACCCCACGATTGTGCACCCCGCAGGCTCCGCTCAGGTGTCGCCCCCGCCGAAGCGCCCGCTCGACACGAGCTCCTCCGCGACCCGGCGGAGCGCGAGCAGCAGGGGTTCCACGAGCACCGTCCCGAGCACGACGTAGCGCACGGCATCCTCCGCGGACGTGGTCGGGATCGCGTCGATCTCGGCCTCGACCATCCGACGGATGCCGGCGAGGTAGGCGTCCATGGTGGCCTCGGGGACCGCGAAGCCGCCCCGCTCGATGCTGTCGAGGGCGCGGGCGACGCCGGCGACCTGCTGCGGCGCACACGCCTCCGGCTCCCACCCCCACCGCCGGATCAGGTTCCGCGCGGCGGTCAGGTCGAGATCCTCGTCCGCGGGAGGCGAGACCGCCGCGTGCGCGACGCCGAGGAGGTGACCCGGATCCTCGGGGGGATCGTCGAGCGCCCCGATCACCTGACGTGCCGAGGCGATGCCGACCCCGGAGTCGACGAGGGCACGGATCAACCGCAACCGCTCGACGTGCGTCCGGCCGTAGACGGCCTGCGTCGCCGATGTCCGCTCACCTTCGGGCAGCAGCTTCTCGCGCAGGTAGTACTTGATCGTCGCCACCGGGACGCCCGTCTCGGCGGAGAGCTCCGAGATCCGCATCGATTCCCCCTTGACTTCGATAGTAATGCTATCCATTCTGGATAGTGTCGCTATCGAGAGGATCGCCATGACCCGTATGACCCACACGCACGAGGGCGAGCTCGTCGTCTTCCACCTCGGCATGACGATCCGGAAGTGGTGGCGGCCCGATCTGTGGATGCCGGTGTCCGCTGCCATGCCCCGCATGATGGCCGAACTGCTCGGCGACCCCGAGTCGGGTCTGCTCGGCTCGACCATGCTCCTCGGTCGACGCGGACCGTACCTCGTCCAGTACTGGTCGTCGATCGACAAGCTCTACGCCTACGCGTCGGCTCCCGAGCAGGCCCACCGCCCGGCGTGGACACGCTTCAACCGACTCGCCCGCTCGCACCCCGGCGCGATCGGGGTGTGGCACGAGACCTACCGCGTCGCCGCGGCGGAGTCGATCTACGTGGACACACCCGCCATGGGCCTCGGTGCGGCGACGGGACTCGTCGAGATCGGCCGTCGCCACGACCGGGCTCGCGCCCGTCTCGACGACGGGGCGACGGTCTGAGGCGGGTCAGCGCCTGCGCGCCAGCCGCCGAGGCGTGCCCGGGCGACGACGCAGGGCGCGCCGCATCCGAGACGTCGGCTGCGGGAGCGGCACCGGCTGCGTCACGACCGTCTCGACCGTCATCGAGCCGTCGACCGGTCCGATGACCGCTATCGGCGTCGTCGGCGTGATGGTCATCGGCGCCATCGGCATCGACGCCAGCGTCCGGTGTGCCCGGATGTAGGCGGGGATGAGGATGACAGCGGCCGAGATCCACGCCAGCGGGTTCGACCACGCCACGCCGATGAACCCGAACAGGGCTCCCAGCAGGATCGCCGCCGCCGCCCGCGCGACCAGCTCCACGACACCGGTCACCGTCGGGATCACGGCGTTGCCGAGCCCCTGCAGCGCACCCCGCGTGACGAACAGGACGCCGAGCGCGGTGTAACTGAACCCGTTGATGATGAGCATCGAGACCGCGAGGTGCACGACGCCGTCGGCCCCGTCGCCCACGAAGATGCGGACGATCGGGCCGCCGAGGGAGATGAGCAGGATGCCGAGGGCCACCGCCGCTCCGACGGCGATCCACGTCGCCTGGACGACGCCACGTCGGATGCGGTCGGGGCGGCCGGCGCCGTAGTTCTGGGCGACGTACATCGAGACCGCCAGCGACATCGACTGCAGCAGGGCGACAGCCAGCCCGTCGACACGCGAAGCCGCGGTGTAGGCGGCGATCGCCTCGCCACCGAGCGTGTTGAGCGCGACCTGCACGGTCAACGCGCCGATCGCGATGATCGACGCCTGGAAGCCCATCGGCAGGCCGAGCCGCAGGTGCGCCCCGATGTCGGCGCGTGTGATGCGCCAGTCCTCCCGCTTCAGGTGCAGCTCAGGGATGCGGCGCCGCACGAACTCGAGGCACAGGAGCACCGAGACGGCCTGCGCGACGACGGTCGCCAGAGCCGCGCCGGCGACACCGAGGCCGAGCCACGCGATGGCCGCGATCACGAGCACGACGTTCAGTGCGCACGCGACGATCAGGAAGATGAGAGGCGTCCGCGAGTCGCCGATGGCGCGGATGACGGCGGACAGGAAGTTGAAGAACATCAGCGCGCCGGCACCGAGGAAGCTCACCTGCGTGAAGACCGTCGCATCCGCGAGCAGCTCGGGCGGGGTCTGCAGGGCCACGAGCGCAGGCTCGGCGATGAGCGGTGCGCCGACGGTGAGGATCACCGTCGTGATGCCGCTCAGGAATGCGCCGGTCGCGACGGAGCGACGGACCCCTGCGGCATCCATCGCCCCATAGGCCTGCGCAGTCGGGATGGCGAACCCGGAGGTCAATCCCCACGCGAATCCGAGCAGCAGGAACAGGAGACTTCCCGTCGCCCCCACGGCGGCGAGCGCGTCGACGCCCAGCAACCGACCGACGACGATCGTGTCGGCGAAGTGGTACAGCTGCTGCACCACGTTGCCGATCATGAGCGGCAGGGTGAACAGCAGGATGACACGCCAAGGGCGGCCCGTGGTGAGGAAGGTGGCCATGAGGGCTTTCGGGGAGTTCGAATCGATTCGAGGTCCCTCGATTGTACCGAGCGCTCCCTGGGAGGCGTAAGGGGGGTCCGCGAAAAAGGGGCGCCGATCTCTCGGCGCCCCTTCTCGGTGGATGGATCAGAACGTGGCGGTGTCGGGGTCGGCTCCGACGCGCTGGCCGCGGTCGAGCGCGTTGATGGCGTCGACCTCGGCCGAGGTCAGCTCGAAGCCGAAGACATCGAAGTTCGAGCGGATGCGCTCGGGCGTCGACGACTTCGGGAAGACGATGAGGCCCTCCTGCAGGTGCCACCGGATGACGACCTGAGCGGGGCTCACGCCGTGGGCCTCGGCGGCATCCGCCACGGCCTTCTCGCCGAACAGGTCGTACTTGCCCTGTCCGAGCGGGCCCCACGATTCGGTGTGAATGCCCTTCGGCTCCTGGAACTCTCGGAGCTCGCGCTGCGCGAAGGCGGGGTGCAGCTCGATCTGGTTGACCGCCGGAACCGTCTCGGTCTCGTCGAAGAGGCGCTGCAGGTGCGGCTGGTGGAAGTTCGAGACACCGATCGAACGCGTCAGGCCTTCGGACCGGAACTTCTCGAGCTCCTGCCACGTCTCGACGTAGCGGTCCTTGTCGGGGCGCGGCCAGTGGATCAGGTAGAGGTCGACATGGTCGAGCCCGAGCTTCTCGAGGCTCGCCTCGATCGCCGGTCGCGAGGTGTCGCGACCCTGCTCGGAGTTCCACAGCTTCGTGGTGATGAAGAGCTCGTCGCGGGGGACGCCGGAGGAGGCGATGGCACGGCCGACGCCCTCTTCGTTGCCGTACACGGCAGCCGTGTCGATGTGGCGGTAGCCGGCTTCGAGGGCGACGCTGACGATGCGCTCGGCCTCGGCCGGGTCGACCTGGAAGACGCCGAAGCCCAGCTGGGGGATGGTGTGTCCGTCGTTGAGTGTGAGAGTGGGAACGGTCATGGGTCCACCTTTCCACCGCCGGGAGCGTCATCGGCACGGGTTGACGAAACGTTGCGGATGCGGCATCCGCTCAGTGCGCGCGTCGCCGACCGGTCCGCGGACAGGATATTCCTCCCGCGCTTTTGTCCATTCAGATGACTGGAATTCGGCTAGCACCATCTCTCTTCCGCGGCAATAGCTCGAACGAACGGTCCTCGGGGCGCACCATGAAGCCATGACCGCTCCCGCTCCGCTCACGGACGCCGACCTGTCGGGCCTGCTGGCCCGGACGGCGCTCGGCGACGCGGAAGCCTTCGCGCAGCTGTACGACGCGACCTGCGCGTCCGCCTACACGCTCGCGACGCACATCCTGCGCAGCGAGCAGCCGGCGCAGCGCGTGCTCCAACAGGTGTACGTCCACGTGTGGGAGCACGCCGCGCAGGCCGAGGCGCGGCATCCGCGGGCCTGGGTCCTGCTGCTCACCCACCGCCACGCCATCGCGCTCCGGCGCCGGTCCGACGCGCAGGCCGAGGCCGTCTCGCGCGAGCGGCTCGGCGACATGAGCATCGAGCAGCAGCGCGTCATCGCGCTCGCCTACTTCGGCGGGTACAGCCAGACCGAGATCGCCGCATTGACCGGCGAGACCCTCAGCGCCGTGCGCTCACTCACCCGTGGCGCCCTCGACCAGCTGCACGCGGCGACGCGCGTGGTGACGTCGCCCGTCGCGCTCCCCCGGGCGACCGGCGTCATCGCGTAACGACCTCGCTCAGACGGCGGCGGCCATCGCCCGACCCGCCGCGCGTCCCGAGAAGATGCAGCCGCCGAGGAAGGTGCCCTCGAGTGCGCGGTAGCCGTGCACCCCACCGCCGCCGAATCCGCTCGCCTCGCCGGCGGCGTACAGCCCTGCGATCGGTTCGCCCCCTGCGGCCAGCGCACGGCCCGACAGGTCGGTCTCGATGCCGCCGAGACTCTTGCGTGTGATGACGTGCAGCTTCACCGCGATCAGCGGTCCCGCCTTCGGGTCGGCGATCGGTCCCGGCGTCGCGACGCGCAGCAGCTTGTCGCCCCGGTAGCGTCGCGCCTGACGCACGGCCGTCACCTGGGCGTCCTTCGTGAACGGGTTCGTCATCTCGCGGTCGCGTGCCTCGAGCTCGATTCGCACGCGGTCGATGTCGAGCAGAGCGGATGCCGCCCGCATCCGCTCGAGCAGCTGCGGCACGGTGTCGGCGACGATGAAGTCCGCGCCGCGCTCCGTGAACGCCTCCACCGGAGGCGTGGCCCGACCGCCCTTCAGCCGCCCCGCGAGGAGCTTCAGGTCCTTGCCGGTGAGGTCGGGGTTCTGCTCGCTCCCGGAGAGGGCGAACTCCTTCTTGAGGATCGCCTGGTTGAGCACGAACCAGCTGTGGCCGTGCCCCGTGGCGACGATGTGCTCGAGCGTGCCGATCGTGTCGAACCCGGGGAACAGCGGGGTGGGGAGGCGGTGACCGGTGGCATCCAGCCACAGCGACGAGGGACCGGGGAGGATCCGGATGCCGTGGCGCGGCCACACGGGAGTGTGGTTCTGGATGCCCTCGACGTAGTGCCACATGCGGTCGCCGTTGATGAGGTGCGCGCCGGTGGACTCGGCGACGCCCAGCATCCGTCCGTCGACGTGGGCGGGGACGCCCGAGAGCATCGTCTCGGGCGCGCGTCCCATGCGGGCCGGCCACTGCGCGCGGACGAGGTCGTGATTGCCGCCGATCCCGCCGCTCGAGACGAGGACGGCGCCTGCACGGAACGAGAACCCGCCCGTCTCGTCGCGGTTGCTCGGCGCGCCGCGCTCGGCCGCGTCGGGGGCGAGCACGGCGCCGCTGACCCCGACGACCGCGCCTCCCTCGACCTCGAGGCGGTCGACGCGGTGGCGGAACGCGATGCGGGCGCGGCCCGACGCGACCCCCTCGAGCACGCGGCGGACGAACGGATCCAGCACACCCGGCCCGGTGCCCCACGTGATGTGGAATCGCGGCACCGAGTTGCCGTGCGCCGTGGCGCGGTCGCCGCCGCGCTCGGCCCACCCCACGACGGGGAAGAAGCGGATGCCGCGCTCCCGCAGCCACGCGCGCTTCTCCCCCGCAGCGAACTCGAGGTACGCCTCGGCCCACGCTCGCGGCCAGCGATCCTCGGGGCGGTCGAAGCCGGCGGAGCCGAACCAGTCCTGCCGCGCGAGTTCGAGCGAGTCCTTCACGCCGAGCCGGCGCTGCTCGGGCGAATCGACCAGGAACAACCCGCCGAACGACCACCACGCCTGCCCGCCGAGGCTCGTCTCGGGCTCCTGCTCGACGATCAGCACGCGCTTGCCGGCGTCCAGGAGCTCGGCGGCGGCGACCAGCCCGGCCAGTCCCGCCCCGACGACGATCGCGTCTGCGGCATCCGTTGTCATGCGTGCGTCCCCTTCGACGTGCCCGTCGGCGGCGACGGGTGCTGAGGAGACTCTAGGCGGATGCGTGGCGGTGACGGGCGACGGCGGCGACCGTCGTCACCACCACGATGATCGCGGCGACGACAGCCCATGGCCAGACGGTCACCGGGAAGCCTGCGAGCGACTGCGTGTACGACTCGCAGAACGACTTCTCCGGATCGAACGAGTCGAGGCATCGCCCGACACCGATGACCGGGGCGAGGACGACCGTCGCGAGGAGCAGCGCGGCGGCGCCCCACAGCACCGCGCGCGCCGGCGACCCCGCTTCCATGAGGCGATCTGACCACATCGGGCGTGTCGACACCAGAGTCGCGTGCACGAATGCACGACACCGCTAGAGGCTGAAACCGCCGTCGCTGGTGAGCACCTGGCCGACGATCCAGGCGCCCTCGGCGGTCGAGAGCCACCCGATGAGAGCGGCGGGGTCGGCGGGCACGCCGACGCGGCCGAACGCGGTCGTCCGCAGCCACTCGTCGAGTCCCGACGTGTCGCGGTCGGCGCTGTCGGGGTCCATGTACCCGGTGTTCACGGGCCCGGGGTTGATCGTGTTGAGGACGATGCCGAGATCGAGGAGGTCGGCCGCGACCGTGCGGGTGACCCCGGCCAGCGCGGCCTTGCTCGTCGCATACGCGACCTCGCCTCGCATCGCGCCGTGCCCCTGCCCGGACGTCATCCAGAAGACGCGCCCGGTGGGCTCGGCGTACGGCTTCGCACCCTCGACCGCATCGCCGGGGCGGCGCTGCCCGGACTGCGGGGGCGCGAGTCGCCGGGCGAACTCCGCCGTCAGCAGGAGCGTCGAGCGCGTGTTGGTGTCCCAGAACGCGTCGAGCCGGTCGGCGGTCATGTCGAGGATGCTGCCGTCATCGCCGCTCTTCGCGTGGTTGCAGACGAGGATGTCGAGGCGTCCGGTGAGAGCAGCGGCGTCGGCGATGAGACCCGGGATCGCCGCGGCATCCGTCAGATCCGCCTCGGCGTCGCCGACGCGCGCGTCACCGACGAGAGCCGAGCGGATGCCGGTGCGCACCGCGTCGAGATCGTCGCCGCCCCACGGCCGGTCGAGGTCGTGCGGGCGCCAGTGCTGGATGAACACGCTCGCGCCCAGCTGCGCGAGGCGCACGGCGACGGCGTACCCGATCCCGCGCCGGCGCGAGACACCGGTGACGAGTGCCGTCTTTCCGCTCAGAGGCGCGGTCATCGGTGCGGCCTCACGGTGAGGGACTGAACGACCGAGCCGAGGACGCCTCGCTCGTCGTGCAGGATCGTCTGCGTCATGCCGAGCCCCGTCGCCCCGAAGGTGACGGTCGTGTCGAACCCGATCCAGCCGTCCTCGGGGGTCCGGACGAGGTGGAGCGTGAGGTCGAGATTGGGGAAGGCGACCTCGCGCGGGTCGACGCGGGGGGTCACCCCGTTGGCGATGTCGATGAGCGACACCAGACGGGCCGTCGTCGAGACCGGCTCACCGTCGAGCAGGGGCACGGCGGGCAGGATCCACGTCTGCGCGCGACCGGCTTCCTGCTGCCGCCGGCGCACCTCTCCGACGGTCGCGATGAACTCGCCGGGCCACGCCGACGACGGGTCGACGCGCTGGACCGCATCCCTCGGCGGCATCGCGGGGTGGACGGATCCGGCGAGCGCCTCGGTGTCACGGGTGTGCATGAGCCAGGCCCGCGCGCTGAGCGCCGGTCGGCCGCCCTGCGCGAGTGTCGCCTCGACGAGCTCGATGCTGCGCCCGGGGCGCAGCACGCGACAGGTGACCTCGACCTCGTCGATCGGGATGACCCCGAGGATGTCGACGGACAGACGCGACAGCTGCATGGGCTGTGGACTGCGTGCGGCGTGATCGACCTCGATCGCGTGGGCGAGCAGGCCGATCGGCGGGGCGACGTGCTGCTCGGTCACGTTCCACGCGCCGCCGGTGAACGAGGTGGGCTGGAACCGGGTCGCGTTCGTACCTTCAGAAGCGAGGCGTTCGAAGTAGGCGGGCACGAGATGGGATGCTACCCGCGGCCGGCCCGCGGTTCGGACGTCAGCGACGCAGGAGCTTCACGACCCCGGCGAGCGCCGCCGCTCCCGCGACGGATGCCGCCGAGTACAGCCCGCGCCGGTGCCGCAGTGCTCGGGTCTGCAGGCTCTCGCCCCGGGCCCGGTCGTCGAACGCGCCGTGCGCTCCGTGATCGCCCCCGACGGGCTCGTAGAGGTTCGGCGGAGTGGTCGACGGCCCCTTGTCGTCGGCGAACTGCCCCTCCCACGCGTTCTTCGCGAGGTACCAGTCCATGAAGCGCCCGGCGACGCGGGTGCCGAGGACCAGGCCGACGGTGGACTCCCCCACCCAGGTCCGGCGGCGCGGCTTGTCGGCGACATCGGCGACCGCGCGGGCACCCACCTCGGGCTGGTAGATGGGCGGTACCGGCTGCGGGTGCTTCGAGAACGGCGACTTCACCCACCCGAACTGCGTCGTGTTGAGAGCCGGCATGTCCACGATCGACACGGCGACGGCACTGCCCTCGTGCGTGAGCTCCGAGACGACGGAGTCGGTGAAGCCGTGGATCGCATGCTTCGACCCGCAGTACGCCGCCTGCAGAGGGATGCCGCGGTGCGCGAGCGCCGAGCCGATCTGGATGATGTGACCGCGGTCGCGCTCCCGCATGCGCCGGAGAGCCGATCGTGTGCCGTTGACGGTGCCGAGGTACGTGACCTGCGTCGCGCGCTCGTAGTCCTCGGGGGTGGTGTCGAGGAACGGCGCGATCGAGCCGGACATGACGTTGTTGACCCACAGGTCGATCTCGCCGAGCTCCGCCTCGACCTCTGCCGCGGCGATCTCGAGAGCGGCGTGGTCGGCGACGTCGACCGTGATGCCGTGCGCGCGGCGGCCCTTGGCGCGGACCTCGGTGGCCGCGGCATCCACTCCCTCGAAGCCGCGGGCGAGGACGGCGACATCCCAGCCACGGGAGGCGAGCTCGCGGACGATCGCCCGGCCGAGTCCGGCGCTCCCGCCGGTGACGACGGCGACGCCTCGGGATGTGCTGCTGCTCACGACCTGCTCCTCCGCGGGAGCCCGACCGGGCGGGGGACCCGTATGAGGCGGGCCTCAGCCGCTGCCACCATCCTTCGTGCTCCGGCGAAGGGGCGGGATGCCGTTGCCAGCGCCGCGGGGATGAGGTACGGGGCCAAGCGCATCGAGGTCGAGAAAGCAAGCCGCGATGCGGCATCCGCTCACGGGGTTAGCCTCGCGGCATGAAGAGCTCAGAGATCCGCTGGAACGACGAAGCCCGCGGCAAGATCCTCGACGATGCCGATCGGGTGCTGCGGGAGGCCGTGGTCGACCTCGCCGGCTCCGGGGACGAGATGTCCTCGGACGACGCCTACGCCGCCCTCACGGGGGCACTGAAGGACAAGTTCATCGACTGGGAGCCCGGCCCCGACATCCGCACCTACGCGGATGCCATCGCGAACGGCGAGATCGAGACCGATCCGGCGTGACGCGTCAGAGCCCGAGCGCGCACATGTAGTCGTTGACGAAGGCTCCGCGCGGGTCGAGCGAGCGCTGCAGGGCGACGAAGTCCGACCATCGCGGGTAGCGCTCGGCGGGATCACGCGGCGTGAAGACCTTGCCCCAGTGCGGGCGGGCGTCGAAGGGCGCGAGCGCCGCCTCGAGCTCGGGGAGCACCTCGGCGACGCCCGCCTCGTCGGCTGTCCAGGTGAAGTGGAACGCGACCGAGTCCCGGCCCGTGCTCGGGGAGAGCCACAGCTCGTCGCCGGCGATCGTGCGCACCTCGCACACCTGCAGCACGGGCTTCAGCCGGTCGGCGAGCTCGCGCACCGCGTCGAAGGCGGCGACGGCGTCCGCGATCGGCAGCAGGAACTCGGACTGCAGCTCCTCGCCGTTCGACGGCGTGAACTCGAGGCGGAAGTGCGGCAGCCGGTCGAGCCACCGTCCCGGCTTGCCGCCCTGCACCGTGCACGACGCGGCGGACACGCCGGGGAGCGGATGCCGCGCTCCGGCCGCCTCGCGATCGCGCAGCGCGGCGGGGATCGGTGTGGCCGCGGCATCCGTCCGCTCCTTGCGCCACACCTGGTCGACGTACATGTCCTCGCGGAAGGTGGTGAAGAACGACACGCTGTAGGCCGAGGCGGCGATGACATCGAACGCCTCGCGGACCGCCTCGACCGGCACGTTCTCGTAGACCGTCTGAGCGACCTCGAAGGTCGGCTCGATCGCGAGCTCGATCGTCGTCACGATGCCGAGCGCACCGAGTCCCACGACCGCGCCGTAGAACGTCTCGTCGGTCTCGCTCAACCGGACGAGGTCACCGGTCGAGGTGACGAGTTCCAGCCCCGTGACCGCCGCCGCGAGCGAGCGGTTCGCCACGCCGGACCCGTGCGTGCCCGTGCTCACCGCGCCCGCGACGGAGATGTGCGGCAGCGACGCGAGGTTCGCGAGCGCCCAGCCCTGCCGGTCGAGCTCCTGCGCGAGTTCGCCGTACCGGACGCCGCCGCCGACGCGCACACGGCGCTGCGCGGCATCCACCTGGATCGGCAGGTCGAGCTCGGCGGTCGAGACGAGCGTGCCGGCGGTGTCGGCGATGCGGGTGAAGGAGTGACGCGAACCCAGGGCTTTCACGGATCCGGATGCCGCGACCACCTCGCGCAGCTCGTCGACCGTCGTCGGAGCGACCGTGCGCTCTGCCGAGTAGCGGATGTTGCGGGACCAGTTCAGGCCGGCGTCGTCGCTCATGCGTGCCAGCCTAGGCGCGGGACGGGCGTCGTCAGCCGGCTTCGACCTCATCCGCGTTCCATGCCCGCACCCGGATCCGGAGCGCCGAGGATGCGACGTACGCCACTCGCCGGCTCTCCCCGGCGCGCAGCCCGAACGCGTTGTCCTCGAGCACGTCGCCGACGTCGTGGGGGAAGCCATCGATCAGGACCACCGGAGCGGGATGCTCACCCGCATTCTCGATCACGATCGCGTCGGCTTCCACGCGGGCACGGAGCACCGTTCGAGGCTGAGAGGAGAGCGGCGACGACAGTCGCCCGTAGGGCTCCAACAGCTCGGCTATGGGTGTCTCGGCCAGTTCGTCGAGAGGACGCGACTCGAGCGCGCGCAGCGCCTCGTCCTTCGGCTGGTGGTTGAACGGGTACCACTGTGACGAGATGAGGCCGCCGTCGGCTCCGCGCAGCTCGATCGCCAGGATCAGCGGCGACAGTCGGGCGTCCGTCAGGGGGGCGGTCAGGCGGAACACGTCGAGCCGCCCGTCGGGTTCGACGTCGACGGTCCGCTCCTGATCGAAAAGCACGCTCCACTGCGCATCGAAGAGCGTCGCCCGCACTCGCGCCGCCTGCAGCGCGACAGGCGTGTCGTTCGCGACGTGGACGCCGGCCTCGAAGACGTCGTCGGCCGCCCACTCCGTGCGGTCGTAGACGGCGAAGGCGGACCGAGGCGCGCTGAACTGCTTCGCGCGGTAGTAGGAGAGCTTCGGCACGCCGTAGTAGTCGATCACAGCCCAGGACGCACCAGGGAACGCCTCCCCGACCTTGTAGAACCAGTAGCCGGCCGTCTCGGCGCCGCTGTGCGCGCGGATGCGCTCGGACGCGAACCGCAGCGCATCCCCCTGCGCGATCTGCGAGTACTCGATGAAGGTCCGCCAGTCGGTGATCGGCCCGTAGGCGGCATAGCGCGCCTGCTTGAACAGGTCGAACAGCGAGAACTGCGACTGGTGCTGCAGGAGAGCACCGTGCGGGTGCGGCGGCCACTGCTCGAGCAGAGTCGGATCGAGGAACCGACCCATGCTCTCCAGAGAGCACTGACTCGACAGGCCGTACTCGCCGAAGACGGCCGGCAGGAGATCTGCGTACGCCTCGATCGGCATGCCCTCGTGATAGACGCCGTAGAAGTGCTCACTGCCGCCCCAGGGGTCCGTCCGGTGGAAGGGCCGGGACGGGTCGTACTGCGTCACGCGCTTGCCGATGACGGTGAGGAGGTCGTCCGACGTCGAGGTCGCCGGGTTCTCGTTCCCTCCGCCCCACATGATCAACGAGGGGTGGTTGCGGAGCCGCCGGACGATGCGAGAAGCCTGCTCGTCGATGGTCGCGAGGTCGGCGCCGGTGGCATCCAGTCCGAAGGTCAGGGGGAACTCCTGCAGCACCAGGATGCCGCGACGATCGCACTCCTCGTAGAACTCGTCGCTCTCGACCGTGCCTCCGCCCCACGCGCGCAGCATCTGCAGGTTCGCGCGGACGACGAGGTCCAGGATGTGGCGGTCCACCTCGAACCCTCGGCGGGCCATCGGATCCGTCCAGCACCAGTTCGCCCCCTTGAGGAACACCGGCCGCCCGTTGACGACGAACTGCCAGTCGTAGGTGTCCGGGCCGTGCCGCCGGGGCAGCGCCGCCATCCGTACGGTGCGGATGCCGAAGCTCGTCTGCAGAGTCGTGTCGCCGTCGCCGTCGCCGACCTCGGCGCGGTAGAGGGGCTGCGCGCCGTACCCGAAGGGCCACCACAGCTGTGGCCGGTCGACCGTCATCTCGATGTGATGTCGGCTAACACCGGCGGGCGCCTCGAAGGACGCATCGAGGGTGTGGAGCGAGCGGCCTCCGGGATCCCGCACGACCAGTCGCGCGGAGCGGGCCGCGCGCTCGGCCGTCGGGTTGACCGCGTCCCAGCTGATCCGCAGCCGCGCCACATCCTCCGACGCGTCGTGCACCGTGACCGCGAGGTCCGTCAGCTCGATGTCGGGCACCGGCGTCAGGGTGACGCCGCGCCAGATCCCCATCGAGATGAGGTGCCCGTAGTGCCAGCCCCACCCGGGCGACGGCTTCATGACCCCGTGCCAGTCGCGCGGCGGCGGGTCGATACGGACGACCACCTCGTTCGTGTCGCCCGGGCGCAGAAGCGCGCCCACCTCGACATCCGGTCCGCCGAACATGCCGGTGTGGCGCGCGACGGGCTGACCGTTGACGTAGACGGATGCCGCGTAGTCGATCCCGTCGAAGCTGAGTCTCACGCGGCGGCCGAGCCAGTGCGCCGGAGCCTCGAAGCGGCGCGCGTACCACCACTCCTGCTGCTCGATGCGGGTACGCCGGAAGAACCACGGCCACTCGGAGGGTTCGCCGTGCGCGGTGAGCTCGCTGAAGGTGTGGTCGTCGGTCAACGGATCGGGGGTGACGCCTGCGTCGACGAGGGCGGACTGGACCGTACCCGGCACCGTGGCGCGCACCCAGGACGATCGGTCCGTGTCCTCGCGATGCCACGACACCGGCCGACGCTGCGCGGCATTCGATCGATCACCCGCCCACCGGTCGATCGAGAACTCCCGCCCCGGCGATGCTCCGGCCATCAGCCATTCGCCGTCGAGCGACAGGACCTCGTCCGCCGCCTCGGGTACGGCGGATGCCCCGAGCTCGACGGCCGTCGCGGGGTGCGAGGTCAGCGCGGCGTGCGCCTCGACCCACCGGTCCCCCCAGAGCGGCGACTGACGCCACCGCCGGCGTTCGACCTCATCGAGGGACGCGTCGCTCACTTCACGGCACCGGCGTAGAGCCCGCTCACGAAGTACCGCTGAGCGAACACGAACAGCAGGAGGATCGGGAGACTCATGATCAGCACGGCCGCCATGATGTTGCCCCAGTCCGCGAGGTACTGCGCCTTGAAGTAGAGCACGCCGGTGGTCAGTGTGCGCTTGCCCGGATCGGTCAGCAGGAGCTGAGGCACGAGATAGTCGTTCCAGATACCGACGCCCTGCAGCACCCAGAAGGTCGCGACGGCGGGCCTGGACAGCGGCAGGAAGATTCGCCAGAACAGCTGGAAGTACCCCGCCCCGTCGATCGTGGCGGCCTCGACGATCTCCTTCGGGACCTGGCGCATGAACGCCGCCATGAGGAACACGCCGAACGGCAGGGCGCCCGCGATGTACAGCAGGATGACGCCGACGTAGTTGTTGATGAGTCCGAGGTCGCGCACGACACGGAACTGGGGGACGAGCGCGAGCTGCATCGGCAGGAAGATGCCCGCGGCCAGCAGGAGGTAGACGCCGGAGCCCACACGGGTCGCGTGCCGCACGATAGCGTACGACGCCAAGGCCGCCACGAACGTCGCGACCGTCATGCTCGCCAGGGTCAGCAGGATCGAGTTCGCGAACAGGTTCGTGAAATCCGCCTCGCGCCAGGAGGTGACGAAATTGTCAAAGGTCGGGTTGATGGGAAGCCCGGTCGGGTTCGTCAGCACCTCGAGGTTCGGCTTGAAGGCCGTGATCACGATGATCACGATCGGGTAGATCATCATCACGCTCAGCGCGATGAGAAGGACGTTCACCGGCACCCGCCGAAGCAGACGCGTCGCGGTCCTGGTGCTCATCGGTTGCCCTCCTCGGCGGCGACGCGGTTGTTGAGTCTGTTCTGCGCGGCGGCGATGGCGATCAGGACGATGATCACCAGCACCGCCATCGCTGAGGCGTACCCGAAGTTGTTGTTGACCATGCCCTCTTGGAAGACCTGCGTCATGTAGAGCTGGGTCGAGTTGCCGGGACCGCCTCGGGTCATGAGATAGACGGTGTCGAAGGCACGGAGCGCACCGTTGATGGAGAGCACCAGGACGAGGCCGATCGAGGGGATCATCAACGGGAGCGTGATGTACCGGAGGGACTTCCATCCGCGAGCCCCGTCGACGCGGGCGGCCTCGAGGATCTCGCTCGGGATGGTCGACAATCCGGCCAGGAAGATCACGATGTTGAAGCCGAGCCCGCTCCAGAGGTCGACGAGGATGACGCTGTAGAGGGCGAGGTCGTAGTTGCCGAGCCAGTCCTGCGCGAGCCCGCCGAGCCCGACGCTGCGCAACAGCGTGTTGAACGTCCCGGACGTGGGGTCGTACATGAAGCTCCACGTGAACACGATCGCGACCGGCGAGATCACCATCGGAGCGAAGAAGATGGCGCGGTAGATGTTGCCGAGCATGAGCTGTCGGTGAAGCAGCACTGCGATGAGGAACGCGAGGATCGTCTGCACGACGATCTTGAAGAACGCGTAGATGGCGGTGTTGCCGACCGCCTCCATCAGAACCGGATCACCCGAGAAAATGCGGACGAAGTTGTCGAGCCCGACGACCTCCCAGGCACGGTTGAACCCGCGTGCGTCCGTGAAGCTCGCGACGACGACCTGACCCATCGGGTAGACGGTGAAGACGAGGTACAGGATCAGCGCCGGGGACACCGCGATCCAGAACTTGCCGGTCGAGCTCCGCCCGGTCCACAGCCGCTGCGACAGCGGGCGGCGGGCGCGAAGCGCCCTGGTCGTCTCGGGCTCGTCGAGGGCGAGGACGCGGGGGTCCTCGACGCGTGTGCTGCTCATGGTGTTCCAATCAGAGGCGACGGCGCCACGACGACCGCGTCGTGAGCGGGGACGGTCACGCGTCCCTCGTGGAGTCGGGTGGGCGTTCCGCGCAGATCCAGCGCGGCGCAGTCCCGGTGCAGTCCGGACAGGATGACGTCGACCGGGTGGGCACCCACGTTGCCGACGACGACGACGCGCGCGGAGTCGTCGGCATCCCGCCACTCGGTGTGGCTGACGAGGTCCGCGGCCCCTTCGACCACGCGCAGCTGCGCGCGACCGTCGACGACGAGGTGCCCGTTCCACAGCCAATCGGCGAGCCGCGCCCGCAGGCCGTCGGCAGCCACGGCCCGTGCGACCGTCAGCGGCATGTCGGCCGGACGGCCCTTGAAGTTGTAGGGCTCGAGACTCATCCCGTAGCCGTAGAGCACGCTCTGGGCGACCATGCTGCGGTCGTCGAATCCGGTCAGCGCCGTCACGATCCGAGCGTCTGGCCGCAGCATCCTGCCGACCGGGCGATGCTGCGCCGAGGCGCTGCGGAAGTACGACACGTCGTAGTCCTCGAACTGCGCGTCGTAGGCACCTTCGGCAGCGATGACGAAGGTGTCCGCCCGGTCGCCGAGTCGGGAGCGGATGTCGGCGATCCACTCCGCATCCCAGGTGAACGCACTGACGCCCGGCTCGTGGCCGTGGTCGTCCGCGAAGCACAGCAGCGCACGTCCGTGGTACAGCGACTCGTCGGCGAGGACACCGTCGGCGCCCCACTCCGCCATCAGCGCGACCTCGTCGGCGATCCGACGCCGCAGTTCCGCGACGCCGAAGCAGAGCGGAACGTACCAAGGGGTGCTGATGCCGTACCGCTTCCGGGCGGTGTGGTACACCGGTCCGGGCTGTGCGTACGGCTGGCCGTTCGGATCCCGCGACACCCAGGCGGCGAGGTCGTCCCAGTGCGGCCCGGGCTTCTCGACCCAGACGTACTTGACATACAGCACCGTGGCGACGTCGAGCTCCTTCGCCCGCTGCAGCGCGCGCAGCAGCCCGTCGAGGCCGCCGAGCTTCTCCGCGGGCACGTGCCAGGGAACCCTGCCGTCTTGACCCCCCTCGTTCCAGCCGACGATCTGCACGGCGCGGATGCCCGCCCGGGCGCACTCCTCGATGATGTCGACCAGGTCGTCGAAGTCGTAACGCGGTTCGCCCTCGGTCGACATGAGCTGCACCTGCAGCCAAGAGCGCGGCTCCTGCAGCCAGGCGGCCGCGCTGCGTCGCGTCGGGCGCTGGTTCTCGCGGGGGACGTCCAACGAGGCCGTCCACGACCCCTCGTAGGGTGCGATCACCATGGTGGGGAGCACGACGGTGTCCCGTCCCTCGACCGGGAAGTGGATCGCGTCGATCGTCACCGCCCCGTCGCCCGGTGCTGTGCGGGCCAGGCTGTCGTCGTACCCCGGCTCGAGCGATGCTCGCCAGCCGATGAAATCCAGCGAGGGCTCGGCCGGCATGATCGTGAGCCCACCCTGCTCTGCGGTCACCGCGATGAAGGGGGATGTCGGGTTTCCGACCAGTTCCGGACGGAGGTTGCCGCTGGCGTAGTCGGGGAAGATCGTGCCCCAGTACGGGGCGTTGCTGTCGAAGGTCGGCAGCAACGACACCCGCGTGCCGGTCGAGTAGTCGACACCGCGCAACTCGAGCTCGCCGGGGCCCCGGAGCCCGCGGATGGACGGGAATCGGACCGCCTCGACACCGCCCTCGGCGAGCGAGAGCTCCATCGACAACGACAGCCGACCGGACGTCACTGCAGCGCGCACGACGATCCGGCCGTCCAGGCGCTCACCGGTGGAGGACACCGGCTCATCCCAGCGCAACTCGATCGCGGCGGGCTCCTCCTGATGGGCGGACGACAGCGTCTGATCCGTGGTCTGCACGACCACCGTGCGGTCGCCGCCGCGGGGGATCTCCACGACGAACAGGGAACCCGCGAGCGTCCCTTCCAGCCAGGCACCGAGCCTGCCATCATCTATAGCGACGAGGCCGCCGGTACGCGGATCAAAGCGGACGCGGAGCCGATCGGCCTCGATCGTGTGGATGGTCATCACGTGCTTCCTCGGGTCGTGGTGTAGCCATACTACACAGATCTCGCGTTTTCGTGCGCCGCATCCTCGCTCGACGCCGAAATGGGCACGTATCCGGTAGCTGAACTACCGAAACGTGCCCATTGGACAGGCGAATGCCCGGCCGCTCGGGGAGCGGCCGGGCATTCCCGGGGTCAGTTGTTGTTGGCCACGTACTGCTCGAGGGCGGTGTCGAGGTCGGCGAGCACGTCATCGGTCGACTTCGACCCGCTGATGATGTCCTGGAGCCCCACCAGCAGGGCGTCCTGGATGCTCGGATCGGTCGGCGAGAAGGCGGCGACGAACTGCTTCCCCTCCCAGGAGGCCTGCATGTCGGGGAACAGCGGGTCCACATCCTCGCCGATCTGCACACCCTCGGTCGTCGGGAAGAGCTTCACCTTGGCGAGGAACTCTGAATAGACGTCGTCCTGCATGAAGAAGTCGAGGAACTTCTGACCCGCGGCGAGCTTCGCGTCACCGTTGTTGGGGTTCAGGCCGAACCGCACCTGGTACGTGCCCCACAGCGCGTCGGACTCCGTGTCGGTGGTCGGGAAGTTCATGTAGTCCACATCGAGGTCGGCTGCCCGCGCGTCGGAGAGGATCCAGGTGGCCGGGAACATGGCCGCATCGCCGGCGAGGAACGCCGACTGCGCGGCGGTCTGGCTCGTCCCGACGGGGTTCGGCATGTAGTACGGCGTCAGTTCACGAACGATGTCGAGAGAGTCCCGCCACGCGTCGCTGTCCGAGAAGGTGGTCTCGCCGGCGGCCATCTCGGCCCCGAGCTCTTCGTTCGCACCGTGCTCCGCGAGCGGGTAGTAGACGATGAACTGAGGCCACCAGTTGTCCTGAGCACTCATGGCGAACGGGACGATGCCGGCGTCGGACAGCTTCTTGGCGGCATCCTTCAGCTCGGAATACGTGGTCGGCTCGTCGGTGACGCCTGCCTTGTCGAAGAGCGCCTTGTTGTAGATGATGCCGTTGCCCGAGAGCGAGATGGGCAGGTTGTACGTGCCGCCCTCGCGTTCGGAGTCCTCGCGCGCCTCCGGGGTCAGCTTCGAGAGATAGCTCTCGCCTCCCTCGGAGAGGTCGGCAGCGAATCCGTCCGCGACGAAGCTCTCGATGTTGCCGAGGTCGAAGCCGTAGACGTCCGGGCCCGCCCCACCGGACAGGCGCGTCTTCAGCAGGTTGTCGTAGTCGTTGGTGTTGAAGAACTCGGCGTTGACCGTGATGCCGTCGTTCGCCTCCTCGAAGGCATCGATGACGTCTTCATAGGCGGTCTGGGTGTCACCACCGTCGCCCCACATCATGAAACTGATCTCGACGGGGCCGTCGGACGTACCGCCCGCCGAGCCCGCGCATCCCGCCAGAGTTCCGACTGTCGCCATGGCGACTCCGGCGAGTGTCGCCCCCTTGAGCCACTTCTTCATGGCCACTCCCTGTCTTCATTGATGGTCACGGTCGGGTATCCGTGTGACGCTGAGGTGTTGGTAGCGATACTACACATTGATCCACGTTTTGCGGGATTTTTATCAGAACGTGATCCGTTTGTGCCCATTTTGGCTAGTGGTACTACTTCTGCACCGTCGAATCTCGTTAGGGTGTCTGGTCATGGAATCCTCCCAGCCGATCGGGCGTCGCCTGACGCTCAACACCGTCATCCGCCGTCACCAGATCGAAGCGACCCGCACCCGCTCCCTCTGGGAAGACGAGACGGAGCTCCACTCCGCGGCACTCGTCGAGCGCTTCTCGGACGCCGTCCGGTCGGCCGTCCCCGACGCGAGGATCACGTGGGCGCTGTCGTGGGGCGCGCTGACCGATGACTCGCCGCGCTACCGGGACATCCGCACGACGCTCGCCCGCATCACGCGGGACCACGGCGACGACGTCGCGTTCGTTCCCGGCGGCTTCTTCGCCAATCTCTACGGATCCCGTGACGAGGTCAGCCGGGATATCCTCGATGCCGCCGATCTCATCTCGGACCACTTCGGACGCGATCCCCGCTCGCTCGTGGCCGGCTTCCTCGCCGCCGCCAACATCGCTGCTGCCCGGGAACGCGGGATGCGGACCGTCCAGGGGAACATCTGGAGCCAGTTCGACATCGACCTGCAAGACGGCGACGGGTCGATCGCGTACCCCTACTATCCGTCCCGGTCCCACTTCCTGGTTCCCGGACGGGGAGACGAGCGCATCGACGCCGTGCAGCTGGACGGGTGGACGGTCGACCTGGTCGCTGCGCGCGCGGCCGGGATGTCGCCCGATCACAACTCCCGCCTCGGTCTCGGCCCGATCGAGACGCTGCACCGGCTGCCCCGCGCCGAGGCACTGCGGGAGCTGGAAGCGACCAGCGAAGCGCACTTCGATGCGCGGAACGTCGAGCGCAACGGCCTCGGATGGCTCACCGTGAACTACGAGATCAGCGAGGTCGCACGAGGACTCGCAGTGGACCCGCACATGCTCGACGCATGGACGGGGTGGATCAGCGGACTCCGGGATCGCTGGCCGGACATGCGCATCCCCACGATCGGCGAGTTCGGTGAGGAGTGGCGGTCGCGGCATCGCGACAACGAGGGCCTCGCCTATCTGCTGCAGCAGTCCGGGAGCGGCGTGCAGGCTTCCCGGGCAGGCGAGACGGTGACCTGGTTCATGACGGCCGACTACCGGCTGGGGGTCCTCGAGGATGAGGAAGGGGTGCGGGTCTTCGACTACACCGCCTACACAGGGACCGAGACCGAGCCGGGCGGGAGCGGGGATCGCCGGTGGAGCCTGCTCGGTGAGATCAACCAGAAGGGCACCCGACCGCAGGACCGCCCGCAGCCGATCGCGACGTTCCTCGCCGCCCATCCCGACCTCGATGCCGCCCTCGACGACGCGTACGGCGACGCACCCGAGTTGCGCGCTCTGCGAGCGCTCGCGTGATCGGACTCACCGCTCTGACGGTCGACCATCGCCATGATCCCGTCGGCGTCGGGGCACGCCCGCGGTTCGGCTGGCAGGTCACCGGCGCCGGCCCGGGGGCGACGCAGCAGGGCTGGCGGATCTCCGTCGCCGACGGGTCGGGCGCTGTCGTCTGGGCCACCTCGGCGGACGACGACACCTGCGTCGACATCGCCTACGGCGGCTCACCTCTCGAGTCGCTCCGGCGCTACTCCTGGCGCGTGGACGTGCGCACCTCCGACGGCGAGACCACCGGATCGGGCACCTTCGTCACGGGTGTCGTCGACGGGCGGTGGCACGGCACGCAGTGGGTCGGCGCCCCGCATCCGTCCGCCGCGGCGCCGATCGTCCGCGGCGTCTTCGACGTCGACGCGCCCGTGCTCGAGGCGTATGCCGTCGTCGCAGCCGGCGGTCTCGCCGTGGTCGAGCTCGACGGGGACCCGCTCGACGGATCCGTCCTCGGTCCCGGCTTCACGGACTACGACATCGTGAGCCAGTACACGGTCACGGATGTCACGTCGCGGCTCACGCCCGGTCGCCACGTCCTGACCGCCGAACTCGGCCGCGGCTTCTACGGGATGCGCGGACGCAACACCTGGAACTGGGAGCGGGCACCGTGGCACGACGACCCCTGCGTCCGGCTGCTCGTCGCGGTGCGCACGGAGCGCGGGATGCAGGTGATCGGCAGCGACGAGAGCTGGCGGGTGACGGACGGCCCGACCCGCAGCGATGACCTCTATGCGGGCGAGGACTTCGACGCGAGACTCGTCGTCGCCGGGAGCGCGGACGCCGCGTTCGACGACACGGGCTGGTCGCGCGTCCGCATCGCCGCGGGGCCCCGCGGCGTTCCCGAACCGCAGCGCCAACCACCCATCGTGGTCGCCGAGCGGCTGGACCCGACCGAGGTCACGCAGCTGTCGCCGGGTCGATGGGTCGTCGCCTTCGAGCGCGTCATCGCCGGGTGGGTGGAGGTCGAAGCCGACGGTGGGGGCGGCGAGACGATCGAGCTCCGATTCGGCGAGACGCTGCAGGCGGACGGCGCGCCGAACTGCGTCGACGAGAAAGGCTATTTCGACGGGCGGTTCCAGACGGACAGGGTGACGCTCGCGGATGGGCCGGTGCACTGGCATCCGCGATTCACCTGGCACGGCTTCCGGTACGTGGAGGTGCGCGCCGCACGCCTCCCGCGGCTGCGCGCGGCCGTCGTCCATACGGAGGCGCCGCGCACGGGACGGTTCTCGAGCTCGGAGCCGCTGCTGGACACGGTCCACGAGCTGACGGTCCGCACGATCCTCAACAATCTCCACGGCATCCCGACCGACACCCCGAAGTACGAGAAGAACGGATGGACCGGGGACGGGATGGTGGGCGCCCGGATGATGCTGCAGAATCTCGACACCCACGCGCTGCTCGCGAAGTGGTCGGACGACATCGCGCAGTCCCGTCACGGCCGCGGTGCGCCGCAGGTCATCGCACCGCACGGCGGCTGGTCCATGGACTGGTCCCCGGCTCCGACGTGGCACGCCGCGCTGCTGCTCGTCCCCTGGGAGATCCACATGCAGACGGGCGACACCGAGGTCCTGCGGTCGATCTGGCCCGACGCCCGGGACTACCTCCGCTTCGAACTCGACCGCTGCCCGGGCGGCATCGCGACGACGACGCTCGGCGACTGGGTCGCACCCGACACCGATGCCGGGGGCGGCAACCCGCCCGAGGACTCCCGCATCGCGGCCACCGCCTTCCTGGTCGCGATGTGCGACACCGCGGCGCGCATCGCCGGGACGCTGGGTGAGGATGCGGAGGAGTGGCGAGCCGCGGCATCCGTCAGTCGCGCGGCCTTCGTCGACGCCTTCTGGGACGACGGGGCGGCCGAGGTCCGCGGGCAGGGCGACGACGGCTACCGCCAGGCTCATGCGGTGCTCGCGTTGGCGTACGACCTCCTGCCGCCGGCCGCCCGCGCCCGCGCCGCCGCGCGGCTCGCGGAGGACGTCGTCGAGCGGGACCATCACCTGTGGACCGGAGCCCTCGCCACCCCGCACCTGCTGCCGGTACTCACCCGTCACGGTCACGGCGAGGTCGCCCTCGCGGTCGCGCTGCAGACGACCTACCCCGGGTGGGGGTACTGGGTGACGCAGGGCGCGACCTCGCTGTGGGAGCACTGGAAGCCGGAGTCGCGCTCGCGCGGTCACTATTTCCTCGGCACGCTGGACGACTGGCTCTACGGCGACGTCGCCGGCCTTCGACCTCTGAGCCCGGGATGGCGGCGAGCGCTCGTGTCACCGGGTCTGCTCGACACGTCCCTGCAGAGCGCCGACGCCGCCGTCCGCACCCCGTACGGGATGTTGTCCGCACGCTGGCGACGCGATGAGGACGGTGTCGTCGAATTGACGTGCGAGGTCCCGGTGGGCGTCACGGCCGAGGTCGAGCTGGGGACGGGGCGGGTCGGCGTCGGGGCCGGCACGCACCGCTTCCGTCACCAGGTGGAGTAGCCGCCGTCGATGAGCACCACGGATCCGGTCATGTAGGACGCTGCGTCGGAGGCGAGGAAGGCGACGAGCGACGCGATCTCCTCGGGGGTCCCCACCCGCTGCATCGGGGTTCGCCGGAGCCAGTCGTCCCACCAGTCGTCGGGCACTCCCTCGCGGGTGAGGTCGGTGCCGACGTAACCGGGCGCGACCGCGTTCACGCGGATGCCGGCCTCGACGTACTCGACAGCGAGGGATCTCACGGCGAGGTGCACCGCACCCTTGGAGGCGTTGTAGGCCGCCTGCCGCTGCGGTGCGTTCGCGAGCTCGCCCGACATCGATCCGATCGCCACGACGGAACCGCCGGACGTCATGTGTCGCGCCGCCTCGCGCGCGCACCAGAATGTGCCCGTCGCGTTGACGGCGAGGACGCGGTCCCACGCCTCGCGGGTGATGTCGGCGGATGCCTGGTGGTTCGCGATCCCTGCGGAGGTGACGAGGATGTCGAGGCGTCCGTGCCGTGCCGCGACGTCCGCGAAGACGGCGGTGACGTCATCGGCGTCGGTCACGTCGAGGTGCGTGTACTCGACGCGATCGGGGAAGGATGCCGCGGCTTCCGTGCCGAGCTCGTCGAGCAGGTCCGCGATGACGACGGTGGCGCCGAACTCCCGCAACGCCGTAACGCAGGCGAGCCCGATGCCTCGGGATCCGCCGGTGACGACGGCGACCTTGCCGTCCAGTTCGAGCCGTTCGCGGTACATCAGGGGCCTTTCCCGGGTGGTGCGCTATGGTTTGTAGCGATACTACATGGAAGGGGAAACCCGTGACCACGGACACCGGACAGAGCACCGCCGCTCCGTCGGAGGATTCCACCGACACCCTCCTCGAACGCATCACCCGACAACTTCCGAGCCTTCGTCGATCGGAACAGCGGGTCGCCGCGATCGTCCTCGACAACCCCGTCGGCGCAGTGCAGTTCACGATGGCGGGCCTCGCCGAAGCGGCAGAGGTCAGCGAGCCGACCGTCATGCGCTTCTGCGCGTCCGTCGGCTGCGAGGGCTTCCAGGACTTCCGCATCCAACTCGCCCAGACCCTCGCCCTCGGGCTGCCGGTCACGCATTCGTCCATCACGACGGACGACTCCAGCGCCGACCTCGCCGAGAAGATCTTCGACCACACCATCTCGAGCCTCGACCGCGCCCGGCGCACCCTCGCCGCCGCATCCGTCGAGCAGGCCATCTCCCTCCTCCTCGACGCATCCGACATCCTCTTCGTGGGATTCGGCGCGAGCGGGATCATCGCGCAGGACGCACAGCAGAAGTTCCCGCTCTTCGGGGTCCCCTGCCAGTCGCCCGAGGACTTCCACCAGCAGTTCATCGCGGCGACGATGAGCGGCCCGCGGTCGGTCACGGTCGCGATCTCGAACACCGGTCACACCGAGCAGACGCTCATCGTCGCCGAAGCGGCCCGCAAGGCCGGCGCTGCGGTGATCTCGATCACGGGCAGACAGAGCCCCCTGTCCGACATCGCCACGGTTCCCCTCATCGCGCGCACGTTCGAGGACACCGACGTCTACACGCCGTCCACGAGCCGCCTCGCCGGCCTCGTGGTGATCGACATCCTCGCCACCGGCGTCGCCCTGCGGCGGAGCCCGGAGCACACCGAGGCCATCCGCCGCATGAAGAGCGAGCTGGCCACCATGCGTTCGGGCGGATCCCCGACCACGGAGGAGTCGCCGTCGTGACCGGTCGGGTGCTCGTCACCTCCCGGTCCTTCGGCGGCGGCGGCCGGGACGTGGTGGGCGAACTGACCGCGGCGGGCTACGAGATCGTCCGCGCCGACCCCTCGCACGACCTGGAGGAGCTCTCCCGCATCCTGCCGGCCGTCGACGGGTGGATCGCCGGCACCGGACCGGTGACGGGCCGGCATCTGGATCTCGCCCCGAGGCTCCGCGTGGTGTCGCGCTACGGCGTGGGGGTGGACAACGTCGACGTCGCGGCAGCGGGTGCTCGCGGTGTGATCGTCACGAACACCCCGGGGGCCAACTCGGCCGCCGTCGCCGAGCACGCCCTCGCCCTGCTGCTCAGCGCGCTGCGGGGGATCCCCGCCGCCGATCGACGGGTGCGCCGCGGCGACTGGTCGGGCTGGTCGACGCGCGAGCTGTCGGCTCTGACGGTCGGGGTGCTCGGGCTCGGGCGGATCGGACGCCTCGTGATCGAACGTCTCGACGGCTTCGGCTGTGCGGTCCGCGGCGCGGATCCGTGGGTGCCCGAGGACGACCCCGTCTTCGATCGCGTCGTGCGCTGCGACGCAGCCGAGCTCGCGGTGACGTGCGACGTCGTCACGCTCCACGCGCCCGGTGGCCGGACGGTCGTCGACCGCGACTGGCTCGCCGCCTCCGACCGACCCGTCATCCTCGTCAACACGGCCCGCGCCGACCTCGTCGACGAGCCCGCCCTCGCCGACGCGATCCGCTCGGGCCGCGTCGTCGCCTACGCCGCGGACACACTCGCGACGGAGAATCACGGAGACCTCGCGTCGCCGCTGCTCGCTGACGACCTCGCCGACCGCGTCATCATCACCCCGCACCTCGGCGCGCAGACGCGCGAGGGCGTGGACGGCATGGGCGGTATGGCGACGGCGGACCTGCGCGCGGTCCTCGAGGGGCGCGCCCCCCGGCATCCGGTGTCGGCGTGATCGAAACCGCTGCGCCTGCCGGCATCGTCCGGACCGTGACGGGTGATGTGGAACCCGCCGCTCTGGGCCCGGTCGACTACCACGAGCATCTCTTCCAGCGCTCCCCCCTCCTTCCCGGCGACGATCTGGACGACGAGGCGGCCTCCCTCCGCGAAGCGGTCCTCCTGCGGAGGTCCGGGTTCACGGCGATGGTCGACGCGACACCCCTCGGCCTCGGCCGGCGGCCCGATGCCATCCGCCGCATCGCGGAGGAGTCGGGCGTGTCCGTCGTCATGACCACCGGGGTGCACCGCCGCGAGCACTATGCGTCGGACGATCCCCTCCTCACGGCGGACGTCGATGTCCTCGCGCGCGCCTTCCTGCGGGACCTGCGCGACGGTGCGGAGGAGGGACTGGATGCCGCGACGCCCGAGGCCGCTGGTCGGCCCCGCGCGGGGGTGCTCAAGGTCGGCCTGGGGTACTGGCGCATCGACGCGGCCGCGCGGCGGGCGATCGAGGCGGTGGGGTCGGCGCACCGCGCGACCGGGGCACCCGTGATGGTGCACCTGGAGCACGGCTCCGCTGCGCATGAAGCGCTCGACGCGCTCGACGAGGCGGGAGTGGGCGCCGACCGGGTCGCGCTCGCGCACATCGACCGCAATCCCGATCCGGGCCTGCACGCCGAACTCGCGGCGCGAGGCTCCTACCTGGGGTACGACGGTCCGGCGCGCTCCCGTGAGTGGCCGGACTCGGCACTCGTGGACTGCCTCGTCGAGACCGCCCGTCGCGGCGGCGCGACGCGGATCCTGCTCGGCGGCGATGTCGCGCGACGCAGCCGGTACGTCGCCTACGGCGGAATGCCGGGGCTCGCCTACCTGGGCGACAGATTCGTCCCTCGGGTCCGCGCAGCGGGCGGGCCCGAGCTCATCGCTGCGGTGCTCGGGACCAACCCGGCGACCTGGCTCACCTGGCGGATCTGACGCGCATCCGCCGCCGCGGTCCCGGAGCAAGCCGTCTCACGTAGCACAACTACCGCAAAGACGCGCTCAGACGCATCTTGGGGGTGTCGATTGCGGCTTTCGGCCGCCTCTGCGTAGTATTACTACCGATCCGAGACCCGGATCGGAAACGAATGGACGTGACATGTGCGCCGCTGCACGACCGGCCGAACCGGCCGCCCTCACCGTCGATCCGCTCGCCGGCAGCCTCACGGGCACCGCCGAACGGTATGAGAAGCGCCTGCCCGATCTCGACGGGCTCTACCGGGACTCGGACGCCTTCGCCTCGGCGATCCGAGACGATGACGGCAGCCCGGTGTACTGGGTCGACAGCAGCACCCCCGAAAGCGGGCGAGGCGCCCTCACGATCGGACTCAGCGTGCTCCGTCCCGGACGGATCGGCGAGGAGTTCGCGATGACCCGCGGCCACCTGCACGCGCAGGCCGAGTTCGCGGAGCTCTACTACGGCGTCTCCGGCAGCGGCGTGATGCTCCTGGAGAGCGTCGACGGCGAGGCCCGAGCCATCCCCATCTCCCCCGGCGTCGCCGTGCATGTGCCCGGCGGCTGGGTCCACCGCAGCGTGAACGTCGGCGACGACCTGCTCGTCACCGTCTTCGCCTACGCGACCGAAGCCGGTCAGGACTACGGCATCATCGAACGCGCAGGGGGAATGAAGCAGCTGATCGTCGCCGACGGCGACGGCTGGACGACCCGCCTCAACCCGGATCATGGGGGATACCGTGTCTGACGCATCCGCGGTCCTCGCCGACCTCGCCGCACACATCGACATCAGCTGCGTGCAGGCGCAGCACACGCGGCGCGACGTCGAGGAGCTCGCGCGCCGCGCCGTCGACGGCGGTTTCGTCAGCGCGCACGTCCTGCCCACCTGGCTCCCCGTGCTGCGGGAACTCCTGTCCGGGAGCAGTGTCCTCGCCGGTTCGCCGGTCTCCTTTCCCAGCGGGGGCGCGACCCCGGCGACGAAGGCGGCCGAGGCGCGCGAGCTGCTCGGCCTGGGGGCCCAAGAACTGGACGTCGTCGTCTCGATCGGGCGTCTGCGCTCCGGCGACACCGCCACGGTGACCGATGAGCTCAGCCGGGTGGTCGACATCGTGGCCGGCGAAGTGCCGCTCCGCGCGATCCTCGAGGTCGGGCACCTCGACGAGTCGACGATCCGCCGCGGAGTGGATGCCGCGATCGCAGCGGGCGTGCCCTGGATCAAGACGGGCACGGGCTGGTCCGGCATCCCTACCACGGTCGAGCACATCCGCGTCATCGCGGAGCAGGCCGCCGGGCGCGCCGCGCTCAAGGCCGCGGGCGGCATCCGCGACATCGAGACCATCACGACCATGGCCGAGCTGGGCGTCACCCGGTTCGGCATGAACGCCACCGCCGCCGTCGCGGCCGTCGCGGCATCCCGGAGCTACGCATGACGATCGTCCAGACCATGACCTCGGCCGACCTCCGCCCCGCGGTGACGCCGACCCTCTACTTCATCGGCGTCACGACCGGCCGGTCCTCGATCCAGCAGGTCTTCCCGCGCTGGGCGGAGGAGTTCGGTCTCACGGACGCGGTCCTGCAGGGCATCGACCTGCCGCTGCATGCCCCGGCGGCGGATTACCGACGCGTCGTGGAGTTCATCGCCGCCGACCCGCTCAGCCTCGGTGCCCTCGTGACGACGCACAAGATCGATCTCTACACGGCGTGCGCCGACCTCTTCGACGAGATCGATCCGTTCGCCCGCCTCATGGGCGAGACGAGCTGCATCTCCAAGCGCGACGGACTCCTCGTGTGCCACGCGAAGGATCCGATCTCGAGCGGTCTGGCGCTGGACGCGTTCGTTCCGGCCGGCCACTGGGCCGGTGGCGCGGATGCGCTGTGCATGGGGGCCGGCGGATCGACGATCGCCATCAGCTGGTACCTGTCGCGACGAGAGAGCGGCGCGGATCGACCGCGGCGCATCGTCGTGACGAATCGGTCCGAGAAACGTCTCGACCACATCCGCGGGATCCACCGGCAGCTCGACACCGATACGTCATTCGAGTACGTCCTCACACCGACGCCCGCCGACAACGACCGTGTGCTGGCTGACCTCGCGGCCGGCTCGCTCGTCGTCAACGCGACCGGGCTCGGCAAGGACGCACCCGGATCCCCCCTCACGGACGCGGCACGCTTCCCGGGCCACGGCGTGGCATGGGACCTCAACTACCGCGGCGACCTCGTCTTCCTCGACCAGGCACGGGCGCAGGAGGAGGCCCGTGCGTTGCACATCGAGGACGGCTGGATCTACTTCCTGCACGGGTGGACCCAGGTCATCGCCGAGGTGTTCCACATCGACATCCCGACCTCCGGCCCCTCGTTCGACCGCCTCGGCCGGCTGGCGCGTTCGGCGCGCTGATCCATGACCGAGCTCGTCCTCGCCTACGACCTCGGCACCGGGGGGTGCAAGGCGTCGCTGTGGGATGCCGACGCCCAACAGGTGGCCGAGGTCGTCATGCCCTACCCGACGCTGCACCCATCGCCGGATCGCAATGAGCAGCGCCCCGCCGACTGGTGGGATGCCGTCGTCTCCTCGACGCGCGCGCTCCTCGGCCGGGTCCCTGGTGCGGCGACGCGTATCGCGGGGCTCGCCCTGTCGGGCCAGAGCCTCGGCGTCATCGCCCTCGATCCCCGGGGCGAACCCCTGAGCGACACGACCCCGATCTGGTCGGACGCCCGTGGCCTGACCGAGCATGTGTTCGCCCATCTCGAGGAAGGCGAGTGGTACCGCCGAACGGGCAACGGCTTCGGCGCACCGCTGTACCCGATCTTCAAGGCAGCGACGCTGCGGGCGGAGGATCCCGATCGATGGGCGCGCACGGCGCGGCTGGTCGGGTCGAAGGACTGGGTGAATCTCCGACTCACCGGTGAGCTCGCCACCGACCACTCCATGGCGTCCGGTACGGGTGCCTACGATCTGCGCGCGGCCGACTACGCCGACGACATCCTCGCCGCCGCGGGTCTCGACAGGGGTCTCTTCGCCCCGATCGTCCGCTCCCACGATCGCGTCGGGACGCTGACGGCCGATGCGGCGACAGCCCTGAACCTCCCCGCCGGCATCCCCGTCTTCGCCGGGGCGGTCGACAACGCCGCCATGGCGCTCGGCTCCCGCGGCACGGCCGAGGGCCGCATCTACGCCGCCCTCGGATCGTCGAGCTGGATCACGGTCACGTCTTCGCGGCCGGTCCTCGACGAGGCCACTCGTCCATACGTCTTCGCCCACGCTGTTCCCGGGATGTTCGTCAGCGCGCTGTCCACCTTCAGCAGCGGCACGAGCTTCGACTGGCTGCGACGACTGATCGCGGCCGATGCGGATCCGGCTGACGTGATCGCCTCCGCTGCGGCATCCCCCGCCGGCGCCCGCGGCGTCACGTTCGTCCCGACCCTCGCGGGCGGGACTCCGCTCGAAGGAGGCAGCGCGGCGCGCGGCATCCTGTCGGGCCTGCATCTGAGCACCGGTACGGCCGACCTCGTCCGCGCATGTCTCGAGGGCATCGCCTTCTCGCTCGACCGCAGCCTGCGCCACATCCGAGAGCTGAGCGGCTCGACCGAGCCTCTCCTCGTCTCGGGCGGCGGCGCGCGATCCGACCTGTGGAACGGCATCTACGCCGACGTCCTCGGCTCCGCGCTGCAGCGCTCCACCGTCGACCAGCAGGCCGCGACCCTCGGCGCAGCGACGATCGCGTTCGTCGGCGCGGGCATCTGGGCGGACTTCTCGCGAGCGGATGCCGCGCACGGCGCCCTCGAGACCATCACCCCCACGCATTCCGAGTCCTACGATGCGGCCCGGGCTCGATTCGATGCGGTGAGCGCAGCGCTCGCCCCTCAGGAGGTTTCCCCATGACCGATCGCCCACTCGTCGTCATCACCGGCGCCAGTTCCGGTATCGGAGCCGCCACGGCGCGCGCCTTCTCCGCCGCCGGCCACCCTCTGCTGCTCATCGCCCGGCGCCTGGAGCCGATGCGGGCGCTGGGGCTGCCCGATGCCGAGCTCGCAGCCGTGGACGTGACGGATACGACGGCCGTGGCCGAGGCGATCGCGCGCGCCGAGGAACGATTCGGCCCCGTCGATCTGCTGGTGAACAATGCCGGGCTGATGGCGCTCTCGCCGGTCGCGGAAGCCGACCCCGCGCTCGTGCGCGAGCAGTTCGAGGTGAACTGCGTCGCGCTGGTGAACAACAGCCGACTCGTGCTCCCCGGCATGCAGGACCGCCGCCACGGCACGATCGTCAACATCGGCTCGATCGCAGGCAAGCAGCTGTACTCCGACCACACGGTCTACAACGGCACGAAGTACGCCGTCCACGCCATGACCGAGGGGATGCGGCGCGAGAACGCCGCGCATGGTGTGCGCGTGCTGCTGGTCGCGCCCGGCATGGTCAACACCGCGCTGTTGTCGAACACCGACGACGGCGCCGTCCTCGAGGGCTACCTCGAGTACAAGGACAGCATCGGGGGTGGACTCCGCCCCGAGGACATCGCCGACGCGATCCTCGGCGCCTACCGGCTGCCGCAGCACATCAGCCATCGCGAGATCGTGGTCGCCCCCACCTCCCAGGACGCCTGATGGACTCGCCGGTCGGCGGCGCCCGCATCGTCCCGGTCGTCGTCCTGCAGGACGCCGCATCGGCGCACCCTCTGGCTGACGCGCTCGTCGCCGGCGGCATCCGATGCGCCGAGATCACGCTGCGGACGGCCGCGGGCCTCGATGCGATCGACGCGCTGCGGGACCGCCAGGACATCGTCGTGGGGGCGGGCACGGTTCTGAGCCCCGAGCAGGTCGACGACGTCGCGGACGCGGGGGCTCGATTCGCCGTCTCGCCCGGTTTCGATCCGCGCGTGCTGGAGCGCTGCCTGGCGCGAGGGATTCCCCTCGTGCCGGGTGTCGCGACGGCCACCGAGATCCAGCAGGCCCTCGGACGTGGGCTCCGGCACCTCAAGCTCTTCCCCGCGAAGCAGATCGGCGGGCTCGACGCGATCCGCGCCTTCGCCGGCCCCTTTCCCGACGCGTGCTTCATGCCCTCGGGCGGGGTCTCCCCCGCCAACGCGAGCGACTACCTCGCGCACGCGGCGGTCTTCGCCGTCAGCGGTTCATGGATGGTGCCGTCGGATGCCCTCGAGGCCGGCGAGTTCACACGGATCGAAGAGCTGTCACGCCGCGCCCTCGCCGCCCTGTGAGTCCCCGCATGGGTAGTTGTACTACCTACACTACCTTTCCCAGGGCTCTTGAACCCCGGAAAGTCGTCGGTTAGCGTACTCGGACAAGGAAAGTGCGTAGTGCAACTACCTGGTGTCGCCGACGACACTCCCGAACCAGCCGCACCGCGTTCTATCGATGAAGATAGGAAGGCACCCCCGTGCAACGACGAATCGGGCCTGCGATCGCAGCAGCAGCAGCGCTGTCCGCGGCCACACTCCTCCCCTCCCTCCCGGCGGCAGCCGCGGACCCCGACGCGCAGCGGACGGTGACGGTCGACCTCGATGACGTCGTCCAGGAGGACTACCTCGGCATCGGCGCCAACGTCATGCCGTGGAGTCTCATGGAGGGAACCACCTCCCTGGGCTACGACGACGCCGACTGGGAGGTCGATGTCGAGCGCATCCTCACCCTGCAGCCGAAGGTGGCACGCCTCTGGTTCCAGATCGACTGGATGGAGCTCGAGAAGGGACAGTACGACTTCGAGAGCCCTGAGATGAAGGCCGTGTACCGGTACCTCGACGCCTTCGAGCAGGCCGGGACGGAAGTCCTGCTCAACTTCGGGTGGAAGGTCGGCGAGCGCGTCCATGACTGGTTCCTCTACCCCGGCGTGCAGAAGCCCTATGAGAGCGCCCCGGCCGACCTCGATGCCTATGGACGGTCGGCCTCAGCCCTGCTCGATGAACTCGTCAACAGCCGCGGCTACGACAACATCGACTACCTGACGTTCTACAACGAGCCCAACGGGAGCTGGGACTTCGAGGGACCGGCCGATCAGAAGGCCTACTACGCCGAGATGGCGCGGAAGGTCCACGAGCAGCTCGTCGAGGACGGACTTCGTGACCAGGTGCAGATCTGGGGCCCCGAAGAGGTGAACGCACCCGACTGGACGCAGTACATGGCCGACAACGCCGCGGACGTCTTCGACCAGTACTCCTTCCACCTCTACGGCGAGTCGTACGACTTCCTCGGCGACGCGATCGACCAGCGTCGCAGCTCGATCGGCGACGCCCCGCTGAATCTGTCCGAGATGGGATGGACGAACCCCGGCACGAGCGTCTGGGAGACCGGGTACGCGAACTACATCATCGGGAGCGCCAACAACGGCGTCCACTCGAACCTCGTGTGGCAGCTCAACGGCGTGATGACGCACGACCCCGCGGGCGACACCAACGGCGCGTTCAACATGTGGGACTCCCTCGTGCTCGGCCTCGAGCCGACGGCGGCCTTCTACGAAGCCGGGCTCCTCATGCGCTACATCCCGGATCACAGCACCGTGCTGGCCACGACGGTGTCGCACGACGACATCCGTGCGGCCGCGTTCCGCGACGCCGACGGTGAACTCACCGTGCTGGTCGAGTCGAAGGGCGGCGAAGCCAAGGACGTCACGGTGCGCTTCGAGGGCGGCCGCGTGAACGATAAGTTCACGCGCATCGCCTTCGACGACTCCCTTGCGCAGCCCGAAGCGAACGCGATCCTGCCCGCATCCAGCGGCACGCTGCACGCGCAGAAGTCGGCCTTCACCGACCGCGACGTGAACGACCAGCACGGCTTCGTGATCTACACGACCGAACCGGCCGCCACCCAGGTCGCCGTCACGCCGACGGAGTCGACGATCTCGGGCGGATCGAAGGTCGCGCTCTCGTCCGACATCATCGACGGCAAGGGCAAGGTCACCTGGTCGGTCGTCGGCAAGGGCAACGGCACCGTCGACAAGCGCGGCGTCTTCACCTCGCCCGACGTGACCAGTGAGCGCACCGTCGCCGTCCGCGCGACGACGCGCAGCGGTGACTACGGCGTCGCGCAGATCACCGTGACGCCTGCTCCGAAGGCGGGTGTGGTCGACGCGCCGGTGTTCAGCCTCGAGCCCGGCCTGTATCCGTCGGTCGAGGCGGTCACGATCACGTCCGGCACACCGGGCGCGGAGATCCGCTACACGACCGACGGCAGTGAGCCCACCGCTGACTCGACGCTCTACACCGGGCAGATCTTCCTCGAGCCGCTCCAGACGACCTATCTGAGGGCGATCGCCGTCGCACCGGGCCTGGAGGACTCGGGCATCACGTCGCGGCTCTACAAGGTGCTCGACGTGCAGAACGCCCCCGACGGGTACGAGTTCTGCCAGTACGAGGACGGCGGGACCTGCGCCTTCGCCGGCGAGGCGAGCGTGGCATTCGGCTCCGACGGACTGTTCGAGTACGGCACCTTCACTGATGGCGTCGAGTGCACGGCCGCGTCGTTCGGAGCCAACCCGAACCCGGGTGGCGACAACCGGTGCTTCGTCAACCCCGAGATCCCGGCAGAAGAGCCGATCGTCACGATCTTCAACGCGGGGTTCGAGAGTCCCGCCACGGGCGGAACGGCGAACGGACCGATGGTGAACGGATGGACGTTCAGCGCACGTGCCGGCATCCAGCACAACAACAGTGTCTTCAACCCCGCGGAGGACGCGCCCGAGGGTGAGCGCACCGCCTATCTGAAGACCGACTCCGGGCTGGGGAGCCGCATCGACCAGACCGTCGTGTTCCCGCAGGGCACCTTCGCGTTGACCTTCTACACGGCCAACCGCGCCGACTTCGGCGGGCTGCAGGAGTTCGATGTCTTCATCGACGACGAACTGCTCGGTCACTACGCTCCGGCGGGCGGCTCCTACGAGTTCCACCAGACGGATGCCGTGACGCTCGACGCGGGCGAGCACACGATCTCGTTCGTGGCGACGACCGTGGACGGTGACAACACGGGCTTCATCGACGCGGTGAAGGTCGTCGAAGCCGAGTGACGCCAGTGAAGGCCGCGACCCGCGCGGGTCGCGGCCTTCACTGTTGGTGGGTCAGGAACCGATCAGGCTGACCACGAGACGCACGGAGAGCGCGATGACCGACACCAGGCCGATGAGCCCCATCACGTTCTGCCACCAGGTGTTGCGCAGCGGCCCCATGAGGCGCTTGTCGTTCGACATCACGATGATCAGCACCGCCAGGATCGGCGCGAAGAGCACGGTGAGGGCTTGCGCGAGGATGATCAGCTCGACCGGCGACGAGCCGGAGAAGATCAGGGTGATCGCGACGCCGAAGATCAGGATGAAGCCGCTGCCGAGCCGCGCGGTCTTCGTCTCGGCCGAAGCCCCCTTGCCGAGTGCGTCGGAGAGCATCGTGCCGCCCGCGACGCAGTTCGGGATCATCGACGAGAACGCCGCACCGAAGAAGCCGAGTGCGAAGATCCACGCCCCGACCGGGCCCGCGATCGGCTCGAAGATGCGAGCAAGCCCGCCGAAGGCGCCGGGCGCGTCGGTGCCCGTCGCGTTCAGGACCGCCGCAGCGACCACGATGACGAGGGCCGTCATGATGCCGGGGGCCACGATGCCGGGGATCGTGTCGACGATGGTGATGTCGCGGTAGTCCTCCTTCGTGCGCGCCCGTGCCTTCGTGCCGTAGGAGGTGTAGAAGGCCGCGTTGATCGAGAAGTTCGTGCCGACCAGGCCGATGATCAGCAGCCAGGCGTTGTCGGGGACGACGGGGATGAGGCCCGCGCCGGCCGCGGCCCAGTCGGGGTTCGCGGCGAACGCCGAGACGATGAAGCAGACCGCCATCAGGGCGACGATGGCGATGAGGATCTTCTCGACGATGCGGTAGATCCCCTTCAGGAACAGGATCGACGCGACCGCCACGGTGCAGATGATCGTCCACATGACGGGCGACGTGCCGGGGATGAGCATCGACAGACCGACTCCGGAGCCGACGGCGTTGCCGACGGAGAAGCACAGCGTGATGAGGAAGACGCCGAAGCCGGCGACGACGCCGACCCAGCCGCCGAGCCGCTCTTTGACCGACGCGATGAGGGAGACAGGGGTTCGGATGCCGAGACGCACGCTCATGTCGGTGAGGAAGATCATGAGGATCGTCGAGACGATGATCACCCAGATGAGGGTGTACCCGTAGCCCGCACCGGCGTTCATGGCGGTGGTCAGGTTGCCGGGTCCGAACTGCCACGCGCCGGCGACGAAGGCCGGGCCGATGAGGGCGAGCTGGCGCCAGAACGTACGCCGGGTGTGGCTGGATTCGACGATGGTCCGCACCGTCTCGGTCGAGATGCGACCGTGTCCGGTGCCGGGGGTCGCGGGGGGTCGAGTGGTGCGCGAGCGGTCGATGCTCATGGGAGCTCCTTCGGGAGGGCGGTCCTGCCGCCGAGTCGTCGTTGACTGAAGAGCCGCACTGCAGGGTAGATCGACGGGTGCGGTGCCGTCCATGCCTTCGGGGACCGGCGTGCGGCCGGTCCCCGAAGCCGGGTCACACGGAGACGCCGACCTTGCCGAGGTCGGCGGAGGCGAACGCGGCGGCGATCTCGGCATCCGCTCCGGGCTCGAGCGGGAGCAGCGGCTCGCGGACCGTCGCGTGGTCGAGGATGCCGCGGTTCACCAGCCCCCACTTGAGAGCGACCGTGCCCTCCATGTGCGAGCCGCGGTGGTACACCGCCTTGGTGACGGGCAGCAGGCGTTCGTGGATGGCGTGCGCGGCGGCGTAGTCCTTGGCCTTGCCGGCGGCGATGAGGTCGACGAGGAGCTCGGGGGCGATGTTGCCGTAGCCGACGAGCAGACCGTCGACGTCGAACATCGTCGGCAGCAGGTACTCGTCGTGGCAGGAGAGCACCTGCAGTTCGGGGTAGGCCGCGCGCAGCGCCGGGATCTCGGTGTACCAGCGGCGCATGTTGCGGACGCCGTTCTTCGTGTGGTTCACGCCCTCCTGACCCGCGATCTCCAGCTGCGTGTCGAGGTCGTAACTGGCCTTCGTGTTGTCGGGGTACTGGAACAGGATCTCCTCGAGCCCCGATTCCTCCCAGATCGCGCGGTAGCGGGTCTGCGGGGCTCCTGGCTGGAAGCCGAAGCGGAGCCAGCCGTGCGACGGGTAGACGAGTGCGCCCCGGGCCCCGGCATCCGCGGCGGCCTTGGCCTCGAGGGCGGCGGTGAGGTTGCCCTCCTTGGTGATGCCGGCGATGATCGGCAGCTTGTCGTCGACGGAGTCGCGGAAGGCGCGGATGACGTCGAGCTGCTCGGCCTCGGTGAGGAACGTTCCCTCACCGGCGTGGCCGAGGACGACGAGGCTCTTCACGCCGTCGATCGAACCGAGCCAGGAGCCGAGTCGCTGGATGGCGGCGTAGTCGACGGCGCCGTCCTCGGTGAAGGGGGTGACGGGTGCGGGGTTGAGACCACGGAGGTCGAGGACCATGGTTGGCTCCTTCTCTTCGTTGAGACCCGCCGAGTGAAAACGTTGGCGGGAACGTTTGCAGTAACGATTGCAAGTATGCTGACGGACAGAGATCGTGTCAAGGGGGAGCAATGGCGATCACCTCGAAACCGGGCGGCACCGCCGGCCCCGTGACCTTGCGCGACGTGGCCGAGGCGTCGGGCGTGAGCATCTCGACGGTGAGCCGCATCCTCGACGAACGCACGCCGCCGTCGAAGTCGGCGACGGCGCAGCGCGTTCGTGCGGTGGCCGACGACCTCGGCTACCGGCGCAACGTCTTCGCATCGAATCTGCGCCGCGGAGCGACCGGCACGATCGGCGTCCTCGTGCCGCGGCTGACGGATGCCGTCATGGCGCTCATGTTCGAGGCGGTCGAGCGGGCCGCACGCCAGCGAGGCCACTTCGCGGTCGTCGCGACCTGCGGCGATGACCCCGACGAGGAGCGCCGCGCGACCGAGACGCTCCTCGACCGCGGGGTGGACGGCGTCGTGCTGGCGACCGCCCGCATCGACGACGGACTGCCGGCGTCGCTGCGCGAGCGGAACGTCCCGCACGTGCTCGCACTCCGTACCGATCGCGTGAGCCCTTCGTCGTTGGGAGACGACGAGACGGGCGGGTACCTGGCGATGCGACACCTCATCGACCTGGGGCACCACGACATCGGTGTCGTCACCGGCCCGTGGTTCACCTCGAGCGGGCGCGACCGCCGCGCCGGTGCCGAGCGCGCCGCGGCCGAGGCCGGTATCGAGCTCCCCGAGGAGCGCATCCTCGCCGTCGGTTACGGGCTCGACCACGGCATCGACGCCGGACACCGGTTGCTCGACGGCCCCGATCGACCCACGGCCGTCTTCGCGGCCAACGACAACCTCGCCCTCGGCATCCTCACCGTGGCGCAGAACCGCGGTCTGGTCCCGGGTCGGGACCTCTCACTCGTGGGGTACAACGACATCCCGCTGGTGGCCCAGCTCCCGGTGCCACTCACCTCGGTGCGGACACCGTTCGATCAGATCGCGACGACCGCCGTCGAGATGCTGCTCGCTGCGGATGCGGGCGCGTCGATGCGAGTGGCGATGCCGACGCTCATCCCACGAGCGTCGACCGCCCACGTCGCCTCGACGCGGTGACGCCTACTCGCGGCCCCGGACCGTCGGGATCGCGCCTGTCCGTTCGGCGATCTTGCGGTCACCCCGGCGACGGCTGAATCGCGCCACGAAGAAGAGGATCGCTCCGACGATGACATAGCCGGCGGTCGCGAGCCAGACCAGGCCGGTCTGCTGCGTGAGCAGCACGATGCTCGCGACGATGGCGAGGATCGGGACGACGCGCGGCACCGAGAAGTGCGCGTGCTCGACCTTGTCCTTCTTCAACACGAGCACACTCACGTTCGCGGTGAGGAAGACGAGCAGAAGCAGGAGCACCGTCGTCTCGGCGAGCGTCGAGATGTCGCCGACCACCGTGAGGAGCATCGTCGCGCCGGCGACGACGAGGATCGAGACCCACGGCGTCCGCCGCTTGGGCAGGACCTTGCCGAAGGCGTGGGGCATGAGACCCGATTCCGCCAGCCCATAGGCGACGCGGCTCGCCATCACCATGAACAGCAGCGCGCCGTTGGCGATCGCGACGAGGGCGATGAGGCTGAACAGCCACCCCGGCACCGCGAGGCCGCTGGCCGTGACCACCTCGAGGAGCGGGCCGGTCGACGTCGCCAGCTGCGACGGCTCGACGACGATGACGGCGCCGATCGCGATCAGCAGGTACACGACGGCGGCGGTGATGATGGCCCCGAACAGCGCCCGCGGATACGACCGCGACGGGTTCTTGACCTCTTCGGCCATGTTCGCAGCCGCTTCGAAACCGAGGAACGAGAAGAACGCGACGATGGATGCCGCGAATGCGCCCTGCAGAGGAGCGACATCGGGGGCGAACTCGAAGACGCGGGACGGCTCTCCGCCGCCGCTGCCGAAGACGATGGCGGCGATCACGATGACGATCACGAGACCCGACACCTCGATCATCGAGGCGACCATATTGGTCGCGAGCGACTCCCTCACACCCCGCAGGTTGATGAGGGTCAGCACGGCGATGAACGCGATGGCGACCTGAACCGGCGGGATGGCGACGAGCGACGCGAAGTAGTCGCCCGCGAACGCGTTGGCCAGGGCGGCGGCGGTCGTGATCCCCGAGGCCATCATGAGGAATCCGACGAGGAACGACAGGAACGGGATGCCGAAGGCCTTGTCGACGTAACGCGCCGCGCCGCCGGCGTGGGGGTACTTGGTGATCAGCTCCGCGTACGTCCCGGCCGTGAGCAGCGCGACGACGAGCGCGATGAGCAAGGGCAGCCAGATGACGCCGCCCACGTCGGTCGCCATCGTGCCGACGAGCGTGTAGATCCCTGCACCGAGGGTGTCACCGACGATGAAGGCGAAGAGCAGCCACGTACCGACCGCGCGCTTCAGCCCGGGCTTCTCCTGGGCGGGTGCAGCCGTGGTGTCGTTTGTCATCGCACCACTCCAACCGAAACCCCGCGCGCGAAGCAACCCCTGGTGCGACCGGGCGCGACGTGCATGAGGAACCGATCACCCGCCTGCGCCGACCTGGTCCTGCAGGTTCACCGCGTTCCGCAGCACCTCACGCAGCGCCCCGACGAGGAGCGCGACGCCGACACCGAGGATGAGAGCGAGGAACGTCATCCACACGACGAACCGATTCCCGGCACCCGCGCCGACGAGAATCCCGCACCCGACGATCACGACGAGCATCGCCGCGGCGACGCACCCGATCATCGCGTCGACCCAGCGGATCGCTCCGTCCTCGAAGATGCGCCCGTGATCAGCGCGCGTCAGCAGCCGCCACACGCAGACCAGGGCGAGCTGCCCACAGAGGAGCAGGATGGCGAGGAGCACCGCCCCCGCGTCCCGCAGCCCGGAGACCTCCGGCATCACCTGCACCACGCCGTTGATGAGGTCAGGTACGACCCAGATCTGCAGGATGACGATCACCGTGAACAGGAAACCGGCGCCCGCCTTGCCGAGAGCGAACATGCGCACCCCATCTATCGATTGTCGATCACTCTATGTCGATAAACGGTGCTCGCGCCACAGGTCCCGTCATGGCCTGTGCACGGCAGGATGGGGGCATGACGACTTCCCCGCCCGCGCGCCATCCGGTCGCCTCCTTCTTCCGAGGGGTCGGAGATCTCGGTCGCGGCTTCGCGTTCTGGGGTCGACTGCCCCGTGCGATGGCACTGGGGCTGATTCCGGCCGCGATCGTCGGCATCGTGCTCCTGGCGGGAATCGTCACCCTGATCGTCTTCGTGGGCGACATCGTGACCGCGCTCACGCATTTCGCCGACACGTGGTCGGAGTTCTTCGCCTCGCTCGTGCGGTTCGGTGTGGGCGCGGCACTCGTCGGCGGCGCGATCGTGCTCGCCGTCGTGTCGTTCACCGCGCTCACCCTGCTGGTCGGCGACCCGTTCTACGAACGCATCTGGCGATCGGTCGAGGGGCACCTCGGCGACGCTCCCCCGGAATCCGACTACGGGTTCTGGCGGTCGATCGGAGACAGCATCGGACTCATCCTCCGAGGGCTCCTCGCGGCGGTCGTCGCGGGTCTCGTCGGGCTGATCCCCGTCGTGGGCACCGCCCTCGGCGCGATCGTCGGCGCCTCCCTCACCGGCTGGCTCCTCGCGGACGAGCTCACCTCCCGCGCCCTCGCCGCGCGAGGACTGGACGCCGCGGCCCGCCGCGACCTGCGTCGCGGTCAGCGCGCGCGGGTGCTGGGCTTCGGTGTCGCGACCCAGCTCTGCTTCCTGATCCCTCTGGGCGCCGTCATCACGATGCCCGCCGCGGTCGCCGGGTCCACTGTGCTCGCGCGCACCCTGCTCGACGCGCGGGCCTCCGTCGACCATGCTGGGGAGTCGACCCCGCCGCCTCGGCGGAGAAACGGAGCACGATGATGCGCCTCGTCCCCCTCGGACCCACCGACCGCACGGTCCCGAACATCGTCGCCGGGATGATGCGGATCGAGGAGATGTCGGATGCCGCGATCCGGGAGCTCTACGACGCCTGCCGCGCGGCCGGTGTCGACTTCTTCGACCACGCCGACCTGTACGGCAGCTCGCGCCATGGCTGCGAACGCCGCTTCGCCGAGGCGCTGCGCCTCAGCCCGGCTGAACGCGACGAGATCACGCTCCAGACCAAGACGGGCATCGTGCCGGACGAGTGGCACTTCGACCACTCGTACGAGCACATCGTCGCCTCGGCTGAAGAGTCGCTGCAGGCGCTCGGCACCGATCGGATCGACATCCTCCTGCTCCACCGCCCCGACGCGCTCGTCGAGCCCGAGGAGGTCGCCCGCGCCTTCGACCACCTCGAGTCTTCCGGGAAGGTCCGCGCCTTCGGCGTATCGAACCACACGCCTCGGCAGATCGATCTGCTGAAGACGGCCGTGACCCAGCCGATCGTCGCGAATCAGGTGCAGCTGTCGATCACGCACTCGACCATCGTCGCCCAGGGTCTCGCATCGAACATGGCCGGCGAGGACGACTCCATCACGCGGGACGGCGGCGGGCTCGTCGACTATGCACGCATCAACGGCATCACGCTGCAGGCCTGGTCGCCGTTCCAGAAGGGGTTCTTCGACGGGGTCATCTTCGACGCCCCCGAACTGCCCGAGCTGAACACCCTTCTCAACCGCCTCGCGACGAAATACGACGTGACGCCGCTCGCGATCGCCACGGCCTGGATCACCCGGCATCCCGCGCACATGCAGGTCGTGCTCGGCACGACGAACCCGCAGCGGGTGACGGATGCCGCGGCCGGTTCCGACATCCCCCTCACCCGCGCCGAGTGGTACGGCCTCATCTCGGCCGCGGGCCACAAGGTGCCCTGACCCGCGTGGCTGACTACGTCATCGAGGGAAGCCGCATCCGGGGCATCCCCGATCTCTACGCCGAACTGAACCGTGTCTTCATGGCCGGGGAGGACTGGCAGCTGGGCGCCAGCCTCGACGCGCTGGACGACCTGCTGTACGGCGGCTACGGGTCGCTCGCGCACGATGACGCCGCACAGGTGGTCTGGCGAGATGCGTCGCGCAGTCGGAGCACCCTCGGCCTCGCCGAGACCGAACGATGGCTGCGGAGGAAGCTGGCGCAGCCGGGCACGTTCCGGTCCGAGACCATCCAGCATCAGCTCGACGACCTTCGCGCGGGGACCGGCGCGACCTACTTCGACCGGGTGCTCGACGTCTTCGCCGCCCACCCGCAGGTCGCGCTCGACCTCCGCTGAGTCACGTCTGGCGCCGGATCTTGATCGTCGCGCCGGCGGCGAGGAAGACGAACGCGGCCGCGACCTGGGCGGCGCTCCAGATCGCACCCGCGAACGCGAAGGGGAAGATCGGGTTCCAGATCACCGCGACAGCGAGCATGATCGGCACCCACCACCAGTGCCGCGCCTGCACCGCGAACCATCCGATGATGAGCGCGAAGATCGTGGCGACGAACCGGACGGTGAGGAACCAGTCGCTCTCGAGCAGCGCCGGCGCGACGAAAAGGACCGCCGCGGCCAGCAGGCTCGGCGCGAGGGCGTTCCGCTGATACATCGCGGGTGTCGGCTGCGCGCGGCTCACAGGGCTCCTCCGGACGGGGATGTCGTCTCAGTCTGCCGCACACGTCGCGCGCGCCAGGCGAGCACCGCTCCGCCGACGATCGCGGCGATCACCGATCCGGTGAGGATGCCGATCTTCGCGTGATCGTCCTCGAGGGAGCCCACGCCGTAGGACAGTTCCCCCACGAGCAGAGCGACGGTGAACCCGATACCGGCGAGAAGACCCACGCCCAGCATGTCGCCCCACCGCAGCTCGAACGTCCGCCGCACCGAGGGGATCCGGGTGAGGAGGAACACCGCGAGGAGGATGCCGATCGGCTTGCCCAGCACGAGCCCGACGAGGATGCCGAGGGTCACCGGGTCTGCGAACGCCGAGACCAGGCCGTCCCAGCCGCCGACCGTGACCCCCGCGGAGAAGAACGCGAACACGGGGATGGCGACGAGCGTGGAGATAGGACCGAAGCGGTCCGCGAAGTGCGCGGTGAACGCATCGTGGATCGGGGCGCCGTCGGCATCCGTCCCCACCTGCACCCGGGCGCGCGGCGTCACCGTCGCGGGAACCGTGAAGGCCAGCAGCACACCGGCGATCGTCGCGTGCACGCCCGACGCGTGGACCAGCCCCCACGTGACGATCGCGAGCGGCATCAGCACCCACCAGTGCCGGATGCCGCGACGCACCGCCAGCCCGAACAGGACGAGCGGGATGATCGCTGCAGCGAGCCACACGGGCTGCAGGTCGTCGGTGTAGACCGTCGCGATGATCGTGATGGCGAACAGGTCGTCGACGACGGCGAGGGTGAGCAGGAAGACACGCAGCGCGGGCGGCAGCCCCTTCGCGACGACGGCGAAGACCGCGATCGCGAAGGCGATGTCCGTCGCCGTCGGGATGGCCCATCCCCGCACCGCGTCGCCCGGCACCGCCACCGTGAACGCGGTGAAGATGAGTGCCGGGACGATGACACCCCCGAGCGCGCCGATCACGGGGACCGCAGCGATGCGCGGCGAGCGCAGCCGCCCCGCGACGATCTCCTCCTTCAGTTCGAGCCCGACGACGAAGAAGAAGATCGCGAGCAGTCCGTCGGCCGCCCAGTGCGCGACGGTCAGGTGGAGGTGGAGCGCCTCGGGCCCGAAGGACGCCTCGCGCAGGCCGGTGTACCAGGCCGCGGCGGGCGAGTTGGCGAGGACGAGGGCCGCGACGGTCGCGGCGAGCAGCAGGATGCCGCCGAACGTGTCGGTCTGCACGGTCTGCCGGATTCCGCGCCAGATCTCATGGGGGGCGGTGCGGGAGGAGGGGGAAGTGGACATGACGGATCGCTTTCCGCGTCGGTGATCGAGGGTCGCTGAAGGGCGCACCGACAAGCGGTGCGGGTCAGAACCCCGACGGCGGGCAGCCGGCGATCTCACCGTGCGCGTTGGTGCCCCACTCGCTCACCCATCCGTTCGTGCCCGGGTGCTGCGGAGCGGTGAGGGTGCGGATCCCGATCGCCGACGGCAGCGCCCGCTCGAGGCGGTAGCGGGCCGTGATCGTCATGCCCCCATCGTACCGGCGCGGGCCGGGCGTCGACCGGTGCCTCAGCCGAAGCGACGGCCGGCGGGATTGGTCGGCAGCAGCGTCAACACGAGGAGGACGATGCCGCCGACACCCGGGAGGAACGAGAGGAAGAAGAGCGGCCCAGGCAGGTTCGCGTCGTGCAGCCGGCGCCAGGTGAGAGCGGCATCCGGGATGATCGTCGCGATGATGAAGAGGACCAGGAGGATGCCGCCGACCGCGATCAGCGGGCCCGGCTGGCTCTCCCCGGTCATCGGGTCGTACGAGACACCGACGAGTGCCCCGCCGATCATGATCACGACGAGCACGATCACGATGAGCAGGTACGCGAGTCGCATCCACCAGAACTCGCTGAGACTCGCGCGGCCGGTGAAGGTGGCGTACTTCTTCCAGTACCGCACGAACGCCTGGGTGAACGTCGCCCCGTAATGGGGCCACTCGAGGGGCGGCTGGCCGGGACCGGCAGCGGGGGGCGTCGGTCGGCCGTACGGGGAGGGCGGCGGGGGCGGGGCGTAGGACATGTGTTCCTCCAGCGCGTCGACTGCGTGGCTCCATCGTGGCGGATGTCGCACTTTTTTGTGACGACTTCCGGTCGGGATCCCTCTCATGTACAGCGGCGGAACATCCCGCCCCCACAGACACAGAGAAGGACAGTGACATGGCCGAGGACCAGAAGACCACCACCCCGTCCGCTGCGGCTCCTGCCGCTCGCGTCGACCGTGCACCCGGGGCACGCGGGACGGACGCCCCGACCACCGCGGGCACCATCACGATCGCCGACGGCGTGGTCGCCAAGGTCGCCGGCATCTCCGCGCGCGAAGTGACCGGCGTCTACGCGCTGGGCGGCGGCGGCGCTCGCGCCCTCGGCGCGATCCGCGACGCGATCAACGCGACCGACCTGACGCAGGGCGTCAAGGTCGAAGTCGGCGAGACGCAGGCGGCGATCGACCTCAAGGTCGTCGTGGAGTACCCGGCTCCGATCGGCCGTGTCGCCGACGGGGTCCGCAGCTCGGTCGCCGGCTCCGTGCACCGTCTCACCGGGCTCGAAGTCGTCGAGGTCAACGTCGAGATCCACGACGTCCACATCGAGGACGAGTCCGACGAGCAGGACGAGCCGCGCGTCGCCTGATCCGGCACCTCGCCCACCCGGCCGATCCGGGAGGGTGCGTACGATGGCTCCCCGTGACGGATCTGCGCACCCTCCCGAAGGCCGAGTTGCACCTGCACATCGAGGGGACGCTCGAGCCGGAGCTCGCGTTCTCCCTCGCGCGGCGCAACGGCGTCCTGCTGCCGTTCGCCGACATCGACGACCTCCGCGCCCGCTACGACTTCACGGACCTGCAGTCGTTCCTCGACCTCTACTACTCCTGCATGACCGCACTGCGCACCGCTCGGGATTTCGAGGAGCTCGCCGTGGCCTACCTCGAGCGGGCAGCGGCCGAGGGCGTGCGGCACGTCGAGATGTTCTTCGACCCGCAGGTCCACGCCGCGAACGGCGTCCCGGTCGACGTCGTCATCGACGGGCTGCTGGCCGGTCTCCGGACGGCAGCCGACCACTTCGACATGACCGGCGGACTCATCGTCTGCATCGTCCGTGACCAGCCGGTCGCCTCCGCAGAGGCGCTCCTCGACGAGATCGCGCCCCGTGCGCACGAGATCCTCGGCATCGGTCTGGACTCGGCGGAGGTCGGCTACCCGCCGTCGCTCTTCGAAGGCGTGTTCCGCCGTGCCGCCGAGCTCGGGCTGCATCGCGTCGCCCACGCCGGTGAGGAGGGTCCCGCGGCGTACGTCTGGGAGGCGCTGCGGGAGCTCGAGGTCGAGCGGGTCGACCACGGCATCCGAGCTGTGGACGACCCCGACCTGATCGCGCACCTCGCCGAACACCGGGTGCCGCTCACCGTGTGCCCTCTGTCGAACGTGCGGCTGCGGGCCGTGCCCGACCTCGCCGCGCATCCGCTGCGCCGCCTCGTCGAGGCGGGCGTCGTCGTCACGATCAACTCCGACGACCCCTCGTACTTCGGGGGGTACATCGGCGACAACTACGCCGCCGTCGCCTCGCTCGGCTTCGACACGACCGAACTGGCGCAGCTCGCCGAGAACTCGATCGAGGCGTCGTTCGCGGATGCCGCGCGAAAGGCCGCTCTCATCGCAGAGATCCGAGCGTGGGCGGCATCCGCCTGACACGCATGCGCAGCGGTCAGACGAGCAGGCGCGTCGGCAGGCGTTCTTCGGTGGCGCGCTCGCGCGACCGGCGCACGCGGTAGACCGCTCCCGCGGGATTCTCGCTGAGGTACTCGACAGGCTCGGTGCCGCGATACACGACGGCGGCACCCTCATCGAGGCCGAAACCGTCGGGGAGCACGCCCCCCGCGACCGCCGCGTGGAGCGCGGGGCGCCGCCCGGGCTGCGAGTCGTAATGCACTCCGACCGAACCTGGGATCAGGCCGAGACCGCTGGTTTCCACGGTCAACCCGCCCGTCGACGTCGTCGGACCGCCGACGTGCCAGCAGATGGCCCCCGCGGAGGTACCGGCCAGCACGACACCCCGCTGCCACGCGCCGCGCAGCACGCGATCCAGCCCGTGTGCGTGCCACACCGCCAGGAGATTCGTCACGCTTCCTCCGCCCACCCACACCACGTCGCATCCCCCGATGACTTCGTCGAGATCGGGCTGGTTGCGTCCGAAGAGGCGCACGTGGACCGCATCCACTCCCGCGGCGGCCGCCGCGGCGAGTTCACGGCCCTCATCACCGCGCTGGTCGCCCGACGCCGTGTTGACGAAGGCGACCCGGGGACGTCGCCCCGCCACACCCGCGAGGTCGATGGCGTACCGCTGTACCGGACTGAGCTCCACGTCGCCCCATGCCGCAGGTGACCACCCGCCGCACGTCGCGACGATCGTACCGAGAGTGCTCATCGGAGCCTCCTATGCCGTCAGTGTCTGTTTGAGAACGAGGGACGCCGCGCCGAGGGCGGCGGCATCGGCGGCGTGCGCGGAAACGCGGACGTCGACCTCGTGGGAACGCCGCGACAGGAAGGCCCGGTCGAGGTGGTGCGCGGCGCGATGACGGAACAGCTCCAAGGCGGGCCCGAAACCCGGACCCGTGAAGACGACGAGATCGAGGTCGAGGACGTTCGCGAGGCTGACGAGCGCCGTCGCGACCGCATCCGCCGCGGCCTCCATGATGACGAGCGCGTCACCCTCGCCCGCGAGAGCACGAGCACCGATCTCGGCGGAGTCCACCGCCTCGCCGGTCGCGATGCGGTACAGCCGCTCGACGGTGAAGGGGGCGGCGATCAGCTCGACGCATCCCCGTGCGCCGCAGTGGCAGCGTGGGCCATCGGCGTCGACGGACATGTGACCGATCTCGCCCGCGTTCGAACTCGCGCCGAGGATCAGCTCGCCTCCGACCATCAGGCCGGCACCGATCCCCACTCCCATGTGCACGGTGGCGAACGCACGGGCCGATCCGGCGGCACCCGTCCAGTGCTCGCCGACCGCCGCAGCGTTGGCATCGTTCCCCAACCAGACCGGGAGGCCGGTGAGCTCCGCGAGGCGGTCGCGCAACGGGTACTCCTGCCACTGCTGATGGGTCGGCAGCTGCACCGCACGGCCGTGCGAGAGGTCGATCGGCCCGGGGGCGACGAGCCCGATCCCCACCAGCCGCGCGGCGTCGACCCCGGCGTCCGCGACGAGGTCGGCGAAGGCCGCCGCGACCCGCTCCACCACCGACTCGGGGTCCGCCTCACCCGCGCCGGGGAGTTCGACCGACGAGATCGGGCGGCCGAGCAGATCGACGAGGACGCAATGGACGCGCACGAAGCCGAGCTCGATCCCCACGGCGAACTGCGCCGTGGGGTTGGGCTGCAGCAGCATCCGCCGCTTGCCGCCGGTGGGTGCTCCCGCGCCGACCTCCGTGACGAGATCAGCGGCGAGGAGGTCTCGGACGATGCCGGTCATCGCCGCCGGCGTCAGTGCTGTCAGCTCCGCGAGCTCGATCCGGCTCACCGGACCCTGCGCCCGGATCAGATCCAGCACCCGTCCGCGCGTGCTAGAGCTGCTCTTCGCCACCGATGGCCTCCTGTTCGTGCATGGGTCCGTCGGATCTCAGTCTGCCGCCTCGAGTGGTTCGCGTCGGAGCACGACCTCTGCGGAACCTCCCGCGTCGACGGGCTCGCCTCGCAGCAGCGGGGCGAGGAAGCGAGCCGCAAGGCGCAGATCGTCGTAGCCGCCGCCCTCGTGACCGTTGTACGGCCAGACCTCGATCCGCTTGTCGCCCCCGTACGCCCGGAACGATGCGAACACGGTCGAGGGTGGGCACGTGGAGTCGGCGAGCGCCGTGCTGTACAGAGCGGGCGCGGTCGCGCGACGCGCATGGTGGACCGTGTCCACGTAGGCGAGGGTCCGATGCACCTGCGCGACGTCGCCCCGCCGCACGCGAAGGTAGCGCGAGATCTCGGCGTACGGGTGCACGTCGGTGATCTCGAGGGCACGCTCGAAGGCGCTGAGGAACGGGACGAAGGCGACGACCCCCGCGAGATCCCGGCACAGACCGGCTGCCGCCAGCGCCTGCGCGCCGCCCTGGGAGCCGCCGGCCACGGCGACGCGGGTCGGGTCGACACCCGGGAGGCGGCGTGCCGCATCCACGGCCCGCGCGGCATCGATGTAGACCCGCCGGTAGTAGTAGTCGTGCGGGTCGAGGATGCCGCGGGTCATCGAACCCGGGAACGCCGGGCCACTGCCCACGGGATCGGGGGTGTCTCCGGGCATCCCGTTCGCGCCCTGCCCCCGCACGTCCATCACCAGGTGGGCGAAGCCGGCCAGCGCCCAGAAGGTGTTGTCGAGGACGTCGCCGCGTCCGCTGCCGTACCCGACGTACTCCACGACGAGCGGCAGATCACCGGATGCCGCGACGGGACGTTTCAGCCATGCCTTGATGGGATGTCCGCCGAACCCGCTGAAGGTCACGTCCCACACGGACAGCACGGGGAACTCCGTCGAGACCGGCTCGACCCGCAGGTCGAGCGGATGCTGCGCCGCCTCGTCGAGCGAGGTCTGCCAGAAGGCGTCGAAGTCCACGGGTTCCGCACCGGGGTACTCGTAGGCACGGAGGGCGTCGTAGGGCATATCGACGTTCACGAGGCGGTGCCGGTTCCCTGCTGAGCCGCGAACCGGCGGCGCGGGTCGGGCGCCGCGGCCGCGAGCCTCTGGGTGTACGGGTGCGTCGGGTGGAGGATCACCTGATCGCTCCGCCCCCGTTCGACGATCTCACCGCGGTACATGACGAGGATCTCGTCGCTGAAGTGGCGTGCCGTGGCGAGATCGTGGGTGATGTAGAGCACCGCCAGGTCGCGTTCGCGCTGCAGGTCCGCGAGGAGGTTGAGGACCCCCAGTCGGATCGACACGTCGAGCATCGAGACCGGCTCGTCGGCGATCAGCACCCGCGGCTCGGGTGCCAGCGCCCGAGCGATCGCGACCCGCTGTCGCTGACCACCTGAGAGTTCGTGCGGACGACGGGAGGCGAGCGCGGGATCCAGTCGGACGCGGCTGAGCAGCTCCGCGACCCGGTGCTCGGTATCGCGCGCGCCGCGCGCCCGGCCCGACACGAGCAACGGCCGAGCGAGGTGGTGACCGACGGTGTGGAACGGATTGAGGGATGCGAACGGGTCCTGGAACACCATCTGCACGGCCGCGCGGTACCGGTCCAGCCCGCGCCCGTGCCGCGCGATCGGCTCGCCGTCGAGGAGGATCTCGCCAGAGGTCGGCCGTTCCAGCTGGAGCAGCATCTTCGCGATCGTGGACTTGCCGCTGCCCGACTCGCCCACGAGGGCGACGGTCCGCCCCGCCGTGAGGGTGAGGTCGACATCCGACACCGCCGTCACCGCGCGCGCTCGGCCCACCGAGTGGTAGATCTTCGTGACGTTCCGCACGTCCAGTTCGGTCATCGTTCCTCCTCGACGACACGCACCGCACCGGTGCGCACGAACCCGCCCTGATCGCCGGTGAGACTCGGGAACGAGCGCAGGAGCTCGCGGGTGTAGGGGTGTTCAGGTGCTTCGTAGAGCCGTCGAGTGGGCGCGAGCTCGGTGATGCGGCCCTCCCTCATGACGGCGATGCGGTCGCTGATCTCCAGCAGCAGCGGCAGGTCGTGGGTGATGAAGATCACCGCGAACCCGAACTCGTCACGAAGCCGCAGGATCTCATCGAGGATCTCCCGCTGCACGACGACGTCGAGCGCCGTCGTCGGCTCGTCCATGATCATGACGGGCGGATCGAGCGCGAGGGCCATGGCGATCATGACGCGCTGACGCATCCCGCCCGACAGCTGATGCGGATAGACCGTGAGTCGATCGGCCGGCACGCCCACCTTCTCGAGGAGTCGCGCGCACGCAGCTCGGCGCTCGGCATCCTTCATGCCCGGACGATGGGTGGTGAACACATCCCCCAGTTGCGCTCCGATGCTCAGCACCGGGTTGAGGGCGTTCATCGCCCCCTGGAACACCATGGAGATGCGGTCCCAGCGGAAGCGACGGAGGGCTTCGCCCTCGAGCTGATCGATCCGCACGTCCTCCCCGTCGGCGAGGAAGTGCACCTCTCCGGAGACGACCTCCGCGGGAGGCTTGAGCAGGCGGGTCACCGCATAGGCGAGGGTCGACTTGCCGCACCCCGACTCCCCCGCGATCCCGAGGACCTCTCCGCGATGGAGTTCCAGGTCGACGTCGGCGAGGGCGTGCACCCGCGGCTCGACCGCGTAGTCGACGGACAGCCCCTGGATCTTCAGGACGGGGGCGCTCACGAGACGCTCACCGCCTGACGGCGCGTGCGAGTGCGTCCGGTCTTGTGCACCGGCTGCACACGCAGCTTCGGGTTGACGACCTCGTCGAGGGCGAAGTTGATGAGCGACAGCGCCGCACCCAGCGCGGCGATGATCAGCCCCGGCGGGATGAACCACCACCACGCCCCGGCGCGCAGCGCTCCTCCCATCTGGGCCTCATTGAGGATGCGCCCGAGGGTGTAGTCGTCGACCACTCCGAGGCCCAGGTAGGACAGCCCCGCCTCGGCGAGGATCGCGGCGATGACGCCGAAGATGAACTGCGACGCGAGGATCGGAAGGAGATTCGGCAGGATCTCGACGGCGACGATGCGCCACGTGCGCTCACCGCTCACGCGGGAGGCGGCGACGTAGTCGCGGCTGCGCACACTGAGCGTGATGGCGCGCAGCACCCGCGCCGACCCGGCCCAGCCGGTGATGGCGAGGACGATCGCGATGACGAGGATGCCGCGCTCCTCGATGTATCCCGCCAGGATCATCAGGAGGGGCAGCCCGGGGATGACGAGCATGATGTTCGACAGCAGGGAGAACGCCTCGTCGACGACGCCGCCCAGGAACGTGCCGACGATGCCGAACAGCGCGGACAGCAGCAGGGTCAGGAGACCGACGAGCACTCCGACGATGAGGGAGTTCCCGGTCGCCAGCGCGACCTGGGCGAAGATGTCCTGGCCTTTTTGATTGGTCCCCAGCCAGAACTCCGCCCCCGGTGGGGTGAAGCCGATGTCACGGATGCGCAGCGGGTCGTCGGCGAGCAGGGGCCCGACCACGGCGAAGACGACGATCACGGCGCTGATGGACAGGCCGACGAGGAGCTTTCCGGGGCGGCGCGGGAGCAGGGCCCGAAGACCGCCGCCTCCCGGACTGCGGTCGGGCGGGGCTTCGAGTGCCAGGTCGGCGGTAACGGCGTTGGAGGTCATGGTGATTCCGAGGGTCAGCGCGCCGAGCGGGTGCGCGGGTCGATCAGCCCGTAGAAGAGGTCGACCAGGAGGTTGGCGCCCAGGACGGCGAGAGTGATGACGAGGAAGAGCCCCTGCATGAGGGAGTAGTCGTTGTTCTGCGTCGCCTGCAGCAGCGCATAGCCGATGCCGGGGTACGAGAACACCTGCTCGGTGACGATCGACCCCGACACCACGAAGCCGAGCGACAGTGCGAATCCCGCCACCGACGGCAGCATGGCGTTCCGGGCTGCGTAGCTCTGACGGATGCGGACGGGTGACAGCCCCTTCGCCTCCGCCGTGACGATGTAATCCTCCGAGAGCGTCGCGACCATCATGTTGCGCATGCCGAGGATCCACCCGCCGATGGACGAGATGATGATCGTCAACGCGGGGAGGATCGCGTAGTACACCGCGCTCGAGACGAAGGTCCACGACAGCTCCGGCTGGGTCGCGTAGATGTCGTAGCCCCCAAAGGTGGGGAACACCCGCCAGGTGGCGGCCAGGAAGAACAGCAGGATGATGGCCAGCCAGAAGTACGGGATCGCCTGGAACATCGTGGTCACGGGGATGAAGGAGTCGAGCCACGACCCCCGCTTCCACCCTGCGAGGGTGCCGAGGATGATGCCGAAGACGAACGACAGCAGCGTCGACACCCCCACCAGGGCGATGGTCCAGGGCAGGGCCTGCCCGATGACATCCGCCACAGGCGTCGGGAAGTACGCCAGGGACGGACCGAAGTCACCGGAGAAGACCTGCCCGATGTAACCGACGTACGCGCTCCACAGGCTCTGCGACGGGTCCTGCCCGAGCATCAGTTCCACACTCTGACGCGTCTCCGGACTCACGGGCCCCTTCTGCGACAGCTTCAACAACAGATTGTCGACAGGGTTGCCGGGCATGAGACGGGGGAGGAAGAAGTTCAGCGTCAGCGCCGCCCAGAAGGCGACGAGGTAGAACGCGAGCTTGCGAAGGTAGTACCTCATTGCGCCGGAGTCAGGTTCGCCGCCACGACGCCCATGTTCCAGACCGACCAGGATGCGGGGAACGCGTACAGGTTGCCCTCCTCGGGCCACCCGACGGCGTCTTCTGTGCGGTAATAGGTCACCGTCGGGACGACGAGCACGGGGATGTAGGGCATCGCAGAAGCGGCGATGGTCTGGATCCGTGCGTAGATGGCGGTCTTCTCTGCGTCGTCGAGGGAGACGCGGGCCTTCTCGACCAGTTCGTCGACCTCCGGGTCGCTGAAGCGCGAGTAGTTGCTGTTGGCCGTCTCCCCGACGTCCGCGGTCCCCGCACTCGTGAGGTAGGTGTTGTAGACGTAGTACGGATCCGGAGCCGGTCCCTGGTAGACCCCGTCCATCGTGAACTGGAAGTCACCCGTGAAGCGGTTCTCGCTGTACTGGTTCCCCGGCAGCTGTTCGGCGGACAGGTCGATGCCGACCTCGGCGAGCTGCTGCTGCGCGATCTGGATCGCGGTGATGTAGCTCGTCCATTCCTGCGGCACCTGCACCTTCACCGACAACCGCTCGCCGTCCTTGGCGTAGAAGCCGTCCGAACCCCGTTCCCAGCCGGCGGCCTCGAGGATCTCGGTCGCGCGCGCCTGGTCGGCGTTCGCGGGGGTCTCCTCCGGCAGGTCGGGGGCGATCTGGTCGGCCTGGCTGTCGACCAGCAGCAGCGCGGGCGAGACTGCACCGCCCTTGCCTTCGAACGCGATGTCGATGATCTCATCGCGGTCGATGCCGTAGTTGATGGCCAGTCGCACGGCAGGGTCGGTCTGAGGCCCGGTGCAGCCGCGGTCGGCGTCAGCGCACGCGATGAAGGCCGTCTGGTTCACCGGGGTGTCGATCTGGTTCAGGTCGGGATCGGCCTCGACGTCATCGTCGAAGTCGGGCAGCTGCCCCGTGTTCCAGTCGAGCTGGCCGTCGAGGAGTGCCGTCGTCGCCGAGTCGCCACTCGCGAACGACACGAAACGCAGGGTCTGCAGGCCCGGCTTCCCGTCCTGCCAGTAGTCGGAGTTGGCCTCGAGTACGAAGCTCTGCGGAGTGAACGTCTTCAGCTTGAAGGGCCCGGTTCCCACCGGGTCCTCGTTGATCGTGTTCACGACGTCGTCGATCTCACCCCAGATGTGCTCGGGCAGGATGGATGTGCGCCCCAGCAGGTCGGGTCCGAGCGGCAGGGAGGACTCGGGGAAGGTGACCACCACCGTCGAGTCATCCGTCGCGGTGGCGTCGCCCGTGTAACCGATCGCGTTGATCTCGGGGGTGTCGGCGAGGAGGTCGAAGGTGTACTCGACGTCGGCGGCGGTGAGCGGCTCGCCGTCGGTGAAGGTGACGCCGTCACGCACGGCGATCGTGAGCTCGGTGCCGTCCTCGTTCCACGAGAACTCCGTGCCGAGCATGGGCACCGGCTCCCCGGTCGTGCTCAACGGATTGTAGAAGAACAGCGGCTCGTAGATGACCCCGAGCGTCGGCTGGAGCACGGAGGGTGAGAAGGGATTGAAGTTGCGCGTGATGTCGCCGATGATCCCGGTCGACACCGTGATGCCGCCCTCGTCGCGGCGATCGCCCGCCTGGCAGGCGCTCACGGATAGCAGCAGCCCTGTGGCCGCCGCGAGGGTGGCGGCCGCACGACCGGCGCGCGCCCTCCTACTGGTGCTGCTCAGAAACATCGTCGTTCCTCTCTCCGCCCTGTTGCGGACAATTTAAGTTCCTTTATAAGGTTTCTCCGACGGGCGTGCAAGAGCCGCATCCTTTCGACGCTGATCGGATCGTCCGCTACCTCGCAACACCTGAAATCAGAAGCAGTCCCCCGACAATCCGCGCCTCAGATCTCGCGCGTCGGCTTAATTCAGTTGGTTCAAGAGAGAACCCACTTCCGAGAGGACGACCCATGTACCATCCGCTCGACTCAGGCTGGACGCTGACGCTGCTCCGCGGCGATCGCCCGGAGCACTGTGCCGCCGTCGACGGCGGCATCCCGGCTACGGTGCCGGGCGTCGTGCACACCGACCTCATGGCGGCCGGATTGCTCGGCGATCCCTTCATCGGCGACCAGGAAGCCGAGCTCGCCTGGATCGGAGAGTCGGATTGGCGGTATCGCTCCGAATTCACGTGGACGCCGTCGGCGGACGACTCGCGTGTCGACCTCGTCGTCGGAGGACTCGACACGGTGGCGACGGTGCGGGTGAACGGCCAGGTGGTGCTCGAGGCGGCGAACCAGCATCGCAGCCACCGCGTCGATCTGGCCGACGTGCTCCGCCGCGGCCGCAACGACATCGAGGTCGACTTCCGATCTCCGGTGGAGTGGGCACGGGAACGCGAGGCGGTGCTCGGCGCGCGCCCGCACGCCTACGTCCACCCGTTCAACGCGATCCGCAAGAGCGCCTGCAACTTCGGATGGGATTGGGGGCCGGACTTCGCCACGTCCGGCGTCTGGCGCCCGCTGGGCATCGAGGAGTGGTCCGGCGTGCGCATCGCGTCGATCCGTCCCGTGGTCGATCTCGTCGACGGGATCCCGCACGTCGACGTGCACGTCGAGCTCGAATGGGAGGACGACACCCGCGACGAAGCCGCGGTCGTCGTGTCGGTGGCGGGAGCGTCCGCGCAGACGACGGCCCGCCGCGGCCGTCCGCTTGCCGTATCGCTCGATGTCCCAGGGGCTGACCCGTGGTGGCCGCGCGGCTACGGGGACGCGAATCTCTACGAGCTGGTGGTCACGGTCGACGGGGGCGACGAGGAGCACACCCGATCGTCACGCTCCATCGGTTTCCGCAGCGTCGATGTGGACCTCGCGCCCGACCAGGATGGGAGCCCCTTCACCGTCCGCGTGAACGGTCGAGACATCTACGTCCATGGCGCGAACTGGATCCCCGATGACGTCTTCGTCACCCGCATCACCCGGGAGAGCCTGGCTGCATCGATCGCTGACGCCACCGATGCGGGTATGAACCTTCTCCGCGTCTGGGGCGGCGGGCTCTACGAGAGCGACGACTTCTACGACATCTGCGACCGCGAGGGCGTGCTGGTCTGGCAGGACTTCCTCCTCGCCTGCGCGGCGTACTCGGAGGATGGCGAGCTCTGGGACGAGTTCGAGGCCGAGGCCCGCGAGGCGGTCACCCGACTGACGAGTCACCCGAGTCTGATCATCTGGAACGGCGGCAACGAGAACATCTGGGGCTACGTGGACTGGAAGTGGCGTCCGCGCCTGGGGGAGCGGACGTGGGGCGAGGGCTACTACACGGACCTCTTCCCCCGCATCGTGGCCGAGCTGGCACCGACGACCTTCTACTCGGAGGGCAGCCCGTTCTCGTTCAGCCGCTACGCGCATCCCAACGACGCCGCGCACGGCACCATGCACATCTGGGACGTGTGGAACGCCCGTGACTACGACGCCTACCGCACCCACCGCCCCCGCTTCGTGTCGGAGTTCGGGTATCAGGGACCGCCGGCGTTCTCCACTCTCGAGAGCGTGGTGCGAGACGAGCCGCGCAGCGCATTCGGTGCCGAGATGCTCGCGCATCAGAAGGCCGATCAGGGCAACGTCAAGCTCGAGCGCGGACTCGGTTCGCACCTGCCGGAGCCCGGAGACTACGACGACTGGCACTGGACGATGCAGCTGAATCAGGCACGGGCCGTCGCGTTCGGCATCGAGTGGTTCCGTTCGCTGTTCCCCTTGAATCGCGGGTGGATCATGTGGCAGCTCAATGACTGCTGGCCCGTGGTGTCCTGGGCAGCCGTCGACGGGCACCGCCATCGCAAACCGCTCTGGTACGAGTTGCGACGAGTCTCGGCGCCGCGGCTGCTGACCGTCCAACCCTCGCTGGAGGGCCAGGGGCTGCGGGTGGTGTTCCACAACGACACCGATGGCGCCGCCGACGGCACCCTCGAGCTGCGCCGCGAAACCCTCGACGGGGAGGTCCTCGAGTCTTCGATCGTGGATCTCGTCGTGGCCGCTCGGTCCGCAGGCTCCGTTGCCGTGGATCCGCTGCTGGCCACTCCCGGCGACCCCGCGCGGGAGGTGCTCGTGGCCCGCTCCTCGACCGGCGAGCGCGCGCTGTGGTTCTTCGCCGACGACACCGGGCTAGGTCTCGGCGACGCGCTCGACGCTCGAGCTCGCGCCGTACCGGGCGGTTACGAGGTGACCGTCACGGCCCGGGAGCTGACGAAGGACATCACCCTCCTCGCGGACCGAGTGGATTCCTCAGCCCGAGTCGACTCGAGCATGGTCACCCTCCTTGCAGGTGAGGAGCACGTCTTCCGAGTGACCGCCCCGGAGGGAGTGGACCCCGAGGCCTTCCTCGGGGATCGGGTCCTGCGCTCGGCCAACGATCTCGTGGTGCGCGCCCGGACGGCTGCGGCATGAGTGCGCAGGGCGATGACCCGACCACACCTCGCAAGAGAGTCGTCGTCAGCACGGATGCGGCGAACGAGGCGGACGACCAGTTCGCGATCGTCCATGCGCTGCTGTCGCCGGTCCTCGATGTCGTCGGTGTCGCGCCCGCGCACTTCGGGCGACCCGGATCGCTGCAGGCGAGCCGAGCCGAGGTCGACCGGCTGCTCGCGCTCCTCGGACGCGACGACGTCGTGGTCGCCGACGGCGCTGACCGCGCGCTCGTCGACGAGTCGACGGCGCACGAGTCGGCGGCATCCGCTCTGCTGCGCGAGGCGAGCGTCGCCGGTCCTTTGACGGTGTGCGTGCTCGGTCCGTTGACGGATGTCGCCTCCGCGATCCTCGCCGACCCTGGTTTCGTCGAGCGCGAGGTCACCGTGGTGTGGATCGGCGGTCCGCCCTACGACGGCGTGGAGGCCGTCTACGGCCCCGAGTTCAACCTGATCAACGACGTCGCCGCCGCGAACGTGGTCTTCGCATCGGGCGTCGAGCTCTGGCAGGTGCCGATGCCGGTCTACACGCACGTCGGCGTCGGTCAGGCCGAGCTCGACCGACGGGTCCGCCCGCAGGGAGAGCTGGGCGCGTACCTCGCCGAGACGGTGCGCCGGTACAACGTCGGCCGCGCGGCGGACTTCCGCTCACTCGGCGACTCACCGGCCATCTCGGTGACGCTGAACCCTTTCGGGGCGGTGTGGCGACGGCGCCCTCGCACGCGCTTCACCGCTGCCGCGGAGATGACGCCGGCGATCGGGCACTCCCGCGGACCCGACGTCCGGGTCTGCGAGAGAGTCGACACGAGGTATCTGATCGAAGACTTCCTCGCCAAGCTCGCCGCGTTCGCCGAGGGTCGCCCGCCGACGGCTGAGCGCGCGGCCTCCGCCTGAATCACTCGGTGTCGGTTTTCGGCCACACGTAGGGCAGGTCGTCGGGATCGTCGAAACCCTGCGCGCGGTAGTACTCGAGGTCTTTGCGCAGCAGGTTGGACCGGTGCGAGCGGTGGACGTCCTCGCGGCCGAACCATCCCGGCATCCGCACGGTCCCGGACCGGTACTCGGCCCCGTCCTCGGGAATCTCGTCGAGGGTGGCGAGTGTGGACTGACGCGTCGTGTCGGCGAAGCCGCGGCGCACCCACTCGTCGACCGTGAGGTCCTGGTAGACCATGAGCGCGGCGCGGTGGCCGCGCCACATCGCGACCGCAGGGTGGTGGCGCCAGCCGTAGTCCGGAATGGTCAGCGCCCGCATCACCTGCAAGGTCTCGACGCGCTGCTTGCCGAGGCGCTTCGTATCGAGCGCGGCCATGCCGCGGGCGAGGTCGGCATAGGGGACGAAGGTCTGCACGTCAGCGCACCTTCCGGATGCGAATGGGGCCCTTCGCGGTCGACGGGTCGACGACCTGCCCGCGCTGGGTGATCTCCACCTCTCCCGCCGCGACCAGGCGCCTCGCGGCGCGGCGAGCGGGTTCCATGAGGTCGCGCCAGTCCTCGCCGCCGACCGCCCTGGCCGCTTCGGACGGGCAGATGGTCGCCGACGCCGCCCGCGCGTCCAGCAGCTCGACGATCGCTCGCGTGAGCTTCTCGTCGACGGGACGGATGCCGCGCTTCCGGCACGCGTCGGAGCAGTACTTCACGTCGTCCCAGTTCTTCTCCCACTTCTTGCGCCACTGGATCTCGCGCCCGCACGAGGCGCACGTCTTGGGTGCCGGGGTGGAAGCCATGCCGCGACGCTACGTGGCGCGGCGGCGGGTGCGAAGGGGTTGCGCCGTCCGAGTTCCGCCTGTCAGGTCAGGACGCCGAGATGGGCGCGGACGGACTCCGCGCCGGAGACGGCGATGGACCAGTCAGGTCGGATGAAGGCGTCCCGATGCAACCGAACCCGCTGTTCATCTACGGGCTCACCCTGCCGAGGGACGACGCGCGTCACGCCGTTGAGTTCGTACCCGAGCTTGCGGGACACGGCGAGGGACGCCTCGTTCCAGGACGCTGCGCTGGATTCCGCCCATTCCGCCCCGAGAACGTCGAACGCGAACATCAGCAGCGCCGCCCGCATCTCGGTTCCCCAGCCCCGGCCCTGAGCAGACCTGGTGAGCCAGGAGCCCGTGTTGACGGTTCGCCGGTCGGCGAAGGTATACGCAGACAGGTCTTGCGAACCCACAACACGGCCGTTCGCGTGGACGGCGAACGCGACTGTCCAGTGTGCAGGGTTCACTCTGGTGCGAAGACTCCATTGGTACTCGGCCAGGTTCCGGGGAAGATCAGCGGGATCCGCATCGGTCCAGGGGACGCCGAACGGCATTCGCTCCGGGTCGTGCACCCCGTCCGCCGCCGCCTGAACCAATCCCGGCAGGTCGACGTCACGGACGGGGCGCAGGGTCAGATTCGGCGTGCCGATCGAGAGTTCGAACAGCGGCCAGATCTCCTCGAGTTCCATGCCGGGACCCTACCTGTCTCGGCGGCCGGCGCGCCTTCACATGACGGCCTCACACCTCGGGCTGGCAGCGCGGGCACCACCAGGTGCGGCGACGCTCGGGGTCGTCCGCGACCTCGTCCCGGACCAGAATGCGGGTGCCGCACCGCAGGCACGGTCGACCCGCGCGGCCGACGACCCAGTGGGAGTCGCCCTTCCGCGTCGACCCGGTGGTCACCTGGTACATCCCCGGCACGGTCGCCGAGATCCGCAGCATCCGCGCCGCCCTCTCGACGAGCGGTGCGAGGTCGACCGATCCGATCGGGGCGAACGGATGCGCGCCGGAGAGGAACGCGGTCTCGTTGACCCACAGGTTGCCGAGCCCTGCCAGGTTGCGCTGGTCGAGGAGAGCCGCGACGAGAGGACGCTCGGGCCGTGAGGCGAGCCGGCGCACCGCCTCGGCGGCATCCCAGTCCTCGCGCAGCGGATCCGGACCGAGGTACGCGAGCAGCCCGCCCTCGTCCGCCGTCGCCACGAGCTCGACCACCGGCAGATCGACGCCCCAGAGCGTCGATCCGTCGTCGAGACGCATCCGCACGCGCACACGATGCTCCTCGCGCGAGGGGATGCGGCGACCCGGGCGCGTGACCGTCCAACTCCCCCGCATCCGCAGGTGCGTGTGCAGCGTGTGCCCCGTGTCGAACCGGGTCAGCAGGTGCTTGCCGTGGGTGTCGTAACCGACGATCCGGGCACCGGCGAGCGGCGTACCCGCCGCGCCGCCTGAGCGCAACTCACCTGACGCGATCGTGTGACCGGCGGATGCCGCGGCCAGCCGCTGCCGCAGCCGGAACACACTGTCGCCCTCCGGCATCCGCTCACCTCCGTCGGACGACCGTAGCGGGATCCGCAACCGTCCGTCGCCGGCTTGCGGACCCCGCGGGAGCGGGTCAGCGCGCCGCGCGCAGCCAGACCGTGGTCGCCCCGGGCAGCCGGTCGCCCGAGAGCTCGGCGCTTGCGAGCAGGATCTCCCCCGCCGGCACCTCGGCCGGCTCGTCCCCGAAGTTCGTGACGACGGTCCAGCCGTTCGGACGGGCGAAGGCGAGGACGTCGTCGCGGCCGGTCTCGAGCCAGGTGAGCGCCTCGGCCGTCTGCAACTCGTGCCGCAGCTCCAGCGCCCGGCGGTACAGGTTCAGGGTCGACGCCGGGTCGTCGTCCTGCGCCTCGACCGACACCGCGCCGAACCACCGGGGCTGCGGCAGGTGCGATCCGCCCTCACCGAAGCCGAACGACGAGCCGGATGCGGTCCAGGGGATCGGCACCCGGCATCCGTCGCGACCCATGTCCTCACCGGGGCTGCGGAAGAAGGTCGGGTCCTGCCGTTCGTCCTCGGGGATGTCCGCGACCTCCTGCAGCCCGAGCTCCTCACCCTGGTAGACGTAGGCCGAGCCCGGGAGTCCCAGCACGAACGTGCTCGCCGCGCGCGCACGCCGCAGCCCTGCCTCGGCGTCGAGCGCCGGCTCAGCACCACCCGAGAGCAGCCACGCGTTGCCGTGCTTGCGCGAGGGGCGACCCGAGGCATCCCGCTCAGGATGCGGCAGCCCGTACCGCGTCGCATGCCGGACGACGTCGTGGTTCGACAGCACCCACGTCGTCGACGACCCCGACGAGGCGGCGAGCGCAAGGTTGTCGGCGACGATCCGCTGGAACTGGCCGGCGTCGAAGTCGGCCTCGAGCAGGTCGAAGTTGAACGCCTGGCCCAGGCTCTCGGCGCTCGCGTACAGCGGGATGCGCGACGGATCGACCCACGCTTCGGCGACGGCGGTGCGTGGCGGGTCGTACGAGTTGAACACCGCTCGCCACTCGGCGTACACCTCGTGCACGTCGTCACGGTCGATCATCGGATGCTGCCCGTCCCGCGGCATCGCGTCGAGCTCCGCCTGCGTCGGCAGCTCCTCCGGGAGGTCCTTCGTCAGCATGTGCGCGACGTCGATGCGGAACCCGTCGACGCCCCGGTCCGACCAGAAGCGCAGCGTGCGCACGAAGTCGGCGCGCACCTCCGGGTTCAACCAGTCGAGGTCGGGCTGCTCGACGGCGAAGTTGTGGAAGTACCACTGGCCGTCGCCCACGGGCTCCCAGGCCGGTCCGCCGAACACGGACTGCCAGTCGGCGGGCGGCTCCTCGCCGTTCTCGCCCTTCCCGTCGCGGAAGATGTAGCGCGCCCGGGCTGCCGATCCGCGCTCCGACGCGAGCGCCTCCTGGAACCACGCGTGCTGGTCGGACGTGTGGTTCGGCACGATGTCGATGACGACCTTGATCCCCACCTCGTGCAGCGCGGCGATCAACGCGTCCGCGTCGTCGAGCGTGCCCAGGCGCGGGTCGACGTCACGGTAGTCCGCCACGTCGTAGCCGCCGTCGGCGAGCTCGGACGGGTAGAACGGGCTCATCCAGATGGCGTCGACACCGAGTTCCTTCAGGTAGGGCACACGGGAGCGGATGCCGCGCAGGTCGCCGATGCCGTCGCCGTCGGCATCCGCGAAGCTGCGGGGGTACACCTGGTAGACGACCGCCTGCCGCCACCATTCGGGCAGTTCGGCGTCGGTCAGATCGGTGGTCTCGGGCGCGGTCTGCACGTCGGAGGTCACGGGGGTCCTTTCGGGGTCGGTGGTCGATCAGCCCTTGACGGCGCCCTGCGTCACGCCTTCCATCACCCAGCGCTGGGTGAAGAGGTAGGCGAGGATCGCGGGGGCCATGGCCATGAGGTACGACGCGAAGGCGACGTTGTAGTTGTTGCTGAACTGCGTCTGGAACAGGTTCTGCCGCACGGGCAGCGTCTGCATCGACGGGTCCGAGATGATGAGCGACGGCAGCATGAAGTCGTTCCAGGCGTAGAGGAAGGCGAAGATGCCGACCGTCGCGCTCATCGGGGCGAGCAGCGGGAAGATCAGCTTCCAGAAGGTCTGCCACGTCGTCGCGCCGTCGATGCGCGCGCTCTCCTCGAGCTCGAGCGGGATCGAGCGCAGGAACGCGGTGAACAGCAGCACGCTGAAGCTCAGCTGGAACATCGTCGCGAGCAGGATGACACCCACGGGGTTGTCGAGCCCGAGCCGCCCGGTCAGCTGGATCTGCGGCAGCGCGACCACCGGGAACGGGATGAACATCGCCGCGAGCAGGTAGAAGAACGAGTAGCGGAAGAGCTTGCGGTCCCAGTTGCGCACGATCGCGTACGAGGCGAACGCGGCCAGGATGATGGTCGCCACCACCGTGCCCGCGGTCACGAAGAACGAGATCGCGGCGCCGACGGGGAACTGCGTGAGGTTCCACGCCTGCACGAACCCGTCGAAGCTGAACGGCGCGGGGAGCGAGAAGGCGTTGCCGTCGACGGCCTGCCCGGTCGTCTTGAGCGACATCGAGATGGTGACGTAGAGCGGCAGGAGCACGGTGACGGAGCAGAGGAAGAGGATGACGGTCCCCGACCAGTTGGGCCGTTCGGCGCCCGTCTTCCGGCGACGGCGCGGCGGCTCGGTGGGGCGGTCGGGGGCGGTGACGGCGTCAGCCTGTTCGAAGGCGAGCGCGGGCTGCGTGGTGGACATCAGACCTTGTTCCTTCCCCGCGTGAGCGAGAGCTGCAGGAGAGAGATGAGGACCGCGACGATGAAGAAGATCGTCGCGTTGGCCATCTGGTAGGCGTAGTCGCCTCCGTTGAAGCCCGCGATGATGGTCATCGCGACGCTGCGGGTGGCCGTTCCGGGACCGCCGCCGGTGAGGCCGACGATGATGTCGTAGGCGTTCAGGAAGCCCTTGAATCCCAGGATCACGTTGATGACGACGTAGCCGGCGACGAGGGGCACGGTGATGCGCAGGAGCTGCTGGCGCTTCGAGGCGCCGTCGATGTCTGCCGCCTCGTACACATCTCCCGGCACGGACAGGAGCCCGGCGATGTAGATGAGGAGTGTGCCGGGGATCGCCTGCCACGCGGTGACGATGACGATCGCGATCCACGCGAGGTCGGGGTTCGCGAGCAGACTCTCCTGCAGCCACGGAACCCCGAGCGATGACCCTGCCGAAGGCAGCGAGTTCGAGAACAGGAAGTTGAAGACGTAGGCGATGATGATGCCCGAGATGACCATGGGGATCACGAAGATCGTCCGGAGGCCCGTCTTGAACCGGATGCGGGAGGTCAGCCCGACCGCCAGCAGGAACGCCGCGATGTTCACGACGATCACCGTCGCCACCGCGAAGCCGGCGGTGAAGAGGTAGCTCTGCAGGATCGCCGGGTCGCTGAACAGCGCGACGTAGTTCGTGAAACCGATGAAGTTCCACTCCCCCAGCCCGATGGAGTCGGTCAGGCTGAAGAAGATGCCGATGATGCCCGGGACGGTGATCGCCAGGGTGAACAGCAGCACGGTCGGCAAGAGGAACAGATAGTAGATCGGTTCGACGCGCTTGCTGCTGCGTCGACGCGTGCGGTCGCCCTGCGTCAGGAGGGTCGTCGTCGACCCCGTCGTGGTGGTCATCGCGCGGCCTCCTCAGCCTCGTCGGTGAGGACGGGCTGGCGGAACGCGAGCCGCGACCAGTCATTGTCCATGGTGGCGAACGTCTGCGCCGGGTCCTGACCGAACATCAGCGCCTGGGCGTAGGCGAAGACGGGGATCGTCTTCGGCACCAGCACGGACGGACCCTGGTAGATCGCCCCCGCTTCGTAGAACTCCTGCATCCCCTGGACGCGCGGATCCTCGGGCGGCGCGGCATCCGTCGTCGGCGAGAAGCCGAGCTGGGACTCGTTGTAGGCCTCGATGATCTCGGGCTGATAGAGGTACTCGAGGAAGTCCCGCGCCGCGTCCTTCTTCGTCGACGCGTCGGGGATCATCGCGGCGAGGTCCATGTTCACGCGGATCGCGCGGTCGTCCGGGTCATCGGTCATCGGGAGCGGGAAGGTGCCGAGGGGCGCGTCGGGCGCGGTCTTCGCGATCTCGCTGAACGCCCACGGCCCCTGCAGGTACATCGCCGCCTCGCCCTCGCCGAACGCGAGGTTGCCGTCGCCGTATGCCCTGCTGTCGGCATCCCCGTTCGTGTACTCGGTGGCCAGCTGCAGCATCTTCTCGGCAGGCTCCGTGAAGTCCTTCTCGAACGAGACCTCGGAGGAGCCGTCGACGTCGGCACCCTCGGCGGCGAGGCCGTCGAAGAAGTCGATGACGTCGATCGAGCCGCCGATGGCGTAGTCGTACCAGCCCTGCGCGACGGTCCAGTCATCCTTGAACGTGCCGTAGAACGGGGTGACGCCGGCCTCCTCGAGCGCGTCGCAGACGGCGATGAGCTCATCCCACGTCGTGGGCACCTCGAGCCCGTTCTCCTCGAAGATCTGCGTGTTGTAGATCACCGACGAGGCCATCACGGAGTACGGCAGTGCGCTCGTGCGGCCCTCGCAGCTGCCGTACTGCTCCATGAGCGGCTGCAGATCGTCGCGGACGGTGGCTGCGGCATCCGTGTCGCCGAGGTCGCTGAGCGCGCAGCGCTGGACGAAGCGGGCGACTTCGTAGTTGTAGTTCGCCAGCATGATGTCGGGCGGGTTGCCACGCACGAAGCTCGCCGAGACGACGTCCACACCCGAGGTGTCCATCTCGACGGTGACGGCATCCTGCGAGGCGTTGTACTCCTTCACGACGTCCTGCATGAACGTCAGCGCCTCGCGTTTGCTGAAGGTGAAGCGGATGGTCTCGCGGCCGTCGGCGGAGCAGCCGGCCAGGCTGGCGCCGCCGAGGGCGGCCACGGCGAGCGCGGCGGCAACCCGCCGCCTGCGGGTGGTGGTCGATGACATGTGTATCCGATCGCGTCGTTGCGGACGAAGTTCTCACTCGAGCAGAGATCCGGCGATTATATTTAGTCGCCAAATCAATGCGATGCAGGCAATATTGCAGGGCGGATTCCGAAAGGTCAAGACTCCGATGTCGACACTCGCCTCCTCCCCGGCACGGCCGGCCAGCCAGGACGCCGTGCTCGCTTTCGCGTGGGACTCGTCCGAGTTCACCGCGACCGAAGCGCTGCAGTCCACGGGGTTGACGCGCTCCACCACGATCGAGGCGACCGATGCGCTCGTCGCGCGGGGCCTCTTGCGCGAACTGCCGAACGCTCGGCTCGCGGGGGACTACCGCAAAGGGCGACCCGCCCGTCGGTTCGCGCTCCGCGACGACGCGGCCGTCGTCATCGGTGTCGACGCGGGCCACGAGCACTTATCCGTCGCCGTCGCCGACCTGCGGGGAAAGCAGATCGCGGATGCCGACGCGCGCCTCGTCATGGATCGTGACGACGCCGCCGCCCGCGCCGCCGTCGTCTCCGACACGATCGACCGCGCCCTCGCCGCCGCGGGCCTCTCGCGCAGCGACGTACTGGCCGTGTGCGCCGGCGTGCCGGCGCCGGTCGATCGCACGGGACGGTCGCCGCGGCATCCGACCCGCTTCTGGGAACGGATGAACCCCGACCTCGTCGACGTTTTGTCGTGGGCACCCGTGGTGCGGATCGAGAACGACGCGTCACTCGCCGCCGTCGCGGAGGGCTCGGTCGGCGCGGCGGTCGGATGCCGCGATTACATCGCCCTGCTGGCGGGGTCGCGCCTGGGCGCCGGGGTGGTCGTCGACGGCCACCTGCTGCGCGGCAGCCACGGCGGCGTCGGCGAGATGGTCGCGTTCGACCACGTCGACGGCGTGCACGGGGCCGAGGGCCTCGGCTCCCGCGCATCGGACCTGGCGCGGGAGCTCGTCCGTTCCGGCGAGGCGACCGCCGGCCTCCGCGGCGTCGCGCTGGAGGCGCTGGATGCGCGGACCGTCCTGGGGATAGCCGCACAGGGGGATGCCGACGCACGCCGCATCGTCGACCGGGTGGGCCTGACCCTCGCCCGCATCGTCAGCGTCCTGGGGAGCATGTTCGACCCCGAGCGCGTCGTCGTGTCGGGCGCGATCGCCGACGGCGTGGACGAAGTGGTCGCCGCCGCCCGGCGCTCACTGCCCACCGACCTCGACCTGCCCGCCCCCGAGCTCGTCGCCTCGACCCTCGGCGGTGAGGTGGTCGTCATCGGGGCGGTCGCCGCCGCCGTGGCCTCGGCGCGCGAACGGGTGCTGGACGTGTGGGGCGCAGCCGACTGAGTCAGCGCACTCCGCGGCGGGGATCCTGACCGGAGCGGGTGTACGCGCGCCAGAGGATGCGGGCGTGACGTTCCTTCGCGCGCTCGACGCCCGCTTCGTCGCCGCGGGCCGCGGACCACCACTCCGACGCACGCTCGCGCATCGCGCTCCACACGACCCCGAGGCCCGCGTGCGGTGGCGGCGGAACGATGGCCCTCTCGGCCGGCATCCGCCCCTTCGGGGCGAGGGCATCGTTCGCGTGCTTCACGATGAGATCGGCCGCGCCGACCGCGTGCGCGTTGATGATCGAGTGCGCCGCGCCCCGGATCTCCCAGCGCCGCGCGCGCGGAGCGACGGCGACGAGCCGCGAGTGGAAGCGGCGCGGAGACGTCGCGTCGAACTCGCCGCGGATGAGCAGGACGGATGCCTCGACCCGCGGCATCCGCTCGATCAACCGATACCGCAGCATGTGCGGGAGGACCTGCACGAAGTACACGAAGCCGCAGAGGACGTACGCCGACAGCGCGGTCATCGCGAGATGGAGCGTCTCGCGGGTGGCCGACTGCGCGAACCGCAGCGCGACGATCGGCAGCGACGACTCCTGATCGTTCACGACGGGGCTGACGAGCACGGCGTGCCGCAGCTGCGGTCGACGGATCAGCACCTCGGTCACCACCTGTGTGCCCATCGAGTGCCCGATGATCACCGGGTCGTCGAGGCCGTAATGGTCGAGCACCTCTTCGACCCGGTCGGCGAAGAACTCGGCCGTCGGCTGATCGCCGGGGCGCGGCATGCCGGCGAACCCCGGCAGATCGAGGGCGAACACGTCGCCGTGCTCGGCGAGCGAGGGCGCGAGGAACTCGAAGTACGTCGCCGCGACACCCACTCCTGCGACGAGGACGAACGGCCGGCCGCCGGCGCCCGCCGTCGTCTCGACACGCGTGACGCGCGTGCGGCGATCGCCGTGGCCGACGTGCTCGACGTCGACGTCGGGGGCATCCTCGGTCGCGGGCATGCCCCCAGGATGCCAGGTCATGTGGGCCGCTAGCGCAGGGCCCCACCGCGCACAAGCGCTGGGGATCGGTCCGAGCCGTTCCTACGCTGACGCCATGCTGCGAAACCTCGTCATCGTGCTGGGCGATCAGCTCGATCACGAGTCGAGCGCCTTCGACGACTTCGAACCCGGGCTGGATGCCGTGTGGATGGCCGAGGTCACCGAGGAATCCGAGCACGTATGGAGCACGAAGCAGCGCACCGCCGTCTTCCTCGCTGCCATGCGACACTTCGCCGCAGAGCTGACGGATGCCGGGCGCCCCCTCCACTACGCGAAGCTCGACTCCCGCGGGACGAAGGGGTCTCTCGCCGACCAGCTCGCCGCCGATCTGAAGAAGCTGAAGCCCGAGGGGCTCGTCGTGGCGGAGCCGGGTGAGTGGCGTGTCCGCGAAGCCCTGCGGGAGGTGGCCGAGACCGGCGGCATCCCGCTCGAGGTCCGCGAGGATCGTCACTTCTTCAGCACCGTCGCGGAGTTCGCCGAGCACGCCCAAGGGCGGAAGTCGCTGCGGATGGAGTACTTCTACCGCGAGATGCGCAAGAAGCACGACGTCTTGATGACCACCCGCGGACAGCCTCTCGGCGGGCAGTGGAACTACGACGCCGACAATCGCAAGGCGTTCCCGAAGCAGGGGCCGGGGCTCGTCCCGCCGCGCGCGCGATTCGAACCGGACGAGATCACGCGCGAGGTCATCGCTCTGGTCGAGAAGCGATTCAGCGACCACCCCGGTTCGCTCGGCTCCTTCGCCTGGCCGGTCACCCGGGCGCAGGCACTCGAGGCACTCGATCTGTTCATCGAGGAGCGGCTGCCCGGATTCGGCGAGACGCAGGACGCGATGTGGCCGGGCGAGCCGTGGCTGTGGCACGCGCACCTCTCGTCGTCCATGAACCTGAAAATGCTCACGCCCCGCGAGGTCGTCGCCGCGGCCGAGGCGGCCTATCGCGCCAAGAAGGCACCGCTCGCGTCGACCGAAGGGTTCATCCGCCAGATCCTGGGCTGGAGGGAGTACGTTCGCGGGATCTATTGGACCCAGATGCCCGGATACCTGAATCGGAATGCATTCGAGGCGTTCGAGCCGCTTCCCGACTTCTACTGGACGGGCGACACACCCATGGCGTGTCTGAAGGACGCCATCGGCACGACGTTGGAGAACGGCTACGCGCACCACATCCAGCGGCTCATGATAACGGGGCTGTACGCCATGCTCGTCGGCGTCGATCCCCAGGAAGTGCACGCCTGGTACCTCTCGGTCTACGTCGACGCGGTCGAGTGGGCCGAGCTGCCGAACACCCTCGGGATGAGCCAGTACGCCGACGGCGGGCTGATGGGCAGCAAGCCGTATGCCGCGACCGGCAAGTACATCGACCGCATGAGTCCGTACTGCAAGACCTGTCCGTTCGACCCGGCGAAGCGCATCGGCGAGGACGCCTGCCCGTTCACGACCCTCTATTGGGACTACCTGATCCGACACGAGGAGCCGCTCGCCGCCAACCACCGCATGTCGCTGCAGGTGAAGAACGTGGCGCGGCTGGACGACGACGAGGTCTCGGCCATCCGGCAGCGCGCGGACGCGATCCGTGCCGGCGACATCCCCGTGCCGCACGACTGACGAAGGAGAGAACCATGACCTCGACCGACATCGCCTTCGTGACCGGCGCGCGTGGCGGAGTGGGGAGCGCCCTCGTCGCGCGCCTGCGCGCTCGCGGCCTCCGCGTCGCCGCCGTCGGGCGGGATGCCGCCTCCCTGGCTTCCACCGACGCGGACGCGCACATCGAGGCCGACGTGACGACGCCCGAGGGCGCCGCAGCAGCGCTCGACGGATGCCGGACCGAGCTGGGCGACGCGCCCGCATGGTTGGCGCACGCCGTCGGCAGCACGCTCATCACGCCGCTGCATCGGACAAAAGCGGATGCCGCGCGCGACATCCTGCGGGTCAACCTCGAGAGCAGCATCTGGATCCTGCAGGCCTGGCTCGAGGCGACCGGCAAGGAACCCGGAGCTGCGGTGTTCGCGAGCTCGGTCGTCGCGCGCATCGGCGTCGCGAATCACGAGGCGATCGCCGCGGCGAAGGGCGGCGTCGAGGCCCTCGTTCGGAGCGCCGCCGCGACGTATGCGAGCCGCGGCATCCGAGTGAACGCCGTCGCGCCGGGGATGACCGACACCCCGATGACAGCCGGCATGCTGTCGGTTCCGATGCAGCGTGAAGGCGCCGAGAAGCAGTATCCGCTGGGCGGGGTGCAGTCCGCCGACGAGGTGGCGGCGGTCATGGACTGGCTGCTGTCGACGGATGCCGCCCGCATCACAGGTCAGGTGGTCCCCGTCGACGGCGGGTTCACTACCATCCGCCCGTTCGTGAAGTAGGTCAACGGGTCACGACGTAGACGTCGTCCTCCCGGGTGACCGTGAGCACGGTATCGACATCGCCGGGGTAGGCGGGCCATGCGTCGCCGAGCGAGCACAGGTCGACGCGATCGCGTTCGAACTCGCCCGCGTCGATTCCCGTGGCCGTCACCACGATCAGGGCCTGCACGCCGTCGCGGCTCGAGAGGTCGGGGACGGCCTTCGCGTCGACGTCGAGTCGGGCGGCGACGTCCGCCGCGCTCTCGTATGGGCAGGCGATGGTGAATCGCTTTGCGCCGTCCTCGGGGAGCAGGTCGGCGACGGGCAGGCTCGACTGGTCGGCGACCGCGTCGAGCACATGCTCCTCGACGTCGCTCGATGTGGGCGCGCAGGCGGTCGTCAGACCGGTGGCGAGGGCGGCGAGGGACAGGACGGCGAGCGCGCGGTTCATGCCTCCTGTCTACGGGGATGCCGCGCCGAGCTCATCGGCCTCGCGAGGCATCCGTGTCCGACGGGGGGATGACGTCGGCTCAGCCCTGCTCGAGGATCCGCTTCGCCTTGCTGAGCGAGGTCTCGAGCGTCGAGCGCACCTCGCCGGCGATCATCCCCTGCGCGAGGCGCATCATCCCGGTCGGCTCAGCTTCGATGCGCACGGTCACGAGCGTCGCCCCGTTCGCGTCGGCGAACACCAGCTCCGACGAGGTCGGCATGATCCCACTCGTGCTGGTCACTGCCATGCGCGACCCCGGTTCGTAGTCCGTGACCCGCCAGTCGAAGGCGAACTCACGCCCGACCGCCCGCATCCGGGTGTGCAGGGTCGAGCCGACGCCGACCGGCGGCGGGGAGGTGAGCTCCTCGGAGATGACGGACTCATCCCAGCGCGCGCGGCCCTCGGTGAAGAAGGCGAACACCTCATCCACCGGACGGTCGATGGTGACGGACTCGGTGACGGTGAACATGTCCTCACCCTAGGTGCGGGGCGGGTCGCGGGATCCGGCATCCACCGATCGGCGCCGAAATCAAGCGGTTGAGCGGAATCGTCCCCAGCCGGATTCTGGGATCCCACGAACTGAGGAGTGTGAGATGGGTCTCGACGACAAGATCAAGAACGCTGCGCAGGACATTGCCGGCAAGGCGAAGGAAGCCCTGGGCGAGCACCGCGGTGACGAGGACCTTCGCCGCGAGGGCGAAGCCGACCAGCGTGAAGCGAACCTCAAGAAGGCCGGCGAGAACGTCAAGGACGCGTTCAAGTAAGCCAGCCCGAGAATGCGCGAGGGGCCCCGCCGGTCAGCCGGTGGGGCCCCTCGCTCGTGCGGCGGCGCTACGAGGCCGCCGTTTCGTAGATGATCTCGAGTCCGTCCTCGTCATCCCACTGTTCGCCGTTCTGCGCGAACCCGTAATCGGTGACGAGCGAGATCGACGGAGCGTTGTCAGGGCTGATGGTCGCCCGGATGATCTTCGCGTCGGGATGCTGCTGCGCCTCGGCGATGAGGATCTCGAGAGCGCGCCGGGCGTAGCCGCGACGACGCCATGCGGGGTCGACGCGGTACCCGACCTCGACCATGCCCCTCTCGTCCGGCGCTCCGTGGAAGCCGGCGACGCCGACGGGCATCGGGACGGCGGGGTCGACGATGAGCCGCGTCACCCACGGGTGGTCTGCCGGTGTCGCGAGGATCTGCTCACTGCGCACACGCCACAGGCTGGCGCACACGGGTCCGGCGAGGTACGGCGAGCCGATCGCGTCGGTCTCGCCTCGTGCCAGCGCGTGCAAGACCCCGCTCGGGATGAGGTCGAGTCGGATGCCGGAGGTCGCCGGGTCCGGGTGCGCCCAGCTCGGTTCGGTGATCGTCATGCCGCCGTTCTCGCCTCACGCCGGCGTTGCGAAGCATCGGGCGCAGACGAGTCGTCATGCCAGCGGAACATCCGGACGAGCGAGGACAGGCCCGGGATCCGCAGGGCAAGGAGGTAGACCGCGTAGCCGACGACGCCGCCCACCGTGTTCCACATCAGGTCGTTGACGTCGGCGATGTGACCGCCGGCGAAGAAGGCTTGCGCCGCCAGCTGCGCGAGCTCGATCCCCAGACTGACCGACACGGCGGTCAGGACGACCTTCACCCATGACGAGCGACGCAAGAGGAGCGGGATCAGGACTCCCAGCGGCACGAAGACCGCGATGTTCATGAGCGCGTCGTCGACCTCGTAGTCGTAGAACGGCACCAGCGCGAGCTTCGGGGTCCACGGCTCGCCGCTGTCGACGGGAGACAGGTAGATCGGGAAGATCGTGTTCGCGAAGATTCCGGCGGCGTAGACGGCGACGACGGCGGCCGTCGCGGCCCGAGCCCACGTGAGCTTCGTGCTCCGCGCCAGCACCGCGATCGAGAGCACGAACAGTGCGACGCCGAGCGGGATCGCCACTGGCAGGACGGGGACCTCGCCGAAAGGGTTTGTGGACACTCCGGGACCCTATCCGAGGCGACCGGTTTGGGCTGACCGCGGTGCTCTGTACGCCGATCCAAGGGATGCCGCGCGACGCGCCGCGCACCGGCATCCCCCACCCGCATGTCGCGCCGGATCCATTGCATCCGTCACCGGGTGCCATGTCGTCTCGATCGCGTTCGGCCAGCAGCCGGTCGAGCTCGGCGTAGACGGCGTCAGTTATGGTCCGATGGTGTCACGCCGTCGAGGGCGCGGCGAGCTGGCAGTCCCCGGCGTAGACCGCTGCGATAGATCTGGGCCGACACGCGAGTAACGGATGCCAGGCCTCGGCGCGTCGTGCCCGATCTATTGCATCCGCGAACCACCCCGCGCACGGCCGACCTCGCCGTGGGCTCGGCTCCTGCTGCACGCCGATGCAATGGATTCGAGGCGACACGCGGGTGATGGATGCCGCGCCTCGGCGTGTCGCGTGCGAACTATCGCATCCGCGAACGGTCCCCCTCAGCCCCGCCCCACCGCCTGCAACCCGCGCAAGCGCAGGCTGTTCGTCACCACGAATACCGACGACAGCGCCATCGCCGCAGCGGCCACGAGCGGATTCAGCAGGGCCGCCATCGCGAGCGGGATGGCGGCGACGTTGTAGGCGAACGCCCAGAACAGGTTGCCCTTGATGATCCCGAGGGTGCGGCGGGCCAGGCGCACCGCGTCGGCGACGACAAGAGGGTCGCCCGAGACGACGGTGATGTCGGATGCGGCGATCGCGGCATCCGTTCCGCCCCCCATCGCGATCCCGAGGTCGGCGGCGGCGAGCGCCGCGGCGTCGTTGACCCCGTCGCCGACCATCGCCACGACCCGCCCCTCGCCCTGCAGACGCCGTATGGTCTCGAGCTTGCCTGACGGCGTGACGCCGGCTTCGATGCGCTCGATGCCGACCTCGGCGGCGACCCGCGCGGCGGATGAGGCAGTGTCGCCCGTCAGCAGGATCGGCTCGAGTCCGAGCTCGCGGAACCGTGCGACTGCGGCGGCGCTCGAGGGCTTGACGGTGTCGGCGACGACGATCGCGCCGAGGTACGCGCCGTCACGCGCGACGGCGACGACCGTGCCCTCGGGCAGATCCGCGGGCACCGCCACGGCCCACTGCTCCGCGAGCCACGACGGGCGACCCGCGACGACCGCAGCGCCGTCGACGATCCCCTGCACACCGAAACCGGCGTGCGACTGGAAGGACTCGACGCTGCCGGGTGCGGACGCGGCGGCGATTGCCTGCGCGACCGGGTGCTCCGACCCCGACTCCACCGCCGCCGCGACGGCCAGCAGCGACTCCCGGGACACGCCGAGAGGCAGCACCTCGGTCACACTCATGCGCCCCGTCGTGACGGTGCCGGTCTTGTCGAGGACGATCGTATCGACGGTGCGCGTCTGCTCGAGCACCTGCGGCCCGCGGATGAGGATGCCCAGCTGCGACCCGCGTCCGGTGCCGACCAGCAGCGCGGTCGGGGTCGCCAGACCCAGCGCACACGGGCAGGCGATGATGAGCGTCGCGACCGCCGCGGTGAAGGCGAGCTCCCACGATGCTCCGGCGAGCGTCCACCCGATGAGCGCGACCAGTGCGAGCCCGATCACGACGGGCACGAAGACGGCCGAGACGCGGTCGGCGAGGCGCTGGACCTCGGCCTTCCCGGTCTGCGCCTCCTCCATGAGCCGCCGCATCCGCGCGAGCTCGGTGTCGGCGCCGACACGTGTGATCTGCACCTCGAGACGACCGCCGACGTTGATGGTCGCGCCGACGACACGGGACCCCTCGGCGACCTCGACGGGCATCGACTCACCGGTGAGCATGCTCGCGTCGACACTGCTCATGCCCGCGGTGACGAGGCCGTCCGACGGGATCTTCTCGCCCGGACGCACGACGACCGTGTCGCCGACGACGAGCTGCGACACGGGGACCCGCACCTCCGCGCCGTTCTGCAGCTTCGCGGCATCCGTCGCTCCGAGTTCGAGCAGCGCGCGCAGCGCCTCGGATGACGCCCGCTTCGCACCGGCCTCGATGTAGCGCCCGGCGAGGATGAAGACGGTGACGAGCGCGGCGACCTCGAGGTAGATCTCGTGCCCGCCCGCGCGCGGCGCACCGATCAGCGTGAAGGTCATGGTCATGCCCGGCATGCCCGCGCCGCCGAAGAACAGCGCGTACAGCGACCAGCCGAACGAGGCGATGACGCCGAGGCTGATGAGGGTGTCCATCGTCGCGGCGCCGTGGCGGAGGTTGACGGCCGCCGCACGGTGGAACGGCCACGCACCCCACACCGCGACGGGAGCCGCGAGGGTCAGCGAAAGCCACTGCCAGTACTCGAACTGCAGCGCGGGGACCATCGACAGCACCGCGACGGGCAGCGACAGTGCGGCGCTGATCAGCAGACGGTTGCGGAGCGGCTTCGTCTCGTCATCCGGCTCGGTCACCCCCGGCTCGGGCACCGGGACCGTCGCCGCATACCCCGCGGCCTCGACGGTCGCGATGAGTTGGGCGGTGTCGACGCCGTCGGCCCTCACGCGCGCCTTCTCGGTCGCGTAGTTGACGGATGCCTCGACGCCGGGCAGCTTGTTGAGCTTGCGCTCGATCCGGGTGGCGCACGACGCGCACGTCATCCCGGAGATGTCGAGCTCGACGTCGGTGAGGGTCACGCCGACACCCGGGTGTAGCCGGCCTCCTCGACGGCGGCTGTCAGTGCGGCGTCATCGATGGGGCTCGCGCTGTGCACTGTGACGTGCGAGGTGCCGCCGGCGACGAGATCGACGGAGACGCCCTCGACCCCTTCGATCTCGGACAGCTCCTCGCGGACGCTCGCGACGCAGTGCGCGCACGTCATGCCGGTGACGAGGATCTTCTCGTTCACCGCGGATGCCGGGGCGCTCGTCGACGTCGACACGTCGGTGAGTCCGAGCTGGATGCGTTCGGTCATGTCGTTCCTCCGGGTGTCGGCGGGTCAGGAGCGGACGAGGCGCGCGATCGCGTCGTTCGCCTCGCGGATCTTGTCGGCGGCGACCTGGCCGCCCTCGGCGCTCGCCTCGGCGACGCAGTGGCTGAGGTGGTCGGCGAGCAGTGACAGCGCGACGGTCTCGAGGGCCTTCGTCGCCGCAGACACCTGCGTGAGGATGTCGATGCAGTACTTGTCCTCGTCGACCATGCGCGCGATGCCGCGCACCTGGCCCTCTACCCGACGCAGTCGCTTCTGCAGGTCGTCCTTGTGGGCGTCGTATCCGTTCACGAAAGATACGGTACCCCCCTAGGGTATCTTCGTCAACGGAGCGGATGCCTCTCCGCGCCGCGCGGTCAGACCTCCTCGACCTCGCCCGACACGAGCGTCAGGTGCTCCCGCGCCGACGCCTCGGCATCCGCTCCCCGGCCGTCGAAGATGGCCTGCGCCGTCGCGAGGTGCGCCTCGAGGGTCCCGACCCGCGGCATCCCGGGCGTCAGTCCTCGGACGGCGCGTCCGCGGAGGATCTCGGCGATCGGTTCGCTCAGTCGCAGGAAGAGCGGGTTGCCCGAGGTGCGCAACAGCAGCCGGTGGTAGGCGATGTCGGCGTCGAGGTACTCCTCGGAGTCGCCGTGCCCCCGGCCGCCCAGATCGCTGAGCAGGGTCGCCCATCGCAGCAGCTCCTCACGCTCGGCCGCGCTCGCACGCCCCGCGGCGAGCCGCGCCGCGACGGGTTCGACGGCGACGCGCAGCTCGGTGAGCTCGATGAGGACGTCGCGCCGGCGCGGGCTGTCGAGCGACCACTCGATGATCTCGGCGTTGAGGACGTCCCACTCCGAGAGGGGGCGGACGACGATCCCCACCCGGCGCCGAGACGTGAGGAGTCCGTGCGTCTCGAGGACGCGCACCGCTTCACGGACGACCGTCCGCGACGCCGCGAAGGTCTCCTCGAGGCCCGCGAGCGTGAGCCCGGTGCCCGCGGGCAACTCGCCCCCGACGATGCGTCGACCCAAGGTCTCGACGATGTGGGCATGGGATGCGGTGGTGACGGGCGTGGGCATCGGTGTCCTTCCTCGCTGGCTCACGCTATCGCGAAAAGTAGGATCATTCGCTTGCGAAAAGTACTACTTATGTGGCACCGTGGGTCCGCTGTCGGGAACGGACCCGGCACGGGGACGATTCACTGGAGAACACAACCCATGGATGAGTGGACTCAGACACTCGGAGCGGTTCCGCTCCTGCTGATCGCGGCCGGAGCCGTCGCGTTGATCCTTTTCCTGATCATCAAGGTGCGTCTGCACGCGTTCCTGGTGCTCGTGCTGGTCTCGCTGCTGACGGCGCTGGCCACCGGCATCCCCGTCGACAGCATCGGCACCGTCCTGATCGAGAGCTTCAGCTCCACGGTGGGAACGGTCGCGCTGCTCGTCGGTTTCGGTGCCATCCTCGGCGCCCTCGTCGAGAGCTCCGGCGGAGCGCGCGTGCTCGCAGAGAAGATGGTCTCGGTCTTCGGTGAGAAGCGCGCCGCCCTCGCCCTCAGCGTCGCGTCGCTCATCATGGGCTTCCCGATGTTCTTCGACGCCGGCCTGATCGTCATGCTGCCGATCATCTTCGCCGTGGCCCGCCGCATCGGCGGCAAGCACATGCTGCTCTACGGCATCTCCGCCGCCGCGGCCTTCTCGGTGATGCACGTCTTCGTGCCGCCGCACCCCGGCCCCATCACGGCGAGCGAGACCTACGGCGCCAACCTCGGCCTCGTCCTGCTCATCGGTCTGGTCGTCGCCCTCCCCACCTGGTACGTCAGCGGTTACCTGTGGGCGAAGTTCACCGACCGCCGCTTCCCCCTCGCCATCCCGAACCTCTTCGGCAGCGAGGACGTTCAGCCCGCCAACCCGCCCAAGGCCGGCACGGTCATCGGCGTCATCGCGATCCCGCTCGTCCTCATCCTGCTCAACACCGGCACGGCCGCGCTCGTGTCGGGCGGCGCCGTCGACGGCGACGCGATCTGGGTGCAGGCGCTGCGCCTGATCGGCACGAGCCAGATCGCGCTCCTCATCTCGGTGCTCGTGGCCATGCTCGTCCTCGGCACCCGGCGCGGTGTCGGCGGCAGCGCGATGGAGAAGATCGTCGAGTCCGCGCTCGGTCCGATCTGCTCGGTGGTCCTCATCACGGGAGCCGGCGGCATGTTCGGCGGCGTCCTGCGTGCCTCGGGCATCGGCGACGCGCTCTCCGACTCGCTCGCCTCCCTCGGCGTGCCCGTCATCTTCGCCGCGTACCTCATCGCCCTCCTCCTGCGCGTGGCGCAGGGATCGGCGACCGTCGCCCTCGTGACCGCCGCGGGCCTCATCGCCCCGGCGGTCGTCTCGGGCGGGTTCAGCCCGCTGCAGATCGCGTGTATCGTCCTCGCCACCGCGGCCGGCTCGGTGTTCGCCGGGCACGTCAACGACTCCGGGTTCTGGCTGGTCGGCCGCCTCATGGGTATGGACGTGAAGACCACACTGCGCACGTGGACCGTCCAGCAGGCGATCGAGTCCGTCGTCGGCTTCGCCTTCGTCCTCGTGATCTTCGGCGCGGTGTCCCTTGTCTGACGCGTTCGACCTCAGCAATCGGCTGGCCCTCGTGACGGGATCGTCCCGAGGGCTCGGCCAGAGCCTCGCGATCGGGTTGGTGGACGCGGGCGCACGGGTGGTCGTTCACGGACGGGATGCCGCGGCGGTCGCGCGCAGCGCCGACGTGATCGGCGAGCGCACCGGCGTCCGTCCCGACACCACGATCTTCGACGTCACCGACGCGAGCGCCGTCGAGGCGGCCGTCGCGGAACTGAGCGAGCGGGTCGGGACCCCCGACATCCTCGTCAACAACGCCGGCATCCAGCGGCGCGCGCCGTTCGCGGAGTTCCCCGTCGCGGACTGGGATGCCGTCATCTCGAGCAACCTGTCGAGCGCCTTCTACGTGTCGCGCTTCGTCGCGCCCGGCATGATCGCGCGGGGCAGCGGCAAGATCATCAACATCGCGTCCGTGCAGTCGCTGCTGGGACGTCAGACCATCGCACCGTACGCGGCGAGCAAGGGCGGCATCGCCCAGCTCAGCCGGGGGATGGCCGCAGACCTGGCGCGCCACGGCATCCAGGTCAACACCCTCTCGCCGGGCTACTTCGCGACCGAGATGAACGCGGCGCTCGTCGCCGACACGGACTTCTCGGACTGGATCGCCCAGCGCACCCCCGCCGGACGGTGGGGCGACGTCGAGGAGCTGCGGGGACCCCTGGTCTTCCTGGCGTCGGCCGCGAGCGATTTCGTGAACGGCCAGAACCTGTTCGTCGACGGCGGCATGACCGCCGTCGTCTGACCCGAGGAGCACTGACATGGACGCAGTCGTCATCGGCGGCAAACTCGATCTCACCGTCACCGAGTACCCCGTTCCGGTCCCCGGCGAGGGCCAGGTCCGCGTGCGCGTGGGCTATGTGGGGATCTGCGGATCGGACCTGCACTACTACGCGGAAGGCGCGAACGGTGCCTTCGTCGTCACCGAACCGCTCGTGCCCGGGCACGAGCTGTCGGGCTGGGTCGATCTCGACCCTGCCGAGCGCCTGCAGCCCGGCACGCCGGTGACCGTGCATCCGGCACGATTTGGCCCCGAAGGGTCGACTCCCGTCGAGCCGCACCTGCGTCCCGGCGGCAGCTACCTCGGCAGTGCCGCGACCACGCCGCACACGCAGGGCGCGATGAGCGACTACCTCGTCGTGGATGCCGGGATGATCCGGGCGCTGCCCGCCGAGCTCCCGGTGCGGCGTGCGGTGCTCGCCGAGCCGCTCGCGGTCGCGGTGCACGGCGCGCGCCGTGCCGGCTCGCTGGCGGGCGCGCGGGTGCTCGTCAGTGGCGCCGGTCCCATCGGCCTGCTCGCCCTCGTCGCCGCGAAGGAGGCGGGTGCTGCGAGCGTCGAGATCACCGACCTGCTGCCCCAGCCGCTCGAGCGCGCCCTCGCCCTCGGTGCCGACGGGGTGCACCGCGTGGGCGAGGATGAGATCCCTGCCGACGCCTACGACGTCGTCCTGGAGTGCTCCGGTGCCGCACCCGCGGTGTCGTCGGCGATCGCCGCCGTGCGACGGCGCGGCACCGTCGTACAGATCGGGATGCTGCCGAATCAGCCGGTGGGGGTGAACGTCGCTCCGCTCATCTCGAAAGAGGCGACCATCACCGGTGCGTTCCGGTTCCTGGACGAGATCGACGAGGCGATCGAGATCCTCGCTCGCCGACCCGAGATCGAGGCGGTGATCACGCACGAGTTCGGCGCAGCCGACGCCGTCGAGGCGTTCGAGACGGCACGACGACCCGCCGACAGCAGCAAGGTGATCGTCACGCTGGGATCTGCGACGGTGGACGCATGACACCCGGCATCCCCTCTGCGCCCCGCGTCGTCGTCATGGGACCGAGCGGGTCGGGCAAGACCGCGGTCGGAGCCGCGCTCGCGGTCGACCTGGGCGTGGACTTCGTCGACGCCGACGACCTGCATCCGGCCGCGAACGTGGCGAAGATGGAGGCCGGGCACCCGCTCGACGACGACGACCGCACACCGTGGCTCGACGTCGTCGGCCGGACTCTCGCCGACGCCCCGGGTCTCGTCGTCGCGTGCTCGGCTCTCGCCCGCCGGTACCGCGACCGCATCCGGGCCGCGGCGCCCGACGTCCGCTTCGTGGAGCTGCTGGTCTCGTCTGAGGAACTCGACCGTCGGATGCGGTCGCGTCAGCACTTCATGCCGCCGGCGCTCCTCGCCTCGCAGCTCTCGACCCTCGAGCACCTCGAAGCCGACGAGCCGGGCGTCGCCGTCGAGAACGTCGGACGCATCCTCGACGTCGCACGGCAGGCGCGCATCGCGCTGGACTGAGCCCGCGGGCTGAGGCTGAGGCGTCAGCGGAGCGCAACCCCTCGCCCGGATCCTCCAGCCGCCCGCAGACTGCTCTCGTGACCACCACCGTTCTCGTCGCCGGAGCAACCGGCGACCTCGGCAGCCGCATCTCCCGCGAGCTCCTCTCGCACGACACCCGACTCCGGGTGCTGACCCGGCCGGGCACCTCGACCGCCGTCGACCGCTTCGGCGACGACCCGCGGGTAGACATCGTGACCGCCGACTACGCGGACCACGACGCACTGGTCGCCGCGGCATCCGGTGTCGACGTCGTCGTCTCGGCGGTCAGCGGGACGCGACCGGTCATCGTCGACGCGCAACGCGCACTCCTCGCCGCGGCGGTCGCAGCCGGCGTGCCCCGCTTCCTCCCGTCGGACTACTCCGCCGATCATCGGCGCCTGACCCCGGGGACCAACCGCAACCTCGAACTGCGCCGGGAGTTCGCCGCCGACCTCGATGCGGCCCCGATCCAGGCGGCATCGGTGCTGAACGGCATGTTCACCGAGCTGCTCGCGGGCCAGGCGCCCTTGATCCTCCGCGACCGCAAACGCGTCCTCTACTGGTCGTCGGCGGATCAGGTGCTCGACGTCACGACGAAGGACGACACCGCGCGGACCGTCGCGCTGGTCGCCCTCGACGCCGATGCTCCGCGCGTCGTCGAGGTCGCCGGCGACCGGGTCACCGCCCGGCAGGTCGCGGAGCTCGCGACCGAGCTCAGCGGCGGCACGTTCACGCTGCAGTGGGCGGGCACGACGGGGACGCTCTCGGCCATGGCCGCGGTAGGGCGACGACTCTCGCGCGACCCCGACGAGACGTTCCCCGCCTGGCAGGGGATGCAGTACTTCGTGAGCATGTTCAGCGGAGAGGGCGAACTGCGCCACATCGACAACGACCGCTACGGGCGTCAGACCTGGACGACAGCCCGCGACATCCTGCAGCCGTGGCTCGCCGGCACCGGGTCGCCCGCAGCCTGAGACTGCGGGCTTCCCCCGTCACAACGCACCCACGCCGCATACAATCGCGGGACACGGTCGTCCGCGCCGTCGCCACCCGAGGAGTCCCGCCATCGACGACCACCGCGCACCGGCATCCCGCGTCTCCGCCTGGTCGACCCTCGGCCGCCTGGTGCACATCTCGCGCCCGGTCCTCTGGATCAACACGATCGGCACCGGCGTGCTCGGCATGTGGCTCACGGGCGCGCTGCTCGATCCGGCGGCGATTCCCCTGCTCGTGTGGTTGACGCTGCCGTTCAACCTGCTGATCTACGGCGTGAACGACATCTTCGATCAGGAGACCGACGCGCTGAACCCGCGGAAGGGATCCATCGAGGGCGCCCGGATCGAGCCGCGCGAGGTGCGACTCATCGTCTGGGCGGTCGCGATCACCAACGTGCCCTTCCTCCTGTGGTTCGTGATCGCATATCCGCCCCCCGCGGTGGCGCTGATCCTGCTCTACACCGCGGTGTTCGTCTTCTACTCGGCGCCGCCGCTGCGCTTCAAGCAGCGACCGTTCCTCGACTCGCTGAGCAACGCCGCCTACGGGCTGCCGCTCCTGATCGTGCCGGTGGCGCTGGGCGCCCCGCCGCTGTGGCCGGCGGTGGCGGGGCTGCTCGTGTGGAGCGTCGCGAAGCATGCCTACGACGCCGTGCAGGACATCGACGAGGATCGCGAGGCCGGCATCCGCACCACCGCGGTGCTGCTCGGCCCGCGCGGCACCGCGGTGTGGAGCGGCGTCTGGTGGCTGGCGTCGAGCGTGCTGTTCGCGTTCGTCAGCATCCCGGTCGCCGCCCTCAATCTCGCGATCGCCGGTGTCCTCGTCGTGTGGATGCTGGTGCGCCCGACACCCGCGACCGGGCGGAGGCTGTATCCGGTGTCGATCGCGTTCCCCTACGTCGCAGGGTCGCTCGCGAGCGGATTGCAGCTCGCGAAGATGTTCTTCGAGGCGTACGGATGAGCCGCATCGTGGTGGTCGGTGCCGGGCTCGGCGGGCTGGCGGCATCCGCTCTTCTCGCTCGCGCCGGGCACGACGTGACCCTGCTCGAGGCCGCGGACCGGGTCGGCGGCAAGAGCCGACGACTCGAGGTCGACGGCGAGCGCATCGACTCGGGGCCGTCGCTCGTGACCTTCCCAGGAGTCTGGGACGAGCTGTGCCGCCGCCTCGGTGCGGACGCCGGCTCCCTCGCGCTGGAGCGGCTGCCCGAGGTGGGGCGCTACTACTACGACGGCGAAGAGGTCACGCTCCCGGTACCGCCCGATCACCGCTGGTACCCGGCGTGGAAGCGGTTCAGCGACCTGCACGCTCCGCTGGCGGGTGACGTGACGGCGCTCCTCGTGGCCGCCCCGCTCGACCGGCGCTCGCTCCCGGCTCTGCGCCGGCTGCTCGCGGTGTACGGTCCGCGGCTCAGCACGCGGTCGTACCTCGACGGCCTCACGTGGATGCCCGAGGGCCTGCGCGAGATCATCGCGATCCACACGCTCAACGCCGGAGTGTCACCGTCGCAGACGCCCGCGCTCTACGCGAGCATGCCGGCGATCATGGCGGCGTCCGGAGTGTGGGTGCCCCGCGGCGGCGTGTACGAGATCCCGCTCGCGCTGGCTCGGATGGCGGATGCCGCGGGCGTCGACATCCGCACCGGTGAGACCGTGACGCGCATCGAACGCGGACGCGTGACCACGGCCGGTGGATCGTTCCCGGCCGATGTCGTCGTCAGCGCCCTCGATGCGGACCGGGTCGACGCGCTGCTCGGCCGACGGCCGCGACGTGCGCGTGCCCTGTCATGCTCGGCGGTCGCGATCTACGGCCCGCTGCGCGAGCCCCTGCCCGAGCGCATAGCGGCGCACAGCGTCATCCTCCCCACCAAGCCCGATGCGCTGTTCCGCAGCCTCGCCGCGGGTGACGAGCCGGCCGACACGATGGCGTTCGTGAACCTGTACCGGGCGGGCGAGATCTACCCGAACGAGCGCAGCACGGTCGCCGTCCTGCTGACCGCCCCCGCCGACGGGTCGGGGTACGACCTCGAGCACCCGTTCGTGCGGCGCGAGGTCGAGCGGATCTCGCGGACGATGAGCCTCGACCAGCTGCTCACCGACACGATGACGGATGCCGCGGTCCTCGACCCGCGCTACTTCGGGACCTTCGGCGAGCGCCACGGCGCCCTGTACGGAGCCGCGCGTCCGCTGTGGATGAGCGGTCCGCTGCACCGGCCCGCGCATCACGACCCGCGCACGCCGTGGCTCTGGCGCGTGGGCGCATCCGTGCATCCCGGCGGCGGCATCCCGGCCGTGCTCGGCGGGGCGATGATGGTCGCCGCGGAGCTGCTGCGGCGGCATCCGGTCTGAGCCGGCCCGCGCTCCGGGGACCGGCGATGGCCGTCAGCCGAGTGCCACCGCCTCGGGCTGACGCGCGGCGTCGGCCGACTCCTGCAGCGCCGACTTCTGACGCAGCGGCGGGGTGCGGAAGAAGAGCGTCAGCACGAAGGCGATGAGCGCCACCCCCAGCGCGACCCAGTAGACGCTGACGGTGGACTCGTTGAACGACACGAGCAGCGGCTTCGTCAGACGCGGGTCGGCGCCGTTGAGGAAGGACGTGTCGTCCATCGTGCTGTCATCGAAGGACGAGTCGGACGATCCCGACATGCCGTCGATGATCTGCGGGACCGCCTGGTCGACGAATGCGCGGCGAGCCGTGGCATCCGTGAAGTCCAGCGTGACCGTCCCGTCCGCGGCGACCTGCGCGACCGGTACCTGCTCGGTGATCTTCGCCGCGGCCTGCTCGATCGCCTGTTTCTGGGCTTCGGCCGTCGCTTGCTGTTGCGCGGCGGCGGGGATCGCGCCGGACGAGACCTGTGCAGCCACAGCGTCGGCCGCCGCGTCCTTCGCCTGGTCGACACCCTGCTGCGCTCCCGAGAGCGCCGCGTCGGAGATCTGAGTCACGAACGGGTCGTACACCTTTGACATGATGCCCGCGTTGGCCGGGGCGGTCGCGACGGTCGGGTCGAGGGCCGCGTCGAGCGCGTCGGCGAGCGACTGCTGATCCTTGAAGGTGGTCTGCAGGTTGAGTGGCACGAGCGTGAACAGGAGCGACAGGAGCACGGCCGTTCCGAGCGTTCCGCCGATCTGACGGAAGAACGTCGAACCCGAGGTCGCGACGCCGATGTCCCGCGGGCCGACCGAGTTCTGCGAGGCGATCGTCAGCGTCTGCATGAGCTGGCCGAGACCGAGGCCGATCAGCAGCATCGATCCGGCGATCTGCCAGTACGACGTGTCGAATCGGACGAAGGTCAGCGTGAGGAACCCGAGCGCCATGAGGGCGGTGCCGATGGTCGGGAAGATCCGGTAGTGCCCCGTGCGGGCGATGATCTGACCGCTGACGATGGACGAGATCATGAGGCCCAGGATCATCGGCAGCAGCTGGATGCCGCTCTCCGTCGGTGTCGAGCCGAGTACGAGCTGCAGGTAGAGCGGCAGCGTGAGCATCGCGCCGAACATCGCGAAGCCGACGAACACGCCGATCACGGTCGCCATCGAGAACGTCGACGACCGGAAGAGCTTCAGCGGGATGAGCGCGTCATCCTTCATGCCGCGTTCGATGAGGATGAAGGCGATGATGCCGATCACCCCGATGACGTAGCAGGCGATGGCGATGGGCGAGGTCCAGCCCCACTCGCGACCCTGTTCCGCGATGAGCAGCAGCGGAACGAGGGCGATGATGACCGCAGCAGCCCCGAACCAGTCGATCCGCACCGCGCCGTGCGGGTGGCGCGGGATGTGCAGGAACCGTAGGACGACCGCGAGCGCGATGAGACCGATCGGGACGTTGATCAGGAAGACCCAACGCCACCCTGCGATGAAGAGGATCTCGCCCGAGCCGGCGAACAGACCGCCGACAAGCGGTCCGATGACCGAGGAGATGCCGAAGACCGCGAGGAAGTACCCCTGATACTTGGCGCGCTCCCGCGGGGCGAGGATGTCGCCCATGATCGCGAGCGGCATCGACATGAGGCCGCCGGCGCCGAGACCCTGGATGGCACGGAAAGCCGAGAGCTCGGCCATCGACGTCGAGAAGCTCGCGGCGACGGAGCCGACGATGAAGATGGCGATCGCGATGAGGAAGAGGGGCCGTCGACCGAAGATGTCGGAGAGCTTCCCGTAGATGGGAGTCGAGATCGTCGACACGATCAGGTAGGCCGTCGTCACCCAGGCCTGCTGACTCAGACCATTGAGGTCGTCGCCGATCGTGCGGATCGCCGTGCCGACGACGGTCTGATCGAGCGCGGACAGGAACATGCCCGCCATGAGCCCGAAGATGACGAACAGGATCTGGCGGTGGGTCATGACCGGCGTGCTTCGGGTGGTCGGGGTCGACAAGGTGGCAGTGGTCACGATTCCTCGGAGGGCAGAAGAGGCCGATGGGGATGCCGCGCCGAAGGGCCCGCGCAGCGGGAGACGCCGATGAACCGGCGGAGAAAGTTGTGCTCAGTCAACCATAAGAGCGCGAGGTCATGGCGTATTCCTGCCCGCCACAGGTTCACTCAGGCAGGGAGAAACACGAGCGAAACGCCGACCGATTAGCGTCGAGGCAGGACAGGAAGAGACCGGCCGGGGGTGAGTCCACCAGATGCAGACCCCCGAGCTCGTCAGAGCCGCCGATTCGCTGCGAGCCCTCGTCGACACGGCCGTCACCCAGGGTCTCGAAAAGCTCCCCGCCGAGCGGGTGCTGGCTGACCGATTGGGCATCTCCCGCAACATGGTGCGGCGCGCGCTCGAGGTCCTCGAGAAGGAGGGCGCCGTAGTCCGGTCCCAAGGGCGCAGCGGCGGGGCCTTCATCACCGCCGTGACCGAGTCCGCGCCTGTGTCCTCCACACTGTTCGATGCGCATGAGCGCAAGCTCGAGCGGGACCTCAACGCCATCAAGGGGATCCCGCAGATGCTCGCCGAGCAAGGTTTCGAGGCGAGCACGCGCGTCCTCTCCGAGTCCGTCGAGGAGGCGACCCCCGGCATCGCCGCAGCACTGAGCCTCGCCCCGGGCGCTCCCGTGATATCCCTCCTTCGATTGCGATTGGCAGACGCGCGGCCGCTGTCCTTGGAGCGCATGTTCCTCGACGCGGAACTGTTCCCCGATCTGCTCTCGCACAGCCCGATCGGCTCGCTGTACGCCCTCCTCGCCGCGCGTTACGGCGTGACAGTGACGACCGCCGAAGAACAGGTCGAGGTCGTCCAGGCGTCCCGGCAGGTCGCCGACCTCCTCGACGTCAAACCGTGGGCGCCCGTGCTCGCACTCCGCCGCGTCAGCCGACGCGCGGACGGTTCACCGGTCGAGGCATCCATCGATCTGTTCCGCCCGGAACTCACGCGTCTCATCGTGCGAACGGCCGTCGGCGATCGCTGATCCGCTCCGTTGAGCGACGACCAGAAATGGTCGCCGCTCCGGCCGCGACATCGTTAACACGGCGTTCACAGCCCCCCGCCGGACCAGAAATGGTCCTCGTCGAACCTTGACCTCGAAGAGCCACTCCCGGCTGCACACCCGAGCAGCCCCATCCCTCCCGAGGAGTTTCGCGTGAACAGCACTGTCACCAAGCGGATCCTGGCAACCGGCGTCGCCATCGCCGCGCTGGGCCTGACCGCCTGCAGCACTACCGCCGACGCCGCCGCCGGCAGTGGCGCGGCCGAGACGAAAGGCGCCGTCGCGATGGGGTTCGCCGGAGCCGACATCACCATCTGGAACGACCAGCTGGAGATCATGCGCCCGATCGTGGAAGCGGCCGGATACGAGTTCCTCACAGACGATCCCCAGTGGGACGTGAACCGACAGGTCTCGAGCTGGCAAGCATGGATCAACCGTGGAGACGTGAAGGCGATCGCGGGCTACCCCGTCACGCCGGACGCCATGGTGCCGGTCACTCAGCAGGCCGCCGCAGCCGGCATCCCGGTGTTCGGCTACCTCGTCGGATGGGAGGGCACCGCCGGCACGACGGTCGTCGACTCCTACGACGGCGGATACCAGCTCGCCGCCAACGCCGCGACCGAGCTGAAGGATGCCGGCGCCGACGACGACCTCACCGTCGTCCTGGTCGGCAGCCGCGACAGCGACTTCTCGGCCGAGGCGATGGACGGGCTGTCCGAGGGCTTCACCTCCGTCCTACCGGACGCCTCGATCGTCGAGCAGACCGCGATCACGCGTGAAGAGGGCTACAACATCACCAAAGCGCAGATGACGGCCGACCCGGAGAGCCACGTGTGGCTGGGCGCGTCCAATGACACGATCCTCGGGGTCTACCAGGCACTGATCGAGGACGGAGTCTCGCCGGACGATCCGGACTTCTACCTCGCGAGCCGAGACGCCACCAACGAGACGCTCGACCTCATCAAGATCGACGGATCCATCTACCGGACCTCGCTCGTCGTCCCGGCGCAGGACCTCGCAGAGGCGAACGCACAGCTGCTCATCGACGGCGCGGAGGGCAAGGACACCGGCGACATCGTCGTGCCCGGCGTCCTCGTGACCGCCGAGGACGCCGACGACTACTACGTCGGCTGACCTCGAGCCCCGGGGGCGGCGCCGCACGTCGCCCCCGCCCCGTCCCTTTCCAGATGAGGAGCTCCGCATGACCACGCCACGTCTCGCCTTCGACGACGTCACCGTCGATTTCGGCGTCACCCGCGCGCTCGACAGCGTCCACCTGACCTTCGCCCCCGGCGAGATCGTCGGCCTGCTCGGACATAACGGCGCCGGAAAGTCGACGCTCGTGAACGTGGCGACCGGCGCCGTTCGAGCCACAGGCGGTCGGATGCTGATCGACGGCGAGCACGTCACCGCCGACACCCCTCGACAGGCGGCGGAGCTCGGGATCACCGTCATCCACCAGACCCCGGCACTCGTGGGCAACCTGACCGTCCTCGACAACCTCTACCTCGGACGAGGGCGCACGGGACGATCCAGAGCCGACCGCGATGCCGCACGCGCGGCACTTGTTGAGGTGGGCGGCGATGACCTCACACTCGACAGGATGGTCTCGACACTCGAGCTCGGCCAGCGCCAGGTCGTCGATCTGGCTCGCGGACTGCTTCACGGGGCGATGAAGGTGCTCCTTCTCGATGAGCCCACGGCCGCCCTCGGTCAGGCGGAAACAGACGCCCTCCACGGGCTCATCCGTCGACTCGCGGCATCAGGGACCACCGTCATCTACGTCTCGCACCGTCTCCCGGACATCATCGAGGTCTGCGACCGCGTCGCGATCCTCCGCGAGGGAAAGGTCGCCGGAGAACTCCCCGTCACCGGCCTCACCGCCGACGCCCTCGCGACCGCGCTCGTCCCCGATCTCCAGACCGCCGACCATGTCCCGGCGGCAGTCGGTGAGCTCGTCCTGGAGATCACGAGCCCTCACCGCATGAGCTTCCACGCGGGCGAGGTCGTCGGACTCTTCGGGGTCGCGGCCGGAGAGCAGTTCGAGCTGCTCAACGCCCTCCATGGTGCCGGCGGCGTCACCGCGATCCTGGATGGTTCCGACTACCGCGCCCGCACGTCTCGAGGCGATTCGTCAGGGTGTGCATCTCGTCGTCGCGGACCGCGACCGCGACGGCCTCATCGCCGGCCTCTCCGCCCGCGACAACGTGTATCTCCCCTGGCAGGGAAGGCGCGCGAACGGTCGGAAGGTTGCGCCAACGCATCGCGCACGCAATGCCGGCTATGCCGATGCCCGGCGACAGCTGGGCATCGTCGGTCCCGGCGCCGACTCGCCGATCGCCGCGTTCTCGGGCGGCAACCGCCAGAAGCACCTGCTGGCGGCGTGGCTGTACCCGGCGGCCCCCAAGGTGCTGCTGCTGGCGCAGCCGACCCAGGGTGTCGACGTGGGGGCGAAAGCAGACATCCGCCGCGCTGTGCGACAAGCAGCGGCCGACGGCGCGACCGTGCTGGTCGCCAGCGCCGAGAGCGATGAGATCGCCGGGCTGTGCGATCGCAGCTATGTGCTCTCCGGCGCAGGCATGGCTGAGCTTCCGCGAACGCCTGACTTCGACTCCGCACTCCTCCAGACCCTCCTCGACCTCATCCCCACGAAGGGCGCGTTCGCATGAACATCACCCAGCTGAAGATCCTGCTCGCCAAGAACGGCGCGATCGTCGCGCTGATCCTGTTGGTGCTCGTCTTCACGATGCTCAACCCGCGGTTCGTTCAGCCGGGCAACCTGATCACGATCGTGCTGTCGATGGCGGAGGTAGGCATCATCGCCATCCCACTCGCCTACCTCGTCATGAGCGGCTCCATCGACCTCTCCGTCGGATCAGTCGCCAGCCTCGGCTCCGTGGCGTGCGGGTTGGTGGCCACGACGAGCGGGAGCATCTGGCTCGGCATCCTCGCGGGCACTGCAGCGGGTGTCGTCACGGGCATCGTCACCGGGGTGCTGGTCGAGTACCTGCGACTGAACCCGCTCGTCGTGACCCTGGGCCTGCTCAACGTGTGGGCCGGCCTCGCCCTGTTCCTCACGAACGGTCGGACGATCACGGGTCTTCCGACCGAGTCGCGGTCCATCGCCGGCTTCGCCCTGTTCGGCGTCGTGCCCCTGCCGATGCTCCTGCTCCTGATCGTCACCGTCGCCGCGTGGTGGGTTCTCAACCACCGCCCGTTCGGTCGACAGCTGCTCGCGTCGGGTGGCAATCAGCGCGCTGCCTTCCTCATGGGCATCAACGTGCGGTCGGTCCGACTCCGCCTGTTCATGCTGACGGGTGTCGCCGCGGCGTTCGCCGGCGCGCTGATGACTCTGAAGCTGCAGGCGGGCTCCCCCACGACCGGGCAAGGGCTCGAGTTCAGCGCGCTGACGGTCGTCCTCCTCGGCGGCGTCGCCGTCGCCGGCGGCGCCGGCCGCATCAGTGGCGTCATCGCCGGACTGCTGTTCGTCGGTGTGCTGCGGAACGGCCTCGTCATCCTCGGGGTCAGCCAGTTCCTGCAGACCATGATCGTCGGCCTCACGCTCGTCGTCGCGATCTCCCTGGACGAGACCCTGCAGCGCGTCCTGAAGTCGGCATGGAACCGCTTGGCGAAAGAGCGCACTGCGGAGCGAACCCCTCTCACAGAGGAGGCCCCTACCGAGACCGCCGAACCCGTCCGCAGCTGATCACTCCCCGCCGTCACTCCCCGCGAACCACAAGGACCCACCCCATGACCACTGACGCGCCCGTCTCGCTCTCTTCGATCATGGACGGCAACAGCTTTCGCATCGCCGACCTCGACGGACTTCCGCCCGCCTCCCGACAGCTCGTCCTTCGACGGCAGGCGAGCCTCGGACCGAGCTATCGGCTGTTCTACCGGCAACCCGTCCACGCGGTGTCCGGGTCGGGTGCCTACATCTACGACGCCGACGGCACCCGGATCCTCGACGCCTACAACAATGTCCCCAGCGTCGGTCACGCCCATCCCGCAGTGGCGGATGCCGTCGCCAGCCAGATGCGCACGCTGAACACCCACACGCGGTACCTCCAGGACGGGATCGTCTCCTATTCCGAGCAGCTGCTGGCCACGCTTCCCGACCACATCGGGTCCATCATGTTCACCAACTCCGGATCGGAGTCGAACGACCTCGCCATCCGGGTCGCTCGCCTGTGGACCGGAGGGCAGGGCATCGTCGTCACCGCGGAGGCGTACCACGGGACGACCGAACTCCTGAGCCGGATGTCGCCGGCGATCTCCGGTGGCTTCCCTGATGACGCCGCAGTGCGCATCATCCCCGCCCCGGACTCCTACCGCGTGGAGACCGACGACATCGGGGCATGGTTCGCCGATCGCGTGCGAGAAGCATTCGACGACCTGCTGAACCACGGCATCCGCCCCGCCGCATTGCTCGCCGACTCGATCTTCTCTTCGGACGGCATCTTCCCCGATCCGCGAGGGTTCCTCGCCCCCGCCATCGATGTGGTCCACGAGTACGGCGCGCTCTTCATCGCCGATGAAGTGCAACCGGGCTTCGTCCGCACCGGACAGACATTCTGGGGCTTCGAACGTCACGGCGTCGAGGCCGACCTCGTGTCGATGGGCAAACCGATGGGCAACGGCATCCCGGTCGCCGCGCTCGCCGGCCGCGCCGACATCCTCGCCCGGTTCGGCCAAGAAGTGCCCTACTTCAACACCTTCGGCGGCAACTCCGTCTCCATCGCCGCCGCCCAGGCTGTCCTCGACGTGATCCAGTCGACGGATCTCATCCGATCGGTCGACCGCACCGGCTCCCTCATCCGTGAAGGCATCCGCTCGCTCGCGGCGGGGCGCCCCCTCATCGGCGACGTGCGTGGTTCCGGTCTCTACATCGGCGTCGACATCGTGACGGACCCCGAGACGAAGACCCCCGACTCCGTGACGGCGCTCGAGCTCGTGAATGCGCTCCGTCAGCGGAACGTGCTCATCAGCGTCGCTGGCCCGGGGAACAACGTGCTGAAGATCCGGCCGCCGCTGGTGTTCGCGGAGCCCGAAGCCGACCTCCTGCTCGACACCCTCGGGGGCGTCCTCGACGAGGTCGCGCCTCGATGAGCCGGCCGGAGTCCGCCGACCTCACATCCACCACCTCATACCCGGAGGAACGATGACCGCATCCATCTCGACTCACGCGCTCCTCAGCGCCACCGCCGCTGACCTCGTCGCCGGCTATCGCGACGGGACCATCTCTCCCGTCGACGCGACCCAGGCGGCGATCGACGTCGCCACCACTGCCGGCATGGAGCTCAACGCGGTAGCCGTGATGAATGTCGAGCAGTCACTCGAAGTGGCGGCGGAGAGCGCCGAGCGCTGGGCCGCCGGCACCCCCCTCAGCGAGCTCGACGGCGTCCCCGTGTCGGTCAAGGACAGCTTCCCGATGACGGGTCTGCCTCGCTGGCACGGCAGCAAGCTCAACGACACCGCGCCGGCCTCCGCGCACGACGGCGCACCGGTTCGACGGCTTCGCGAGGCCGGCGCGACCCTCTTCGCGAAGACCTCGATGCCCGACTTCGGGCTGATCGGGGCCGGCGTGAGCTCCCAGTTCGGGATCATCCGCAATCCGTGGAACCCGGCTATGAACCCGGGGGGCTCCTCCAGCGGGTCGGGCGCCCTCGTCGCCCTCGGCGCGGGTCCGCTGTCGATCGGGACGGACATGGGCGGGTCCGTGCGGCTTCCCGCCGCCCTGTGCGGTCTCGCCGGGCTCAAGCCCACCCAGGGACGCATCGCGTACGACCCGCCCAAGCTCATCGGCAGCGCCGGACCGATGGGACGAACGGTGGCTGACATCGCCACCCTCCTGCGTGTCGTCGGCAAGCCCGATCCGACCGATCACCTCAGCCTCCCGGGCTCCTTCGAGATGGACGGCTTCGCGGTGTCCTCCCTCGTCGGTGTCACCGTCGGTGTCCTCCTCGAGACGGATGTTCCGGGCGGCGTCGACGAGGAGGTGGTCGATGCGGTCCGCGCCCAGGCCGCGATCCTATCGGCCCACGGTGCAACGGTCGTCGACATCGACGGTCCGCTCTGGACGGCCGCCGAGCGCGAGAGCTTCATGACGGTCCTTTCGACGCGGGGACTGCCGGAGCTGCTCGCGGTGCCGGAGGAGATGTGGCCGCTCCTGCCGCCCCAGTTGCTCTCTCAGCTGTTGAGCCGGACCGACCTCACCGCGGTGCAGCACGTGACCAACGAGAAGAGGCTCGAAAGCGTACGGGCGAAGATCTCCAGCATCCTCACCGCCTACGACTACGTCCTTTCACCGGTCACCCCGGTCGTGTCGTTCCCGGCGGAGAACGTGACCCCGGTCCGCAACGACTACTCCCTCGACCACATGGTCTTCACGTCGCCGTACAACCTGACGAGCATGCCGGCGGGCACCGTCCCCGTCGCGATGTCGGCGTCGGGCATGCCCATCGGTGTGCAGGTCGGAGGCCGACGGTTCGACGACGCGGGTGTGCTCGACGTCCTGGCGCTTCTCGAGACGGAGCGCGCGTTCGATCCCGCCTTTCCGTTCCCGGAGACAGCAGGAGAATGATCGACCGACTGCGCGGACTGCCCGCTGACTGGGCCGCCCTCGATTGGGTGCCGACGGGCATCGGCGCCGGTCTGCTCAGCTGGCAGGGCGCCTCTCACGAGAGTTGGCACGCCGTGACGGACGATGGGACCCGCGTCATCGCGAAGGCGCCGCGGCCTCACGCCGTCGAGAGCGCAGCGGCTGTTGCTCGAGCCGCAGCGGCGGATGCGGGTGTCGGCCCGGAAATCTTGGCCCTCGACCTTGCCTCCGGGGTGACTGTCGAAGCGGCCCTCGGCGACGGATGGCGCGTGGCGACAGGTCTGCGATTGCAGCGGACCCCCGGCGCACTCCACGCCGTGGCCGCCGCGCGTCGGGCGTTTCACGCGTCGGGCGCGACGCTTCCCGTTCGTGATCTCGGCGCGGAGGCCCAGGCGATGCTCGACGCATTCGCCGCCGCGGGCGCGTCACTGCCTTCCTCGGTGGTCGCGGTGGCTGCCGTCCTGCCTCGTCTCCGTGACGCTGTCGCTGACGGTCCGGATGCGGTGCCCGCGTGGCTCTCGTCCGAGGCATCCGACATCCAACTCGGACCCGGCGGGGAGGTGCTCCTGACGGGTGGCACGACCGCCGGCTTCGCCGACCCTCTCGCGGATGTGGGCGCTCTGCTCACTGAGCTGTCTCCGACGGTCCTGCCTGCCGAGGAGGCGTTTCCCGTGCTGTGGGACAGCGCGCACCCCGGGGCGTTCGCTCGCGCCAGGCTCTGGGGAGTGATCGCAGACCTCTGGGTGCTGCTGCGGGCGATGCGGGCCCACGCGCTGGACCCGGAGTCTGAGGTCGGCTACGTGGGGTACCTGATGTTCCGCACCTGGCACGCCGAGCATCCGGTGCTCACCGGCGAGATCGACATCCTTGTCGCACAGGCGGGGATGGGCTGGGAATGAGCACGATCGGATGGCACGGCCTCGGAGCCGACGCGTTGGCGTCCGCTCTGCCCGCCCTGGCCGGCTGGCGCTTCGGAGACGAGCTGCGCATGGAGCGGATCTCGTCCGGGACGACCAATGTCAACTGGCGGATGATCACGCCCGACGGCGTCTACTTCCTCAAGGTGCCGGGGCTCGGAGCTGAGGCGTTCGTGAACCGCGCGGTCGCACACGAGGCTGCCGTCGTCGCCGCGTCCACGGGCGTCGGACCCGAGGTGCTCTACCTCGATCCTTCTTCGGGCATCGAGGTCTGCGCGTTCCTGACCGGGTACCGGTCATCGACCGCAGGGGACCTGCTCTCCCCGACGGGCATGTCAGAGGTCATGCGGCTGTACCGTCGGCTTCACGCCGGCCAGCAGCTGTCCGTCACCAAGACGCTGTTCGACATGATCGACGAACATCGGATGCAGATCGCTGAGGTCGGACGCGACCTCCAGCCATATCAGCTGGAGGTGCAGGAGCGGTGGCAACCGATTCAGGAGCGTTACATCGGCGCCGGGCTCGAGATCGTTCCCGGTCACAACGACCCCAACCCGCCCAATTTCATGGTGAAGGCGGGAGCGCCGATGATGCTCATCGACTTCGACTACGCCGCCAACACCGACCGCTACTACGAGCTCGGCGCGTATCTCACGATCATGGGCATCCCGGATGCTCTCCAGAGCTCACTGTTCGAGCAGTACGCCGGCACGACACCGACGGAGGGGCAACTCGCCCGGCTCTACCTGTCCGGCATCGGCACCCTGGTCAAATGGGGGCATTGGGCGCTGTACAACTCAGTCGTGCGCGATGTCGACTTCGACTACGAGAAGTACGGGGCTGGCATGCTGCTCGGTGCCCTCACCATGCTCCGCAGCGACAGATGCCGAGAGGCAGTCGAAGCGCTGTAGAACTACGCACGGAAGGAACTCAGTCCATCCCGACGGCCATGTCGGTGAATCGGGAGAAGTGTCCCTGGAACGCGACGACGACCGTGTCGGTCGGACCGTTACGATGCTTGGCGACGATCAGGTCGGCCTCACCCGCGCGAGGGCTGTCCTTCTCATAGGCGGCTTCGCGGTGCAGCAGGATCACCATGTCGGCATCCTGCTCGATCGAGCCCGACTCACGCAGGTCGCTGATCGCGGGCTTCTTGTCGGCACGCTGCTCGGGACCACGGTTCAGCTGCGACAGCGCGATGACCGGCACCTGCAGTTCCTTCGCGAGGAGCTTGAGCGCACGCGAGAACTCTGAGACCTCCTGCTGACGCGACTCGACGCGCTTACCGCTCGTCATGAGCTGCAGATAGTCGATCACGACCATCTCGAGACCGACGCGCTGCTTGAGCTTGCGGCACTTCGCGCGGATCTCGACGAGCGTCATGTTGGGGCTGTCATCTATATAGAGGGGTGCGTCGTTGATACGACCACGGGTCGAGGCGATGGTCGTCCAGTCGCGGCTGTCGAGCATGCCTTTGCGCATGCTCTGCAGCGGCACCGAGCCCTCGGCGCTCATCAGGCGCATCGCGATCTCACTGCGCCCCATCTCGAGCGAGAAGAAGACCGTCGGACGGTTGTGCTTGATCGCGGCGGCGCGGGCGAAGTCGAGCGCGAGGGTGGACTTACCCATCGCAGGTCGCGCGGCGACGACGATCATCTGCCCACCGTGAAGACCGTTGGTGAGCTGGTCGAGACCGGCGAACCCGGTGGGGATGCCGGTCATCTGACCGTCGCGACCGCGGGCGGCCTCGATCTCCTCGACGGCTGCGTCGACGGCGACTTGGAGGGGGACGTAGTCCTCGGACTGCTCCGCGCCGGTGACCGAGTAGATCTCTGCCTGGGCGTTGTTGACGAGGTCCAGCGCCTCGCCCTGGCCGTTGTAGCCCATCTGGACGATCCGGGTGCCGGCCTCGACGAGGCGACGCAGAAGGGCCCGCTCGCGGACGATCGACGCGTAGTACGCAGCGTTCGCCGCGGTGGGGACGATCGAGGTCAGCGAGTGGAGGTAGTCCGCACCACCGGCGCGCTGGAGGTCACCCGTCTTGATGAGCTCATCGGTGACGGCGACCACGTCGGTCGGCTCGCCGTGCGAATACAGGGAGAGGACGGCCTCGAAGATCAGCTCGTGCTTGGGCACGTAGAAGTCGGTCCCGCGGAGCGCCTCGATGACGTCGGCGACCGCGTCACCTGACAGGAGCATTCCGCCGAGGGTGCTCTGCTCCGCGAGCATGTCGTGCGGCGGAGTCCGCTCGGGGCCGCGGGAGCCGCCGATTCGGTCGTCCGACAGATCCGCGATCGACATGCACGCCCCTCTTCCGGGCCCGCTGGAAGGCCCTCGCACACGCTAGGGAGGGGTTCGGACACACGCAAACCAGCCTGTGGATAACTGTGTGGACAGGATGCGGGAAACGCCGCCCACCCTGTGCAGAGAGCCTGTGGAGAACCGGGGGATCGCAAGAGATTCGGTCGCGCGAAGTTATCTTTGGCCTGGACTTTCCTTCCCCACAGGTTGTGGATGGATATCCGACCTCAAGCGCCGCTTGAAGGTTGGGCGTTATCCCCACCCCATGTGCAGAATCGGCCTTTTGTCAAATGAGAAAGCGGGCCGTTTTCGGGTCGATTTCGCGCCCCAGAAATCTCTTGCGCAATCCATAGGGACGGCGTACGTTGTTGGGTCCAGGCACCCCGCAGACGCGGCCTTCTCGGCATGCGTCCCGATGATCCATCGTGGAGGTGACCTGTGCACACAACGCTCCGCGCTTTCGCGCGCTTCGGTCTCCTGGCCGCGATCGGTCTCGGGATGGCGCTGCTCTGGGTCGCCGTCGCCGCCGTTCTTTCCGCATCGGACGCACGCGCGTCCGACCGCGCAGAGGACGGGCTGCTGAGCGGGGTGTCCAAGGCGGTCGGAGAGATCACCGACCCGGTTGTCGAGAAGGTCGTCGAGCCTGTCGCCGAAAAGATCGCCAAGCCGACGGCGCAGAAGGTCGCTGAGCCCGTCGCGAACGTCGTCGCGCCTGCGGCCAAGACTGTCGAGAAGGTCGCCAAGCCCACCGGCAAGGTCGCCAAGCCCGTCACCGAGAAGGTCGTCAAGCCGGTCACCGAGAAGGTCTTCAAGCCCGTCACCGACAAGGCCGTCAAGCCGGTCACGGACAAGATCGTGAAGCCGGTCACGGACAAGGTCGTCAAGCCCGTCGCCGACAAGGTCGTCAAGCCCGTCACCGAGACCGTTGTCGCCCCGATCGTCACCCCCGTCACCGACAAGGTCGTCAAGCCGGTCACCGAGACCGTGATCGCGCCGGTCGTCACGCCCGTCACCGACGCCGTGAAGCCCGTGACGGACGCCCTGACGCCCGTCGCCGACGCCGTCGTGGACCCGGTGGTCGAGGTGGTCGCACCCGTGACGGACGCCGTCGTCACCCCTGTGGTGGAGGCCGTCGTCCCGCCCGTGATCGACGCCGTCAGCCCCGTCACCGACCCGGTGGTGGACGCGGTCTCGCCGGCGATTCCGCCAATCGTCGGCGCCGTCGATCCGGTTGTGGATCCGATCGCCCCTGATCTCCCGCTCAGCCCGGTCGAGGTCCCCGGTTCGAACGTGCACCCCGGCGTGCCCGCCCCGTCCGGGCCGGCAGCGTCCGAGGGTGAGTCGATCCCGTCCGAGCCTGCCGTCGACGCACAGATCGTCACCGCCCCGACGCGCTCCTCGGTCACTCCGGACCCGCTCCGCGAGCACACGCCCGTGCAGATCGAGACCCTCTTCTCGGCGGCCGTGGCGCAGGTTCCTGCCGCTGATGCCGCTGCGGTCGCGCAGCATCCGCTCGTCTTCACCGACCCCCTCGTGCCCGCGCCGAGTGCGCCCGCGTCGGAGTCCGGTTCCCTGACTTCCACCTCCACCGGAGGAGCTGCCGGGCTGATCGCCCTGCTCCCGCTCGGGATCCCCGCCGCGCACCGTGCCTGGGCGCGACGGGGCCGTCCGACCGACGAGCAGGGCCTCCCTGCGCCCTTCTTCGACACCGACGTCTCTCCCGACTGACGGGGATCGCGCCGCGCTTGCTCGCGGCATGCATCCGCACGCCCTGCGTGCCGGCGCCACGGCGCCATTCCCTGTCGATTTCTGAGGAGAGATGAAATGAATTCCACGTTGTCGCGTGTCCTGCTGGGCACGCTCGTGGCCGGGGGCATCACGCTCTTCGGCGCGGCGGCCGCGCAGGCCGCAGAACCGACGACGTCCGGGGAGGATGGGCTGCTTTCGGGCACCCAGGCCGTCCTGAACGTCGACGTCCCGATCACCGTCGGCGACACCGCCGTCTCGGTCGTCGGTGACTCGTCCAGCTCGTCGAAGGATGAGGCCGAGCCGGCGAAGCCGTCGACGACCTCGTCCGCGTCCACGAGCGGTGCCGACGGCGCCGCATCCGGGTCGCAGGCGCTGGTCGACGTCAACGTCCCGATCACGGTGAAGGACACCGCGATCTCGGTCGTCGGCGACAGCACTACCGAGTCGGAGGATGCCGCGGCACCCGCCGAGCCTGCCGAACCGGCCGAGCCCGCCGCGGAACCGTCGACCGACGGTACCGACGGCGCCGCATCCGGCACTCAGGTCGTCGCCCCGATCACCGTCCCCGTGACGGTCGAGGACACGGCGATCTCGGTCGTCGGCGACAGCACCACCGAGTCGGAGGATGCCGCAGCGCCCGCCGAGCCGGCCGAGTCCGCCTCTGCACCGTCCACCGACGGCACGGATGGCATCGGCTCCGGCACGCAGGTCGTCGCCCCCGTCACCGCCCCGGTCACCGTCGGCGACACCGCCGTCTCGGTCATCGGCGACAGCTCGACCGAGTCGACGGATGCCGCAGCTCCGACCGCACCGGCTCAGCCGACCGAGCCCGCTGAGGCGCCGTCCACAGACGGCACCGACGGCATCGGCTCCGGCACGCAGGTCGTCGCCCCGATCGGTATCCCGGTCACGGTCGACGACGCGGCAGTCTCGGTGATCGGCGACAGCTCGACCGAGAGCACGTCGGGATCCACAGCGCCGGTCTCGGGTGGCACCTCCACGGCCCCCACGACGGGCGGCTCGGACGGCATCGGCTCCGGAACGCAGGTCGTCGCTCCGATCACGGTCCCCGTGACCGTCGACGACACCGCCGTCTCGGTCATCGGTGACAGCTCGAGTGAGAGCACGTCAGGATCCACGGCGCCGGTCTCGGGCGGCACCTCCGCGGCCCCCACCACGGGCGGCTCGGACGGCATCGGCTCCGGAACGCAGGTCGTCGCTCCCATCACGGTCCCCGTGACCGTCGGCGACACCGCCGTCTCGGTCATCGGCGACAGCTCGAGCGAGAGCACGTCGGGATCCACGGCGCCGGTCTCGGGCGGCACCTCCACGGCCCCCACCACGGGCGGCTCGGACGGCATCGGCTCCGGAACCCAGGTCGTCGCTCCCATCACGGTCCCCGTGACGGTCGACGACACGGCGGTCTCGGTGATCGGTGACAGCTCAAGCGACTCCACCGACGCCGGAGCCCCGGCCGCCCCGGCGACCGGAACCACCGGCGGTCCGTCCACCGACGGCACCGACGGTGTCGGCTCGGGCACGCAGGTCGTCGCCCCGATCGGCATCCCGGTCACGGTCGACGACACCGCGGTCTCGGTCATCGGGGACAGCTCGGTGATCGGCGGCGGCTCCGCCGGCACGCCGGGAACCGGAACGTCGGCGGGACCCGTCACCTCGGGCGAGGGAGGTGTCGGAAGCGGGACGCAGATCGTGCTTCCCATCGACATCCCGGTCACCGTCGGTGACACCGCGGTCTCGATCATCGGCGACAGCGAGGTGACCGACCCGGGCACCCCGACGGATCCCACGGACCCCACGGACCCGGTCGACCCGACCGACCCCACGGACCCGGTCGACCCCACGGACCCCACGGACCCGACCACCCCGGTGGACCCCACGGACCCGACGGACCCGACCACCCCGGTGGACCCCACGGACCCGACGGACCCGACCACCCCGGTCGACCCGACGGACCCCACCACCCCGGTGAACCCCACGGACCCCACGGACCCGACCACCCCGGTCGAGCCCACGGTCCCCGGTGACGGCACGGACGGTCAGATCCCCGGTGGCAGCCCCGCTCCGATGGCCCCCCAGGCCAGCGGTGGCGAGATGCCGCAGGCACTGGCCCAGACCGGAGGCGTGGCGACCCCGTGGCTTCCCCTGGCCGCGATCACCCTGATCGCCGCCGGAGCCATGCTCACGCTGCGTCGCCGCACCGTCTGACCCGCTCCCCCAAAGGGGTGGATGCCCCAGGCCCCCACCCGTGGCATCCACCCATCCCCCTCGCGGATGCGACGGATCCGGCCCGACACGCCGGATCCCCATCCCCAGTGCCGGCGCGCCGGCCGCGATCCGTCGCATCCGCGGACACCTCCCCCGAAAGGCGGATGCCGCAGGCCCCCACCTGCGGCATCCGCCCTCGGCGTGCGTCGACGCAGCCTGCGAGAGAGAGCGCGCCTGCCAGGCCGTGAGTCCGGCCAGAGGCAGGGCGGCCGTCTCGGGGTGGGACGGCGCCGGCGGCTTCCGGGCGACGGCGCGAGCGGGACCGACGGCGAACTCGGCAGAGGCACCGGCCCCGCGGGGGAACGTGAACACCTCATCGCCGATCTCCCAGATGGTCGCTCCCGGACCGATCGCCGCCACCGTCCCCGAGACGTGTCAGCCGAGGATGAACGGCGGCGCCGTCCCGAACGCCCCATTGGTGCGGTGCATCGCGTCCGCGGGGTTCACCCCGGCCGCGGACACAGCCGTGACGTCTCCGTCAGGTTCCTACGGATTTTCGCCAATCGATGAAGCGCGGCCTCCCTTGATGTGCGTCGATGCAATGGATGTGCGGCGACACGCGGCATCCACACTCCACGACACGGCGTGTCGGCCGCGAGCCATTGCATCCGTGAACACCGATACCACCCGGAAACGACGGATGCCGCGGTTTCGACCCGTGAGGGAAGGGACCGCGGCATCCGAACCGCACGCCAGGATTACTTGGCGGCGACCACCTGCAGGGTGATCACGGCGGTGAGCTCGTCGCCGAGGCGAACGGTCGCCTCGTGCTCGCCCACGGCCTTGATCGGCGAGGTGATGTGGATCTTGCGCTTGTCGAGGTCACCCAGACCGGCGGCCTTGACGGCGTCGGCCACGTCGGCGGTCTTGACCGAACCGAACAGGCGACCCTCAGCACCGGCCTTGACGGTCAGCTTGACCGTGTTGGACTCGAGCGTGTTCTTGAGCGCCACGGCCTCTTCGTGGTCGTGGATCGCGCGGGACTCGCGAGCGGCGCGGATCGACGCCACCTGCTTCTCGCCACCGCGGGTCCAGGCCACAGCGAAGCCCTGGGGGATGAGGTAGTTGCGGGCGTACCCGTTCTTGACCTCGATGACGTCACCGGCGCTACCGAGCCCGGCGACCTCGTTCGTGAGAATCAGCTTTGCCATGTCGGTACTCCTTACCGGCCAGCGCCGGCGTAGGGCAGGAGAGCCATTTCACGGGCGTTCTTGATCGCCTTAGCGATCAGACGCTGCTCCTGCACCGAGACTCCGGTGATACGACGGGCGCGGATCTTCCCACGCTCCGAGATGAACTTGCGAAGCGTCGCGACGTCCTTGTAGTCGATGACGCCGACGCGGATCGCCTTCGCGGGAGCGGCGTTCTTCGCGCCCTTCCGCGGCTTGCGGCGATCGCCGGTTGCCTTTCCAGCCATGTGTCTTCCTTAAGAGAGATGGATGCCGCGACCCGCGGCATCCGCAATTCGAATCAGAACGGGGTGTCGTCGCCGTAGCTCGTCCCGGGCGCGCTCCAGGCGTCAGGAGCCGAGGACCCGGGCGTGGCCCAGGGCTCGTCCTGCTGCACCTGCGGACGCGACTGCTGACCGCCGCCGAAGCTGCCGCCGCCACCGCCGCCGCCGTTGGAGGCGGCCCGGGTGACCTGGGCAGTGGCGTAGCGGAGCGAGGGGCCGATCTCGTCGACCTCCAGCTCGATCGCCGTGCGGTTGTTGCCTTCGCGGTCCTGGTAGGAGCGCTGCTTCAGGCGGCCGGTCGCGACGACCCGCATGCCCTTGGTGAGCGAGCCTGCGACGTGCTCAGCGAACTCGCGCCAGACCGACGCGCGCATGAACAGCGCTTCGCCGTCCTTCCACTCGTTGGCTTGGCGGTCGAAGCTGCGCGGCGTCGATGCGATCGTGAAGTTCGCGACGGGAAGGCCGTTCTGCGTGTAGCGCAGCTCGGGGTCCGCCGTGAGGTTACCCACGACCGTGATGATGGTCTCGCCGGCCATGAGCGTCAGGCCTTCGCAGCCTTGCGGGCGGCCTTGGCCTCGGCGCGCTCCTTCTCGGCGGCGACCTGAGCGATCGCCTCCTCGGCGCGGAGGACCTTGGTGCGCATGATCTGCTCGTTCAGCTTGAGCTGACGGTCGAGCTCCTGCGTGGCCTCGCTCGTGGCGGTGAAGTTGACGACGGCGTAGATGCCCTCGTTCTTCTTCTGGATCTCGTAGGCGAGACGGCGCTTGCCCCACACGTCGACGTTGTCGATCGAGCCACCATCAGCGGTGATGACCTTCAGGAACCCGTCGAGCTTGGGAGCGACCTGGCGCTCGTCGACCTCGGGGTCGAGAATCACCATGAGTTCGTACTGGTGGATGTGCGTCACTAACCCACCTCCTTCGGACTAGAACGGATGCCGGGCGTTTCCCGGCATCAGGAGGGTTGATGCACGTGTCCGGTGATTCCGCGCGCGAGCGCAGACGGACAACCACAACAGTCTAGCGGATGCCCGGCCCTGCCGCGGAATCGGTCAGTCGCACCGCGAGCGCGGCCGCCGCATCCGCCAGTTCCGGCGGCCCGACCACCTCGAACGACGCGTCGAACCGCAGCGCCCAGGCGAGCGCTCCCGCCCACGACCAGGACCCCACCTGCACACGCGTCCGTCCGTCTCCCAGGTCCTCGATCTCCGCGTCTCCGGCGAACGGGACGACCCGTCGCGCGGGCACGGAGAGGATGAGGTCGGCCGTGACGGGCCAGCGATCCGTGTCCGACGCACCCTTGAATCGGGCCGCGAGGTACGTACGCGCATCGCCATTGGGGATCTCGCGCGGCTCGAACGGGACCCCGCCACCCTGCCGGAGGCGCACGCGGTCGAGCCTCAGGATGCGCCAGTCCTCGGCATCCAGGTCCCAGGCGACGGCGTACCAGCGCCCGTCGCGCGCGACGACGGCATGCGGCTCGATCCGACGACTGCGGCCGTCGGCGCCGTAGTCGACGCGCAGTGTGCGGCGGCCGCGCGCAGCGGCGCTCACCGCCTCGAGCACATCCGGCGCGGCCTGATCAGCCGGCGCTTCGGTCTCGAACCGGATGGCGTCGATCCGGTGACGCAGGTGCGACGGCATGACCTGCCGCATCGTGCCCAGGGCCCGGGCGGCGGCATCCGCGATGTCGACACCGGATGCCGACTGCAGCGCCACCGCGATCGCGACGGCCTGCTCGTCGTCGAACAGGAGAGGCGGCAGCTCCTCGCCCGGCGCGAGGCGGTAACCGCCGTAGGGGCCCTTGGCAGCCGTGATCGCATACCCGAGCTCACGCAACCGGTCGACGTCGCGGCGAACGGTGCGGACGGTGACGCCGAGCCGGTCGGCGAGCTCCTGACCGCCCCAGTCTCGTCGCGACTGCAGGACCGACAGCAGGTTCAGCATCCGATGCGACGGCGAGGTCATGGTTCCATCCTGCGGGAGAAGAGGACAGGATCCGACCTCTACGAAGAGGAGCGTGGTCATCACACCGAAACCCACCCCCAAACCGAAGGACGCATCATGACCCTCACCACCACCACCCACCTGAACTTCCGCGGCACCGCGCGCGAGGCCCTGGAGTTCTACGCCCGCGTCTTCGACGGCCAGGCGATGACGACCACCTACGCCGACCTCGGAATGCCCGCCGACGCACCCGGCGCGGACAGGATCGTCTTCGGCATCCTCATCGGGGCCGACGGGTTCCGCCTCATGGCGTACGACGTCCCCGGGCAGGACGCCGGCGCGGAAGCGGTCTCCGGGACGACCACGCGTCAGAACGGCGTGACGATCACCGATCGCGCCTTCTTCGTCTCGCTGCAGGGCGACAGCCTCGACGAGGTCACCGCGCGATGGGACGCCCTCGCCGAGGGCGCGACCGTCGTCGAACCGCTCGCCGCCTCGGCGTGGAGCGCGGGCTTCGGGATGCTCACCGACCGGTTCGGAGTGACCTGGGTCGTCGACGTCCGCGCCCCGCAGCCGGCGTGATCGGCCGGGCCTGAGGCCCGAAGGGACGGATGCCGGTGCGTCGCCGCATCCGTCCCGCTCGGCGGCGCCGCCGGCCGGTACCGTGGCGGTCATGCACTCCGACGAGGTGAACCGATGAGCACATCGACCTTCGATCCGACGCCGCTGACCGAGCCGGTCGAGCGTGCGGCCATCGCCGCGCACCGCAAGGAGCTGCGCGCCGCCGGACGGCTGCCCTCGGGCGGCACCGTCTGGGGCATCGTCATCGCCGTCGCGGTGTTCGTCTTCGTCGGCTTCTTCATCTCGAGTGTCTTCGCCACGGTGTTCGGCGCGTTCCTCAGCGGCTCCGACCGCAACCCGCTCGCGGTCGGGTTCGTCGTCGTGGTGGCGATCTTCGCGATCGGGATCGTGGCCCTCATCATCCGCGGGTTCGCAGGATCGCACGAGCGGATCTACCGGCTCGACCGCTTCGCGCGGGCGAACGGACTGACCTGGTACGCCCAGGCATCCGCTCCACCGCTGCCGGGCATGATCTTCTCGCGCGGCCACTCGCGCAGATCGAGCGACATCCTGCGCGGCGAACGCCCCCGGTTCGTCGAGTTCGCGAATTACCGCTACACGACGGGCTCGGGCAAGAACCAGACCACCCACCGCTGGGGCTACGTCGCGATCCGCCTCGCGACGCCGCTGCCGCACATCGTCCTCGACGCGACGGGCAACAACGGACTGTTCGGGTCGAATCTGCCGCAGGCGTTCGACAAGGATCAGCGGCTCAGCCTCGAGGGCGACTTCGACCAGCACTTCGCCCTCTACTGCCCCGAGGGCTACGAGCAGGACGCGCTTTACCTCTTCACGCCCGACATCATGGCCCGCTTCATCGACCACGCCGCACAGCTCGACGTCGAGATCGTGGACGACTGGCTGTTCCTCTACGCCAAGCGTGACCTGTCCACGCTCGACCCGAACACGTGGGCATGGCTGTTCTCGGCCGTCGGCGCCCTGCTCGACAAGCTCGCGCAGTGGGAGCGCTGGCGCGACGATCGGCTGACGCGGCCCGCAGTGGCGCCCGGTGCGACGGCGGACTCGCTGCCGTTCGCGCCGCCGCGCGGCACGCTGCGCCCGCCGCCCGGCGTCGCGCCGCAGGGACGCCGCCTCAAGGGGGGCGTCTCGTGGCCCGCGATCATCATCGGCGGCCTCTTCGTCCTCGGTGTCTTCGCGATGCAGAGCGGACTGCTCGACGCCATCTTCCGCTGAGCGAACGCACCGGGGTCAGCGCGCGGACCAGCCGCCGTCCATCGTGTAGCTCGCCCCGCTGACCATGCCGGCATCCGGTCCCGCGAGCCAGACCGCGAGGGCGGCGACCTCCTCCGGTTCGACGAGACGCTTGACCGCCGCTTCGGCCAGCAGCACCTGCGACAGCACCTCGTCCTCGCCGATGCCGTGGAGCTTCGCCTGGTCGGCGATCTGCTTCTTGACCAGCGGCGAGCGCACATAGCCCGGGTTGATGCAGTTGCTCGTGACGCCGTGCGCGCCGCCCTCGAGCGCCGTCGCCTTCGACAGTCCCTCGAGACCGTGTTTGGCCGCGACATAGGCCGACTTGTAAGGAGATGCCACGAGTCCGTGCACGCTCGACATGTTCAGGATGCGGCCGAAGCCGCGTTCGTACATGGCGGGGAGCGCCGCGCGGATGAGGAGGAACGGCGCCTCGAGCATGAGCCGCATCATGAACGAGAACCGCTCGGGCTCGAACTCCTCGATGGGGCGCACGTGCTGGATGCCGGCGTTGTTGACGAGGATGTCGACGTCCAGCCGCAGGTCGGCGAGTGCGGCCGTGTCGCTCAGGTCCACGGCCCACGCCTGACCGCCGACGGCGGCAGCGATCCGCTGCGCGCCGTCGGCGTCGACGTCTGCGACGGTCACCCGGGCACCGGCGGCGGCGAGCGCCGAGGCGCACGCCGCCCCGATGCCGCTCGCGCCACCCGTGACGAGAGCCGTCCGACCGGTGAGATCGGTCATGCGCGCTCCTTCTCGCGGAGCAGTTCGGCTGTACGGGCGGCATCCGCGTCGTCGATCGCCTGCAGCGAGGCACCCTTCGTCTCGCGCATGAGGACGATCGTGGTCCCGGTGATGAGGCAGGCGATCGCGATGTAGATCGAGACCGGGGTCCACGAGCCGAAGTCGCGCAGCCACTGCGTCGCGAGGATCGGGGCGAGCGAGCCGGCCGCGATCGCCGTGACCTGGGCGCCCAGCGAGACGCCCGAGTACCGCATGCGGGTGGGGAACAGCTCGGCCATGATCGCGGGCTGCGGTGCGTACAGGAACGCGTGGAACGTCAAGCCGACGGTCACGGCGAGCACGATGAGCACGGGGTTCAGGGTGTCGAACAGCGGGAAGGCGAAGAACGCCCACGTCGCGCTGAGGATCGCGCCGGTCAGAGCGACCGGCCGTCGCCCGAACCGGTCGGCGAGGCGTCCCACCTGCGGGATGACGAGGAAGTGCACGACGTGCGCGATCAGGAGCGCGAGCAGCAGCTGGCTGGTGTCGTACTCGTGCACGGTCTTCAAGTAGACGATCGAGAAGCTGACGACGATGTAGTAGACGATGTTCTCCGCGAAGCGGACACCCATGGCCTGCAGCACGCCGACCGGGTAACGACGCAGCACCTCGACGACGCCGTACGACACGGCCTTCTCGGCCTCGACCTGCGCCTTGGCCTCGAGGAAGATGGGCGCCTCCTCGACGTGACGCCGGATGTAGAACCCGACGAGGACGATGACGGCCGACAGCCAGAACGCGATACGCCATCCCCAGCCGAGGAAGTCCTCGGAGCTGAGGACCCACGACGTGATCAGCAGGACGAGCGTCGCGAGCAGGTTGCCGACGGGGACGGCGGCCTGCGGCCAGCTCGACCAGAACGCGCGCGAGCGGTTCGGGCTCTGCTCGGCGACGAGGAGCACGGCACCGCCCCACTCACCGCCGACGGCGAAGCCCTGCAGGAAGCGCAGCGCCACCAGGAGCGCGGGCGCCCAGTAGCCGATCTCGACGAAGCCGGGGAGGCAACCCATGAGGAACGTGGCGACGCCGACGATGATGATCGTCGCCTGCAGCGTGGGCTTGCGGCCGAAGCGGTCGCCGATCTGGCCGAAGACGACGCCGCCGAGAGGCCGCGCGATGAAGCCGACGGCGTAGGTGACGAAGGCGGCGATGATCCCGTCGAGCGATGAGCCGGTCTGCGGGAAGAAGTAGGTGCCGAAGACGAGGCTGGCCGCGGTGGCGTACAGGAAGAACTCGTACCACTCGACGACGGTGCCCGCCATCGAGGCGGCGACGACACGGCGCAGGCCGGACGGGGTGGCGGATGCCGCGGGGTCGGCGGCGCGGGTGGGGGCTGACATGGTCTCTCCGATCGATGTCGTCGATGACATCCGGGGTGGTCTGCTCTGACACGGGACGCGGTGGCGTCCGCCCCACAGTCTGCGGAGCGGGCTCGATGTAGATCAATGCCCAGTCCTGCACCTCGGATGTGCACAATTGCACACATGGATGCCCGTGGTCGCCTCCGCGCCGATGATCTGCTCGTTCTGCTCGCCGTTGCGCGGTCCGGTCGGTACACCACCGCCGCGAGCGCCCTCGGCGTCGACCACACCACCGTCGCGCGACGCATCGCCGCCCTCGAGGACGCCGTCGGCGGGCGCCTGGTCGCTCAGGCCGGCGGCGGCTGGGAGCTCACGGCGCTCGGACGCCAGGCGGTCGACACGGCCGGGCGGATCGAGTCCGCGCTGACGCAGCTCGCCGGGGCCGGCGAGGACCACGACCCCATCGCCGGGGTGGTGCGGATGTCGGCGACCGACGGCTTCAGCGCCTTCATCGCCGCCCCCGCGGTGGCCCGGCTGCGACGCCGGCATCCGCGCCTGAGCGTCGAGATCGTCACGGCCACCCGTCGTGCCGCAGCCCACCGCCCCGGACTCGACATCGAGGTCGTCGTCGGCGCGCCGCAGTCCCGGCGCACGCAGGGCGTCGAGCTCGGCGCCTACACACTCGGGATGTACGCCTCGCGCGCGTACCTGGAACGGGAGGGGATGCCGCGGGACGCCGCCGAGCTCATGCGGCATCCGCTCGTCTACTTCGTCGACGCGATCCTGCAGGTCGACGCGCTCGACCTGCCGCGACGGCTCGTGCCGGAGATGCGCGACGGACTGAGTTCGACGAACGTGTTCGTGCACGTCGAGGCCACGCGTGCCGGTGCGGGGATCGGGCTGCTGCCCTGCTTCGTCGCGGACCGGCACGACGACCTCGTACGCCTGCTGCCCGACCGGTTCGACGAGCGGCTGCCGTACTGGATGATCGTGCGGCCCGAGTCGCTGCGGATCCCCGCCGTCGCCGCCCTCGCCGAGGCGCTGCGCGACGAGACCGCCGCGGCCGCCGACATGCTCGCCGGCCGGGCGGGCTGAGCCGCTCGCGTCAGTCGATCGCGACGAGCGCTGCGCGCCGCGGCCGGACGATGGGGTCCTGGTAGCGCGCCGGCGTGACGGTGATGTCGGTCTGGTCGTCGAACCAGCTGCCGGCACCGCGGCGACCGAGCAGTTTGCGCGCGGTGAGGATGCCCCACACCAGGGGAGCCCCGACCACGAGTGCGACGGCGCCCACGAGCGAACGGTCCTCGCGACCGAGCACCGCCTTGCGCTGCCACGCCTCGTGGAGTGCACCTCCGCGCGCGGTCGGCACGAAGCGTGGGGGCAGCAGACCCCGGCGCCGCAGCGAGACGAGCTGCTCGACGTCCTGCCACCAGGTCGACTGCTGCGGATCGTGGAAGTAGTTGTCGGCGAGCCACTGCGCGTTCGGGTGTCGGAACCGGCGTGCGATGACGTCCTCGGCGCTGCCCTGCACACCGCTGCCGTTGAACACGGTGTTGAGGTGCGTCTTGGTGACACCGAAGGTGTCGAGCGCGATCACCGGAACCCCCATCGCCATCGCCTCGATCGCCGCCGTGGAGCTGACGGTGATGAGGCCCTCGGCGTGCGCGAGGGCCTGCGCCATCGGCTCGTGCGAGAAGACGAGGTTGTCGGGGCGGTCCCGCAGCAGTTCGGTGAGCTCGGTGCGCTCGTAGTGCGTCTCGGTCTCGCCGAGCTCGGGGCGTGAGCGCAGCTTGACGACGACGCGGCGGGACGGGTCGGCGAGCGCCGCCGCGCGCAGGATGCCCGCGATCGCGACCCGGTCGGCGGGCTCGCGGGGGACGATCGCCTGCGCGGCGAAGACGAGGTCCGTGCCACCCCCGGACGGACGGGAGGGTCGCGCGAACGGCAGGGTCGCGAGACCGACGCGCAGCTCGATGCCGAGCCGCTGCGCGAGGTGGCGGAAGGCCCGTCGCTCCCGCTGCGAGTGCACGATCATGAGATCGCAGTGCTTGCGGTACATCGCCGCCCCGCGCTGGGCGGGGATCGAGATGCCGGGCAGCCCCGAGACCACGACCGGACGCGGAGCGACGCGGTCGATCTGGCGCATCACGAGCCGTACGAACGGCCCGCGTCCACCGATGACCACGACGTCGGGCCGGTCCTTCGCGAGCCAGGCCGCGATGTCATCGCAGGCCAGGCGGGTGACCGCCTCGGGACGGATGCCGGTGCCCGCCAGCGCCGCGTGCTCCTGCGCCACGCTCACCGTGAGCGGGGTACGCACGAGCAGCAGGTGGGGATCCACCGACGGCGCGGAGTCGATGAGCGCCGCCGACCACTTCACGAAGGAGTCGGCGTCGGCGATCGCGACGACGCGCACGCGTCCCGGACGGTCACCGCGCATGGTCATGCCGGGACGCGCCGCAGCTTCGCCATGGGCGCGAGCTCGCCGTCGTAGATGCGCTTCACACCGTCGCCGAGGGCCGTCTCGATGACCCGGATGTCGCGCACGAGGTGTTCGAGGCCCGTCGGCTCGAGCGAGGCGGCGTGGTCCGATCCCCACATGGTGCGGTCGAGGGTGATGTGGCGCTCGACCGCGACGGCACCCAGGGCGACGGCGGCGAGCGAGATCTGCAGGCCGCGCTCGTGACCCGAGTACCCCACCGGGATGCCGGCGTAGCGGTCGCGGAGCGAGGCGATCATCTTGATGTTCGCCTCCTCGGGCTCCATCGGGTAGGTCGAGGTGGCGTGCAGGAGGACGGTGCGGTCGGTGCCGAGGACCTCGAGCGCGCGGTCGATCTGCTCGATGGTCGACATGCCGGTCGAGAGGATGATCGGCTTGCCGGTCGCGCGGAGTGCCTCGAGCAGCTCGACGTCGGTGAGGCTGGCGGAGGCGACCTTGTGGGCGACGACGCCGAGGTCCTCGAGGAAGTCGACGCTCGGGACGTCCCACGGCGAGGCGAACCAGTCGAGGCCGCGCATCGTGGCGTGGTCGCCGATCTCGATGTACTGGTCGCGGTCGAACTCGACGCGGTAGCGGTACTCGAGGTAGGTCATCGTGCCCCACGGGGTCTCGCGCAGGGTGTCGCGCATGTGCGCGGGCGTCGCGATCTCGGGGGTGCGCTTCTGGAACTTGACGGCGTTCGCGCCGGCGTCGGCGGCGACATCGATCAGTCGCTTGGCGAGTTCGACGTCGCCGTTGTGGTTGAGGCCGATCTCGGCGATGACGTACACGGGGTGTCCGCCGCCGAGCACGTGGTTTCCGATGGTCACCGTCATGGCGAGTCCTTTCGTCGTTGCTGTCCCCAGCGTGGGTTCCGACCGTGAATGACGGATGAACCCCCGGTGGCGAGGACCGGACGACTGGCTGTCGGGTGCGTGCGTCAGCGTGACGCGAGGACGCGGTCGGCCAGCTCGCGCACCGCTCCGGCCCCGCCCGCGCGCGCGAGCACGACCCGCGCGGCGGCGAGCACCTCGGGTCGCGCGTCGGCGACGGCGACGGGCCAGCCGACGAGGGCCATGGCGGGCAGGTCGTTGACGTCGTTGCCGAGGTAGGCGGTCTCGGCGAGGTCTACCCCGCGCTCGGCGGCCCATCGCCGCAGCACGGCCGCCTTGTCGTCGACGCCGTGGATGACCTCGACCTGCAGCTTCTCGGCCCGGGCCCGCACGACGGCGTTCTGCTCCGTCGAGAGGATCAGCACAGGGACACCCGCGCGCCGCAGGAGGGCGACACCCATGCCGTCGGAGCGACTGACCCGCACGTGCTCGGTGCCGGCGGCATCCACCCAGGCGGTGTCGTCGGTGTGGACGCCGTCGAAGTCCGTCACGACGACCCGGGCCGCCAGCGGCGCCGGCGGCTCGAGCAGGTGGGCGAGGGTCTGCGCCGTGCGCAGCTGCGCCGGGTCGTCGATCTCGATCGCGGTCTCCTCGGGGACCTCCACGATCTCCGTGCGTCCGAAGAAGCGGTGCCGCGCCGCGCGGAAGCCGTCGGTCGTGAAGACGTAGAACGCGCCCGTCTCGACGTAGTGGGGATCGCGGTCCTGCCGGCGCGGCCGGTGCGCCGCATCGTGACCGAGAGCGGATGCCGCACCGTCGGCATCCCTCCGCCACACGAACTCGTAGCTCTCCCGCGCCGAGAAGGCGCTGTCGGCGCGGCCGTCGCGCACGAGCGCCACCGCCCGGGCGAGCGCCTCGGCGGGGATGAACGGGCTCGTCGCCTGCAGGAACGCCGTGACGCGCGGTGTGATGCCGTCCGCCCCGAGGGTGTCGAGCGCGTGCAGGAGGGCGCTCTCGGAGCTCGCCTGATCGCCGGATATCTCGGCGGGTCGCTTGACGATCCGGGCACCGGCGGTGCGTGCGGCGTCGGCGATCGCGCCGTCATCGGTCGAGACGACGACGAGATCGATCGCCCGTGAGGCCAGCGCGGCCCGCACCGCACGCGCGACGAGGGGGATGCCGCCGACGCGGGCCACGTTCTTGCCCGGCACGCCTTTCGACCCACCGCGGGCGGGGATGACGGCGACCGTCTCGACGGTTGTCCGGGTCACGGTCATCCTCCTCGTAGGGCCTTCCAGGCACGTCTGCTGCGCCGCTGCGCGCCGCGGAGCGCGAGCTGCACCTCGGTGATCCGGCTCGCGCCGTCCCGCGGGCCGAGGGCGCGCGCGAGCAGGCCAGGAGCGCCTCCCCCGGGGAGCCCGAGCGAGGTCAGGCGGCTGCGTGCGAAGTACCGCTGGCGTTCAGCGGCCGTCGCCGCGGCGAGGAACTCCTCGGCGCGCGAACGCAGGTGCGCGGCGATGACGGGCTGCATGGCGTAGCCGACCGCATCGACGAGCAGCTGCATCCGCTCACCTGCATGGGGGGAGTCTGGCCGGGTGAGCGCGTCGATGATTGTCACCGGGATGCGGTTGCCGTTCTCGAACGGGGTGAGCCGTTGCAGCAGCAGTTCGGTCCCGACGGCGGCGATCGGCAGGCCGGTGAGCGCGCGGAGGGTCGGCAGCGCGGTCGAGAACCCCGCGACGGCGCCGACGAACGGAGCCCGGACAGCGAGGACCTCGGCCGGAGTGCCGCCCCGGAAGACGGTGAATGCGACACCGCGCTCGGCCGCGTGCGCGGCGAGTCCGTCGATCAGCGCGGGGGCCGACGACGGATGCGGCTTGAAGACGATCGTGCCGGGGCTCCACTCGAGCGCCCGGTCGATCATCTCGCACTGCATCCGCAGCTCCTCGTCGGGCGTGATGAGCTTCAACGCCGAGAGGTACTGACCGAGGATCAGCGCCGGGCGGTCGAGCCCGGCGAGCGCGCCGATCTCGGGATCGTCGGTCGCCGCGGCGACCTCGTCGACGACCGCGCGCAGGGCGGCGGGTGCCACCGGCATCCGGTCGGCGTCCGGGAACAGGAGGGGCTCGACCCCCGGCACGGTATCGGCGTAGACGACGGCGCTCACCCGACCGGCGACCGTGTGCGGCCAGCGGTTGCGGATGGGCGAGTACGTCATGAGACCGTCGCCGATGATCGCGACATCCGCACCGGCGAACACGTCGATGAAGACGCGAGACGGCGCGACCTGGGGGCTCTGCAGGAAGAGCTCGACCTCGCCGCCGATGTCCCAGGCCTGCCGGAGCAGTCGCTCGAGCACGGGCGCCTCGTTCGCGGTCACGCGCCAGTGCGGCGGGCGCGTGGGCGCGAGCAGCTCGTTGAGGTCGACGACGCGGTCGAATCGCGCCCGCAGAGTCGTGAGCTCGCGGGCCTCGACGATGCCGGGCGCGGCCTCGGGGATGATTGCCGCGTTCACCGCGATGAGGATGCGGCCCGACGGGGATGCCGGAATCGCCCCGGCATCCATGGCCGCGACCGCGGTCATGAGTCCGTACGCGGAGTTCAGGACGAAGATCTGCGTCATGCCGTGCGCACCTCGCGCACCAGGCGCGCAAGGATGCGGCGACGACGATCCGACAATCTCGACAGCGCCGGGTCGATCTGCTCCGCCGGGATCGCCCGCAGCAGATCCCGGATGCCGGTCCGCAGCGCCGTGCGGTCGGCGGTCGACATCGCCCGGGCGCGGAACAGGTGGTAGGCGCACACCGACATGGTCGTGGTCGCGATCTTCGGGAGGAAGCGGTCCGCATCGTCGTCCTCCTCGACGACGCGGATCGCCTCGGCGAAAGCCGGGAGGAAGTCGAGCTGGCGCCGGTCGAGCACCTGCGTGAGCGAGGTGGTGACGCCGCGGCGGTACAGGATCGCGGGGGCGTCCACGACCGCGAACGATTCCGCGCGCAGGTGCAGGCGCCAGATCCACGGGCGGTCCTCCGCCGTGAACAGGCCCGGCTCGAAGTGCGCGAGGCCACGGTCGAGCACCCGGCGGTGGAACATGCCCGCCCAGGCATAGGGGTAGTCGACCATCGTCGTCTCGTCGGCGGGCATGATGGCGTCGCGGGGCGACACGACCCGTCCGCGTCGTCCGTGCGGCGCGCGCATGAGGCGGCGTCGACCGTCGGTGTCGGTGACATGATCCGTGCGGACGAAGTCGCATCCCAGGCGTCGCATCGAGTCCACGAGGCTCTCGAGACGGTCCGGGTGCATCCAGTCATCGCCGTCGACGAAGCAGAAGAACTCGGTATCGACGAGGTCGAGCCCCTGGTTGCGCGCGGCTGCCAGACCCACGGGCTGCGGGTTCGAGATGATTTCGACGTGGGGCATCTCCCGCGCGAAGTGCTGCACCTGCGCGCGGGTGTCGTCGGTCGATCCGTCGTCGACGACCACGAGGCGCAGGCGGCTCGGGTCCTCGAACTGACGGCCGAGGGTCGTGACGGTCGTGCCGATGTACGGGCCGGCGTCTTTCGCCGGCAGGATGACGGTCACGATCGGTGAGGACACGCCGCGATACAAACAAGCGGGCGTGACCGGAAGGTGGCGTCCGGGTGAACGATCGCTGTCGCGCTCAGGCGAGCCCGAAGGCCGTGGCCTCCTCGTCCGTCAGCATCCGCGACCGGATGAGGAACCGCATGCCCGTCGGCCCCTCGACCGAGAACCCCGCCCCCCGGCCCGGAACCACGTCGATCGTGAGGTGCGTGTACTTCCAGTACTCGAACTGGGATGCCGACATGAAGACCTCGATCGGATCGTCCAGACCCGCGTCGATCTCCCCGAGCTTCACGTCCCCCGGTCCGGTCAGGAACATGCCCACGGGGTAGCACATGGGACTGCTGCCGTCGCAGCATCCGCCCGACTGATGGAACATCAGCGGACCGTGCTGGGCGGTGAGGGTGCGCAGCAGGGCCGCCGCCTCGTCGGAGACGGCGACCCTGCTGTAGGTGGTGTCGGTCATGGTGTCGGCTCAGAAGAAGCCCATGGCGCCTTCGGCGTAGGACACGAGAAGGTTCTTCGTCTGCTGGTAGTGGTCGAGCATCCGCAGGTGGTTCTCGCGCCCGATGCCGGACTGCTTGTACCCGCCGAACGCCGCGTGGGCGGGGTACTGGTGATAGGTGTTCGTCCACACGCGACCCGCCTCGATCGCCCGGCCCGCGCGGTACGCGATGTCGCCCGAGCGGCTCCAGACACCGGCGCCGAGGCCGTAGAGGGTGTCGTTGGCCAGCGAGATCGCGTCGTCGAAGTCGTCGAAGCTCGTGACCGACAGCACCGGGCCGAAGATCTCCTCCTGGAAGATGCGCATGTCGTTCGTTCCCTCGAAGACCGTCGGGGCGACGTAATAGCCGCCGCTCAGGTCGCCGCCGAGGTCGACCCGCTCGCCGCCGGTGAGCAGCTTCGCGCCGCCCTGCGTGCCGATGTCGATGTAGCTGAGGATCTTCTCGAGCTGGTCGTTGGAGGCCTGCGCGCCGATCATCGTGGCCGGGTCGAGCGGGTTGCCCTGGACGACCTTCGACACGCGATCGAGCCCGTCGGCGAGGAACGAGTCGTAGATCGAGCGCTGGATGAGCGAGCGTGACGGACAGGTGCAGACCTCGCCCTGATTGAGCGCGAACAGCGTGAACCCTTCGAGCGCCTTGTCGTAGTACGCGTCGTCGGTGCTGCGGGCGACGTCCTCGAAGAACAGGTTCGGGCTCTTGCCCCCGAGCTCCAGCGTCACCGGAATGAGGTTCTGCGACGCGTACTGCATGATGAGCCGCCCGGTCGTGGTCTCGCCGGTGAACGCGATCTTGCGGATGCGCTTGTGCGAGGCGAGCGGGGCGCCGGCCTCGATGCCGAACCCGTTGACGATGTTCACGACGCCCGCAGGGAGCAGGTCGCCGATGATCTCGAAGAGGAACAGGATGGATGCCGGGGTCTGCTCGGCGGGCTTGAGCACGACGCAGTTGCCCGCCGCGAGGGCCGGGGCGAGCTTCCACGTGGCCATGAGGATCGGGAAGTTCCACGGGATGATCTGCCCGACCACGCCCAGCGGCTCGTGGAAGTGGTACGCCACGGTGTCGTCGTCGAGCTGGCTGAGCGTGCCCTCCTGCGCCCGCAGGACGCCCGCGAAGTAGCGGAAGTGGTCGACGGCGAGCGGGATGTCGGCGGCGAGCGTCTCGCGGACGGGCTTGCCGTTCTCCCACGTCTCGGCGACGGCGATCTTCTCGAGGTTCTCCTCGATGCGGTCGGCGATCTTGTTGAGGATGACGGCGCGTTCGGCGGGAGTCGTCTTCTTCCACGACGCGAACGCCTTCCACGCGATGTCGACCGCGCGGTCGATGTCCTCGACGGTGCCGCGGCCGACCTCGCAGAACGGCTTGCCGGTGACGGGGGTGATGTTCTCGAAGTACTGGCCCTTGACCGGCTCGACGAACTCGCCGCCGATGTAGTGGCCGTAGCGTGCCCGGTACTCCGCCACCGCTCCCCGCTGGCCGGGTGCGGCGTAGACGCTCGAGACGCCCTCTTCGACGATGGTCATGCTGTCTCCTTCGACGGACATGGATGCGGCGACGTCGCCGCGGATCGGATGCCGGGCACGCTACGCCGCGCAACGTTGCATCCGGTTGCGGGGGCGCCGCGCGGCCGCGGTGTGCGCGGATGCAAGGGATCTCGCGCGACACGCCGCGCCGCGGCATCCCACCCCCGCGTGTCGCCGCGGATCCGTTGCATCGGCGAACGCGGCCAACCGGCGAGTGCGGCCAACGCTCGGGGTCTACGCCCCCAGCGCCTCGAGCCGGGCGACGAGCCCGGGGCGGCGCGGCGAGCGCGCCGGCAGCATGCGCAGGCAGAGGCGCAGCACCTCGGCATCCTCCCGTCCGTCGGCGCTGTCGGCGTAGGCCAGCAGCGCCTCGATGCCGGCCTCACCGACCATCGTCTCGCGCAGGGTCGCGCGTACCGAGGTCCGCAGCTCCTCGACTCCCGGCGCGACGGAGTCGGGCAGCACCGGTCCGGTGTAGGCGGCGAGGGCCACCCGGTGCGCACCGCGGCCGAGCAGCGAGACCACGTGGTGCACATCGGTCTCGAGATCTGCGGGCAGCCGGTACGGCCGCGAGAGGGGCACGAGGTGCGGCGCGCGCTTCTCGAGCACCTTCCGCAGGCGCACCATCTCGGGCCGCAGCGTCTCGACGGCGGGCTCGCCGTAGACGAGATCGGCGAGCGCCTCGGCAGACAGGCCCTCGCGGTGGCTCGCGAGCATGAGCAGGATCTCCGCGTGCCGCGCGCTGAGCTCGACGACGGATGCCGCGGCATCCCCCTCGGTCTCCAGCAGCGCCCGGTCGCGTCCCAGCACCCGCAGGGTCGCATGCCGCACGGCCGCCGGACGCGACGGAGGGCGCCGGATCGTCTCGGCGCGGGAGCGCAGCCGGCCGACGAGCAGCTCGCCCTCGATCGCGCGTGCGGTCGCGTCGACGAGCAGCTGTGCCTGCGGGGTGACGGCCTCACTGCCGCCGGTCACGTCGATGACACCCAGCAGCCGGCGGGTCTCGGGGTCGTGGACCGGCGCCGCCGTGCACGACCACGGCTGCACGAAGCGGTTGAAGTGCTCGGCCTGCCGGATCTGCACGGCCCGGTCGAGCGCGAGCGCCGTGCCGGGTGCCGACGTGCCGACGGATGCCTCGGCCCAGTCCGCGCCTGCGACGAAGCCCATGTCGCCGGTCAGTGTCCGCACCCCGCGGTCTCCCTCGACCCACAGGAGGCGACCCGACGCATCGCCGACCGCGACGATCACTCCGGAATCCTCCGCTGAGCCCGGCAGCAGGAGGGAGCGGACCATCTCCATGACCCCGGCGAGCGGGTGCTCGCGCCGATAGGCCTCGAGCTCGTCGGCCGTCATGTCGAGCCGTGGAAGCCCTTCGGCCGCGGCATCCGAGGCCAGCGATCTGCGCCACGACTCCCGGACCAGCGGCCGAACGTCCTCGAGTCGCGGGTCGCCGGCGTTCCCGGCGAGGAGCTCTTCGTGCGCACGCTCGATCAGCAGGCGCGAGGTGGCGGGCGCGACCTCGACCCGGGCGGACCACGGCGAGCTCATGGGGCTCCGATCATCGTCGAAGGAGCGGTGCCGGTCAGTCTAGATCGGCGTGCCGGCGGGCGACAGGTCTCAGCGACGCACGAGGTTGCCGTCGGCCCACTCGCCGAGCTGGCTCAGGATCGGCATGAGGCGGCAGCCCGCCTCGGTGAGCGCGTACGAGACGGCGACCGGGGGGCCCGCATCGACATGGCGGGCGATGAGCCCGGCATCCGCCAGTTCGGTCAGGCGGTCGGACAGGACGGCGTCGCTGATGCCGGCGACGGCGCGTCGGACACCCGAGAACGACAGCTCGCCCTGCCCGAGGACGTCGAGGATCATCCCGTTCCAGCGCTTGCCGAGCACCGAGAACGCGTGCGAGACGGCGGCGTCGCACTGTCGCGCATCGTGTCCGTCGGCCATGCCTCCATCGTACGTGTGCTAGCGTTCCCGAAGCCGCTTTCTTTTTCATAGTGACTCTGATCGGAGAAGCACATGACCCTGTTCCGTCTGGATGCCAGCATCCTGCCCGCCACGTCCGCGAGCCGCGAGCTCGGCGACCTCGTCGAGGCCGAGTGGCTCGCCGCCCACCCCTCGAGCGACGTCGTCCGGCGCGACGTCGCCGCCGACCCGATCCCCGCAACCTCGTGGCGCGACTCGGTGACCTCGGGCTTCACCCCCGCCGACCAGCACACCGACGGGCAGCGGTCGGCGATCGCCCTCCGCACCGAGCTTGCCGACGAGCTCATCGGCGCGGACGCGCTGCTGTTCACCGTGCCGCTTTACAACTACGGCGTCTCGCAGCACGTGAAGACGTGGTTCGACCTCGCCTACACCGACCCGCGCATCGACCCGCAGGGCACCGCCCTGCGCGGCAAGCCGGCCACCCTCGTCACCGTTCTCGGCGGCAACTACGAGCCGGGCAGCCCGAAGGAAGGCTGGGACCACTCGACCGGCTGGCTCCGCCGCGTCTTCGAGGATGTCTGGGGTCTGGACCTCACCGTCGTCCACCGCCCCTTCACGCTCGTCGGTGTGAACCCCGCGCTCGACGCGTTCACCGACGCAGCCGCCGAGCTCAAAGCCGGCGCCGAGCAGGCCGCGGTCGACGCCGGCCGCATGCTGGCAGCCTCGCGCGCAGCGTGACCACCCGTCGTTCGCCCGTCACGACGCGCCGCGGGGGGCCGCAGATCGTGACGGGCGAGCGGCCCTCGGATCCCCTGGCTGGACGATGATGAAGCCATGAGCTCCGCGAAGACCGTCGCCGCCACCGTCGTCCACCGCCTGACACGGTGGGGCACGGCATCCGTCGTCATCGGCGGCGCGCTCGCCCTGCTGCCGCGCACCCGCGCCTTCGGTCTGCAGAACCTGATGTGGGGGGCGATCGACGTGGCCCTCGCGGAGTTCACCCGACGGCAGGACGGCGTTCCGAAGAAGCGGATGCTGCGCCGCATCCTCCTCGTCAACACCGCCCTCGACGTGGGGTACGTCGCGACCGGCGGCCACCTCGCAGCCCGCACCCCGTCCTTCGGCGGCCGGCTGAGCCCCGCGCAGGCCCGCGGACACGGCCTCGCCGTCATCATCCAGGGCGCCGCGTTGTTCGTCATCGACCTGACGGCCGCGCGCCGACTGCGCTGAGGGTCAGGCCGGCGCGGCGCTCAGCCCCGTGCGGCCCACCACTCGCGCAGGCGCTGCTCGGCGGCCTCCGCCCCGATGACGCCCTCGTCGAGGCGGATGTCGAGCAGGAAACGGTACGCCTCGCCGACCTCCCGGCCGGGACGGATGCCGAGGACCTCCTGGATCCGGTTGCCGTCGAGCTCCGGGCGCATCGCGTCGAGCTCCTCCTGCTCGGCGAGGGCCGCGATGCGCGACTCGATGTCGTCGTACGCCGTGCGCAGGCGCGTCGCCTTCCGCTTGTTGCGGGTCGTCACGTCGGCTCGCGTCAGGATGTGCAGCCGCTCGAGCTGCTCGCCCGCATCGCGGACGTACCGCCGGACGGCCGAGTCGGTCCACGCGCCCTCGGCGTACCCGAAGAAGCGCAGGTGCTGCTCGATGAGCTGACACACGGCATCCGTCGTCGCACCGTCGAACCGCAGAGCCTGCAGGCGCTTGCGCGCCATGCGCGCGCCCTTGACGTCGTGGTGGTGGAAGCTGACCGCGCCGCCGGGTTCGAGCTTGCGGGTCGCCGGCTTGCCGATGTCGTGCAGGAGCGCCGCCAGGCGCAGGGTCACGTCGGGTGCCTGCCCCGGGTGCCGCTGCTTCTCGAGGTCGATCGCCTGCGCGAGCACCGTCAGCGAGTGCTCGTAGACGTCCTTGTGGTGATGGTGCTCGTCGACCTCGAGGCGCAGCGCCGGCACCTCGGGCAGGAACAGCGCCATGAGGCCCGTGTCGACGAGCAGACGGATGCCGCGGTCCGGCGCATCCGTCGACAGGAGCTTCACGAGCTCGCCCTGGATTCGCTCCGGGCTCACGATCGACAGGCTCGGCGCAAGTCGGCTCATCGCCTCGAGCGTCGCGGGGTGCACGTCCATGCCGAGCTGGCTCGCGAAGCGCGCGGCGCGCAGCATCCGGAGCGGGTCGTCGCCGAAGCTGACGTCCGGGTCGGTCGGCGTGCGCAGCGACCCGCCGACGAGGTCCTCGACGCCGCCGGTCGGGTCGACGAGCGACGGACCGGGGATGCGGAGGGCCATCGCGTTGACCGTGAAGTCGCGTCTGACCAGGTCCTGCTCGAGCGTGTCGCCGAACTCGACCGTGGGCTTGCGGGTCGTGCCGTCGTAGCTGTCGGCGCGGTACGTCGTGATCTCGACCTGCTCGCCGCGGACCTTCGCGCCGATCGTGCCGAACGCACGCCCGATGTCCCACGTCGCCGTCGCGAGCGGTTTCACAATCCGCAGGATGTCGTCGGGGCGGGCGTTCGTCGTGTAGTCGAGGTCGTTGACCGTGCGGCCGAGCAGCGCGTCGCGGACGGGCCCGCCGACGACGGCGAGCTCGAAACCGGCATCCGCGAAGGCGCGGGCGAGCGTGGCCGACACGGGAGCCTCGGCGAGCGCACCCAGGCGCGCGAGACCCTCGGCCATGTTCAGCATGCCTACGAGCCTACCGAGGCCGGCCGGCCGCGCCGCGGGCCCGGGCGCCGCTCGGGCGTGCCGCTCGCGGATGCGATGGATGCTGCGCGACACGCCGCGCCCCGGCATCCGTCCCCGGCGCGTCGCCGCGCATCCCTTGCATCCGCGCACGCCAGCCGCGCGAGTCGCGCCGGCTCATACGACGCGGAGGAACCCCGTGAACGCCAGTTCGCGCACGCGCGGCAGCAGGTCGGCGCGCAGCGCTGCCGCGTCGACCTCGAGCAGGTCCGCGATGGCGTCGATCAGCACGCCCAGCGGCAGATCCCCGTCGCACGCGCCGACGAGGGCGGCGAGCGCGGGGTCGACGTTCAGCACGCGGCCGAACCCCGCTCCCTGACGCAGCTCGATCACCGACGGCTCCTCGGCACCCGGCCGGTGATGGCGCGCCTCGGTGACGTCCGGCGCGACGATCGCGGTCGCCTCGGCCAGGCCGTCGTCGTCGAGCAGGCCGAGGCGGTCCCACGCCGCGAGCGCGGATCCCAGGTGCGGTCCGAGGGCACCGGCGACCGGCTGGGTGATCCGCTCGTAGCGGGCAAGCGGCGGCATCCCGATCGGCGTCCGTCGAAGCAGCAGGTAGCCGAACCCGATCGCCGTGACGCCCCGCTCGGCGAAGTCGGCGAGCCAGGCGTCGATGAGCCGGGCGTAGTCGGGGCTCCCCGGCGTCGTGCCGCCGTCACGCACCCACAGCTCGGCGTAGGCGAGCGGGTCCAGCTGCTCGCGTTCGACGATCCACGCGTCGAGCGGCTGCGCGGATGCCGCGACCCACGTGCGCACGCGGTCGAGACCGTCCTGGCCGTCGCGGTAGTCCCAGTTCCCGAGCAGCTGGGCCGTGCCGCCGGGCGTCAGCACGTCGCCGACACCGGTCACGAACGCCGCGACGAGGTCGTCGCCCGCGAAGCCCGCATCACGGTACTCGTATTCGGGCACCCCGGCGACGCGCGGCGTGATGACGAAAGGCGGGTTCGAGACCACACGGTCGAACTCCTCACCCACGACCGGCTCGAACAGGCTGCCGTGGCGCACCTCGATCCCGTCGACGTCGTTCAGCGCGGCGTTCAGGAGCGTGAACTGCAGCGCCCTCTCCGAGACGTCGGTCGCCACGACACTCGAGGCGGTGCGCCGTGCCCGGAGGGACTGGATGCCGCATCCCGTCCCGATGTCGAGCACGCGCTGCGCGGGGGTGTCGAGCTGCAGGCCGGCAAGAGTGAGCGACGCTCCACCCACGCCGAGGACGTGCCCGGTCGGGAGCGCCCCGCCCAGCGCCGCCTCGTCGAGGTCGCTCACGATCCACCACTGGCCCGCACCCGCGGCATCCGCGAAGTCCTGGGGGCGCAGGAGCACGAGCGGTGTCGCGGTGTCACCCTCGATCCGCACGAGGCCCACGCCGGCGAGACCGGTCGCGCCGGCCGTCGGCAACGCGCGGTCGAGCGCTGCGGTCGGGGCACTGTCGCCCAGGAAGAGGGCACGGCACAGCACCGCGAGCGCGTCGTCGCGCCCCTCCAGGGACCGGCGCGCGGGGGCGAGCAGGCCGCGGCCGATCGCGTCGTCGGCCAGCGGGCCCCACGCCGCTCGGACCGCGTCGGCGGTGTACCCGGCGGCGGCGAGGTCCGCGCGCAGCGCAGCGATCAAGAACGGGTCGGGATGCCGGGTGTCGCTCACCGTCCCATTCAACCGGCCCTCGGGGGCAATCAGGGGGTCCGCAGGACCGGGACCCTAGAATCACTCCCGATGGTGCGGTCATCGATCGCACGGGAATCGACCTCTTCATGACCTTCATCTCGCCTGCTCCGGGCCGACGTCCGCCTCGCCGATCCCGGTGGCTGCGCGCCGCGGCGGCCACGACGGCCGTGCTCGCCCTCGCCGTGCCCGCACCGGCAGCGTTCGCGGCGGTCGACGACCCGGCCGACGAAACGGTCACCGCCTCGCTCGCGCCGAGCGACGGCGGCGCGGTCCCGGCCGTCGGCGAGCTCACCCTGACGCTCACGGCCGACAACCCGGGGCCCGACACCCTCCCCGCCGGCGCGGCGAGTGTCGAGATCGGGGCTGAACCGATCGGGTCGGCTGCGGCACTGACCTCGTGGCTCGACAGCGGTTCCACGGGGGCCTCGTTCGACGCGGTCGGCGAGATCGCGATGCCCGAGATCGCGTCGGAGCAGTCGGCATCCTCCTCTCTCGTGATCGAGGCAGACGACGCGGCCGTCGACGACCTCGACCCCGGCGTGTACCCGGTGCGAGCCGTGTACGGCGCGGGGGACGACGCCGTCCGCACCCGCACCGTCCTCGTGGTGCCCGAGACCGGTGGCACCACGCGGCAGATCGGTGTCGTCGTCCCGATCACCGCGGGGCCGCAATCCGGTGGCGTCATCAGCTCCGAGTCCCTCGCCGAGCTCACCGCCGACGGGGGCGGGCTCCGCGACCAGCTGGATGCCGTGACGGGCACGCCTGCGATCCTCGCCGTCGATCCGGCGATCACGGCGTCCATCCGCGCGCTCGGCTCCGCGGCTCCCACCGACGCCGTCGCCTGGCTGGACGATCTGCTGGCCCTTCCCAACGACCGGTTCGCGCTGCAGTACGGCGACGCAGATCTCGCGGCGCAGATCGGCGCCGGTGAGGCATCCCCCGTCCGTCCGGTCTCGTTCGCCGCCTACCTCGACCCGTCGAACTTCGGCGCCGCGACCGACGGCGCCGGTGCGACACCCACCCCGACCGCGGCACCCGTCGACGCGGTGCTCCCCACCCTCGAGGAGCTGTTCGACATCGGCGCCGATCGCGACACCGTCTTCTGGCCGGCCACCGGCACGGCCGGCGCCGAGACAGCCGCCGCGCTCGGCGCGGTCACCGGTGGTGAAGACGCCCCGGTCACCCTGCTCCCGACATCGGTCGTGCGATCGGATGCCGGAGCCCACGCGGTCTCGGGTGACGCCGACCTGCTCGTCTACGACGCCGACCTCTCGCGCCTGCTCGAGGATGCCTCGACGACGGATGCGGAGACCGCACGAGCTGCCGTCCTGGCCGAGTTCACCGCACGGGCAGCGCTGAGCGAGCCGGCTGCGCCCCTGCTCGTGACGGTCGACCGCGCGAACGAACGATCCGCGGCGGCCCTCAGCGCCGCGATCGATGCCGCCACCGACCTGCCCGGATGGACCGCGACGGACCTCGACGGCCTTCTCGCCACACCTGCGGCGATGGTCGACCTCGATTCCGTCCCCGCCGACGTCGACCGCGTCGCGGTGATCGACGAGTTCCGCGCGGCTCAGGGTGGGCTGCAGCGCATCGCCGGCGTGCTCGAGGACTCCTCACTGCTCACGTCGTCGGAGCGCGCGACCGAGCTGCAGCTGCTCGGCAACGGCTGGCTCGACGATCGTGACGCATGGGATGCCGCGATCCAGGCCCAGCGCGAGCGCATCGCCACGTGGACCGACGGGGTGGCTCTGGTCCTCGGCGGTCCCATCACCCTGGCGGGTTCCTCCGCGCCCCTCGTCTTCACCGTCCGCAACGACCTCCCGTGGCCCGCGCGCGTCGACCTGCTGGCCGCACCCGGCGATGCGCGTCTGGTGATCGAGGCGTCGACCGAGGTCGAGATCGGCGCACAGCAGACCAGCCGGGTCGCGATCCCCGTCTCCGCCCTCGTGGGCAGCGGGGAGTCCTCCGTCGACCTGCAGCTGCGTACCCCCGCGGGCGTCGAGATCGGTCCGAGCGAGAGCGTCGAGGTGTCGGTGCGCGCCGAGTGGGAGTCGGTCGCCCTCGTCATCCTCAGCGTCCTCGTCTCGGCGCTGCTCGTCTTCGGCGTCGTCCGCACGATCCGGCGTCGCAAGCGGATGCCGGTGGACGCCTGATGGCCGGCCTCGGACGCGCGAGCGCCACCGTCGCCGCCGGGACCATGGCGTCCCGGATCACCGGGCTCATCCGCAACATCGTGCTGGCGGCAGCGCTTCCGGTCGTCGCCGGTGGCGCGGCCGACGCATTCGCGGTAGCGAACGCGCTCCCCAACACGGTGTTCAACCTGATCTCCTCCGGCCTCCTCGCCGGCGTGATCGTGCCGCAAATCGTGAAGGCGGTGCGGACGCACGACGACCGCGGCGACGCTTTCGTCTCCAAGCTGCTCACCCTCGGGATGGTCGTCCTCACGGCGGTCACGGTGATCGCGGTGATCGCGGCGCCGCTGCTGATCCTCCTCTACGGCGGGGAGTTCTCGCCGGAGAAGCAGGCCCTGACGCTCGCCCTCGCGTATTGGTGCATCCCCCAGGTCCTCTTCTACGGCTTGTACGCGCTCGTGGGCGAAGTGCTGAACGCGAATCGGGTGTTCGGACCCTTCGCATGGTCGCCGATCGTCAACAACCTCGTGTCCATCGTGGGCTTCGGCGCGTTCATCTGGATCTTCGGGCCTCACGAAGAGGTCGTCGGCTGGACGCCCGGCATGGTCGCGCTCCTCGGAGGCACGGCGACACTCGGCATCGTCGTTCAGGCCGTGATCCTGCTTCTCTTCTGGCGTCGTGCGGGTCTGCGCGTCCGCCCCGACTTCCAGTGGCGTGGTCTCGGCCTGGGTGACATCGGTCGTCTCGCCGGATGGACCTTCCTGATGGTCGTCGTCGGCCAGGTGGCGGGAGTGTTCCAGGTCAACATCGTCGGTGCCGCGTCCGGAACCGGCGCAGCGAATGCGAGCCTGCAGTTCGCTTGGCTGCTCTTCATGCTGCCTTTCTCTGTCATCGTGCTCTCCCTCGGCACCCCGTACTACACACGGCTCAGCGAGCACGTGGCGGAGGGACGCACCGACCAGGTGACGCGGGATCTTGCGTCGTTGACCCGCACGGTCGGCATCTTCATGGTGGGCGTGCTCGCGGCCATCGTGGCCGCGATCGTCCCCCTCTCCCGCATCTTCACCAACAGCCCCGAGAATGCGATCGCGTTCGCATCCGTCCTCGCGGCCTATCTCGTCGCACTGCTGCCGCTGTCGTTCCAGTTCGGACTGCAGCGCACGTTCTACGCCTTGAAAGACACGCGGACGCCGTTCTTCTACACGCTCGTGCAGGCCGTGCTCGTCATCGCCTCCGCGCTCACCGCGAGTGCGCTGCTGCGTGGCGGGGTCCTGCCCGTGACGCTCCTGGCAGTGGCCATCGCGCTCGGCCAGTCGGTGGCGAACATCGTGCAGTTCTCGCTCGCAGTGACGCTGCTCCGACGCAAGATCGGTCCGCTCGGGCTGGGCGCGGCCGCTCGCGCCGTGGTCCGCTTCCTCCTCGCGGCCGTTCCGGCCGCGGGTGCGGGTGTCGCCGTCTTCCTCCTGGCCGGAGGCGTGTCGGGATGGACAACCGCGAATGGTCTCCTCGGCTTCGTCGGCGCCGCGCTCATCGGCGGCGTCACTCTGCTCGTCTACGGCGGCATCCTGGCCCTGTTCCGCACCCCCGAACTCGGCGTCGCGTTCCGCGCCGCGCGCCGCTTCCTCCCCGGCCGGTGAGCCCCAGGTCCGTGGAATGCCACGCGGCTACCATGGGTTGAACTGTCCGGGCGCGAACATCGCCCAGACGAAGAGAGGATTCATCGTGCGCAAGGTCATCATCATCGGCTCGGGTCCGGCGGGCTACACCGCGGCGATCTATGCGGCGCGCGCGAACCTGTCGCCCCTCGTCGTCGCGAGCTCGGTCGAGGCCGGCGGAGAGCTGATGAACACGACCGAGGTCGAGAACTTCCCCGGGTTCCCCGAGGGCATCATGGGTCCCGACCTCATGACCAAGATGCAGGAGCAGGCCGAGAAGTTCGGCGCCGAGGTCGTCTACGACGACGTCGTCTCGCTCGACGTCTCCGGTGACATCAAGAAGGTCACCCTCGGCCGTGGCGAGACGCACGAGGCCGAGGCGGTCGTCTTCGCGACGGGCTCCGCTCCGCGCAAGATCGGCATCGAGGGCGAGTCGCGCCTGTCCGGGCGCGGAGTCTCCTACTGCGCCACGTGCGACGGCTTCTTCTTCCGCGAGAAGGTCATCGCCGTCGTCGGTGGCGGCGACTCCGCGATGGAGGAGGCGACGTTCCTCACCAAGTTCGCCTCGAAGGTCTACGTCATCCATCGTCGTGACGAACTGCGCGCCTCGAAGATCATGCAGGACCGCGCCAAGGCGAACGAGAAGATCGAGTTCGTCTGGAACAGCGAGGTCATCGACGTCCTGGGAGCGGATGCCGTGAGCGGCGTCCGCCTGCGCGACACCGTCGACGGCTCCGAGCGCGACCTGGCCCTCGACGGTGTGTTCGTCGCGATCGGCTACGACCCCCGCACCCACCTCGTGCACAACGTGCTCGACATCACGGAGCACGGCACGGTGTGGGTCGACGGCCGCACCTCGAAGACCTCGGTCCCCGGTGTCTTCGCCGCGGGTGACGTCATCGACCCGACCTACCGCCAGGCGGTCACCGCAGCCGGCAGCGGGACGGTCGCCGCGCTCGACCTCGAGCACTACCTCGCCGCGCGCGGCGATGCGGGTGCACCGGCGCAGGATGCCGCCGTCATCGACGATCGCCCCGATGCCGAGGCCGACGCGGCCTGAGCGCGGAACAATTCCGGCATCCGCTGCGTTCTTTTCCCTGACACCGACGTGTCGATTCCTAAGGAGACAGACATATGACCGCCAAGGCCACGAGTGAGAGCACCTGGCAGCAGGACGTCATCGACGCCGAAGGCCCCGTTCTGGTGGACTTCTGGGCGGCGTGGTGCGGACCCTGTCGCATGGTCGGCCCCATCCTCGACGAGATCCAGACCGAGAACCCCGAGAAGATCACGGTTCTGAAGCTCAACGTCGACGAGAACCCGAACCTCGCCATGGAGTACCAGATCACGTCGATCCCGGCGATGAAGGTCTTCAACAAGGGTGAGGTCGAGAAGACGATCATCGGCGCGAAGCCGAAGTTCGCCCTCGAGCAGGACCTCGCCGACTACATCGGCTGAGCAGCTCACTTCCCGAAGGACCCGCGCGACCCCGGTCGCCGGGTCCTTCGTCGTTTCACCCTCGCCCGAACAGCCGCGACCACAACGACGGTCGCGTCGTCAGTTCCCGCGCGCGACGACCCCAGTCCGTGCGCTCGACGCGCTGGGCGCCCGGCACGGACCCGATCTCCGTTCGACTGGTCACGATGTCGGCGACGATCTCGGGAAGATGGAACGTCCGCACGATCCGCCCGACCAGGTCGTCGTCGTTCTCGAACCGACGGAGGCGATCCAGCTCGAACTGCGTCACCTGCAACTCGGCGAGCACCTCACGCTCATCCATCAGCTCCGGGATCCGCTCCAGGGAGGCTTGACGCAACGACCGCAGCACCTCCCCCGCGGGTCCGTCGTCCCCGAGGACGGACATCCACCGGGCCGGCCATGACAGGGTCAGATCAGGGATGCCGCGTCCCCGCATCCGCTCCGTGTCGGGGAAGGCGGCCAGTCCAGCGACGCTGAACACCTCGACGAGGACACTCGTCCGGGAGCGGCTGATCGTGACCACGGGGCGCTGCGCCGGCGGCCACGCATCCCGGCCCCGCTCGTGAGCCATGACGAGCAACGCACCGCCGGCCTCAGCTGCGGTGACGGATGCCTCCAGCTGCCGTGAAAGCGATGCGTAGGGCTGGGCATGGGTTCCAAGCACCACGTGCACGCGGACCACCTCGTCATTCACCAGGCGGGTCGCCGCGTCCTCCTCGGCACCCCGGCCACGAGCGACGAGGAAGAGGTCCTGCGCTTCCAGGAGGACATCGGTCCCCCACGTGCGTGCAAGTGCGTCGAGAACAGGCTGTGGCGCCGTGTCGAACAGGGATTCCTGGGACGCCACGACGAGGCCGCCGCTGGGGGTGACGGCGACCCGGGCGGTCACGGCGCCGTCCTCCTCACCCACGACCGCGACGACACCGCGCTCTCGCAGCGCCGCCGACACCGTGACGACGTCCAGGACGACACCGCTGGACGGGGCGATGTCGAGGATCGCCGCCCTCACGTCCCGCTCGCTCACACGCGGACCCTCACGACCGAGTGTGTTTCACGTGGAACGGTCAGGACGCTCGCACCGAGACATTCCATGTGCGGTGGGGTTCGCTCCCCAGCAGACGCCACACCGCAGCGCTGAGTGGCGGATAGTCGAGGGCGATCTGACGCAGCACGCGGTAATTCCGGGCCTGCGTCGGACGCTGTCCCCCATCCGCGGCGATGTTCTCGGCACGCAGCGTCAGGACAACCAACTCGTCGACCGAGGGGAGGTCCTCCATGAAAGACCATGGGTCCTCCCCGTCGCGCAGACGCTCCTCGACCAGCACCGACAACTCGTCCGACGCCTCTGCGCGCAGCACCTCGAGGCTCGCGCGTCGAGGGAGGTTGGGACGATCGGTCACCCTTCCAGCCTACGCGTGGACCCGTGCGAACGGGGCCGGATCAGGAGGCGCCGTATTCCGTCTCTCCCAGTTCCGCGAGGATGCGGTTCAGGTCCTGAATGGTAGCGAAATCAATGCTGATCTGGCCTTTACGTGCCGACAGCGAGATCTTCACCTTTGTGTTAAGTCGGTCACCGAGCCGCTCAGCGACGTCGTCGAGGTGCGCGCGGCGCGCGCCGGCCTTGGGGAGCGGGCGCACCCGATTGCCGATGGTTTTGGCCGCCGCCTCCGCCGCGCGGACGGACAGGTCCTCGTTCACGATCTTGTCGGCCAGACGCTGCATGTGCTCCGCGTCGTCGACCGAGAGGATGGCACGCGCGTGGCCGGCGCTCAGCACACCGGCGGCGACGCGCTGCTGGACCGGTACCGGCAGTTTGAGCAGGCGGATGGTGTTGCTGATCTGCGGCCGAGATCGTCCGATGCGGGTCGCCAGCTCCTCCTGCGTGATTCCGAAGTCCTCGAGCAGCTGCTGGTACGCCGACGCCTCTTCGAGAGGGTTCAGCTGCGACCGGTGCAGGTTCTCGAGGAGCGCATCGCGCAGGAGGTGCTCGTCCTCCGTCTCCCGCAGCACCGCGGGGATGGCGGTGAGTCCCGCTTCGCGCGCTGCGCGGGTACGACGCTCACCCATGATGAGCTCGTACTCGCCCTCCTCGTTGCGACGGACGACGACGGGCTGCAGGACGCCGAACTCGCGGACGCTGTGGACGAGCTCCGCCAGGTCATCCGGGTCGAAGTTCGTCCGCGGCTGCCGCGGGTTGGGGACGATGGCGTTCGGGTCGACCTCGATGAGGCGCGTGCCGGGGACGGCGACGAGGTCGTCCTCCGCCGCCGCGGTCGCAGGCGCCTCTGGGGTCCCCCCATCCGTCTCCGTCGCCGATCGGGACGCACCGGGGAAGAACACGTCGACGGGACGGGCCTCCGACGTGTCCTGCGTGGGGATGAGTGCTCCGATGCCCCGTCCCAATCCGGTTCGCTTCGCCATCAGGGGGCTCCTTCTTCTGAGTTCTGTGCGCGTCCGCGACGCGCGATCTCGACGGCCGCCTCTCGGTACGCCACGGCACCGGCGGACTGACCGTCGTACGCGATGACCGTCTGACCGAAACTCGGCGCCTCGGAGACACGGACCGAGCGCGGGATGACGGTGGTCAACACCCGGTCGGGGAAATGCGTGCGCACCTCGTCCGCGACCTGCTGAGCGAGCCGCGTCCGGCCGTCGTACATCGTCAGCAGGATCGTCGAGAGGTGGAGTGCGGGATTCAGATGCTTCTGGATCATCGACACACTCCCGAGCAGCTGGCTGAGGCCTTCGAGTGCGTAGTACTCGCACTGGATCGGGATGAGCACCTCGGTCGCTGCCGTGAAGGCGTTGATGGTGAGGAGACCCAGCGACGGCGGGCAGTCGATGAAGACGAAGTCGACGTGGTTCTCCGCGAGATACGTCTCGAGTGCCGTCCTCAAGCGGTGTTCCCGCGCGACCTGCGAGACGAGTTCGATCTCCGCGCCCGCGAGGTGGATGGTCGAAGGAGCGCAGAGGAGGTTCTCCGACTCGGGGCTGGTCTGGATGACCTCCGCGAGCGGCTCCCCGTCGATGAGGACGTCGTAGATGCTCGCGACGTCCGCACTGTGCGGGATCCCGAGAGCCGTCGACGAGTTCCCCTGGGGATCGAGGTCGATGACGAGCACGCGAGCGCCGACGGAGGCGAGACCTGCCGCCAGATTGACGGTCGTCGTGGTCTTCCCCACGCCACCCTTCTGGTTCGACACCGTGAACACCCGGGTGGATCCGTCGAAGTCGACCTGCACCTCGGCGAGGGCCTTCCTGCGCGACGTCAGATTCGCAAGTTCACGTGCGATCGGACTGTCGTCGAAAGAGAAGGGTGCGGGAGAGCTGGTGTTCTCCGGATCCGGCACCTGTTACTCCTGTCGTGTCGAGGACGTTTCCACTGTAGTCGAGGCTGTTGACCGCCCTGTTGCGCGGGCCATGTTTCACGTGAAACGATCCGGCTGCCGTACCGCGACGTTTCACGTGAAACGCTCGGAGTCGCCGGTCCCCGGGAGCGACGTTCCACGTGAAACATCACGGCGGGATGTCAGCGGACGGTGGCCCGAATCACGCGGGTCGGCTCCGCGACGACGCCATCACCGATCGGCTCGACGCGCACGTCCGACAGTCGGAATCGCCGAATCGCCTTCTCCGCAGCGGCGATCTCGTTCGCCGCGTTCGCACCCTTCAGCAGAATGAGCTCGCCGCCATCGCGCACCAGCGGCGCCGTGATCGGGATCAGTGTCCGGAACGCGCTCACGGCCCGAGCGGTCACCGCGTCCAGGACGGCCCCCTCGGACCAGTCCTCGCCGCGTGCACGGACGATCTCGACGTTGTCGAGCCCGAGCTCGTCCTTCTGCTCGGTGAGCCATGCGATCCGACGTTCCATCGGCTCGATGAGCACCCAGCGCACGTCGGGACGCGCGATGGCGAGCACGAGACCCGGTAGGCCGGCTCCCGATCCGATGTCGCCGACGCGCCATCCTGCAGTGAACAGCGGTGCAGCGACGGCGCTGTTCAGGATGTGGCGCGTCCAGATGCGGGGGAGTTCCAGTGGGCCGATCAGGCCTCGCTCCTCCCCTTGCGCGATCAGCGACTGAGTGAAGCGCCTCGCCAGGTCGATCCGGTCACCGAAGACGGATGCCGCGGCACCCGGTTCGCGCTCGGATGTTTCACGTGAAACGTCAGCCACGGCGGAGAACGGTGTGGCGGTCCGCGCCCTCGCCGTACGACTCCGAGACCAGGCCGTGCTCAGCCGCGATATCGTGCACGAGCTTGCGCTCGTAGCTCGACATCGGAGGCAGAGATGCCTGGGACGCGCCATCGTCGAGGCGCTCCACCGCGCGCTCGACGAGCTTCTGCAGTTGAGTGCGTCGCGCGTCGCGGGACCCACCGACGTCCAGGATGAGGCGTGAGAATCGGCCGGTCTTGGTCTGGACGGCGATCCGCGTCAGTTCCTGAAGCGCCTGCACCGTGTCGGGGTCCGACAACAGGGCCAGCGCCTCCGGCTGGTCGTTCTCGACGGAGACGTAGGCACGGCCGGCGCGCACGTCGAGCGTCAGGTCGCCGTCGATGTCCGCGATGTCGAGGATGCCTTCGACGAAGTCCGCGGCGATGTCGCCTTCCTGCTCGAGCTCGTCGACGGTGGGCACCGCGCGGGCACCGGGGGTCTGGTCAGTGGTCGTCATCGATCGATCCTTCAGTCCTCGTCAGGACGTGCCGTCCTGCTTGCCCTTCTGAGCCTGCTTCTTCGCGCGCTGCTTGCTCACCGGCTGCTGGCGCTTGGGAGCCTGCGCCTTCGCGCGCTCCGCCTCTTCGAACAGGCGCTGCTGCTCGGCCTCGTACTTGGCCAGCGGGATCACCTTGCCGCTGGCATCCAGCGCCTTGCCCTTCTTCGCCAGTCGCTCCTCGCGGGCCTTCGCCGCCTCGGAGCCGGGGGTCGGAAGGTTACGGATGACGACGAACTGCTGAACCATGGTCCAGATGTTCGACGTGAACCAGTACATGACGACGCCGAGCGGGAAGAAGACACCCGAGAAGATGAAGGCCAGCGGCAGGACGTACAGCATGATCCGCTGCATCTGGTAGGCCTGGCCGGTCTTGGCCTCGGGGGAGAGGTTCTTCGAGATGATCTGCAGCTGCGTGAAGAACTGCGACAGGATCATGAGGATGACGAGGATCACCAGGATGACGACGGTCGCCGTCTGATTCGTGTTGATCGCGTCGATCATGTTGACGTGCAGCGGTGCGACGCCGAACAGCTCGGCGTTGTAGAACTCGCGTGTCAGCGTCGCGTTCAGCAGGCCGGTGCCTCCCACGCCCCACTCGGCGTGCCGCTTCACCTCGCTGAGTGTGTAGAACATGCCGAGGAGGATGGGCATCTGCACGAGGAGCGGCAGGCAGCTCGACAGCGGTGTCGTGCCGTGCTTCTTGTACATCGCCATCGTCTCGCGGCTCATCGCCTCGCGGGACAGCTGGTCGCGCTTGCCCTTGTAGCGCTCCTGGATCTTGCGCATCTCCGGCGCGAGCTCCATCATCTTGCGCTGGCTCTTGATCTGGCGCACGAACAGCGGGATCAACGCGGCGCGGACCACCACGACGAGACCGATGATGGACAAAACCCAGGTCAGACCGGCATCCGGTGCAAGTCCGATGGACGTGAAGATCCAGTGCCAGAAGACGAGGATCGCCTCGACGACGAACTTGAACGGCCACAGGATGATGCTGAAGAAGTCAGGATCACCGGGTTCGGGTGTGGTCGGGTTCGGAAGCGGCGGGAGGGTCGCCGCGGCGAAGAGATCCACCAAGGATCAATCCTTTCTGCGGGGCACGACGTAGCCGTGCGAAGTCAAGTCGTGCCGGAAGTGCGTGTGAGCGGGGACGTCATCGATGCCGCCCGCGGCCCAGGGGTGGCATCTCGCAAGACGGGCAGCCGCGAGTGCCGACCCTTTGAGGACCCCGTGCTGCTGCACGGCGCCCAGCGCGTAGGCCGAACACGAGGGATAGTACTTGCACACATCGCCGTACAGCTGGGAGACCGTCGCCCGGTACCCGTGCAGCAGCGCAATGGCCGCATTGCGGGGGAGCAGCGCGATCGCCGCCGGCAGTGCGCCGGCATCCATCACCGCGTCCCCGCGTGTGTAAGACGGAAGAGGAGCCGAGCTCACGCCGCAGCCTTCCGCTCGATGCAGCGGACGACCTCGGCGCGAAGCGTCGCGAAGTCGACGGATGCCGCGGCCGGCAGCGCGCGGATGACCACATCCGCCCCGGGCCGGACGCCCGGCAGGACCTCGGCGCAGATCGCCTTCAGTCGGCGACGCACCGTGTTGCGCACGACAGCGCCCCCCACCTGCTTGCTCACGATGAAGCCGAAGCGTGGGGGGCGCTGTTCAGACGTGCTGACCACGTGGGTCACGGTGTGTGTCGCCGGACAGCGGGAACCTCCGCGGACGACGGAACGGTAGTCCGCCCCGCGGGTGATGCGGTTCCCGCGCGCCAGCACCGCGTGGTGTCAGGCCGAGAGCTCGGTGCGCCCCTTGGCGCGACGAGCCGAGAGGATGGCGCGGCCGGCGCGGGTGCGCATACGGGCGCGGAAGCCGTGCTTCTTGGCGCGGCGGCGGTTGTTGGGCTGGAACGTGCGCTTGCTCATGAAGATCACTCCGGATGGGCGGGGTCACCCGAACGCTCGAGACCGGGGACACAGGTACATGGGGGACTCGCGTCGAAAAGGCGCAAGTCAACCGACCTAGGATACGTCGAGATTCCTGAGATCCCAAACCGGGACGCCGACCGGCCATTATCCACCGACGCCGGGAGGCTGCTGGCGACGACACGCGGGCCGGTTCTACAGTGGGTTTTGCCTTGCGGAGCGCCGATGACTAGCGTGATCCGGACACTTATCCACAGGTTGTGCACAGTACCGTGCACACCACTGTCCACACCCCGGGAGGGTCATGTCCGAGCACGAACTTCCAGATGTCCCCGTCTGGAGCGCCGTGCTCGACGTGCTGGCGAACGACGACCGGGTGACCCCGCAGCTGCACGGCTTCGTGAACCTCGCCGTCGCGCAGGGAGTGATGAGCGGCACGCTCTACCTCGATGTGCCCAACGACCTGACAGCCGGGCAGTTCAACAAGCGTCTGCGCGGGCCGATCATGGAGGCTCTCGCGCAGGTCGACGCCGAGCCGGCCGCGAGCACCTTCCGCGTGGTCGTCAACCCCGAGCTCGGTGACGCGCACCTGACCGCCCCCGTCCCGGTGCAGTCCGCTCTGTCGCCCACACCCTCGGCCCCGACCCGCCCGAACGCCGAGGATTACAGCGAGCAGGCGGCGCCGGCATCCCGCAACGACACCCGGCTCAACCCGAAGTACACGTTCGACAACTTCGTCATCGGCCAGTCCAACCGGTTCGCCCACGCTGCGGCCGTCGCCGTCGCCGAGGCTCCGGCCAAGGCGTACAACCCGCTCTTCATCTACGGGGACTCGGGCCTCGGCAAGACCCACCTCCTGCACGCGATCGGCGATTACGCGATCAACCTCTACACGGGCATCAAGGTTCGGTACGTCTCGAGCGAGGAGTTCACGAACGACTTCATCAACTCGATCGTCAACAACCGCGCTTCGGCGTTCCAGGCGCGGTACCGGGACGTCGACATCCTCCTCATCGACGACATCCAGTTCCTGCAGGGCCGGGCCGAGACGCAGGAGGCGTTCTTCCACACCTTCAACCAGCTGCACGACCACGACAAGCAGGTCGTGATCACCAGCGATGTGCCGCCGCGTCACCTCACCGGTTTCGAAGACCGGATGCGGAGCCGCTTCGAGTGGGGCCTCATCACCGACGTGCAGGCCCCCGACCTCGAGACGCGCATCGCGATCCTCCGCAAGAAGGCGCAGTCCGAACGTCTCCAGGTGCCGGACGACGTGCTCGAGTACATCGCGACCAAGGTGTCGAGCAACATCCGTGAACTCGAGGGCGCCCTCATCCGAGTATCGGCGTTTGCGAGCCTCAACCGGTCGAACCTCGACATCTCGCTCGCACAGACGGTTCTCCGGGACATCGTCGATCAGGATGACGCGAACGTCATCTCGCCGACCGACATCATCTCGGCGACGGCGCAGTACTTCCGCCTCACGGTCGACGACCTCTACGGGTCCAGCCGTTCGCAGTCCGTCGCCACCGCCCGCCAGATCGCGATGTACCTGTGCCGCGAGCGCACCAGCTTGTCCCTGCCGAAGATCGGGCAGCTCTTCGGCAACCGCGACCACACGACCGTCATGTACGCGTACAAGAAGATCAGCGAACTCATGAAGGAGCGTCGCTCGATCTACAACCAGGTGTCCGAGATCACGTCGCAGCTGGGTCGATCTGCTCGCTGACGGCCCACACGCCCGGTTGTGCGGCCGCACTTGACACGTGTGCCGCGCGACCACCAAAATGCCGTTTCCCACAGTGTGGAAAGCCTGTGGATAACTGTGCGTCGCGGGCCCTCGAATGTGAACGAACGGCGACAGCCTGTGGATGAACGGCTGAAGAGAATCGTGCGGCGCCGGCGCGACTCACGCGTGTTTCCGCAGTCAGTGCACAAGTTACACGGATGTGGTTCCGGCTCGACGACTGGCATCCACCGACTTATCCACAGTTTCCACAGCTGTTAACAAGAAGACAGATCTCTCTCTATTGGAAGCCCGGTTCGATCACACCCACCGGTGCGGTCGGGCCGCGAGCAGCTCCGAAGGACGGCTTCCGGAGCGTCCTGTCGTGGGCACTAGCATGAGAGGGCCCATCTCGCCGTCAAGGGAGCATCAGTGAAGTTCCACGTCAACCGCGATGTATTCAGCGAAGCCGTGTCGTTCGTCGTAAAACTGCTCCCGCAGCGGAACCCGCAGCCGATCCTCGCCGGTGTCCTCATCGAGGCCGGTGACGACGGTCTCTCGCTGGCCGCGTTCGACTACGAGGCATCCGCTCGCACCCGCATCGAGGCGACGGTCGACGAGCCGGGCACGATCCTCGTCCACGGACGACTCCTGTCCGAGATCGCGAGCCGACTGCCGAACGCGCCGATCCAGATCACGCAGGATGCCGACGGTGAGATCCTCCTGACGTGCGGCTCCGCGCGGTTCACCCTCGCGGCGATGCCCGTCGCGGAGTACCCGGCGATCCCGGAGGTCTCGGGCGACTCGGGTCTCGTCCCCGGCGACGACTTCTCGACCGCGATCGCGCAGGTCGCGTTCGCGGCATCCCGCGACGACGTCACCCCCGTGCTCACCGGTGTCCAGCTCGAGGTCACCGGCAACGAGCTCAGCCTCGTGGCGACCGACCGCTACCGCGTCGCGCTGCGCGAGATCAACTTCGACAGCGGCGCCGTCGCTCGCGAGGAGGCGACGACCGCGCTCGTCCCGGCGCGCACGCTCACCGAGGTCGGCAAGACCTTCGCGCACTCCGGCGACATCCAGATCTCGTTCTCCGGTTCCGGCGACCGCGAGATCATCGCGTTCACGGCGGGCAACAAGACCGTCACCTCTCTTCTCATCAAGGGGAACTTCCCCCCGGTCCGCCGGCTGTTCCCTGCACAGACCGAGCACTACGCCGTCGTCAACACGGCCGAGCTCGGCGAGGCCGTCCGTCGTGTCTCGCTCGTGCTCGACCGGTCCGCCCCGCTGCGGTTCACGTTCTCGGACGAGGGTGTGTCGATGGATGCCGCCGGCACCGAGCAGGCCCGCGCCACCGAATCGGTCGACGCGACGCTCGCCGGCGACGAGGTGACCCTGGGTCTGAACCCGCAGTACCTGCTCGAGGCGCTCGGCGCCGTGAAGAGCGAGTTCACCCGCATCACGTTCACCTCGAGCGAGAACGCGAACAAGCTGAGTCCGGTCCTCATCACGCCGCAGACCTCGGGCACCCCCGAGAGCTTCAAGTACCTGCTGCAGCCGAACCTCCTGCTGCGCTGACCCGGCGTCCGTCCACATCGAGGCGTGTCGGTGCCTCGAGGGAGGGTGATCTGGTGATCGTGGAGCACCTGAGTCTCGTCGACTTCCGCAATTACGCGGCGGCCGACGTGAGTCTGGCGGCCGGTCCGAACGTCTTCGTCGGCCGCAACGGCCAGGGCAAGACCAATCTCGCCGAGGCGATCGGCTACTTCGCGACGCTCGGATCGCACCGGGTCTCGCAGGACGCGCCGATGGTGCGGTACGGGGCGGATGCCGCGTTCGTCCGGGCACGCCTGGGGTACGGCGACCGCCGCATCCAGCTCGAGGCGCAGCTGAATCGTTCGGGATCGAACAAGGCACGGGTCAACGGGGCCCCTGTCCGCACGTCCGAACTCCCCCGATACGCGCAGGTCGTGTTGTTCGCCCCCGAGGATCTGCAGATCGTCCGTGGCGACCCCTCCGCGCGTCGTCGGTTCGCCGATCAGCTCCTGGTCCAGCGCGCGCCGCGCATGACCGGTGTTCTCGCCGACTACGACCGCGTGCTTAAGCAGCGCACCGCGCTTCTCAAGTCCGCCCGGGCCCGAGGGCTCAAAGCCGATCAGCTCACCACCCTCGACGTGTGGGACGACAAGCTCATCTCGCTCGGGACCGAGATCATCCTCGCCCGCCTGCGGCTGGCCGAGGATCTCGCCCAGCCGATGCGCGACGCGTACGAGGCGATCGCCGGCGCCGACCACGATCCGCAGCTCGAGTGGGTGCTCACCGTCGAGGGCGCCGACCCCGAGGACGACGCCGCACCGGTGTCGCAGACCGGTTCCGCGATCGGCGCCGATGCTGTCGCGGCATCCTTCCGCGCGGGACTGGCCGCCAAGCGGGGTCAGGAACTCGAGCGCGGCGTCACCCTCGTGGGACCGCACCGCGACGACCTGCTCCTGCGACTGCGCGGGCTCCCGGTGAAGGGGTACGCCTCGCACGGCGAGTCCTGGTCGACGGCGCTGTCGCTGCGGCTGTCCTCGGCACAGCTCCTGCGCGATCAGCTGCGCCTCGGCGACCCGATCGTCATCCTCGACGACGTCTTCGCCGAGCTCGACGCCGACCGACGTGCGCGGTTGGCCGGCGTCGTCGCGGACTTCGAGCAGGTCATCGTGACCGCGGCGGTCGAGGGCGACGTCCCCGCGTCGCTGCGGGTCCGCACCGTCCGTGTCGAGGCGGGGACGATCGTGACGGATGCCGATGTCTGATCCCGCCGGCATCCCCGAGACGGTCGCGACCTACCTGCGACTGCGCGGTCTCGAGCCGTCGGCCGCGAAGAAGCGCCGCCGCAAGCGGCGGAACGACGACGACGAGAACCAGCCCTTCACCCCGGGTCGCGATCCCAAGGGGGTCGGCGACCTGCTCGCGGACCTCACCCGCTCGTCGGGGTGGGACGCCCAGCTCGCGAAAGAGGACCTGGTCCTCCAGTGGGCCGAGGTCGCCGGCGAGGAGACGGCTCGTCACGCCGATCCGGTCGCCCTCAGCGACGGCGTCCTCACCGTGCAGTGCGATTCGACGGCGTGGGCGAAGAACCTCCACCTCATGCGCGCGACGATCGTCACCGAGCTCATTCGACGCTTCCCGGAGGCCGGTGTCGAGTCGGTTCGATTCGTGGGACCCGACGTCCCCTCCTGGAAATGGGGCCCCAGAGCCGTTCCAGGGCGGGGTCCGCGCGATACCTACGGCTGACCGACGTCCCGGACCCTTCGGAAACGTTTCGGGCCGCCACAGCGGCGTTCAGCGGCGCACAAGCGGTGCGAGGCACTAGACTGGGAAGAAGCCCAGACGATGGATGTGGAGCGCGCGAAACCGATGACGTCAGATACCCCCGACAACACTCCCGAGGATCTCGACCCACCCGCCGCACCCCGGATCCCCGCGGAGTACGGGGCCGACGAGATCCAGGTCCTCGAGGGCCTGGAGGCCGTCCGCAAGCGCCCCGGCATGTACATCGGCTCGACCGGTGAGCGCGGCCTGCATCACCTGGTCTACGAGATCGTCGACAACTCCGTCGACGAGGCCCTCGCCGGCTACTGCGACACGATCCAGATCACGATCCTCGCCGACGGCGGTCTGCGCGTCGTCGACAACGGTCGCGGCATCCCCGTCGATCCGCACTCCTCCGACCCCACCAAGTCGACGGTCGAGGTCGTGCTCACCGTCCTGCACGCGGGCGGCAAGTTCGGTGGCGGCGGTTACGCCGTCTCGGGTGGTCTGCACGGCGTCGGCTCGTCCGTCGTGAACGCGCTGTCCACGCGGTTCGAGGTCGAGATCGCGCGCCAGGGATTCATCTGGCGCCAGACGTTCTCCGGCGGCGGCAAGCCCGAGGGTCCCCTCGTGAAGGGGGAGGAGAGCGGGACGACCGGCACGACCATCACGTTCTGGCCGGACGGATCGATCTTCGAGACGACCGACTTCGACTACAACACGCTGCGCACCCGCTTCCAGCAGACGGCGTTCCTCAACAAGGGGCTGCGCATCACGCTCACCGACGAGCGCGCGGACGCAGTCGACGTCGTCGACCTCCCCGAGGGCGGGTCGGACACCGTCCAGCGGCACGACGACTTCCTGTACGAGCGCGGCCTCGTCGACTACGTCGAGTACCTGAACAAGGTGCGCAAGGCCGACGTCGTCAACGACGAGATCATCGAGATCGAGGCCGAGGACACCGTCCGACACATCTCGCTCGAGCTGGCGATGCAGTGGACGACGACGTACACCGAGAACGTCTTCACCTTCGCCAACACGATCAACACGCACGAGGGCGGGACCCACGAAGAGGGCTTCCGCGCGGCGATGACGACCCAGATCAACCGGTACGCCCGCGAGAAGGGGATGCTGAAGGAGAAGGACGTCAACCTGGCGGGCGAGGACATCCGCGAGGGCCTCACCGCGGTCATCTCCGTCAAGCTGTCGGAGCCCCAGTTCGAGGGTCAGACCAAGACCAAGCTCGGCAACACCGAGGCGAAGGCCTTCGTCCAGAAGGTCGTCGGCGACCAGCTCACCGACTGGCTCGACCGCAACCCGCAGCAGGCGAAGCTCGTCATCACGAAGGCCGTCGAGGCGGCGACCGCGCGGATGGCGGCGCGCAAGGCGCGCGAGACCGCACGTCGCAAGAGCGTGTTCGAGTCGGCATCCATGCCCGAGAAGCTCAAGGACTGCACGAGCAAGGACCCCTCGATCAGCGAGATCTTCCTCGTCGAGGGCGACTCCGCCGGTGGGTCCGCCGTGTCGGGACGCGACCCCGAGCGGCAGGCGATCCTGTCGCTGCGCGGCAAGATCCTCAACGTCGAGAAGGCCCGGCTCGACCGCGCGCTCGGCAACGCCGAGATCCAGGCGATGATCCAGGCCTTCGGTGCCGGGATCGGGCCCGACTTCGACGTCGAGAAGGCCAGGTATCACAAGATCGTCCTGATGGCAGATGCCGACGTCGACGGCCAGCACATCACGACGCTGCTGCTCACCCTGCTGTTCCGTTACATGCGCGGACTCGTCGAGGCCGGGTACGTGTACCTCGCGCAGCCGCCGCTGTACCGCCTGAAGTGGTCGAACGCTCCGCATGAGTACGTCTACAGCGACGCCGAGCGCGACGCGCTGCTGCGCGAGGGCGTCGCGGCCGGCCGCCGCATCCCGAAGGACAACGGCGTGCAGCGCTACAAGGGTCTCGGTGAGATGAACCCGAAGGAACTGTGGGAGACGACGATGGACCCCGAGACGCGCACGCTGCGTCAGGTGACCATCGACGATGCGGCCGCGGCCGACGAGATCTTCTCGGTGCTCATGGGCGAGGACGTCGAGGCGCGGCGCGGGTTCATCCAGCGCAACGCCAAGGACGTGCGGTTCCTGGACATCTGAGTCCGCCCGCATCCCGCCCCGGCACTCCGACGACGAACGAACTGAGAGAACATGGCTGACGAAGAGCGTCCCGACCCGAACGCCGGATACAACCACGGCAACATCGACCAGGTCGACCTCCAGGTCGAGATGCAGCGGAGCTACCTCGACTACGCGATGAGCGTCATCGTGGGTCGTGCGCTGCCGCGCGTCGAAGACGGCCTCAAGCCCGTGCACCGCCGTGTCATCTACGGCATGTACGACGGCGGGTACCGTCCCGACAAGAGCTACTCCAAGTGCGCGCGCGTCGTCGGCGAGGTGATGGGTCAGTACCACCCGCACGGTGACAGCGCGATCTACGACGCCCTCGTCCGCCTCGTCCAGCCGTGGTCGCTGCGCTACCCGCTCGCCGACGGCCAGGGCAACTTCGGCTCCCCCGGCAACATGGGCGCCGCGGCCCCGCGGTACACCGAGACCAAGATGGCTCAGCTCGCGCTCGAGATGGTGCGCGACATCGACGAGGAGACCGTCGACTTCGAGGACAACTACGACGGCCGCACGCGCGAGCCGGTCGTGCTCCCCTCGCGGTTCCCGAACCTCCTGGTCAACGGATCCGTCGGCATCGCCGTCGGCATGGCCACCAACATCCCGCCGCACAACCTGCGCGAGGTCGCGAACGGTGTGCTGTGGGCACTGGAGCACCCGGATGCGACCCGTGAGGAGCTCCTCGACGCGCTGATCGAGCGCATCCCCGGCCCCGACTTCCCCACCGGTGCGCAGATCCTCGGCACGAAGGGGATCCGCGAGGCCTACCGCACCGGCCGCGGCTCGATCACGATGCGCGCGGTCGTGAACGTCGAGGAGATCCAGAACCGTACGTGCCTGGTGATCACGGAACTGCCGTACCAGGTGAACCCCGACAACGTCGCGGCGAAGATCACGGCGCTCGCTCGGGAGGGCAAGCTCAGCGGCATCGCCGACATCCGCGACGAGACCAGTGACCGCACGGGTCAGCGACTGGTGATCGTCCTCAAGCGGGATGCCGTCGCGAAGGTCGTCCTCAACAACCTGTACAAGCACACCCAGCTGCAGGAGAACTTCGGCGCGAACATGCTCGCGATCGTCGACGGGGTGCCGCGCACCCTCCCCCTCGACGGGTTCATCAGCTACTGGCTGGCGCACCAGTTCGAGGTGATCGTCCGTCGCACGCGCTACCGCCTGCGCGAGGCCGAGAAGCGCATGCACATCCTGCGCGGCTACCTCAAGGCGCTCGATGCGCTCGACGAGGTCATCGCGCTCATCCGCCGCTCCCCCACCGTCGACGAGGCGCGCGAGGGTCTGAAGACACTCCTCGACATCGATACCGACCAGGCCGATGCGATTCTCACGATGCAGCTGCGTCGCCTCGCCGCCTTGGAGCGCCAGAAGATCATCGACGAGGCCGCAGAGCTCGAGATCAAGATCGCCGACCTGAACGACATCCTCGCGTCGCGTGATCGGCAGAGCACGATCATCGCCGAGGAGCTCAGCGAGATCGTCGCGAAGTTCGGCGACGAGCGCCGCACCCACATCCTGCACGGGTACGACGGCGACATGTCGATGGAGGACCTGATCCCCGAAGAGGAGATCGTCGTCACCGTCACCCGCAACGGCTACGTCAAGCGCACCCGCAGTGACAACTACCGCTCGCAGCACCGCGGCGGCAAGGGTGTGAAGGGCGCGCAGCTGCGCGCCGATGACATCGTCGAGCACTTCTTCGTCTCGACGACGCACCACTGGCTGCTGTTCTTCACGACGAAGGGCCGCGTCTACCGCGCCAAGGGCTACGAGCTCCCCGAGGGCGGACGCGATGCGAAGGGGCAGCACGTCGCGAACCTGCTCGCGCTGCAGCCGGGCGAGGACGTGGCGCAGATCCTCGACATCCGCGACTACGCGGCGGCGGAGTACCTCGTGCTCGCCACCCGTGACGGCAAGATCAAGAAGACCGCGCTCTCGGAGTACGACACGAACCGGCAGGGCGGCATCATCGCGATCCGCCTGCGCGGTCAGGACGAGGAGGACGGCGACGAGCTCGTCAGCGCGATGCTGGTCGACTCGACCGATGACCTCCTGCTCGTGTCTCGCCTCGGGATGTCGCTGCGCTTCACGGCGAACGACGAGTCCCTGCGTCCCATGGGCCGGTCGACCGAGGGTGTGAAGGGCATGTCCTTCCGTGAGGGAGACAGCTTGCTCTCGGCATCCGTCGTCCGGGACGAGGGGTACGTGTTCGTCGTCACCCAGGGTGGGTACGCCAAGCGCACCTCGGTGGACCAGTACCGGGTGCAGGGCCGTGGCGGTCTCGGCATCAAGGTCGCCAAGCTGCACGACGACCGCGGCGAGCTCGCCGGCGGCTTGATCGTCAGCTCCGACGACGAGGTCCTCGTGGTTCTTGCCAGCGGCAAGGTGGTACGCTCGGCCGTTGCTGAGGTGCCTGCGAAGGGTCGCGACACGATGGGTGTCGTCTTCGCTCGCCCCGACGACGACGACCGGATCCTCGCGATCGCCCGAAACGGCGAGCGTGGACTGGCTGAGAGTGCGGAGGCCGATGAGGCCGCTGCGACTCCCGAGACCACCGAAGAGAGTGACGCATGAGCTCCGTAGCCGACAAGCTGGCCAAGAAGTCCTCGAGCCGGACGACCGCGAAGCAGGTCCGCCTCCGTCTCGTCTACGTCGACTTCTGGTCGGCCGTGAAGCTGTCGTTCCTGGCGGCCGTCGCCCTCGCGATCGTCACCGTCATCTCGACGCTGCTCGTCTACCTCGTGATCAGCTCGACGGGTCTCGTCGGTCAGGTCGATGCTCTGCTCGGCGCGGTGAACGGTGAGAACACGTTCACGCTCGCGTCGATCCTGAACCTGCCGCAGGTGATGGCGTTCGCCGCGGTCGTCGCGATCCTGAACCTCATCGTCGTCACGGTGCTGGGTGCGGTCCTCGCGGGGATCTACAACCTCATGGTCAAGGTCACCGGCGGCCTGCTCGTCGGCTTCACCTCGAACTGAGTCGGATGCCGCGGCATCCCGTCACGCGACGGAGGTGCCCAGCAGCAGCCCCAATCCCCACGTGACGGCGAGGGCGAGCGCGCCGCCGACGACGAGACGGACGACGGCGCGACGCCTGCCGGCTCCGCCGAGAGTCGCGGAGATGGTGCCGGTCAGTCCGAGCGCGATGAGCACGGCGACGAAGGTCGTCGCGACCCGCCACTCTGCCGGCGGCAGCAGGATCGCGAGGAACGGCAGCAGCGCACCGAGTGTGAACGCGATGGCGGACGAGACGGCCGCCTGCCACGGGCTGGTCAGTTCATCCGGGTCGATGCCGAGTTCGATGTCGAGGTGGGAGCGCAGAGCGTCGTGCGCCGTCAGCTCCTCGGCCACCTTCCGTGCGGTCTCCTCCGTCAGGCCCTTCTCCCGGTAGAGCTCGGCGAGCTCGGCCAGTTCCTCCTCGGGCATCTCGGCCAGCTCGCGGGTCTCCTTGGCGATGAGCGCACGCTCGGTGTCGCGTTGGCTGCTGACCGAGACGTACTCGCCGAGGGCCATGGAGATGGCGCCACCCACGAGCGCGGCGGATGTCGCCGTCAGGATGGGGCCGAGATCGCTCGTCGCCCCCGCCACGCCGACGGCGACGGCGGCGACACTGACGATGCCGTCGTTCGCGCCCAGCACTCCTGCGCGCAGCCAGTTCAGTCGCTGTCCGAGGCCCGCACCCTGCGGCTCGCGGTGGGCGGGTTCGCGCGGGGTGGTCGTGCTCATGAGGCCAGTGAATCAGAACGAGCGGATGCCGCGGGCCGCGTCCGACGCGGATTCGTCAAACGACGTCCTCTTCGGGTAAAGTCTTGGAGGTTGCAGGCGCGAGCCGGCAGCGACGGGGCTATAGCTCAGGCGGTTAGAGCGCTTCACTGATAATGAAGAGGTCCCAGGTTCAAGTCCTGGTAGCCCCACCGTCACCGCACCGGGGGCCTTAGCTCAGTTGGTAGAGCGCCTGCTTTGCAAGCAGGATGTCAGGAGTTCGAATCTCCTAGGCTCCACAATCACAGGAACGCCGGAACCCGTTCGGGTCCGGCGTTTCGCGTCTCGCGTGGCGTCACATCCCGTCACGCCGCGTCACGGATCGTCGTCGTGTTTGACGCGTCGCCGCTGCGGTCCGAGAGTCGTTCCCGGAGTCCTCACCACGAGGCGGAAGGGAGCGGATGATGACCGAGATGACGGAGGCCGCAGAGCCCACGAAGTTCGCCTACTGGGTGCCGAATGTGTCGGGTGGGCTGGTGGTGTCGTCCATCGAGCAGCGGACGTCGTTCGACCTCGACTACAACATCGAGCTGGCCCGCACCGCGGAGCGCGTCGGCTTCGAGTACGCCCTCAGCCAGGTCCGCTACCTGTCCAGCTACGGCGCCGCGCAGCAGCACGAATCCACGTCGACGAGTCTCGCGCTCCTCCTCGCCACCGAGAAGCTGAAGGTCATCGCCGCCGTGCACCCGGGTCTGTGGGAACCGGCGGTCCTCGCGAAGTTCCTGCTCACGGCCGACAACTTCTCGAAGGGTCGCGCAGCCGTCAACGTCGTCTCCGGGTGGTTCAAGGACGAGTTCACCAAGCTCGGACTCCCCTGGCTCGACCACGACGAGCGCTATCGGCGCTCCGGCGAGTTCCTCCAGGTCCTGCGCAAGCTCCTGACCGAGGAGAACGTCCGCTTCGCCGGCGACTTCTACCGGGTGAACGACTTCACCCTGCGGCCCGGACCGTACGAGGTCCCGGGGCGGCCGCATCCGGAGATCTTCCAGGGTGGCAACTCGACGGCCGCCCGATTCAACGGCGGTGCCTACGCGGACTGGTACTTCTCCAACGGCAAGGACTTCGACGGCTTCACCGAGCAGTACGACGAGGTGACGCGGATCGCGGCCGAGCACGGCAGGCGCGTGCGCTTCGGTCTCAATGGGTTCGCGATCGTGCGCGACACCGAGGCGGAGGCGCGGGAGCAATTGCGCGAGATCATCGCGAAGGCCGACACCGAGGCTGTCGAGGGCTTCCGGAAGTCGGTGCAGCAGGCGGGCGCTGCCACCGCGGATCGCAAGGGCATGTGGGCCGACTCGAGCTTCGAGGACCTCGTGCAGTACAACGACGGCTTCCGCACGCAGCTCATCGGTACCGCCGAGCAGGTGGCTCGACGCATCGTCGAATACAGGCGGCGCGGAGTCGATCTGTTCCTCCTCGGCTTCCTGCACTTCCAGGAGGAGCTCGAGCAGTTCGGCCAGAAGGTCATCCCGCTCGTGCGCGAATTGGAGGCACAGGAGGGTGCTCCGCAGCGACACCACGCCGACGCCTGACGAATCTTGCGCTTATCTTGAGGTGACGTTGCGCTGAGCTTGCGGCGGCGGCGACACCATAATGATGTCGCCGTTGGAGACGACGCCCCGAAAGTCGGATCCACCGAAGAGCAGCAACTCCGCGGGGGGACGCGGAGTGTCTGGGGGCTCTGCCGCGACATGGCCTGGGGTGCGTGGCTGGGGAGCTCGCACCCCAGGCAGTCCCACGGCGCCGAGGGGACGCGTAGGGTGAACGCGTGGACATCCGCGTCGCCGCGTACGCCGTCGTCACCGACGGGGATCGCATCCTGCTCGCCCACTGGAACAGCCCCACGCGACCGGCCTGGACGATGCCCGGCGGTGGCATCGACCCGGGCGAGGATCCGAAGGATGCCGCGGTCCGGGAGGTCCTCGAGGAGACGGGGTTCCACGTGGAACTCGACGGCATCCTCGGCACCGACTCGCAGGTGATCGCCGCGAAGGACAGACTGCACGGCGAGGGACCCATCCAGGCGCTCCGTATCGTCTACCGCGCGCACGTCGTCGGCGGCGACCTTCGGAACGAGGAGGACGGGTCGACGGATGAGGCGGCCTGGTTCCCCCTCGCCGATGTCCCGGGTCTGACCCGCGTCGGTCTCGTCGACACCGCGCTGCGGATGGCGGGGCTGCTCCCTCAGGCCTGACGCCCGCCCATCGGCTGGGAGATGTCGGCGACCGTCGCACCGTATGCGCGGATGAGATCGTCGGCGTCGACGAACAGGCTGAACCCGTGGGCACCGGCGCCCATCGCGATGCGTCGGCCGACGATGGACTCGTCCGCATAGACCGGCCAGTCCGTCGTGCTGCCGATGGGCGTGATCGTGCCGCGCTCGAAACCCGTGGCGGCCAGCGCGAGTTCGGGTTCGGGCAGCCGCAGCTTGTTCACGCCGACGACGGCGCGCAGCTTCGGCCACGAGATGGCCCGGTCGCCAGGGATGAGGGCGAACAGGTAGGTGTCGTCGCTGCGCTTGACGACGAGCGTCTTCACGATGTCGGATGCCGCGAGGCCCAGGAGCGTGGCCGCCTCCTCCAGGCTCCCCGCCGCCGGGCGGGCGACGAACTCGACCGACAAAGACCGGGAGCGCGCCGCTTCAGCGACGCGCTCCGACGGTACGGGCGTGGATTCAGGCATCCGGGGCGCGCAGCGGGTCGTCCGCCACCCACAGCTCGTCATCGGCGCGCAGCGTCTGCCACGCGGCGTAGAGCACACCCGCTGCCGCGGCGATGCCGAGGATGAGGGCGATGACGCCGCCGGCACCGGGGCCGCTCTTCTTCTCGGGGACGCTGAGCTTCTTGCTCGCCTTCTTGCCGGCCTTCTTCGCCTTCTTGCGGAAGTCCTCGGCGTCGAAGCCGCCGAGGCCCTTGCCCTTCGACAGGCGGTGACGCTGGTCGTTGGCGACATCCCACACCGACAGCGCGGTGCCCACGACGGCGCCCGCCGCGGGGACGATGGCGCCGTTGAGGACCTTGCGGCCCGTCTCGACACCGCGGCCGACGTACGGAGCGGCGTAACGCTCGTAGGAGTGCTTGGCGGCGGGCACCACGTGGTCGTGGTTGTACTTGCCGAGCTGGCGGCCCGCTTCGCGCGCGACCTCACCGGCCTGGCCCACCAGCACCTGCTGGGACTCCCAGAGGTTCGCAGCCTGCTTCTGCAGCTTGCGGAGTTCCTTCTTGGTCTTGCGGTTGAGGCTCACGGGGCCCTCCCTTTTCGGGGTTCATCCGGGGACGTAGTGGGTCCATACTGCCAGACGCATTCAGGCTGTGAGGGGGGTTGCAAGTGAGAGGATGATGGGTATGCCGATTCACTCCGCTGTCGCAACCCTGCACACCAACCACGGCGACATCATCGTCAACCTGTTCGGCGATCAGGCGCCGCGCACCGTCAAGAACTTCATCGGTCTCGCCGACGGATCCCAGGCGTGGACGCACCCCGCCACCGGCAAGCCGGGCGAGGGTCCGCTCTACACCGACGTCATCTTCCACCGCATCATCCCCGGCTTCATGATCCAGGGCGGCGACCCGCTCGGTCAGGGCATCGGCGGACCCGGCTACAACTTCGATGACGAGATCAGCCCCGAGCTGAACTTCGGCACGCCGTACCTTCTCGCCATGGCCAACGCGGGCCTGCGTCGCAACGCGATCACGGGCAAGGCCGAGGGCACCAACGGCTCGCAGTTCTTCATCACGACCGACCCCACCCCGTGGCTGAACGGCAAGCACACGATCTTCGGCGAGGTCGCCGACGACGCGTCCCGCGCTGTGGTCGACGCCATCAGCGCCGTCCCGACCGGTGCGCAGGACCGTCCGATCGAGCCCGTCGTCATCTCGTCGATCGACATCTCCGAGGCCTGATCCCTTCGTGACCTCGGCCGACCCCCGGACCAATCCGGACAACTTCTGCTACCGGCATCCCGACCGTCAGAGCTTCGTGCTCTGCCAGCGATGCCTCCGCACCATCTGCCCCGAGTGCCAGACCCCGCTCCCGGTGGGGGTCATCTGCCCGGAGTGCCTGGCGGAGCAGCAGAAGGGCGCGCGGTCGGCCGAGGTGCGGCGGATGCCGGGGCGGTTCGCACGCAAGATGCGCAGCGACCGCCCCGTCGTCACCTACGCCATCATGATCGTCACGGTCGCGGTCTACCTGGTGCAGCTGATCCCCGTCGTCGGCGGCGCGGTCACGGGTGCTCTCGCATTCGCCCCGCCCTATGTCGTGCCGGCCAGCGGTGCGCCCTTCGAACCCTGGCGGATGGTGACGGTGGCCCTCGTGCATTCGACACCGCTGCCCTTCCACGTCGCCCTCAACATGCTCGCGCTGTGGGCGCTCGGACGCAGCCTCGAGCCCCTGCTCGGCAAGGTCCGGTTCCTGGCCCTCTATCTCCTGAGCGCGATCGGCGGGTCGGTCCTCGTGGCGCTGATCGCGCCGGGCTCGGCGGTCGTCGGCGCATCCGGTGCGGTGTGGGGCCTGCTGACGGCGATGCTCATCATCGGGCGCCACGTCGGTGCGAACATCCTGCCGATCGCGATCCTGCTCGGGATCAACCTGGTGTTCTCGTTCGTGGGCGCCGGGGTCTCGTGGCAGTCACACATCGGCGGCGGCCTCGTCGGCCTGCTGGTCGGATTCGTCTTCGCGCGTACCCGCGCGCAGAACCGTCAGAAGCTGCAGGCGCTCCTGCTCATCGCGGTCGCGATCGGCCTCGTCGCCCTTGCGGTCACGGTGCCCGGTCTGCTCTACCTCTGAGTTATCCACAGATTCATCCCCAGGTGGGGATGAATCACACGGGTGTAATTCCGGTCGGAAGAGAGGGATGACGCCGGCTCAGCGCCAGCGAGTGGTCATCAAGAACCCGATGAACGCGATGCCGAAGCCGATCGCGAGGTTCCACGGTCCGATGTCGGGGATCGGGAAGGCCTGGCCGCTCAGGTAGAAGACGATGATCCAGATCAGACCGATGAGCATCAGCCCGAGCATGATCGGCTTGAACCAGACGGGGTTGGGGGCGGCTTCGCCCTCGGTCTGGACGAGTCGGTCGTCGTCCTTGTCTCCACGTGCCATGGGGGGAAGTCTACCTGCCAGCCCGGATTCAGCCTTCGCTGGCTAAACTCCGATCGTGACCGACTCCTCGCCCATGGAGCACCCCACCCGACGTTCGCGTCGCCCGCGTCCTCGTCGTCGCGCCACGGTGGCGAGCGTCCTCGGCGAGATCCTCCTCACCTTCGGCGTGCTGACGCTGCTCTACGTGTCCTGGCACACCTGGATCGGCGACGCCATCGTGCAGAGCGAGCAGCATGCTGCGGCGCAGGCGCTCGCCGACGAATGGGCGAATGAGGCCCAGGAGCAGCCGGCACCGTCCGAGACTCCGGCGCCGGACGTGACGGCGGAGCCCGGATCGCCGGCGGCGATCCCCGTCCTCGGCGACCAGTCGCACGGCGACGTGTTCGGGATCATGAAGGTGCCGCGGTTCGGGGCGAACTGGCAGTTCAAGATCGCCTCCGGCATCACCCGACCCGACATCCTCGATCGCGGGGAGATCGGGCACTACCCCGACACCGCGATGCCCGGAGCGGTCGGGAACACCGCCTACGCCGCGCACCGGTGGACCTCCGGCGCTCCCTTCGACCCCATCGATCGCCTGGTCATCGGCGACGCGATCGTCATCCAGACCAAGGCGGGCTGGTACACCTACCGATTCCGCTCGCTCGAGTACGTGCAGGAGACCCAGGTGGAGGTGCTGCTTCCGGTCCCCAACGAGCCGGACGTCGCCGCGAACGGCCGTTACCTCACGCTCACCAGCTGCGCGCCGAAACTGAACTCCCTGGAGCGCATCATCGCCTACGCCGTGTTCGATGAGTTCACTCCCGCCGCCGACGGACCGCCGTCGTCGCTGACCGGCGGGGTGGACGCCTGATGTACGCGGCTCTCTGGCGCGTACTGCCCGGTCCGTGGTGGGTGCGGGTGCTCATCCTGATCGTGCTGGCGGCGATCATCCTGTACCTGCTCTTCTACTACGCATTCCCGTGGGTCTTCCACACGCTCTGGCCGAGCGAGGAGTCCACCGTCGGCGGCGGCGGGTGACCGCCGGCATCCGGGTTCTCGTCGTCGACAACCACGACAGTTTCGTCCACACCCTGATCGGCTACCTCGTCGAGCTGGGCGCCGATGTCGAGATGGTCGAATCGGATGCCGCCGACGTCCTCTCCCGCATCGACGTTGCCGACGGCGTCCTCATCTCGCCCGGCCCGGGGACGCCGGAGGACGCGGGCGCGTCGATCGAGGTCGTCCGTCGATGTGCGACGACGGTGACGCCGCTGCTGGGCGTCTGCCTCGGACACCAGGCCATCGCCGCGGCGTTCGGCGGCGTCGTCTCTCACGCACCCGATCTCATGCACGGGCGGACGTCGGCCGTGCACCACGAGGGCGCGGGCGTGTTCGCCGGACTGCCGGATCCGTTCACCGCCACGCGCTACCACTCGCTCGCGGTCGAGCGCGGCGGTGTTCCGGCCGAGCTGCGGGTGACGGCCTGGACCGCACCGGGGACGGTCATGGGCCTCGCCCATCGGTCGCTGCCGATCGAGGGCGTGCAGTTCCATCCCGAGAGCGTGCTCACCGAGGGCGGCTATCAGCTGCTGGGCACGTGGTTGGAGAGCATCGGCGTGACGGATGCCGCCGCGCGCGGCGCCCGGCTCTCGCCGCACCGGACCGTGGTGTGATCGACCGGGTCAGCCGCTGCAGGTCGTGAGGACGATCTCGGAGCCCACAGGCACCTCGCCGATGGCCGACTGGACCTTCACCATCCGCGGGTCGGTGGCCGGGCACGACGCATCCTCCTGGACGACGGGCTCGAGGCCGTACTCGTCCGAGCTCAGGATCTCGACGGCCTTGTCGACCGTGTAGTTCAGCGCGAAGTCCTCGACGGTCACCGTGCCGGTGGCCACGACGAGGTCGACGGCGGTGCCCAGCGGGACCTCGTCGCCGGGGTTCGCCGCCGCACCGTCCACCGCTCCGCTGATGACGACATCGGCCGCGCGGTCAGGGTCGTTGCGTCGCGTGACGGAACCGAGCTTCAGGCCTTCCTGCTCGAGCGCGGCGGTCACCTCGGTGACGGTGAGGTTCACGAGTGTGGGGATCGCGGCCGTCTCGACACCCTCCGACACGTAGACGGTGACCTGATCACCCGGTGCGACGGTGGTGCCGGCGACGGGGTCTGTGCGCACGACGGCGCCCTCGGGGATGTCGGCGCTCGTCTCACCCACCTGCTGGGACTCGAGCTGGTCCTTGTCGAGAACCTGCTGCGCACGGTCCCAGGTCATCGTGACCACATCGGGAACGGTGAGGGCGTTCGGGGTGACGGTGCCTTCTTCGGGGCGGATGGTGCCCACCCAGATGAAGACGGACACGAGAAGGACGGCGAGCATCGCGATGCCCGCCCACACCCACGCGACCGGAGGACCGGCCTGGGTGCGTCGCATCGTGTCGTCGCTCGTGAGCTGGCGCAGCGAGCGGGCCGTCTCGGCGGCCTGCTTCGGGTCGGGGCCGTAGAGCTCGTTGCTCAGGTGCTCGACCCGCCGCTTGCTGGGGGCCTTGCGACCGGTCGCCGCGGCGAGGGCGTCGCGGAACGCGACCGCCGTCTGCGGGCGCTGGAACGGGTCCTTCGCGAGTGCACGCAGGACGAGCGTGTCGAGGGAACGCGGAACGGTGTCGACCACCTCGGACGGCGGGACCGGAGCCTCGGACACATGCTGGTACGCGACGGCGATCGGGTTCTCGCCTCGGAACGGCGGCTGGCCCGTCAGCAGTTCGTAAAGGACGATGCCGGCGGAGTAGATGTCGGCGCGCGCGTCCACCGGGTCGCCCTTGGCCATCTCGGGCGAGAAGTAGGAGGCGGTGCCGATGATCGCCGTGGTCTCGGCGACCGTCGACGACGAGTCGGAGACGGCACGGGCGATGCCGAAGTCCATGACCTTCACCTGGCCGGCATCCGTCACCATGACGTTGCCGGGCTTGATGTCGCGGTGGACCACGCCGGCACGGTGGGAGTACTCGAGGGCTTCGAGGATGCCGTCGGTGTAGCGCAGGGCGTCCTCGATCGGAACGGGACCCTCGCTGATGATGTCCTTCAGCAGACGCCCGGAGACCAGCTCCATGACGATGTACGGCTCGGGATGCGGCTGCCCCGCGGCATCCGTTCGCGTCTGCTCGCCGGCATCGAAGACGCGGACGATCGCCGGATGCGACATGCGCGACGCGGACTGCGCTTCGAGGCGGAACCGGGTGCGGAACGCGCCGTCCGCGGCGAGATCCGGCTCGAGGATCTTGATCGCGACCTCGCGCCCCAGGGTGAGGTCCTGCCCGCGGTACACCGAAGCCATGCCGCCTCGGCCGATGAGGTCATCGACGCGGTAGCGGCCCGAAAGCACGCGTTGCTGTACGGACACATCACTCCCCGGAATGGAACCCGGACAGCCTATCCGACCCCGCTCTAAAGCCTGCTGAAAGCGGACGTGATCAGCCGTCGGCGCCGTCGTCCCCGCCGTCGGCCGGCGGCGTCTCCTCGGGTGCGGCGACGATCGACGCGGACGCTTCCGGAGAACTCCCGGACTCGCGCTCGGTGCTCTCGCCCGAGCACGTCACGGTGTACGTCACCGAGAGCGCCTGGCTGCCGTTGTCGTCCACGACGATCCTCGCCGGGCGCTGATCGATGTCGAAACTCGCCGTCGACTCCCCGTTGGTGTCGAACACGCCTCCCGACAGCGTCATCGTGTAGCTCGACGCCGTCGGTGCACCCGCGGGGCAGGTGTAGCTGTCCCACATGACCTGGACGGTCGAACCCGCGGTGACCGTGCCGTCGCCGTTGCCGCCCTCGATGCGGGGGGCCGCGGGGGTCGCCATCTCGGCCGCCTCGGTGTACAGAGTGAGCGTGATGCGCTCTGTCGGCTCGGGGTTGCCCGTCGGGTTCACCCGGTAGACCAGCCCCACCTGAGCGTCGGAATCCGCAGCGTCTCCGTCTTGGCACACCACGTTCGGGTACCCGTTGTCGTTGAGGATCTTCGTCGCCTCATCGCACGTCTTGCCCTCGAGCCCGAGCGTCGCCGGGTTGGGGTTCGTCACTTCGGTCTCGGTCGGCGTCGGCGTCGGCGAGGATGCCGCGGGGCTCGACACCGCCGGAGGCCTCGACGAGCTCTGCACGGGTCCCGCCGAGTTCTGCGGCATGAACAGCGTGATCAGGAAGCCGACGAGGACGATCGTGAGCAGAACGATGAGCGCGACGAGGGGCCAGGTCCACGGGCTGCGCTTCTTCTTGCGCTGCCCCTGATCGGGCGCTGCTTGATCGGTGGACAGCGCGGCCGTCCCCGTCCCGACGGCGGCGGCCGCTCCGACACCGGCGGCCGCTGCCCCACCCGAGGGAAGGAGGCGGGTCGTGGCATCCGACCCCGGCGTCGGGGTCAACAGCTGCGTGAACGCGTCCGCGTCGGCGGCCCCGGCGATCGCCGGGACGATGGCCGCCGCGCCCGCGACGTCTCCGCGGCGCAGTGCACCGGCGGCGCGCGCGACGGCGGAGGTCGAGGCCGGACGGTCCTCGGGCTTCTTCGCGATCATGCTCATCACGAAGCGCTGGACCGGCTCCGACACGGTGTCGGGAAGCGGCGGCGGAGTGTCGTTGATCTGCGCCATCGCGATGGCGACCTGCGATTCGCCCGTGAAGGGACGACGGCCCGCGAGGAGTTCGTACGCGACGATGCCGAGCGAGTAGATGTCGGTGGCGGGGGATGCCGCGTGCCCCGATGCCTGCTCGGGCGAGAGGTACTGGACCGTGCCCATGACCTGGCCGGTCGCGGTCAGCGGCACCTGGTCGGCGATGCGGGCGATGCCGAAGTCGGTGATCTTGACGCGGCCGTCAGGGGTGATGAGGAGGTTGCCGGGCTTGATGTCGCGGTGCACGAGGCCGGCCGCATGCGCCGCCTGCAGCGCCGAGGCGGTCTGCGCGACGATGTCGAGGGTCTTGTCGGTCGACAGGGCGCCCTCGCGTTCGAGAATCGTCGAGAGTGCCTCGCCGGGGACCAGCTCCATGACGAGGAAGGCGGAGCCGTTCTCCTCGCCGTAGTCGAAGACGCTGGCGATGCCCTCGTGGTTCACGAGCGCGGCGTGACGGGCCTCGGCGCGGAAGCGCTCGAGGAAGCCCGGGTCGCCCATGTACTCGTCTTTGAGGATCTTGATGGCGACCGTACGGCCGATGACGTGGTCGGTGGCCTCCCAGACCTCCCCCATGCCGCCGATCGCGATCCGCGAGTCCAGTTCGTACCGTCCGCCGAAGCTCACACCCTGCGTCGGTCTCATTCGCTCAGCACCGCCTCAATCACTTTCTTCGCGATCGGGGCCGCGATCCCGTTGCTCGTGCCGTTCTGACCGAGCCCACCACCGTTCTCCACCATCACCGTGACGACCACTTCCGGGTCCTCCGCGGGCGCGAAACCGGTGAACCAGAGCGTGTAAGGGTCCCCCGGATTGTGCTCCGCCGTTCCGGTCTTCCCGGCGACGTCGACGCCGTCTATTCTCGCACCCGACGCGGCGCCGTTTTGGACATTGCCGATCATCATGGTCGTCATCGTCTCGGCCACCTCGCGGCTCAGCGCCTCGCCGAACTGCGTGTTCGCGGGCTCGTCCTGCACCGTCAGATCGGCGGCGACGACGCGGTCCACCATCCGCGGGTTCATGACGACGCCGTCGTTCGCGATGCCGGCCGCGACCATCGCCATCTGCAGCGGGGTGGCGCGCACGTCGGTCTGACCGATGCCGCTCAGGGCGGTCTGCGGCTCGTCGAAGCCCTCGGGGTAGCTGGACGCGGTCACGTCGAGGGGGATCTCGAAGGCGGAGTTGAATCCGAACTTCTGCGCCTGCTCCCGGATCGCGTCGGTACCCAGCTCGAGCGCGAGCTCCGCCATCGGGATGTTGCAGCTCAGGCGCAGGGCCGTCTCGAGGGTCGTCTTCTCGCCCGGGCCGCAGGTCCCGCGGTCGAAGTTGTGCAGGACGTTGTCCGTGCCGGGGAGCGTGAAGGTCGCCGGGTTGTCGAACTCGGATTCGGGTGTGTACTCACCCGATGCGAGCGCCGCGGAGGCGACCACGAGCTTGAAGGTCGATCCGGGGGGCTCCGTCTCGCGGGTCACCCGGTTGGTGAGCGGTCGGAGCGGGTCGGCCTGCAGCTCCTGATCGGCGGCGTTGACCGCCGAGCTGTTGTGCGACGCGAGCTTGTTCGTGTCGAAGCTGGGGCTCGTGGCCATCGCGAGGATGCGGCCGGTGTCGGGCTCCATCGCGACGACCGCGCCCTCCAGGCCGTCGAGGGCGTCGTAGGCGACCTTCTGCAGCTCGGGGTCGAGGGAGAGGAGTACGTTCGACCCGCGCGGAGGCTGACCGCTGACGATCTGGTCGAGGCGGGTGAGGAACTGCTGGCTGCCGGTGCCGGCGAGGGCGGCGTTCATCGCGTACTCGAGGCCGGTCGAGGAGCGGAGCACGGGGTTGATGAACCCCGTCACGGGCGCCCACATCTCGGCATCCGGGTAGGTCCGGATCCAGCTGTACACGTCGTCGCTGGGCGCGGACGAGGCGATCGCCGTGCTGCCGGCGAAGATCGTGCCACGCTGCACCGCGTAGGAGTCGTAGAGCGTGCGCCGGTTCTCGGGGTTCTCGTTCAGCTGACCTGCCAGGGCCACCTGGATGACGCTCGTCGAGGCGAACAGGCTGAGGAACATGAGGAGGACGACGACGCTCAGTCGTCGGAGCTGCTTGGTCATCCGATCACCACCCGGGGCCTGGAGCGGACGGCATCCGAGATCCTCAGCAGGATCGCGATGATGAGGAAGTTCGCGATGAGGGACGAACCGCCGGCCGCGAGGAACGGCATCGTCAGACCCGTCAGCGGGATGAGACGGGTGACGCCGCCGACCATGATGAACACCTGCAGCGCGAGCGTGAACGAGAGTCCCGTCGCCAGCAGCTTCCCGAAGTCGTCCTGCCCGGCGATGCCGATGCGGATGCCGCGGCTGACGAACACCATGTAGAGCGCGAGGATCGCGAAGACGCCGACCAGGCCGAGCTCCTCGCCGAGACTCGGCAGGATGTAGTCGTTGTGGGCGAGCGGGGTCAGGTCGGGCCGCCCCAGGCCCCAGCCGGTTCCGATGAGGCCGCCGTGCGCGAGGCCGAAGATGCCGGAGACGAGCTGGAAGCTGCTGCCGTTGATGTAGTCGGGGTTGAACGCGTCGAGCCAGTTCGAGAATCGCGACGCGACGTAGGGCAGGATCTGCGAGGCCGCCAGCGCTCCGGCGACGGCGAGCAGGACACCGAGGATCGCCCAGCTCGCCTTGCCCGTCGCGACGTAGAGCATCGCGATGAACATCCCGAAGATGAGGATGCCGGTACCGAGGTCGCGCTGCAGGACGATGATGCCCAGCGAGACGCCCCAGACGATCAGCAGGGGTCCGAGCTGGCGGGCGTGCGGCCACGTGATCCCGAGGAACCGCGTGCCCACCGAGGTGAGGGCCTCGCGGGTGCGCACCAGGTAGCCCGCGAAGAAGACCGCGAGGCAGATTTTCGCGAGCTCACCGGGCTGGAACGAGAAGACACCGGCCACCGACACCCAGACGTCCGCGCCCGCCTCGATGCCCAGCCCGGGCACGAACGGGAGCAGGAGCAGCAGGATGCCGCTGAGTCCGAACACGTAGGTGTAGCGGAAGAGCACGCGGTAGTTGCGCAGGAACACCACGATGAGGATCGCACCGCCGATCGCGATCGCCGCCCAGACGAGCTGGCGGAACCCGAGGGACGACCAGCCGACGCGGTCCTCCGCGATGTCGAGTCGGTAGATCATCGCGACGCCGATGCCGGTGAGGAGGGTGGCGATGGGGAGGACGAAAGGGTCGGCGTCGCGCGCGCAGATGCGCGTCACGATGTGGAGGGCGAAGGACAGTCCCGCGAGCCATCCGCAGTAGGAGAGGAAGGTCGGGTCGATCTCGTCGCGCGCGCCGAGCTGGACGAGGAGCACGGCCACGGTCGTGATCGCGATGGCGAAGAGGAGCAGACCCAGCTCGCGGTTGCGCTGGGTCGCCGGCATCCGGAGCTTCCGGAGCGCCTTGATGACCGTGGTGTCGGTCTCTACGGCCGCTGTCATGGGGTCCCCTGGCGGAGGTTGTCGACGATCGCCTGCGCGTCGGCGAGCGATCGGGCGGAGATGGTCTGCTCGACGGACTGCCGCTGATACGCGGGCAGGTCGGCGAGGAGGATGTTCGTGTCCTCGTAGGGCGTCGACAGCGAGATCGGGCCGATGTCCTGCTGGATGCCGCGGTAGATCACGACGCTGTCGTCGTCGGGGCCGACGAAGTAGCGGGTCTGCGTCCAGGCGTACCCGGCGAAGACGCCCGCGGCGAGGACGGCGACGATCGCGATGAAGCCGACGAACCACCAGACGCGGCGCCGGCGCGCACGGCGACGGTCCTCCTCGATGAGCTCCTCGAGGTACTCGGCGGCGGGTTCGAAGTGGCTGGGTTCGTTGGCCGCCTGCCGACCGGTCTGGAACCAGCCGGTGCGCGCCGGGCGGGCGACCGGGACCTCGATCCCCTTGGGGGTGGCGGCGGAACCGACGACGGTCGCTGTGCCGCTGAACATCGGATGGCGGCCGCCCACGTCGACGAGGACGATCGTGACGTTGTCGGGGGCACCGGCATCCAGAGCCAGCTTCAGGAGCATGTCCGCGGTGCGCCCCGGGGCGAGATCCTGCCGCAGGACCTTCGCGGTCTGCGCGTCGTCGACGACACCGCAGAGACCGTCGGAGCAGAGGAGCCAGCGGTCGCCCGGCTGGGTCTGCATGATGAAGGCGTCGACCTCGGGGTCGGTGCCCATGTCGCCGAGCACACGCATGAGGACCGAGCGGCGCGGGTGGTAGCGGGCCTCTTCGGGGGTGATGCGTCCCGAGTCGACGAGGCGCTGGACGAACGTGTGGTCCGTCGTGATCTGCGTGAGGGCGCCGTCGCGGAAGAGGTAGACGCGGGAGTCGCCGATGTGGGCGATGACGGCGTAGTCGTCGACCATGAGCACGGCGCTGACGGTCGTGCCCATCCCGGCGAGCTCGGGACGCTCGGCGACCGTGTCGACGAGGACGTGGGCGGCGTCGACGATGGACTCGCGCAGCTCCCGCTCGGCCTCGGCCGGTGTGGGGAACGCGTGGTCGAGGCCTTCGAGGTGGTGGACGGCGATGCTCGAGGCGATGTCGCCGCCGGCGTGACCACCCATGCCGTCGGCGACGACGAACAGGTTCGAGCCCGAGAAGCCCGAGTCCTGGTTGTTGGAGCGGACCTTCCCGGTATGCGAGATGGCGGCGCTCGAGCCCTCGAAGACCATCGGTGCGGGCCGTTACTTCCGCAGCTCGAACGTCGTGGCGCCGACCTTGATCGGGGCGCCGACGGTCACGGGGACGGGAGAGGCGACGCGTTCGCCGTCGTGCCAGGTGCCGTTCGTCGAGTCGAGGTCCTGCACCATCCACTGCTCGCCCCACAGCACGAGACGGGCGTGGTGGCTCGAGGTGTAGTCGTCGCGGATGACCAGTCCCGACTCGCTCGAGCGGCCGATCGTGAGGGGCTCGTTCCCGAGAGGGAGCTCGAGTCCCGCCTTGGGGCCGCTCGTGATGACGATGCGCGAGACCGTGTTCACGGTCGCCTTCTGCGGGCCGGACGGTGCCGCCGGGCGCGTCATGACCGGCGAGACGATGGAGGTCTCGGCGTTGGCCGGGGCGGTCGCGACGGGGCCGGGAGCCGCCGGAGCGGGTTCGGGCATCTTCCGGACCTTGACGCCGAACAGGTCGGCGCGCAGCGAGTAGACCACCGCGAAGACGAAGAACCACAGCAGGATCAGGAACCCGATCTGCAGCAGCAGGAGTGTCAGTTCGCTCATGCCTGGCCTCCGAGGTCGAACAAGCGGGTCGCGGGATCCTGCGGCCGCGGGGGGATGCGGGATGCCTGCGCGACGACGCGGAAGGTGATGCGCGTGCGCCCGATGGTGATGACGGAGTCGGGGTCCAGCGCGGCCTCCGACACCTTCTGACCATTGAGCTGCGTGCCGTTGGTGGAGCCGAGGTCGCGGACCATCGCCCGGCGACCGTCCCACAGGATCTCGACGTGCCGGCGGCTGGTGCCGGCGTCGGGGATCGTGATGTCGGCATCCGTTCCGCGACCGATCACGGTGCGGCTGCCGGTGAGCGGGTGCTGCGTGCCGTCGATCTCCACGACGCCGTGCCACGAGACCTCTTCGGCCGACGCGGACCGGGAGTCCACACGCACCGTTCCGGTCGTCAACGACTCATCGGGGTTGATGGCGAGCGAGACGGGGCCGGCGAAGCTGTACTTCTGCGCCTTGGCGTGACCTTCGACGAGCTGCACGAGCTCGTCGTGCAGAGTGCGGCCGAGGGCGCCCATCCGCTCGTGGTCGGCGGGGGCGAGTCGGACGACGAGGGTGTTGGGCACGAGGATGCGGTCGCGCGAGACGACGGCGGCCTTCGCGTCGAGTTCGGCACGGAGTGCGGACGCGATCTCGACAGGCTGCACACCGCTGCGGAAGGTCTTCGCGAACGCACCGTTGACGGCGCGCTCGATTCCCTTCTCGAAGCTGTCAAGTAGTCCCACGGGGCTCCTCAGGCAGTCTGGACCGGTGCTCACATGCTAGTTGTCGACCCTGGCAGGGTCTGGGGAACACAGCTGCGGCCGTTTCTCCGGCGGGCTCGCGCCATGATATCCTCGGAAAGTTGATCCCGTGGCGACACGGGTTCGCGCGAGTGGCGGAATAGGCAGACGCGCTGGCTTCAGGTGCCAGTGCCCGAAAGGGCGTGGGGGTTCAACTCCCCCCTCGCGCACAGACAGTGCGACACGAAGCCGGTCGGTGGTGAGAACCCCGACCGGCTTCGTCGTTTCCGGGTGATGTCGCGCGCCTCGTAGGCTCGTACGGTGAGCACGTCGCGCGGCCGGATCTGGACCGGGGTCATCCGCGTCGCTCCGTACGATCGCGACCACACCGTCGCGATCCGCGCCGCTGTCAGCGTGGGTGTGCCGTTGCTCGTCCTCTGGTCCATCGGGCGGCTCGACCTCAGCATCTACGCGAGTTTCGGGGCCTTCGCGGCGCTGTACGGCCGGACGGATGCGATCGGCGACCGGATGCGGATGCAGGGGGCCGCCGGCACCGTCATGGTCGCCGCGATGCTCATCGGCACCGCCGTGTCGGTGTCGGGGCTTGCCGCCCTGGGGGCCGTCGCCGTGGTGGCAGCAGTCGCCGCGACGGCGACCTTGCTCGCGTACGCGACGCAGTGGCATCCACCCGGAGCGCTCTTCGTCGTCTTCTCCGCCGGTGCGACGGCATCCATCCCGGCGGGTGCCGCCCGCTTCGGCGACGTGCTCATCGTCGGTCTCGCGGCCGTCGCCTTCTCCGTCCTCGTGACGCTCGCCGCTGAGACGGTGAGCCAGAGGTCGTTCCCGCGGCTCCCGCGCACGAAGAATCGGCTCTCTGTCGGTGCCGTGGCCGTGGAGATGGCGGTGACGGTCGCGGTTGCGACCCTCCTCGCGGGCACGGCGGGATACCTCCTGCTCGATTCGCATTGGTACTGGGCGATGGTGGGAGCGGTCGCCGCGGTCAGCGGGCCGCACGTGAAAGCCCGGGTGATCCGAGGCCTGCAGCGCCTCCTCGGCACCGTGGTCGGCGTGCTCGTGGCGGCCGGCATCCTCGCTCTCGGCCTGCCGCCGCTCGCGGTCATCCTCACCGCCGTCGCACTGCAGGCGGGCGCCGAACTGTTCGTCGGCCGCAACTACGCGATCGCGATGATCTTCATCACGCCCCTCGCGCTGCTCATGGTGCAGCTCGCGGCGCCCACGACGGCGACCGTCCTCCTGACCGATCGACTGGCGGAGACCCTCGTCGGCATCATCGCGGGGACGGCGGTGGCGGTCGCCTCCGCGCTCATCCGACGTCAGCCCTGATAGCCGATAAGCCAGGTCACGCCGAAGCGATCGGTCACCGTTCCGTCATGATCGCCCCAGGCGCGCAGCTGCAGATCGTCGACGATCCGACCCCCTTCGGCGAGCCGCCCGAACCACGTCTCGAGCACGGCGGGCTCCGCCGCTCCGAGCAAGGCGAACATCACGCCGCGCAGCTGCAAGGCCTCGTCGCCCGGCCCGCCGTCCGATGCGAACAGGGGCACCGGCCCGGTGAGCATTCCGTGTGCGATGAAGTCGCCCGGACCGTCGACACGCTCGAAGTCGGCGAACGTGTTCAGCACGAGGTCGCCGCCGAAGACACCCTGATAGAAGGTGAGCGCGTCGCGCGCCGAACCGGGGAACGTCAGGTACGGGGTGAGACCGGTCATCCGCTCACCGTAGACCGCTCGGTAGCGGCCTGAACAGAGCGGATGCCACTGACCGCCGCTCAGCTGAGCGAGAGGAACAGCTTCTCGAGCTCGGCCATGCGCAGCTCCGAATCGTCGTCCTCGACGCATTGCTGCATCGCCGCCGCGATGACCGCGAACCCCGCTCGGTCGATCGCGCCCGACACGGCGGAGAGCTGCGTCACCACCTCTCGGCAGTCCCCGCCCTCCTCGATCGCCGCGATGACGGCCGCCAGCTGGCCCTGGGCCCGCTTCAGCCGATTGGCGATCCGGCGCACGGCATCCTCGTCATGCAGGGCGGTCGACATCGTCAGGCCTCCTCGCGTGCGGCTGCCTCGAGGCCGTCGGTCCAGGTGAGCCATCCGCCGTCGAGGTTGCGGACGTCGTGCCCGAGCTGCTGAAGGAGTCGGCTCGCGGTGTGCCCTCGTTGACCCACGCGGCAGTGGACGATGAGCGGCGCGACGGGCAGTTCGCCATGACGCCGGCGGATCTCGTCAAGGGGAAGGAGGACGGCCCCGGGGATCGAACCCGCCTCGTTCTCCTCGGCGGTGCGCACGTCGACCACCACGGCGCCGGCCGCGCGGGCGGCATCCACCTCGTGCCACTGGATCGTGCGGTCCGTCCCCATCGCGAGGTTCTCCGCGACATACCCGGCCATGTTGATCGGGTCCTTCGCCGACCCGTACTGCGGCGCGTACGCGAGTTCCAGCTGAGACAGTGCGGATGCCGTGAGCCCGGCCGTCATCGCGACGGCGAGGACGTCCAGCCGCTTGTCGACACCGGCGCGCCCCACGATCTGCGCGCCCAGGATCAGGTCGGTCTCGGCGTCGATGAGCAGCTTCATCGCCATCTGATCCGCACCCGGGTAGTACGTCGCGTGGGAGAAGGGGTGCGTGTGGACGATGCGGTGCGCGCGGCCTTCGGCGCGCAATCGCCGTTCGCTCCACCCCACGAGTCCGACGGTCAGGCCGAGAATGCCGACGACCGTCGTCCCGAGCGCGGGTGCCGCCGCATCCGTGGCGATGCCCGCGATGTCGTCGGCTGCCGCCCGGCCGTGCCGATTGGCGAGACCCGCCATCGTCACGAGCGTCGCCGCGCCGTCGAGGTGGTCGGTCTTCTCGACGGCGTCGCCGACCGCCCAGACTCCCGAAACGCTGGTGCGGTGGTGGTCGTCGACCGCGATGCCGCCGGTCGGGCCGATGGCGATGCCCGCATCGACCGCGATCCGCACGTCGGGGCGGACGCCGCGGGCGTCCACCACGAGGTCAGCGGCGACACGCGTGCCGTCCGAGAGGACGACCCCGCCCGCCTCGAGGCGGGCGATTGTGGTCCCGGTGCGGACGTCCACGCCGGCGGCCGACAGCGCCCGATGCACCGGCGACGCCATCTCGGGGTCGAGCGGACTCAGTATCTGCGCTCCCCGCTGCACGAGCGTGACCTGCGCACCTCGGGTCACGAGGTTCTCGACCGCCTCCACGCCGATGAACCCGCCGCCGGCGACGACCACTCTCGGCAGCGAGAGCCCGGTGAGGATCTCGACGATCTCATCGACGTCGTCGACGGTGCGGAGGGTGGTGACGGGAACACCCTCTCCCGGGATGCGGCCGGTCGCCGCCGCTCCCAGGGCCAGCACCAGGTCGTCGAACGGCTCCTCCCGCTCGGTGTCGGTGTCGAGGTCGCGGACGGTCACCGTCCTGCTCGCGGTGTCGATCGCAGTCACCTCGTGCCGCACGTGCACCCCGAGTGCGAAGCGGGCGCTGAGGGATTGCGGTGTCTGCAGCAGCAGCGCCGACCGATCCTCGATCACGCCGCCGACGTAATAGGGGAGGCCGCAGTTCGCGAAGGAGACGAAAGTGCCGCGCTCGAACACGACGATCTCGCGCTCTTCGTCGAGCCGGCGAAGCCGGGTCGCCGCAGACATTCCCGCCGCGACCCCCCCGATGATGATGGTTCGCATGAGGACACGATACCCCTGGGGGTATCACGGGCAGCTCGTCCGGGGGCCGAGAGGTGTACGCCGGGCAACGTTTATGTCACCTTCGGACGGAGGGGGAGACAGCGAGGGCGCGGGCGGCTAGGTTGGGGATCGACCGGCGGACGTGTCGTCGGCACCAATCAGTAAGGCAGTTCATGAGCGTCAGCGGTACCGTCAAGTGGTTCAACTCGGAGAAGGGCTTCGGGTTCATCGCTCCCGATGAAGGCGGCGCCGACGTCTTCGCCCACTACTCGGCCATCGAATCCTCGGGCTACCGCTCGCTGGAGGAGAACCAGCGAGTCGAGTTCGACATCGCACAGGGCCCCAAGGGTCTTCAGGCGGAGAACATCCGTCCCCTCTGAGGTTTCACACCTCTTCCGTGAGGAGCAGGCGGCGGAGTTCGACGATCGTGTCGACCGCCGCCTGCGCTCCTTCGGATTCGTGGGGCCAACTGAAGCCCCACCGCACGAAGATCACCGGCACGCCGTTCGCCGCGCCTCCGTCGACGTCGTGATGGCGGTCTCCGATGAGGATCGGTCGACTCGTGTCGACGCCCACCGCGCGCAGCCGGCGCAGTGACTCGGCGACGATGTCCGCCTTCGTAGCGAGGGTCTTCTCGTCCGGAGTCGCGCCCGCCATGGCCTGCATGTGCTCCGCGAGACCGTAGTGCTCCATCAGCGCGACGACCTGGACCTCCGGCTTGGAACTCGCCGTCGCCTGCGGGATGCCGCACGCCGAGATCTCGGCGATGAGCTCCCCGACTCCCGGGTAGAGCCGCGTCCGAGCGGTGTAGCCGTCCTGCTTGCCGAGGACCCGGTAGTACGAGACGGCCTCGGACGCCTGCTCCGGCGTCATGCCGACGTTCTTCTGGAACGAGTCGTACATCGGCGGCCCGATCCAGTGGACCAGCTCCGCGCGCGTCGGTGCGGGGTACCCGAAGTGGGTCAGACAGCGGTCGAGACGGCTGAGGATGCCGTCGGATGCGTCGACGATGGTGCCGTCCACGTCCCAGAGGATGCAGGACCAGGGGGAGCGCGCCGTCATGCTCCCAGCCTAGGGGCGGGCCGCAGCGCCCGACGGACGACGACCGCGAGCGCGTATGCGATGGCGCCGACGACCATTTTGTCGATGAGCGAGATGGTGGCGTTCACGATGCCGATGGCCACCTCGGGGTGCACCCCGGTCATCCCCATCACGAGATCGCGCAGCGCGTCGAGCCCGCGGTCGGTGGAGCCGCCCAGATAGAAGACGGTGATGGGGACGGCGATCGCCGATGTGGCCACCGCCACGACGGCGCTCAACCCGAGGAAGCGGGGGAGGGTGGCGGCGAGGCGGAACCGTGTCGCCCCGAAGCCCCACAGGAGCCCGGCGGACACCATCGTCACCGAGAACACCGCGGCGACGACCTGGCCTTTGAGCAGCTCCACGACGATGAACACCAACCCGACGGTCGCAGCGGCCCAGGGGCCGGCGAGGATCGCGACGAGCGCCGTGCCGACCATGTCGAAGAAGAACACATCGCCGAGCAGGGGGTTCACGAACTTGCCGGTCGAGTTCAGCAGCACGCCCGCGACGATCAGGGCGACGAGGCGTCCCCAGGATCGTCCGGTCGTCTCGGGGGCGGGCGGCTCGGGGGGCAGGGTCTCGGGGCGAGGCTCGGCAACCGCGCTCGGACCAGCGGCGAGGGCGGCGGCCACGCGAGCCCGCCACGCGGCGACGGCGGCGGCATCCTCGCCGAGAGCTTCGACGATCTCCGCGACGAGCCCGGCGTTGAGGCGTCGCCGCCCGAGCCGGAACGTGTCCGAGATCGTGGTGTGGGGGACGCGCGCCGCGGCGGGACTCGCGCCCGCGGAGACGCGCTGCTCGGTGACCCTGGCCGCGAGCTCCCGATACGAGACGCCGCGCGCGTCGCGCAGCGTGCGGAGCTCCGTGATCAGCTCGTCGACGCGCGCTGCACCCGTGTCGCTGGAGCCCCCCACACCGTCATCGTAGAGGCGCGGAGGCGCCGCCCCCGACCCGGGTCGCGGATGCGGACGCGGCGCCACCGCAGTGAGCTGCGCGCGAGCCCGAGTACGCGTGCACGACGGAGCCGGACGGTGTGGGTGGTCTCGTGCTCCCCCCGGAGACGGACCGCCATCGGGCACCTGCTCGTCATCCACGCTACGGACCGCGATCCGGAGTCCCGGGTCGAGCACCCGTTCCCGGACGATCCCGTACAGACCCGCGGGTAGGCTCGTCGCCGTGCGTCTCGTCATCGCCCGCTGCTCCGTCGACTACACCGGTCGCCTCAACACCCACCTGCCTCCCGCCACCCGGCTCATCATGGTCAAGGCGGACGGCACGGTCGCGTTCCACCGGGACATCCAGCACCAGCCGCTCAACTGGATGAGCCCGCCGTGCACGCTGACGGTCGTCGAGCCCGGCGAGGACGATATCGACGTCGTGGAGAAGTGGCGGGTCACGCATGCCAAGTCGGGCGACGAGCTCACGATCCGCATCTACGACGTGCTGCACGACTCCTCGCACGAGCTCGGTGTCGACCCGGGTCTGGTGAAGGACGGCGTCGAGGCCGACCTTCAGCGCCTGCTCGCCGAACAGGTCGGCGTCATCGGGGAGAACCTGACCCTCGTGCGCCGCGAGTTCCCCACCGCCATCGGGCCCGTGGACCTGCTTCTGCGCAACCCGGAAGGGGGCACCGTCGCGGTCGAGGTGAAGCGCCGAGGCGACATCGACGGCGTCGAGCAGCTCACGCGCTATCTCGAACTGCTCGGGCGCGACCCGCACCTCGCGCCCGTCACCGGGGTCTTCGCCGCGCAGGAGATCAAGCCGCAGGCCAAGGTTCTGGCGGCGGACCGCGGCATCCGCTGCGTCACCCTCGACTACGACGAGATGAAGGGCATCGAGTCGGGAGCGCCCCGCCTGTTCTGACCGCGCCTCAGTGGCTCGTGCCGCGGGTGCCCGGGAGGGGCTTGGCCGCGCCCGAGGCGAACCCCGAGGCGGCGACGAGCGCCGCGATGATGAACAGTGTGTTCAGCAGGCCGATGTGCGTGCTGATGACGCCGAGGATCGGCGGCCCGCACAGGAAGGCGACGTAGCCGATCGTCGCGGCGGCGCTGACCCGCGCGGCGGCCCGTTCCGGGTCGTCCGCCGCCGCCGACATCCCGAGCGGGAATCCCAGTGACGCTCCGACGCCCCACAGCGCGGCGCCGACGAAGACGAGAGGCAGGTTCGGCGCCAGGATGAAGAGCAGGATGCCGACCACGGCCGTGACGGCGAGCACCCGCAACGTCGCGACGCGGCCGAACCGGTCGACGAGCGGACCCCCGAAGACCCGGACCACGGTCATCGCGACCGAGAAGACCGTCAGCGCAGCGGCACCGAGGGCGACACCGCCCTGGTGATCCTCACTGACGCCGAGGGCCATCCAGTCGTTCGCCCCGCCCTCGGCGAACGCCATGCCGAGCATGACGATCCCGAGCACGTACGTGCGGGGTTCGCGCCAGGCCGACAGCGCCGCGCTGAGGCGGGAGCGCCAGCCGCTGGGAGCCGCGTCGGGTGCGCCGAAGTCGCGCTGGGGCACATAGGCGAAGGCGACGACCGCGATGACGACGATCGCGACGGCAATGGCTGCGGTGTGCGGGAAGACGGCGATGCGCGCACCTGCCACCAGTGCGCCGATGCCGGCGCCGATGACGGTGCCCAGGCTGAAGAAGGCGTGGAACAGCGGCAGGATCGTCTTGCCCACCTCGACCTCGATCGCGGCGCCGTCCACGTTCATGAGCACGTCGAGCGCGCCGTTGCCGAACCCGAAGAGGGCGAGCCCCACGAGGACGAGGAGGAGCGAGGGCGCGACGTCGGTTCCGAGGCCGATGAGGAACAGTCCCACCGACAGCACCAGCATCACGGTGAGCATGCCGCGCCGGGTGCCCATGCGGGCGGCGATCACCGACGACACCGACAGGCCGAGGATGGAGGCGACGCCCATCCCGAGCAGCAGCAGCCCGATCGTGGAGTTCTCGATGCCGAGCGCGGCCTTGATGGACGGGACCCGCGATGCCCACGTCGCGATGCTCAGACCGCTCGCCGTGAAGATCGCGAACACGGCGAGACGCCAGGTCCACAGGCGGGCGGCGGTGAGGTGCAGGGTCATGGACGTCACTCTAGCGGGATCTCCGAATCGATTCGAAGTCGCCGGTCGAGCGGTTACGATCGAACCATGAGCACCCGCCGCGCGACGATCTCCGACGTCGCACGTGAAGCCGGGGTATCGGCGTCGACGGCATCCGTCGTCTTCAGCGGCAAGGTGTCGGTGTCGGACGCCACCCGCGCCAAGGTGCTGCAGGCGGCCGAAATCCTCGGCTATACGGGGCCGGATCCGCGAGCCGCGTCACTGCGGACGGGGCGCGCCGGAGTCGTGGCGGTGCTCTTCCGTGAGCGCCTCGGCTCGGCCTTCCGCGACCCCGTGACGGCGGCGATGATGGACGGCCTCACCGACGCGCTCGCACCGATCGGCGCCGGGGTCCTGCTCCTGCACGACGAGGGGCCCGTCGAGTCGGCGCCCACACTCACGACGGCTCCCGTCGATGCGGCGATCCTGCTCGGCTGCAACGAGATCCTGCAGTCCTCGGTCGACGTCCTGGGGCGCCGCGGCATCCCGGTCGTCGTCATCGAGGGCGACGCCGGCCCGGACGTCCCGCAGATCCTTCTCGACAACGTCGAGGCCCAGCGCACCGCCGCGGAGCACCTGCGTTCGCTCGGGCACGAGGACGTCGCGATCATCACGTTGACGAAGGACGCCACCCGACCCCGCGGCTTCATCGACGATCCGGCGCAGATCGCCGTCGAGGTCACGCGCGACCGGCTGCGCGGCGCCCGGGAGATCTACCCCGATGCGGCTGCCTACGCGGTCGGCGCGAGCTCGATCGACGAGGGTCTGGCCGCGGGCCGGGTCCTCCTCGCCGGCGACCGACCGACCGCGATCATCGCGCAGAGCGATCTGCTCGCGGCCGGTGTCATAAGGGCCGCCGAAGAGGCGGGTCTGCGGGTGCCCGAGGACCTCAGCGTGACCGGGTTCGACGGCATCACGGTCGACGGTCTGGCGCCCTACGTCCTCACGACGCTGGTCCAGGACGCCATCGCGAAGGGACGCGCCGCGGGCGAGGCCGTCGTCGCGATGCTCGAGGGGCGCGAGCCGGCATCCCTCACCCTCACCTGCACATTCCGGCGAGGGAACACAACGGGTCCGGTACCGGCCTGACCTGGGAGCCGGCCGGGCACCCGCTGTCGGTCAGCCGGTAGACTGGAGGCCTCGACCCCCGATGACACAGAGGAGGCCAGGTTGCTGATCCTCCTCGCGGCGTTCGCCCTCGTGCCCCTCCTCCTGCCGGCACTCGTCGCGCGCCTCGGGTCACGCACCTTCCTCGTCGCCGCCGTCGTGCCGGTCGCCGCCTTCGTGCACACCGCGCTGCAGGCACCCGCCGTGATCGCGGGGGATATCCCGTTCGAGACATACAGCTGGATTCCTGACCTCGACGTCCAACTCGCCATGCGGATGGACGTGCTGTCCTGGGTCATGGCGCTCATCGTGACCGGCGTCGGCGCACTGGTGATGATCTACTGCCGGTGGTACTTCGCCGGGAAGACCGAGGGCCTCGCGACCTTCTCGGCCGTGCTCCTGGCCTTCGCGGGCGCGATGTACGGGCTCGTGCTCACCGACGACATCGTCGTGCTCATCATGCTGTGGGAGGTCACGAGCGTCCTCTCCTACCTCCTCATCGGCTTCTACCACCGCCGCGGCGCGAGCCGACGAGCGGCGCTGCAGGCGCTCCTCGTGACGACCCTCGGCGGACTCGTCATGCTCATCGGCGTCGTCATGCTCGTCGTCCTGTACGGCACGACGAGCATCGCGGCGATGCTCGAGACCGGTCCCGTCTTCGAGGGCGGCCAGGCGGTGGCCCTGGATGCCGCGATCGTGATGCTGCTCGTGGGTGCGCTCAGCAAATCGGCCATCTTCCCCTTCCACTTCTGGCTGCCGGGCGCGATGGCGGCGCCGACCCCCGTGAGCGCCTACCTGCACGCGGCGGCGATGGTGAAGGCGGGTATCTACCTCATCGCCCGCTTCGCCCCGGCCTTCGCCGACACCGATCCGTGGCGCCCCATCGTCATCGGGCTCGGCATCTTCACCATGCTGCTCGGCGGCTTCCAGGCGCTGCGGGAGTCCGACCTCAAGCGCATCCTCGCCTTCGGCACGGTCAGCCAGCTCGGCATGCTCACGGTCGTGCTCGGCTACGGGGAACGCAACAGCGCGCTCGCCGGCCTCGCGCTGTTGGTCGGACACGCCCTGTTCAAGTCGGCCCTGTTCCTGATCGTCGGCGTGATCGACCGTCAGCTCAACACGCGCGACATCGCCGAGCTCTCGGGCGTGGGCCGCCAGGCGCCGACACTCGCGACCTTCTCGATCATCGCGATCGCCTCGATGGCGGGCGTCGCGCCCACGGTCGGCTTCGTCGCCAAGGAGGCGGCGCTCACCTCCTTCCTCGAGGGCGGTGCCGACCCGGCTGCGCTCATCCCGCTGATCGGCATCCTGCTCGGATCCGCGCTGACGGCGGCATACGGCATCCGTTTCGTGTGGGGGGCCTTCTGGACGAAGAAGGATGCCGCGGGCGCCCCGCGCGAGCGCACCGAATGGCCCGACCCGCCCATCGGCTTCCTCATCGCCCCCGTCGTGCTCAGCGGGCTCACCATGGTGGCGGGCGTGGCCTCGCCCGTGGTCGATTCGGCGATCGCCGGCTACGCCGACGGCATCCCACTCGAAGAGGGCGGGAAGGCGTACCACCTGGCACTCTGGCATGGCTGGGAGCCGGCGCTGTTCCTGTCGCTGGGCTCGATCGCCCTCGGCGCCGTACTGTTCTGGATCACCCAACGCCGCGCGCTGAAGGCCCGCATCCTGCCGTTCACCGCGAACGACGCCTACAACCTGTCGCTGCGCGGCATCGCCCGACTGTCGGTCTGGACGACGTCGCTCACCCAGCGGGGGTCCCTGCCGTTCTACGTGGGGACGATCTTCGTCGTCTTCATCGCCGCCGAGGCGACCGCGCTGCTGGCGAGCAGCGAATGGCGCATCGCCGTCGACGCATGGCAGAGCCCGGCTCAGCTGCTGGCGGCGCCCGTCATGATCCTGGCGGGCTTCGTCGCCATCCGCGCGCGCAAGCGCTACACCGGCGTCGTGCTCGTGTCGGTCACAGGTCTCGGCATGGTCCTGCTGTTCGCGACCAGCGGCGCGCCCGACCTGGCACTCACGCAGATCCTCGTCGAGACCGTCACCCTCATCGCCTTCGCACTCGTGCTGCGCCGCATCCCGGCCCGCCTCGGCGATCACAACGCGTCGGTCCTGCCCGTCGTCCGCGCCGTCATCGGCATCGGCGTCGGTGTCACGATGGCCGCCGTCGCCCTCATCGCGACGGGCGCCCGGGTCGCCGACCCCGTCTCCGGGCCGTTCCCCGACCTCGCGTACGAGATCGGGCACGGCAGGAACGTCGTCAACGTCACCCTCGTCGACCTGCGTGGCTGGGACACCATGGGGGAGCTTTCGGTGCTCATCCTCGCGGCGACCGGTGTCGCGTCCCTCGTGTTCGTCACGAACCGCTCCGACAGCCGCATCCTGCCGTCACTTCCCTCCGGAACCGGTCGCAGCCGCCGCCCTCTCGTCGAGACGGCCGACGGTCCGCGGCCCCGCTCGACCGCCCCCGGGTCGACCCGTCAGGCGTGGCTGGTCGGCGGACTCAAGGTGAAACCCGAGAACCGTTCGCTGCTGCTCGAGGTCATCGTCCGGGTGCTGTTCCACTCGATCATCGTCGTGTCGGTGTATCTGCTGTTCGCCGGTCACAACCTGCCCGGCGGCGGGTTCGCGGGCGGACTCGTGGCGGGGATGGCCCTCGTGATGCGCTACGTCGCGGGCGGACGATGGGAGCTCGGTGCGGCTGCGCCGACGGACGCCGGTCGACTGCTGGGTGCCGGCATGACCCTCGCGCTCGCCTGCGCCATCGTGCCCCTGTTCTTCGGCGCCGCGCCTCTCACCAGCACCTACTGGGAGTGGGATGTGCCGATCCTCGGCGAGATCGAGTTCGTCACCTCGACGATCTTCGACGTCGGGGTCTACCTCGTCGTCATCGGCCTCGTGCTCGACGTGCTGCGGTCGCTCGGGGCCGAGGTCGACCGTCAGACGCAGGCGCAGCGGGAGCGGGTGAGCGCATGACCGTCTCGCTCGTCCTCGTCATCATCATGGCCGTGCTGTTCGCCGCCGGGGTCTACGCGATGCTCGAACGCAGCCTCACGCGCGTGCTCATCGGGTTCCTCCTGCTCGGCAACGCGGCGAACCTCTTCCTCCTCATCGTCATGGGCGCGCCGGGCGTCGCGCCGTTCTACGGCAGCGCCGGGGAGGGCGAGTCGTTCAGCGACCCGCTGCCGCAGGCGCTCTCGCTGACGGCGATCGTCATCACCTTCGCGATCTCGTCCTTCCTCCTCGCCCTCATCTACCGGTCGTGGCAGCTCGGTCAGGCGGACACCGTCACGGACGACGAGGCCGACCGCGAGGTGCGCGAGCGCGGTGCCCGCGACGAGGAGGCGATGGACGACGAGATCACGGACGAGGACGACGACGCCACGACCGACTTCATCGGGACGGAGACCTCGCCCATCGTGATCCTCCACGCGCAGGACATCGCCGAACTGCGTGACGACGCCCCGACGGACACCCCGGGAGGCCCGCGATGACCGCGCTCGTCCCGCTCCTGGTCACCCTGCCGCTCCTCGGCGCCGGCATCGCCCTCATCTTCGGCCGGCGACGCCGCGTCCAGGTCGGTGTGTCGATCGTGACCCTGACCGTGGCGGCGACCATCGCGGCCGTGCTCCTCTGGTACGTCGACGCGAGCGGGATGCCGCTGGCGGTCTCGGTCGGCGGCTGGCCGATCCCGTTCGGCATCGTGCTGTACGTCGACCGCCTCGCAGCGCTGCTCGTCCTGGTCTCGAGCATCGTGCTGCTCGCGGTCCTCCTCTTCTCGGTCGGACAGGGCGCAGCCGACGGCGACGAGGAGACGCCGGTCTCGATCTTCCACCCGTCGTACCTGATCCTCGCGGCGGGCATCTTCAACGCCTTCATCGCGGGCGATTTGTTCAATCTCTACGTCGGGTTCGAGATCCTGCTGGTCGCGTCGTACGTGCTGATCACGCTCGGCTCCACCGAGTCCCGCATCCGCACCGGCGTGGTCTACATCGTCGTGTCGCTGGTTTCGTCGATCCTCTTCCTGGCCGCGATCGCCGCCATCTACGGGGCGCTCGGCACCGTCAACATGGCGCAGCTGGCCGACCGCATGGGGGAGCTCCCCGATGAGGTGCAGCTCGTGCTCCACCTGATGCTCCTTCTCGCCTTCAGCATCAAGGCGGCGGTCTTCCCGCTGTCGTTCTGGCTGCCGGACTCGTACCCGACCGCCCCGGCGCCGGTCACGGCGGTGTTCGCCGGCCTGCTGACCAAGGTCGGCGTCTACGCGATGATCCGCACCGAGACGCAGATCTTCCGCGACAACGACGTGAACCAGCTGCTGCTGATCGTGGCCCTCGCCACGATGGTGGTTGGCATCCTCGGTGCCGTCGCGCAGGCCGAGCTCAAACGCATCCTGTCGTTCACGCTCGTCAGTCACATCGGTTACATGGTCTTCGGGCTCGCGATCGCGACCCCCGCATCGCTGGGCGCCACGATCTACTACATGGTCCACCACATCGTCGTGCAGACCACCCTGTTCCTCGCGGTCGGCCTCGTGGAGCGTCGAGCGGGGTCCACGTCGATCCTCAAGGTGAAGGGGCTCATGAAGGCGGCGCCCGTCCTGGCGGTGCTCTACTTCATCCCCGCGATCAACCTCGGCGGTCTCCCGCCGTTCTCGGGCTTCATCGGAAAGTACGCGCTCTTCAACGCGGCCGCCGAGGTCGGGACGCCGCTCATGTACGCCCTCATCGTCGCGGGCATCGTGACCTCGCTGCTGACGCTGCTGGCACTCATGCGCGCCTGGAACCTCGCGTTCTGGCGCGAGGAGGACGACCTCACCGAGGAGTCGGGCGTCGTCGACCGGATCTCCTACCTCGGAGACGCCCCCGCGGCCGGGGTGCAGACCGAACGTCGCGTCATCCCGCGCATCATGACCGCGTCGACCGCCGGCATGGTCGCGGTCACGGTCGCCCTCACCGTCTTCGCCGGTCCGCTGTACAACCTGTGCGCGGGCATCGGGTCGTCGCTGCTGAACCCCGTGACCCTCACCCAGCTGCAGGACGAGGTGAACGATGGGAACTGACGTCAAGCGCAGCGCTCTGACCGGGATCTGGCGACAGCTGCCGTTCTTCCTGTGGCTCGTCGCGCTCTGGATGCTGCTGTGGGGTCAGTTCACCGTCCTCGCCTTCCTCACGGGAACGATCGTCGCCGTCTTCGTGACGAGCGTCTTCCGCCTGCCGCCCGTCGAGCTCTCCGGCCGCCTGAACCCGTGGTGGTTGATCGTCTTCTTCGTCCAGTTCCTCGCCGCGGTCGTGAAGGGCTCCCTCGTGGTGGCCTGGCAGGTCGTGCGGCCCGGCCGTCAGCCGGGCGTCTCGGTCGTCGCCGTGCCGCTCGTGACCGACGACGACCTGATCATGGCGCACGTGGGGGTCACGGCATCCCTCATCCCGGGATCCCTCGTCCTCGAAACCGATCGCGACCGCCGCGTCCTCTACCTCCACGTCCTCGGTGCGGCGACGGACGCCGAGGTCGACGAGCAGCGTCGGATGGTGCAGCGCTGGGAGGCGCGCATCGTGCGCGCCGTCGGCTCGCCCGCGCAGCTCGAGGCGATCCGGTCGTCCCGTTCCGGAGCGGCAGAGATCCGTACCGGTGGAATGAACGGCAGGAAGCAGGAGCGCTCGTGATCGCCGTCCTCATCTTCGTCATCTGCGCCGTCTTCGGCGTCGCCGCCCTGCTCACCGTCTGGCGGATCATCGTCGGTCCCTCGATCCTCGACCGCGCCGTCGCCTCGGATGTCCTGCTGACGCTCCTCATCTGCGCGCTCGGCGCCGAGATGGCGATCAATCACCACACCCGGACGCTCCCGGTCCTGCTGATCGTCGCGGCCGTCGGTGTGTTCGGCTCGGTGTCGATCGCACGGTTCGTCGCCCGCCGGGATGGAGCGGAGCGATGACCGAGATCCTGCACGTCGTGTCTCTCGTCCTCATCCTGGCGGGAGCACTGCTCTGCCTGACCGCCGCGATCGGGCTGCTGCGCTTCCGCGACGTGCCGACCCGCCTGCACGCCGCGACCAAGCCGCAGGTGCTCGGCCTGCTGCTCATCGCCATCGCGGTCGGGATCGAGCTGCAGTCGTGGGCGGTCGTCGCCTTCCTCGTCCCGGTCCTCGTGATCCAGTTCGCCACGGCTCCGCTGTCGGCCCACATGGTGGGCCGTCAGGCGTATCGCAACGGCACGATCGACCGCCGCAACCTCCACGTCGACGAGCTCGCCGACGCGAAGGAAACCCCGCCCGGCGCGGGCGGCTGACCCTCAGCCGATCAGGCTCGGCTGCAGATCGCGCATCGTGCGTCGGAACGTCATCCGCGTCACGCCGGCGACGGCGAGCACCAGCGCACCGACGAGCCACGTCGCGAGGACCGCGGCATCCGCCCACGCCCGACCGGCCTGGCCGCCGTACATGACCTGCCGCATCGCGTCGACGACGTAGCCCATCGGCAGCACGTGGTGCAGCGCGGCGAGCGGCGCCGGCAGCGTCTGCCAGGGGAAGGTCCCTCCGGCGGTGACGAGCTGCAGCACCATCAGGACGAGACCGAGGAACTGCCCGACCGAGCCCAGCCACACGTTGAGCGCGAGGATGATCGCGGCGAAGGTGGCGGACGCGAGCAGGAGGATGCCGAGGGTCGGCAGCGGATGCGTGAACGAGAAGCCGAGCGCGATGGAGAGCACCCCGAACAGCGACACCATCTGCACGGCGCCGAGGGCGGCCGGCGTCAGCCAGCCCGCGATCGCGACGCGGACGGGGGAGCGGAGCGCCGTCACCGCGCGCCGCGAGACCGGCTTGACGATGAGGAACAGGGCATAGATGCCGATCCAGCCGGCGAGGGCGGCGAAGAACGGCGCCAGTCCGGCGCCGTAGTTCTGCGCCTGGGTGAGCGAGTCCTCGGCGACGCCGACGGGGTCGGCGAGGGTCGCCGCCTGCGCGGCCCGGGTCGCGGCGCTGTCGTCGGGCAGCTGCTGCGCTCCGTCGCGCAGGGCGTCGCGGAGCGTGCCCGCACCGTCCTCCAGCCGGTGGATGCCGGTCGCCAGCGAATGTGCGCCGGTGTCGAGCTTCTGGGCCCCGGCATCCGCCGTCGCGAGGCCGTCGGCGAGGGTGTGCGCACCCGTCGCGGCGCTCGCCGCCCCGGTCGCGAGCTTCGCGCTGCCGGAGGCCACCTGGGCGGCACCGTCGTCGAGCGCGTCGATCTGCCATACCGCCTGCTGCACGCGCGAGTCGAGGTCGGAGACGCGGGCGCCGAGGGGATCGAGGACGCCCAGGACCTTCCTGATCTGCGCCTCACCGAGTCCCTGCGCCTCGAGTGCGCTCGTGAGGTCGGTGCGGACGGTGGGGACAGCCGACGACACCCGATCGGCGGCCGACCCCACCCGGTCGGCGACGCTGCGGAGCTTCGCCGTGCCGCCCGACACCTGCTCGGCTCCGGACGAGAGCGAGCGCAGGCCGCCGGCGAGCGTGTCGACGCCGGACGCGAGCTCGGTCGCGCCGCTCTCGAGCTTCGTCGTGCCCTGCGCCAACGTGTGCGCTCCGTCGGCGAGGGTGTCGGCGCCGTCGCCGGCGGTCGTGAGGCCGTCGGTCAGGGTGCCGGCGCCGTCCGCGGCGTCGAGGAGCTTCACGCGGACCGTGTTCAGCGCATCGAGCATCGTCAGGCCGGCCTCGCGGACGACCTTCTCGCTGATCGTCGTCCGGATCCGCTCGACCGCCTGCGTGCCGATCGTCGAGGCGAGGTAGTTGTTGGCGTCGTTCGTCGTGAGGTCGATCTCGGCCTGCCGCGGGTGCGATGACGAGATAGAGGCGACGGCCGAGGTGAAGTCGGCGGGCAGCGTCACGGCGAAGTCGAAGGAGCCCTCATCGAGGCCGCGGCGGGCACCGGCGGCATCCACCTCGTGCCAGTCGAAGCTGCCGTCCTCGAGGAGCGAGTCCGCGACCTCGTCGCCGAGGTTGCGATCGCTGCCGTTGAGCGCGGCTCCGTCGTCGCTGACGACCAGAGCGACCGGGACCTGCGACAGGTTGCCGTACGGGTCCTGATTGGCCCACAGGTAGAGCCCGCCGTAGAGGACGGGCACGAGGATCAGCGCGATCAGCGCGATGACGCGCATGCGGGTCGAGGTCAGTCGCCGCAGCTCGGCGGCGAACAGGGCGGGGATCTTCACGAGCGGATGCTTCCGGTGGAACGGCGGGCGATGGCGGATGCCGGGTGCCGGCGCGACGCGCGTAGTCCGGCGGCGCGGAGCCGTGGACGCCCCACGCGCGGACGCGCGGAGGTGGGGGCCAGGGCGGATGCCGAGGCGGTGCCGGCGATGACGAGAACGGCGAAACCGCGGCCCGCGAAGTCGGCGGCGATCCGCTGCCACTGGCGGGGATCGCCGCCGTGACGGTCGGGCGAGACGAGGACGAGCGCTTCGATCCCGCGGCGGAGGGCGGCGAGCTCGAGGAGCATGCGGATGCGGACGTCCGCCGCGACCTCGCCGATCGGCGTGCGGGTCAGGTGACGCCAGCCGTGCCCGTCGAGCCAGCGCCGGGCCGACAGCGGGTCGGCGCGCCGCCCTGCGAACATGAGCTCCTCCTCCACGACACCGACGACGGCGACGTCGGGCGCGGGATCGTTGACCTCGGGGGCGTCGACGAGGGCCGCCACCCGGCGCAGACGACGGCCACCGCGGCGGCCGTCGAGGGTCACGCTGCCGGCATCCGGTCGCATCCGCCCCACCGCGACGAGACCGAGCACCGAGGGGCGCTGCTCGGTCTCGGCGGTCGCGAGCGTCACGCGCCCCGTCTCGACGGAGACCGAGGTGGGCGGGAGGACCCCGCCGTCCTTCCCCTTCGCGACTGCATCGAGATCGATCCTCACGCGCGCGCCTCCGTCAGCACCGCGTCGGCCTCACGCCACCCGAGTCCCGCGACGCCGAGGATGGCGCGGACGGCGACGCCCGCGGCATCCGGTCGGCTCGAATCCAGCCGCGTGATGACGGTGCGGGCCGCTTCTTCGACGAGGCGGGCGACCGTCGTGACGTGCAGGTCGCCGCGGAGCGTGCCCTCGCACCGTCCGCGGTCGACGATCTCGAGCACGCGCCGGCGCACCGGCGTGAGGATGGCGGCGGTCTCGCCGACGTGCGTGTCGTCGAGCGCGACGGCGGCGGCGAACTGCACGTGCGCGGCGCCCTCCCAGAGGGCGAGGGCGAGGCGGGCGAGCGCCAGGGGTGCCGGTCCCTCGTCGTCGACCGTGTCGGCGATGGCGTTGAAGCGCTCGGCGCCGGCGTGGATCATCTCTCGGATGAGGGCGTCACGGTCGTCGAAGTGGCTGTACAGGGCGCGGCGGCTGAGGCCGGCAGCGCGCGCGATCGTGTCGACGGAGGCGTTCGGATCCGCCGCGAGGGTCTGAGCGGCGGCGGACAGGAGGCCTGCCCGATTGGCGACGGCGTCGCGACGGGGGCGGCGGGGGGAGGCGGTGTCGGTCACGCCTCCAGTGTAAATATCTTGCACATACGTGTGCAAGATAACTCAGCGAACGCACAGCGCCGGCTTGATGTAACCGTTTACCGGCGATACCGTCGCCCGATGCGCGCCGCCGACCGTCCCGCCGACCTTCGCCGTGATCTCGTCGTCTCGGGGGAGATCCACTACTTCCGTCTCGATCCGGCCGAGTGGGCCGACCGACTCGACACCGCCCTGCGCACCGGCGTGACGGCGATCGCGACCTACGTCCCGTGGCTCGTCCACGAACTGCCCGACGGCTCCTTCGACTTCGGCGAGCGGCATGCGCATTTAGACCTGGGCCGCTTCCTCGGTCTGTGCGCGGAGCGCGGCCTGGCGGTCATCGCGCGGCCCGGCCCGTTCGTGATGGCCGAGTTGAAGAACGAGGGCCTCGGCTACTCCGTGCTGCGGCGGCATCCCGAGATCCGCGCGATCGGCTGGGACGCGCAGACGCGGCCCGAGACGATCGTCGACTACCTCCACCCCGCCTACCTCGCGGCCGCGGACGGCTGGTTCGACGCCGTGATCCCCCTTCTTGCGGCGCGCACGGTCGACCGCGGCGGTCCGATCGTCGGCATCCAGCTCGACAACGAGATCGGGATGCTGCCCTGGGTGACGAACAGCCCCGACCTCTCGGACCGGACCGTCGCGGAGCTCGTGCAGAGCCTCATCGCGGCGAGCTCGCCGGCGGCGGTCCAGGCCCGGTACGGCGTCGGCCCGACATCCTTCCATGTGGCGGACCCGGAGACGTGGGGCCCGGCGCTCCGCTCGCCCGTCGAGGAGCAGGTGCTCGCGCTGCACCGTGACCTCGGCCGCTTCACGCGCGACCGCTACGCCCGCTATGTGCAGCACCTTCGGGACGGCGTGCGCGCCCGCGGCGTCGGTGGCGACGTGCCGCTGCTCGTGAACGTCCACGGGTGCTGGGGGGAGCGCGCCACGATGTTCCCCCTCGGGATCTCGCAGCTGCACCGCACGTGGTCCGACGGGGCGACCGTCCCCGGCACCGACATCTACATCGGCGACCTCGACCTCGACACCCTCCCGGGGCTGTGGGCGTCGACGGCGTTCCTCGCGGCAACCTGCCGGGAAGATCAGCCGTACGGAGTGCTCGAGTTCGAGGTCGGCTCGGGGGACTACGGCGAGGCCCTCGACGTCACGACCGGGCCCGAGGCCGCGGGGCTCAAGTTGCAGCTCGCGATCGCGCAGGGCAGCTCGCTCGTCAACTACTACCTGCTGGCGGGCGGCCGGAACCCTGAGCTGTTCGAACCCGTCGGCGACGGCAACGACCGCATCGCCTTCACGGGCGAGCGGCACGGGTTCGCGGCGCCGATCCAGCCCGAGGGCGACCTCGCCCCGTGGTTCGCCGAGACCGTGCACCTGACCGAGGCAGTGACGGACGCCGCCGAGCTGCTGCGCGCGGCGCGGCCCGAGCGCCCGCCGGTGACGATCGGATTCGTCGTCGACCACTACATGACGGAGTACCGCTACCCGGGGTCGCCTCGCGAGGCGGAGTTCGTCGCCGAGCTCGAACGCTTCCGCGGTTCGGGTCCGCGCGAGATCATGACCCGCGCGCTCGCGGTCGGCGGATACGCACCCGACGCGACCCTGATCGACGGACCGGACGCGTTCGCCGACCTGCCGAACGACCGGGTGCTCGCGCTGGCCCCGACGCCGTTCCTCGACGACGACGTCCAGGGCGCGCTCGCCGACTGGGTGCGTCGCGGCGGCCGATTGCTGCTGAGCGGGCCGATTCCCCAGCACGACATGGAGGGGCGACCCGCGACCGCCCTGCTGGACGCGCTCGGACTGGATGCCGGCGTGCGCGACGAATCGGGTCTGCACGCCATGACCTACGCGGCGACACCCGGTCGCACGCCCTTCGTCGCCCCCACGGCGACCGCCGACGGCCCGGTCTGGCGCGGTGCCGAGGTCGCCGTCGGGTTCGCTCAGCCGCTCATCGCGCGTCGAGCGGATGCCGGTGTCACGCCGCTCGCGCACCTCGCCCGCAGCGGCGAGCCCTGCGTCGTCGAGGTGCCGCTCGGCGCCGGGCGCGTCGTGGTGGCGGCGACGGACCTGCCGTGTCTGCCGGAGATCTGGGACGCCCTGCTCGCACGCCTCGACGCCGCGCCCGCCGTTCGGATCACGTCGGACAGCCGCGGTGTCGTCGCGGTGCCGTGCCGCACCTCGGACGGCGTCGAGGTCGTGCACGTCATCAACGTGTCGCCGTGGGACACCTCGGTCGCGCTCGAACGCGACGGGAGACCGCTGACCGACGAGCCGTTCGCACTCGCGCGGCGCAGCGGGACATGGCTCGTCCGTCACCCCGGTGAGACGGCGGCGCGCCTCGCCTACCGCGGTCTCCGGGACTGAGACTCGCGGTCAGTCGGCGCCGAAGTCGAACGACGCCGACTCGCCGGCCTCGTCGAACGCCTCGGCGAGACCCTCGCGCTCCTCGTCGAACGGCTGCGCGTGCCCCGTGATGGCGGCTGCGCCGCCGCGCTCGAGGTCGCCCACGAGCTCGCCGGTCGCGCCGCCGATGAGGCCGAGCGAGACGAAGTGCTCCAGGCGGGCGCGGGAGTCGGCGATGTCGAGGTTGCGCATCGTCAGCTGCCCGATGCGGTCGGTCGGGCCGAACGCGGCGTCGCCGACGCGCTCCATCGACAGCTTCTCGGGTGAGTACGAGAGGTTGCGGCTCTCCGTGTTCAGGATCGTGTAGTCCTCGCCGCGGCGCAGACGCAGCGTGACCGTGCCGCTGATCGCCGAGCCGACCCACCGCTGGATCGACTCGCGCAGCATGAAGGACTGCGGCTCGAGCCAGCGGCCCTCGTACATCAGGCGACCGAGACGCCGACCCTGCTCGTGGTAGGTGGCGAGGGTGTCCTCGTTGAGGATGCCGTTGACCAGGCGCTCGTACGCGATGAACAGCAGCGCCATGCCCGGTGCCTCGTAGACGCCGCGGGACTTCGCCTCGATGATGCGGTTCTCGATCTGGTCGCTCATGCCGAGGCCGTGGCGCCCGCCGATCGCGTTGGCCTCCATGACCAGGGCCACGGCATCCGAGTACTCGACGCCGTTGATCGCGACGGGGCGACCCGCCTCGAAGGTGACGGACACGTCCTCGGTCTCGATCTCGACAGCGGGGTCCCAGAAGCGGACGCCCATGATGGGCTCGACGATCTCGAGCGAGACGTCGAGGTGCTCGAGCGTCTTCGCCTCGTGGGTCGCGCCCCAGATGTTCGCGTCGGTCGAGTACGCCTTCTCGACGGAGTCGCGGTAGGGGAAACCGTGCGCGACGAGCCACTCGCTCATCTCGGTGCGACCGCCGAGCTCGGTGACGAAGTCGGCATCCAGCCACGGCTTGTAGATGCGCAGCGCGGGGTTCGCCAGCAGGCCGTAGCGGTAGAACCGCTCGATGTCGTTGCCCTTGTACGTGGAGCCGTCGCCCCAGATGTCGACGCCGTCCTCCTTCATAGCGCGCACCAGCATGGTGCCGGTGACTGCGCGGCCGATCGGCGTCGTGTTGAAGTAGGTGCGTCCGCCCGAGCGGATGTGGAAGGCGCCGCACGAGAGGGCGACGAGGCCCTCCTCGACCATCATCGGCTTGCAGTCGATGAGGCGCGATCCCTCGGCGCCGTACTGGAGCGCGCGGCCGGGGATCGAGGCGATGTCGTCCTCGTCGTACTGGCCGAGGTCGCCGGTGTAGGTGAAGGGGACGGCGCCCTTGTCGCGCATCCAGGCGACCGCGACCGAGGTGTCGAGACCCCCCGAGAAGGCGATGCCGACGCGCTCGCCGACGGGCAGGGACTGGAGGACCTTCGACATGGCCTCCATCCTATCGAGCGGGCGGTCGGGCCTCCGGCGCGGTTACGCCCCGGCCGTGCAGCGGAGATCCGCCCGACGCGCCGGTGAGCGGATGCCGCGGCGCCGCGTGTCTGCGAAGATCCGCGTCGATTGGCACGGGGGGCCGAGATGTGAGTGCTCACATGGGAGCGGGCCGCCACCGAGAAGACCCGGGCACCCGCGTCCGACAACGGCGCTGCGTTACCGGAATGTTATCGCTCACAATCTAGCGCTGCAAGAAATGTGAAGGCTAACATTCGAGCATCCGAGAGCCAGGGCGGCCCGGAACACCGGCGGTGAGCCGGACCCGAACAAGGAGGTTTTGGGATGAAGAAGAGCGTTTTCGCGGCAGCGGCCATGTTGGGGGCATTCGCGCTCGTCGCAACCGGCTGCGCAGGCGGTGCAGCACCCGGTGCCGGTGGCAACGGCGGTGGCGGTGGTGACGACGTCATCAAGGTCGGCTTCGCACAGACCGGATCCGAGTCGGGCTGGCGCGCCGCCAACACCGAGTCGATGAAGAATGCCTTCTCGGCGGAGAACGGCTTCGAGCTGATCTTCAACGCGGCCGACAACAAGCAGGAGGCGCAGATCTCCGCCGTCCGCAACTTCATCAACCAGGGTGTCGACGCCATCGTCATCGCCCCCATCACGGTCGACGGCTGGGACGACGTCCTGACCGAGGCGAAGGATGCCGGGATCCCCGTCATCCTCGAAGACCGCACCGTCTCGGCCAGTGACGACCTCTACGCCTCGTGGGTCGGCCTCGACTTCGAGCAGGAGGGTCGCACCGCCGGCGAGTGGGTCAAGGAGAACTTCGACGGCAAGGGCGCGAACCTCGTCGTCCTGGAGGGCACAACCGGTTCGTCGGCCGCGCTCGACCGGGCGACGGGCTTCAACGAGGCGATCGAAGGCACCGACGTCAACGTGCTCGACTCGCAGACCGGCGACTTCACCCGTGACGGCGGCAAGAAGGTCATGGAGGGCTACCTCCAGAAGTACGGCAAGGACATCAACGTCCTGTTTGCGCACAACGACGACATGGGCCTGGGTGCGCTCGACGCCATCAAGGCCGCCGGTCTGACCCCCGGCAAGGACATCCAGATCGTCACGATCGACGCGGTGAAGGACGGCATGACCGCCCTCGCGGGCGGCGAGTTCAACTTCATCGTCGAGTGCAACCCGCTCCTCGGTGACAAGGCCGCCGAGCTCGTCAAGGCCGTCGTCGCCGGCGACGAGGTCGAGAAGCGCACGATCGTCGAGGACCAGTCGTTCACGCAGGAGCAGGCCGCCGAGGTCCTCGACTCCCGCCCCTACTGATCGACGAAACCCCACGGTCCGTACGGATCACCGAACCACCGCCGGGGACCGGATTCCGGTCCCCGGCGGTCACCACGGAAAGGTGCGCGTCATGGTCGATGTCGCAGCCACGCCGGAGTCCCCGGCCACCGTCCCCGCGCACGACGAGGTCGTGCGGATGCGGGACGTCACCATCCGGTTCCCCGGCGTCCTCGCCCTGGACCGGGTCGACCTGACGCTGCGGGCCGGCGAGGTCCACACCCTCATGGGTGAGAACGGAGCCGGCAAGTCGACCCTCATCAAGGCGCTGACCGGTGTCTACGCCATCGACGGTGGGACGATCGAGGTGGCCGGCGAGCAGCGGGTGTTCCGCTCGACGGCCGACGCCGAGGCATCCGGGATCTCCACGGTCTACCAGGAGGTCAACCTCTGCACCAACCTCTCGGTCGGCGAGAACGTCATGCTCGGGCGCGAGGTGCGCCGGGCCGGCTTCATCGACTGGCGTGCCACCCACCGCGAGGCGACGCGGTACCTCGCCGCTCTCGGGCTCGACATCGATCCCCGCTCGGCGCTCTCCTCGCACTCGATCGCCGTCCAGCAGCTCGTCGCCATCAGCCGCGCGACCGTCGCCGACGCCCGCGTGCTCGTCCTCGACGAGCCCACGTCGAGCCTCGACCGCAGCGAGGTCGAGCAGCTGTTCGCCGTCGTCCGGGGCCTTCGCGACCGCGGCGTCGCCATCCTCTTCGTCACGCACTTCCTCGATCAGGTCTACGAGATCTCCGACCGCCTGACGGTGCTGCGCAACGGCCAGCTCGTGGGGGAGTACCTGCCCGCCGAGCTTCCCCGCGGCGAGCTCATCGCCAAGATGATCGGCCGGCAGCTCGACGAGCTCGAGGCCCTCTCGCGGACCTCCGAGCGCGAGATCGACCGCACCGCGACACCGGTCCTGCGGATCGCCGGTCTCGGACGCAAGAACGTCATCGAGCCGGTCGACATGGAGGTCTACGAGGGCGAAGTGGTCGGCATCGCGGGCCTGCTCGGCTCGGGGCGGAGCGAACTCGTCCGTCTCGTCTACGGCGCCGACCGCGCCGACGCGGGCAGCCACGAGGTGCGGGGGGATGCCGCCCGCATCACCAACCCGCGAAACGCCATCGACAAGCGCATCGCCTTCTCGAGCGAGGACCGTCGCGCCGAGGGAATCATCGCCGACCTCACCGTCGCCGAGAACATCGTCCTCGGCATCCAGGCCAAGCGCGGCGCGATGCGTCCCATCGGCAAGGTCGAGCGCGACGCCATCGTCTCGGAGTACATCTCCGCGCTCGGCGTCCGCCCCGCCGATCCGAACGCGCTCGTGCGCAACCTCTCGGGTGGCAACCAGCAGAAGGTGCTGCTCGCGCGGTGGCTCGCCACGGCGCCGCAGCTGATCATCCTCGACGAGCCCACGCGCGGCATCGACGTCGGTGCGAAGGCCGACATCCAGCGCAAGGTCGCCGAGCTCTCGGCGGAGGGTCTCTCCGTCGTCTTCATCTCCTCGGAGCTCGAGGAGGTCGTCCGCATCGCGCAGCGCATCGTGGTGCTGCGCGACCGTTCTAAGATCGGCGAACTGGACGCCACCGACGTGACGGTCGACGACCTCGTCGCCCTCATCGCGCAAGAGTCCGGCGAGACGACGACGTCTCGCCTCAACCCGGAGACAGCGGCATGAACCCGACCCTGAAGCGCTTCCTGGCGCACCGTCTCGTCTGGCCGATCGCGGCACTGCTCGTGCTCGTGATCGTCAACACGATCGCCCGTCCCTCGTTCATCTCGATCACGGTGCAGAACGGTCAGCTCTACGGGCCGCTCATCGACATCCTGCGCAACAGCGCACCGCTCATGCTGGTCGCGCTCGGCATGACGCTCGTCATCGCGACGCGCGGCATCGACCTCTCGGTCGGCGCGATCATGGCGGTGTCGGGCGCGGTGGCGCTGACGTTCATCTCGTCGTCGCCGGCCCCCGAGGACCTCTCGACGGTGCTCATCGCGATCGCGCTCGCCGTCGGGGTCGCCCTCGTGCTCGGCGTCTGGAACGGCTTCCTCGTCGCGGTCGTCGGCGTCCAGCCGATCATCGCGACCCTCGTCCTGATGCTCGCCGGCCGCGGCGTCGCCCTCCTCATCACGGGCGGCTTCATCACGACGATCACGAGTGCGCCCTATCGATTCATGGCCCAGGGATACCTCGTCGGGCTGCCGTTCGCGTTCTACGTCTCGGTCATCGCGATCGTGATCGTGGCGGTCCTGCAGCGGCGCACGGCGCTGGGCGTCCTCACCGAGGCGGTCGGCATCAACCCTGAGGCGAGCCGCCTCGCGGGAGTGCGCTCGCGCGGCATCATCTGGGGCGCGTACGCGGCGAGCGGCCTGCTGGCGGGGTTCGCCGGCATCCTCTACTCGTCCAACATCATGGCGGCCGACGCGAACGCGGCCGGCCTCTACATCGAGCTCGACGCGATCCTCGCCGTCGTCCTCGGCGGCACGAGCCTCATGGGCGGCAAGTTCACGATCGCAGGCACCGTCGTCGGCGTCTTCACGATCCAGACGCTGAAGGCCACGATCACCTTCCTCGGGGTGCCGCCGGCGGTCAGCCCGCTGTTCCTCGCGATCGTCGTCGTGATCGTCGTGCTCGTGCAGTCGCCGCGGACGCGGTCGCTGTTCGCCAAGGGGGCCGATGCCGTCCGGGGCGGAACCCGTCGCACCGCGGAGGTGGCCTCGTGAGCGCGATCACCGCAGACCCCGGTCGTACCGGCGGGTTCGCCGACACGGTGCAGCGCTTCCGCAGCCGGCACGCGTCGTGGGTGCCCGTCTTCGCCGCCGTCGTCATCCTCGTCGCAATGCTCATCGGGGCGCAGGCCTACTTCGGCAACTTCGTGACCCCGCGCGTGCTGTCCGCCCTCCTGCTCGACAACGCGTACCTGCTGATCCTCGCCGTGGGCATGACCTTCGTCATCCTCACCGGTGGCATCGACCTCTCCGTCGGCGCGGTGATGGCGTTCACCGGCATGCTGGGGGCCAGCATGCTGAGCCAGGGGATGCCGGTGGCCCTCGTCATCCCGGTCATGCTCGTCCTTGGGGCGCTCATGGGTCTGTTCGTCGGGGTGCTCGTGCAGTACTTCGGGGTGCAGCCGTTCATCGCCTCGCTCGCGGCCATGTTCGCGGCCCGCGGTCTCGCGTTCATGGTGAGCCTGTCGTCCATTCGTGTCGAGGAGCCGGCGATCCTGTGGCTGCAGTCGACCCGCATGCAGGGAGGGCCGGGCAGCTTCTACCTGACGCCGACCGGCATCCTGGCGCTGCTGGTCGTGCTGGCCGGCATCCTGATCCTGCAGTTCACCCGCTTCGGACGCACGATCTACGCCATCGGCGGCAACGAGCAGTCGGCGCGTCTCATGGGCCTGCCGGTCGTCCGGACGAAGCTCCTCGCCTACGTCATCAGCGGTGTCTGCGCCGGACTCGCGGGGGTCGTCTTCACGGCGTACACCGGGGCGTCCTACCCGTTGAACGGCATCGGGACCGAGCTCGACACCATCGCCGCGGTGGTGATCGGCGGCACCCTCCTCACCGGTGGCAGCGGATTCGTCCTCGGCTCGATGATCGGCGTGTTCGTCTACGGCACGATCAAGACGGTCATCTCGTTCCTCGGTGTCGACCAGTCGTGGACCCGCATCACGATCGGTGCGCTCCTGCTCGTCTTCGTCGTCGTGCAGCGCTTGCTCGTGGCGCGGACGGCGAGAACGTCGCGGTGAACCTCGGGGGAGGTCCGCCGCGGGCATGATGGTCCGTATGGATGCGCGCGAAGCAGCGGTCGCGCCGGTCGTCGAGGTGACCGGCGCGACCGTTCGCTTCGGTGCCGAGACGGTGCTCGACGCCGTCGACTTCCGGTTGCTGCCCGGCGAGGTCCATTCGCTCATGGGCGAGAACGGCGCCGGGAAGTCGACGCTCATCAAGGCGATCACGGGTGCGCTCCGGCCGGATGCCGGGACGCTCCGCGTGGGCGGCGAGGCGGTGCACTTCGGCTCGCCCGCCGATGCGCTCGCCGCGGGGATCAGCGCCGTCTACCAGGAGATCGACCTGCTGCCGAACCTCTCGGTCGGCGAGAACGTGCTGCTCGGTCGCGAGAGCCGGCGGCTCGGCGCCATCGACTGGCGCGAGACGCACCGCCGCGCGGGCGCGATCCTCGAAGGTCTCGGACTGGACATCGACCCGCGCACGCGTCTGTCACGGCACTCGCTCGCGATCCAGCAGCTCGTCGCGATCGCGCGGGCCATCTCGGTCGACGCTCGCGTCGTCGTGCTCGACGAGCCGACCTCGAGCCTCGACCTCGACGAAGTCGCCGAGCTCTTCCGCGTCATCCGCGAACTCACCTCCCGCGGCGTCGCCGTGCTGTTCGTCTCGCACTTCCTCGACCAGGTGTACGAGATCTGCGACCGCATCACGGTGCTCCGGGGCGGCCGCCTGATCGGCGAGTACGTGCCGACCGAGCTGCTGCGCATCGACCTCGTCGAGAAGATGCTCGGACGCGGCGCCGACGAGCTCGACGTCCATCCGCGGGAGGATGCCGCGGCATCGGCGCCCGTGGCCCTCGCCGGACGCGACCTCGCCTCGGGGACGGGGCTCACCGCGGCGACCCTGACGATCGGCGAGGGCGAGGTCGTCGGCCTCGCCGGGCTCCTCGGCTCAGGCCGATCCGAGCTGGCCCGTGCGCTGACCGGGGTGGACCGACCGAATGCCGGTGGGATCGAGGTGCGCGGCACGCCCGCGGTGCTGGCGACGCCCCGCCGGGCGATCGGTCAGGGCATCGTCTACTCGTCCGAGAACCGGCGGACCGAGGGCATCATCGGCGAGCTCAGCGTGCAGGACAACATCACGCTCGCGCTGCAGGCGGACCGCGGCATCCTGCACCGCCTGTCGCGCGCACGCCGACGTGAACTCGCCCTCAGCTGGATCGAGGCCCTCGACATCCGCCCGGCGGACCCGGATCGTCCGGCGGGCACCCTCTCCGGCGGCAATCAGCAGAAGGTGCTGCTCGCCCGCCTGCTCGCCCTCTCGCCGAGGGTGCTCGTTCTCGACGAGCCGACCCGCGGCATCGACGTCGGCGCGAAAGTCGAGATCCAGCGGCTCGTCGCCGACCTCGCCGACAACGGTCTGTCGGTGCTCTTCATCTCGGCGGAGCTCGAGGAGGTCTTGCGGGTCTCCAACCGGATCGCGATCATGCGCGGCGGTCGACTCGTCGACACCATCCCGGCGGACTCGCTCACCGTCGACTCGCTGCTGGCGCTCGTCGCGCGCCCCGAGGACGAGTCGTGAGCGACGAGCGCGGCGCGAAGTCCGCCAACATCTTCGACGTCGCGCGCCTGGCCGGCGTCTCGCACCAGACCGTGTCGCGGGTGCTGAACGACCTGCCGAACGTCCGCCCCGCGACGCGCGCCCGCGTCGAGCAGGCGATGGCGCAGCTGCGCTACAGCCCGTCGCCGGCCGCGCGCGCCCTGGTCACCAAGCGCACCCGGACCATCGGCCTGATCACACCGGGCACGGCGGACTTCGGTCCGACGTCGATCGCGATGCACTTCAACGTCGCGGCCCGGGTCGAGCGCTACTCCGTCGACTCGGTGACGGCTCCCGACACCGATCCGGCGAGCGTCCGGTCGGTCGTCGAGGGTCTGCTGCGGCAGCGCGTGGATGCGATCGTGCTGGTCGTCACCGACCTGGGGGTCCTCGAAGTCGTGCGCGGCCTCGACCTCGGGGTCCCCATGGTCGCCGCCGCGGCGACGCAGCGCCGCCATCCGCAGCTCGTCTCGATCGACCAGTACCGTGGCGCGCGGTCGGCGGTGCGTCATCTCGCGGAACTGGGGCATCGCCGCATTCAGCACATCGCGGGCCCTGCCCGCAACCCGGATGCGGTCGAGCGCATCCGCGGCTGGCGGGACGAGCTCGCGGCCCGTCAGCTGACCGTGATCGCGCCGGCCCACGGTGACTGGACAGCAGCCAGCGGCGCCGAGATCGGTCGGGCGCTTGAGCTGGCGCCGGGCGATGCCGTCTTCGCCGGCAACGACCACATGGCCATCGGCCTGCTGTCGGCACTGCGGTCGCGCGGTCTGCGGGTGCCCGAAGACATCGCCGTGGTGGGCTTCGACGACGTGCCGGAAGCCGCCTACCTCTCGCCGCCGCTCACGACCGTGCGGCAGGACTTCCGCGCCCTCGGCGAGCTCATGATGCAGAAGGTCCTCCTCGCCGTCGAGGAGCCGGATGGGCTCACCGAGGACACCCCGCTGCCGACGCACCTGATCGTGCGGGAATCCTCGCGGCGCTGACGCCCGGCTCGCGCGATCAGACGGCGGCGGCGGTCCTCGACGAGCGTCCGCGCAGACGCCCGACCGCGACGATGATCGCGCCGACGACGACGAAGGTCACGGCGATGCCGGCGACGTAGGCCCACACGCCGCCCCACCCGGCGACGCCGTTCGGGTTGAGGAATGGATAGGGGTACCAGAACGCGACGCCGCGCACCGGGTCGGTGACGAACGGTCCGCGGATCAACGTGTAGACGATCCAGAGGATCGGCACGGCCAGGATGACGAGGACAGAGCGCCATCGGAGGGCGCGGTGGGTGGGAGCCACGAACAGGTCGACCACCAGGAACAGCGGTGCGACGACGTGGAGGATCTCGTTGGCCCAGGCGACGTGGTCATCCGCGGTCGGCAGGCCGCGCAGCAGCAGGTTGTAGACCACGCCGGTGATCGCGAGATAGGTGGTGGCTGCGGCGAGGGCCACCGCGATTCCGCGCGGCTCGCGGTCCTCGTGCGGCGGCCGCATGAAGAACCAGATCACCGCCGCCAGCAGGGAGATGGCCCCGACGAGGTTCGACAGGATCGTGAAGAAGCTGAAGAAGTTCGCGATCGTGGTCGTCACGTCGCGGTCGTTCGCGATTGCCAAGCGGATCGTGGTGACGAATTGTCCGACGACGGCGATCATCAGGACCGCAGCGGCGAGCAGCCTGACGACCGACCACACCGTCGGCCAGGTTCGGGTGCGCATGACCGAACCCTAGCGCGCGGCCCGGGAATCCGGGCCGCGCGCAGCCGAAGGTCGTCAGCCCTTGACGACGGGGACGACGAGGCCTCCCCAGGTCTCGTTCTCGAAGTCGGCCGTCTCCTGCGAGGTCAGCAGCTCGTAGAGCTTCTGCACGCGCGCGTCGTCCTCGAGCTCGGGCCGGGTCGCGAGGACGTTGTAGTACGGGCTGTCCTCGCCTTCGAGCAGGATCGCCTTGTCGCTCGTGAGGCCTGCGGGCAGCGCGAAGGAGATCGTGACGAAGGCGGCATCCACGTCGGGCAGCGCCTGCGGGAGTGTGGCGTTCTCAATCTCGCGGAACTCGAAGTCCTTGGGGTTCGCGGTGATGCCGCTCAGGTCGACGACGTCGTCGTCCACCTCGATGAGGCCCTCGGATGCCAGGAGCTTCAGCGCACGTCCCTCGTTGGTCGGGTCGTTCGGGATCGCGATGCTCGCACCGTCGGCGAGCTCGTCCAGGCTCGACACCTTGTCGGAGTAGAACGCGGCGCTCGGCAGGTACGCCTCGCCGACACTGACCAGTTCGCCGCCGGCCTGCTCATTGAAGGTCTCGAGGAAGGTCGCGTTCTGGAACAGGTTCGCGTCGATCGAGCCGTCGGCCAGCGCCGTGTTGGGCGTGTTGTAGTCGGTGAAGGGCACGAACTCGATCGTCAGCCCCGCCTCCTTGGCGCTCGTCTCGGCGATGTGGTTGAGGATGTCGCCCGCGGGCGTCTGCAGCGCGCCGACCTTGAGCGTGCCGAGGTCGTCGCCCTCGCCTTCGCCACCGGCGGAGGGGGTCGTCGAGGCGCAGCCCGAGAGCAGGAGCGCGGTGGCGGCGGCGGAGGCCAGGAGGGCGGTACGGAGGGGGCGGGACATGGGATGCCTTTCGTCGATGGTGCGGGGGACCGGCGTCGGGGCGGCCGGAGGTTCGAGGGTCGGGTCAGACGGCGGATGCCGCGGCGACGCGCACGCCGCGGCGGGTACCACGGCGGCCGAGACGCCTCGCACCCCAGGCGGCGAGGCTCTGCAGCACCATGACGATCGCGAAGATGATGACGATGACCGCGACGATGTGGATCCAGCTGTACTGCTGATAGCCGTAGCGGATCGCGACGTCGCCGAGGCCGCCACCGGCGACCGTGCCGACCATCGCCGAGAAGTTGATGATCGATGTGACGGTGGTCGACAGGCCCAGCAGGGCGGCGGGTGCGGCTTCGGGGAGCAGGACCTTCGTCACGAGCTGCCACCGGCTCGCGCCGAGCGAGGAGGCGACCTCGAGCAGACCCGGGTCGACCTCTTTGACCGCGATCTCGACCATGCGGGCGAAGAACGGGATCGCGACGGCCGACAGGGGCACGATGGCCGCGGTCGATCCGATGAAGGTGCCGACTATGGCCCGGGTGACGGGGATCAGGGCGACCATCAGGATGATGAACGGCACCGAGCGGCCGAAGTTGACGATGAAGTCGAGGGTGCGGTTGATCGCGACACCGGCGGCGCGCGATCCGAACGGGCGCTCGAGGAAGCGCCCCGCCTCGGTGCCGACGAGGACGACACCGAGGGGGAGCCCGACGACGATCGTCACGAGCAGGGCGACGCCGACCATGTAGAGGGTCTCGCCGGTCGCCTTGAGGAGGACGTCGATCAGCTGCTGGTTCATGCGGCCACCCCCTGGAGGACCTCGATGAGCAGGCCCTGTGCGCGCAGGTCGGCGATGACGGCTGCCGCGACGTGGCCGGGGACCTCGAGCCGTGTGCGGCCGGCCTGCGTCCCCGCGATGCGCTCGACGACCGCGCCGAGGATAGAGACATCGGCGTCGTGGTCGCGGGCGAGACGTGCGATGACCGGACGATCGGCGGTGCCGCCCGCGAAGGTGATGTCGATGACGGTCGCGTCGGCCGGTACGCCGTCGGGTACGGGGCCGAGGGGGAACAGCTGCGAGGTGAGGCGCGAGCCGGGTGTGCGGATGACGTCGACCAGGCGTCCCTGTTCCACGACGCGGCCCTGTTCGAGCAGGGCGGCCGAATGGCAGCTGGACTTCACGACGTCCATCTCGTGCGTGATGAGCAGGACGGTGAGCCCGAGCTCCTCGTTGATGCGGCGGTAGAGGTCGAGGATCGACTCGGTCGTCTCGGGGTCGAGGGCGCTCGTCGCCTCGTCCGAGAGGAGCACGCTCGGCCGCGTGGCGAGGGCGCGGGCGATGCCGACGCGTTGCTGCTGACCGCCCGAGAGCTCGTGGATGGAGGCGTCGGCGCGGTGACCGAGCCCCACGAGGTCGAGCATCTCCTGCGCGCGGTCCCGACGTGCGCTGCGGGAGCCGCCGTCCAGTTCGAGGGCGAGCTCGACGTTGCCGCGCACGGTGCGGCTGCTGAGAAGGTTGAACCGCTGGAAGACCATGCCGATCCGTCGACGTGCGGCGCGGAGCTCGGTCTCGCCGAGGGCGGTGAGCTCGACGTCGTCGACCGTCACGGTGCCGCGGTCGGGCCGCTCGAGGAGGTTGACGATCCGCGCGAGGGTGCTTTTGCCGGCGCCGCTCTGACCGACGATGCCGAACACCTCGCCGGTGGGGATGGTCAGCGAGACGTCGTCCACGGCGGGTACGCCGCCGTAGTGCTTCGAGACCTGATCGAGCGCGATCAACGGCCGTCCTCTCGGATGCGGGGTGGGGATCATCGGGCAGCGAGTGCGCCCAGTCCCTTCGATGCAACCGAATCGGTGCCGCCTGCGACAAATCGTGTGACGCCGCGTTGCGCCGCCGGTTGCGGCGGCTCGAGGCGTCGACCCCGCCCGATAGGATGGGGTGTAACCGTCCGATAACGGGGGAGAGCCCATGCCAGGCATCGTGATCGTCGGCGTTCAATGGGGAGACGAGGGCAAGGGCAAAGCCACCGACCTCCTGGGTGAGCGCACCGACTGGGTCGTCAAGTTCAACGGCGGCAACAACGCCGGCCACACCGTGGTGATCGGCGACGAGAAGTACGCCCTGCACCTGCTGCCCAGCGGCATCCTGTCGCCCGGGGTCAACGCCGTCATCGGCAACGGTGTGGTCATCGACCTCGAGGTCCTCTTCGCCGAGCTGGGCGCACTGCAGGCCCGCGGCGTCGACGTCTCGCGCCTCAAGGTGAGCGCCAACGCGCACATCATCACGCAGTACCACCGCACCCTCGACAAGGTGACCGAGCGGTTCCTCGGCAAGCGCATGATCGGCACCACGGGACGCGGCATCGGCCCGACCTACGCCGACAAGATCAACCGCACCGGCATCCGCGTGCAGGACCTGTTCGACGAGAACATCCTGCGCCAGAAGGTCGAGGGCGCCCTCGACCAGAAGAACCACCTGCTGGTGAAGGTCTTCAACCGCCGCGCCATCACGGTCGACGAGGTGGTCGAGGACCTCCTGTCGTACGCCGACCGCCTGCGTCCGATGGTCGCCGACACCGGCCTGCTGCTGAGCGATGCGCTCGACGCCGGCGATGTCGTCGTCTTCGAAGGCGGCCAGGCGACCATGCTCGACATCGACCACGGCACCTACCCGTTCGTCACGTCCTCGTCGGCGACCGCGGGCGGCGCCTCGACCGGATCAGGCGTCGGACCGAACCGCCTCGATCGCATCGTCGGCATCGTGAAGGCCTACACGACGCGCGTCGGCTCCGGGCCCTTCCCGACGGAGCTCTTCGACGAGAACGGCGACTTCCTGCGCTCGCGCGGGTTCGAGTTCGGCACGACCACCGGCCGCCCGCGCCGCGTCGGCTGGTACGACGCCCCGATCACCCGCTACGCGACCCGCATCAACGGGATCACCGACCTCGTCCTCACCAAGCTCGACATCCTCACGGGGCTGAAGGAGATCCCCGTCTGCGTCGCGTACGACGTCGACGGGCAGCGCTTCGACGAGGTGCCCGTCAACCAGACCGACTTCCACCACGCGACGCCGATCCTCGAGAACTTCCCCGGCTGGAGCGAGGACATCTCCACCGCGCGCACGTTCGAGGATCTGCCGCAGACGGCGCAGGACTACGTGCTCGCGCTCGAGAGGATGAGCGGCACGCGCATCTCGGTCATCGGCGTCGGAGCCGCGCGCGACGCGGTCATCGTGCGCCACGACCTGCTCGACTGACCCGTGCGGTTCCTGCTCGGCGGGTACTCCGCCGACATGGGCGGGTCGGCGACGGGCATCGGACTGCTGGATGCCGGCACCGCCGACTCGCCGCTGGCGAGCGGCCCGCTGGGATTCGGCGGCGACATCGCCGCGGCGGAATCACCGTCGTGGATCACGCGGCATCCGTCGCTCGACGTCGTCTACGCGACGCTCGAAGGCCGCGGAGCCGTCCGCGCGTACCTCCGGACCGGTGAACGGACCTTCGTCCCGCTCGGTCACGAGGTCGTCGTGGGCGACAGCCCCTGCCACGTGCTCGCCCTCGAGGACGCGCTGATCGTCTCCTGCTACGGCGACGGCGCGGTCGTCCGCGTCGGGCTCGCACCGGACGGTCGTCCGGGAACCGCGCGAGCCTGGACCGGCGTCGCCGAGGGCGGCCCGACATCCGATGTCGCCGCTGCCGCCCGCGCCCTTCGCGCGGCGGCCGGGGCGGAGTATGCGCACCTCATCCCGCACGCCGATGACGAGACGGATGCCGCGGGCCGGACGTCCCCTGCGCACCAGGCCGCCGGCCGCCCCTCCCACGCGCACCAGGCGGCGTCGCTGCCGGGAGGCGTCATCGCGACCTCGGATCTCGGTCTCGACCTCGTCCGGTTCTGGCGCGGCGGCCGCGAGGCGCAGCGTCTCGTCCTGCCGACGGGCACCGGACCGCGACACCTGCGTGTTCACCCGAGCGGCCACCTGTACGTCGTGACGGAGTACTCCGGTGAGGTGTTCGCGCTCGCTCCGGACGCCCAGGGGGAGTGGCGCCTCGTCGGCGGAGCGCAGCTGGGTGCCTTCCCGGGTGACATGGGGGCCGAGCTCGCGATGTCCTCAGACGGCGTGCACCTGTATGCGGGCCTCCGGGGCAGTGACACGATCGCGACCGTCAAGGTGCGCGGTGGCGGCGAGACGCTGCAGCCGGTCGCGCTCGCCGAATCCGGCACATCGTGGCCGCGCCATCACGTCGTGGCGCGGGACACCCTGCTGGTCGCGGGGCAGCGGGCCGACGAGGTCGTCTCGCTGGCGATCGACGGACGCACCGGGGTCCCGGGGCGGGTCCGGCACCGGACAATAGCACCGTCGCCGACGGCGCTCCTACCCTTCTCCGCCTGACCAGCGTCCCCGGTAACGTGTCGGGGCGGAGGGGGAACATGAGCGCGGGCGGTCAGACGGGCGCGAGCCGGACGGCGATCGCGCGGCTGGGTGGATTCACCGCCTTCGTCTGGATCGCGGGCCTGGTCGTGGCGGGAATCGTCGCGCTCGTCTACGCGGACGAAGGCGGCTTCGACCCGGGCCCCGTCGGTGCCGACGCGGACTACGCGCTGGAGCCCTGGACGAGTCCGGACCCGATCGTCGCGGACGATCTCGGCGGGGGAGTCTACGAGGGGCCGGACGGGGCGGTCATCCGCCTCTCCGGTCTCGATGTCGACACCCCCGTCGTCCTGACCCCCGAGGATGCGACGTACATCGGCAGCGTGCGGGTCACCGGTCCCGGCGGACGCATCGTGACGGAGGGCGAGTACGGTGAGCCGCCACGATTCTTCTCCCTGGCCGACGATCGGGTCATCGTGCTGGTGGAGCAGCCGGACGTCGAGCTGTGGGTCGACGGCCTCAGCGACGAGACCTGGCGCGGGCGCGTGACGTTCGGCGGTCTCGGCTGGGTGAACGACGTCGCATCAGGCTTCGAGTCCGCGGTCTTCACCCACGCGGGCGAGGCGTCGACCGCGCGGCTCAGCGCACGCGGCGAGGGCAACGTCTCCATCCAGGTCGTCACGCCGCACGGCAGCGAGTACGCCTTCGACGGCGACGCGCCCCTCGACCAGTCGATCGCCTGGCCCGACGCGCCTCTCGTCGTCTTCTCCGTCGAGGCATGGGAGGACGCCGGCTGGCGTCTCGAGTTCCCGCCGTCCTCGCCGACGCCGACACCGACGTCCTCACCGACACCGACACCAGAGGCGACACCGTGACCACGGCGGATGCCCGGATCCGTCGCTTCTCGACGGTCACCTGGCTGGCGGGATCGGCCGTCGCGGTCGTGCTCGCCTTCGTCCTGCTGCCGGTCGTCGGGATCAACCCGCGCACCGGCGATCTCGTGTTCACCGACCCGAACCGGTACGAGAACGAGCCCTGGGACGACCCCGACGCCCAGGAGGTGCGGCTCCAGGGGGACGAGCTGATCGGCACCGCCGCGAGCGGCTTCCTCGACCTTCCGGCGGGCGACGACGTCTGGGTGGTCGGCCCGCTGACCGAGGGCGCGGACGACTACCTGAGCATCTACCAGCAGCCCGATGCCACAGTCGGTCTCGACGACGACCGACCCGACTACCTCGGACTCGTGAGCGGCAGTCGAAAGGTCACCGTCGTCTCCGCCGGGACGGACGGTCGCATGTGGTTCGCGCCCCGCCTGACCGACTGGCGGGCGACGGTCAGCCGTGAGACGCCGACACCCATCGAGGACGGCACCGCGACCGGAGAGGGCCCGGCGCTGCTGTCCTACGACGGCGACGCGCTGAGCGCGCGTTTCGTCTTCGACGGTGACGGCTTCTTCACGGTCGACGCCGCCTTCCCCGGCGAGGCGATCGACCTCGTCCGCGCCGTCGACGGTGTCGACATCCGGGAATCCTGGCCGGCGGAGGGGCGCGTGATCTTCCGGGTCGACGCGGACGAGGGCGCCGGGCGATGGACCATCACGCTGGACGAACCGGCATCCGGAACATCATGATCACGACAGGAAAGGGAACGGACGTGACCTTCGACGCCACGCTGGACGCCGCCTTCAAGGCGCGCCTGCCGCTGCTGTACCTCGAGACCGGTGAGGAGGTGCGTGCCGTGGCCGCGATCACCGATGCCGCCCACGCGCAGCGCAACCGCCGCGCGGTATGGACCTGGACCTCGGCGCTCGGGCTCATCGGCCCGGACGGCAAGAGCATCTCGAACACGACGAACCCGGCGCGGGCGCTGCAGCACGCCGCCGGGGTCACCGACCCGAGCGTGTTCATCTTCTGCGACCTGCACGCCTACTTCGGCGGCGAGCACCGGCAGGGCGACCCCGCCATCGTCCGCACCGTCCGCGAGACCGCGCTCGAGTTCCGGCACGGCGATGTCTCGCGCACCCTCGTCGTCACCGCACCCGTGCGGGTGATCCCGCCCGAGCTCGACGAGTTGACGCACCTGTTCGACTTCCCCCTGCCGACCGCCGCGGAGATCCGCGACCTGCTCGACACGATGATCGACAACAACGCCGGCGAGATCAGGGTCGCCGCCGACGACGCGGCCCGCGAGGCGCTCGTGCAGGCGGCGCTCGGGCTGACAATGGCCGAGGCCGAGAACGCTTTCGCGCGCGCGATGGTCAACGACGGACGGCTCACGGCCGACGACATCGGCATCGTGCTCGACGAGAAGCGTCAGGTGGTGCGCAAATCCGGCGTGCTCGAATTCGTCACCGCCGACATCGACCTCGACGACGTCGGCGGGCTCAACAATCTCAAGCGGTGGCTCGAGCGCCGGAACGGCTCGTGGTTGCCGAGCGCCCACGAGTACGGCCTGCCGGCTCCCAAGGGGGTGCTCATCACGGGTGTGCCCGGCTGCGGCAAGTCGCTCACCGCCAAGGCGACGGCGGCGTCGTGGGGGCTGCCGCTGCTGCGCCTCGACATCGGGCGCATCTTCTCCGGGCTGGTCGGGTCGAGCGAGCAGAACCTGCGCACCGCGATCGCGACCGCCGAGGCGGTGGCGCCCTGCATCCTGTGGGTCGACGAGATCGAGAAGGGCTTCTCGAACACGACCGGCCAGGGCGACTCGGGCACGACGGCGCGCGTGTTCGGAACGTTCCTCACGTGGATGCAGGAGAAGCGCCATCCCGTCTTCGTCGTCGCGACGGCGAACAACATCGACGCCCTGCCGCCCGAGTTCATGCGCAAGGGTCGCTTCGACGAGATCTTCTTCGTCGATCTGCCCACGGCCGTCGAGCGTGAGGCGATCTGGTCGCTGCAGCTCGCGGCGCACGCGACGCCTGCGAACGGGCTCACCGCGGTCGCCCAGGACCGCGGTGCGGTCTCGTCGCTGGTCGCCGCGAGCGAGAACCACTCCGGTGCCGAGATCGAGCAGGCCGTCGTGGCCGCGCTCTATGAGGGGTTCGGTGGCCGCAAGACCATCACCGCCGACATCGTCACGCGAGTGGTCGCGTCGATGATCCCGCTCGCGGTCACGCAGGCCGAGGAGGTCCAGCGCATCCGTGCATGGGCTGCCCAGCGCGCCGTGCGCGCGACCGGGGCAGAAGACCTCGACGCGCACGACACCCCCGCGGGCGACGAGGCTGACGGCATCCTGTCATCGCGTCGCGGTGGTCGGACTGTGGATTACTGAGGGGAGTCGGCATGAAGAAGCTCGTGGTGCAGCTGAAGGCGGACGGGTCCGTCGCCGCAGAGACGTTCGGCATGACCGGCCCGGAGTGCCTCGACTACATCGAGCAGCTCGAGGCGCTGCTCGACGCCGAGACGGCCTCGTCGCAGTTCACGGCGGACTACACCCGGGTCGCCGCGACGGCCGAGGACGAGCTGCGGCAGGAGGACCGGGGACGATGATCGTCGCGGAATCTCGGGGCGTGGGCGGGGAGCGGAGCCTCCTCGGCACGGCGCCGCCCCCGACGGGTGCCGAGTTCCTGCGGTGGTCGCGGTTCGTTCCCGCGACCGCGGCGGAGGGCCCGGGCGTTCGCGCCGCGGTCTGGGTGCAGGGCTGCGCCGTGCACTGCCCGGGGTGCTTCAACCCGCACCTCTGGGCGACCCGCGGCGCGCAGCTGGACGACCCGGCCGCGCTCGCTGCGGAGTGGGTCGATGCCGCCGTGTCCGCCGGCGCGGAGGGGATCACCCTCCTCGGCGGCGAGCCCTTCGATCAGGCCGCTGCGCTCGCCGTCGTGGCCGAGGCCTTCCGCCTCGCCGGCCTCGGTGTGATGGCGTTCTCGGGCTACACCCTCGAGCGGCTGCGGGAGTGGGGTCGGGATCGCCCTGACATCGCTCGACTGCTCGCCGCGACCGATCTGCTCTGCGACGGTCCGTATCTCGCCGACTCGCCCGACACGCGCCGGCCGTGGATCGGGTCGCGCAACCAGTCGATCCGCGCCCTCACTCCGCGGTACGCGGTCGAGGTCGAGCGGATCGCCCGCGACGGCGGTGGGGACGCCCTCGAGGTGCGCATCGGAGCCGACGGCTCCGTCGCGGTGAACGGCTGGGCGACGGATGCGGCGCTCGCCGCGCTGCTGGACGATCTGGGCGTGCGCGGAGACCGCGCCGCATCCCTCAGGAAGGAACCCTCCCGATGAGCATCTCGCTGATCCTCGTCCCCGCGGCGCTCGCCGCAGCGGCCGCCCTCGGCGGCACCGGTGTGATCGGTGCGGTCGCGCAGAGCAAGGACGCGACGACCGAGCCGGGGGCGCGGCCCGAAGCCGTCCCGATCGCGGTGCAGACGCGGATGAAGGACGCGAACCTCCTCGCCGCGGCCCTCGGCGACCTGGGCGCGACCGACGCATCGCTCGTGGACGGCGAGCTGAGTGCGACGGTCGACGGGCTCGAGCTCGTGATGTCGCGCACCGAGGACGACGTGTGGGGTGCCCACCTGTCGCGCCTCGACGGGCATGAGGTGTCCGAGGCCGAGGCGGCCGACCTCATGACCCGATTGGATGCCGCCTACGCACGGCACGTGCAGCAGGCCGTCGCCGAGCGCATCCGCGCCCGCGCCGACCAGGCCGGGTTCGAGTTGGTCTCCGAGACCCGCGACGAGGATGATACGGTCACGATGGTGCTGCACGTCCGGGACCAGGCGTGAGCACATCGCCGCGCGAGGCGGTGCCGACCTGGGGGTGGATGCTCGGCGTCAGCTCGTGGCTCGTGCCGGTGTTCTTCGGACCTGGATTCGCATGGATCGGCTTCCTCATCGTCGGCGCCGTCTCGCGGCGGCGGGCGGCATTCATCGCCGGCATCGCGAGCGGCGCGCTCGGGTTCACGGTTGCGATCGAGCTGTGGGGCGGGTTCAGTGCCGTCGTGGGCGCGGTCGTCCACCTCGCCGGGATCGTGGTCGCCCTCGCGCTCAACCCGGCCTGGCTGCGGACCCTGTGGGAGCGACGCGTCGCTCGGACGAGCAAGGCCCGCCCCGCCGCGTGGCGCCGAGCGGAGGAACCCGTGGCGGCATCCGCTCGTCCGTCCCGCCGCAGCCGTCGAGGCTCGAAGCGAGCGTCGAAGCCCGCGCCGCAGCCGCAGCAGAACCGGCTCGCGGACGCCGTCGGTGCGACGTCGGCCGATCTGCTGCAGACGAGCGAGCCGGCCGAGCCCGTCGACGTGCAGACGGCGTCGGCGGACGAGATCGCGGAGCTGCCCGGGATGAACCGGACCAAGGCCCGCCGTGCTGTGCGGGCGCGCACCACGCAGGGCGGGTTCGTCTCGGTCGAGCAGTTCGGCGAGGCGGCAGGGCTGCAGCCGCACGAGATCGTCCGACTGCGGACGGCGGCGACCTGCTCGCCGCGGCCGCGCGGGGAACGCCGCTTCGGGCGCCGCGTCGACATCTGACACCTTCGCGGTAAACGTTGCATTCCGCGGAGCGAGGGCGGAAGGATCGGGGAATGGCCGCATCCCCCCTCGAGCCGCTCGACCCGGCATCCCTCCCTCCGCGCGTCGATGTGAGCGACAACGCCGCCGCCCTCGCCGCCGTCCAGGCGGTCGTCGACGCGGGCCCGTACTCGGCGACGTGGGAGTCGCTCGGCGCGTACGAACCGCCGCTCTGGTACCGCGACGCGAAGTTCGGGATCTTCATCCACTGGGGCATCCCGTCTGTGCCCGCCCAGGGCGAGTGGTACTCGCGCACGATGTACCTCGAAGCCGACGGCGCCTTCGCGCACCACCGCGAGACCTACGGCCCGCACGACGAGTTCGGGTACAAGGACTTCATCCCGTCGTTCACGATGGAGCGCTACGACCCCGCCGAGTGGGCAGAGCTGTTCCGCCGCGCGGGCGCCCAGTTCGTCGTGCCCGTGGCGGAGCACCATGACGGCTTCACGATGTATGACACGGCGCGTTCGCGGTGGAGTGCGACGCAGATGGGCCCCCGCCGCGACGTGTTCGGCGACCTGATGACGGCCGTCGACGACACGTGGATGGTGCGCGGGGCGTCCTCGCACCGGGCGGAGCACTGGTTCTTCATGAACGGGGGGATGCGGTTCGACTCCGACGTCCGCGACGCGCGGTTCTCCGACTTCTACGGTCCCGCCCAGCGCGAGGAGACCGCCCCGAACGAGCTGTTCCTGGAGGACTGGCTGCTGCGGACGGTCGAGATCATCGACCGGTATCGGCCGCAGGTGCTGTGGTTCGACTGGTGGCTCGAGCAGCCCGCGTTCGAGCCGTACATCCGGCAGCTTGCGGCGTACTACTACAACCGCGGCCAGGAGTGGGGCCGTGGCGTCGTCATCAACTACAAGTGGACCGCGTTCGCCGAGGGCAGCGCCGTCTACGACATCGAACGCGGCGCGATGAGCGGCATCCGTCCCGACGTCTGGCAGAACGACACGTCGGTCGGCAAGACGTCGTGGGGCTGGATCGAGGACCACGACTACAAGACCCTCGACGACCTCGTCGGGGAGCTCGTGGACGTCGTGGCGAAGAACGGCAACCTGCTGCTGAACATCGGCCCGAAGGCCGACGGGACGATCGCCGAACCCGAGCGGGCGCTGCTCGAGGGCATCGGCGACTGGCTGACGGTCAACGGTGAGGCGATCTTCGGCTCGCGTCCGTGGCTGATTCCCGGCGAGGGGCCGACCGAGGTGGTCGCGGGGTCGATGATCGACGACGGCTTCGCCCCGTTCACGTCGGAGGACGTGCGCTTCACGACGCGCATCGACGTCACGGGCGACTACGTCTACGCGGTCGTGCTGCGGTGGCCGGAGGACGGCATGGCGACGATCCGCTCGTGGGGTCGCGGGAGCGGGCTGCTGGGCCGCCGGATCGCCGAGCTGACCGTGCTCGGCGCCGGTGCCGTCGAGTGGTCGCAGGGCGTCGATGCGCTCCGGGTCACGCTGCCCGAGACCGCGCCGTCCGAGGTCGGGGTGGTCGTGAAGGTGTGGCTCGCGCCCGAGCCCGTGCCGGCGCGCAAGGACTTCCTGCACGGCTGAGCGGCCGCGCCCGTCGCGATACGCTCGACGCCGGAGGAATCATGACCGACCCGAACGCCCAGCTGCAGATCCTGCGATCCAGCATCGACAACATCGATGCGGCCCTCGTCTTCATGCTCGCCGAGCGATTCCGCTGCACGAAGCAGGTGGGCGTCCTCAAGGCGGAGCACGGGATGCCGGCATCCGACCCGTCGCGCGAGGAGCAGCAGACCGCGCGCCTGCGTCGTCTCGCTCTCGAGGCGGACCTCGACCCCGAGTTCGCCGAGAAATGGTTCAACTTCGTCGTGGCCGAGGTCATCCGTCACCACACCGAGGCCGCCGAGGAGCGCTGAGCCCGGTCTGTGCTCCGCAGGCGTTCGCGGATGCGATGGATGTGCGGCGGCACGCCGACGGTGCAGCGGATGCCGCGGCGAGGCGCGCGGCATCCGTTGCATCCCGTGACGCATCGGCGCCGTCAGAACGCGGTGTCGGCGAAGTCGAGCTTGGTGATCCGGCCGCTGTCGTCGGTCCAGAACTGATACTCGAGCGCCACCACGCCGCCGGGGAAGTCCCCTTGGAGCCGGTACGACGCGCCGACCATGTCGTCGACCTCACGGGCGCCGAGGAACGTGACGGTCGTCGTGAAGAGGTCGATCGTCTCGTCGACCCAGGTGTCGATCTCCGCCCGCCCGCGGTGCGTGCGGCCTTCGTCCGACACCACCGCATCCTCGGTGAACAGCGCCTTCACCCCGCCCGCGTCGTGCGCCTGCCAGGCGTCCACGAACCCCCGCGCCGCGGTGGGCAGTTCCTGCATCTGGAGTGTCTTGCTCATGATGTCCATCCCTTCATCCACGAGTCGCCTCGTGGTCTGTGTGTGAATTACCGTCCCACAGGACAGTAATACCAAGAACTGTCGCTCGGGACAATAAATTCCCCTCCGCGCCGCTAGAGTTCTGGCGTGGCACAGACACCCGACCCGGACTCACGCCGGCCCCGCACGGCCGATGACTTCCCGTACCGCTCCGATCTGCTGGCGAACCTCAGCGCGCTGATCCTGCTGTGGGACTCGCCCGCTTTCCAGGGCAAGGTGCTCGCCCAGACAGGGGAGAGCATCGATCAGCAGTCGCACGCGACGCTGCGGCACCTCCTGGCCTGGGGGCCGATGCGCCCGACCGCGCTGTCCGAGGTGCTCGGCACCGGGGCGTCGCACGTGAGCAAGATCATCCGCCGACTCGAGGCTGCCGGCTGGGTCACCCGGTCGACGGACCCCGCCGACGGTCGGGCGACCCTGATCACCCTGACCGAGGCCGGCGAGGCGGCCGCGCACGGTGTCTACGCCCTCGGAGACCGCATGATCGCGGAGGTCCTCGAGGGGTGGTCCCACGAGGACGTCCGCGAGTACACGGCGCTCACCGCCCGTTTCGTCACCGATGCGATCGCATCGGCGGAGCGGATGCTGGAGCGAGGCCTGCTGCCCGCCCGGGACTGACCTGTCTCTCGAATTCATGTCTCACAGGACAGTAGTTATGTTACTGTCCTGCAGGACATGAAAGAACGAGAGATGGGAAGACGCATGTCGAACACGGATCGCGAACGCCTCGACGGGCGCCGCGCACTGGTCACCGGCGGCACGAAGGGTACCGGCGCAGCCGTCGCCGCGAGACTGCGCGAACTCGGTGCCGATGTCTACGTCACGGCACGGTCGATGCCGGAGGAGTATGCCCACCCCGACCGGTTCGTCGCCGCCGACACCACAACGGCCGACGGCACCGACCGGGTGGCCGCGGCCCTGACCGAGGCCGGAGGTGCCGAGATCATCGTGCACGTCGTCGGCGGGTCCTCGACGCCTCCCGGCGGTTTCGCCGCCGCGGATGACGCGCAGTGGATCGCCGAGCTCCAGCTGAACCTGCTGGGCGCCGTGCGGATCGACCGCGCGCTGATCCCGGCGATGCTCGAGAAGGGTTCAGGAGTCGTCGTGCACGTGACGTCGATCCAGCGTGAGCAGCCGCTTCACGAGGCGACCCTGCCCTACGCCGCCGCGAAGGCGGCGCTGCGGACCTACAGCAAGGGCCTCGCGAACGAGGTCGGCCCCCGGGGTGTGCGGGTGAACGCGGTCAGCCCCGGCGGCATCCGCACCGCGGGGTACGAGGTCTTCGCGGACCGCATCGCCGAGGCGAACGGGATCACGCGGGACGAGGCGAAGCAGCGGGTCATGGATTCGCTCGGGGGCGTCCCGCTCGGACGCTTCGCCGAGGTCGAGGAGGTGGCGGACCTCATCGGATACCTCGTGTCGGACCGGGCGTCCGCCATCCTCGGCGCCGAGTACGTCGTCGACGGCGGGACGGTGCGCACGGTCTGACGTCCCGTCAGCGGATGCAATGGATCCGCGGCGACACGCCGACGCAGCGACGGATGCCGCGGCGCGGCGCGCGGCATCCGTTGCATCCCATGACAGGCGGCGTCAGACCGGCCGCACCCGCAGCCAACGGAACCCGTGCGCCGGCAGCTCGAGCCCGCCCGACAGGTCGACGCCATCGCCGGTGACGACGTCGGTGGCGTCGGCGCGGAACCCCGACAGCGTCTGCGCGTCGATCGTCACCGCGTCGTCGCCGACGTTCGCGAGCACGAGCACGACGCCCCCACCGATGCGCTGGAAACCGACGACAGACAGATGCGGGGTGTGGAACGGCGTCAGCGGGATGTCGGCAAACTCCGGCGTCCGCCGACGCGCCTCGATCAGCGCTGTCAGGCGTGAGTGGATGCGGCCCGCGACCGTCGACGGGTCGTGCCGCGCCGCGAAGGCGGCCGGATCGGCGGCGGGGCGGTGCACCCACCGACTGTCGTCCGCGTGCGCCGGGTCGTCCCGGTAGCTGTAGTCGTTGAGCTGGCCGAGTTCGTCACCGAGGTAGAGCAGGGGGATGCCGCCGGTCGACAGCGCGAGCGCGTGGGCGAGGATCACGCGGTCCTCGCCGCCCGGGTCACCCGCCTCGACCCCGGCCAGCGAGGCGGTCGTCCCGGTGACGCGGGCGTCGCCGGTCTTCGGGTTCTCCTGGAACGGCACCCCGCGCGAGAAGGTGCCGGGGAACCGGCCGACGTAGAAGTCGTTGAGGAACCGGCGGTGGGAGTAGCCGTCGATCCCGAGGGTCGCGGCATCCTCGTCGGCGAAGGTCCAGCCGATGTCGTCGTGACTGCGCACGTAGTTGACCCAGGCTGTCCCCGCGGGCAGGGCATGCCGCTCGTCGAGAGCCTTCTGCAGCAGGCGGCCGTCGCGGGTCGCGAGCGCCTCCCACCCGAGCGCCATCTGCAGCGGGTTGTACGAGAGCTGGCACTCCTCGGTCGAGATGTAGCTGATGACCTCGTCGGGGTGCACGATCGCCTCGGACTTGAACAACACCGACGGCGCACCGAGCGACAGCACCTGGTTGAAGGCGCGCAGCAGCAGGTGCGCCTCGGGCAGCGACTCGCACGTCGTGCCGAGCCGCTTCCAGATGAAGGCGACGGCGTCCATCCGCAGCACCTCCACACCCTGGTTGGCGAGGAACAGCATCTCGCCCGCCATGGCGCGGAACACCGCGGGGTTCGCATAGTTGAGGTCCCACTGGAAGTGGTAGAACGTCGCCCAGATCCAGCGTCCGTCGGGCAGCTGCACGAACGCGCCGGGGTGGTCGTCGGGGAAGATCTCGCGGACGGTCTCTTCGTACCGATCGGGCATCGTCCGGTCGGGGAAGATCAGGTAGAAGTCCTCGTACCCGGGGACGCCCGCGACCGCTTTCCGCGCCCACTCGTGCTCGTTGCTCGTGTGGTTGAAGATGAAGTCGACGACGAGCGAGATCCCGGCCTCGCGCAGGTCGGCTGCGAGCTCCGCGAGGTCCGCCATCGTGCCGAGCTCCTCGTCGACGGCCCGGTAGCTCGACACCGCGTACCCGCCGTCGTTGTTCCCTTCGGGTGAGGCGAACAGCGGCATGAGGTGAAGGTAGGTGAGCCCCAGTTCCTGGAAGTAGGGGATGCGATCCCGGATGCCGCGCAGCGACCCCGCGTACCGGTCGACGTAGCAGACGCCGCCGAGCATCCTCTCCGACAGGTACCACCCCGGGTCTGCGATCCGCCGTCGATCGAGCGCCTTCAGATCGGCGGGTCGGTCACGCCAGCTCGCAGCCGCCGACGCGACCACGGCTGCCAGCGACTCCCGGCCGTCCTCGCGCTCGCCGTAGAGCTGGAGGAACAGGTCGTGCAGGACGGGAAGCGCCTCGTCGAGTCGCGCCGTGAACTCCGCGTCCGCTCCGCCCAGTTCTTCCGCGACGGCCACCCGGACGGCGTCGAGATCGTTGGTCGGATCGGGGCTCAGACGTGCCATGGTGCTCCCAGCGTCGGGTCGGTGATCCGCATCGTAGCGCGGCCGGGGACCGTCGATACGATCCCCGGCCGCGCCGGTGGCCGGTCTCTGCTCAGGCGATCGCGCGGCGCAGCATCCCGTACGACAGAGCGGCGAGGAGCGCGCCGACCAGGACCATGACGCCGGTCAGTGCGATGGGGGTCAGCGACCCGAAGAATCCGAACACGTCGCCCCATGCCCGCAGCTGCCCGATCAGCCACATGGCGCCGATGAGGACGAAGCCCAGCGAGACGAGGACGATCGTGAGCACCAGGTTGCCCCAGCGCTTGTAGACGGTCGCGCCGCAGAATCCGACCACGAAGAACAGCATCGCGAGGATGAAGAAGAACAGTCCTGCGACGACCGGCCCCTGCGACCACACCCACGGCAGGTAGAACATGTACCCGCCGATTCCCCACCCGCCGGTCGCCTGCTCGATGAGTCCGCCCACGATGAACAGCGCGGCCAGGACGACAGCGGTCAGCGCGGCCGTCAGGAGGGTGCCGACGTAGAACTCGCGCCGCGTCACGCTCATCGCCTGCGAGAACGGAAAGGTCAGGGTCAGCGCCTGCACACCGACGACGCCGAAGTACCACAGGGGTGCCTGGGCGCCGCCGCCGAACATCTCCGCGTCGACCCCGTTGCTCGCGATGAGACCGAAGATGGCGAGCGTGATCACGAGCGTGCCGCCCAGCACGATCAACGGCACCCAGACATAGGTGGCGCGGTTGACCAGCTGCATGCGCACGACGTTGACGGTGCGGTTCATCGGAGTGCTCCTTCGTCGGTGGTGGCGGCGCTCTGCGTCTGCCGAACGATGAGCTGCTGCAGGGAGACGGGAGTGACGTCGAGACCGGATGCCGCGATCTCGGCACGGTCTTCTCGGCTCAGTTCGCCGATCATGGTCGCGCTGGTCACGCGGCCGAGGCTCTCGCGGTGGATGACCTCGCGGCCGGCGACGAACGCCTCGACGGCCGTCGACTCGCCGACGATCGTCGCGGCCCGCCCGCGGACGGACTCGGTGTCCTCGTCCATGACGATGCGGCCGGCATCGATCACGATGACCTTCTCGAGCAGGTTCGACACCTCGTCGATCAGGTGGCTCGACAGGATGATGGTGCGCGGATGCTCCGCGTAGTCCTCGAGGAGCCGGTCGTAAAAGATCTGGCGGGCCACGGCATCCAGGCCCAGGTACGGCTCGTCGAAGAAGGTGACCTCGGCCCGCGCGGCGATGCCGATGATGACGCCGACGGCGGAGAGCTGACCGCGGGAGAGCTTCTTGATCCGCGTCTTCACGGGCAGTCGGAACTCCGCGATGAGCGTGTCGGCGAGGGCCTGGTCCCAGCGCGGGTAGAACAGGCGTGCGATGCGGAAGGCGTGCAGCGGCGTCGCGTCGTCGGGGTACTTCTGGCTCTCTCGCACGAAGCACATGCGGCTGAGCACGGCGGGGTTCTCGTAGGGCGATTCGCCGAACACGTGGACCTCGCCCGCGGTCGGGAAGTTCTGCGCCGTGAGGATCGACATGACGGTGGTCTTGCCGGCGCCGTTGCGGCCGAGCAGCCCGTAGATCGAGTCGCGCTCGATGGTGAACGAGACGTCGTCCACAGCGGTGGTGTCACGGTAGCGCTTGGTGAGGTTCTTCACCTCGATGACGGCGGTCATCGTGCGGTTCCTTTCGTTCCGGATGCGGTGGCGCGCTCCGCCAGCAGGCGCGCGAGGTCGTCGGGGCCGAGGCCGAGCTTGCGGGCCTCGGTGATCAGGGGATCGAGGTAGCGATCGGCGAAGGCCGCGCGGCGTTCAGTGAGCAGGAGGTCGCGCGCGCCGTCGGCGACGAACATGCCGATGCCGCGTCGCTTGACCAGCACTCCCTTGTCCGTCAGCATCGTGATCCCCTTCGCTGCGGTGGCCGGGTTGATGCGATGGAAGGCGGCGAGCTCGTTCGTCGACGGTGCCTGGTCCTGTTCGGACAGGCTGCCGTCGATGATCGAGTCCTCGATGCTCTCCGCGATCTGCTGGAAGAGCGGGCGTCCTTCATCGACCATTCCGACTCCGCGATGTTCGTTGGTTAGTTACATGAGTAGGTAACCATGGAACCAAGAAGGTGTCAAGACTCTCGTGCGCGGCGAAGGGTGGGTGGGACTCAGGCGGACCGGACGGCCTGCCCGAGGCGGCGCACGATCTGCTCGAGGATCGGCCTCGGCGTCGCGAAGATGAGGCGGGTGAAGCCCGTTCCGGCGATCCCGCACATCGAGCCCTCGGTGAGGGTCACTCCCGCCTCGCGGGTGAAGAAGTCCGCCGGGCGGTCGCCGAGCCCGACGGTGCGGAAATCGAGCCAGCCGACGTACGTCCCCTCGGGCTCGGGCATCCATACGCCGGGCAGCTCTTCGGCGACCAGGTCGAGGAGGGTGTCGCGGCTCTGCTCGAGGTAGGGCACGAGATCGGCGAGCCACGGGTCGCCGTCACGGTACGCGGTCGCGTTGGCGATGGCCCCGAGGTTGCTCGTGCCGTGGCCGGCGAAGGGACCGAGCCGTTCCCAGGTCTCGCGATCCGCGTCGCTCGTGAGCACGAGCTGGGCGCACTTGAGGCCAGGGAGGTTCCACGCCTTCGACGCGCTCATCGCCGTGATCGTGTGCTGCGCCGCGGCGGGCGAGACCGTCGCGTAGGGGATGTGGGTCGCGCCGCTGTAGACGAGCGGGGCCCAGATCTCGTCGGAGAAGACGCGGCCGCCGTTGCGCTCGACGACCTCGGAGATGGCGAGGAGCTCGTCCCGCGAGAACACGCGCCCCACCGGGTTGTAGGGGTTGCAGAGCAGGAGGAGGTTGCCCCCGTCGTCGAAGGCGCGCTGGAGGGCGTCGAGGTCGAACTCGTAGCGGCCGTCGCGGACGGCGAGCGGCACCTCGATCACCTCGCGCCCGCGCATCGGCGGCACGAAGAGGAACGGCATGTACGACGGTGTCGGGACGATGATCTTCGAGCCCGGCGCGGAGCAGTGCTCCATGGCGAGCTCGAGACCCATGATGACGTCGGGGACCGGTTGGACGTCGGATGCCGCCACCTGCCACCCGTACCGGCGGGCGACGAACTCGGTCGTCGCCTCGGACAGGTCGGCGCTGATCCCGCGCGGCATGTAGCCGAACGCGCCGTCGTCGACCGCGCGATGGAGGGCCTCGGTGATCTTCCGATCGATCCCGAAGTCCATCTCCGCCACGAACGCGCCCAGCGTCCCGTCGTCGGCGGACCACTTGGTCGCCCCCGTCGCTCGCAGCTGCTCGATGGTCGTCGCGTCCACGCGTCGTGCGAAATCGCTCATGCTGCTCCCTTTTCCCGGCCTCTCCGATTCTCGCCGATCGGGCCGAGATGATCGCCCCTGGCGCGCGCGTGATACCCACCGCCGAATGTTCATGCAACCTGATGGATCGATTTGATCCCGATCAACCATCTTCGTTACCGTCGAAGAAGGGCCTCGCGCCCTCGACGACCAGTCCGCGCCCCTTCGAACCGACATCCTGAGGTGTCGACGACGAGCGGGCGTATGGTCGGCGGTCTGGATGACGAGCCCGATGTTCGTCGTCGGAGCGCTGCACTCGAGTGACGTTTTCGCTCGTGCGGATGCCGGTGACCGCCACCCGGGCGCTACCTATGCGGACGCGTGCGCGCCCGCCGAGGGAAGCACGTGACAACTGCCGCTGTCGAAGCGAAGAACCTGTTCAAAGTCTTCGGAAGATCTCCCGCCCAGGCCGTCAAGCGCCTGCAGGCGGGAGAACGCCGGGACGCCGTCCGCGATGCGGGTACCGCTGCCGTGATCGACGCGAGCTTCCGCGTCGAGAAGGGTGAGATCTTCGTGATCATGGGCCTGTCGGGCTCGGGCAAGTCCACCATCATCCGCATGCTCAACGGGCTGCACGACGCGACCGACGGTGAGGTGCTCGTCCACGGCGAGCCGATCACCGGCATCCCGGCGGCGAAGCTCCGCGGCATCCGTCGCGAGCGCATCGCGATGGTGTTCCAGCACTTCGCCCTGCTGCCGCACCGCACGGTCGCGGCCAACGTGGCCTACCCGCTCGAGCTGCAGGGCGTCGGCAAGGCCGAGCGCCTCGCGAAGGCGGAGGAGATCCTCGCCCTCGTCGGCCTCGAGGGTTGGGGCGACAAGCTGCCGTCCGCTCTGTCGGGCGGTATGCAGCAGCGCGTCGGGATCGCCCGCGCGCTCGCCGCCGACACCGACATCCTGCTGATGGACGAGGCGTTCAGCGCGCTCGACCCGCTCATCCGCCGCGAGATGCAGGAGCAGCTGCTCGAACTGCAGCAGACCCTGCAGAAGACGATCGTCTTCATCACGCACGATCTGAACGAGGCGATGTTCCTCGGCGACCGCATCGCCGTCATGCGCGACGGCCGCATCGTGCAGATCGGCACGCCCGAGGACATCCTCACCGACCCCGCCAACGACTATGTCGAGCAGTTCGTGCAGGACGTCGACCGGGCCCGCGTCCTGACCGCCGCCAACGTCATGGAGCGCCCCGGCTCGGTCTCAGTGACCGAGGCGGCAGGTCCGCGAACGGCGCTGCGCACCATGCGCGACGCCCGGATGGCCGCTGTCTACGTCACCGACCGCAGCCGGAAGCTCCTGGGCATGCTCACCGACCGCGACGCGCTCAAGCTCGTGCGACGCGGCGAGACGACGATCTCCGCGCTGCTCCGGCCGGTGCCGCAGGCCGTCCATCAGGACGACGTCCTGATGGATCTGTTCGTCCCCGCTGCAGAGTCGCCGCTGCCGCTGGCGGTGACGGATGCCGAGGGTCGCCTCGTCGGCGTCATCCCGCGCATCACGCTGCTCACCGCCCTCGGCCCGTCGACGACCGAGACGACCGAGATCCCCGTCATCCTCGACCCGGTGCCGGGCGCCGAGATCGACGAGGCGCTCGCCGTCGGAGCTCCGGCATCCGAGAAGGAGGAGGTGCGCTGATGGGTGACTTCCGCATCCCCCTCGGCGAGTGGGCCGAGACCGGCGTCGCCTGGATCCGCGACACCCTCGGGTGGTTGCTGTCGGGCGTCTCGGCGGTCGTCGGCTGGTTCGTCGACGCGCTGGCGAACGCGCTGCTCTCGCTCCCGATCGTCGCCGTGATCGTCCTGTTCGCCGCCCTCGCCTGGCTGCTGCGCTCGTGGCGCTTCGCGCTCGTCACGGTGATCGGCTTCGCCCTGATCCTCGGCGTGGGTCAGTGGGTGACCTCGATGCAGACGCTCGCGCTCGTGCTCGTCGCAGCGATCATCGCGGTCGTCATCGCCGTCCCCCTCGGCATCGCGGCGGCGCGCAACGACACGTTCAGCGCGATCCTGCGCCCCGTGCTCGACCTCATGCAGAGCATGCCGGCGTTCGTCTACCTGATCCCCGCGATCGTCTTCTTCAGCATCGGCGTCGTTCCGGGTGTCGTCGCGACGGTCATCTTCGCGCTGCCTCCGGGCGTGCGGCTCACCGAGCTCGGCATCCGCGGCGTCGACAGCGAGACCGTCGAAGCCGGACATGCATTCGGAGCCACGCCGGGACAGATCCTCCGCGGTGTTCAGCTCCCGCTCGCGATGCCGAGCATCATGGCGGGCGTCAACCAGCTGATCATGCTCGCGCTGTCGATGGCGGTCATCGCGGGCATCGCCGGCGCCGACGGTCTCGGCAAGGAGATCGTCCAGGCGATGTCCACCGTCGACATCGCGAAGGGCGTCGAGGCTGGCCTCAGCGTCGTGATCCTCGCCGTCTACCTCGACCGCCTCACCGGCGCCCTCGGCGCGCTGAAGGAGCAGCGCGGCTCACTGCTCGGCGCGCTCGCGCGCCGCCGCGGCCCCAAGGACGCGCGTCCGGCCTCCGCGCCGGAGCCGGTCCCCGCAACCGCCTGACCCCTCCCTGACCTGCACGATACGGAACCAGCAATCACATACGGAAGGCATTCATGAACAAGCGACACCTGACCGGCATCCTCGCGATCGGGGCGGCGGCATCCCTCGCCCTCGCCGGCTGTGCGACGGGCAACGACGTCGCCGGCGGATCGAGCTCCGGCGGCTCGGACGGCGGCGACGCCTCCCTCGGGACGATCACGCTCGGCTACCTGCCGTCGTGGACCGACGGCCTCAGCACGGCGTACCTGCTGCAGGACCAGCTCGAGAAGATCGGCTACACGGTCAAGATGCAGGAGCTCACCGAGGCCGGCCCGCTGTACGCCGGTCTCGCGCAGGGCGACGTCGACATCTACCCGTCGGCCTGGCCCGAGCTCACCCACAAGTCCTACATGGACCAGTACGGCGACAAGATCGATGACCTCGGCGAGTACTACGGCGGCGCGAAGCTCACGATCGCCGTGCCCGAGTACGTCGACATCGACTCCATCGAGGACCTGAAGGACAACGCCGACCGCTTCGGCGGCAAGATCTACGGCATCGAGCCGGGCGCCGGTCTGACCAAGCAGACGCAGGAGTCGATGATCCCCGAGTACGGTCTCGGCGACGGCTACCAGCTCGTCACCTCGTCCACGGCGGCGATGCTGACCGAGCTCGACAGCGCCGAGGCGGCGCAGCGCGACATCGTCGTGACCTCGTGGCGGCCGTTCTGGGCCAACGACCGGTACGGCCTGAAGGACCTCGAGGACCCGAAGGGCGCGATGGGTGACGCTGAGGCGCTGCACTTCCTCGGCACCGACGGTTTCGCCGAGGAGTACCCGGAGGCCGCGGAGTACATCGCCGGCATCGCCCTCGACGACGAGCAGTACGCCTCCCTCGAGGACATGGTCGTCAACGAGTACGGCGAGGGCAAGGAAGCCGAGGCGGTCGACGCCTGGCTCGAGGCGAACCCCGACGCCTACGACACGATCGTCACCGACTGATCCGTCAGTGACCTCCTGGGGATCCGGCTGCGGCCGGGTCCCCTTCGTCGTTCAGGCCGTGGGCGGCTCGGTCGAGGGCCTCTCCGTCAGCGGTTGCGCGACCTTCTTCTCGAGCACCTTGACGGCGTCGTCCGACAGGGCGATGAGGCCGTCGATCTCCTCGCGCACGCGCTGGTAGGCGAGGTGCCGCTCGGCGGGGGTGGCGGCTTCGTCGGTCGCGACGGCGAGCATGCGGGATGCCGTGGCGAGCCGCTTGCGCTCGGCATCCGTCAATCCGGAGTCCCGCACCCGACGTGCCTCCCGCTCGGCGAGGTCGAAGGCGACCTCGAAGTCGGTGACCGCCTTGCGGTACTCCCGCACCTGCTCGGCGGAAGGCGTGACGCCGTCCGCCGGGCGCGCGCGGTCGGCGACCTTCTTGGCGCGCAGGAAGCCGGCGGTGAGAGGGTCGCGGCCGTCGCTCATCGACGGGAAGGCGATGAGCTTCGCGACGTCGAGCTCGTAGTCGAGCCAGCGGTGGGTGACCTCGTCGTGCACCGCGCGGAGGTCGTCGAGCTGATCGGCGAGCGACTGCGACGGCGCCTCGATCTCGGCTGCGGAGGCCGAGCCGATTCCCCGCTTGGCTGCGGCGCGAGCGGCGGTGAGCTCGGCTTTCGCCTTCATGATCTCCAGGCGCTGCTTGTGCCGACGCTTCGAGGCGGACGCCCACGAGCCGCTTGCGGCCGAGGCGAGACCGAAGAGCGGGAACACGAGCCACCAGTAGTTGCCGGCGAAGGCCCAGAATCCGTCCACCCGCTACACCTTACGTGCGGGGTCGATCGTCACGACCGCCGCGCCGCGACCGGTAGGCGTCGAGAGCGGATGCTGCGCCCTCCGCCGCACGAGTGATGCCGTCGACCGACCGCGCGATCGCCTCACCCGCGATGACCGTCCACACGGGCGCGGCGGGAGCGTCGGACGGAGCGTCGGCGGGCCGGTGACCGGCACGGCGCCAGGCCTCCTGCTCGGCGGCGGCGAAGGCACGGCCGACGTCGTCGACGGCCGCGCGATAGGTCGTGAACTGCTCGGGGGTCAGCTTCGCCGCGGGGGATGCCGGGCGGTGCTCGCGGGCGACGCCCTCGAGGCGCAGGAACTCGGCCGTCGCAGGGACGCGCACGTCACTCAGGGCGGGGAAGGCGAGGCGGCGGGCGGCATCCGTCTCGTACTCCATCCAGCGTGCGGCGATCGCATCGTGGGCGGCCATGAGACGCGCGAGGGGGAGGTGCTTCGGGTCGGTGCCGCGGGCGGGGACGGCGGCGCGCTCGGCGCTCACCCGGGCACGGGCGACGCGGATCGTCGCGGTCGCCGCGGCTCTGGCCCGTTGAGCGGTCTCGAGCGCGCGACGCGCGGTGCGCACGTCGTCGGGCCGCGCACGGCCGGCGGCACGCTCGGCTTCGGCGCGGACGAGCTCGGCCTGCGCGACGCGCGCCGCGGCGCGCGCGCCCACCGCCTCGGAGCGCGCCTGCTGGAGTTCGCGCTGCGCGGCGGTCAGGCCGAGTCGTCGTGCACGGGTGCTCCGGCCGCGTCGCACCCCGAAGACGCTGGCCGCGCCGGCGCCGACCGCGGCGGGAGCGACCCACCAGAACTCCGCCACCGCGGCCCCGATCGCGACGATCCAGAGCTGCATGCCGCCATGCTAGCCGCGCGGGGTGACAGCGCTCTCAGCTGCCGACCACCCGCGCACCCGAGAACCGGGTGACCACACCGGGGTGCCCGGCCGGCATCGCGAGCACGGAGTCGGGTGCGCGATCCGCGAGACCGGGGAAACCGGCATCCGCCAGCAGACCGTCGTCGAGGCGGTCGACCTCCGCTCGCACGAGCGGCCACGGCTCGTGCTCGTTCGCGGCCCAGATCGTTCGTCCGAGGTGCCGCTCGTGGAAGCCCCACCGCGCCGTGAGGAACCGGCTCAGGTCGTCGTCGACGGCCTCGGCTCCGGGGATGACCCGGATGCGGGTGCGCACCCGATCGCCGAACCCCGGATGACGTCGCGACGCGTACTCGATCGCATCTCCCTCCGTGCGCACCGCGGCATTCGCCCACCGGTACGGCAGTCCGAAGACGGCCCGGGCGCCCAGCACCGGCAGCAGGTGCTCGGCCTCGAGCGTCTGGAAGACGACGCCGCGGCGGCCGGCGGCATCCTTCGCGTACGCACGGACGTTGATCTCGACGAAACGACCCACGAAGGGTACCGGCGGCAGCGGGAGGAAGCGGAACTCGCTGAGGACGAACGGGATGAGGCCCACCCAGGCCGACCCGTCGAAGACGTCGGGCTCGGTCCCCTTCGGCAACAGCGGCGCGACCTCCGACGGATCGACGCGCCAGTGCAGGAAGCACGCGCCGCTCCAGCGCTGCTGCAGCACCGCGCGACCCGGCAGGGCAGGCGCGGTGGCGTCCATGACCCGGGTCAGCCGAACAGGAGCGTGAGGACGGTCGCCCCACCGCCCACGAGCACCATCGAGACGATCACGGTCCACGCGATCACCTTCGTCCGGGCGCGCTTGCGCCCGACGAACTCGGCGTACTCCGGGTCGTCGCTCACGCGGGAACCTCGTCGACGACGGGTCCGAACGCGGCGGGGAGCGTCGCCTTCGCGACTCGACGCAGCTCGGGAACCGCAATCGAGAAGACGTCCTGGATCTCGAGCGTGGACTGCTCACCCTCGGGTGCGGAGTCGGTCACGCCGATGCGGAGGACGGGGTACCCGCGTCCCTCGCACAGACCGCGGAACTTCACGTCCTCCTCGCGCGGCACCGACACGATGACGCGGCCGGTCGACTCGCTGAAGAGGGCGGTCGCGGCATCCACTCCGTCGCGCTCCATGATCTCGCGCAGCCAGACCCGGGCGCCGACGCCGAACCGGGTCGTCGCCTCGGCCAGAGCCTGCGCGAGGCCGCCGGAGGAGAGGTCGTGCGCGCTGGAGACGAGCATCTCGTCGCGCGCGGCCTGCAGCAGACCCGCGAGGGTCTTCTCACCGGCCAGGTCGACCTTCGGCGGCCGGCCGCCGAGGTGGTTGTGGACGGTGTCGGCCCACGCCGAGCCGTCAAGCTCGGTCGAGGTCGTGCCGAGGAGGTAGATGTTCTCGCCGGCATCCTGCCAGCCGCTGGGGATGCGGCGGGCGACGTCGTCGATGATGCCCAGCACACCGACCACCGGGGTCGGGAAGATGGGCTGGTCGCCAGTCTGGTTGTAGAAGCTGACGTTGCCGCCGGTCACGGGGACGCCCAGCTCGAAGCACGCGTCGGCGAGACCGTCGACGGCCTGCCCGAACTGCCACATGACCTCAGGGTTCTCGGGGCTGCCGAAGTTGAGGCAGTCCGTGACCGCGGTGGGCTCGGCGCCGGTGACGGCGACGTTGCGGTACGCCTCGGCGAGGGCGAGCTGCGCACCCGCGTACGGGTCGAGCTGGCAGTAGCGGCCGTTGCAGTCGGTCGCGATGGCGAAGCCGAGGCCGGATTCCTCGTCGACGCGGATCATGCCGGCGTCGTCGGGGAAGCTGAGGGCCGTGTTGCCCATGACGTAGTAGTCGTACTGGTTGGTGACCCACGAGGTGTCGGCGAGGTTCGGGCTGCCGAGCAGCTTCAGGAACTGCTCGCGCAGGACTCCCGGGTCGTCGCTGCGCTCGAGGTGCGCGGCGGAGTCGTCGCGGAGCGCGTCGATCCACGTCGGGTAGGCGACGGGACGCTCGTAGACGGGGCCGTCGACTGCGACGGTCGAGGGGTCGACGTCGACGATCTGCTCGCCGTGCCAGAAGATCTGCAGGCGGCCGTCGCCGGTGACCTCGCCGAGGACGCTCGTCTCGACATCCCACTTCTGCACGACGGCGAGGAAGGCGTCGAGCTTCTCGGGAGCGACGATCGCCATCATGCGCTCCTGGCTCTCGCTCATGAGGATCTCCTCGGGCGTGAGCGACGGGTCGCGCAGCAGCACCTTCTCGAGGTCGACCTTCATGCCCGATCCGCCGTTGGCGGCGAGCTCACTCGTGGCGCACGAGATGCCCGCGGCGCCGAGGTCCTGGATCGCCTCGACGAGCTCACCCTGGTAGAGCTCGAGGCAGCACTCGATGAGCACCTTCTCGGCGAAGGGGTCGCCGACCTGCACGGCGGGACGCTTGGTCGGGCCGCCGTCGGCGAAGGTGTCGGATGCCAGGATCGAGGCGCCGCCGATGCCGTCGCCGCCCGTGCGGGCGCCGAACAGGACGACCTTGTTGCCGGCGCCGGTGGCGTTGGCGAGCTTGATGTCCTCGTGGCGGAGGACGCCGACCGCGAGCGCGTTGACGAGCGGATTGCCCTGGTAGACCTTGTCGAAGACGGTCTCGCCGCCGATGTTGGGGAGCCCGAGGCAGTTGGCGTAGAAGCTGATGCCGCTGACGACGCCGTGGACCACGCGGGCGGTGTCGGGGTCGTCGATGTCACCGAATCGCAGCTGGTCCATGACGGCGACGGGGCGCGCGCCCATCGAGATGATGTCGCGGACGATGCCACCGACGCCGGTCGCGGCGCCCTGGAACGGCTCGATGTAGCTGGGGTGGTTGTGGGACTCGACCTTGAAGGTGACGGCCCAGCCTTCGCCGACGTCGACGACGCCGGCGTTCTGGCCCATGCCGACCATGAGCCGCTCCTTCATCTCGTCCGAGACCTTCTGACCGAAGCGGCGCAGGTAGATCTTCGAGGACTTGTAGGAGCAGTGCTCGCTCCACATGACGGAGTACATCGCCAGCTCGCCCGAGGTGGGGCGGCGGCCGAGGATCTCGCGGATGCGGTCGTACTCGTCGGGCTTGAGGCCGAGCGCCGCGTACGGCTGCTCCTTCTCCGGCGTGGCGACGGCGTTCTCAACAGTGTCTGCGACGGGGGTGCTCACGCGGCTGGGCTCCAAGACTCGGGATGCCGGGGGACGCCCCCATCCTATCGGCGGCATCGTGTGCGGATGGGTCCCCGGGCGGTACGCTGGCGCCGTCAGCTCGGCGCGCACTCCTGGGGGAACACATGTCGACAGCAACCCGTCGTGGGCGCCTTCCCGCCGCTGCGGCCGCGGGGGTCATCCTCCTCGTGGCCACACCGATGCTCGCGGGATGTGCGGAGGTGATGTACGGGGTCGCTCGCGGGATGATGCAGGCTCAGAACGGCCCGGTCATCCCCCCGGCGGACGACGATCCGTCGACGCACCTGCAGGTCAGCCTGGACGCGCTCGATGTGGGCGACTGCTACGACATCCCCGAGCTCGACGAGTCGGCGCCCTCGTGGAGCTCGGCGGTCTACCCGGTGCCCTGCGACGAGCCCCACATGTACGAGCTGTACGCGGACATCGTTCTGCCGGAGTCGCGGTTCCCGGCGGACGAGTTCCCCGACAACGAGTATCCCGGTGAAGAAGACGTCTGGTCGGCGGCGGACGAGGTCTGCTACCCGGCCTTCGAGGCCTATGTCGGTGAGGCGTACGAGGACTCGCCGCTCGAATTCTGGTACTACACGCCCGCCGAGCAGTCATGGCGTCGCGGCGACCGCCAGGTCCTGTGCGTCCTCGGCCACGAGGAGGAGATGGTCACGGGCAGCGCCGAGGGCAGCGGAGCGAAGACATCATGAGGCGATCTTCGGTTGCCGGTGGTGCGGGGCTCCTGCTCGCCGTTCCGATGCTCACTGGCTGCAGCGAGGCGAGCTTCTACGAGATGTCCGGCATGGTCTATCGCGATGCCAGCGGCACGATCACGGTGGGCGGCGACCTCGACGTCTTCGAACTGGTCGCGGGGGACTGCTTCGCCGACTCCGACGGGGAGGGCGGTCCCGATGGGGAAGGGAAGGTCTCGCAGGTCCGCGCGATCCCGTGCGACGACCCGCATCCGTACGAGGTCTTCCACGTGTTCTCGTTGCCGCGGCAGCCGTACCCGGGCGACGACGCCGTCGTCCAGGCCGCGGACGAGGGCTGCTACGCCGAGTTCGAGGATTTCGTGGGGGAGCCTTTCGAGGGCTCGTCGGTCGACTTCTCGTACTTCACGCCGCTCGAGGGCGAATGGAAGGGCGGGCGCCACGACCGGATGGTGCAGTGCTTCGTCGTTCCCGGCCAGGATGTGACCGGGACACTGGCCGACAGCGGGCGTGAAGCGTCCTAAGCCCCCGGCTCGTCCGTCTCGCTCGGGTCGGAGTCGATGACGCCGATGCCGACGGCGTGGTGGCTGGGCTCCTCGTCCTGCTGAGGCGGCGCCTTCGGCTCCTCGCCGGGCTCCTTGGCGACGCTGGGCTCTTCGAGCTCGTCGGTGTCCGGCATCTCCTCGGGGTCGGCGTGCTCCGCGCCTTCGTTCTCGGTGCCTTCGTTGTCGGCCATGACGGCTCCTTCCGTTGCTTCCACTGTGCGGGTGTGATGCCGCGGTCGCGATGGTCTTGACGGCACCGACGTCGGTCGGTAGGCCTACGCTGACCGGATGGATCCGATCGAGCGACTGCGGGAGCGCGAGCGTGAGCTGCAGGCACAGCTCGCGCGGCTGGATGCCGATGACGCGGCGCTGCGGGTCGATCGCTCGGACGCGACGGCCGACGACGAGCACGACCCCGAGGGGTCCACGCTCTCGGGCGAGTGGCAGCGCGTCGATGCTCTCCGGATGTCGACGCGCGATGAACTCGCGCAGGTCGCGATCGCGCTGGCGCGGGTGGATGCCGGAACCTACGGCGTCTGCGAGCGGTGCGGACGGCCGATCCCCGAGGCGCGCCTCGAGGTGCGCCCGCAGGCCACGATGTGCGTGGCATGCGCCTCCTGAGCTGAGGGCCCTGCCTGGGAGGCAGGGCCCTCGGAGTTCACGGCCGGGGCGGAACGGGCGGAGTCGGTCGAGTCGGAGCCGCCGGCTGCGTCGGGGCCGCCGGCTGCGTCGGGGCCGCCGGCTGCGTCTGCTGCCGGAGGGTACGAGTTGCTTCCTCCGCCTGGACGGCGACGGGAGGCGCGCCCTTCGCGTGCTGGGCGATCTTCGGAGCCTCTTCCTCGCCCTTGGTGAGGATGGCTTCCCATCGCTGCTGCATCGGCTTGATGAGGCCGCCGCCGGCACCGACGATGATGACGCCCGCGATGATGGCCAGGACGGCGATCAGGATCGGCGTCGTGACCGAGGTGGCCACCTCGATCTGGTTCAGCGCGGCGGTGACGCCCAGGAAGATGATGAACACGGCGGCGATGTTCGCGAGGACCTTGCCGTAGGAGAGGCCGCTCAGCGTGTTCTGGATGAGCCCCTTCACGGCGGCGGCGATGGCCGTCGCGATCACGATGATGATGATCGCGACGATGATCTTCGGCAGGAAGGCGATGATGCCCTCCAGCAGGTCGCTGACGGGGTTCGGACCGAAGACACCGAACGCGAACTGCAGGACGAACAGGACCAGGGCGTAGTACACGATCTTGGCGACGATGTCGGACGCGTCCAGCTTGGATTTGGCGAGGGCCCTCTTGATACCGCCGCGCTCCACGAGACGGTCGAAGCCGACCTTCTCGAGCAGCTTCTCGAGGGCTTTCGAGATCAGCTTGGCGACGATGAGTCCGACGATGAGGATGAGGAGGAACAGGAGAGCCTGTGGGACGAATGTCACCACGGCCGCGAGCCCGTTCTCCAGTGCGTTGCCGATGTTCATGATGTGACCTTTCACGATCGTCCTCGGCATCTGCGGCTGCCGGCGACGGAGTGAGCGCCCTCAGTGCGCACACTCTCTGTGGTGTGTTGCGGCGAAGTCCGCTGCTGTCGCCAGTGTGATGCCACGGGCGGGACGGGATGCGGGGATTGCTCCGGTGCTGCCCGCGATGGTATTCCGACCCCACCGCCGGTGCGACCTCGTCCAGCAGGGTGGCGGAACAGTACGCCCGAAGCGCGGATCAGGCAAGCCTCGTCGATCGGCGGTGCAGGCGGTGGATCCTCGCCCCATGAGCACCGAGAACCGCGATCGCGACGCCGCGAACCTTCCCGCCCGCGGGGCGACGCCCCCGGCTGAGGCACAGGTGTCCGATTCCGGACACACCCTTCACCACGACGTCCTCCAGCGTGAGAAGGCGGAGTTCGGCGGCTTCAAGTTCGGGTCGGCGTTCTTCGGCTGGCTCACCGCCACGGGTACGGCCGTCCTGCTCACCGCACTCGTCGCCGCGACCGGGACCTGGGTGGGCGCCAGTACGGGGACCGCCCCGGAGGAGGCCGCCGAGACGGCCACCCGGAATGCGGGGACCGCCAGCATCCTGGGTGCTGTCCTCCTCGGCATCGTCCTGCTCGTCTCGTACTTCGCGGGCGGGTACGTCGCCGGTCGGATGGCCCGCTTCAGCGGGGCGAAGCAGGGGATCGCCGTCTGGATCTGGGCCATCGCCATCGCCGTGGTCGTCGCCATCGTGACGGCCGTGGCGGGCAGCCAGTGGGATCTCCTGGGCAATCTCGACAGCTTCCCGCGGATCCCCGTCGATCCCGAGGCGGCGACCACGACGGGCATCCTGACCGCCATCGGCGCCGCGGTGGTCGCGCTGATCGGCGCGATCCTCGGAGGCCTCGCCGGCATGCGCTACCACCGCAAGATCGATCGAGTCGGCCTCGGTCGGTAGACCACGGCGGCGGGCTGGTATCGGCGCCGCCGCCGCCTCTTGACACGCGGCATCCGCTGCCCTAACGTACAACCAAATGGTTGCACAAACGGAGCCCAGCGATGACCAGATCGACCGCGTCTTCCACGCGCTCGCTACCGCGACGCGCCGGGACATCCTGCGCCGTACGCTCCAGCGCGAGCAGTCGATCTCTGCACTCGCCGCGGACTACGACATGTCGTTCGCGGCGGTGCAGAAGCACATCGCCGTGCTCGAGGCGGCAGAACTCGTCGTCAAGCGTGCCGAGGGGCGCGAGCGCCTCGTCCGAGCGGACCCCGACATGATCGCCCGCGCCCGTGCGCTCCTCGCGCAGTACGAAGACCTCTGGCGCGCCCGCATCGACCGCCTCGACGCGCTCCTCGCCGAACCCGAGAACTGACCGACCGTCCCACGAAGGAGAAGGACATGCCCGTCACCGACATCACGACCGACACCGAGAACCTCACGATGACCCTCACCGCCGACGTCGACGCCCCGGTCGACCGCCTCTGGCGGGCGTTCACCCAGCCGCGTCAGCTCGAGCGCTTCTGGGGTCCTCCCGGCTGGCCGGCCACCTTCACCGCCTTCGACTTCACCGTCGGCGGCCGCGCTCACTACGCCATGACCAGCCCGCAGGGCGAGAAGTCCCGCGGGACGTGGGAGTTCCTCGCCATCGACGAGGGTCGCGGCTTCGAGGTGCTCGACGCATTCGCCGACGAGGACGGGCAGCCCATCGCCGAGTTCCCCTCGATGCGCATGGTCTTCTCGTTCACCGAGACCGCCGGCGGCTCGCGCCTGTCCAACGTGACTCACTTCACCTCGGCTGAGGCTCTGGAGCAGGTCGTCGCGATGGGCGCCGTCGAGGGATCCCGCATGGCGATGGACCAGCTCGACACCGTGCTGCACGACCTGCGCGAGTGGTTCCAGGGCAAGGGCACGAACGTCGAGCTCCTCGACGACGCGCACGTGCGCATCACGCGGCTCGTCGACGGTCCCCGCGAGCTCGTGTGGCGCGCGCACCACGATCCGGAACTCCTGAGGAAGTGGATGCTGGGGCCCGACGGCTGGGCGTTGGTCGAGTGCGTCGTCGGCGACCAGTACCGCTACGTCTGGGAGGAGGGCGGCAACCCCGAGACCCGCTTCGGGTTCGAAGGCGACACCCTGCTGCTCGATGAGCCGCGCCGCTCGGTGAGCACCGAGAAGATGATCGGCATGGACGGCCCCTCGACCACGAACGACCTGCAGTTCTACGAGGAGGACGGTGCCACTCTGCTGACGCTGCTCATCGAGTACCCCGACAAGGAGACACGCGACATGATCCTCGCCACCGGCATGGCGGACGGCATGGAGACCTCCTACGCCCGCCTCGAGCGCGAGGTGCTGCAGGCGGCCTAACCCGGCTCCGAGGCGACGCCCTCGTCCGCCGGCTCAGGCCCGGGCGAGGGCGTCCTCGAGCGCGACCCACGCGAGCATCGCGCACTTCACGCGGGCCGAGAACTTCGAGACGCCGGACAACGCCGCCGCGTCGGCGAACCTCTCCTCGTCCAGGGGGATCGCGCCACGGGAGCGCAGCGCCTCGCGGAAGCCGTCGATCAGCGTGACAGCCTCCTCGCGCGGCAGACCTGCGTCGCCGCCGTCCTCCTCGATCAGCGCGGCGAGCATCGACGCGGACGCCTGCGAGATCGAGCAGCCCGACCCCTCCCAGGACAGGTCGGTGATGCGCTCACCCGCGTCGTCGACGCGCACGCGCAGCGTGATGTCGTCACCGCACATCGGGTTGTGCTGGTGCGAGCTCGCGGTGCGTCCCTCCTCGGGCGACAGGCCGCGCCCGTGCGGGTGCTTCGAGTGGTCGAGGATGAGCTCCTGGTACAGCGAGTCGAGACCGTTCATGCGTTCACTCCGAAGTAGGAACGGATGCCGCCCACGGCATCCACCAGCGCATCGACGTCGTCGTCGGTGTTGTACAGCGAGGTCGAGGCCCGGACCGAGGCCGTCACCCCGAACCGCTTGTGCAGCGGCGCCGCGCAGTGATGTCCGACGCGCACGGCGATGCCCTGCGCGTCCAGGTACTGACCCGCATCGTGCGCGTGCACGCCGTCGACCGTGAAGCTCCAGAGCCCGACGCGCTCGCCGCCCTCGGCGTCGCCCAGCAGACGGATCCCGGGGATGTCGACGAGGCCCTCGCGCATGCGGGCCGCCAGTCGCGCCTCGTGCGCGTGCACGGCGGGCATCCCCGCGTCCTCCAGGTACGACACCGCGGCGGCGAGTCCGATCGCGGGACCGATCGGCTGCGTGCCCGCCTCGAACCGCTGCGGCGGCGGCAGGTACCCCGCCTCGTCGAGCGTCACGGTCGTGATCATCGATCCGCCGGTGAGGAACGGCGGCAGCGCCTCGAGCACGTCGCTCCGGCCGTAGAGGCCGCCGACGCCGTAGGGACCGAGCATCTTGTGGCCGCTGAAGACCGCGAGGTCGACGCCGAGGGCCGGCAGGTCGAGGCGCATGTGCGGTGCGGACTGGCACGCGTCGAGCACCGTGAGCGCACCGACCTCGTGCGCGAGCGCGACGATCTCGGCGACGGGGTTCACGATCCCGAGCACGTTCGACACGTGCGAGAACGCCACGATCCGGGTGCGCTCGCCGATGATCTCGGCCGCCGCGTCCAGGTCGAGCCGGCCGTCGTCGTGCACGGGGATGTGCCGGAGCACCGCCCCCGTCCGCGCCGCGAGCTCCTGCCACGGGATGAGGTTCGCGTGGTGCTCGGTCGCGGTCGCGACGATCTCGTCGCCGGGCTGGAGCGCGAACCGAGCGGATGCCGGTGCCCCCCGCCCGAGCGTCGCGTTGCCGATCGCGTACGCCACGAGGTTGAGTCCCATGGTGGCGCCGCTGGTCCAGACGAGCTGCTCGGCGCGGGCGCCGACGAATCGCGCGACGGTGGCCCGGGCATCCTCGAACAGATCGGTCGCCTCGGCGGCGAGCGTGTGCGCGCCGCGGTGCACGGCTGCGTTGCTGCGCGTGAGGAAGTCGTACTCGGCCTGCAGCACCTGGCGGGGCTTCTGGCTCGTCGCCCCGGAGTCGAGGTAGACGAGCGGGTGCCCGTTCACCTCCTGCTGGAGGATCGGGAAGTCCGCGCGCAGCCGGGCAGCGTCGAGCGTCGCGGTCTCGGACAGGGCGGGAGAAGTCACCCCTCTAGGCTACGCCGGTGGCGGGTCCCGGGGCCGGTCGCGCCGGGCTCAGAGGTCAGACCACGGGCGGTACGTGATGGACACGACCGTCTCGTCCACGGGGTCGGTGTTGACCCACGGCGAGTAGCCGTCGAGCTCGGCGTCGCCCTGCGTTCCGTTGATGCGGTCGATCGCGAAGAAGAAGCGCGGTTCGCCGTCGGACATCTCGACCTCCCGGTCGGGTCCGAGGGCGCGCACCTCGTCGGCGGTGAGACCGATCGCGAGGTCGAACTCGGGCGTCACCGCGACGCCGCTCACGTCGGCGCCCGTGACCGTCACGTAGGAGGGGACGAAGTACTCGTCCCGCGATTTGCCGCCCTCGGTCGGGATCATGTCGAAGTAGGTGAACCCGTCCCACGTGTACGAGGTGTAGTCGGGGAAGTGCGTGCCGTCGCCCTCGTAGATCGACTCGGACGGCTCCGCGCCGAACGCCTCGGTGAGGGCCGCGACGGCGGCGTCCGCGTCGCCGCGCCACTCGTACGCGTACAGCTCGGATCCGTCGTCCGCGACGATCGTGAAGCCGTCGGCCCCGAGCACGACCTCGCTCGCCGTCGGGGCCTCTGTCTCCGCCTCGGTCTCCGTGGGCGTCGGCGCCGCCTCGGACGCACCGGAGGCCTCCGGCGACGGCGAGCCCGCTCCCGGTGCGGCGGCGGGGGCCGGCATCCGGTTCAGCATCAGCACGATCGCGACGACGACGGCGATCGCGAGGACACCCGCGAGCGTCAGCAGCGGAATGAGGTTGCGGGGACGTCGGGACTCGGCCATGCGCACATCATGGCAGTCCGCGCGCATTCATCCATCAGTTTTCGGAATGCTCTACCAAACCGTAATGACGCTGCTCGACGCGGCCGCCGCGGTCGTCGCCGGGGAGTGGTCGCGAGCGGCGTCCGTAGACGATCTCGGACGAATCCAGCAGCCACGGCACGAGGGTCACGGTGACGCCGTGCACCATCATCAGCTGCTGCGCGATGCGGCGCGCGCGGCGGTTGTGGAGCGGGGTCTCCCACCAGTGGCCGACGATGTACTGCGGCAGGTAGACGGTCACGACCGACGGTCCGTGCATCTCGCGGTACTTCTCGATGAAGCCGATCAGCGGGGTGGCGTAGTGCCGGAACGGCGAGTCGACGACGACGAGGGGCACCGGCATCCGGTGGTACTCCCAATCGGCCTTCAACTCGGCGATGTCGTCGGTCGTGACGGCCACGTGCACGGCGAGGGTCTTGTCGTGCTTCGCGGCCAGGGCGTAGTCGATCGCCTTCGCGACGGGCTTCTGCAGCTTGCCGACGAGGATGATGGCGAGGTCGCCGGACGAACCGAACTTCACGGAGTCGTCCATCTCGATCTCGTGCTCGACGTCGCGGTAGTACCGGTTGACGCCGATCATGAGGAACGCGAGGACGGGCATCGCGAGGAAGACGAGCCACGCGCCGTGGGTGAACTTCGTGATCGTCACGATCGCGAGCACGGCGACGGTGAAGGCGGCGCCGATCGTGTTGATCGCGAGTCCCGACATCGCCTCGCGGCGCACCGCGGCGGGGCGGTTCTTCAGCAGTCGCAGCTCGCGCCGCCAGTGGCGCACCATGCCGATCTGCCCGAGCGAGAACGACACGAACACACCGATGATGTAGAGCTGGATGAGGGTCGTCAGGTTCGCCTGGAACACGATGAGGATCGCGATCGCGGCGCCGCCGAGGATCAGCATCCCGTTCGAGAAGACGAGACGGTCGCCGCGGGAGTTCAGGGCCTTCGGGGCGTAGCTGTCGCGGGCGAGTACCGAGCCGAGCAGCGGGAACCCGTTGAACGCGGTGTTGGCCGCGAGGAGCAGGACGCAGGCGGTCGCCGCTTGGATGACGAAGAAGAGGATCGAGTCGCCGCCGAACGTCGCGGCGGCGACCTGGGCCATGAGGCTCGGCTGCGGGCCCGCCTCGCAGTCGAACCCGACGAGTCGGCAGGGGTTCTCGGCGTAGTGCACACCCGCGATGAGAGCCAGCGCGGTGAGACCGGCGAAGAGCACGATCGCGATGCCGCCCATGAGCACGAGCGTGGTCTGCGCGTTCTTGATCTTCGGCGTCCGGAACGCGGGCACCCCGTTGCTGACCGCCTCGACACCGGTGAGGGCGGAGCAGCCGCTCGAGAAGGCGCGCAGCAGGAGCAGGATGAAAGCCACCTGCGACAGGCTCTCGGCTTCGACGGTGAAGTCCGCGCTCGAGGCGACCGGGGCATCGCCCATCGCCCAGCGGAACAGGCCGGTCACGATCATGAGGGCGACGGACCCGATGAACACGTAGGTCGGGATCGCGAACGCCTGCGACGCCTCGCGCACACCGCGCAGGTTCACGATGACCAGCAGGATGACGAAGCCGACCGCCAGCTCGACGCGCCACGGGTCGAGGGCCGGCAGCGCCGAGATGATGTTGTCCACACCGGACGAGACCGACACGGCGACCGTCAGCACGTAGTCGACGAGCAGAGCGGATGCCACGACGACACCGGCCTTCTCGCCGAGGTTCGTGCGGGCGACCTCGTAGTCGCCACCGCCCGAGGGGTAGGCCTTGATCAGCTGGCGGTAGCTGAGCACGACGACGATGAGCAGCACGACGACGGCGGCCGCGACCGGCGGCGCGAACGCCATGAACGCCGTCCCCCCGAGCAGCAGGATCATCAGCAGTTCCTGCGGCGCGTACGCGACGGACGACAGCGCGTCGGAGGCGAAGATCGGCAGCGCCCGCTTCTTGGGCAGCAGCTGTCCCTCGAGCTTCTCGGTGTCGAGGGGTTCGCCGATCAGCATGCGCTTCACGGCGGGGGAGGGGGCCGCGTTCGGATCGCGGCTGTCACTGGTCACGGCGGGCGACATTACGCCTCCCGCGAACGCAGTGCAACGTGAGGCGGAGGGGCTCTCGATCCCTAGACTCCAGGGGTGACCGGCCAGATCTTCCCCGCGGTGGTGGCCGTCCTCTTCGGGGCCGTCGTCGGGCTCCTGCTGTTCGTCCCCATCGTCGCGATCAGCTACCGGCGGCGCGGACGTTTGACCTTCGGCCGACTGGGCTTCTGGGCGGCATCCCTCGTCTACTTCATGGCGCTGTGGACCTACACGCTGCTGCCGCTGCCCGCCTCCGACGACTACCGCTGCGCGGGCGCCGTGCTCTCGCTCGGACCCACCGTCGACGATGTCGTGGGCGCATTCGCCGACGGCGCCGCCCTCACCGACGTCCGGCTGCTGCAGGTCGTCTTCAACGTCCTGCTGTTCGTGCCCCTCGGCTTCCTCCTCCGGGTCGTGACCCGGCGAGGTGTGCTCGTCGCGCTGTCGGCGGGCCTGGGTCTGTCGCTCCTGATCGAGCTGACGCAGCTCACCGGGGTCTGGGGCCTCTACCCCTGCGGTTACCGCCTCTTCGACGTCGGCGACCTGACCACCAACACCCTGGGCGCCGTGATCGGCTCCGTCGCCGGCCTGCTCGTCCCGACGCGCTTGCGCGGGCTCGGCAGAGCAGCGGATGCCGGTGCCCCACGCCCGGTGACGCGGGGGCGCCGTCTGCTCGCCGCTGTGTGCGACCTCCTCGGCGCCACGATCGTCGGGGGCGCAGCGGGCACCGTCGTCCAGCTCTTCCTGCAGTTCGCGCTGCGTCGTGAAGACCTCGTCGCCGACGCTGCGATCGCCGACATCGCCGCGGGATGGACCCCGATCCTGCTCTGGTCCACCGTGGTCCTGGCCACCGGCCGCACGATCGGCGACCTGGCGGTCGAGCTGCGCTACGAGGGCGGGCGTCAGCCGGAGTGGGTGGCGCGGCTGCTGCGGTTCGTCGGCGGCATCGGCGGGTACCTGCTGCTCGGTCTGTCCTTCGGCGATGGCGGCGCGCTCGCCGGGCTGTTCGCGCTCGTGTCGTTCGTGCTCGTGTTCACCACGCGCTCCGGCCGCGGCCTCCCGGGGCTCGTGACCGGGCGTCACCTGATCGACGCGCGAGCGCGCGTCTCACCGGTGGACGCGACGCGCGCCGAGGATCACTGACCGCGGGCGCGGAACGTGTAGGTGATCGTCGCGACCTTCTGCGTGGACTCGTCCGACTCGACGAAGGCGCTGAAGACGCGCTCGCCATTGTTGTAGAACGTGCCGCGGCCTTCGCCGTAGGTCAGGCGCAGGCGTCCGTTCGTGAGCGCGAACTCGTCGAAGGGACCCTTGCTGCGCGCCTGATCGATCGACTGACCGACCGTGACGCCGAACTCGTTGGTGACCTGCACGTCGGCCGGCAGACCCGCGCTGACGGTCACCCAGGTCGGGGCCGGCACCTCGCTGCGCGACCGACCGCCGTCGCCGAGGAAGACGTCGTACATGCGGAAGCCCGGCCAGACGTAGATGTCGTAGGCCCAGTTCTCGGCGTCGCCGTTGACGAAGTCCTCTTCAGGAGCAGTGCCGAACGCCTCGGTGAGCGCGGCGATCGCGGGGGCCGCGTCATCCGCCCACTGATGCGTGAACTCACCGTCCGCCGTCGTGATCGTGAAGCCCGAGCCGTTCACCGCGATCGTCGACGCTGCCGCCGGAGGCTCCTCGGTCGGCGTCGCCGAGGGCTGCGGCTGCTCCTGCGGCGTCGACGGCGCCGGCTGCGGCGCGGCGGCAGAGCTCTCGGCGGGCGGCGCGGCCGTCGTGGGCTCCGTCGCGCGGAGCAGGTATGCGCTCACGACGACGATCACGGCGACCAGCAGCACGCCCGCGATCGCGCCCAGGATCATCGGGACCCGGTTCGGGTTCTCGGGGCGCTCCGGCTCGCGGTGCTCCTGCGGGTCGAGGGGGGCGAAGGGCAGCCAGTCGTCGTTGCTCACGAGAGGAACTCCCGCGCGGCGACGGTCAGGGCGTCGACGCCGCGCTCGATGGTCGGGTGCAGCACGGGGGCGAAGTAGGGGGAGTGGTTCGTCGGGATGTCGCGCGAGATCGTGCCCGCAGCGGCGGCATCCGCGTACTGCTGCGGGTCGACACCGCCCCAGAACCAGTAGACGAGCGGGGCGCCGGACTCGCGAGCGAACCACGAGACGTCCTCGCTGCCGGTGAACATGCCGGGATCGACGACCGTGCCCTCGCCGAACGCGCGGTCGAGCGCGGCCGTCAGACGAGCCGTCGCATCCTCATCGTTGATCGTCGGCGGCAGGGAGTGGAGCGTCGCGATGGTCGGCTCCTGCTCCGCGCCCGATGCCGCGGCCTCCGCGCGGATGACCCGCTCGACGCGGGCGAGGATGTCAGCCCGCGCCTCGTCGTTCGGGTAGCGCAGGCTCAGCTCGAGGGTCGCCTCGGCGGGGATGATGTTGTTCTTCAGCCCCGCGTGGATCGCGCCGACGGTGACGACGGCCATCTCGCGCGGGTCGACCTCGCGGGAGACGATCGTCTGCAGGCGCATGACGGTGGCCGCCGCCATCACGACGGGGTCGATCGTCGAGTGGGGGCGCGAGCCGTGCCCGCCGCGACCGTGCAGGGTGACGGTGATGCCGTCCGATGCCGCCATCTGGGTCCCCGGCCGCACGCCGATCGTGCCGGCCGGCAACGGGGTGAGGTGCTGACCGAGGACGATGTCCGGCTTCGGGTACCGGTCGAAGACGCCGTCGGCGATCATGGCCTGGGCGCCGGCGCCGTACTCCTCGGCGGGCTGGAAGACGGCGACGACGGTGCCGGACCACTCCCCCCGCGTCTCCTGCAGCTTCTCGAGCGCGCCCAGCAGTGCGGTGACGTGCATGTCGTGACCGCAGGCGTGCATGACCGGCACATCCTGGCCGGCGGGGTCGACGCCGCGAGCGGTGCTCGCATAGGGGAGACCGGTCTGCTCGGCCACCGGCAGACCGTCCATGTCGGCACGGAGCCAGACGACCGGGCCGTCGCCGCTGCGGACGACGGTGACGACACCCGTGCGGCCGACGCCCTCCTCGTACTCGAGGCCGAGCGCCGCGAGCTCGCGCGTGATGACGCCGGCTGTCCGGGTCTCCTGGAACGACAGTTCCGGATGCCGGTGCAGATCGGTGTAAATCGCTTCGAGATCGAGAGGCATGCCCACGAGCCTACGGCGCGGGAGCGCCCGGTACCTCCGTGAGTCCTCCATGCGGAGCGCTCGTCGAGGTGCGTTCGACCAGGCGGAACGCCAGCTCACCGAGCTCGGTGCGACCGTCGACCGCGGCCAGGACGGCGTCGGCGGCCCGCTCGCCCTGCTCGTGCGGGAACTGGGCGATCGTCGTCAGCCCGAAGAAGTCGCCCATCTCGTGACCGTCGACGCCGACCACCGACAGATCCCCGGGGACGTCGAGACCCTGGTCGCGCGCGGCGAAGAGCGCACCGAACGCGAGCTCGTCGGATGCCGCGAAGATCGCCGTCGGCGGTGCCGCGCTCTGCAGGAGTTTGTGTGTCGCGCGGTATCCGGCGTCGATCGTGAAGTCGCCCGGCGCGAAGGCAGCGTCGGCGATGCCGGCATCCGCCATCGCCGCCATGAAACCGTGGCGACGCAGGGAGGGGATGTCGAGGCCCGGATCCCCGGGGTACCCGGCCCCGATGTGCGCGATGCGCCGGTGCCCGAGGCCGAGCAGGTGCTCGGTGGCGAGGCGCGCGACGGCGACGTCGTCGACGCGCAGCGCCGGGAGGCGCGGGCTCGTGGACCCGAGCCCCACGACGGGCAGATCCAGCGCCAGCAGGCGGTCCACCTCGTCGTCGGCGAGGGTGAGCGAGAGGACGATCAGCCCGTCCACGCGTCCGCGGCGCAGCGAGACGTCGAGGACCCCGTCGCGCTGCGAGCGGTCCGCGCTCATGCTGTAGAGCGTCATGTCGTACCCGTGCGGGGTGAGCCGACTCGCGATCCCGTCGAGCACGTTGGCGAAGAACCATCGGTCGAGCAGCGGCACCACGACGCCGATGTTCGCCGCGTGTCCTGTGGCCAGAGCCGATGCCGCCGCCGAGACGACGTACCCGAGATCGGCCGCGGCGGCGCGCACACGGGCGCGGGTCGCATCCGAGATGCGCCCGCGCCCGCTCAGCGCGCGCGAGACGGTCGCCGCCGACACGCCTGCGACGCGGGCGACGTCGTCGATGCCCGTCACGTCAGTCCGCGGCGATCCACACCGTGGTGTCGGCGGGCAGGTCGCGGCCGAGGAACGCGTCGCTCTCGACGAGCAGTGTGCCCTCCGGCAGGGCGACGGGTGTCGACCCGACGTTCGCCACGACGGTGACATCGCCGTTGCGGAACGCGACGACGTCGTCGCCGTACTCGTCCAGCCACTCGAGCTCGCCCGAGCCGAGCTCGTGAGCGCGGCGGGTGGCGAGCAGCGTGCGGTAGAGCCAGAGCGTCGACTCCGGCTGGTCCTCCTGCACGTCGCGGGCGAGCGCGTTCCACTCGGCCGGTTGCGGCAGCCAGCTCTCGCCCGTCGGGCTGAAGCCGAAGGCGCCCTCGTCGGCGGTCCAGGGCAGCGGCACCCGGCATCCGTCGCGGCCGTAGCGCTCGCCGTCGGTGCGGAACCAGGTCGGGTCCTGCCGGACGTCGTCGGGGAGTTCCATAGCCTCCGGGAGACCGAGCTCCTCGCCCTGGTACAGGTAGGAGGAGCCGGGCAGCGCGAGCATCAGCGCCGTCGCGGCGCGGGCACGGCGCAGGCCTGCGGCGGCGTCGGGCTTTCCGGGGGTCTTCGGCCCGACACCGTGACCCTGCGGGTGACCGGGCATCGCGAGGCGGGTCGCGTGGCGGATGACATCGTGGTTCGAGAGCACCCACGTCGCCGGGGCGCCCACGGCGGGGAAAGCGCGCAGGGACTCGCTGATGACCTCGCGGAGCTGCGCGGCATCCCACTCGCTCATCGCGTAGGGGAAGTTGAAGGCCTGGTGCATCTCGTCGGAGCGCACCCACTTCGCGGTCTCGTCGACCGTCGGCAGCCACGCCTCGGCGCACAGGGCGCGATCGCCCTCGTACTCGTCGAGCACGCGGTGCCATTCCCGCCACACCTCGTGCACGCCGTCCTGACCCCAGTAGGGGACCGGCTCGGCGCCGCCCATCGAGTCCGCCTCGGCCGGCGGGGTGTAGTCGGGCAGGCCGTCAGCCTTGATGAGGCCGTGCGCCACATCGACGCGGAAGCCGTCGACACCGCGGTCGAGCCAGAAGCGCAGCGTCGCCTCGAACTCGCCGCGCACCTCGGAGTTGTCCCAGTCGAAGTCGGGCTGCGACGAGTCGAAGAGGTGCAGGTACCACTGACCGTCCGGCACACGGGTCCACGCCGGGCCGCCGAACACGGACTCCCAGTTGTTGGGGGGCAGCTCGCCGTTCTCGCCCTGGCCGTCGCGGAACATGTAGCGCGCGCGCTCGGGGCTGCCGGGTTCGGCTGCGAGGGCCTGCTGGAACCAGACGTGCTTGTCCGAGGAGTGGTTGGGGACGAGATCGATGATGACCCGGATGCCGCGGGCGTGCGCCGCCTCGAGCATGTCGTCGAAGTCGGCCAGCGTGCCGAAGAGCGGGTCGACGTCCCGGTAGTCGGCGACGTCGTAACCGGCATCCTTCTGCGGAGACGTGAAGAACGGGCTCAGCCAGACGGCGTCGACGCCGAGCGAGGCGAGGTCGTCGAGATGCGAGGTGATGCCGGGCAGGTCGCCGATGCCGTCGCCCGAGGCGTCGGCGAAGGAGCGGGGGTAGATCTGGTAGATCACGGCGGTGCGCCACCACTCGGCGCCGGGGCGGCTCTCGCCGATGGGGGCCAGCGTCGAGGTGACGGTGGAGACGGGGGTCGAAGTCATGCGCGTCAGCCTAGCGCAAGCGCTTGCGCACTCGGTGCCCGCGCTGATCGGGTGAGGCGAGTACCCTCGACCCAGTGAATCCCGACGCCCTCGCCCGAGCCGAGTCGCTCATCGCGACGATCCCCGACTTCCCCGAGCCCGGCATCCTGTTCCGGGACATCTCGCCGTTGCTGGCGGATGCCGCAGCCCTCCGCACGATCGCGATGGCGATGGCCGAGCCGTTCCTCGGCACGTTCGACGTGGTCGCCGGTGTCGAGGCGCGCGGCTTCCTGCTCGCCGGCGCGATCGCGGTCGCGTCGGGGACGGGACTCGCGCCGATCCGCAAGGCCGGCAAACTGCCGCGTCCGGCGGGATCGGTCAGCTACGACCTCGAGTACGGCAGCGCGACGATCGAGATGACGGACGACCTCGCCGCCGGCGCCCGCGTCCTCCTCGTCGACGACGTCCTCGCCACCGGCGGCACGCTGCGTGCCGGTCAGCAGCTTCTCGAGCAGCTCGGCTACACGATCGCCGGCACGTCGGTGCTCATGGAGCTGACCGCACTGCAGGGACGCGCGGTCTGCGGCGACGTCCACAGCGTCTTCACCGTCTGAGCGGGGCGCTCACGTCCGGATGACGACGTTCTCCGGCTCCTCGCCCGCCAGCAGATGACCGATCTGGCGGCGGAGCAGACGAACGACCCGCGGGTGCATCGCATCGGTCGCGCCGCCGACGTGCGGGGCGATGATTACGCCGTCGAGCGTCCAGAGCGGGTGGTCGGCGGGAAGCGGCTCCGGATCGGTGACGTCCAGTGCCGCACGGATGCCACGGGTGCGCACGTGGGCGACGAGGGCGTCCGTGTCGATGAGCGACCCGCGACCGACGTTCACGATGAGAGCGCCTTCGGGAAGCGCCGTCAGGAACGCGTCGTCGACGATGTGCCGCGTCGCCGCACCCCCGGGCAGAGTCGCGATGACGATGTCGACGCTCGGAAGGAGCTCGGGGAGCTCCTCGGCCGCGTGGACGTGCACCCCGTCCTCGTCGCGGGCGGTCGAGGCGACCGCGACGAGGTCGACCTCGAAGGGCGCGAGTCGCGCGGCGACGGCCTTGCCGACGCCGCCGTAGCCGAGGACGAGCACGCGGCGGTCGGCGAGTCCGGTCGCCTGGAACGGGCGCCACTCGCGGGCGTCCTGTGCGCGGACGAAGCGGTCGATGCCCCGCTGCGCCGTCAGTGTCAGCGCAATGGCGAGCTCGGCCGTGGACGTCTCGTGCACCGTCGTCGCGTTGGCGAACAGCACACCGGCGGGCAGGCGCTCCTCGATCCCCTCGTAGCCGATCGACTGACCCTGGACGAGTCCGACCTCGATGCCCTCGAGCCAGGGGAGGGGGCTGCCGGAGGCCATGTACGGCGGGACCACGATGTCGATGCGCGGGCGGGGGGAGGCGGCATCCATCTTCCAGACGAACACCTCCGCGCCGTCGATAACGGCGAGGTCCTCGGCCAGACGGTCGGTGGGCACGCTGACGCTGATGGAAGCCATGCCCCGAGGCTACCGCCGGGTCACTCGACCGTCGTCGCCATGCCCATGCGGGCGAGGACGACGTTCTCGACGATCTGCACGAGGTTGTAGAGCACGAGCGTCACGAGGGTGATGATCGCGACCGATGCCCAGAGGTCGTCGAACCGCGCCTGCGCTGTGAGCTTCTGGATCGCCCCGCCGATGCCCGTTCCGGTCGACAGCCACTCAGCCAGCAATGCACCCGTCACCGCGCCGGGGACCGACACTCGCGCCGCGGCGAACAGCGAGGGCAGCGCACCCGGCACGTCGACCTTGCGCAGCTGCATCCATCGGCCGCCGCCGTAGACGCGGACGAGGTCGAGGCTCTGCTGCGACGCACGCGACAGACCGAACAGGATCGAGGCGAGCGCGGGGAACAGCACGACGATGCTGCCGATGACGGCGACGGATGCCGGGGTGCCGCGTCCCGTGATGAGGATGATGACCGGGGCGATGGCGACGAGCGGGATGCTGCGAAGCAGCAGCGCGAGCGGCATCACGCCCGCTTCGACGGCACGGGAGAGCGAGAAGACGATGGCCAGGACGAGGGCGGCCGCCATTCCGGTCACGAAGCCGAGCGCGGCGTCGCCGAGGGTCTGCCGCACGAGCGGGCTGAGGGCGTCGCGGTGGGCCGCGGCATCCTCGTCCGTGAACAGGAACTCCCACACGTCGACGGGACCCTTGGCGATGTACGGGGAGATCCCGGTGAAGGAGACCACCGCCCACCAGGCGGCGACGACGATGACGAGCGTCAGCGCCGCGTTCGCACTGGAACGGCCCAGCGCGCGGCCGGCGCCCTTCACGAGCGGGCTCCGGCGACCCACGGGGTCACGATCCGCGACAGGAGGCCCAGCAGCGCATAGCCGAGGAGAGCGACGAGCGCGGTCAGCAGGAACACCGCCCAGACCCGGGGCGAGTCGAGGTCGCCCTGCAGCTTGATGAGGGTGATCCCGACGCCCTGGTCGATCGAGCCCATGTATTCGCCGAGGATCGCCCCGAGGAATGCCGTCGGCACCGCGATCTGCAGGGCGTTGAGGATCGCCGGGGCCGCGGCGATCAGGCGCACCTTGCGCAACTGCGTCAGGCGCGAGCCGCCGTAGACGCGGACGACGTCGAGCGAGGCGCGGTCGGCGGCCTTGAACCCGACGAGCGCGCCGACGACGGTGGTGAAGAAGACGGCGAGGGCGGCGAGGAAGACCGCGGTGGCGCTCAGGTCGCCCGCGCGCTTCGCGACCGGCAGGACCACGACGGCGATGCCGCCGACGGCGACGACGGGCAGGCAGTAGCTGACCACCGCGATCTGCGTCACGACGGTCTCGGCCTTCGGGACGAGCAGGACGACCGAGGCGAGGAGCAGGGCGATCGCGTTGCCCCACGCGAACCCGAGAAGGGCTTCGGAGATCGTCACCTGGAACACCGGCCAGTAGGCGGGCAACCCGTCGGAGGCGATCGTCGCGAACACGGTCCACGGGTCGGGTACTGGGGTGAACGTGGTCCCCGGTGCCGGGACGAACGCGGTCGCGGAGAACAGCCACCACGCGCCGAGCAGGGCGACGACCCCCACGACGGCGGCGGTCCCGCGCGGTGCGCGGCGTCCGCGGCGCGCGGCGGAAGCGCTCGTCATGACTCAGCGGCCGCGCGGCCGTCGCCCGTGAAGAGCAGATCGGATGCCCGGTCCACGAGCGCGTGGAACTCGGGAGTCCGCTGCATCTCGGGCAGGCGAGGGCGCGGGAGGTCGACCTCGATGACCTCGGTGATCCGACCCGGTCGCGGCGACATCACGGCGACGCGGTCGGAGAGGAAGATGGCCTCGGAGATGCCGTGTGTCACCATGAGCGTCGTCGCGGGCTTCTCCGTCCAGATACGGAGCAGCTCGAGGTTCAGGTTCTGCCGTGTCATGTCGTCGAGAGCCCCGAACGGCTCGTCGAGCAGCAGCACCGACGGCTTGAGACTCAGGGCCCGGGCGATCGACACGCGCTGACGCATCCCGCCCGACAGCTGCGCGGGCTTGGCCTTCTCGAAGCCGCGCAGGCCCACGAGCCCGATGAGCTCGTCGATGTAGTCGCGGTCCGGTGTACGGCCGGCCACCTCGAACGGCAGACGGATGTTCGCGAGCACGCTCCGCCAGGGCAGCAGCGCGTGATCCTGGAAAGCGATCCCGAGGTCGTGGTCGCGCCGCAGCTGCGCGGGAGTCTTGCCGTCGACACGCACCTCGCCGCTCGTGGGCTGCTCGAGGTCGGCCAGGATGCGCAGGATCGTGGACTTGCCGCATCCCGAGGGTCCGAGCAGTGACAGGAACGATCCCTGATCCGTGTGCAGATGGGTGTCGGAGAGGGCCTCGACGGTGCGGCCACGACCGGTGTGGAAGGTCTTCGCGAGACCGTCGATGCGGATGCCGGTACCCGCGAGGGCACCGGCATCCGCGACGTTGGTGCTGGTCATGTCAGGGCAGGTAATCCTTGAGTTCGGCGTCGTCGGCGTAGATCTCGTCGATGATCGTCGTGTCGAAGAGGTCCCCGACGCTGACGTCCCAGCCCGCAGCCGCGAGCGAGTCCACGGTCTGCTGCTGCAGGTCGTCGGAGATCGTGAACAGGCCGTTCGCCTCGGTCTCGTCGGTCGAGATCAGCAGGTTCTGCGCCTCGATGCCCTTCGTCGTCTTCTCGGGGTCGAGCGCCCCGAAGACCGACTCCAGGCCGTCCTCGGACTCCTCGGCTGCCTGGTTGTAGTACTTCTCGACGAGCGAGACGGTGTCCGCCACCGGCTCCTGGAAGACGTGCGTCCATCCCTTGATCTCGGCGGTGAGGAAGTCCTTCAGCAGCTCCTTGTTCTCGGCGAGGTACTGGTCAGTGACCGTGAAGGTCTCGGCGACGTAGGGGACGCCGTTCTCGGCGTACGCGAGGTTGGTCACGTCGTAGCCGGCGAGCTCGACCGTGAGGGCCTCGTTCGTCAGGTACGCCATGAAGCCGTCGACCTCGCCGTTCATGACGGGGGTGGGGTTGAAGTCGACCGGGACCACCTCGACGTCGGCAGGGTCGATGTCGTTGGCGTTGAGCAGGGCCGCGAACACCGAGGCGTTCGAGTCCTGTACGCCGATCTTCTTGCCGACCAGGTCCTGCGGCGTCTGGATGTTCGCGCCGTCGGCGAGCGACAGGATCGTGAAGGGGTTCTTCTGGAACGTGGCGCCGATGATCTTCAGGGGTGCGTCCTGCTCGGCGACGGCCGCGCCGACGGATGCCGCATCGCTCAGCGCGACCTGCACGGTGCCGGAGAGGAGCTTCGCGACGCCGGTGTCGGGACCGGAGATGCCGACGACGTCGGAGAAGCCGGCGTCCTCGTAGTAGCCCTTCTCGTAGGCGTAGAACTCGCCGGCGAACTCCTCGTTCTTGATCCAGGAGTACTGGACGCTGATCTCGCCATGGTCCTCCGATCCGCCGGAGGATGCCGGTGCACCGCCGGAGGCGCATCCGGCGAGGACGAGGGTGGCCGCTGCGGCGAGGGCGGCGAGGGGGGCGAGACGGCGCAAGGGGACTCCTTGATCATGCTGCGGGTGACATGCGAGGGTGCGTGTCCGACGCTAGACCTGCCGTATTTCCGCATCGTTTCGCCCTTGTGGCGCTACTGTCGCCTCACATCGACCGTCGCCGTCAGGAGGTCCCCATGGTTCCCGAGATCAACTACTGGAGCGTCATCCTCGCCACCGTCGCCGGCACGGCGGTCGGTGCGATCTGGTACGGCCCGAAGACCTTCGGTCCGCGATGGGCGCGCCTGGCTCGCGTGGTGACCGATCGCCCGAAGGGGTCCGCCGCCATCGCGATCGGTGTCTCGACGGCGGTCACCTTCGCGACGGCCTGGGTGCTGGCGGGCGCCACGACGATCGCCTGGCACTTCTACTCGGGGTCGTACCTGTGGGCGGCGATCGTGACGGCGGTGCTGCTCTGGGCGGGGTTCACCGCCGCGCGGGTCATCACGCACGACGGCTTCGAGGGACGGCCGTCGTCGCTCACGGTGATCACGATCGGCTACGAGCTGACCGTCGCGGTGGTGATGGCCGTGATCATCGGCCTGTGGCCCCCCGCCGGAACCGTCTGAGGTATCAGGCGGCGGTGTGCACGACCGCCGAGACCGCGGCGGTGAAGAAGCGCAGACCGTCGACTCCCGACCGCATGGCAGCGGCGGTGTCGGGGCCGAAACCGGGCTCGATCGCGTGCTCGGGGTGGGGCATGAGTCCCACGACGTTCCCGTGCTCGTTGGTGAGTCCGGCGATGTCGTCCATCGAGCCGTTCGGGTTGACGCCCGCGTAGCGGAAGGCGACGAGGCCTTCGCCCTCGACCCGCTTGAGGGTCTCGTCGGAGGCGATGTACCCGCCGTCGGCGTTCTTCAGCGGGATGACGATCTCTTGGCCGCGGCGGAACTCGCTCGTCCACGCCGTGTCGGCGTTCTCGACGGTCAGGCGCTGGTCGCGGCGGATGAACTGCTGGTGCGCGTTGCGGATCAGGCCACCGGGCAGCAGATGCGCCTCGACGAGCATCTGGAAGCCGTTGCAGATGCCGAGGACTGGCATGCCCTTGGCGGCGGCATCCTTCACTTCGGACATGATCGGCGCGAGCGCGGCGATCGCGCCGGCACGCAGGTAGTCGCCGTAGCTGAAGCCGCCCGGCAGGACGAGGGCGTCGACGCCCTCGAGGTCGTGCGACCCGTGCCAGAGCGCAACGGGCTCGGCGCCGGCGAGTCGGACGGCTCGGCGCGCGTCGCCGTCGTCGAGCGAGCCGGGGAAGGTGATGACGCCGATGCGGACGGTCACTCGACGACCTCGATGCCCACGACGTCCTCGATGACCGAGTTCGACAGGATCTCCTCGGCGATCGTCGTGACCGCGGCGAGGGTCTGCTCATCGGCGCTCTCGACCGTCAGCTCGAACCGCTTGCCGATGCGGACGTCGCCGAATCCGGCGTGCCCGAGTCGCTGCAGCGCGCCGGCGACGGCCTTCCCCTGCGGGTCCAGGAGCTCGGCCTTGGGCATGACGTCGACGACGATGGTGGGCATCAGAAAGCTCCGGGATGTCGCGGGCAGGGGTGCGCGACCAGTCTAGAGCCCGCAGCGCGCCGCCGTCGCGTCTCCCGGCGCGGGCTCGTGACCAAACCGTGACCCGCGCGCTGGGAGCGCTCTCTTGACACTCGTGGGAGCGATCCCATAGCGTCTCACGCAACCCCTGAGAGCGCTCCCAAATCTCGTGCACCACCTCGCTCTCACCACACCACAAAGGAGTGTCCTGTGAACTCACGCGCCCTGCGACGCGTCGGCGTCCTCGCCGCCGTCGCGTCGACGTCCGCCATCGTCCTCGCCGGTTGTGCCGGTGGCGGCGAGCCTGCCGCGAACAGCGGCGAGAAGGTCACGCTGACCATCGCCACCTTCAACAACTTCGGCTACACCGACGAGTTCCTCCAGAAGTACGAGGACGAGAACCCGAACGTCACGATCGTCCACAACAAGGCGGCCGAGTCGGGCGACGCCCGCAAGAACTTCTTCCAGAAGCTCGGCAAGGGCGGACTCGCCGACATCGAGGCCGTCGAGGTCGACTGGCTGTCCGAGGCCATGCAGTACTCGGACCTGCTCGCGCCGGTGCCCGACGACCTCAAGGGACGCTGGCTCGACTGGAAGGAAGCGGCGGCGACGGACGCCGACGGCAACCTCATCGGCTACGGCACGGACATCGGCCCGCAGGCGATCTGCTATCGCGCGGACCTCTTCGAGGCGGCCGGCCTGCCGTCCGAGCCGGCCGAGGTCGAGGCGCTGTTCGACGGCGACTGGGACAACTACTTCGACGTCGCCGACCAGTACCGCGAGGGTTCTGGCAAGGCGATGATCGACTCGGCGAACTCGGTCCTGCAGGGCATCGTGAACCAGATCGAGTACACCTACGACGAGCCCGACGGCACCGTCATCGCGACCTCGAACCCCGAGATCGCCGACGCGTACAAGAGCGTCGTCGAGCGCGCCGTCCCCAACGCGGCCTACTCGGCGCAGTGGGGCGACGACTGGGTGGCCTCCTTCCAGGGGGACGACTTCGCGACGGTGCTGTGCCCCGGGTGGATGCAGGGCATCATCTCCGGCTACGCGCCCGACCAGGCGAACTGGAAGATCGCGAACGTGTTCCCGAACGGCGGCGGCAACTGGGGCGGGTCGTACCTGACGATCCCCGCCAACGGCAAGAACGTGGCCGAGGCTCAGAAGCTCGCGGACTGGCTGTCGGCTCCCGAGCAGCAGGTCGAGGCCTTCCTCAACGTCGGCGCGTTCCCCAGCCAGGTCGAGGCGTACGAGAACGCCGATCTGACGGCATACGTCAACGACTACTTCGGCGGCGCCAAGACCGGCGAGATCGGCGCCGACCGCGCCGAGGCGGTCACCGTGCAGCCCTACAAGAGCGCGAACTACTTCAAGTACCACGACGCGCTCCAGAACGCGGTCAACCGCGTCTTCGACGGCTCGGAATCCGAGTCCGCCGCCTGGGACACCTGGGTGGCCGAGGTCGAGGCCTTCTGACCCGTCCCTGACCGGGAGGCCGGCCGTCCCTGCAGCGGCCGGTCTCCCCACCATCCACGCCGACAACGGAGACGACACGTGACGACCACAGACATCCGCCCCCGGACCCCGCTGGAGGATCGGCCCGCGCCCGCGGATCGCCCGGTCCGTGTGCTCTCGTTCCGGCAGCGCCTGAGCCGGTGGGACGTCAAGGTCTCGCCGTACCTCTACATCTCGCCCTTCTTCATCCTCTTCGCGATCGTCGGCCTGTTCCCGATCGCCTTCACCGCGGTCATCTCGTTCCAGGAGTGGGACCTGATCCGCAACTCCGGCACCTTCGTCGGGTTCGAGCAGTACACGTGGATCCTCAACGACCCGAAGTTCTGGGTCGCGCTGCGCAACACCTTCAGCATCTTCCTGCTCTCGACGGTGCCGCAGCTGATCCTGGCCGTCTTCATCGCGGCGATGCTCGATCGCAACATCCGGGCCAAGACCTTCTGGCGCATGAGCGTCCTGCTGCCCTTCGTGATGGCCCCCGTCGCCGTCGCCCTCATCTTCAGCAACATGTTCGGCGACGTCCACGGACTCGTGAACAACGCCCTGAGCGCCGTCGGGCTCGACCCCATCGCCTGGCACAAGGACCCGTTCTGGAGCCACGTCGCGATCGCCACGATGGTGAACTTCCGCTGGACCGGCTACAACGCCCTGATCCTGCTCGCCGCGATGCAGGCCGTCCCCCGCGAGTACTACGAGGCGGCGACCGTCGACGGTGCCGGGGCGTTCCGTCAGTTCTTCAGCATCACGCTGCCGTCGCTGCGTCCGACGCTGATCTTCGTCATCATCACCTCGACGATCGGCGGCCTGCAGATCTTCGACGAGCCGCGGATGTTCGACAACACCGGCGAAGGCGGTCCCGCGCAACAGTGGCTGACGATCACGCTGTACCTCTACAACATCGGCTGGGGCGAGTTCAATTTCGGCCGCGCCGCGGCGCTCGCCTGGATCCTCTTCATCATCATCGTGGTGATCGGCCTCCTGAACCTCCTCATCACCCGTCGTCTCGTCCGGGACGAGGGCGGCCGCGGCGTCAAGATGCCGCGACGCGCACGAAAGGACACCGCGCGATGACCACCGTCAGCGAACCGCCCCTGGCCATCGTCGAGGAGAACATCCCGAACGCCGCGCGACGTCGGCGCGGGGAGCGGACCACCCGCATCCGGGGCGTCCGCGCCGGCTTCTGGGTCTATGTCGGGCTGGGCGTCGTCGCCGTCTCGGCGATCTTCCCCTACTACTGGTCGTTCCTGATCGGATCCGGCGACCAGTTCACGATCAACGACCCCCAGATGTCGTGGATCCCCGGTGCGAACTTCGTCACCAACGCGCTGTCGGTCGTGAACGACCCGGCCGTCAACTTCTGGCTCGCCCTCTGGAACTCGGTCCTCAGCTCGACTCTGATCGCGGCATCCGTCGTCGTCTTCTCGACCCTCGCCGGGTGGGCCTTCGCGAAGCTGCGGTTCCGCGGCAGCAAGGTGCTGCTCGCGTTCGTGGTGGCCACCATGGCCGTCCCGATGCAGCTGGGTGTCGTGCCGCTGTACATCCTGTTCGCCGACCTCGGTTGGACCGGCACGATCGGCGCCGTCATCATCCCCGCCCTCACGAGCGCTTTCGGGGTGTTCTGGATGACGCAGTACATCGGTCAGACGGTTCCGGACGAGCTCATCGAGGCCGCTCGTGTCGACGGCGCGAGCCAGATCCGCACCTTCTGGACCGTCGGGGTCACGGCGGCTCGGCCAGCGGCCGCCATGCTGTTCCTGTTCACCTTCGTCGGCGCGTGGAACCAGTTCTTCTGGCCCTTCATCGTGCTCGACCGCGAGAGCCCCACCCTGCCGGTGGCGTTGTCGCTGCTGCAGGCGAACTACTTCGTCGACTACAGCAAGGTGCTCGCAGGGGTGCTCCTGGCGACGGTTCCGCTGATCCTGCTGTTCGTCTTCGCGGGCAGGCAGCTGGTCAGCGGCATCATGGCCGGCGCGGTCAAGGGCTGACGGGCTCCCGGTGAACGTCCTTTCGCAGGAGTACTCTGCCCCCGTGCCCGCCCCCACCCTCCGCCCGTTCCCGACCGGCTTCCTCTTCGGCGCCGCGACCGCCGCCTACCAGATCGAGGGCGCCGCGTTCGAAGACGGTCGCACCGCGTCCATCTGGGATGCGTTCAGCCGCGTCCCCGGTGCCGTGATCAACGCGGACAACGGCGACGTCGCGTGCGATCACTATCACCGCTACCGCGGCGACGTCGCCCTGATGAAGGAGCTCGGCCTCGACACCTACCGGTTCTCCACCTCGTGGTCGCGTGTGCGACCCGACGGCGGGCCGGTGAACGCGAAGGGCATCGACTTCTACGAGCGTCTCGTCGACGAGCTGCTGGGCGCCGGCATCCGCCCCTGGCTCACGCTCTACCACTGGGACCTCCCGCAGGCTCTCGAGGAGCGCGGCGGGTGGACGGCGCGCGAGACCAGCGAGCGGTTCGCCGAGTACGCGCTCTCGGTCCATGACTCTCTGGGTGACCGGGTCGCGGACTGGACGACGCTGAACGAGCCGTGGTGCTCGTCCTTCCTCAGCTACACCGGCGGCATCCACGCTCCGGGGCGGTTCAGCATCGCCGACGGGATGCTGGCATCCCACCACCTGCTGCGGGGGCACGGTCTCGTCGTCGACGAGCTGCGTCGGCGCGATCCGGCGCTGAACCTGGGCATCACGCTGAACCTCACCGTCGCCGAGGCTGCGGATCCGGCCAGGCCCGAGGACGTCGACGCCGCCCGGCGCATCGACGGGCAGTTCAACCGCTGGTTCCTGGACCCGATCTTCCGGGCGAGCTACCCCGAGGACATCGTGGCGGACATCCGCGCAGTGGACGCCGACGCCGTCTCCCGCTTCGAGGCCGCGGTCCGGCCCGGAGACCTCGACACCATCTCGCAGTCGCTCGACGTCCTGGGCGTGAACTACTACCACGGCGAGTTCGTCGGCGGCACGGCTCCCGCAGACCCTCCGCTGCCCGGCGACGCCCCGACCGACCGTGCGGTGGGATCGCCCTGGCCGGCGGGCCACGACATCCACTGGTACGAGCGCGGACTGCCGCGGACGGCGATGCACTGGGAGGTGCAGCCCGAGGCGCTGACCGTCCTGCTCGAGCGGGTCTGGGACGAGTACGCGAAGGATGCCGGGACGGCGCTGTTCGTGACCGAGAACGGCGCGGCGTACGACGACGAGACCGTCGAACAGGATGGCGCCCTCCGGGTCCACGACGAGGACCGGGTCGGGTTCCTGCGCGGTCACCTCGCCGCGATCCTGGATGCCGCCGACGCCGGTGTCGACGTCCGCGGCTACTTCTACTGGTCACTCATGGACAACTTCGAGTGGGCGTGGGGATACGACAAGCGCTTCGGTCTCATCCGGGTCGATTACGCCACGCAGGAACGGACCTTCAAAGACAGCGCCCTGGAGTATCGTCGGGTCATCGCCGCCCGAGCGATGGAATGACTGCACTCCGCGAGGTGACCGTGTCCGATGTCCTCCACCCCCCGGTGACGATCGAAGAGGTCGCCTCGGCGGCGGGGGTGTCCCGCTCCACGGTCTCGCGCGTCGTGAACGGATCGACCGCGGTCAGTCCGGGCGCCCTCGCCGCCGTCCGCCGCGCGATCGACGAGCTCAACTACGTCCCCAACCGGGCCGCGCGTTCGCTCGCCAGTCGCGCGACAATGGCCGTCGCGCTCGTCGTCCCCGAGGACACGACCCGCTTCTTCGGCGACCCGTTCTTCGCGGCGATCGTCAGCGGCATCAACAAGCGGATCTCGAAGTCCGACTACGTCCTCAACCTGATCATCGCGAGCGACGACCCGAACGACAAGGCGACCGAGTACCTGCGCAGCGGAGCGGTCGATGGCGCGATCATCGTGTCGCACCACACGAGCGACGCGTTCATCGACCGCATCGCGGCCGCGATGCCGGTCGTCTACGGCGGTCGCCCCGTCCGGCAGCGCGAGCGCGACTTCTACGTCGACGTCGACAACGTCGAGGGGGGCCGTGTGGCGACGCAGCATCTGCTCGACCGGGGTCGGCGCCGGCTCGCCATGGTCACGGGCCCGACGACGATGCCGGGCGGTATCGACCGCCTGACCGGATTCCACGAGGCGCTGGATGCTGCGGGCCTGTCGCCCGTCGCGGTCGAGGACGGCGACTTCACCGCCGCGGGCGGCGCTGCAGCGGTCACGCGGATCCTCCGATCGGGCGCCCGATTCGACGGGCTGTTCGTCGCGAGCGATCTGATGGCGGGAGCCGTCCTGACCGAGCTGACGCGCGCCGGCATGCGCGTTCCCGACGACGTCGCGATCGTCGGGTACGACGATTCGCCCGTCGCCACCTCTGTCTCCCCCGCGCTGACGACGGTGCGTCAGCCGTCGCTCGAGCAGGGCGAGGTGATGGCGGACACCCTGCTCACCCTCCTGTCGGGCGGATACCCGCCGCGCGAGACCCTGCTCGACACGCAGCTGGTCGTGCGCGAGTCCGCCTGACGGGCGTCACGGGGCGGTCGCGTGCAGGGTGTTCCGCCAGGGATCGGCGAAGGTCATCGTGCGACCGTCGTCGGCGACCTGGACGCCGTGGTGCCGTAGGCGTTCACCCAGTTCGCCGAGACTGTCGCCGTCGGGCAGCGCGAGGTCGACGCGGCCGAGGCCGAGCGCCGGCATGCGGGGTCCGGCGCCCCGCGAGTTCCAGACGTTCATAGCCATGTGGTGGTGGTAGCCGCCCGCACTCACGAACAGCGCCGATCCGCCGAGCTCAGCCGTGACGTCGAATCCGAGCGCGTCGACGTAGAAGGAGCGGGCGGTCTCGACATCCCCCACCGACAGGTGGACGTGACCGACGGATGCCGCGTCGTCGGCGGTCGCGCCGTCTGCTGCGGCGTCGGTCAGGTGCTCGCGGATGAAGCTGTTCGGGTCGAGGAAGAGCGTCGCCATCTCGACCCGACCGTGGGTCCAGGACCAGGCGCTGCGATCGCGGTCCCAGTAGAGTTCGATGCCGTTGCCTTCGGGGTCGGTGGCGTAGAAGGCCTGACTGACGAGGTGGTCCGCGCTGCCTGTGAAGGTCTGCGGCGCGTGGCGGGCGAGCGAATACAGTGCCGCCGCCAGCGCGGTCTGCGATTCGAAGAGGATCGCCGTGTGGAAGAGGCCGGCTGCTCCGGCGGGCGCGTGACGCAGCGCCGGCTCGGCGCGGAGCACGACGATGGGGCGGTTCGCGCGACCGAGCGTCACCGAGTCGCCCTCCGCACTCAGCACCGTCAGGGTGACCACGTCGCGGTAGAACCGAGTCATCCCGTCGAGGTCTCCGACGAGGAGGGTCACCGCGCCCATCGAGGTCGCGGGCGCGAGTCGGTCCGGTCCGGGCGCATTCATGTGAATGAGTAACGCCGCCGCATCGTGATTGTTCCCGCGCTCGCGGTGCCGGAGCTCAGTCCGGGTCGCCGCCCAGCTGGCCGATCGGGACGATCGGGCCCCCGTCATCCGCCCCGGTCTTGCGCGCCCGGGCGATGGCGTTGCCGCCGTGGTAGATCGCGAGCGCGGCGAGGGTGCCGAGGACGATGCCGCCGAACTGGAGGACCCCGAGGTCCATCGTGAAGTTCGCGATCGCGATGACGAAGGCGACCGCGACCGTGTACTGGTTGACCGGGCGGGAGAAGTCGACCTGGTTGTCGACCCAGATCTTGATCCCGATGACGCCGATGAGGCCGTACAGCGCGGTCGTCACGCCGCCGATCACGCCGTTCGGGATCGTGAAGAGCACAGCGCCCACGACGGGTGAGAAGGACAGCAGGACGGCGATGATGCCCGCCACCCAGTACGCCGCCGTGGAGTAGATGCGGGTGGCCGCCATGACGCCGATGTTCTCGCCGTAGGTCGTCGTCCCCGAGCCCCCGAAGGCGCCCGCGAGGGTGGTGGCGAGGCCGTCGGCGAGGAGCGCGCGACCGGTGCGGTGGTTCACCGTCGGGTCCGCGGTCATGGTGGCGACGCCGCGCACGTGCCCGACGTTCTCGGCGACGAGCACGAGGACGACCGGCAGGAACATGGGGAGCAGACTCCACGCCACCGGGTCGCCGAACGAGGGCAGGTGGAAGGCGGGCAGCCCGATCCAGGCGCCGTCCTCGATGAGCGCCGCCACACCGGAGAAGTCGACCCGCCCCATGATCAGCGCGGCGATGTACCCCACGACGACGCCGAGGAAGATCGACACGCGACCGAGGATGCCGCGGAACAGGACGGCGAAGAGGATGCACGCGACGAGCGTGATCGTCGCCAGCAGCGCATCGGTTCTGAAGTTGTTCCAGGCCGCCGGTGCGAGGTTGAGACCGATGAGGGCGACGATCGCCCCCGACACGACCGGCGGCATGAGCTTCTCGAGCCAGCGCGTCCCGGTGGCCTGCACGAGGAAGCCGACGCCGGCGAGCAGGATGCCCGCGATGAACACTCCGACCAGTGCCTGCCCGATCTGCTCGGGGCTGTCGAGCGGCTTGCCCTCGCCCGGCCCGAAGGCGGTGATCGGGGCGATGAAGGCGAACGACGACCCGAGGTAGCTGGGGAGGCGGTTCCGGGTGAGGAGGAGGAACAGGAGCGTCCCGAGACCCGAGAAGAGCAGTGTCGTGCTGACGGGGAACCCGGTCAGCAGAGGGACGAGGAACGTCGCGCCGAACATCGCGACGACGTGCTGGGCTCCGATCGCGATCGTGGTGCCCCAGCCGAGGCGCTCGCGGGGGGTGACGACGGCACCGGGGGCGACGCGACGACCGTCGCCGTGCAGGGTCCAGATGGGCATGCGCGTACTCCTCAGATCAGGGGTGGCCTGGGTCAGGCTACCTGGGAGTCGGCTGAGTGCGCGGGAGCGACGCCGTCAGGAGGTGAGGCGTTCGAGCAGCTCGCGGTACTTGGCCGCTGTCTGCGCGACGATCTCGTCGGGGACGACGGGCGGCGTGCCCTGCTTGTCCCAGTTCGCGGCCAGCCAGTCGCGGACGATCTGCTTGTCGAAGCTCGCCATGCGGGCGGCGGGGCTCTCGCCGGTGCGCCAGGTCTCGGCATCCCAGTACCGCGACGAATCGCTCGTCAGCACTTCATCGGCGAGGGTGAGGACGCCATCCGCGTCGAGGCCGAACTCGAACTTCGTGTCGGCGAGGATCAGTCCCTTCGCCTCGGCGAGGGCCGCAGCTCGCCGGTAGATCTCGAGCGAGGCGTCGCGCAGCTCGGCCGCGCGCTCTTCCCCGACGAGCTCGACGGTGCGCTCGAATGAGATGTTCTCGTCGTGCTCGCCGAGCGGGGCCTTGTAGGCGGGGGTGAAGATCGGTTCCGGCAGACGGTCGCCGTTGCCGAGGCCCGCCGGCAGCGGGATGCCGCAGACCGTGCCGTCGGCTTGGTACTCGACCCATCCCGAACCGGTCAGATAGCCGCGGACGACGCACTCGATCGGGAGCATCTCGAGCGACTGCACGACCATCCCCCGGCCCTCCGTCTCGGCCGGCGGCGTCTGCCCGGGCAGCAGATGGTTGGCCACCGCGCGGCCGCCGTCGGCGCCGGCGAGCTGATCGAACCACCACAGCGACAGCGCGTTGAGCAGGGCGCCCTTACCCGGGATGGCCGGCTCGAGGACGTGGTCGAACGCGCTCACGCGATCGCTCGCGACGACGAGGAGGCGGCCGTCATCGGCGCCGTCGGCGGGCCGGTAGAGGTCGCGGACCTTGCCCGAGTACACGTGGGTCCATCCGGGCAGGGGGATCGCGGCATCCGTCACCAGCCCATTATGTCGGGCGCGCCGACCGCGTACCGTGGCGGGATGCGTCGCCGACTGCTCACCCTGACCGCCCTCGCGGTGTCGATCGGACTGAGCGGCTGCGTCTCGACGGCCGCGGTGGATGACGCCGCCCCGTCGCCGTCGACGTCCGCGACCTCGTCTGCGGAGCCCGCGCCGACCTCGACCCCGACGCCGACACCCGAGCCCGAGGTGTCGGCGGACCCGTCCTACGCCGTCCCGGAGCAGGACCCGCTCGAGGCATCGCGCCTCGTCTTCGAGAGCGACGCGGTCGGCGTCGACCCCGTGTCCGTCGTGAGCGTGTCGGCCAGTGCGGTGAGGGACCAGGAGTACGTCCTCGAGTTCGACTGCATCCCCCGGGACGCCACCATCACCTTGTCCCTCTCGCCGGCCGTCGGAGAGGACGAGCCGCCCGTGAACTTCAGTGGGCCGATCGCGGTCACGCAGGGGTGCAGCGCCCCGGGCCGGACGACGGGAATCCGCGTCGACCGGATGGTCGGCGTCCAGATCTCGATGAGCGGCGACGACGTCGCGCGAGCGTGGGCGGTGCTGCGTCCGGCCGAGTGATCCGGGTGTCGACGAACCGGCGTATAGTCCACATGGACTAATTCGCGGCGGGGGAGGCACATGGCGCAGAAGACGGCGACGTTGACGCCGACCGCCGTCATGCTCCTCGCGCTCCTGCACGAGGACGACATGCACGCGTATGAGATGGTGCGCCTGCTCCGCGATCGCCGCGCGGACCGATTGATCGCCCTCACTCACGGCACGATCTATCACACGGTGGCCCGACTCGAACGGCAGGGCCGCATCGCCCAGGTCGGGAGCGACCGCGATGGGAATCGTCCCGAGCGCACGACGTACGCGTTGACGGATGCCGGTGCCGCCGACCTCATCTCATGGATCCGCCGCGAACTGGTGTCGATCGACGACCCGGATCGGTTCCGCATCGCCCTCACCGAGGCGCACAACCTGCCCCGCGACGAGGTGCTCGCGCTCTTCGCACAGCGCCGGGAGCTGCTCGCGGCATCCCGGGACACGCACCGGAGCGCCCACGAACACGCGATCGCGCACGGATCGCACCCCCAGTTCCTCATCGAGGTCCACCGCCAGGCGGCCGTCCTCGACGCCGACATCACCTGGCTCGACGAAGCGGTCGAGTTCATCCGTCGTCCCGACACCGTCTGGGGAGTCATCGACATCCCCGCCACCGACCGCTATCTGGCACAGAGAGAAGCCGCACGCGCATGAGCGAGAGCACGTCCACCGTCCGCGCCCCGGGCGCATCCGCCGCCCCCACGAACCCCTGGCCCGCCCTCTGGGCGCTCGTCATCGGGTTCTTCATGATCCTCGTCGACACGACGATCGTCTCCGTCGCGAACCCCGCGATCAAAGCCGCGCTCGATCCCTCGACCGGCAACCTCGACAACGTCGTGTGGGTCACCTCTGCCTACCTGCTGGCGTACGCCGTGCCGCTGCTGGTCACCGGCCGTCTCGGCGACCGCTTCGGACCCAAGAACATCTACCTGATCGGTCTCGCGATCTTCACCCTCGCCTCGCTGGCATGCGGACTGTCGGGGTCGCTCGCGGCCCTGATCATCGCGCGTGCCGCGCAGGGTCTCGGCGCCGCGCTGATGACGCCGCAGACGATGGCGGTCATCACCCGCACCTTCCCCGCCGAGCGCCGCGGCGCGGCGATGGGCCTGTGGGGCGCGACCGCCGGCGTCGCGACCCTCGTCGGGCCGCTCGCGGGCGGTCTGCTCGTCGACGGGTTCGGCTGGGAGTGGATCTTCTTCGTCAACATCCCCGTGGGCGTCGTGGCCTTCGTGCTCGCGTGGCGGCTCGTGCCGCAGCTCGAGACGCACCCGCACCGGTTCGACATCCTCGGCGTCGTGCTGAGCGCGGTCGCCCTGTTCCTCATCGTCTTCGGCCTGCAGGAGGGCGAGCACTACGACTGGGCCGCGTGGGTGTGGACGATGATCGCCGCCGGTGTCGTCGTCCTGGCGGTCTTCATCTGGACGCAGGGCCGCACGAAGAGCGAGCCGCTCGTCCCTCTCGAGCTCTTCCGCGACCGGAACTTCGCGATCTCCAACCTTGCGATCGCCGCGGTCGGCTTCACCGTGACGAGCATGGCGCTGCCGATGGCGTTCTTCACCCAGCTCGCCCGCGGGCTGACGCCGACCGAGTCGGCTCTGCTGCTCATCCCGATGGCGGTGCTCTCGGGGGTGCTCGCCCCCTTCGCGGGGCGCGTCCTCGACCGTGTCGACCCCCGGGTGCTGCTGGTCCCCGGCCTGACGCTGATGGCCGCGGGCCTCGTCGGCTACTCTTTGCTGATGAACACCGAGGCGCCGGTCCTGCTGCTGCTGATCCCGTCGGCGGTCATCGGTGTCGCCAACGCGGGCATGTGGGGACCGCTCGCGACGACGGCCACCCGCAACCTGCCGCCGCAGCAGGCGGGTGCCGGATCGGGCATCTACAACACGACGCGCACGATCGGATCGGTCATCGGGTCCGCAGCGATCGCGGCGGTCATGCAGTCCCGCCTCGAGGCGAACCTGCCCGGCGCCGGCGACGCCGCGAGCGGTGATTTCGGCGGTGGAGGCGGCATGCCCCCCGTCGTCGCCGAGGGATTCTCGGCCGCGATGGCGCAGGCCATGATCCTGCCCGCGGCGGTCATCGCCCTCGGTGTCGTCCTCGTGCTGTTCCTGCGCCGCCCGGCGCACCTCGTGCAGCGCTGACCGTTCTCAGCGCGGCGCTGTGGTGCGCCGGCGGCGCCGCGCTCAGCCCGCGGCGCGGAGGGCGATGTCGCGGCGGTAGTGCGCGCCCTCGAGCGAGATGTGCTCGAGGGCCGCGTACGCCCGCTCGCGGGCGTCGCTCAGGTCAGCGCCCACCGCGACGACGTTGAGCACGCGGCCACCGGTCGCGACGAGCGCACCGTCGGTGACGGCGGTCGCGGCGTGAGCCAGGTGCACGCCGTCGACGGATGCCGCCGCATCCGTCCCCTCGATGACACGGCCGGTCTGCGGGGCGTCAGGGTATCCCTCGCTCGCGAGGACGACCGTGACCGCGGCCTCAGGGGAGAACTCGGGTGCCGGCTCGGACTCCAGGGTTCCACTCGCAGCCGCCAGGAGGAGGCGCGACAGCGGGCTGCGCAGGCGCGCCAGCACGACCTGCGTCTCGGGGTCGCCGAAGCGGGCGTTGAACTCGATCACCTTGACGCCCGCGTCGGTGAGGATGAGGCCCGCGTAGAGCAGTCCGATGAACGGGGTGCCCTCGGCATCCAGTCGGCGGATGACGGGCTCGGCCACCTCAGCGGTCACCTGTGCGACGAACTCCGCCTCGCTGGTGAAGCGCTCGTCGAGCCAGGGGAGCGGCGAGTAGGCGCCCATGCCGCCCGTGTTCGGGCCCTCGTCGCCGTCGTAGGCGCGCTTGAAGTCCTGCGCCGGGCTGAGGGCGCGCACGGTGTCGCCGTCGGAGATGAAGAAGAGCGAGACCTCGGGGCCGGCGAGGAACTCCTCGACGAGGACCGGACCCGATGACAGGTACGTGTCGGCGTGGGCGAGCGCCGCGTCTCGATCGGAGGTGACGATGACGCCCTTGCCCGCGGCCAGGCCGTCGGCCTTGACCACGTAGGGCGCGCCGAACTCGTCGATCGCCGCCGCGACCTCGTCGTGGGTGCGCGCGCGAGCTGCCCGACCGGTCGGGACACCGGCGGCATCCATGACCCGCTTCGCGAACGCCTTCGACCCCTCGAGCTGGGCGGCGGCCCTGCCGGGCCCGAAGACGGGGATGCCGCGCTCGCGGAGCGCGTCGGCGACACCGGCGACGAGCGGAGCCTCGGGGCCGATGACGACGAGGTCGATCGCCGCCTCGTTCGCGTACTCGGTGACGGCAACGGGGTCGTTCTGGTCGAGTCCCCCGACGATCGTCGCGTCGGCGGCGATGCCGGCGTTGCCGGGAGCCGCGAAGATCTCGTGCCCGGCGCCTTCGGCGGCGAGGGCGAGGATGATGGCGTGCTCGCGCGCGCCCGAGCCGAGGACCAGGATCTTCACCCTGTCAGCCTACCGACCGGCCTTCGCGCGTTACGGTGGCTGCCATGGCCCGCACGATCAGCACCGGCGACGGACGCGACGCCCTCGCAGCCGTCGCCGCAGGCACGGCGGCCCGCCCCGACACGGCCACCGCCGTGCGCTACCTGCTGCAGCTGCTGGTCGAGAAGGCGCCGGGCAACTCCGTCGAGGTCCGGGTGCCGCCCTTCGGCGCCGTCCAGGTCGTCGAGGGTCCGCGCCACACGCGCGGCACCCCGCCGAACGTCATCGAGACGGATGCCGCGACGTGGATCGCCCTCGCGACGGGACAGGTCGCCTGGGCCGACGCCGTCACGGCCGGCACCGTCCGCGCGTCGGGCGTGAGGGCCAACCTCGACGGGCTCCTCCCGCTCAGGCCCTGACGCGCGACGCGTCGCCGGTACCATCGCCTGCGGAGAGGATCCCCATGCAGGCACGGCACCCCCGGAGCGCCACCCGTCCCCTCACCGTCGCGGTGATCGGCGCGGCTCTGGTCGTCCTGGTTCCTGCGGCACCCGCGGACGCCGCGGCGCCGAGCTGCGTCGTGTCCGAGGCCCGCGCGGTCTGGGACGTCGGTGCCGGCGACCTGCAGGCCGACGGAGCCGTCGCCGCGGACGGCGGCGTCCTGACCCTCGACGGCGGCGCCGGTGTGCTCGAGCCGGTCGGGCCCACGGGGAGCATCAGCTTCGACGGCACCCTCCGCTACACGAGCGCTGCGGGGGTGGAGACGACCCTGTCCGCTCCGACCCTCGTCATCGACGGCGGCGCCGGGAGCCTGCTCTTCGACGTGCAGCCCGACGGGACCGAGCTCATCCCGCAGGCGGCGCTCGCCGAGGTCGATCTGCGTGCGGCGGCGGTCGCCGAGGCGGGCGACGCGATGAGTCTCGACGGCGTCGACGCGCAGACCGACGCGACCGGCGACGGCGCCGACCTGCTCTGGGCGGGCACGCTCGGCGATCTCGACCTCACTGTGGCCGCGGACTGCACCGCGACGGGCGACACCGTGGTCGTCGAGGAGGAGGAGGAGAAGGATGCCGCGGCCCCCGGCATCCTCGTCCCGCTCATCGTCGTCGGGATCGCCGCGGCGGTGACGCTCGTCCTCGCCGTCGGATCGGTCCAGCGACGCAAGCGCAACAGTGCCCGCGCGGCACAGCCGGAGACGGTCGACGACCCGCGTCCGTGAGGCGCGGGTGGACAATGGAAGCATGGCCGAGCACTCCGAGACGCACGTCGAGTCCGCCGAGCTGCGGCGCACCCCGCGGTTCGCGGCGTTCTTCGCGGTCGGTGCGGCCCTCGGCATCCTCATCGCCCTCATCCTGACCTTCGCGTTCGGCGACGGCGCGATCAGCGAGAGCACCGGGGCGCGGTACTCGCAGAGCCAAGTGTTCGGCTTCCTGCTGCTCTGGTGCGTGCCCGCCGGGGTCGCGCTCGGCGCCGTGGTCGCCCTCGTCTTCGATCGTGTGCTGAGCAAGAGGCAGCGCACCGTCCGCATCGAGCGGGAGCGCGTCGAAGAGACGGACTGACCCGAGCCTCAGGCGAGCTCGGCGATGATCGGCTGGATCGCCGGATCGAACGCGGCGACGTCGCCGCGCAGTCCGTCCGTCACGGCGATCGTGAGCGATCCGATCCACCAGACGCCCCGCTGGGTGAGCGGCAGGATCTGGACGTTGAGCTCGAAGCTGTGCGCCCGCCGGCCCACCCGGCGTTCGTGCTCGGCGATCGCGCTCGCGTAGGCGCGGTAGCTGCTGGCCGACCCGGCGCGCGCCTGCATCGTGTAGCGGTCGCTCGCCCACCGGGCGAAGGCGACGGCGTCGGCGGCGAGGGGCGCCATCGCCGCGCGCAGCTCGTCGAACCCCTCGATGGGGAGGACGGCGAGGGTCTCGTACCCGTCGACGAGGTCGAGCGGGACGGGGGAGGGATGCGCCTGAGGCTCGACGGCCATCGCCCAGTACGCGAGCCATTGTCGCTGCAGCAGCCGCGCGTCGTCGTCGTCACCGGCCGGCGGCGCCGCGGCGGCCCCCCGCAGGTGCGGCAACTCCTCCGGGGCGCGGATGCCGAGCGCCTGGCGCACGAACAGGGCCACGAGCACCGTCGCGCTCGCGTCCTCCCGCACCACCCATTCGGGCCGCTCAGCCCCGCTCATGGCGACATCCTATGGCGCGGCCGTGGCCTGCGTCCGCTCTGGGCGGGAGCAGTCGGCATCCGACGGCCGGTAGGCTGTGCGAGTGGCCTCGACTCCCACCGATCCCTATTCCGCTGCCGGCGTCGACACCGCGGCGGGGGACCTCGCCGTCGAGTTGATGAAATCGGCCGTCCGTCGCACCCAGGGCCCCGAAGTCCTCGGTGGCGTGGGCGGTTTCGCCGGACTCTTCGACGCATCCGCTCTGCTCGGGTACCGCAAGCCGCTGCTGGCGACCTCGACCGACGGCGTCGGCACGAAGGTCGCCATCGCGCAGGCCATCGACAAGCACGACACGATCGGTCAGGACCTGGTCGGCATGGTCGTCGACGACATCGTGGTGGTCGGCGCGAAGCCCCTCTTCATGACCGACTACATCGCGACGGGCAAGGTCTTCCCCGAGCGCATCGCCGACATCGTCCGAGGCATCGCCGACGGCTGCTCGGCGACCGGCACCGCCCTCGTCGGCGGCGAGACCGCAGAGCATCCCGGACTCCTCGGGATCCACGACTACGACGTCGCGGGCGCGGCGACGGGAGTCGTCGAAGCGGATGCCGTCCTGGGCGCCGACCGGGTGCGTCCCGGCGATGTCGTTCTGGCCCTCGCCTCGAGCGGTCCCCACTCGAACGGGTACTCGCTGATCCGTCACATCATCGCGAACGCCGGCATCGGCTACGGCGACAACGCCGCCGACTTCGGCCGGACGTGGGGCGAGGAACTCCTCGAGCCCACGCGCCTGTACACGTCCCCGCTGCTGCGCGCGATCGACGCGCACCCGGGTGCCATCCACTCCCTCAGCCACGTCACGGGCGGCGGTATCGCCGCGAACCTCGCGCGCGTGCTGCCGCAGGGCACCTGGGTCGACGTCGACCGCTCCACGTGGTCGCCGTCGCCCGTGTTCCGCGTCCTCGCCGACATCGGGGGGCTCTCGCTCGAGCAGACCGAGGGCACCTGGAACCTCGGCATCGGCTTCCTCGCGGTCGTCTCGGCCGAGGCGGCCGACGCCGCGGCATCCACCCTCTCGGCAGAGGGCATCCACACCTGGCAGGTCGGGACGGTGTCGGATGCGGCACTGCCCGCCGGCGACTACGAGCAGGGCGCGAAGGGCGTCGACGGCGGCGCGGTCCGCCTCGTCGGCTCCTACGCAGAAACGGACTGAGCTACACCTATGTGCGGAATCGTCGGCGTCGTCGGACAGGGGCCCGCCAACCAGGAGGTCTACGACGCGCTGCTGCTGCTGCAGCACCGCGGTCAGGACTCCACCGGCATCGCGACCGCGGAGCCGAGCGGTGTCTTCCACATCGCGAAGAACCGCGGGATGGTGCGCGAGGCGTTCCGCACCCGTGACATGCGCTCGCTCCTCGGCACGATCGGCCTCGGCCACGTCCGATATGCGACCAAGGGCACCGCCTCGAACGAGGAGGAGGCGCAGCCGTTCTACGTCAACGCGCCGTACGGCATCGTCCTCGTCCACAACGGCAACCTCACGAACACGCGCGAGCTCACCGAGGAGCTCTTCCGCACCGACCGGCGTCACCTGAACACGAGCTCCGACACCGAGCTGCTGGTGAACGTCCTCGCCAACGAGCTGCAGGCGGTCATCTCGGGCCTCGAGCTGGACCACGAGCAGATCTTCGAGGGCGTCACGCGGGTGCACCAGCGCGTGGAGGGCTCGTACGCCGCCATCGCGCTCATCGCGGGGTACGGACTGCTCGCCTTCCGCGACCCCTTCGGCATCCGTCCCCTCATCCTCGGCACGCGTCGAGCAGAGAACGGCCGGTACGAGTGGACCGTCGCCTCCGAGTCGCTCGTCCTCGAGAACGGCGGCTTCGAGGTCGTCCGCGACGTCGAGCCCGGCGAGGCGGTCTTCATCGACCTCGACGGCAACCTCTTCACCAAGCAGTGCGCCACCAACCCGCAGCTCGTCCCCTGCTCGTTCGAGTACGTCTACCTCGCCCGCCCCGACTCGGTCATGAACGGCATCTCGGTCTACGAGGCCCGACTGCGCATGGGTGAGCGGCTCGCCGACACGATCGCCAAGTACACCCCCGAGGGGTCGATCGACGTCGTCATGCCGATCCCGGATTCCTCGCGCCCCGCCGCGATGCAGGTCGCCCGCAAGCTCGGCATCGAGTACCGCGAGGGCTTCTACAAGAACCGCTACATCGGTCGGACGTTCATCATGCCGGGTCAGGCGATCCGCAAGAAGAGCGTGCGCCAGAAGCTCAACGCGATGTCGACCGAGTTCAAGGGCAAGAACGTCCTCCTCATCGACGACTCCATCGTCCGCGGTACGACCTCTCGGGAGATCATCCAGATGGCGCGGGATGCCGGGGCGAAGTCGGTGACGTTCGCGTCGGCAGCGCCCCCCATCCGCTTCCCGCACGTCTACGGCATCAACATGCCGTCGCGCCACGAACTCGTCGCGTACAACCGCACGATCCCCGAGATCGCCGAGGAGCTCGGCTGCGACTACCTCGTCTACCAGGAGATCGACGATCTGAAGGCCGCGATCCTCGAGGGAGCGCCGGACGTCGAGGATCTCGACATGAGCTGCTTCGACGGTCGCTACGTCACCGGAACCGTGAGCGACGAGTACCTCGCCTGGGTCGAGGGCACGCAGGAGTCCTGAGCCGCCTAGGCTGAATCGGTGACGTCCCCCGATCCCCTCGCCGTGCGACGGGGTCGGATCCTCGCCCTCGTCGGCATCGTCCTCCTCGCCTTCTCGCTGCGCTCCGCGGTGGCTTCGCTGTCGCCGCTGTTCGATGCGATCGGCGAGGATTTCGTCCTCCCCGCCGCTGTACTCGGTCTGATCGGCACCGTGCCGCCGCTCTGCTTCGCCGTCTTCGGTCTGCTCGCTTCCGGATTCGAGCGGCGCTTCGGCCTGGAGCGCACGACCCTCGTCGCGCTGAGCGCCGTGGCCCTCGGGCTGGTCGCGCGTGCCGCGGCGGTCGACGCCTACGGTCTGCTGCTCGGGTCCGCGCTCGTGTTCGCCGGCGTCGGGGTGGGCAACGTGCTCCTGCCCGCGCTCGTGAAGAAGTACTTCCCCGATCGCATCGGCCTGATGACGACCGTCTACTCGACGATGATGGCGATCTCCACGTTCGTGCCCCCGCTCATCGCCGTGCCCGTGGCGGATGCCGCAGGCTGGCGCACGTCGCTGGGGCTGTGGGCGGTCTTCGCGCTCGCCGGTCTCGCGCCCTGGATCGTGCTCGCGGTGCGCGCCCGCCGTGCGGCCCTCGCCGAGGTGGACATCGAACCCGTCAGCACTCGGGTGTTCGGCCGGATGTGGCGCTTGCCCACCGCGTGGGCCCTCGCCGTCACCTTCTTCGTCTCGAGCGCCGTCGCCTACACGTCGTTCGCGTGGCTGCCGAAGATCCTCGTCGACACCGCGGGCGTGACGCCGCAGGTCGCCGGCACCCTGCTGTCGCTCTTCGCGCTGATCGGGCTGCCCGCGTCGCTCGTGGTGCCGGTGCTCGTCGCCCGGCGGGGTGTCGTGCTGCCGCTCTTCTTCATCGCGTCGGCCTCCGGGGTGCTCGGAGCAGGCGGGCTGCTGGTGGCCCCGGCATCCGCTCCGTGGCTCTGGGTCACGCTGCTCGGCATCCTGCCGCTGCTGTTCCCGCTCGTGCTGACGTCGGTCGGTCTGCGCACGCGCACCCACGACGCGACGGTCGCGCTGAGCTCGTTCGCGCAGAGCCTCGGCTACGGCGTGACGATGCTGATGCCGATCGGCGTGGGCCTGATCCACGACGCGACGGCATCGTGGACAGTGCCGCTGATCATGTTGCTCGCGATCTCACTGCTCGCCGTGCCGGCGGGCGTCGTGATCGCGCGACGGAAGACGGTGGAACAGGAGTGGGAACAGCGCCACGGAGCGTGGTGAGTCGGCGAGGGGCGGTCAGGCCTTCTCGAACGAGGCCGAGGCCGGAGCAGACGGGTCTTCTTCGTCGTCCTCGTCGGCGTACTGGTCGGCCCACTTGTCCTCGTACTGCTCGTCACCGGGCGCGCCGAGCTCTCGCTCGAGCGCGTTGATGTTCAAGCTGTACGTGTCGTACTTCAGCTCACGGGCGATCTTGGTGTTCTTCGCCTTTTGACGGCCACGCCCCATGCGTAACCCCCTCATTTCACGAGTGCGGGCTTGGTCCGGCAGCCCGACGAGTCACAGTCCGGCAATGGCCGGGAAGAGTAGCATTCAGGTTACCACGGAGCGTTCCCGCCGCCCTCGCGGCGGGGATCCAGGAAGGGTGATCCGACATGTCCGATGCCGTATCGCAGCCGCAGACCCGGCGTCCCCACCGCCCCGTCATCGCGGGCATCGTTCCCGGGCAGCCTCCGCGTGTCCTCCGTGAGGCGGCTCAGTACGCCCGGCTGCACGGCGCCGCGCTGCTCGTCGCCCACGTCGACATCACCCGGTTCGTCTCGTACGAGGATCCCGACGGGTACGTCCACACCGCGCCGATCAACCTCGACGCGATCCCCAGCGAGGCGCTCGAATCCCAGCTGCGCGACCAGGCCGGCGCCGCCCTGTCGGGCGTCGAGGTCACGTGGTCGCTCGAGATGCTGGCGGGTGACCCGGCACTGGCCATGAAGGACCTGGCCGAGCGCACCGAGGCCCGCCTCATCGTCGTCGGCACACGCAAGCGCGGTATCGGGGATTCGATCCGGGAGTTCTTCACGGGATCGGTCGCGGCCCGCCTCGCGCACCGGCAGCCGCGCCCGGTCCTCGTCGTCCCCCTGGGCGAGCCCGTGAAGGACGACGAGGATCCCTGGCGGGAGCGGCAGAACTGGCCCGAGGAGCTCTGGCCCGGCGGCTGACTCAGCCGCGCAGCGCTCGGCGGACGGCGTCCGCCGCGTCGTCGAGGGCTGTCGCGAGTTCGTCGACGACGGATGCCGCGAGCTCGCCGCCGCGTGCCACGTGGGCACGCAGGTCGGCGCGCAGTTCCGCCCGGAATTCGGACAGGAGCTCGTCCGCGCGTCGTACCTGTTCACGCGAGGCGGCACGGGGATCGGGTGTCGTCGATGCCGCGGGCCGGCGGGGCGCAGCGGATGCCGCGGCGAGGTCGGCCTGCAGACTGCGCATCGCCTCGCGCACTCCGGCGCGTACCTCGTCGGCGATGAGGCGGACACTGTCGGCCAATCCGGCTTCGATCCCCGCGAGGTCGCCGGAGCGCGACGCCACCTCGGCGCGACCGGCATCCGTGATCTCGTAGACCGTCTTTCGTCCGTCCACCGTCTTGGTGACGAGGCCCTCCTCTTCGAGCTTCGACAGACGCGGATAGATGGTGCCGGCGCTCGGCGTGTACGTGCCGCCCGTGCGATCGGACAGTGCCTGCATGAGGTCGTACCCGTGGCGGGGGGCCTCGTCGAGCAGGCTCAGGAGATAGAGACGCAGGTCGCCGTGGGAGAAGACGGGGGGCATCTCAGTACTCCTCCGCGACGGGGGCCTCGTCGGTGATCGCCGACGTGACACGGCGGATGACGGAGACGTCGCCCGACACGGTGTTGGCACGGACCTCCGCGAACGAGCCGCTGAGCTCGCCGACCGATCCGGTGTAGTTGGACCCGATGCCGCTCTGCGAGCGATCGACACCGTCCACGAGCAGCTTTCCGCTGACGGTGCGGAGTGTGTACTTCGCCGCCACGGCCTCGTCGAGCCGCAGCGTTGCCGCACCGCTGACGGTGTTGAACGACACGTTCTGGGTCGGCCCGCTCGAGTCGATGAGGACGGCGCCGCTCACGGTGTCGGCGAATGCGGTGCGGATCTCCCCGGCTGCGGTGATGGCGCCGGAGACCGCGTTGGCGCTCAAGGTGCCGGTCAGGCCGCGGATCTGCACGTCGCCCGAGACGGAGTTCACCGTCACGTCGCCGGTGAGGCCGTCGACGATGATGTCGCCCGAGACGGTGTTGAGCTTCGCGTCGGTGGCGAGCCCGGCCACAAGGGCGCTCGCGCTGACGACGCCGAGGTTGAGGGCGACGTCGCGCGGAACGGCGATGCTCACCTCGGCTTGGGGCCCGCCGCTGCCGAAGTTGCGGAAGGAGGACAGGAAGTTGTCCCATCGCAGCTGTGCGTGATCGATCTCGATGGCGCCGTCTCGGGCCTCGATGCGCAACTCCTTCTGGGTGACGGAGTGCACCTCGATGCGAACGCCGGGCTCGTCGTGGGCGACGACGTCGACCTGCCCGCCGACGAGTCCCACTTTCAGTCGACGGATGCCGTCGAGGTCGATGATGCGGGTCTCCCCGGGCTGGATCAGCCACTTCTCGAGAGTCATGTTGTCTCCTGCGGTCTAGCGCGAATCGAGATATATCGCGTTGCGATCACGGTAACACGATATATCTCGAGTTGTCGAGATCTCTTCCGTCGGAGGACTTGACCTTGACGCGGCGTCAACTCCTAGCGTGGCCGTCATGACGCGCGAATGGTCGATCCAGCAACTCGCCCGGCTCGCCGGCACGACGAGTCGGACGCTGCGCCATTACGGCCAGATCGGACTCCTGCCGCCGACGCGGACGGGCGCCGGGGGCTACCGGTTCTACGACGCCGCGGCCCTGCGTCGCCTCCAGCACATCCTGCTCCTGCGCGAGCTGGGACTGGCACTGCCCCGTATCGCCGAGGTCCTCTCCGAGGACATCGACGAAGTCGAGGCGTTGGCCATCCACCTGAGCTGGCTCGAGACCGAACGCGCGCGCGTCGACCGGCAGATCGCCGCTGTCGCATCGACCCTCGACGCGAGGAGAAGAGGAGAGGAACCCATGCCCGAGAACATGTTCGACGGCTTCGATCACACCGTGCACCGCGAGGAGGTGACCGAACGGTGGGGTGCGGACGCCTACGTGCGATCCGACGATTGGTGGCGCGGCATGTCGGCCCACGAGAAGAAGGCGTGGATGGAGCGGAGCGCGCAGCTGACCTCCGACTGGAGCGACGCGGCGGCGCGCGGCATCCGTCCCGATTCCGACGAGGCTCGGCAGCTCGCCGCGCGTCACGTGGCCTGGCTGCAGGGCATCCCCGGCACTCCCGCTGCCGACGGCGGTGATCTCCGCGGATACGTCCTGGGACTTGCGGACATGTACGTGGCGGACGACCGGTTCGCCGCGAACTACGGCGGCACCCGCGGCGCGGAGTTCGTCCGCGCCGCACTCCGCCACCACATCGACCACTCGTGAGCGGACGTGACGAGGCCCCCTCGACCTGGATCGGGAGGGGGCCTCGGTGCGCCCTTGGGGGAGAGCGCCGCTGACGCGCCTGGGGGTGCGCGTCAGACGATCACGTGTTGCGGCGGAGTACCCGCAGCAAGAAGGCGATCAGCGCGATGACACCCACGATGATGGCCACCCAGAGCAGGAACTGGAGACCTTCCGTGATGCCACCCACGATCGCCAGCACGATGGCGATCACGATGATGATGATAAGTGCGAGGTTCATTGGAGGCTCCCTCTGTTTGTCTCCGTTGTCCGCCGGAGCGGGGGTGACGCGGGTGTGCGTCGTACACATTGCTATCAGCGTTCTCTCAGCCGGATGAGGCCCTTGACAGGCGCAGCGGCCGGTGACATAACGTGGCCGGACGCGGGCGCTCTCTGCCCGCTGCGATCATGTGAGGCGGGTGCATCATGCCGGCAGGACGTGGCTCGAACAGCCTGAAGGACCCTGAGCTCTACGAAGAGCTCCGCAAGGACGGCGCGTCGAAGGAGAAAGCGGCCCGCATCTCGAACGCGGCAGCGCGCGATGGACGCGGCGCGGTCGGTCGCCGGGGCGGCGAGTCCGGCGATTACGAGAATTGGACGGTCGCCGACCTCCGCGCCCGGGCCAAGGAACTCGGCATCCGCGGGTACTCGCACGCGCGCAAGGCGGACCTCATCGACATGCTCCGGTCCCACTGACGTGCCGCGACTGAAGCGGGTGCGCCCGGGCACCGACGTCGGGTACCGCCGGCTCCGCTCCGGGACCGGGTTCCGATACGTGGATGCCGACGGCGATGCCCTGCCGAAGGCGGAGGCCGACCGCGTGCGCGCCCTCGTGCTGCCGCCCGCATGGCAGGACGTGTGGATCTGCTCCGATCCGTACGGCCACATCCAGGCGACCGGCATCGATGAAGCCGGTCGGGTGCAGTACCGCTACCACCCGCAGTGGACGGCTGGCCGCGACAAGGGCAAGTACGCCCGAGCTCTCCAGCTCGCCGAGGCACTGCCCCGGGCCCGTGGGCGGGTCACCACCTCGATCCGCCGAGAGGACATCGACCAGGAGCGCGTCCTGGCCGCGGCCTTCCGGCTGCTCGACCTCGCCGCACCGCGCGTCGGCGCCGAGAAGTACCTCGTCAAGCACGGCAGTCGCGGGCTCACCACCCTGCTGCGCCGCGACGCGCTCGTCGACGGAACAGTGGTCGCCCTGCGCTTCCCCGGCAAGAGCGGGCAGCGTCAGGAGATGGAGGTCGACGACCCCGATCTGGCCGCAGCGGTCGAGCTGCTCGTCGCCGGCCGTCCCAGCTCCCCGTTGCTCGCCTACCTCCGCGGACGACGCCGGGTGGCCCTCACTCCCAAGGACGTCAACCTCTACGTGCGGTCGATGACGGGCGGGATCTTCACCGCGAAGGACTTCCGCACGCTGCGAGGCACGATCACCGCCGCCGACGCGCTCGCCCGCATCGGACCCGCCGTCAAGAAGTCCGATCTCAAGAAGAACGAGGTGCTGGCGGTGAAGATCACCGCCGAGGCGCTCGGGAACACCCCCTCGGTCGCGCGGAGCTCGTACATCGATCCGCGCGTGTTCGACCGCTATCGGCGCGGCATCCTGCTCGACACCAACGTCTCGCCCGAGTCGGCGATCCGCACGCTCATCATGGCCTGACTTCCAGCCGGAGGCGCAGGGCGTCGTGGGATACTTGCCCCTCCCTGCACCCTTCACCTGCACCGTGGAAATGGGCCTTCGTTGTCGAACCTCGCTGTCCTGAGCCTCAAGAACCGTGCGCTCATCGCCCTCATCACGATCGTCGCGGCGATCTTCGGCGGGCTCGCCCTCACGAACCTCAAGCAGGAGCTCATCCCGCCGATCCAGCTGCCGCAGCTGTCGATCCTCACCACGTATCTCGGCGCATCGCCCGACGTCGTGAACAACGACGTCTCCACCCCCATCGAGCAGGCGATCCAGGCCGTGCCCGATCTCGAGTCCACGTCGTCGACGAGCACGACGAATGCGTCGATCGTCCGGGCATCCTTCGCCTACGGCACCAACCTGGCGACGGCGGAGCAGAAGATCCTGCAGGCCATCAACCGCATCGACGACACGCTGCCGGACGGTCTCGACACGAGCGTGCTCGCCTTCTCGACCGACGACCTCCCCGTCATCTCCCTCGCCGTCACCGGCTACGAGGATGCGACCGAGGTGCAGACGCGTCTCGAGAACGCCGTCGTCCCCGACATCGAGGACCTCGACGGAGTCGCCGCAGCCCAGATCGTCGGCGGACAGACCTCGCGGGTGACGATCACCCCCGACCAGGCTGAGCTCGCCGCCGCCGGCTACACGCAGACCGCCATCACGGACGCCCTCGATCAGAACGGCGTCCTGTTCCCCGGTGGCACGGTGGACGAAGGCGACCAGACCCTCACCGTCCAGACCGGAACGAAGCTCGACTCGGTCGACGAGATCGCCGCGCTCCCGCTCGTCCCCACGGACGCCGACCAGTTCGCCGCCGGAGCGGTGACCGTCGGTGACGTCGCGGACGTCGTGCTCGACACCGACCCGGTGACCTCGATCTCGCGCGTCGACGGCGAGCCCGCCCTGACGGTGTCGATCACCAAGCTCCCCGCGGCCAACACGGTCGACGTCTCGCACCTCGTGCGCGACTCGATCGACACCCTGCAGGACGACATCGGCAGCGGCGCGACCATCACGGTCGTCTTCGACCAGGCCCCCTACATCGAGCAGTCGATCGAGGCGCTCGCACAGGAGGGTCTCCTCGGGCTCGCCTTCGCCGTCGTCGTCATCCTGATCTTCCTGCTGTCGGTCCGCTCGACGCTCGTCACGGCGATCTCGATCCCGACGAGCGTGCTGATCACCTTCATCGGCATCCAGGCGTTCGGTTACTCGCTCAACATCCTCACGCTGGGCGCGCTCACGATCGCGATCGGTCGCGTCGTCGACGACTCCATCGTCGTCATCGAGAACATCAAACGGCACTACGTCGGCGCCGCCGACAAGCTGCAGTCGATCCTCCTCGCGGTCCGCGAGGTCGCGGCGGCGATCACGGCATCCACCCTCACGACCGTCGCCGTCTTCCTGCCGATCGCCTTCGTCGGCGACCTCACCGGCGAGCTGTTCCGACCGTTCGCGCTGACGGTCACGATCGCCATGCTCGCCTCGCTCTTCGTCGCGCTGACGATCGTGCCCGTCCTCGCGTACTGGTTCCTCCGGCCCGGCAAGCCGGTGACGGATGCCGCGGGTCGGGCGATCGACCCCGAGGACCCCGCCGCTCCGCCGAGTCGGCTGCAGCAGTCCTACCTGCCGGTGCTGCGCTGGACGCTGCGCCACTCGGCGGTGACCCTGCTGCTCGCCGGGGTCGTCCTCGGTGGGACGATCGCTGTCGCTCCGCTCATGAAGGTCAACTTCCTCGGCGACTCCGGCCAGAACACCTTCACCGTCACGCAGAACGTCGGCGACACCGCGAGCCTCGAGACGCAGGACGCCGCCGCGGAGCGCGTCGAGGAGGTCCTGCTCGACGTCGACGGCATCGACACCGTGCAGACCTCCATCGGCTCGACCGGTTCCGCCCTCCGCGACGCCTTCTCGGGCGGCGGCGCGGGCATCACCTACTCGATCACGACCGACCCCGACGCCGACCAGGAGCGCATCCGCACCGACGTGCAGCAGGCCGTCACCGACCTCCCGGATGCCGGCGAGATCGTCGTCTCGGCGTCGCAGGGCGGCTTCGGCTCGACCGACATCGAGGTCGACGTGACCGCGCCGGACGCCGGTGTGCTTCGCGACGCGACGGACGCGGTCGTCGCGGCGTTGACGGACGCGGGCGGCATCGAGCAGGTCGACTCCAACCTGTCGGCATCCCTCCCGTTCGTCTCGGTCGCGGTCGACCGCGACAAGGCGGCGGAGCTCGGCCTCTCGGAGGTCGCCGTCGGCGGGCTCGTGTCGAACACGATGCAGCCCCGGCAGATCGGCACCGTGGAGATCGATGACGCGTCGCTCACGGTCTACCTGAAAGCCGCCGACATCCCGCAGACCATCGAGGACTTGCGCGGGCTCGAGATCGCGAGCGCGTCGGGGCTCGTTCGCCTGGACGAGGTCGCGACGGTCGAACAGTCCGAGGGGCCGTCGTCCATCACCAGCGAGCGCGGTCAGCGCACGGCATCCGTCACCGTCACCCCGGCCACCGACGACCTGAACGCCTCGAACGCGACCGTCACCGCGGCGCTCGCCGACGTCGACCTGCCGCAGGGCGCGGACGCGCAGATCGGCGGTGTCGTCACGCAGCAGCAGGACGCATTCGCGCAGTTGGGCCTCGCGATCCTCGCGGCGATCCTCATCGTCTACATCGTCATGGTCGCGACCTTCAAGTCGCTGCGGCAGCCGGTGCTGCTCCTGGTGTCGGTGCCGTTCGCCGCGACGGGAGCGATCCTGCTGCAGATCGTCTCAGGCGTGCCGCTGGGCGTCGCCTCGCTCATCGGCGTGCTGATGCTCGTCGGCATCGTCGTCACCAACGCGATCGTGCTCATCGACCTCGTGAACCAGTACCGCGAGAAGGGGTTGTCGACCCCCGAGGCGGTCCTCGCCGGTGGTGCGCGACGACTGCGGCCGATCCTCATGACGGCCCTCGCCACGATCTTCGCGCTGACGCCGATGGCCCTCGGCATCACGGGCCACGGCGGATTCATCTCGCAGCCGCTCGCGATCGTCGTGATCGGCGGACTCGTGTCGTCGACCGTGCTGACACTGCTCGTGCTGCCCGCGCTCTACAACCTCGTCGAGGGCGCCAAGGAGCGTCGGGCCGCGAAGCGCGGTGACACGGCATCGGCGGCGGCGGTTGCGAGCGAGGCTCCGCTGACGCGGCGCGCACGACGGGATGCGGCCGCGTCGGCAGCTGCGGTCACGGGCGCGGCGGCCGTGGACACGGCGCTCGTCATCGAGGAGTCCCCGGACGTCGAGATCCCGGCCGTCGAGTGGTCCGCGTCGTCCGACGAGGAGCCCCGCCGCGAGGACTGAGGCTCAGCCGACGAGGTGGGCGCCCCACTCGAGTGACCAGGTCTCGCCGGGTGCGAGTCGCCGCAGGCTCCGTCCGGAGTTGAAGGCGTCGGCGGGCGCGGTCATCGGCTCGATCGCGACGGCGAGGTCGTGACCGGGGAAGCGGTCGGTCGTGAAAACCTGCATGTACTCGAACCCCTCGCCCGCCCAGACGGTCACGCGACGCCCGTCCGGCGCGACGAGGTGCGCCTCGATCCGTCCGTCCCGGCGGGGAAGACCCGCGAAGGCCACGTCGAGCGCGAGGTCGCCCACGCGACGCGGCTCGCGCAGGTCGTGCTCGGCGTCGAGCGGCTCTTCGGCGACGGGAATGCTCTGGTCGTCGAGGCGGAACCAGGTGCGCGCCTCGAGCTGCACGGACAGGTCCGCGGTGTCGACATCCGAGATGCGGAAGTAGGGGTGCGTCCCGAGGGCGACCGGCGCGTCGCCCGCGCCGATGTTGCGGATCTCGTGCGTCACACGGATGCCGCGCTCGCTGAGCAGGTACGTCACGCGGGTGTCGAGGTGATACGGGTAGCCGGTCTGCGGCACGACGTCTGCGCGCAGGGTGAGCGCGGCATCCGTCTGCTCCTCGAGGCGGTAGGCGGTGAACCGCAGCAGCCCGTGCGACGCGTTGCCGAGCTTCGGCTCCGTGATCGCGAGCTGGCGCAGCTCGCCGTCGTCCTCCCAGCGGCCGTCGCGGATCCGATTCGGCCAGGGGACGAGGACGATCCCGGATGCCGCCGGTGTCGGCACGTCGTCGGGGTAGTCGGGGACCAGGTCGACCGCGCCGACGCGCAGCGCCCGGAGGGCTGCGCCCACCTCGGTGATCTCGGCGGAGACGTCGGCGGCGTGGAGGGTGAAGCGGGTTCCCGTGGGGTCGGCGGTCATGCGGTCAGCGTATCGGCGCGGCGGGTTCCCAGGTGGGCCCGGTATCGTGGGGGAGTCGGCGGAGGACACCGCGCTGTGCGCGGGCATCTTGTGTAGTCCTCGGGGCCGATCCCGACACCCGCTCCGTGGTGTCGGAACCAGTAACTGGAATGGCCCCCGGCCGACGGAAGTCCGGGTCTCACCGTGCGTGCGCGCACGGCGCTGTTTCGTGCGAGAACCCAGAAAGCACACGCATGCCCAAGAACAAGAAGCCGGCCGGCGGCCGCGCGCAGAACTTCGAGCCCCGCTACGGCAAGAAGACCTCGTACCAGGACGCCAAGCGTCGTCCCGGACAGGCTTCCGCCGGCACCACCGGCAGTAAGAGCCCGAAGCACCGCGGCTACCGCGCGACCGACGATGCAGCACCCCAGAAGGCGCGCTGGACCGAGCAGGACCGCGCCGGCCGGGCCGAGGCCCGCGGCATCCGCTCGAACGCCCGCGGCGACCGTCGCTTCGACGACCGCCCGCGCCGCGACGCCGACGGCGACCGGCCGCGTTTCGACCGCACCGAGCGTCCCGCGCGCTCGTTCGACGACCGGCCGCGTTCCGACCGCGCCGAGCGTCCCGCGCGCTCGTTCGACCGCGCCGAGCGCCCCGCGCGCTCGTTCGACGACCGTCCGCGCCGGGATGACCGCCCGCGGTTCGACCGTAACTCCTCCGATTCTGCGGGTCGGTCCGCGCGCGGCGCGGACTCGCGCCGATCCGGCGAGGACACGAGGAGTTACGGCCGCCCGGCGCGGTCCTTCGACGACCGCCCGCGCCGCGACGACAGCCCGCGGTTCGACCGGTCGCGCGGCAACAACTCCGGAGATTCGGATCGTCGCGCCCCTCGGGACGCCGGATACGGCCGTGACCGACAGGATCTCCGAGGCAATGGCCGCCCGGCCCGGGGCTTCGACGACCGTCCGCGCCGCGACGACCGTCCGCGCCGCGACGAGCGGCCGAACCGGTCGGATTGGGGTGCCGCCGAGAAGTCGAAGGCGCACCAGGACCACGTCGACGTCGTCCACGAGCGGCTGCAGGCCGAGGCCGTGGATGCCGCATCCGTCGAGCAGCTCTCGTTCGCCGACCTCGGTCTCGGCCAGAACATCGTCCGGACCCTCGACGGCCTCGGCGCCACGAGCCCGTTCCCGATCCAGGCGGCCACCGTCCGTCCCATCCTCGAGGGCCGTGACGTGCTCGCGCGCGGTCGCACCGGTTCGGGCAAGACGATCGCCTTCGGTGCGCCGCTCGTCGAGCGCGTGCTGCGCGGCCAGGCCGGCAAGCGCCGCGCCTGGGGTCGCTCACCGCAGGCGCTGATCCTCGCGCCGACGCGCGAGCTCGCGCTGCAGATCGACCGTACGGTGCAGGAGCTCGCACAGAGCGTGGGGCTGTTCACGACGCAGATCTACGGCGGCGTCCCCCAGGGTCGTCAGGTCGGTGCGCTCAAGAAGGGCGTCGACATCGTGATCGGCACCCCCGGCCGCATCGAGGACCTCGAGAAGCAGGGCAAGCTCGACCTCTCCGAGATCGGGATCGTCGTCCTCGACGAGGCCGACCACATGAGCGAGCTCGGCTTCCTCGAGCCGATGCAGCGGATCCTCCGTCTCGTGCAGGACGACGCCCAGAAGCTGCTCTTCTCGGCGACGCTCGACCGCGAGGTCGCGGCGCTGGTCGACGAGTTCCTCGTCGACCCGGCCGTCTACGAGGTCGCCGGCGAGACCCAGGAGACCAGCACGATCGACCACCGCGTCCTCGTCATCGACCACCGCGACAAGGCCGAGATCCTCACCTCCCTCGTCGACCGTGACGGCAAGACGCTGGTGTTCACACGCACCCGCGCGTACTCCGAGATGCTCGTCGAGCAGTTCGAGGATGCCGGGATCGCCGCCGTCGCCCTCCACGGCGACCTCAACCAGGCCAAGCGCACGCGCAACCTGCAGCGCCTGACCGACGGCAAGGTCACCGTGCTCGTCGCGACCGACGTCGCGGCCCGCGGCATCCACGTCGACGACATCGACCTCGTCGTGCAGGCCGACGCCCCCGACGAGTACAAGACGTACACGCACCGCTCGGGTCGCACGGGTCGCGCCGGTCGCGCCGGCACGGTCGTGACGCTCATCACGCGCCAGCGTCGCCGGCGCATGACCGAGATGCTCGAGCGCGCCGAGATCGACGCGCCGTTCGAGGAGGCGCGCGTCGGCGACGACGTCCTCGAGGAGATCACCGGCCGTCAGGCCGCGAACGTCGACGCCTGAGCGGTTCACTAGGGTGGGCGGATGCCGATCGTCATCCGCCCCCTCGGTGATCCCGACGTCGATCAGGTCGTCGCCCTCTGGCACGAAGTCGGCCTGACCCGTCCGTGGAACGACCCGCATCGCGACATCGCGCGGGCACGGGCCGTCTGGCCCGAGCTGCTCCTGGTGGCCTCCGACGGCGACCGCGTCGTCGGCTCGGTGATGGCCGGATACGACGGGCACCGCGGCTGGTTGTACTACCTGGCGTCGGCTCCCGATCGCCGGGGCGAGGGGATCGGCCGGATGCTGGTGGCCGAGGCGGAACGACGGCTCGAAACGCTGGGGTGTCCGAAGGTCATGCTCATGGTCCGCGAGGGCAACGACGCGGTCGCCGACTTCTACGACGCCATCGGCTACGCCCGGGACGCGACCTCGGTGCTCGGCAAGCGACTCATCCCGGACGACTGAGTCAGAAGAGCATCGCCGCGGCCTGCTCGCGCGTCGCGGTCTTCATGACCGGCCCCGTGGCGCGCACGGGACCCGGTCCGCCGCGCGGCGGGACGTCCTCCTCCTCGAGCCTGCCGTGCAGTCCGTGTCGACGCAGCAGTGGACGCACCCGCGCGGACAGCCACGAGCGGTAGCCCTTCGGTGCCGAGACGGAGACCCCCGGATACAGTCCGCGGTACGCGGGCACGAGGTCGGGGCACTCGCGTTCCAGCCACTGCCAGAACCATTCCTTCGCCCCCGGCCGCAGGTGCAGGGCCCCGAAGACGACCCGTCGAGCGCCGGATGCGGCGATCCGACCGATCGCGTCGTCGAGGACGTCGACTCCGTCGGTCAGGTGCGGCACGATCGGCATGAGGAACACCGTCACGGAGAATCCGGCGTCCGTCGCTGCCTTCACCGTGTCGAGCCTCGCCTGGAAGGACGGCGCGCCGGGCTCGAGCAGCTGGCGCAGCGATTCGTGGGGGATCGCGATCGACATGGCGATGTGGATCGGGACGCGGGTCGCGGCATCCGTCAGCTGAGGCAGGTCGCGTCGCAGCAGCGTGCCCTTCGTGAGGATCGAGAACGGCGTGCCGCTGGAGGTGAGCGCATCGATGATGCCCGGCATCAGCCGGTAACGCCCCTCGGCCCGCTGATAGGGGTCGGTGTTCGTGCCGAGGGCGACCGGTTCGCGCCGCCAGGACGCTTTGGCGAGCTCGCGGGCGAGCACATCTGCGACGTTGACCTTCACGACGATCTGCGAATCGAAGTCGGCGCCCGCGTCGAGGTCGAGGTACGTGTGCGTGTTGCGGGCGAAGCAGTACGTGCACGCGTGCGAGCAGCCGCGATAGGGGTTCACCGTCCACGAGAACGGCATCGCGGAACCACTCGGCACGTGATTGAGGGCGGACTTCGCGACCACCTCGTGGAACGTCATCCCGGCGAACTCCGGCGTCGTCACCGAGCGGACGAGACCGCCCATGGACTCGAGGCCGGGCAGGGCGGCGTCGTCGACCGTCGAGATATCCTGCCCCTGCCACCGCATGAATCCCAGTCGAACACACATTCGATGATGCGTCAACGGCGCGCCCGGCTGTCTAGAACATCGAGGACACGGCGGGTCGGCTGGAACAATGGTGTCGTGTCAGAGTCGAGGAGCGCCGCCCGGCGGCGGGTGCTCCGTCGGCGCCGCCAGCGTCGCGCACTGGTCCTGCTGGGCCTGGTCACCGCGGTGATCGCCGCGCTCGTCGTGATCCTCCCTCGCGCTCTCACGCCCGCCGACGCCGCGGCCGAGCCGGCATCCGCTCCGGTTCCGTCATCGCCCGCGCCCGCCGCGACACCCACGTCGACACCGCCGGTGCCCGAGGTGGAGACCCCGCTGTGCGAGACGGATGCCGTCGCCGCCGCGCTCGAGGATGGTTCCGACCGCGACGTGATCGCCGCGTTCGGGGGAGCCGAGCAGTTCCGCGCCGCGATCGCCGAGGGCGACGCTCCGTGCGTCGACCTGCACGAGGCAGGGCGCATCTGGGTGGTCGCCAACAAGCGGCATCCGCTGAACCCGGTCGACTACTGGCCGACCCCTCAGGCACGTCCGCAGGACACCCGGATCATCGCGGGGGGATGGCTGCTCGACCAGACGGCGGAAGCGCTGGACGAGCTCTCAGCCGATGTGAGGGACGCAGCGGGCAGCATCGGTGTGAGCAGCGGATTCCGCCCCTACGACTTCCAGGTCGACACCTACAACCGCTACGTCGCGATGCGCGGCAAGGCGGCGGCCGACCTCCGGAGCGCACGCCCCGGCCACAGCGAGCATCAGACAGGGCTCGCTGTGGACGTCGTGGCGTGCGACTCCGGGTGCGGCGACCACGACGGCTTCGGCGGCACGGCGCAATCGGACTGGATCGCCGCCAACGCCTGGCGCTACGGCTTCATCGTCCGGTACGAGGACGGACACACCGAGACGACGGGATACTCCGCCGAGCCGTGGCACCTGAGGTTCGTCGGGCGCGAGCTGGCGGGCGCCTATCACGACGGCGGTTTCCACACCCTCGAGGAGTTCTTCGGGCTCGAGCCCGCCCCCGACTACGGCTGACGCTCGCGCTCCACCGGCAGCCAGAGCTCGCACGTCGCCGTCGAGAAGTCGTCCGCCCGATCGAGCACCGACACGATCGACGGGCCGGGACGTAGCCGCCACGGGTTCGCGGGGAACCAGTCGGTCGCCGTCGAGGCCCACGTCGTCTGCAGCGCATCAGGGTAGGCGCCGCTGGTGCGGAACACGGCCCACGTCCCGGCAGGGACGTCGATGACGTCGAGGTCGTCGAAAGTCGGACTGTTCCCCGCGCGCGCCACGCCGTGCAGGTAGGTCAGCTCGCTTCCTTCGGTGTAGTCCGGGTCGACGTCCGCGCTCACCTGCAGCAGGCCTGCCGGCTCGGTGTCGCTCAACCCTTTCAGCCGTGCGTGCTCCGACACGGGGAGGGCCGCGATGTGCGCCTGGATGGCGGGGTTCGCGCCGCGATGCACGAGGGGCACGCGGGCGGCGTGGCCGACGAGGCGGAACGCGGGCCGGTCGATGATGCGGGTGTCCATGGGGATGCTCCCTTCTACGGTCAGGCGGAACCTGAGCTGCGGTTGTGTGCGGAGGGGGCCACCGTTGCGTCGCACCGCGGCGGGGGCGATGCCGTGCACCGCCTGGAACGCCCGAGAGAAGGCCTCTGTCGAGCCGTACCCGTGGCGCACCGCGATGGTCAGGAGTTCCTCGTCGCCGACGAGGTCGCCCGCGGCCACCGTCATGCGCCGTCGCCGGACGTACTCCGACAGCGGCATCCCCGCCAGCGACGAGAACATCCGTCGCAGGTGGTACTCGGTCGTGCCGTGCGCGCGGGCCACGGCGGCGACGTCGAGCTCTTCGCCGAGATGCGCCTCGATGTGTTCGACGAGACGGGTGAGTGCGGTGATCACGGTTCTCCCTCCGGCATCCACCCTCATCCTGTCGCCGATCCGGCGCCCGACTTCTCCGGACCGGAAAAGTCGGCTGACGCTCGGCGGAACTCAGTCGCACTCGCCCTGGCATCCGATCCCACGGCGCGCGTACAGTGGATCGTGGCGACGCCGCCCACGAGCGCAGCGTCGCGCCGACACGAAGGGGGTCCGCACATGGAGCGGAACATCTACGACGAGGACCACGAAGCATTCCGCGACGTCGTCAAGGAGTTCATCAAGCGCTACGTCACGAACGAGAAGCGCGAACAGTGGGATGCCGCCGGCGAGATCGACCGCGCGACGATGCGCGCCGCCGGTGACGCGGGTGTCATCGGGCTGAGCGTTCCCGAGGAGTTCGGCGGCGCGGGGATGCTGCAGGACTACCGGTTCCGCACGATCGTGAACGAGGAGGTCATCCGCGCCGGTGCCGGCTCGCTCGCCGGTGCCTTCGGCATCCAGGACGACCTCGCGGTGCCGTACCTCGTGCACATGGGCACTCAGGAGCAGAAGCAGAAGTGGCTGCCGCGGATGGCCACCGGTGAGATCATCGGTGCGCTCGCCATGACCGAGCCCGGCGCAGGGTCCGACCTTCGGGGCATCTCGACGACGGCGAAGAAGACCGACGGCGGCTACATCGTCAACGGCGCGAAGACCTTCATCTCATCGGGAGCGACGGCCGACATCTTCGTCGTGTTCGTGAAGACCGGGGAAGGGAACCGCCCCGACGCCTTCTCGCTCCTCCTGCTCGAAGCGGAGATGGCCGGCTTCGATCACGGCAAGAAACTGCACAAGATGGGCTTCCACGGCCACGACACCGCCGAGCTCAGCTTCACCGACGTCTTCGTGCCCGACGAGAACCTCATCGGCGGCGAGGAGGGCAAGGGCTTCGTCCAGCTCATGCTGAACCTGCCGCTCGAGCGGCTGTCGATCGGTGTCGCCGGCGCGGCCGCCGCGCAGGCGGGCGTGGAGTGGACCATCGCCTACACGAAGGACCGCGAGGCGTTCGGCCAGCGGATCATCGACTTCCAGAACACGCGCTTCACGATGGCCGACCTCGTGACCACGGTCGACGCCCTGTGGGCCTACGTCGACCGCGCGATCACGCTCTACGGCGAGAACAAGCTGTCCGCCGAGGATGCCGCGCAGGTGAAGTTCTGGGCCACCGAGCGCGAGTGGGAGGTGCTCGACGCATGCGTGCAGCTCCACGGCGGCTACGGCTACATCATGGAGTACCCGATCGCGCGCGCCTTCCTCGACGCCCGCGTGCACCGCATCTACGGGGGCACGAACGAGATCATGCGCGACATCGTGTCGCGCCGGATCGCCGGCAAGCGCTGACGCGAAGGCTGTCCCTACCCGCGCCTTAGCCGCGGTTAATGACCGCCGGGTGTGATCGGCGGATGCGCACTCGACACTTCCGCCTCACGCTCTCCCTCGCCCTCGTCTCCATCGGCGCCGTCGTCCTCGCGGGCTGCGTCGCCCCGTCCGCAGAGGATGACGGGGCGACCTCCGACACATCCGCTGCGTCGGCGTCGACGGTGAGCTTCTGGGACGCCACCGAGGTGCACGAGATCTCGGTCGACGTGGATCCCGACGTGCTCGCGGGACTGCTCGACACCTACGAGAGCACGGGCGAGAAGGAGTGGATCGAGGTCTCCGTCTCGATCGACGGCGAGGTCTACGAGGGTTCCGGTCTGAAACTGAAGGGCAACTCGTCGCTGCGGGGCGTCTCGAGCGACGACGACCCCAGCACGATCCCGTGGGTCATCCGGCTCGACAAGTTCGTCGACGGTCAGGAGCACGAGGGCATCACGGAGTTCGTCGTCCGCGGCAACAGCTCGGAGGCGTCGCTGAACGAAGCGGTCGCGCTGGATCTGCTGGACCTGACGGGCCTCGCCAGCGAGCAGGCCGCCGCCACACGGTTCACGATCGGCGGCTCCACGTCGCTGCGACTGGTCATCGAGAATCCGAGCGACAGCTGGAACGAATCGACGGTCGGCGCCACGGCGCTCTACAAGGCGGAGTCCGGCGGAGACTACTCCTATCGAGGTGACGACCCGGACTCCTACACCGATGTCTTCGACCAGGAGGCGGGCGAGGATGACCTCACGCCCCTCATCGACTTCCTCGAGTTCATCAACGAATCGGATGACGCGACGTTCGCCGACGAGCTGTCGGAGCACCTCGACGTAGACGCCTTCGCGACGTACCTCGCCTTCCAGGACCTCGTGGACAACTTCGACGACATCGACGGTCCCGGGAACAACTCCTACCTCGCGTACGACGCCGACACCGGACTCATGACCGTCGTGAACTGGGATCTGAACCTCGCGTTCGGCGCGTCACCGAACGGCGGCGGCGCCGGTGGGCAGGTGGCCGGCGGAGGCGGGGGAGGCGCGATGCCGGGCGACGGCGCGATGCCGGATCGCGACGGCGAGCCAGCGCCCGAGGACAGGCGCGGGCAGGGCGGCCCGGGCGGCTCGAACATCCTCGCGACGCGCTTCCTCGCAGACGACGATCTCCACGCCCTCTACGAGAGCGAGCTCGAACGGCTCAGCGAGGTGTTCTACGGCTCGGGTGAGGCGGAGGAGATCCTCCGGACCTGGGCGGACACCCTGCTCGAGCAGGCCACCGATCTCGTGGACGCCGACACCATCACCGCCGAGGCAGAGGAGCTCTCGGCATCCTTCGACACCATCGCCGACGGCCAGGCATCGTCCTGACGAGGCGCGCCGGACTACTTGGCGACGAGGGTCGTCTCGAAGCTGTACAGGTCGGGGCGGTAGCAGTGGTGACCATACTCGAACGCACGGCCGGAATCGTCGAATGCCACCCGCTCCATGGTGAGGACGGGGCCGCCGGAGTCGATGTCGAGCAGTTCGCCCTCATCGCCTCGCGCGCTGCGCGCACCGATCTTCTGCTTCGCGACGCGGATGGTGACGCCGCGGGCGCGCAAGATCTCGTACAGCCCGTGCTCCTCGAGCTGTTCGCGGGTGATGTCCGCGAACTCGGGCGGCAGGTAGTTCTCCAGGACCGCGACGGGCACGCCGTCGGTGCTGCGCTGCCGACGGACGAAGAGGACCTCGTCGCCGGGGGTGAGGCCGAGGCTCTTCGCGACGATCTCGGAGGCGGGGACGACCTCATGACCGAGGACCCGGGTCGCGGGCACGTGCGAGGTGTTCTTCAGGTCCTCATACAGGCTCGTCAGCTCGACCGCACGGGTCACCTGGCCCTGGACGACCTGGGTGCCGATGCCCCGACGCCGCACGAGCAGGCCCTTGTCCACCAGCTCCTGGATCGCGCGACGGATCGTCGGACGTGACAGACCCAACCGCTGTCCGATCGCGATCTCGTTCTCGAGCCGCCCGCCCGGGGGGATGGCGCCCGAGTGGATCGCGGCCTCGAGTCGGCTGGAGACCTGGAAGTAGAGCGGGACGGGACCGGTCCGATCGAGATCGGCGAAGAGTTCGGCGGGCCAATAGGTGTCGGCATCGACCACAGCCCTCACGCTCCTTCTCATGGATGACGGGTGTCGCCGGTATTTGTACCGACAACATCACGTGCCAGGCTAACGGCTCGCAGAGCCTGTGCCGCGATTTGTCTATGTGATATTGTTAGGACATGTTTGCGACCCGAGACACCTCGGCCGAATGACCGTTCGCGCCGCTGCCCCCGACGTCCTCTCCATCGGACGACTCGGCGTCGACATCTACCCGCTGCAGACGGGTGTCGGGCTCGAGGAGGTCTCGACGTTCGGCAAGTTCCTCGGCGGGAGCGCGGCCAACGTCGCCGTCGCCGCGGCGCGGTACGGACACGACGTCGCCCTCGTGTCCCGCGTCGGTGACGACCCGTTCGGTCGCTACCTCCGCGCGGAACTCGACCGGCTGGACGTCGACCCGAGCCTCGTCACCGTCGACGGAACCTACAAGACGCCGATCACCCTGTGCGAGATCTTCCCGCCGGACGACTTCCCGCTGTACTTCTACCGCGAGCCGAAGGCCCCCGACCTGGAGGTGACGCCGGATCAGCTTCCCGATGCCGTGCTGACGGAGGCATCCATCTTCTGGTCCACCGTCACGGGCCTCAGCCAGGAGCCGAGCCGGTCCACGCAGCTCGACGCGCTGCGTCGCCGCGGGCGCGCGCGCCACACGATCCTCGACCTCGACTACCGGCCCATGTTCTGGCCCGACCCCGGCGAGGCGACGGCGCAGGTCGCCGCCGCGCTCGAGCACGTCACCATCGCGGTCGGCAACCGCGAGGAGTGCGAGGTGGCGGTCGGCGAGACCGAGCCGATGCGCGCCGCGGATGCGCTCCTCGAGCGCGGGATCGAGCTCGCCATCGTGAAGCAGGGCCCCGACGGGGTGCTCGCGAAGACCCGTGATGAGACCGTCGTGGCTCCGCCGCACCTCGTCGACGTCGTCAACGGGCTCGGGGCGGGGGACGCCTTCGGCGGAGCGCTCTGCCACGGTCTGCTGAGCGGATGGGACCTGGAGCGCATCCTGCGCTTCGCGAACGTGGCCGGCGCCATCGTCGCATCGCGGCTGGAATGTTCGACGGCGATGCCGACGACCGCAGAGGTCGAGGCGATTCTGGACGCGGGGGGCGCGGCATGAGCGATCGGATCATCACCGAGGAGGCGTTCGCGCGACTGCGGGAGCTGCGCGCCTTCGACCCCGAGGCGATCCGGCACGCCGTCGCGAGCCGCACTCGTCGGCACCTCGATTCCGGCGACGGGCGGCTGTTCATCGTCGCCGCCGATCATCCCGCCCGCGGAGCTCTGGCTGTCGGAGCGGATGCCACGGCCATGGCCGACCGTCACGAACTGCTCGAGCGTCTCGCCATCGCACTCAGCCGGCCGGGTGTCGACGGCGTCCTCGGCACGCCCGACATCATCGACGACCTCGCGGCCCTCGGTCTGCTCGACGACAAGATCGTCGTCGGGTCGATGAATCGCGGCGGACTCCGCGGCGCGGACTTCGAGATGGACGACCGCTTCGGCGCGTACGACGTCCCCTCGATGGTCGCGGCCAATCTCGACTTCGCGAAGGCTCTCGTCCGCATCAACCTAGCCGATCCGGCGACCGCGGCGACCCTCGAGGCGACGGCGCGGGCGGTCACCGCGGCGGCGGGCGCCGGCATCCCGATCATGCTCGAGCCATTCATGAGCTCGTGGAGCGACAGTCGGATCGTGAACGATCTCTCGACGGACGCCGTCATCCTCTCCGTCGCGATCGCCTCGGGTCTCGGCGGATCGAGCGCGTACACGTGGATGAAGCTCCCCGTCGTGCCCGACATGGAACGCGTCATGGCGGCCACGACGCTTCCGACGCTGCTTCTCGGCGGCGACTCCGGCGACGATCCCGACGAGACCTTCGCCTCGTGGCAGGACGCGCTCGCCCTCCCCGGTGTCCGCGGCCTCACGGTCGGTCGCACTCTCCTCTACCCGCCGGACGGCGACACCGCTGCGGCGGTCGACATCGCCGCCGGACTCGTCCACTCCTCCCTCCTCACGAAGGACCCGTCATGAGCACTCCCTCCACCCAGACCCGCGTCATCGGCCACTGGATCGGCGGCGCGCACCGCGCGTCGAGGAGTGGTCGGACCGCTCCCGTCTACAACCCGGCGACGGGGGCGGTGCAGGCCGAGGTCGCTCTGGCCGACCAGGCCGAGATCGACGAGGCGATCGCCGCCGCGGAAGACGGTTTCCGGGTCTGGTCGGGGTTCTCGATCGCGAAGCGACAGGGTGTGTTGTTCGCGTTCCGTGAGCTGCTGAACTCGCGGAAGACCGAACTGGCGGAGCTCATCACGAGCGAGCACGGCAAGGTCGTTTCGGATGCGATGGGGGAGATCCTGCGCGGTCAGGAGGTCGTCGAGCTGGCGACCGGGTTCCCGCATCTGATCAAGGGTGCGTACTCGGAGAATGCGTCGACCGGTGTCGATGTGTTCTCCATCAAGCAGCCTCTCGGCGTGGTGGGGGTCATCTCCCCGTTCAACTTCCCGGTGATGGTGCCCTTGTGGTTCGCGCCGATCGCGATCGCCGCGGGTAACGCGGTGGTGCTGAAGCCGAGTGAGAAGGACCCGTCGGCCGCGTTGTGGCTGGCCGAGTTGTGGGCGGAGGCGGGCCTGCCGGCGGGGGTGTTCACGGTGTTGCAGGGCGACAAGCTCGCCGTGGACGGGTTGCTGCACTCCCCGGTGGTGCAGTCGATCTCGTTCGTCGGGTCCACTCCGATCGCTCAGTACATCTACGAGACCGCCTCCCGGAACGGGAAGCGGGTGCAGGCCCTCGGTGGGGCGAAGAACCACATGCTCGTCCTCCCCGACGCCGACCTCGACCTCGTCGCCGACCAGGCCGTCAACGCCGGGTTCGGGGCGGCGGGGGAGCGGTGCATGGCCATCAGCGTGGTCCTGGCGGTCGAGCCGGTCGCGGATGAGCTGATCGCGAAGGTCACCGAGCGCATCGCGAAGCTGCGCATCGGCAACGGCGCAGGTCAGGACGGCGTCGAGCCCGACATGGGACCGCTGATCACCGACGTCCACCGAGACAAGGTGGCCTCCTACGTCGACATCGCCGAGGCCGACGGGGCGACGGTCGTCGTCGACGGCCGCGGCTTCACGGTCGCCGGCCACGAGGACGGGTTCTTCTTCGGCCCCACCCTCCTGGACCACGTCCCGACCACGTCGAAGGCGTACACGGAGGAGATCTTCGGACCCGTGCTGTCCGTCGTCCGCGTCGCCAGCTACGACGAGGGCCTCGCCCTCATCAACTCGGGCGAGTTCGGCAACGGCACCGCCATCTTCACGAACGACGGCGGCGCCGCGCGCCGGTTCCAGACCGAGGTGCAGGTCGGGATGATCGGGATCAACGTCCCCATCCCCGTCCCCGTTGCGTACCACTCGTTCGGCGGGTGGAAGAAGTCGCTGTTCGGCGACGCGAAAGCGTACGGTGTCCACGGGTTCGACTTCTTCACCCGCGAGAAGGCGATCACCAGCCGCTGGCTCGACCCCGCCACACGCGCCTCCGGCGAACACGGCGGCATCAACCTCGGCTTCCCCCAGAACACCTGATCGCACGCCGCCGGGCGGCGGTCCTCCGAGAGCACGAAGATGAGCATCGAGAACACCTGGTTCCACCGCCGCGGCGACCTCGCCGCGGACGGCTGGGAGAGCGTCGTCGGCCGTGACACCCCCGGCTGGCAGCACACGGGCATCCGCGTCGCGGACCTCGCGCAGGACGACGTCGTCGAGCTGACCGAGACCGACGTCGAGCGCATCATCGTGCCGCTGGCGGGCTCGTTCCAGGTCGACCACGCCGAGGGGGGCGATCGCGAGCGGACGACGCTGCGGGGCCGGCGGTCGGTCTTCGACGGCCCGACGGACGTGCTCTACCTGCCGGTCGGTCGCACGGCGACCCTCACGGGCCTCGGCCGCGTGGCCGTCGCGGAGGCCCCGGCATCCGTCCGTCACCCCTGGCGCCACATCGCCGCCGCGGAGACGCCGGTCGAGCTCCGCGGAGCAGGATCGTCGAGCCGTCAGGTGCACAACTTCGGGACGCCGCAGGCCCTGGATGCCGACCGCCTGATCGTCTGCGAGGTCATCACGCCCGCTGACAACTGGTCGTCGTACCCGCCGCACAAGCACGACGAGCACGTCCCGGGACACGAGTCGCGCCTCGAGGAGATCTACTACTTCGAGTCCGCGCCGGTGGCAGGGTCCACGGCATCCCCCGACGGGGCGTTCGGCATGTTCAGCACCTACTCGTCGCCCGCGGGTGAGATCGACATCACCGCGATGGTGCGCACGGGCGACATCGCCCTCGTGCCCTACGGGTACCACGGGCCCGCCGTCGCCGCGCCCGGGTACGACCTCTACTACCTGAACGTCATGGCCGGGCCCGACCCCGACCGGGCATGGCTCATCAGCGACGACCCCGCCCACGCGTGGGTCCGTGACACCTGGGCGGATCAGGGCACCGATCCGCGACTTCCGTACCCGACCGAGGAAGGCCGATCCTGATGGCAGAGACGAAGCGGATGACGGTCAGCCAGGCGCTCATCGAGTTCCTGGCCCATCAGTGGACCGTCGACGGCGACGTGCGTGAGCGCACGATCCCCGGTGTCTTCGGCATCTTCGGTCATGGCAACGTCGCCGGCATCGGTCAGGCGCTCACGCAGCTGAACGTGCACGACCCCGACCTCATGCCGTATCACCAGGCCCGCAACGAGCAGGCGATGGTGCACCAGGCCGTCGGCTACGCGCGGATGCACCGCCGTCGTGGCACGTATGCGGCCGCGGCGTCCGTCGGTCCCGGCGCGGCCAACATGCTCACGGGAGCAGCGCTCGCGACGACGAACCGCCTTCCCGCCCTGCTCCTGCCGAGCGATACGTTCGCGACGCGCGTCGCCGACCCCGTGCTGCAGCAGCTCGAGCAGCCGTGGGACATCGGACTCACCGTCAACGACGCGTTCCGCCCGCTCTCGAAGTTCTTCGATCGCGTGCAGCGCCCGGAGCAGCTCTACTCCATCGCCCTCGCGGCGATGCGCGTGCTCACCGACCCGGCCGAGACCGGCGCCGTCACGATCGCCCTCCCCGAGGACGTGCAGGCCGAGGCGCTTGACGTCCCGATCGAGTTCCTGCAGGACCGCGAGTGGCACATCCGCCGTCCGCTGCCGGAGCGCGGGCCGCTCGAGCGCGCGGTCGCCGCGATCCGTTCGGCGAAGCGGCCCTTCATCGTCGCCGGTGGCGGGGTCATCTACTCCGAGGCCGAGGAGCAGCTCCGCGCGTTCGTGGAGGCCACCGGCATCCCCGTCGGCACGACGCAGGCGGGCGGCGGATCCCTCGCCTGGGACCACCCGCAGTACCTCGGCGGCGTCGGGGCGACCGGGTCGCTCGCGGCCAACCGTCTCGCAGCCGAGGCCGACGTCGTCATCGGGATCGGCACCCGGTACAGCGACTTCACGACGGCGTCGCGGACCGCGTTCCAGAACCCGGACGTCGTCTTCGTCAACATCAACGTCGCCGCCTTCGACGCCTACAAGCACGGCTCCGAGCTGCCGGTGATCGCCGATGCGCGCGAGGCGCTCGTCGCGCTGAGCCGGGAGCTCGAGGGTTTCCGCGTCGCGGCCGACCACGCCGAGCAGATCGCCCGGCAGAAGGCGGAGTGGGACGAGATCGTCGACCGCGCCTTCGCCCCGTCGGGCGCGGACCGACCGGGCCAGCCCGAGATCATCCACGCCGTGCACGCCGCCACCGACCCGCGTGACGTCATCGTGCAGGCGGCGGGATCGCTCCCGGGCGACCTCCACAAGCTGTGGCGCGTGCGCGACCCGCTCGGGTACCACGTCGAGTACGCCTTCTCGTGCATGGGCTACGAGATCGCCGGCGGTCTCGGCGCCAAGCGCGGTCTCGAGGCGGCCGGCGACGACCGCGACGTCGTCGTGATGGTCGGCGACGGGTCGTACCTCATGCTCAACAGCGAGCTCGTCACCGCGGTCGCCGAGGGCATCAAGATCATCGTCGTGCTGATCCAGAACCACGGCTTCGCCTCGATCGGCCACCTCTCCGAAACGGTCGGCTCGCAGCGCTTCGGCACGCAGTACCGCGCCTACGACCCCGCTGCGAAGAACTTCCAGGGCGGCGACGTCCTCCCCGTCGACCTCGCCATGAACGCCCGCAGCTACGGTCTCGACGTCGTCGAGATCGCGGAGGGACCGGATGCCGCGGCTGACCTGACCGCTGCGGTCGCCGCCGCGAAGGCCTCCGATCGGTCGACGTTCATCCACATCAACAGCGATCCCCTCGTCTACGCCCCCGACAATGCCGGGTGGTGGGACGTGCCCGTCCCGGAGGTGTCGACCATCGAATCCACGCAGCAGGCCCGCGACGCCTACGTCGGCGAACGCGCCGCACAGCGCCCGCTCCTGGGCGGTGGCGCCCGATGAGGGCGGCGGTCGCCGGCGCGCCCGTCAGCTTCGGTGTGTTCGAGCTGACCCCGGAGGGCGCCGAGACGATCTCGCCCGACGCGATGATGGAGGTCCTCGCCGAGACGGACTACGCCGGGATCGACCTCGGGCCGCTCGGCTTCCTCGGTCAGGACGCGGCGCTGCGTGCCCGGCTCGAGCGCTTCGGCCTGGGCCTCGCCGGCGGCTGGGTGCAGCTGCCGTTCTCGGATGACGAGGCCTTCGCGGCGGCTCTTCCCGACCTGCGCGCCGCGCTCCGTCAGTTCTCGGTCGGCGCCGATGCGGGCACAGGCCCGTTGCCGCTGCCGACGCTCGCAGACGACGGGTCGTCGCTCCGCCGCGGTGCCCCCGGTCGCGGCGCCGAGGTCGACGCTCTCGACGCGGATGCCTGGGGCCGCCTGACCGACAACGTCGCGCGTGCCGCGGGCATCGTGCGGGACGCCGGTTTCGAGCCGACGTTCCACCACCACGCGGGGACCTTCGTCGAGTCCCCCGACGAGATCGACCGCTTCCTCGCCGACACCGACGTCGATCTCACCCTCGACACCGGGCACCTGTTCATCGCCGGTGGTGACCCGCTCGCCGCCGTCGAGCGCTGGGGCGACCGCATCAACCACCTGCACCTCAAGGACGTCGACCTCGCCGCCCTGCGGCGAGTGCTGGCGGCCGGCGGCGGGATGCCGGAGGTCTGGTCGGGTGGATCCTTCGTCGCCTTCGGCCAGGGCGACATCGACCTCGGCGCCGTGATGTCCGCCCTCGATGCTCGCGGCTACGAGGGGTGGGTCGTCGTCGAGCAGGATGTCCTCAACGGACCCGACGTCGCGCTCGACGCCTTCGTCACGGCCCGCTCCGCCGACCAGATCACGAACCGCGACGCGCTGCGCGCGTGGGTGTGACCCCTCTCCCTCTCTCGACGAACAGGAACGACATGACCGCCACCCCCGTCCGCTTCGGACTCTTCGGCTCCGGACGCATCGGCCAGGTGCACGCCGCGAGCATCGCGGCATCCCCCGACGCCGAACTCGCGTGGATCGCCGACCCGTTCGTCGACGGCGCCGAGCGCCTCGCTGCGCAGTACGGCGGGAAGACGACGACCGACCCCGCCGAGGTGTTCGCCTCGGGCGAGGTCGACGCCGTGCTCGTCGCCTCGCCGACGCCCACGCACGTCGACCTGATCCGCGCCGCGGTGGAGGCCGGCATCCCGGTCCTGTGCGAGAAGCCGATCGACCTCGACATCGACCGCGTCGAGGCGCTGCGTCCCGTCGTCGCCGCCGCCGGTGTGCCCGTCGCGCTCGGCTTCAACCGCCGCTTCGACCCCGGCTTCCACACCGCCCGGGCCCGGGTCGCGGCGGGCGAGATCGGCCGTCTCGAGCAGCTGACCATCATCAGCCGCGACCCCGCCGCCCCGCCGGCGGAGTACGTCGCCGTCTCGGGCGGGATCTTCCGCGACATGACGATCCACGACTTCGACATGGCACGCTACTTCCTGCCCGACATCGTCGCGGTGACCGCGTTCGGCACGACCACGTTCGACGAGGGTGCGCGCCGGCACGGCGACTTCGACACGACCACGGCGATCCTCAAGTCGGCGTCCGGGGCGCTCGTCACGATCATCAACTCGCGGCACAGCACGACCGGCTACGACCAGCGCATCGAGGCGTACGGCAGCGACGGCGACCTGACCGTCGCCAACCAGGGCACGAGCCTCGTCAGTCTGTCGAACGCGAACGGTGTCGCGGCCGGTGCGCCGTTCGAGGCATCCATGGTCACCCGCTACACCCCTTCGTACCGCGCCGAACTCGCGGAGTTCATCGCCCTCGTGCGAGGCGAGGAATCCGCGAGCCCGACCTTCGACGACGGTCGCGCGGCCCTCCTGCTGGCGAACGCCGCGCAGCGTTCGGCGACCGAGGGTGTCACGGTCGAGGTCGACCTCTCCTGACCCGCGTCGAGGTCCCGACCGAGCCGGAGATCCGCCGATCTTCCCCGGCCGGTCGGGACCTCGACGTGTGACCGTCAGGACGCGACCGGATGCGGCTGCTCCCGCATGCCCCACGGCGAGCCGTAGCCCTCGGGCTTCGGAGCCGCGAGCAGCTCGAGGAACGGCTTCGCATCGAACGCCTCGGGGCCGAGGACGCCCGTTCCCGACCAGATGCCGCGGGCCAGCAGCTCGAGCGCGATGACCGGATTGATCGCGGTCTGCCAGACGACGGCCTGCGAGTTGTCCTCGCGCATCGTCTCCGCGTTGTCGGCCACGTGGTACAGGTACGTCGAGCGGGGCTTCCCGTCCTTGCCGGTGCCGGTCACCCACACGCCCGCGCAGGTCTTGCCGCTCATCCTGTCGCCGATGGTGGCGGGGTCGGGGAGGGCCGCCGCCACGACATCGCGCGGTGAGACCTGCACCCCTTTCACCGACAGCGGCTCGGTCTTGTCGAGGCCGAGCTTGTTGAGCACGCGCAGCACCTCGATGAACTCGTCACCGAGGCCGTACTTGAACGTGACGCGCTTCGCCTTCGTCCAGCGCGGCATGAGGAGCACCTCCTCGTGCTCGACGTTGACGCACTCCACGGGACCGATGCCCTCGGGGAAGTCGAACACCTCCGGCTCGCTGAACGGCTCGGTGACGTACCAGCCCTTGTCCTCCTCGTAGATGACGGGCGGGTTCAGGCACTCCTCGATCGTCGTCCAGATCGAGAACGAGGGTGCGAAGTCGTAGCCGGCGACGACGAGGTTCGCGCCGTCGCGGACGCCCAGCTCGTCGATCTCGTCGAAGAGCTCATCCTCGGCGTACCGGGCGAACACGTCCGAGAGCCCCGGCTCGACGCCGATGCCGACGAGTGCGAGTCGCCCGGCGTCCTGCCACTCCTGTTCCTGGGCGAACTGCTCGTCGCCGAGCTTCACACCGACCTTCTCGTAGGGGCGTTCCGGATGCCGCTGCGACAGGCTCATCGCCATGTCGAGGTACGTCGCCCCGGCCGCGAACGCGCCGTCGAAGATCGGCATGACGAAGCGGGGGTCGACGGCGTTGAGCACGTGAGTGGCGGAGTGCTCGCGCAGCAGGGATGCCACGGACTGGGCGCTCGAGGCATCCACCTGCGCCGCGGTGAACCGCTCGTCGCCGAGCTCGTCCACGAGCGCCTGCGGGCGGGCAGGGTCGTAGTCGGCGACGACCACCGCCTCGTAGAAGTCGCGGCGGCGGAGGATGCGAGCGGCGGCGCTGCCGACGCCGCCAGCGCCGATGATGAGGATGCGCATGACGGTCCTTTCGGGGGCGGTCAGATGCCGCCGTCGATGGAGCGGGGAAGCGTGCCGGCGTCGTCGGGGACGAGGACCGGGGTTTCCCGGTTGAGGCTCTCGCCGCGGAAGAACCGCTTCGAGCGCGGGAAGAGGAACCACACGAACATCAGCACGACGCCGAGGGCGAGGGCGCCGATGCCGACGACGAAGGTCGACCCGACGCCGAGCAGGGTGCCCGAGTAGCCGTAGTCGGGGTTCAGCATGTCGATCGCCGACTGGATGAAGGCGTAGGTCAGCATGAGGGCGCCGACGAGGGGGAACACCCCCTTGAACCAGGTGTCGCGCGCCGAGCGGAACAGATCCTTCCGGAAGTACCAGACGCACGCGTAGCCGGTGATCGCGTAGTAGAAGGCGATCGCGAGGCCGAGCGAGAGGATCGTGTCCTGCAGGATCGCGTCGCTGAGCGAGGTCATCACGACGTAGTAGACGCTCGCGACGATGCCCATGACGAGGGTCGAGAACGAGGGCGTCTTGTAGCGGGGGTGGACGTCCTTGAACCTCGCCGGGAGAGCCCGGTAGACACCCATCGCGAGGGTGCCGCGCGCGGTCGGGAGGATCGTCGTCTGCGTCGAGGAGACGGCCGAGATGAGGACGGCGACCACCAGCAGCCAGCCCCAGGGCCCCAGCAGTCCGTCCTTGATCGCCAGGAAGAAGTCGTCGGCGTTGTCGGCGTTGCCGAGGCCCGTGCCGTCCTCGCCGATGCCGGCGTACATCATCGCCGCGATCGTCACCGAGACGTAGGTGACGAGCAGCAGCACGCAGGTCAGCAGGGCTGCGAGGCCCGGGATGCGCTTGGGGTCCTTCGTCTCCTCGTTGAGCGCGAGGCACGTGTCCCAGCCCCAGTAGATGAAGATCGCGAGCAGGATCGCCTCGATGAACCCGCCCCACTCGCCGAACGCGAACGGGTTCAGCCACTGCCAGTCGAACGCGGTCGGGCCCGGCGCCGAGCCGGAGAAGAACTGACTGAGAGCGGCGATCACGAAGACGATGAGCGCGAGGTACTGGATGCCGAGCAGCACGTTCTGGATGCGCTCGCCGATCTCGACGCCGCGCCAGGAGACGTAGGTCATCGCGGCGATGAAGGCGACGGCGACGAGGACGATCCGCCAGTCGTTGGGCTCCTCGAACTCCTGGCCGAGGAGGGCCCAGAAGTAGATCGATGCGACCTGGGCGAGATTCGCGAGCACGATCATCCCGGCGATCGCGACGCCCCAGCCGCCCATCCAACCCACCCACGGCCCGAACGCCTTCGTGCCCCAGGTGAAGGTCGTGCCGCAGTCGGGCACGTCATTGTTGAGCTCGCGATAGGCGAAGGCGATGAGGAGCATCGGGATGAAGGCGATCACGAACGCGATGGGCGCCTGCCCGCCGACGGCGAGGACGACGTACCCGAGTGTCGCGACGAGCGAGTAGACCGGGGCGGTCGAGGCGAGGCCGATGACGGTCGACCCCCACAGGCCCAGAGTGCCGCGGGCGAGGCCCTTGCCGTCCGGACGGGTCAGATGCACAGGCGTCGTGGTCACGACGACCTCCTCAGAGAAAGCGATCCGCCTTCCCGCGGCCGGGTTCGCGGGCGGCGCCGTCGCCGTCCTGAGCGGGAAGTGGCCTCACCCTAGCACCGGCGTTCCACGCCGCACGAGACTCGGTGTCAGCGAGCCACCTTCTCCGTGGCGCCCGCGCTGCGCCAGTACCCGACGAAGCTGATCGCGGCCTTGTCGACGCCCTGCGAGACGAGATGGCGCCGGCCGGCCGTGGGCAGGGTCTGCTCGCCCACGATGAAGTGGTGCGCCCCGGATGTCGCCGGCAGCCGCATGAGCTCTGCGAGAGCGATCGTGCCCGGCTCAGCACCGCCCTCGCGCACGAGCCAGCGGATCTCGACTCCTGCCGGCCCCTCGAGCGGGAGGACGTCGTCGGCGGTCGGCGCCTCGAGGATCGCGACACCCGTGGCGGTCGGGGGCAGAGAGGCGAGGACCCCCGCGACGGCGGGAACGCCGGTCTCGTCGGCGACGAGAACCACGTCCTCGACTCCGCGATCGGGGTTGAACCCGAGTCCTTCGTCGAGGATGACGACACTCTCGCCGGCCTCTGCGCGCGCCGCCCATCCGCTGGCCGGCCCGGCCGTGTCGCCGTGCCCGTGCAGGACGAAGTCGACGTCGATCTCGGCACCGGCATCCGTCGTCGCGGGCCGATACGCGCGGACCGTGTAGTTGCGCATGACGGGCCGCTCGCCCTCGGGGATGCGCAGGTAGCGCAGGTAGCCGAAGAGGGTGTTCGCCTTCGCCGGGATGCGCTCCAGCCCCGCTTCGCCGCCGACCGGCAGGAACAGGCGGAACCATTGGTCGAAGCCGCGGGCGGTGAACCGGTCGATGTCACCGCCGCCGAGGGTCACGCGCATCCAGTGCGGCGCGAGCCGCTCGGTGCGCAGCACCCTGAGGTGCAGCAGTTCCTGGTGCGGGGGCTTCACGAGTGCGCTGGCGCGGGCCATCGGCATCCTTCCGTCGAGGGTCAGAGGCCCCAGGGGAACAGGGCGGTCAGAAGGGCGGCGGAGACCGCCCAGAAGACGAGTACGAACACGGTGTCGCGCGGCCGCCAGGGCAGCAGGTGCCGCTCGGTGCGGTCGGGGTGGGCGCCGAAGGCGCGGGCATCCATCGCGAGGGCGACCCGTTCGGCGTGCCGGATCGCACCGGCCAGGAGCGGGACGAGGTAACCCCACCAGCGCGCGACGGCGGCGAACGGACCGCGCCCACCGTGCGCGCCCCGCACCCGGTGCGCCTGCCGGATCACCTCGAGCTCGTACCCGAATCGCGGCACGAACCGGATCGCCGCGAGGGCGGCGTAGCCGATGCGGTACGGCACGCGCAGCTGCTGCACCGTCGCACGCACGAGGTCGGGGCCCGAGGTCGTGAGCCCCGCGATGAGTCCGAGCGCGAGGATCGCCGCGAGGCGCGCCCCTGTGGCGAGGCCGACGTCGACGGCGCCGGAGTAGAGCGACCACGCGCCGACCGAGAGGACTGGATCGGTGCCGTCGACCAGGTCGCTGTCGACCCAGAGTCCCAGCGACAGGCCGATCACCGCCGCCCCGGTCGGGATGCCGAGGAGCAGCAGCGCGGCAACCCGCGCCGACACGCGAGCTCCGACGAAGATGACCAGATAGGCGACCGCGAGGAAGGCGAGCGGGGTGACCAGGTCGCGCGCGAAGACCAGCACGGCCATCGCCGGGAGCGGCGCCGCGAGCTTCGCCAGCGGACCGATGCGCGCGAGCAGACCCCGGGCCGCGGCGTCGGCGTACGGATCCGCGACGGCGGTCACGTCGCACCTCCACCGAGCGCGCGGAGCGCGGTGACGGAGGCGAGCTCGGGATGCCGCGTCACGCCTCGCAGCGCCGACTGCAGCGTCGGGCGGCGCAACCCGCTCTCGCGCAGGAGCGTCTCGTCGGAGAAGACGTCGGCGGTGGCGGCATCCGCCCGGATCCGACCGTCGTGGACGACGACCGTGCGGTGGGCGTACTCGGCGACGAGCTGCATGTCGTGCGTGACGACGACGATCGTCGTGCCCGTCTCGTTGAGGTCCCGCAGCAGGCGCAGCAGCTCGTCGGCACGGGCGCGGTCCTGCCCGAAGGTCGGCTCGTCGAGGGCGAGGATCGGCGCACCCGCGATGAGCGCGGTCCCGACCGAGAGTCGACGCTTCTGTCCGCCCGACAGGAGGAACGGGTGCACCTCGCCCTTGCCCTCCAGGCCGAACCGCTCGAGCATCGCGGTCGTCCGCTCCCGGACCTCGTCGTCGGACATCCCCCGCCCCCGGAGCCCGTGGGCGAGCTCGTCGAAGACGGTGTGCGCGATGAACTGGTGTTCGGGGTTCTGGAAGACGAAGCCGATGCGGCGGGACAGGTCGCGCAGGCTCGTCCGCGCAGGGTCCGCGCCGTCCACCCGCACCGCGCCGCGCGGCGGCGGGATGACCCCGGCCATCGTCTGCACGAGTGTCGTCTTGCCCGCCCCGTTCGAACCGACGACGGCGACGAACTCGCCCGTCCGAACGGTCAGGTCGATGTCGTGCAGCACGGTCCGGCGCCCACGCCACAGCGTGAGCCCCCGCACCTCGATCGCCGTGCTCTCGCCGCCGCCGATGCTCGGAGCCCCGCTCGGGGGCGCGGAGACGGGACTCGGAACCGGCGCCTCGGCGGCCTCGAGCGACTCCGCCAGCTCCGCGGGGATGAGCGGCGTGCGGGGCAGGTCCCACCCCGCCCGTCGCAGCGCGAGCGCGGCCATCGTCGAGACCGGGAGCCATACGCCGAGCGTGTCGAGCTCCTCGGCGCGTCCGCGCAGCACGTCATCGACGGTGCCGTCGGCGACGGACCGTCCCGTCGCGTCGAGCACGACGACGCGGTCGGTGAGGCCGACCGCGGCGTCGAGGTTGTGCTCGACGAGCAGGATCGAGCGCCCCTGGGCGGCCACGCCGCGCAGGGCGTCGTAGACGTCCTCGATCCCGGCGGGGTCGAGGTTCGCGGTGGGCTCGTCGAGGACGAGCAGCTCCGATCCCATCGCGAGCGCACACGCGATCGCGAGGCGCTGCTTGCCGCCGCCCGAGAGCCGGTCGGGGTTCTCGCCGCGCCGCTCCCACAGCCCGACCTGGCGCAGCGCGCGTTCGGTGCGGGCGAGCACGTCGGCCACCGGCATCCGCAGGTTCTCGGGACCGAAGGCGACATCGTCGAAGACGGTGCCGGTGATCAGCTGCGCGTCGGGATCCTGGAACACCATGCCGACGTGACCGGCCAGGCGTGCGACGGGGGTGTCGACCGTCGACATCCCTCGGACGGCGACGGTACCGGTCAGCTCGGCGGGCACCGACTGCGGGATGAGCCCGTTGGTCGCGAGCGCGAGGGTGGACTTGCCCGATCCGCTCGGGCCGAGCAGGAGCACGACCTCGCCGGGGGCGATGTCGAAGGTGACGGATGCCGGAACGGCGGCATCCGCTCCCTCGTGGGTGATCGAGACTCCGCGCACGCGCAGCACCGGCGTCGGCGCCCCGTCGTCGCGGGCCGCCTGCGCCGTGGTGGGGCCGGAGGCGGCAGAGCTCACGGGAGGTCCAAACCGAGGGGGCGGGTCGCGGCTGAGCTTAGCCTGCCCTAACTCCACGCGCCACGCCGGCCCGGCGGAGCCTCTCGCCCACCCCGAGTCCCGCTGCCGTCCACACGACGGGGCCGGCGAGCGCGATGACCAGGTAGGCGATCTGCGCCCACAGCGGGAGCGCCGCGAGATCGGCGGCGAAGAACACGACGCCCGCGACGACGACCCCGATCAGGAGCGCGGCGGCGAAGAAGCGCCACACGCCCCAGGCGCGGTAGCGGGTGAGAGCGGCGACACCCTCCTGGATCGCGCCGAACAGCAGCGCTGTGCCCAGGAACCGGCCGATCCACGCCGGGTTGACGGCGCTCGCGACGAGGGCGGCGAGCACGTGTGTCGTGACGGCGACCAGGGGCAGTCGGAACACCTGCTGCGCGATGATCCCGGGCAGCACGTGCGACCCGAGCACGAGGCCGTAGGCCCACGGTGCGGCGGCGAGCACGAGCGGGGTGATCGCCCCGGCCACGCCGCCCAGCAGACCCGTCGCGACTCCGAGCGCGGCGCACACCAGCAGCACGCGTGTCGAGAGGAGTGTGCGGGTCACGGATTCAAGGCTATCCGCGGGGAAGAGCCTGCCGGGCCGTGCAAAATCAGGTGCGGCGACGCCGTTTCGTGAGTCGGACCGTGGGCAGCGGCGGCGCCGGGATGCGCTCGTCGCCGTGGCTGACGACGTGCCCGAACCGAGGGGTGTCGGCCTCCCACTCCTCGCGTGCGGCGACGATCTCGTCGTGGCTGCGTCCGACGAAGTTCCACCACATCACGATGTCGCTCTCGAACGGCTCGCCGCCGAGCACGAAGACCGTCACGTCGGTGGGTGCGCCGATCTCGATCTCCTCGCGGTCGATGCCGAGGTAGAGCAGGTCGTTGTCGCCCAGCGTGACCGGTTCATCGGCGGAGTGGACGATCGGCGCACCGTCGACGCCCACGATCGCGTGTTCCCACGCGGGGTCGAGGGGGATCCGGATGCGCGCTCCGGCCGGGATGAAGACCTCCGCGCCGACGATGGGTGTGTACATGGTGGCGGGGGAGCGGATGCCGGCGAGCTCGCCGACCACGACGACGGCCGCCGCGCCCTCGCCCAGTTCGACGATCGGGAGCTCGGTGTGCCGCTCGAAGTCCGGCTCGCCGTGTCGGCGCGACTCGGGCAGGGCGACCCAGAGCTGGAGCGCGTCGGTGACGGTGGGCTCATCCCCGACGGAGTACTCGGAGTGCGCGATGCCGGCGCCGCTGGTCATGATGTTCAGCTGACCGCGCTTGATGACGACGTCGGAGCCGATCGTGTCGCGGTGGCGCGTCTCGCCGGCGAACGGCCAGGTGACCGTCTGCAGTCCGATGTGCGGATGGGGCTCGACGCGCATCGTGGTCACCTGCGGGCCGAACCGGTCGAGGAAGCACCAGGCGCCCACCATCGGCAGCTCGCGTTGCGGCAGCGTGCGGTACACCTGCATGCCGCGCACTCCGCCGAGCGGCACCTCCCGGGGAGCCAGCAGCAGTGACCGGGGTCCGTCGCAGGATGCCGGGGCATCGACGGTCTCGGTGGGGTCGGCGTCGAGGCGGGTCATCGGGTCACTCCGTGTCGGGTGAGGCGACGGTCAGGCCGGGCACGTCGTTCTCCGCGAGGTAGCCGGCCACGAAGGGACACGTGGGCACGACCTCCGCGTCGCGCCCCGCGAGGTCGGCAAGGGCCTCGGAGACGAGGATCCTGCCCAGTCCCTGGCCCTTGTAGGCGGGATCGATCTTGGTGTGGGGCATCACGGTGCGGCCGGCGTCGTCGGTGGTGATGAGCGTGTACCCGGCCACCGCGCCGTCGACGTGGATCTCATAGCGGTTCCTCTCGTCGTTGCGCGTGACCGTCGGTGCGGCGTCGTGTGCCACGGGGACCCCCTCTGTCGTGTGGGTCAACCGTATGCGGCCCGTCCGTCTTCCCGCCAGGACCGAGCCGGTCCGCCCTGCCGTTCGTCGCGCGGGTCGCGCCGCTCGTCGCAGCGATGCGGCGGAGCGGCCGTGGCCGCGGCATCCGTCTTCCTACCCTGGCTCGTACGCAAAGACGCGCCCTGAAGGAGTCGCCCATGTCTGCACCGTCGCGCCGTGGCAAGGCCGCCACGCTCGAACCCGATCCCTCGCTTCCCCCCGTCGCCCTCACCGAGGAGCAGAAGACCAAGGACGGCCGCTGGACGCCGCTGAAGATCGTCATCTGGGCCGCCATCGCCCTCGCCGGCGGTCTCGGCTGGACGATGCTCGCGATCGTCCGCGGTGAGACCGTCAACGCGATCTGGTTCGTGTTCGCGGCCGTCGCCACCTATCTCATCGGCTATCGCTTCTACTCGAAGGTCATCGAGAAGCACCTGCTGCGTCCCGACGACCGGCGCGCCACCCCCGCCGAGGTCAAGCAGGACGGCAAGGACTACGTCCCGACCGACCGCCGAGTCCTCTACGGTCACCACTTCGCCGCCATCGCCGGCGCCGGCCCGCTCGTCGGCCCCGTTCTCGCGGCGCAGATGGGCTTCCTCCCCGGCACCATCTGGATCATCGTGGGCGTCGTCCTCGCGGGCGCCGTGCAGGACTACACCGTCCTCTTCTTCTCCATGCGCCGCGGCGGCCGCACGATCGGTCAGATGGCCCGTCAGGAGCTCGGCCGCATCGGCGGCACCGCCGCGATCGTCGCCTCGCTGCTGATCATGCTGATCATCGTCGCGATCCTCGCCCTCGTCGTCGTCAACGCGCTCGGCGAGAGCCCCTGGGGTGTCTTCTCGGTGTCGATGACGATCCCGATCGCCCTGTTCATGGGTCTGTACCTGCGCTACCTGCGCCCCGGCAAGGTGACCGAGGTCTCCATCATCGGCTTCGTCCTGCTGATCGCCGCGATCGTCGCCGGCGGCTGGGTCGCCGAGACCGCGTGGGGTCAGGAGTTCCTGCACCTCGACCGCACCGTCATCGCGTGGGGCATCATCATCTACGGCTTCATCGCGGCGGTCCTCCCCGTATGGCTGCTGCTCGCCCCTCGCGACTACCTGTCGACGTTCATGAAGATCGGCGTCATCGTCATGCTCGCCGGCGCGATCGTCCTGGTGCGCCCCGAGATCACCGTCCCGGCCGTCACCGACTTCGCTCTCGAGGGCACCGGGCCGGTGTTCGCAGGTCCGCTCTTCCCCTTCCTGTTCGTGACCATCGCGTGCGGTGCTCTCTCGGGCTTCCATGCGCTGATCTCGTCGGGCACGACCCCCAAGCTCGTCGAGAAGGAGCGCCAGACGCGCTTCATCGGCTACGGCGGGATGATCATGGAGTCGTTCGTCGCGATCATGGCCCTCGTCGCCGCGATCTCGATCGACCAGGGCATCTACTACGCGATGAACGCGTCGGCCGCGGCCACGCAGGGCACCGTGGAGGGTGCGGTCGCGTTCGTGAACTCGCTCGGCATCACCGGGGTGAACCTCACGCCCGAGATGCTCACGAGCACGGCGGCCGCGGTGGGCGAGGAGTCGATCGTCTCGCGCACCGGCGGTGCGCCGACCCTCGCGCTCGGTCTCGCGCACATCATGCAGCAGGCCCTCGGCGGCCCCGCGATGATGGCGTTCTGGTACCACTTCGCGATCATGTTCGAGGCTCTGTTCATCCTCACGGCGGTGGATGCCGGTACCCGCGTCGCGCGCTTCATGCTGCAGGACTCGATCGGCCACTGGGTCCCGAAGTTCCGCGACGTCTCGTGGCGCCCGGGCGTGTGGATCACGACGGCGATCATGGTCGCCGGCTGGGGAGCGATCCTCATCCTCGGCGTCACCGACCCGCTCGGCGGCATCAACACGTTCTTCCCGCTGTTCGGCATCGCGAACCAGCTGCTCGCCGCGATCGCACTCGCCGTGGTGCTCGCGATCATCGCGAAGCGGGGTCCGTCGTTCGTGCGCTGGCTGTGGATCGTGGCCCTGCCGCTCGCGTTCGCGGCGGTCGTCACGATCACCGCGTCGGCGTACAAGATCTTCTCGCCGAACCCGGCGATCGGATACTGGTCGAACCACTTCCGCTACCGCGACGCGCTGGCCGCCGGCGACACGACCCTCGGCACCCCCGAGGTCATGGGCGCCGTCATCCGCAACACCTTCGTGCAGGGCACCCTGTCGATCGTGTTCGTGACGCTCGCCATCATCGTGATCGTGGCCGCCGTCATCGTCACCATCACGGCGATCCGCCGCGGCGGCGGTGAGAACCACGAGGACGAGCCGGTGCCCTCGCGCCGCTTCGCACCCGCCGGGTTCCTCGCCACCCCCTCCGAGCGTGAGCTCGAGAAGCGGTGGGACCCCATCCTCGCCGACGAGCGCGCGACGAACCGGCACTGACATGAGTACTCGGACGGATGCCGCGGTCTCGCCGATGCGGGCGATGCTCGACCTCGTCGTGCGGGCGGGCCGCGGCATCCGCTGGTACATGACCACCCTCATGGGCGACACGGCCTACGCGACGTATGTCGCGCACCATCGGCGCGTGCACCCGGGGGAGGAGCCGATGACCGAGCGGCAGTTCTGGCGCCAGAAGATGGACGACCAGGACCGCAACCCGGGCGCCCGCTGCTGCTGACGCCCGCGATCTAGGCTCGTCGCATGACCGATGCCGTCGTCCTCGCCGCCCTGCTCGGCGTGGTCGGCGGCATCGTGCTGTCCGCCCTGCTCCTGCTCGCGCGCCGCTACGCCCGCGGACCCGGCGGCCTCGGCAGCGAGGCGGAGGAGGCGACCTATCGCGCCCTGCACCAGGCGAGCCTCGCCGCCCCCTATCTGCGCGGCGGTCTCGGCACCCCCGACGTCGCCCGCGCCGCGAAACACCTGCGGGCGGTGCTCGGCAGTCCTGCCGTCGTCCTCGTCGTCGGCGACGTGATCGTCGCGCGAGACGGGCAGACCGAAGGATTGGATGCCGCCGCCCGCCGCGTCGCGGCGCAGGTCACCGAGACGGGCAAGCGCCGCGTCTTCCCCCGAGCGGACGGCGGCGACGGGCTCGAGGCCGTCGGCGCGCCGATCCGCGTGGACGGTGAGGTCGTCGGCGTGCTCGTCGCCTTCGCCGCGCCCGTGCGGGCGGCGCTCGTGCGCGCCGCCGGCGAGGTGGCGGACTGGTGCGCCGCGCAGGCGACCCTCGGCGAGCTCGACGCGTCGCGGGCGGCCCTGGCCGAGGCCGATCTGCGCTCCCTGCGCGCGCAGATCTCGCCGCACTTCATCTACAACGCCTTGACCGCGATCGCCTCGTTCATCACCACCGACCCGCCGCGGGCGCGCGAGCTGGTCCTGGAGTTCGCCGATTTCACCCGGTACTCGTTCCGACGCCAGGGCGAGTTCACGACGCTCGCAGAGGAACTGCGCAGCATCCACTCCTACCTCGAGCTCGAGCACGCTCGCTTCGGAGGACGGCTCTCGGTGACGCTGCGGATCTCGCCCGAGACGCTGGCGACCGTCATCCCGTTCCTGTCCGTGCAGCCCCTCGTCGAGAACGCCGTCCGGCACGGACTCGAACCGGGGGAGGGCGGCGGCACGATCCTCATCGCTTCGGAGGATGCCGCGACGCATACGGAGATCACCGTCGAGGACGACGGTGCGGGGATGGACCCCGAAAACCTGCACGCGCTCCTCACGAGTGCCGCCGACGGTACCAACGTGGGACTGCGGAACGTCGACACCCGGCTCCGTCAGCTCTACGGCGACGACGGCGGGCTGGTCGTCGAGACGGCGCCCGGCGCCGGTACCCTCGTCCGCATGCGGATCCCGAAGTCGCAGCCGCACCACCTCACGCGCGGTGGGGAGTGAGCGTCGTGATCGACGTCCTCGTCGCCGACGACGAGAAGCCCGCCCTCGACGAGCTGGCGTTCCTGCTGCGCGCCGACGACCGGATCGGGGAGGTGCTCACGGCGTCGTCGGGCGCGGAGGCGCTGCGGCTGCTCACCGAGCGACCGGTCGCGGCGGCGTTCCTCGACATCCACATGCCCGGTCTGTCGGGACTCGACCTGGCCACCGCCCTGCGAGCGCTCGCATCGCCACCCGCGGTCGTCTTCGTGACCGCCGACGACGCGCACGCCGTCGACGCCTTCGAACTCCAGGCGCTCGACTACCTGCTCAAGCCCGTGCGGGTCGAGCGGCTCCGTCGCGCCGTCGACCGCATCGCCGAGAACGACCGTCCCGCCGAGAGCGACGAAGTCCTGCCCGTCTCGGTCGGGTCGGCGGTGCGGTTCGTGCACCGGCGCGACGTGCGCTGGGTGCGGGCCGAGGGCGACTACACGCGGCTCCACACCGACGGCGACTCCGGGCACCTGGTCCGCATCCCCATCTCGGACCTCGAGGCGAGGTGGGCGGATGCCGGCTTCGTCCGCATCCATCGCTCGTTCCTCGTGCGGGCGGCATCCGTCACCGAGGTCCGGCTCTCGGGCGCGGAACCGACCGTGTGGCTGGACGGGACGGCCCTGCCGGTCAGTCGGCGACTGCTTCCCGCCGTCCGCGAGGCGCTCGTCGGGCGGGCGGGGTCGTGACACGCGAACGGGTGCGGGTGACGGCGGGGTCGGGACGTCCCGGCGCGCCGACCCGGGGGATCGCCCTCCCGGGCGCGCCGGTCGACGACGCCGAGGCGGCGTACGCCCGTGCGCTGCGGCGGTCGCAGCTGCGGCTCGCGCTCGGGACGCTGCTCGGGTTCGTGACCGTCACGGTCGCGCTGCTGCTGGCCATCACCCTCATCCCCGAGCTCGACGAGATCGTCCTGCTCGGCGTGCCGCTGTCGTGGCTGCTGCACGCGTTCGGGTTCTATCCGGTGATCGCCGGGTTCGCGGTGCTCTACGTCCGCGGCGCGAACCGCAACGAGCGCCGCTGGCGGGCGCTGCGCGACGAGGGCGCATGAACGCGCTGCTCGACCTCGTCGCGGTCGCCGCCGTCGTGGGCGCGACCGTCCTCATCGGCGCGTACGGCCTGCGGGTCTCGCGCACGACGAGCGACTTCTTCGTGGCATCCCGCACCGTCCGCCCCGTGTGGAACGCGTCGGCGATCAGCGGCGAATACCTCTCGGCGGGGACCTTCCTGGGGCTGTCCGGGCTCGTCCTGCTCAGCGGTGCGGAAGGCTTCTGGTTCCCGATCGGGTACGCGGCCGGATACCTGCTCGTCCTGCTGTTCGTCGCGGCGCCGCTGCGGCGCAGCGGCGCCTACACGATCCCCGATTTCATGGAGGCGCGGCTGGATTCCCGCCTCGCACGGCGGGTGACGAGTGCCGCGTGCCTGCTCATCGGATGGCTGTACATCGTGCCGCAGCTGCACGGCGCCGGGATCACGCTGCAGGTCGTCGCGGACATCCCGCCCTGGGTGGGCGCCGTCCTCGTCGCCGTGCTCGTCGCGGCGGCGGCCGCCGCGGGAGGCATGCGGGCGATCACCTACGTGCAGGCGTTCCAGTACTGGCTGAAGCTGACCGCGCTGCTCGTCCCGGCGGTGCTCATCGTGTTCGCCGTGAACGGCCGCGCTCGAGAGATCGACCCGCTCGTCGTCTTTCCCGCCGAAGCAGGGCCGGCGGGCATCGATGCGTATGCCGCCGGCTCGCTGCTGCTGGCGCTGCTGCTCGGCACGATGGGGCTTCCGCACGTGCTCGTGCGGTTCTACACGAGCCCGACCGGCGGGTCCGGGCGTCGGACGACGGTCCTCGTGATCGTCATGGTGAGCGTCTTCTACGCCGTCTCGAGCGTCATCGGGCTGCTCGCGAGAGTGGTGGCGCCCGAGCTCGCGCAGCCGGGGGTCGCCGACACGGTCGCGCTCGTACTGCCGGCGCGGGTGTTCCCGGGCCTGGCGGGCGAGCTGCTGACGGCGCTCGTCGTCGCCGGTGCGTTCGCCGCGTTCCTCGCGACCTCGGCCGGGCTCACCGTCTCGCTCGCCGGCGTCATCAGCCAGGACGTGTTCTCCGGCTCGGTCCGATCCTTCCGGCTGTCGGCGGTCGTCGTCGCCCTCGTGCCGCTCGCGATCGCGCTGCTCACCGTGCCGGCGGGGCTGGTCGCCTCCGTCGGAGTCGTGTTCGTGTTCGCGGCATCCGCTCTGTCTCCCGTGCTGCTGCTGTCGATCTGGTGGCCGAGGCTCACGGCGCGCGGCGCCGTGTCGGGCATGGTGACCGGTGGCGTCGCCTGCGGAGCCGCCTTCGCCGTCCACGCGGCGGTGGGCGGCGTGGGGCTCGCCGCGCCGCTGCTCGCCCAGCCGGCGGCGTGGACCATCCCGCTCGCGACCGCCGTCACCGTCGTCGTCTCGCTCACCGACCGCGCGGGCGCGCCCGTGCGCGCGGGCGCCTACCTGGCGCGGCTGCACACCCCCGGCCGGGGCTGAGGCGCGCCGACGTCGTCGTCTTCCGCGTTCCGTGGCGAGGGAGAATGTGCGCATGCGTCGGTCTCTGAGGTGGTGCGTCCTCGGCGCGGTCCTGGTCGTGTCCCTGCTCGGCGGGTGCGCCGCAGCGCCACCGCCCTCCGCATCCACGCCCGCGTCGCCGTCGCCGTCGGCGTCGTCCCCGTCCGCGAGCCCCACGCCGACCCCGTCCGCGAGCCCCACGCCGTCCCCGACCCCCGACCCGGTGGCCGCTCTCACCCTCGAGGAGCGTGTCGGACAGCTGTTCATGGTCGGAACGCGGGCGACCGCCGCTTCGCCCGCGACTCTCGCCGCCGTCGAGGATCGTCATGCGGGCGGCGTCTTCCTCAGCGGCCGGTCACGGGCAGGAGTCGCCGCCACCGCGGACGTCGTGGCGGACTTCACGGCGCTCGACCATCCCGAGGGCGCACCGCTGTGGGTCGCGACGGACCAGGAGGGCGGCGAGGTGCAGGTGCTGCAGGGTCGGGGCTTCGATGCGATGCCGTACGGCATCCGACAGGCCGATCTGTCGGCCGACCAGCTCCGCGCGTCGGCCGAGCGGTGGGGTCGCGAGCTCGCCGACGCGGGTGTCACCCTCGACCTCGCACCCGTCGCCGACATCGTCACAAGCGAGGCGACCCGCTTCGACAACCCACCCGTCGGCGGCTACGGCCGGCAGTACGGGTACGACGCGGCGACGGTCACGGCGAAGGCGGGGGCGTTCGCCGAGGGGATGCGGGCTGCCGGCATCCTTCCCACCTTCAAGCACTTCCCGGGCCTCGGGCACGTCACGGCCAACACCGACACCACCGCGGACGTCGTCGACACGACCGTGACCGCCGACGGTGCCGACGTCGACGTCTATCGGCCGCTGGTCGAGGCCGGACCGAGCGCGGTGATGGTCTCGTCGGCGATCTACGACCGCATCGACGGGTCGGGTCCGGCGGTGTTCTCGCCGAAGGTGCTGAAGGTGCTGCGCGACCAGGTCGGGTTCGACGGTGCGGTGTTCTCCGACGACCTCTCCGCGGCCGTCGCGGTGTCGGCGTGGACGCCCGCGGAGCGCGCCGTCGACGCGATCTCCGCGGGCGTCGACGTGGTGCTGGTCTCGGCGAAACCGTCGGTGTTCCCGGCGATGTACGACGCCGTGCTCGCCGAGGCGGAGAGCGACCCGCAGTTCGCCGCGCAGGTCGACGCGGCCGCAGCCCGTGTGCTCGCCGCGAAGGCCGACATGCCCTGACCACCCGGCCCCGTGCGGCAGACTCGAGGGATGACCTCGACGCTCCGGGACCGCATCCCCGTCGGGGCGACCCCGGACGCCGTCTACGAGGGCTTCCTCGAGTGGACGCTCGAGCGCGGCATCGAGCTCTACCCGGCGCAGGACGAGGCGATCATCGAGCTCGCGTCCGGATCGAACGTGATCCTCGCGACCCCCACCGGCACGGGAAAGTCGCTCGTCGCGGTCGCGGCACACGCGGCATCCCTGGCTCGCGGGGGCCGCACGTACTACACGGCGCCCATCAAAGCCCTCGTCAGCGAGAAGTTCTTCGCACTCGTGGACATCTTCGGACCGGATGCCGTGGGCATGGTCACGGGCGATTCATCGGTGAACCCCGACGCGCCGATCATCTGCTGCACCGCCGAGATCCTGGCGAACACCGCGCTCCGGCTGGGTCCCGACGCGGAGATCGACCAGGTCGTGATGGACGAGTTCCACTACTACGGCGATCCCGACCGGGGGTGGGCGTGGCAGGTGCCGCTCCTGCTCCTGCCGAAGGCGCAGTTCCTGCTCATGTCGGCGACCCTCGGCGACGTGTCGGCGATCTCCACCGATCTCGAGCGACGCACCGGGAGGCCGGTCGCCCTCGTCGCGGGCGCGGAGCGACCGGTCCCACTCGACTTCTCCTACGCCCGCCGCCCGGTCCATGAGGTGCTCGAAGGGCTGCTCGAGAACGGCGAGGCGCCGGTCTACATCGTCCACTTCTCGCAGGCGGCAGCCCTCGAGCGGGCGCAGGCGCTGTCGAGCGTGAAGGTCACGACGCGCGAGCAGCGCGATGCGATCGCGGACGCCATCGGCGGCTTCCGCTTCACGACCGGCTTCGGCAAGACGCTGTCCCGACTGGTGCGCGCGGGCATCGGCGTGCATCACGCGGGGATGCTGCCGCGCTACCGCCGACTCGTCGAGACGCTCGCGCAGCGCGGCCTGCTCCGCGTCATCTGCGGCACCGACACGTTGGGCGTCGGCATCAACGTCCCGATCCGGACCGTGCTGATCACGGCGCTGTCGAAGTACGACGGCACGAAGATGCGTCAGCTGTCGGCGCGTGAGTTCCATCAGATCGCCGGTCGTGCGGGGCGCGCCGGGTTCGACACGCACGGCAGCGTCGTCGTGATGGCCCCCGAGTGGGAGATCGAGAACGCGGTCGCGCTCGCGAAGGCGGGGGACGACGCCGCGAAGCGCAAGAAGATCGTCCGCAAGAAGGCGCCGACGGGCGTCGTGAACTGGGGCGAGGGGTCATTCGAGCGACTGGTCGCGGCCGAGCCCGAGCCGCTCTCGCCGCAGTTGCAGCTGACCTCCGCGATGCTCATCAACGTCATCGGCCGTGGGGGCGACGTGTTCGAGAACGTGCGGTCGCTCGTCTTCGACAATCACGAGCCGCGCGCCCGGAAGTACGAGCTGGCCCGCCGGGCGATTGCGCTGTTCCGGACCCTCGTGGCGGCCGACATCGTCGTGGCCGATGCCGACGGCATCCGCCTCACCGTCGACCTGCAGCCGAACTTCGCGCTCAACCAGCCGCTGTCGCCGTTCGCGCTCGCCGCGATCGATCTGCTCGACCCGGATGCCGGTGACGCCGGCGTCGGCAGCGGTCATCACGCGCTCGACGTGGTGAGCGTGATCGAGGCGACGCTCGACGACCCGCGCGCGATCCTGTCGCAGCAGGAGTACAAGGCGCGCGGCGAGGCGGTCGCGGCGATGAAGCGCGACGGCATCGAGTACGACGAGCGCATGGAGCTGCTCGAGGCGGTGACGTGGCCGAAGCCGCTGGCCGAGCTGCTGGCGCAGGCGTATGAGACGTTCGCGTCGAGTCAGCCGTGGGTGCGCGACTTCGAGCTGTCGCCGAAGTCGGTCGTGCGGGACATGTTCGAGCGGGCGATGTCATTCGGCGAGTTCGTCTCGTTCTACGGGCTCGGGCGGAGCGAGGGCCTGGTGCTGCGGTACCTGTCCGACGCGTACCGCGCGATCCGGCAGACGGTGCCCGCTGAGGCCCGCACCGACGAGCTGCTCGACCTGATCGAGTGGCTCGGCGAGCTGGTGCGGCAGGTGGACTCGAGTCTCGTCGACGAGTGGAACGCGCTGGTGAATCCAGCGGACGACCCGGAAGCACCGGTCGTGCCGCCGGCGCCGCCGTCGATCCTCACCAACCGTCGCGCGTTCGTCGTGCTGGTGCGCAACGAGATGTTCCGCCGGGTGCAGCTGGCCGCGCTGCAGGACGACGATGCGCTGGTCGAGCTGGATCCGGATGCCGCGTGGCCCGACGTCCTGGACCGGTACTTCGACGATCATGACGAGATCCTCACCGGCGGCGCCGCTCGGAGCCCCGCGTTGTGCGTCATCGACGAGTCGTCGGCGTCCGAGGGTGTGTGGCGGGTGGAGCAGATCATCGACGACCCGGCGGGCGACCACGACTGGCGGATCCGTGCAGAGGTCGACCTGGAGGCATCCGTCGACGAGGGCGCCGCGGTCGTGCGGGTGACCGAGGTCGTGCGGCTCTAGGCCTGGCGGGTCCAGCCGTCGCCGTCGTGGGTGTAGACGATGCGGACGTGACGGCGGTCGGGTGAGCCCTGCCAGAACTCGATGCGGTCGGGGACGAGGCGCCACAGCACCCAACCGCCGGCCTGGTGGAGGGCTGCGGCCGGGCTGCCGGCGACGTCCGCCGCGCTCTCTTCGGGGTCGGCCTCGCGTACGGGGCCGCGGACCCGCACGGCGCGCATGAGGGGTTGCCACCAGAAGTTCAGCGCGGCGGCGGGGTTGTCCGCGAGCTGCCGTCCCTTCTCGGAGCGGCGTGGTCCTGCGAAGGCCCAGCCTTCGGTGTCGACTCCCTTGAGGATGAGGGTGCGCGCGTCGGGGAGGCCCGCGGCATCCGCTGTCGCGAGGGTCATCGCGCGCGGTTCGGCGACGCCGGTCCGGGCGACGTGACGTATCCACGTCTCGAACAGGGTGACGGGGTCTGACGGCAGGTCGGAGAGCTCGAGAGGTGGGGGCGACCCGATGAGGGAAGGTTGGGCGCGGAGCCACCGCGTGAGCTCGTTCATACTCCCATCCTGCTCCCGGCTGTCGTGATGTCGGCGCGGGCGGGCAGACTGACCTCGTGGCGACCTACCTGGCATTCCTGCGCGCGATCAACCTGGGGGCGAAGCGGGTCTTCCCGAAGGACGACATCCGGCGCGTCGTCGAGAGCGTCGGGTTCGAGGAGGTCGTGACCCACATCAACACGGGGAACGTGCGCTTCGAGTCGCGAATGCGCTCGCGCGAGCGCATCGAGCGCACGCTGGAGACCGCGTTCGCCGCGGATCGCGGATTCGAGGTGCCGACCGTCGTCTTCGCCGCGAAGGAGTTCGCGGCGCTCGCCGCGGAGACGCGGCAGCTGGACGAGGAGAACCCCGGGCTCGCGCGGCATTACGTCTACCTGCTGAAGGACGAGTTGACGACCTCGCAGGTCGCGGACGTCGAGGCGAGGGCGTCCGACAAGGGTCGGATGGTCGTCCGCGGCAGGGCGGCGCACGCGTTGCTCGAGCCGGGGTATCAGGACGGCACCGTCGACCCACTCGGGGCGGCGTCGCGGCTGGGCGTCGCGACGAACCGGAACGCGAGTGTGGTCCTGGCTCTGGCCGATAAGTGGTGCAGCGCGTGGATGCGGTGATCCGCGAGCCTCGGCTGACGGATGCCGAGACGATCGCCGCGTTGCATGTCGCGACGTGGCGTGAGACGTATGGGCATCTGCTCCCCGACGATTTCTTCACCGGAGAGCTCCTGGACTGGCGGCGTCGCATGTGGACGCGGATCCTCACCGATTCCCGCCCGGAGCATGTCGTACGGGTGGCGGAGGCCGACGGCGAGCTGATCGGTTTCGCGATGTCGGGGATCTCCGATGAGGGAATCCCGCAGCTGTACATGCTCTACGTCCTGGCGGCGCAGCACGGCGCCGGGATCGGGCAGAGGCTGTTCGACGGAGTGCTCCCGCCGGGTCCGGCGGTGCTGTGGGTCGCGAAAGAGAATCCTCGGGCCATCGCGTTCTACCGCCGCAACGGCTTCGCTTTCGACGGCGCCGAGCAGAGCGACCCGGGAACGGCGGGAATCGTGGAAGCGCGGATGGTGCGGTGAGAACGCGGGATTGCGATCAGTGCGCGATCGGCAGCACGAGTCTCGCTGCAGGAGCGGGGTCGGTGACGAGTCGCGCGTGGGTCTCGACGTCATAGCGAACCTTGCCGTAGCGGAGCTTCTCCCGCTCGATCCCCTCGGCGAGGAATCCCGCCGCCGTCGCCACTCGGCATGACGCAGGGTTGTTCACCCGATGTCCGAGCTCGAGCCGGTACAGCCCGTTCGCGAAGGCCCACTCGCTCACCGCGATGAGCGCGCCCGCCGCGTAGCCCTTGCCGCGCGCAGCGGGTGCGAGCCAGTAGGACATCCACGCCGTCTCGTGCCGGAACTCGATCGCAGCCGCTCCGACGTTGCCGACGGCGATACCGTCCTCGACGACGGCCCAGTTCTTCACGTACTCGTCGAAGCGCAGGGATCGGTCGATGAACGCTGCAGCAGCTGCCCGGCTCGGCAGGTCGACGCCTCCGAACTGCCTCGCCAGATCAGAGGCGCTGCGTGATGCCTCGCTCAGCGCGGAGGCATCACCGGCATCCCACGGGCGAAGCGTGACACTCACGCCCCCATCCTGCCTCAGCCGTCGGGTCGCAACCCGACTCGGCCTTCGGCGACACCGCCTAGAACGGTGGTGGTCCGGGTGGGTGGACGGTGAAGGTCGGGATGCGGCGTTCGGGGTGGACGAGGTAGACGCGTCCGGCGGGTGAGGTCCATTCGAGTGCGCCGCTGGGTCTGGCTCGGACCTGCCAGTCGGTCTGGTGTTTGAGGGTGTGGTGCCCGCGGCACAGCGGGGCGAGGTTGTTCGCGGCGGTGGTTCCGCCGTGCTGCCAGTCGGTGGTGTGGTCGATGTCGCACCGGTCGGCGGGGATCCCGCAGCCGGGGGCCATGCACCGTGCTGCCCGCCAGGCGACCAGCCGGCGGAGATCCGCGGGTGGCCGGTAGGTGTCGCGTCCGACGGAGAGGACGGCCCCGGTCTCGGGGTGGGTGAGCACCCGCATCCACCCCGATGCCGTCCCGCAGAGTTCCCGCGCCCGGTCGAGCGGGATCGGTCCGATCCCGTCGAGCTGCGCCGCGGGCCCCTCGCCGGTGAGGAGGGTGAGGGCGGGAACGGTGACCGCGACGGTCGGCCGAATGCCTCGTGCGGAGTCGGGCAATGACGCCGTTTCCCCGTCGATCAGGAGATCCCCGAACACGTCCGCGCGCTTCTGATCCAGGGACCGGTCATCGTCGAGGGTTTTCGCGATCGCGGTGATCCGGCCGAGGATCGCGTGCGCTTCCACCGCGGGCAGGTGCGCGGTCAACCACGCCATCCCATCCACACCCGCATCCACCCGGACGTGCCGGTGGGCGACCGCCGCGGCGTGCTGCTGCGCGAGGGTCGCTTCCTGCTCCCGGTCGATAATGCGTTTCACCGCCCGCCGGAACGGTCCCGTCGATTGTTCTTCCGCCAGGCTCAGCACCTCGTGGACGAGCCCTGCGGTCACGTTCTCGAGTTGGTCGAGCCCGTCGACGATGATCGTCGCGTGGGTCTCGGTGATCTCGGCGCGGCTCATCGCCTCCCACACCTGCGGGTACCGGCGCATCAACGCATGCCCGACACCCATCAACCGTCCCGCGGCGTGCTCCGTGATCCGCAACGCAGCCGCGACCTCGAGCCGCACCGACCGTTCCACGAACGCGACCGGTTCCTCCCGCCGCCGCGCATCGGCGATCGCGTCATCCCACAACTCGACGATGCACGCATACCTTTGCGCCGCATGCACCGTCGCCATGTCGGCGCACATCACCACCCAGTCCAGCGCGGTCGGGATCCCCTCCGGGACCTCGTCGCGAGCATCGGGCGAACTGGACATAGTCCCAGACTAGGAGGGGGTTCCGACATCCCCTCCGGCACCGTCATCCCGCCGCAGCCTCGGGCACGCTGCCCGCTCTCGGCGCCCCACCCGGGCGCCTCATTCACACCCCGCCGAGCCCCCGCATCCACGCCACTTCGCGCGTGATCTGCCCCGTCGCGACGAACGTCCGCACCTGGTGCGTTTCCGCCAGGACCCGCGCGAGCTCCGACAGATCCGCGCCGGCGAACCCGAGCGACTGCCAGAACCCGCCCGATCGGCGGCTGAACAGCCACGCGGTCGTCGCACCTTCTTCCGCGGCGCGATCGAGTGCGAATCTCGCCAGATCGGTCCCGCGCCCGCGCGCTCGCGAAGAAGACACCACCGCCACACTCCGGATCAGCGCGTGGCGTCCGTCGAGGCTCAGCTCGTAGCCCGTGCTACCGACGATCCGACCCGACTCGTCCCGCTCGACCCACAGCCGCACCGATGGCTCGTCCAGCCCGGTCACCGTCAGGTCGACCTCGCGCAGGAACGCCTCGACCTCACCGGCATCCGCCGTCATGCACCTGCTCAGTTCCATCCCCGCTCCTCCCCGTTCCCGCGCCGCCCCCCGCGCCGAGACTGCACGAGCGAGTCGAGACTGCGTTCGCGCGCCGCATCCTCGTCGCCCGGGTGCAGTCTCGCGAATCGGTCTCCCCATCCTCGCAAGCGTGCCGAGACCCTCCACACCCGCAGACCCTGTCGGATGCCGCGGCTAGGGTGGACCGGGTGAGTGACGGCGGATGGCAGAACGACCCCTACGCCGATCTCGTGTGGGATCCCGACGACGTCGCGCCGCCCGAGGACTTCGACTCGCCGCCTCCGCCGGATCCGCGGTACGACGACTACGCCGCGTCCGTCGCCCGCGCGACGCGCGCCGAACCGACCCGCGCCGCACCGGCACGGCCGTCGGCGCAGCGCGCCGCGGCACCGCCGGCATCCGTCCTGCGGCTCGAACGCCGCGACCACGTCGGCGACGACCCGGTGAAGGTGCTCACCGAGGTCTTCGGGTACACCGCGTTCCGCGGCGACCAGGGCGACATCGTCCACCACGTCATCGCGGGCGGCGATGCCGTCGTGCTCATGCCGACCGGCGGCGGCAAGTCGATCACCTACCAGGTGCCGGCGCTCGTCCGTCCCGGAACGGGACTCGTCGTCAGCCCCCTCATCGCGCTCATGCACGATCAGGTCGACGCGCTCATCGCCAACGGCGTCCGCGCGGCGTACCTGAACTCGACGCAGACCCCTGCCGAGCGTGCGGGAGTCGAGCAGGCCCTCCTCGACGGCGAGCTCGACCTGCTCTACGTCGCGCCCGAGCGGCTGTCGGTCCCCGCGACGACCGCCCTCCTTCAGCGCGCGCAGCTCAGTGTCATCGCGATCGACGAAGCCCACTGCGTGTCGCAATGGGGCCACGACTTCCGCCCCGACTACCTCGCCCTGGGCGACCTCGCTGAGCGGTTCCCCGGCGTCCCGCGCATGGCGCTGACCGCCACCGCGACGAGGGCCACGCACACCGAGCTCACCGAGCGCCTGCACCTGCCTGACGCTCGTCACTTCGTCGCGAGCTTCGACCGACCCAACATCCAGTACCGCATCGAGCCCAAGGTCGACATGCGCCGCCAACTGGTGCAGTTCGTGCGCTCGCAGCCCGAGGGCGCCGCCGGTATCGTCTACGCGCTCAGCCGCAAGTCGGTGGAGCAGACGGCCGAGTACCTGCGCACGCAGGGTGTCGACGCGCTGCCGTACCACGCGGGATTGGATGCCTCGATGCGTGCCCGGCACCAGTCGAGGTTCCTGCGCGAAGACGGCGTCGTCATGGTCGCGACGATCGCCTTCGGCATGGGCATCGACAAGCCCGACGTGCGCTTCGTCGCCCACATCGACCTGCCGAAGTCCGTCGAGGGGTACTACCAGGAGACCGGTCGTGCCGGTCGCGACGGCGAGCCGGCGGTCGCGTGGATGGCGTACGGCCTCGGCGACGTCGTTCAGCAGCGGCGGCTCATCGACCAGTCGCCCGGCGACCGCACCTACAAGATGCGCATGGGGCAGCACCTCGACGCGATGCTCGCCCTCTGCGAGACCGTCTCGTGCCGGCGACAGAACCTGCTGAACTACTTCGGTCAGTCGTCGGATGCCTGCGGCAACTGCGACACCTGTCTCACCCGGCCCGACACCTGGGACGGGCTGATCGCCTCGCAGAAACTCCTGTCGACGATCGTCCGCCTGCAGCGCGAACGCAACCAGGCGTTCGGCGCCGGTCACCTCATCGACATCCTCCGCGGAGCCTCGACCGAGCGCATCCGGCAGCAGGGTCACGACAAGCTCTCGACCTACGGGATCGGGAACGACCTCTCCGAGCAGGACTGGCGCTCGGTCGTCCGGCAGCTCCTCGCCCGCGGCATCCTCGTCGCTCAGGGCGAGTACGGCGTGCTCACCGTCGGCGAGACCGGGGCAGCGGTCCTGCGGGGAGAGGAGGCCGTGCCGCTGCGGCGCGACGTCCTCGGGCGCACCGGCGGAGGAGCGACCCGCGCCAAGAAGGCCTCGACGGCGGATTCGCTGCCCGAGGGCGATCGCGACCTCTTCGAGGCGCTGCGCGCGTGGCGTGCCGAGCAGGCGCGGGAGCAGGGCGTCCCCGCCTACATCGTGTTCGGCGACGCGACCCTCCGCGCCCTCGCCGAGCACCGACCGCGCTCGATCGGCGCCCTCGACGGGATCACCGGCATCGGCGCCAAGAAGCGCGAGGCCTACGGTGAGGCGGTCGTCGCCGTCATCGCTGCGAACGCCTGAGCGCTCGCCCGATCAGCGGTCCCGCAGCGCCCGGGTCATCCGAGTCGACACGTCCCCTCCCACGACAAGGCGTGATCGGCATGTGACGTAACACTCTTACCTCCCGTGACTGCCCGGCGTGCGGCCGCGGAGCGGGCGTGCTCGGATGAGGCCTGCACCCGTCCTCATCCGTCCTGGAGTCCTCATGACCCGTCCCCTCCGCGCCGCCCTGGCCGTCACCCTCGGCGCCGCCCTCGTCGCCGCGATAGCCGGCTGCGCCGGCGCCGGCACCACCCCCAGCTCCAACGCCGCCGCGGGCGAACCGCAGACCGGCGGCACCCTCACCTACCTCGAGCCACAGACCTGGAACACCCTGTACCCGGGATCGGGCGGCTTCTACCCGAACGGCGGTGTCATCAACAACATCACCGACCGTCTGCTCTACCAGGACCCCGAGACCCTCGAACTCGAGCCGTGGATCGCGACGGAGCTGCCCGAGGTGAACGCGGATGCCACCGAGTACACGTTCACGCTCCGCGACGACGTCACCTACTCCGACGGCACCCCGCTCGACGCGGAGAACGTCGCGAAGAACTTCGACCTCCTCGGTCTCGGCGACCCCGACCGGAAGTTCACCGTCTCGGAGCAGGTGACCAACTACGAGAGCAGCGAGGTGCTCGACGACCACACCGTGCGCTTCCACTTCAGCGCTCCCGCGCCCGGGTTCGCGCAGGCGACCTCGGCCATCAACGCGGGTCTCCTCTCCGACGAGACCCTCGACCGCACGAGCGAGGAGTTCGGCCCCGGCAACGCGACCGAGATCATCGGCAGCGGCCCGTTCGTCGTCGCCGCAGAGGAGATCGGCACGAAGATCAGCCTGACGGCACGCGACGACTACGACTGGGCGCCGCCCTCGCTCGAGCACCAGGGCCGTGCCTACCTCGACGGCATCGACTACGTCGTCGCCTCCGAGGACAGCGTCCGCGTCGGCACGGTCGTCTCGCGACAGGCCCACATCGCCCGCGGAATCGAAGCCCCTGACGAGGCGCAGTTCTCCGCCGACGGCCTGCAGCTGCTCGCCTCCGCGACGAACGGCGTGAACAACGGGCTGAGCTTCCGACTGCGCGACCCCGTCACCTCCGAACTCGCGGTGCGGCAGGCGCTCATCGCCGGCATCGACCGCCAGGCCATCGTCGACACCCTCTTCAGCGACAGCTACCCGCTCGCCACCGGGGCGCTTGCGACCACCGCCCGCGGCTACACCGACACGTCGAAGTTCTACGTCTACGACCCCGACCAGGCGAAGAAGCTCCTCGACGACGCAGGCTGGGTTCCTGGTGCCGACGGCATCCGCGAGAAGGACGGCACGCGCCTCTCCCTCACGGTCAACGAGGCCCTGCCGCAGCCGCGCTCCCGCGAGGTCATCACACTCATCCAGGACCAGCTGCAAGACATCGGCGTCGAGATCATCCTGCTCCCCGGTGACCAGGCAGCGCAGGATGCCGCGCGCGGCGTCCCCGGCGAGCTGCAGATCTACCACTCCATGGTCGGTCGCGCCGACTACGACGTCCTGAAGTCGCAGTACTACTCCGGCAACCGCAACGCGCTCCTCAACGGCTACCCCGACGGAACTGTCGCCGACGCCGAGCTCGACGAGCTGCTGCTCGCGATCGCCTCCAGCCCCACCGAGGAGGCCCGCCAGGAGGCATCCGCCGCTGCTCAGCAGCGTCTCGCCGAGCAGGCATACATCCTTCCGTTCTTCGAGGAGCCGCAGGTCTACGGATATGTCGACGCCGTCCACGGCTTCGCGACCGAGTCGATCGGTCGCCCGTCGTTCTACAGCACGTGGCTCGCCGGATGACGCAGAGTCCGTGACCCGGATGCGGGGAGGCGACCCCTCCCCGCATCCACCCCGTTCCCCATCGAGAGGTGACCATGCTCTTCGTCCTGCGGCGCGCCGGCGGCGCCCTCCTGGTCCTGCTGCTCGCCTTCACCGCCGCGTACCTCCTGCTCGCGGCATTGCCCGGCGACGGCGTGCTCGCGCGCTACGGGAGCCCCGAGCTCGGCCTCACACCCGCTCAGCTGGACGAGATCCGGGCCGCCTACGGAGCCGATCGGCCCCTGTTCGAGCGTTACGTCGACACCGTCGCGTCCTTCGTCCGCGGCGACCTCGGTTACTCGGTGCAGAGCGGCGCAGCGGTCGCCGACCTCGTCGCCGTCGCCCTGCCGTCCACCCTCACCCTCGCCGTGCTCGGCCTCGCGGTCGCGGTCTTCGTCGCTGTCGTCATCGCCTTCACCGCCACCTACGGGGCGTTCCGGCCGTTGCGCGCGATCTTCCGGCAGCTGCCGCCGCTGTTCGTCTCGATGCCCGTCTTCTGGATCGGCATCATCCTCATCCAGGTGTTCTCCTTCCAGCTCGGCTGGGTGCCGCTCATCGGGGCCGACCCGGTCGAGGCGCTGATCCTCCCCGTCCTGACGCTCGCCGTCCCCATCGCCGCGCCGCTCGCACAGGTGCTGACCCGCAGCATCGACGAGGTGTCGGAGCAGCCGTTCGTCGCCGTCGTCCGCGCGCGCGGAGCGAGCACCTCATGGCTGCTCTGGCGCGGCGTCGCCCGCAACGCGCTCCTTCCCACCCTCACGATGGCGGGAGTCCTCTTCGGCGAGCTCGTCGGCGGCGCCGTCGTCACCGAAGCGGTATTCGGACGTCCCGGCATCGGTCAGCTCACCGCTCAGGCGGTCGCGAACCGTGACACCCCCGTCCTCCTGGCGATCGTCGTCATCTCGTCCGTGGCATTCGTTCTGATCAACCTCCTGGTCGACCTGCTGTACCCGCTCCTCGACCCGCGTCTGCGTCGAGGCTCCCGCACACCGGCCGCCTCCCGCGGTCGGCTTCCCGGTGTCGTGGCGGCGACCCCGCTCACCGAAGGGATCGCGCGATGACCCTCACCCTCCCGCGGCCGGTCACCCTCACCGCCTCGCCGCGACGCCTCCTGCGGATCGGCACCGTCATTCCCGCGCTCGTCCTGCTCATCGCGGTCGCGTGGGCGGTCGTGCCGGGACTGTTCACGGCGACGAGCCCCACCGAGTCGATCGCGCCGGCCCTGCAGGCGCCGAGCCCTGCGCATTGGTTCGGGACGGATGCCACGGGTCGTGACGTCTTCGCGCGTGTCATCCACGGGGCGTCCCACTCCATCACGGGCGCGCTCGTCGCCGTCCTCGTCGGACTCGTCGCCGGCACGGCCATCGGCGTCACCGCCGGCGCGACCGGCGGTGTCGTCGACGAGATCCTCATGCGCGTCGTCGACGTGCTGCTGGCGATCCCCGCGCTGCTGCTGTCGCTGAGCGTGGTCATCCTGCTCGGCTTCGGCACGACCAATGCGGCGCTCGCCGTCGGCGTGACCTCCGTCGCCGTCTTCGCCCGGCTCGCCCGCGCGCAGGTCGTCAGTGTGCGGGTGGCGGACTACGTCGAGGCCGCGTACGGATCGGGGGGCACGGCGGCATCCGTCCTGTGGCGCCACATCCTGCCGAACTCGCTCACCCCGGTCCTGGCACTCGCCGCGCTGCAACTGGGGTCGGCGATCCTGCAGATCTCGACGCTCGGGTTCCTCGGATACGGCGCGCCGCCGCCCACCCCGGAGTGGGGACTGCTCATCTCCGAGGGGCGCAACTACGTCGCGACCGCCTGGTGGCTCACCGTCCTCCCGGGCCTCGTCGTCGTGGCGGTCGTGCTCGCCACGAATCGCCTCAGCCAGGCCCTGCGGGGAGGGGAACGCCCATGACCGGTCCGCTGCTGAGCATCCGCGACCTCGTCGTCCGCTACCGGACCGAACGCGGTGACGTCGCCGCCGTCCGCGGCGTCTCGCTCGACGTCGCACGCGGACAGGTCACCGCGCTCGTCGGCGAGTCGGGCTCCGGCAAGTCGACGGTCGCACAGGCGACCATCGGCCTGCTCGCCGGCAACGGCCGCGTCGACGGCGGCGGGATCACACTCCACGGCGCCGAGGGTGAGACGAGCCTCGTCGGGCTCCCCGACCGCCGCTGGCGCGCGCTCCGCGGCACACGCGTCGCGCTCGTCCCGCAGGACCCCGGCAACTCGCTCAACCCCGTCGCCACGATCGGCGCGAGCATCGGCGAGGTCCTGCGCATCCACGGATGGCGGGATGCCGCGAAGATCCGCGCGCGCGTGCTCGACCTGCTCGAGCGGGTGGAGATCGACGACCCGGCCACGCGGTACCGCCAGTACCCCCACGAGCTTTCGGGTGGGATGCGCCAGCGCGTGCTCATCGCCGCGGCGCTCGCCCTCGATCCCGAGCTGATCATCGCCGACGAGCCGACGAGCGCCCTCGACGTCACCGTCCAGCGCACGGTCCTCGACCTGCTCGACCGGCTGCGCGCCGACACCGGCACCGGCGTGCTGTTCATCACGCACGACCTCGCCGTCGCCGCTGATCGCGCCGACACGATCGTCGTCATGAAGGACGGTGCGGTGCAGGAGTCCGGACCCGCCCGATCCGTGCTCGCCGCACCCGCGTCCGACTACACCCGCCGGCTCCTCGCCGACGCGCCGTCGCTCGGGCACGTCGTCGAGCGTCGGCCACCGGCATCCGTCGCCGCCGAGCCTCTGGTCACGGTCTCGGGGCTGCGACAGGAGTTCACCCGCCCGGGTGCGCGGTCGCCGTTCGTGGCCGTCGACGACGTCTCGTTCACCGTCGCGGCCGGATCCACCCACGCGATCGTGGGGGAGTCGGGGTCGGGCAAGACGACGATCGGTCGCGCGCTCGCCGGCTTCGGTGCTCCGCAGCGCGGGACGATCACGGTCGACGGTGTCGACGTGACCGCCCTCCGCCCGGGTCGTCACCGCCGCGGCTACCGCCGCACGGTGCAGCTGGTCTATCAGAATCCCTACGCGTCGCTCGATCCGCGCCAGCGCATCGGTGCGATCCTCGAGGAGCCGCTGCGGAACTTCGGTCTCGGCTCCGCCGCTGAGAGGGCCGAACGGGCCGAGCGGGCGCTCGAGCAGGTCGCGCTGGCTCCCGAGATCGCCGCGCGTCGGCCCCGCGAGCTATCGGGCGGGCAGCGTCAGCGCGTCGCGATCGCGCGGGCGCTCATCCTCGAGCCGAGACTGGTGGTCCTCGACGAGGCGGTCTCGGCGCTCGATGTCACGGTGCAGGCGCAGATCCTTCGGCTCCTCGCGAGCCTGCAGCAGGACCTCGGCCTCGCGTACGTCTTCATCTCCCACGACCTCGCCGTCGTCCGGCAGATCTCCGACACGGTGTCGGTCCTGCGCCGCGGCGTCCAGGTCGAGCACGGCACCGTCGACGAGGTCTTCGGCGCACCGCGACACGACTACACCAGGGGGCTGCTCGACGCCGTCCCCGGATCCGCCCTCAGGAAGGACACCGCATGACGACGCCGCGCCTGGGCTTCTTCAGCCGATTGCTCGAGGATGCACCCGCCGCCGACAGGTACCGTTTCGGGCTCGAGCAGATCCAGCGCGCCGAGCAGTCCGGCTTCGCCTCGGCCTGGGTGGCCCAGCACCACTTCGGCGAGCACGAGGGCGGACTGCCGTCCCCGCTCGTCTTCCTCGCCGCGGCTGCCGAGCGCACGAGCCGGATCGGCCTCGGGACGGCCGTCCTGACCCTCCCGATCGAGGATCCGGTCCGAGCGGCGGAGGATGCCGCCGTGCTCGACGCACTGAGCGGCGGACGGCTGCAGCTCGGGGTCGCCTCGGGCGGCACGCCCGGGTCGTTCGCCGCCTTCGGGAGGGATGCCGCCGACCGCGCCGCCCTCCACGCGGAGCACCTCGAGGTGTTCCGCGGCACGCTGCGCGGCGATGGCGTGCGCGGCACGGACTCGGTCGCCTACCCGCCCGCCGGCGACCTCGCGGACCGCATCTGGCAGGCGACCTTCTCCGCCGGCGGGGGCGCCCGCGCCGGCGCGGCGGGGGACGGACTCCTCCTCTCCCGCACGCAGCCGCGCACGCCCGAGGCGCCCGACGCGACCATCGGCGACATCCAGCAGCCCATCGTCGACGCGTACCTCGACGCTCTGCCGGGCGGTGCGGTTCCCCGCATCCTGGCATCCCGCACCGCGTTCGTCGTCGACGCCGATCAGCGCGAGCACGCCTTCGTGCTGGCCGAACGAGGGTTGCGTGTCGTCGCGGCCCAGCTGATCGGCGGGTACGCGGCGGCCCTGCCCCTCGCCGATCTGATCCGCCTGTCCGACACGCACATCGGCACGGTCGATGAGGTCGCGGCCTCGCTCGCGGCCGACCCGATCATCGCGCAAGCGACCGACGTCACCTTCCAGGTCCATTCCGTCGCCGCGAGCCACGAGCTCACCCTCCGATCCATCGAACTGCTCGGCCGGGAGGTGGCGCCTCGACTCGGGTGGGCGACCGGTCCGGACGCCGCCGACGACCTCCGAGTCCACCATCGGGCCGCGGCCCGGAAGGAGTACGCATGACCGCCGACATCATCGACCTGCTCGCAGGCATCACGCCGGGCAGCCCGCTCGCCGCAGTCCGCGCGCTGCGTCCGCAGGCCCGGACGAACGCGCAGCGGAGCTTCGAGGCGCTCCTCGAACCCTCCGACGCGGCGGACTTCCCCGTCGCCGAGCGGTACGCGATCGCCGCGTTCACCGCGCGCCTCCATGGTTTCGACGGTGCCACCGCGTTCTACGACGACCTGCTCCGCGAAGAGGACGCCGCCCTCGCCGACGCGATCGCGGATCTCGCGGCCGACGCCGCGCAGCGCGGTCCGGTCGGCACCTACCGCGAGCCCGGCCTCGCCGGGGAGAGCGCACCCGCCGTCGTTTGGCACCCGGCATCCGCTGCCGTCGACGACCGTCTCGCCGCGGCTCTCGCCCACACGCACCTGCTGGTGTTCCGTCCGCGTGAGGCGTCGCCGCAGGACCTGCGGCAATTGACGGATGCCGGGTGGTCCGCCGACGCAATCGTGAGCCTCTCGCAGCTCGTCGCCTTCCTCGCGTTCCAGCTGCGTCTCGCCTGGGGCCTGCGCGTCCTCGGCCAGTCGACCTCCGCCACCACCTCCCAGGCCCTCGAAGGAGCCGCGCGATGACCGTCACCGAGTACCCCGACCTCGCTCGTCCCGACCGCTTCACGCAGCAGGGGCTCGGGTGGGTGCCGTGGCTCGCGCCCGTCCTCGAGGCGCAGCTGACCGAGCGGCAGCGGGAGGCCCTCATCGAACCGGCCCGCGCGAAGATGCCCTACTTCCGGCTGCTCGCCCGCGACCCCGACGCGCTCGAGGCGCGCACCCTCACCGACCTCGACATCTTCTTCAACGTCGAGGGGGGCGTCGGCCGGGCGGAGCGGGAGCTCGCCGCCACCGCAGCCAGCCGTGCCAACGGATGCGTCTTCTGCGCGTCCGTGCACTCCGCCGCGGCGACGCGGGAGTCCGGCCGTCGTGAGGACGTGCAGCGACTCCTCGACGAGGGGACGACGGCCGACCTCGGCGACGAGAGCTGGAACGCGATCGTCGCGGCATCCGTCTCTCTCACGACCACCCCGCTGGAGTTCGACACCGCGGACGTCGATCGGTTGCGGGATGCCGGGCTCGACGACGCCTCGATCGTCGACGTCATCGGCGGCGCGGCGTTCTTCAACTGGGCGAACCGTCTCATGCTGTCGCTCGGCGAGCCCGAGGTGCCGGCCGCACGCTGACAGGTGTCAGCTCCAGGGTTCCCGCGGGACCCGGACGTCGACGCCGGAGCGAGCCGACTCGCCGATCGCGAGCCCGAGCAGGTGGTCCTGGCATGCCTCGGCGAGCGGGTAGGGCTCGGGGCCGTCACCCCGCGCCCACTGCCCGGTGAGCGCGAGCAGCGACGCGACGGCGATGTCGTCCTCGGACAGCCGGGTGCCCGCCCACGGATTGCGGTAGACGATCCGTCCCTCGAACGCGGCCGACACGACGTCGTTGCCCTCGAGGTTCAGGTCGACGCCCGTGCGTCGGTAGGTGATCGGCGAGGTGATCACCTCGGTGCCCTCGAACCGGCGCGCGGCGTCGTCGACGAGCTCACCGTGCGAGCCGCGCAGGACGATGCGACGCGACAGGATGGGATTCCACCACTGGTTGTCGACGAAGTCGTACAGCCCCATGCGACCGTCGCCGAAGTCGAGCGTCGCGATGGTCGTGGTCCGTTCCTTCGGGTCGAGGTCGTCCGACCACCCGGCTGGGGAGAGCGGGTCGACGAGGGGTGCGGTGAACGTCCGGGCCGACACGGTGGCTTCGGCCATACCGGCACTCAGGAACGCGCGGATCATCGAGGTCGCGTGGTACAGGTGCGTCGACGACACCTGCACCGCGCCGATCGTGCCGAGCGCGCCGGAGCGGACGACCTCCAGGCGCGCGGCGTGGCCCGGCATGAGCAGGTACTGCTCCGCCACCTGCACGAGCCGGCTCGCCCCCACGTCGTGCCACAGCGTGCGGAGTCCGTCCGCGTCGGGCGCGGGAGGCGTCTCGGCGAGCACCCGCACTCCGCGGCCGACGAGCTCGGTGATGACGCCCGGCATGGCGTCCCACGACACCGACGCGATCACGAAGTCGGGCCGCGCCGCGAGCAGATCATCGAGCGAACGGTGCACCGGCGCGCCCCACGGCGAGATCCGGGCCGCCGACGCGTCGGAGCGCGCCAGCACACCCGTCACCTCGAGGCGGTCGGGTGCGGCGGCCGCCAGGCGCAGGAAGAACTCCGCCCGCCAGCCCGTGCCGATGATCGCGAATCGTGCCGGCTGCGTCATGAGACCCCTTCGTCCTGACGTCCCACGCGGGCCGCCCCCGGCATCCTTCAGGGAGCGGGCGGCGCGGTCAACCCCGGTGCCCTCATTCGCCGGCGCCGAGACGGCCGCTGAGTCGGCCGTGGAAGGCGGATGCCGCGTCGTTCAACCCCACGATCGTCACCGTCGCGCCGTGGCGCTCGTACTTGCTGACGACGGCATCCAGCGCGGCAACGGTCGACGCATCCCACACGTGCGAGCGCGACATGTCGATGACGACGTTCGCGGGGTCCTCGGCGTACGCGAACTGCGTCGTCAGGTCGTTGCTCGAGGCGAAGAACAGCTCACCGTCGACCGCGTAGTGGGCGGTGGATGCCGCCGCGTCGACGGTCCGCGTGACGGTCACGAAGTGTGCGACGCGCCGGGCGAACATGACCATCGCCGCGAGCACGCCGAGGATGACGCCGATCGCGAGGTTGTGGGTCCAGACGGTGGCCACGACGGTGATGAGCATCACGGCGGTCTCGCTCTTCGGCATCCGCCGCAGCGTGGACGGGCGCACGCTGTGCCAGTCGAACGTGGCGATGCAGACGACGATCATGACGGCGACGAGGGCGGCCATCGGGATGATCGCGACGACGTCGCCGAGCGCGAGGACGAGGATCAGCAGGAACACGCCCGCAAGGAAGGTCGAGATGCGCGTGCGGGCGCCCGACGCCTTCACGTTGATCATCGTCTGCCCGATCATGGCGCAGCCCCCCATCCCGCCGAACGCGCCCGAGAGGATGTTCGCGGCACCCTGCCCGAGGGTCTCGCGGGTCTTGGAGGAGTGCGTATCCGTGATGTCGTCGACGAGCTTGGCGGTCATGAGCGACTCGAGCAGACCGACGACGGCCATCGCGAGGGCGAAGGGCCCGATGATCTGCAGCGTCTCGATCGTCAGGGGGACGTTCGGGATGAAGAGTTCGGGCAGGCTCTTCGGGAGTTCGCCCTGATCGCCCACGGTCGGGACGTTCCAGGCGAAGACGACGACCGCGGCCGTGAGCAGCACGATGGCGACGAGCGGCGCCGGGACGGCCTTGGTGAACCTCGGGATCGTGTACAGGATCACCAGGCCGACGGCGACCAGCGGCCAGACGAGCCAGGGAATGCCGTCGCCGATCAGCTGGGGCAGCTGCGCGAGGAAGATGAGGATCGCGAGGGCGTTGACGAAGCCCACCATGACGCTGCGCGGGATGAATCTCATGAGCTTCGCGACACCGACGGCGCCGAGCACGACCTGGATCACCCCGCCGAGCAGCACCGTCGCGATGAAGTAGTCCATTCCGTACTCGCGGGCGACCGGAGCGATGACGAGGGCGATCGCGCCCGTGGCCGCGGTGATCATCGCGGGGCGTCCCCCGAGGAACGAGATCGCGACCGCCATGATGAAGGACGAGAACAGCCCGAGGCGCGGGTCGACCCCCGCGATGATCGAGAACGCGATCGCCTCCGGGATGAGCGCGATCGCGACGACGAGTCCGGCGAGCACCTCGCGGGTGGGGAGGCGAGGGCTGCGCAGTGCCTGCAGCACCGTCGGTTCGATGCGCGAGCGCATGGGCGTGATCGTCATGGGACTCCGAGAGAGAGTGCGCGTACGCTCGGGCGACGCGGGAGAATGGGGGTGCGCAGATCGCGCATCCCATCAAACCTAACGTTGCGTGAGGTTTTGTGTCCATTCGAGGGAGCCACGTGACCGACGGCACGATGCGCATCGGCGAGGTCGCCGAGCGGACCGAGCTCTCGTTCCGCACCCTCCGTCACTACGACGAGATCGGCCTCGTCACTCCGTCCGCCCGCACCGGCGGCGGCTTTCGGCTGTACACCGAGGACGATGTCACCCGCATCCTCCTCATCCGCCGAATGAAGCCGCTGGGGTTCTCTCTCGAAGAGATGCGCGAACTCCTCGGTGTCGTCGATGCGATCGCGGCGGATGCCGACGATCAGCAGGTCCGCGCCCGCCTCGACGCGCTGCGCGTCGAGGCGGCGTCGCGGCGCGAGAAGCTCAGCCGTCAGGTCGAGATGGCCGACGAGTTCCTCGCGCTGCTCGCCGAGATCTGACCGGCGTCAGATCGCCGTCACCTCGATGACGACGGCCTGCTGCGGGTTCTGCACGGGCGGGCGGACACCGACGACGGCGAGCTGGCGTCCGGTCAGCACCGTGTCATGGAGCGCCCATTCGAGGGGCGACTGCGCGGGCGTCTCGATGATCCCGCCGGGCGTGACGATCCGGATCCGGTACGTCCGATCCGGGTCCAGTCCCGGCAGTCGCACCCGTCCGGTCGGCGACGAGATCAGCGTCTGCGTCTGCGTGATCGTGAAGAACGCGGATGCCGCATCTGCGGCGACGACGCCGCGGACGTCGAGCCCGGGGTCGGCGACGTCGGCGTTCACGATCCGCCCGGTCGCGACGAGGGGGCGCACCCGCTTCGCGAGCGCGACCCAGTCGCCGACCGCGGCGGCATCCGTGTCGGTGAGGGTGGTGACGTCCCATTCGATGCCGAAGTGGCCGAACAGGGCGACGGCGCCGCTCAGGGTGAGCGAGACGGTGCGGCCGGTGGAGTGCACGTGCGGGGTGGTCAGGTGCATGCCCATCATCTCGGGCGGGACGACCAGGGCCGTATAGCGCTGATTCTCGAGCCGTTCGATCGGGTCGAGGCAGTCGCTGGTCCAGATCCGGTCGGTGCGGTCGAGGATGCCGAGGTCCACCCGGGCACCGCCGGAGGCGCAGCTCTCGATCTCCAGGCCCGGATGCGTGGCTTTCAGCTGGTCGATGAGGCGGTACACGGCGAGGGTCTGCGCGTGCACGCGCGCCGCGCCGCCAGGACCTGCGGCCGCGTCGACGAGGTCACGGTTGTGGTCCCACTTCACGTACGCGATCGGGTAGGTCGTCAGGATGTCGGAGATCACCCGGAACATGTACGCGTACGCGTCGGGGTGGGCGAGGTTCAGCACCTGTTGCTGCCGCGAGGAGGGCGGCAGCTCGGTCCGACCGCGGAGGATCCAGTCGGGGTGCGACCGGGCGAGGTCGCTGTCGGGGTTGACCATCTCGGGTTCGAACCAGAGGCCGAACTCCATCCCCTTCGCCACCACATGGTCGGCGATGGGGTGCAGGCCGTCGGGCCAGACGGTCTCGTCGACGTACCAGTCACCGAGGCCCGCCGTGTCGTCACGACGGTGGCGGAACCAGCCGTCGTCGAGCACGTACCGCTCGACACCCAACTCGGCCGCGGCGTCGGCGAGGGCGATCAGCTTGGGCAGGCGATGGTCGAAGTACACCGCCTCCCACGTGTTCAGCGTGATCGGACGAGGCCGGGCCGGATGCTGCGGCCGCGCACGCCATTCCTCATGGAACCGGACCGCGAGCTCGTCCAGCCCGTCGCCCCACGAGCCCAGCAGCTCCGGCGAGGTGACCTCCTCGCCGGGCGCGAGACGGATCTCACCCGGCAGGTAGAGCTCGCCGGCTCCGAGGAACGACTCGCCTGTCGGCACCCGCTCCGCGAAGATGCGTGAGTTGCCGCTCCACGCCAGGTGCACCCCGTGCACCCGCCCACGCTCGAAACCGAACCCCGGGACGCCCGCGGCGAGCAGCAGGGTCGCATCCGCCCCCGGCCGCCCGCGCCGGGACTCGCGCAGATGCGTCCCGAACGTGAGCTCGTGACGCTGCGCCGACCGCTCCCGCAGGTGACGCCCCGTCGTGCCGAGGATCTCCGTGGCCTCCCACGGCAGGGGGAGAGTCGTGTGCAACGCCTGCACCGTGTACGCACCCGGGCCGTCGTTGCGCACCGACGTCCGCACCCGCACCAGGCCCGACGCCGTCACCCGCAGCTCCCACCGCGCCGAAAGGCCGGCCTCGCCGTCGGCGAGGTCCACCTCGATGGCGTCGTCCGACGCGCGGGCGTCGGACACGGTGAGGACGGCGCTTACGCCCTCGCCGTCACGATGCCCTTCCAGCGACGGGGTGCCCGCCCATCCGGACGCCGCTGTCGTCACGATGCCGTGTCGCACGGTGCGGTCGAGCCCGCCGGAGATGCGCTGCAGCCGCGACGCCGTCGCGAGGGAGACGAGCGTCTCCCGGGGCGCGTCGCCCAGATCGTCCCCCCAGTGGACGACCGCCGGGACCGAACCGGGCTGCAGGTCGACGACGACACTGGTGCCGCCGGAGCGGAGGTGGACGACGGTCTCGGCAGCGGGAAGGGCGCGCATGCATCCAGTGTGTCAGGCCTCTGGGAACGTGCACACACGTTCGATCCGTGCAACGTGCGGCAGCGCCTGGACATCGCGGGATCCGTCCTGCCGAGGGAGCTCGTAGAGATCGATCATGAGCTGCACGGCGTAGTCGATCCGCTGCGCGACGGTCTTCACCCAGCGGCCGTCGATGAAGAAGCGCAGCCGGTCGGGCGACCACTCCACGGCGTAGTCGTGCGGCAGGGTGAGGTCACCGTCGATCCGTACCTTCTCGACATCGTCGCGCAGCCGCGGATCGTGCTGCGCCTTCACGCCGACGCCGACCCATCCGCCGGTGTCGTCCATCTCCGAACCGAAGATCTCGGCGATGCAGATCTCCCCGGACTCCTCGGGCGCATCCTCGAAACCGATTGGCCAGAACGCCACCAGGGCGTCCGGATGCCGCACCGCCGACATGCGTGCCGCGATCACGCCGAAGCGCGGCAGCCACAATCGACGCTCTTCCTGCGCTTCCCGCACGACGAGCCCGTCGCGGAAGCGGTGTTGCCCGGCATCCGATCCGACCTCCGCGGCGCCCTGCCCGGACTGCAGGTGCGACACGCGGACGGCGCCGTCCCACTCCGGCGCCCAGGGTTCGGTCCCCGCATCGACGCGCAGCTCGAGGCCGCTCCCGAGGCGGTACCCGGCCGCCGTCCTCTCGCGCGACGACCAGTGCGGCAGATAGTGCGGCCACCACCGCTCGGTGGCGAGCGCGTCGCCGACGAAGCGCTCGTCGACGTCCGGGGTGCGCCCGGTCAGATCCAGCGGTGACATGTCGAGCGCCCACCTCCGGAAGGTGAGGATGCCGCCGCGCCACGGCTCCGACCCGGTGCCGCGCTCCTCGAATCCCGCTCGTGCGCACAGGGCGTTCGAGGGCACGTTGTCCACGGCGGGGTAGGCCATGAGGAGCGTGCGGCTGCCGTCGCGACGCACCTCGGCGATCAGCAGGCGCAGAGCTGCGGTGGCGACGCCCTGTCCCTGGAACTCGGGAAGGACGCTCCACCCGGTCTCGAAGGCGGGCGTTCCGCCCTCATCGACCGGCCAGAATCCGATCCCGCCGGCGGCATCGCCGTCGACGTCGATGCGGTACATCGCTCCGGGCCGGTCATCCCACGTCCGCAGGTAACGCTCCTGCCGTTCGTCCAGCTGCGCTGCGGTCTCCGGGCCGCCGAGGTGGGCCGTCATCGCGGGGGTGTTCAGCAGCGTCAGCAGGCCGCGATCGGCGGCATCCCATCGAGCGAGTGTGATCATCCGGCCCTCCTGTGCCGAGTCTGCCGTCGGGCTCGGACATCGCCGGATGTAGGCGTGACACAAGCCCGCTTCGCCACGTCGCCTGCCCGTTTTGTCCTGGGCGGACAACGCAGTTGGTCCCCCGTTGGAGGACTCCTACCGTTGGGGTCGAACTTCCCTGTCCCGCCGCCGTGCCCGGCGTCCTAGAAAGGCCAGTGATGACCGACACCGTCGTCCGCTCCTCCACCCCCGCCGCCGACAAGCGCACCCCCGCCGGCGGCGCTCCGACCGCGCCCCACACCGCCGACGAGGCGCACGAGCCCCGCATCGACATCGACGCGGTGGGCGCGATGCTCCGCGGCACGTGGGGCGAGACCCGCCTCACCGTGCGAGAGCTCATCAAAGACCCCGCCTACTGGCGGATCGACGGGCAGAGCGTCGCCGAGCACCGCGAGCGCGTCATGGAGCAGGTGCGTCTGCTCGCGAAGAACGGCGGCTCGACGAGAGCACTGCCCAAGGAGTACGGCGGCGAGGAGGACAACGGCGCCAACCTCGCGGGCTTCGAGGAGCTCGTGCTCGCCGACCCCAGCATGCAGATCAAGTCGGGCGTGCAGTGGGGTCTCTTCGGCTCGGCGGTGCTGCAGCTCGGCACGAAGGAGCATCACGACCGCTGGCTCCCCGACATCCGCGACGCGAAGCTGCCCGGCGCCTTCGCGATGACCGAGATCGGGCACGGATCGGATGTCGCGGCGATCGGCACCACGGCGACATACGACCCGGAGACCGAGGAGTTCGTCATCCACACGCCGTTCCGCGCGGCATGGAAGGACTACCTCGGCAACGCCGCCGTGCACGGGCAGGCAGCGACCGTCTTCGCGCAGCTGATCACCAAGGGCGTGAATCACGGCGTGCACTGCTTCTTCGTGCCGATCCGCTCCGCCGACGGCGAGCTGCTGCCGGGGGTGCAGAGCGAGGACGACGGGGTCAAGGGCGGCCTGAACGGCATCGACAACGGCCGCCTCGCCTTCGACCACGTCCGGGTCCCGCGGACGAACCTCCTCAACCGGTACGGCGACGTCGCCCCCGACGGCACCTACTCGAGCCCGATCACGAGCACCGGCCGTCGCTTCTTCACGATGCTGGGCGCGCTTGTGCAGGGTCGCGTCTCGCTCGACGGTGCCGCGACCATCGCTTCGTCCCTCGCGCTGTACATCGCCGTCACCTACGGCAACCAGCGCCGGCAGTTCGACTCCGGCGCCGGCACCGACGAGGTCGTCCTGCTCGACTACGGCAAGCACCAGCGCCGTCTCCTTCCGCTGCTCGCGCAGAACGTCGCGCAGTATTTCGCGCACGACGAGCTGCTGCGGACGTTCGACGGCGTCTTCGGCGGGACCGCCGACACCCCCGCCGAGCGAGAGAACCTCGAGACACTCGCTGCCGCGCTCAAGCCCCTCAGCACCTGGAACGCGTTGCAGACGATCCAGGAGGCCCGGGAGGCCTGCGGCGGTTCGGGCTTCATGGCCGAGAATCGTCTCGTCGGCCTGCGCTCGGACCTCGACGTCTACGTGACCTTCGAGGGCGACAACAACGTCCTCCTGCAGCTGGTCGGCAAGCGTCTCCTCGCCGATTTCGCCAAGCAGTTCAAGGGAGCGGATGCCGCCACCCTCGCGAAGTTCGCCGTCGGGCAGACGGCGGGCAAGGTCTTCCACGGCGCCGGCCTGCGCAGACTCGGTCAGGCCGTCGCGGACTTCGGTTCGACCGCGCGCTCGGTCGAGCTGGGCCTCCGGGCGGAGCAGCAGCACGAACTGCTGGCGGGCCGGGTCGAGCAGATGGTGGCCGACATCGCCGGTGCGCTGCGTCCGGCATCCAAGCTCCCCTCGGCCGAGGCCGCAGCGCTGTTCAACACGCACCAGGCCGAGCTCATCGAGGCGGCACGGGCGCACGGCGAACTGCTGCAGTGGGAGGCGTTCTCGGACGCGGTGAAGTCGACCGACGATGACGGCACGCGTCAGGTGCTCACCTGGCTGCGGGACCTGTTCGGGCTGCACCTCATCGAGAAGCACCTGGCCTGGCACCTCATCAACGGCCGTCTCTCGACGCAGCGTGCCGCCGCGGTGTCGAAGTACATCGACCGGCTCTGTGCGCGGCTGCGCCCGCACGCGCAGGACATCGTCGATGCGTTCGGGTTCGCTCCCGAGCACGTGCGGGCCCCCATCGCCTCCGGCATCGAGCGGCAGCGACAGGACGAGGCGCGGGCGCACTACGCCGACCTCGCGGCGCGCGGTGAGGCGCCTGTGCCGGAGAAATCGCTGAACAAGAAGTGAGCGTCGGAGGCCGTCGGTAGCCTGACACGCGTGGAACTGCGTGCCGGGCCCGACGGCCTCCTTCGTTGCGGCTGGGTCGGCGACGATGCGGAGTACCGCCGCTATCACGACGAGGAATGGGGGCGGCCCCTCCATGGCGACCGGGCCCTCTTCGAGAAGATGAGTCTCGAGGGCTTCCAGGCGGGGCTGTCGTGGATCACGATCCTGCGGAAGCGACCGCGGTTCCGTGAGGTCTTCGCCGGGTTCGAGCCGGCCGTCGTCGCCGCCTTCGACGACACCGACGTCGCGCGTCTGATGGCGGATGCGGGCATCATCCGCAACCGCGCGAAGATCCTCGCGACGATCGGCAACGCGCGGATCGTCACGGAGATGGCCCCGGGCGAGCTGGACGCGTTCATGTGGTCGTTCGCCCCGGCATCTCATCGGCGACCGACGTCCTTCGCGGAGGTGCCCGCCACGACGCCCGAGTCCGACGCGATGTCGAAGGGGCTGCGGAAGCGGGGGTTCCGATTCGTCGGCTCGACGACGATGTACGCGCTGATGCAGTCGTCGGGCATGGTCGACGACCACGTCGTCGGATGCCACCGCGCCACAGGGTGACTGACGCTGGCCCGATCGGAGCTAGGACGTCGTTACGTGTATCCGCAGAGTCCATGTGACAGAGATCCCGTCGGCCGAGGCTGTCACGCTCAACGTGGCACGGCCGGACTTCATCCCTGTGACGACGCCCGTGGACGAAACCTTCAGGATGGACGCATCCGAGGAGCTGTAAGTCACGCGGGCACGGGTGAACGTGCCTCCTGTGCTGTCCTTCGGCTTCGCCGTCGCGGTCGCGGACTTGCCGACCGGGAGACTCGACGGGACACCGCTGGCCGTCACCGACCCCAGCCGTGGAGGCGGAACGGGGTCGGCGGTCGCTGGGGCGAGGACAACCTCGATGTAGGCGCCTCTGCCGGACTCCTTTGATGCCATCTCAACGAGGGAGCCCTTCGATCCCACGTTGTCCTGTGACAGCGCATAGGTAGCCGTCTTGGAGTTGCTGCTGACGAGCGCTTTGAGACTCTTTGTGAGATCTGCCGATTGGGCTAGCTCAGTCTTCGTTGCGAGCACGCTGGCGACCGTTGCACCGCTCTTCGGACGGTTAGCGTAGGTCAGGGTCGATTCGGACCACGTGCCGGTCACGGCGTGCAAATCGACGCGAGCGGTGGTTCCAGCCTCGGTGGGTCGGATGAAGGCAGGAACGGTCAGCACCGCGGAGCGCACCTCCCGGCCCAAGATGGGCGTCAGGTCGAAGCCGAGGTAGCCGATACGCTCCACGGCGGCTGACGTCGTCGGCTTGTTCAGGAGGTACTTCAGCCCACCTGACGCCGCGGTGGGCGCGGAGCCTGAGGCGAAGGTATCTTGCTTCACCGGGATTCGTATGCGCGTCGGGTCGCTCACTTCGATCGAGGCTGTCGCCGTCACGGAGATGCCGTCCGACGACGTCACGATGACGCCGACCTGCGCGGAACCACGGGCAACAGCACGCCAACCCCCGGAGGAACTAACTGACAGAACCTTCGTGTTGCTCGAGACCCATTTCTGTGTCGTGCTCACTTTCGAGGCCGTCGACCAGATCGTCCTGATGCTCGCCTGCCCCGTTGTACCCAGCTTTGGGGTGAGGGCGAAGCCCATCAGCGCCACGGCCTTCGGGACCGCGACGGGGCGCGAGACGTTCTGTTCTGAAGCGTCGTACCTCAGGAACACAGCCTCGGCGATCTGGGCGTCGCCTCGGGGAACCGTTATACGGATGTATCTCGCGTCGGAAGTTTCAGGCACCGCGAAGGAAGTCGTACCTGTCGGGCCCTGGAAGATTCCCGTGATTGGCGCTGACCACAACGCGCGGTCCTTTGAGACCTCCAGGCGGACCTCAGTCGAGGTGAACGTAGTGCTCGACATCGTCAACATCACCGAACGCAACGCGACGGGCTCGCCGAGCCGCCACACCAGAGAGCGAGAAGACACGGATGCGGGGTCCCACGCCGTGTCCGGTGATCCGTCGACGGTGCGTGAGCGGGGGTCGCCAGATACCCTGCCATCGACGACAGCGGGGTCGCCTGTGACGATGAATCTGATGACGTAGATCGTTGGACGCACGGAATCCTGCGACGCCGTCACGCGAGCGGTCATCGTGGAACGGGTCCCCTGCGTGACGGAGATCGTTCCTGTGCCCTTGGCAGCGATGGTGGGAAGGGCATTCGGGTCGGAAACGATCAGGTCATATGACGTTGTCTTGTTCGAAAAATTCGTCAGCGCCTTCCCCCCAGCGGTGATGCTCGTCAGTGTCGCGGCAGGGCCCGACGTTTTCCAGGACGACAACGGCGTCACCTTCGTCGCTGGGGTAAATGTGGCGGCGTCCGCACTCAGTGGCAGGGGAGTGAATTGCACCGCGACCGTAGTGGTCGTGCCGGCGTTCACCGGGAACCAGATCGAGAGCCTTCGCACTCCCTCGTTCGCCGTCTGCGAAGGCTGCGGAGACGTCGGAAGAGCTGTTGCCGCCATGTCTGTGAATCTCGTGCCCGCCGTTGAAACGATGCGCGCCAGCAGACGCTTGCCGTTCTGGGTCAGCATCGCGGACCGGCCATCCGAGGCGATGTCGATGAGGGCGGTCGTGTGCATGGCCCAGACAGCGTCGGTAGCTCGCTGGCTGGCTATCTCGTCCTGCACGAGCACCTGAGTCCGACCATCGAAAAGGCGCACTCCCCGCTTCCAACTGCTTACGGTATCGGTCACGGCGGCTGATGCATCCGTGGTGGCGAAGAACTCATCCGGGCTGGAGGAGTAGAGGCCGGCTTTGGTTGGGATGGGCTTCGTCGCATCCGACCGAGAAGGGTCGATAGTCAGCGTGTTGTGGCCGATCGTCGAGGTTCGGTAGTAAGTCCATCGCGCGGACGATGTCGCTCGATCTGGGATGTCGTAAGTCGCCTTCTCCGTCCCAAGCTCAGTCGCCCACTCCTCTCCGAGCGCCGACAACTGAAAGTCGCCCGCGTCGATGTGCTGGTGGAAGTTGTCGAAGCGGCTTGCAGATCGAAAGGCGACGTGGGTGGCGTCAGGACTGGTTCTCGACGAGCGCGCCGTGACAATGCCTGTGGCGTACCGTGCATCCATCCCGCCGGTCGACGCGACAGCGCTCCTCCACGCTGGATCGCGCATGATCAATTGTTGCGCCGCGCGAGTGTACGCGCCGGGAACATCTACCGCAGCTGCTGCTCCGATGGCGGGTGAGTCGTAAAGCCGCGCCAGCCCTGCCAATGGAAGGTTGATGACGCCCGGCAACGAGTTCGAGTCTGCGAAGTTGTAGATTGTGTCGGCCGCGCCCCGCAAGTCCAACGCGAACGTCGCCGTCCGCGACAGGCCGCCGACTGAAGAGAGTCCGAAATCAGACCCCGTTGCGGTCTTGAGCGAAATGAGCCCAGCGGTCGCCGCGCGGGTTGCCCAGGCCCAGTATGAAGGTCCTTCCGAGAAGCCGCCGTCAGCTTCATACTCCAACAAGCCGTAGCGGATGCTGGATGTCGCGCCACTGAGGACTTTCTGGACTGTTGTGCTCGTCGAGTCCTTTGCGACGGCGAGAGCTCCGATGATCATCGCTGAGTTGATGATGATGTTCACATTGACGGGCTTCTGGCGCCAGTTTCCGAGGAACTCGTAGGGGCTCTTGGCTTCCTCGGTCAACGCGTAGATCGTCAAGGCGGGGGTGAGGCCGAGCCTGATGATGGCATCGCGCATCTGTGAGCGCTGAGTCGTCGTCCAGGCGGCGTATGCCCAGTCGTAGGCGATGGCCATGGCGTGGGTCAGCTCGGCGCTGTCAAGCATATTGTCGGGGTTCCAAGAAGTCAGCGTGGCCGCCGGCCCGAGATCTCTCCACAGAAGCTCGAGGAAGCTCCTGTCCTGCGTGAGCGTCCACGCCGTGATGAGCGTGTACGTACGATCGACGAGCTCAGCGGGGGAGCCGTCCATCTGTCCGCTCGAGATCTTGTATGTGAGCCGCGGCGCGGTCTTGAGACCGGACGCTTCGGACAGGACCCGGTCGACCAGCTTCCTGCTCGTCGGATCTATGGACGCCTGTGATCGCAGCTGCGTGAGCCTAGCGCTGTCGGCCATCAACCGCGGGTGCGATGCGCGTACATTCGACGTCGTCGGCGTCGTCACCGTGGTTGCCGCCGCCACCGCCCGAGGCGCAGCCTGCGTGGCCGGGTCGAGCGCGAGCGACGCGATCACGACGGCGAGCGCGGTTGCGACAGAGGTCATTACGCGTAGCACGGCCGTGGGGGCTGTCGATAGTGGGCTCAACGACTTTCCTGATCTTCGTCACGCCGGAACGGCGTAGGATACTCCGCCTTCGGACGAAGCTGTTTCATGTTTAGCGCATGAGGCCGCCTCCCGACACTCCAGTCTCGTCCCGCCCTGCTTGCCCCCCGAAGCGATCCGCGAGGATCATGTGGTGACGGCGGGTGGAGAGGTGGACATGGCGGACTACGAGATCACGGAGATCGGCGGCCTCGACGAGTGGCGCGATCACTTCGGGGGATTCGCTCCCGCGCGGTCGCGGGACGGCCGTCGCGTCGTCGACCACGAACTCGCGATGCAGTACATCGGGCTCACGGCGAACGCGCTCGAACCCGGTGAAGAGGCCGGGTACTGGCACACCCATTCCGAAGTGGAGGAGCTGTACGTCTTCCTCGAGGGGCGCGGCCAGATGGGTCTCGGCGACGACCTGGTCGACGTCGGTCCCGGGTCGGTCGTACGGGTCGGTCAGGGAGTGTGGCGCACGTGGCGGGCGCACCCCGAGAGTCCCGGTCAGCTGCGGTGGCTCTGCATCCGAGCGGGCGGCCACGAACTGCCGCGCCTGCCGGACGACGCGACCCGTGACGAGCAAGCACCGCGCGCGATGCCGTGGGCGAAGGGCTGAGCCGTGGCATCCGATCTGCCCGTCGCCGATGCGCACGACGTCATCCGCGTCATCGGGGCGCGCGAGAACAACCTCAAAGGCATCGACGTCGAGATCCCCAAGCGACGGCTGACCGTGTTCACCGGCGTGAGCGGATCGGGCAAGTCCTCCCTCGTGTTCGGCACCATCGCGACGGAATCGCAGCGTCTCATCAACGAGACGTACCCGACGTTCGTTCAGCAGTTCATGGCGCAGCTGTCCCGCCCGGAGGTCGACGGGCTCGAGAACATCAGCCCCGCGATCATCGTCGACCAGGAGCGGATGGGCGCCAACGCGCGCTCGACGGTCGGCACCGTGACCGATGCGTACGCCATGCTCCGGCTGCTGTTCAGCCGGCTCGGGCAGCCGAGCGTGGGGTCGCCGCAGGCGTTCTCGTTCAACATCCCCTCGGTGCCCGGGGCCGAAGTGGTCACGGGCGGCATGTGCCCTCGGTGCGAGGGGCTCGGCGAGGTCAGCGACGTCGACCTCGACGAACTCTTCGACAGCTCGAAGTCGCTCGCCGAGGGGGCGATCACCGTCCCCGGGTACAGCGTCGACGGCTGGATGGTCCGGATCTTCACCGAGTCGGGCTTCCTCGACGCGTCGAAGCCGATCGCGGCGTACAGCGACCAGGAGCGCGCGGACTTCCTCTACAAGGAGCCGACGAAGGTCAAGCTCCAGAACATGAACATGACCTACGAGGGTCTCGTTCCCAAGATCACGAAGTCATTCCTGCAGAAGGACCGAGAGTCGCTGCAGCCGCACATCCGCGCGTTCGTCGACCGCGCGGTGAAGTTCCTTCCCTGCCCCGAGTGCGGCGGCAGCCGTTTGAACGAGGGCGCGCGGTCGTCCCGCATCGGCAGCGTGAACATCGCCGAGGCATCCGCTATGCAGATCACCGACCTCGCGACGTGGCTCGAGACGATCGACGGCACCACGGTGGGACCGCTGCTTTCCGGTCTGCGCAAGGTCATCGCCTCCTTCATCGACATCGGCCTCGGGTACCTCTCCCTCGACCGCTCGTCGGGGACGCTGTCCGGCGGTGAGGCGCAGCGGACGAAGATGATCCGCCATCTCGGCTCCGCACTGACCGATGTGACCTACGTGTTCGACGAGCCGACCGCGGGCCTCCACCCGCACGACATCCAGCGGATGAACGACCTGCTGCTGCTCCTGCGCGACAAGGGGAACACGGTCCTCGTCGTGGAGCACAAGCCCGAGGTGATCGCGATCGCCGACCACGTCGTGGACCTCGGTCCGCACGCCGGAGCCCGGGGCGGCGAGATCATGTACGAGGGCGACGTCGCAGGGCTCCGGGCATCCGACACCCTCACGGGCCGGCACCTCGATCACCGGGCCGCGCTCACGGCCGACACCCGCACGTCGACGGGAGCACTGCAGATCCGCGGCGCGAGCCAGCACAACCTCGTGGGCGTCGACGTCGACATCCCGCTCGGCGTGCTGACGGTGGTGACAGGGGTCGCCGGCTCGGGCAAGTCGTCCCTCATCCACGGCAACGTGCCCGCCTTCGACGACGTGGTCGTCGTCGACCAATCGCCCATCAAGGGCTCGCGTCGGTCGAGCCCCGCCACCTACACGGGCGTCCTGGATGCGATCCGGACCGCGTTCGCCAAGGCGAACGGGGTGAAGGCCTCGCTGTTCAGCGCCAACTCCGAGGGCGCCTGCCCCGCCTGCAAGGGTCTGGGAGTCATCATCACGAACCTCGGGTACACGCAGAGCGTCGAGACGCGGTGCGAGGTCTGCGAGGGATCGGGTTTCAGCGAGGCGGTGCTGGAGTACACGCTCGACGGCCGGAACATCGCCGAGGTGCTGGCGATGTCGGCAGAAGAGGCACACGGTTTCGCCTCCGGCCCGGCGAAGACGACGCTCGCCCGCATGATCGACGTGGGGCTGGGGTACATCACCCTCGGTCAAGCGCTCAACACGCTTTCGGGCGGTGAACGTCAGCGACTGAAGCTGGCGATCGCGATGGCCAAGAAGGGGGCGGTCTACGTCCTCGACGAGCCCACGACGGGCCTGCACCTCGCGGACGTCGACAACCTTCTGGCTCTGCTCGACAGATTGGTGGATGCCGGCAACTCGGTCATCGTCATCGAGCACCACCAGGCCGTCATGGCGCACGCCGACCACATCATCGACCTCGGTCCGGGCGCTGGTCGCGACGGCGGGCGGATCGTCTTCGAGGGCACGCCGGCTGCGCTGGTCGCTGCGCGGAGCACGCTGACGGGCGAGCATCTCGCCCGCTACGTCGGCGCGGGGTGAGACCGCGGCGGTCGAAAATCATAAGTGGGGAGAACTCCCCACGTCACGCGCTCGCCCGAAATTGGTCCCTCGCTTAGGCTTTATCGCGTCCACACGCCGAGTCGTCCGGTTCATCCACCGGGCGGGCACGGTCCTGCGAACTCGTCTGCCCGGGGGGAGTCAGAGCACTCATGAAGTCCTTTGCCTGGCTCCGATCACGGCCGAAAACGATGGCGTCGATCGGGGCCGTCACCGCCGCCGTGGTGGCGGTCGGTGTCCTCGCGCTGACGTACGAGGGTGAGCCGACGACCGAGGTCGAGCTCAACGACGGCGGGGTGTGGCTCACGAAGCAGACGAGCCTGCTGGTCGGGCACTTCAACAACGAATCGCGTCTCCTGGACGGGGGGCTCCGCACCCTCTCGCAGGATTACGACATCCAGCAGGCAGGCAACCGCGTGCTGGTCACGGACCAGACCGAGAACACCGCGACCGCCATCGACCCCGCGCGCGTCGTCCTCTCCGACAAGGCCGACCTGCCCTCGAACTCTCAGGTGGTGCTCGGGGGTCCGACCGTCGCGGCGATGGATGAGGGCGGCGCGCTGCGAGCCGCGCCGTTCACCTCGCTCGGTGCCGTCGGCAAGGAGGCCGGCGACCCCATCGCCGAACTCGGACGCGGGGCCGCGGTCACGGTCAGCACCGCGGGTCTCGTCTACGCGGTCTCAGCCGAGAAGGGCGCGCTCTATGCGTACGCCCCCGATGCGCAGGGTGTCTTCGTCCAGACCGCCGAGCGCGAGCTCGAGGGTGTCGAGAAGAATGATGAGCTGGCGATCACGTCCGTCGGTGGCGTCAGCGTGGTCCTCGACCGCACGTCCGCGACGCTCTACACGAGCGACGGCCTCGTCACCCAGGTGCCCGACGAGGCGATCCTGCAGCAGCCCTCGAACGTGACCGACACCGTGACGCTCGCCACGCCCTCCGAGCTGGTGCGCGTACCGCTCGAGGGCGGCGACCCGGTCACGACGGATGCCGGTGACGGCGGCGCTCCCGCGCAGCCGGTCTACGTCGCGGGGTGCGCGTACGGCGCCTGGTCGGGCTCCGGCGCGTTCGTGCGTGACTGCGTCGGCGACGAGAACGACGTGACCAGGACCGTCGAGGGAATCGACCGCACGAGCGAACTCCGCTTCCGTGTGAACCGCGATGTCGTCGTCCTCAACGACATCTTCGGCGGGTCGGCGTGGATGGCCAGCGATGCCCTCCAGCAAGTCGACAACTGGGAGGACCTCACGCCGCCCGAGGGCGAGGGCGAGGAAGAGGAGGAGACGACCGAGGAGACGGTCCAGTCGACGCTTCCCGAGCGGACCGAGAAGAACACCCCGCCGGTCGCAGAGAACGACCGCTACGGTGTGCGTCCCGGTCGCACGACGGTGCTCCCCGTCCTTGAGAACGACCTCGACGCGGACGGTGACGTCCTCGTGGCGAAGGTCACGGGCAAGCCGTCCATCGGCGAGGTCACACCGATCTACAACGGCACGGCACTGCAGATCGAACTCCCCGAGGACGCGAGCGGCACGACGACGTTCACCTACGAGGTCGACGACGGCCGCAAGGGCAAGGACACCGCGCGAGTGACCCTCACCGTCCGCCCCCTCAGCGAGAACTCGCCGCCGGTGCAGAAACGCAAGACGGCGATCACGGTCGAGACCGGCGGTGTCGTCTCGTACAACGTCCTGACCGACTGGATCGACCCGGACGGCGACGACATCTTCTTGTCGTCGGTCACCCCGGACGGTGGGGATGAAGCCGAGTTCACCTCTGACGGTCAGATCACGTATCGCGCGATCGGCGGGCTGCAGGGCCGCAAGGACGTACCCATCACGGTCTCGGACGGCAACGACGACGGCGCCGGCGTCGCACGATACGACATCCGTCCGCTCGGGACCACGCTCCCGGTCACGAACGCGGACCATGTGGTGACCCGTCCCGACCGTCCGGTCACCGTGCGGCCGCTCAGCAACGACACGAGCACCGGCAGCGAACAGCTGCGTCTCACACGCGTCGACGACGTCGACGGCGGGACCGTCACGCGCGACTACCCCGACAAGTCGTTCACCTTCCAGTCAGGCACGACCGGCACCTATTACGCGACCTACCTCGCGTCAGCGGGTGCGAACTCCGCCCCCGGCATCGTGCGGATCGACGTCCTGCCCGAGGAGGATGCCGACGTCGCGCCGATCGCGGTCCGGGATGTCGCCCTCCTCCCCACAGGCGGGGACGTGCTGGTGAACGTGCTGGGCAACGACACCGACCCCGCAGGCGGCATCCTGGTCGTCCAGTCGGTCTCGGTCGGCGCGGACAGCGGCCTCACTGCGGCGGTCCTCGGTCACGAGACGATCCGCGTCAGCGATCAGTCCGCCCTCGACCAGCAGGTCCGCATCCAGTACCGGATCTCGAACGGGTCTCAGTCCGCGGACGGTGAGATCATCGTCATCCCCGTGCCGGCTCCCGAGAAGCTCAAGCCCCCCACGGCGTTGGACGACGAAGCCGTCGTGAGGGTCGGCGACGTGGTCACGATCCCCGTGATGGACAACGACTACCACCCGAACGGCGACGAGATCCACATCTCGCCCGAGCTCGTTCCGCCGCTCGTCGACGAGGCCGACGGCGACCTCTTCGTGTCGGAGGACACGCTGCGCTTCCGCGCGGGCACCGAGCCGAAGACGGTCAACGCCACGTACGAGGTCGAGGACTCGACGGGGCAGCGGGATGCCGGGTATGTGACGATCCGCATCCTGCCGCGAGACGATGAGGCGAACGCCGCACCGCGTCCGCGGGATGTGACCGTCCGGGCGTTGAGCGGCTCGGGCGTGCAGGTGCCGATCGACCTCAATGGGATCGACGCCGACGGCGACTCCGTCCAGCTCGTGGGGCTCGCATCCTCGCCCGCGAAGGGCAAGGTCACGGCCATCGAGGCCGACTCGTTCATCTACACCGCCTTCGAGGATTCGGTCGGTGTCGACCGCTTCCGGTACCGCGTCCGCGACAACCTCGGCAAGGAGGCGACCGGACTGGTCGAGGTCGGCATCGCGCCGGCCGAGTCCACGAACCAGGCCCCGTACGCGGTGCGCGACACCATCACGGTGCGGCCCGGCCGCACCGTCGCCGTCGACGTGCTGCAGAACGATTCCGACCCGGACGGCGACGACTTCGGGTTCGCCGAGAATGCCGTCGAGATCCCCGATGTGCCCGGTCTGGATGCCGAGGTCTCGGGTCAGCAGCTGCTCATCACGGCTCCTGACGAGCCGATGCAGACGAGCGTGCTGTACACGATCGCCGACGAACGAGGCCTCGAGGCGACGACATCCGTCCAGATCACGGTCGACCCCGACGTGCCGCTGGCGCGGCCGATCGCCCGCGACGACCGCGTCCTCGCGGAGGACGTGGAGGAGGACGGTTCAGTCGTGGTCGACGTGCTGGAGAACGACGACGACCCCGACGGCACCCGTTCCGCGCTGCAGGTCTCGCTCGGCGAGGGCGGCGAGAACGCGCGCGTCCTGTCGGACGGCCGCGTCAGCATGACGGTGGGCGACGAGCGTCAGCTCATCACCTACCTCGTCACAGACGAGGACGACCAGGTGGCCGCCGCATTCGTCCACGTGCCGGCGCTCGCGGACCTGCCGCCCACGCTCATCTCGACCGAGGGCGTCACCGTCAAGAGCGGTGAGACGATCGAGCTGCCGCTCTCGGAGTACGTCCGCGCGTCCGGAGGGGGCGACATCGTCATCACCGAGCAGGAGAAGGTGGCGGCGTCGCACAGCAACGGCGCGAACCTCGTCAAGGACGAGCGCACGCTCATCTACACCTCCGCCGAGCGCTACTTCGGCTCCGACGCCCTCACGTTCGAGGTCACGGACGGGAACGGACCCGACGATGAGAACGGGCGCAAGGCGACGTTGACGATCCCCATCACGGTGACGCCGCCCGACAACGAGCAGCCCACGATGGTCGGAGCGTCGCTCAACGTCGCACCCGGCGAGGATCCCGCCAGCCTCGGCCTGCGCGAGCTGGTCACGGATCCGGATCCCGGCGATCTCGACAACCTCACCTTCTCGCTGGCATCCGATGCGCCGGCCGGCACGACCGCGCGCATCGAAGGAAGCACCCTCTCGGTCGGCGCCGCCGCCGACACGGCGAAGGGCACGGCGTTCCCGCTCACCGTCCGCGTGACCGACAACCAGACGGATCCCGTCGAGGCGACCATCCAGGTCACGGTCACGGCGTCGACCCGCGAGCTCGCGTCGCTCAACGACGACGTCATCCCACAGGCCGATCAGGGAGAGACGATCCCCGTCGACGTCCTCGCCAACGACGTCAATCCGTTCCCCGAGACGCCACTGCGACTCGTGTCCGCCAACATCGAAACCGGTCAGGGCCGCGCCGTCGTCAACGGGGACCGTGTCGACGTCACGACACCGGCGGACTTCGTCGGCAACGTCGTCGTGCGCTACCGGGTGCTGGATGCCACGGAGGACGCCGACCGCGCGGTCGAGGGACGCATCCGCATCACCGTGCAGGGCCGTCCGGATGCTCCCGGCAAGCCGACAGTCACCGCGGTCGAGAGCCGAACGGTCGTGCTCAGCTGGACGCCGCCCGTCGACAACGGGCGTCGCATCGAGGGGTACACGGTCACCTCGACGGCCGGAGGCTACACGCGGGAGTGCCCGTCCACGACCTGCACCCTGGACGGTCTCACGAACAACGTCGAGTACAACTTCGTGGTGACCGCGACGAACAGCGTGGGCGAGTCCGATCCGTCGGTGCCGTCCGAGACCGCACGCCCCGATGTGCGCCCGGATCAGCCGGCCCCACCGACCCTGAAGTTCGGCGACCGCAGCCTCGACATCGCGTGGAAGACACCGCGCACCGAGGGTTCGCCCGTCGAGAGCTACACGCTCGAGATCTCGCCCGCGCCGCCGTCCGGGGTCGCGCAGAAGACGGGCCTGACGGGCAACTCCCACCGCTGGGAGGGGCTGCAGAACGGGACCGAGTACCAGGTGCGCGTCCGCGCGCACAACCGGGCGCCGGAGCCGTCGGACTTCTCGCAGTGGTCGGCGGGCGAGATCCCCGCGGCCCCGCCGTCGGCATCGGGCGCGCCCACCGTGGCTCGGCTCGAGCCGGTCGGCAACCGGGCGCAGATGCGCGTCTCGTGGAACCAGCCTGCGGAGAACGGCGACGCCATCGCCGGATACGAGCTGCGGGTCATCCGCGGTGGCAACGTGGTGGACACGATCGCCGTACCCGCGGGCCAGACCAGCCAGGCCGTCGTCGTCGACACGTCGCAGTCGGACTACACGTACGACGTCCGAGCGCGCAACAAGGCCGGCTGGGGCGATCGCAGCCCGCAGTCCGCGCCGCGCCGTGCCTTCACCCCGCCGGGGGCGCCGTCGAGCGTCGCCGCGCGCGAGGGCGACAACCAGGTCGTGGTGCAGTGGGAGCCCGGCGCATCCAACGGCGCGAATGCGAACGAGATCCAGTACCAGTACAGCGTCAACGGCGCCGGCTGGCGCGCGGACTGGGTCGCCGGCGGCGGCTCGGGCACCTCGGGCACGATCGGCAACGGTGCGGTGAACAACAACGGCTCGTACACGATCCAGATCAGGGCGGTCGCCACCGCAGACGGCAGCACGTACGAGGGGCCCGCATCTTCGGCATCCAACCAGGTCCGGCCGTACGGCCAGATCGGCAACCCATCGGCGAAGGCGACGCGGACGAACGATCGTCAGATCACCATGGAGTGGAGCTCGCCGGCTGCCAACGGACGTCCGGTGACGACCGAGATCCGCACCGGTGACGGCCGCGGGTGGCGACAGGTCGCCGCGTCGGGCTCGGAGACCTACAGCGGCCTCAACTACAGCGAGACCCGCACGATCGAGGTGCGCACGAGCGCTGAGGGCAGCCAGACCACGACGGCGCAGGACAGCGCGACGACTGCCGCACCCCCGCCCCCGCCGGACCCTCGGGCCCGCGTGAGCCGTGGCTCGAGCGCCAGCGGTCAGCCCGGCTGCAGCGGCTCGGCGTGCGCCTACTTCAAGGTGACCGTCTCCGACTTCACCCCGGGCACATACGCCTACGACTGCTACGGCAATGGATCGCGCTTCGACACGGCCAACGAGAGCCGGTACTTCCCTGCCAACGGCGAGGTCCAGCTGGGCTGCTACTGGGGCTTCCCGGGAGCCGAGGTCTACGTGACCCTCAATGGCAAGAGATACGAGTCGAGCACCTGGTGACCCCCTTCGAGAGCAAGGACTGAACAAATGAGCATGACCCCCGAACAGGCGGCCTGGTTCCGCGACACGTTCACGCGTCTCGTCGACAACGTCGACCAGGCTCTGATGGGCAAGCGCGAGGTCGTCGGCCTCGTGCTGGCCGCCATGCTCGCCGAGGGCCACGTCCTCCTCGAGGACGCACCCGGCACCGGCAAGACGAGCCTCGCGAAGGCGCTCGCCGCCAGCGTGCAGGGCACCTCCACCCGCATCCAGTTCACGCCGGACCTGCTGCCCTCCGACGTGACCGGAGTCACGATCTACGACCAGCAGAACCACAAGTTCGAGTTCCACAAGGGGCCGGTGTTCGCATCGATCGTCCTGGCGGACGAGATCAACCGCGCGTCGCCCAAGACGCAGTCCGCCCTCCTCGAGGTCATGGAGGAGTCGCGGGTCACGGTCGACGGTGTTCCGCATGAGGTCGGCCGCCCGTTCCTGGTCATCGCGACGCAGAACCCGATCGAGCAGGCCGGTACCTACAAACTGCCCGAGGCGCAGCTCGACCGCTTCATGGTCAAGACGTCGATCGGCTACCCCTCGCTGGCCGTCGCCGAGCGGATCCTCGCCGGCGAGGTCGACCGCAACCCGTCCGGCAAGCTCAGCCCCGTCATCACGACGAAGGCCGTCGCCGACATGGCCGACCTGGCGGCATCCGTCCACGTCGACCCCGCCGTCGCCCGGTACGCCGCTCAGCTCGTCGAGGCGACCCGCGAATCGGATGCCACCAAGCTCGGCGTCTCGGTCCGTGGTGCCATCTCGATTATGCGCGTCGCGCGTGTGGTCGCGGCATCCCAGGGGCGCCACTACGTGATCCCCGACGACGTGAAGTCCCTCGCCGCTCCGGTGTGGACGCACCGTCTCGTGCTCGATCCTGAGGCGGAGTTCGCCGGCACGACATCCGAGTCGGTCATCGAGCGCGCGCTCGGCCAGGTCGAGGCGCCCCTCGCGAGGGCGTCGGCCTGATGACGATGACGCCGGAGACGGTGGCCGAGGCGCCCGACGCCCCCGGCGCCTCCGGCGTGCCCGAGAACGCTCCGGAGGACACGGCCGACGCGCCTCAGCTCGCCCCCCGCGAGGCCACGAGGGGGGAGAAGCTCCGAGAGGATGCCGGGGTGTGGGCGCGCCGCGCCGCGCACCGGGCCGCGGTCGTCGCGGAGGTGGTCCAGGTCACCGGCTGGGTGGTCATGGCCGGCGCCGTCATCCTGTGGATCACCGCATTCACGCTCGGCTGGCAGGAGGCCTTCGTCGCCGCCGTCGTGGCGACCGTCCTCGTGCTGCTGTGCGTCGTCTTCCTGTTCGGTCGCACCGCGTACGAGGTGGACCTCGATCTCACCCGCACCCGCGTCGTGGTGGGGGAGCGTGCGGTCGGTGCGCTCTCGCTCGCCAACCGCACGTCGCGCTCGCTCCTTCCCTCCGAGGTGGTCCTCCCCGTCGGATCGGGCCGTGGACTCTTCCAGGTGCCGCGCCTGGCTCCGGGCGCAGAGCACGAGGAGCTCTTCGCGATCCCGACGACCGCCCGCGGCGTGCTCGCGGTCGGCCCGGTGAGCGTGCTCCGCGGCGACCCGCTCGGCCTCTTCGAGCGCACACACGACCGCCGGCAGGCCGTGGACCTCTTCGTTCACCCGCGCACCCTGCCGCTCGAAGGGCTCTCACTCGGCCAGATGCGCGACCTCGAGGGTTTGCCGGACCAGCACCTCGCGCGCGACGACGTGTCGTTCCACGCGCTCCGCGACTATCAGCCGGGCGACGACCTGCGCCACGTGCATTGGAAGTCCACGGCGCGCACCGGAACGCTCATGGTGCGCGAGTACGAGCAGACGCGTCGCTCCCACTTCGTCGTCGCCCTCTCGACCCACCCCGGCGAGTACCGCGACCCCGAGGAGTTCGAGACGGCGATCTCGGTCGCCGGCTCCATCGGCCTGCGCGCGCTGCGTGACTCCCGCACCCTCGACGTCCGCACGTCGGCGGGCAAGATCCGCGCCGAGACCGGGCGTCGCTACCTCGACTCCCTCTCCGCCCTGGAGCCCAGCAAGCCGCGCGAGGGCGGCATCGTCGCGCTCGCCGGCATCCTCGCGGCGCATTCGCCGGACGCCGCGGTCGCCGTCCTCATCTGCGGGTCCACCGTCGACGCGGGTCAGCTGCGTCTCGCGTGCTCCCGCGTGCCGTTCGGGGTGCGGACGCTCGCGATCATCGCGGACGGCCGGCTCGAGGCGCCCGTCCTGCGACGGGTGGGCGACGCGGACGTCGTCGCCCTCGGCGAGCTGGATCAGCTCCCGAACGCGATCCGCAAGGTGCTGTCGTGAATCGGCTGCGCTTCCTGCTGCTGCCGGGCTCGACGTGGCGGCGACTCGTCGCCGACGTCGGCGCGGTCATCCTGCTCCTGGCGGTCGGCATCGTCGGGTTCGCGGCAACGTTCGACGGCGCCTCCTACCTCGTCGCGGCCCTCGGCGCCCTCGTCGTCGGCATCGCCCTCTCCTGGGTGGGGGCCCGCTGGCGCTGGGGCGTCCTGACCCTCGCCGGCGCGACGGTCGCTCTCTACTTCCTGCTCGGCGGCGCGTTGGCCCTGCCGCACACGTCCTTCCTCGGTGTGGTGCCGACCCTCGAGACGTGGCGTCAGCTCGCGTTCGGCGTGGTCACGGCGTGGAAGGACCTGCTGACGACGGTGCCTCCCGTGGCCTCCGACGACGGCCACCTGATCGTCCCGTTCCTCATGACGCTCGTCGCGTCCGTGCTGACGGCCTCGCTCGCCCTGCGGCTGCGCCACCCGGCGTGGGCGCTGATCCCGGCCTCCCTCTACATCGCCGGCGAGATCCTCCTCGGCACGGCGCAGACCGTCGCGCCCATCGTGCAGGGCGCCCTGTTCATCGTCGTCGCCGCCGTCTGGTTGGCGCTGCGGACCCTGTGGAGTCCCGAGCGCACCGCGGTCGAGGCCGCGACCCCGGGAGCGGATGCCTCACGTGCCGCGCGCCTGCGACGTCTGGTCTCCGGCGGGGTCGTCGTCGCTCTCGCGACGGGGGCGGGTGCGGCCGTCGCCGCGACCGCTGCGCCGCCGACCCAGCGGTACATCCTGCGCGACTTCGTCGTGCCGCCGTTCGACATCCACGACTACGCGAGCCCTCTGCAGTCGTGGCGCGGATACGTCCGCGACTACGAGACCGAGCCTCTCTTCACGGTGAGCGGACTCCCGGAGGACGGGCGCGTGCGCCTCGCGACGATGGACGCCTACGACGGCATCGTCTACAACGTCGCCGAGGACGGCGCCGGCTCCTCGAGCGCCTTCACCCCGGTCCGCACGAACATGTCGCCCCAGGCCGAGGGCGACGACGCGACGGTGCGCTTCGACATCGAGAATCTCGACGGTGTGTGGCTGCCATCCGTGGGTTCCGCCCACGACATCCGCTTCGCGGGCGACCGCGCGACCGACCTCCGCCGCGGCGCCCACTTCAACGACGGCACGGGTACGGCCGTCGTCACCGCGGGTCTCGGCTCCGGCGACCAGTACACGATCGACACGACGGTGCCCGAGCAGCCGACCGACGAGCAGCTGGCGGACCAGCAGTTCGCGCCGCTGAAGATGCCCAAGCAGACCGGCATCCCGCAGGCCCTGAGCGAGCTCGCGTCGGACGCCACAGAGGAGGCCGAGACGCCGATCGAGCGGGCGCGGGCACTCGAGAGCTATCTGCAGACCGACGGGTACTTCAGCCACGGTCTGGCCGACGACGTCTACTCGCCGTCCGGCCATGGCGCCGCCCGGATCACGATGCTCGTCTCCAACGAGCAGATGGTCGGTGATGACGAGCAGTACGCCGTCACCATGGCCCTCATGGCGCTGCAGCTCGGTATGCCGGCGCGTGTGGTCATGGGCTGGTACCCCGACGACGGGCAGGATGCCGGTGGGGTCTTCACGGCGACCGGCGACAACATGCACGCCTGGGTCGAGATCGCGTTCGCGGATGCCGGATGGGTGACCTTCGACCCGACCCCGGACGAGGACAACGAGCCGAGCCAGCAGAACACGAAGCCGCGCGCCAACCCGAAGCCCCAGGTGCTGCAGCCGCCGCCGCCGGCGCAGGAGCCGGCGGAGCTGCCGCCGGCTCTCGCCGAGGAGCGGGACCAGGACGAGGAGGAGCCGCCCGGACCCGACTGGCTCGGACCGGTGCTCCTGTGGACCGGCGTGGGGCTCGGCACCCTCCTCCTGCTGCTGTCGCCGTTCCTCGTGATCGGCGGGATCAAGGCAGCCCGCCGCACGCGACGGCTGCGCGCCGAGCGCACCGCCGACCGTGTCTCCGGCGGATGGGACGAACTCGTCGACCGCGCCGTCGACTACCGTGTCGCGGTACCCCCGGGATCGACCCGTTTCGAGAGCGCGCAGGTGGTCGGCGAGGCCTTTGACGGCGCCCGGGTCGCGACACTCGCGCAGCGGGCGGACGCCGACGTGTACGGCCCCGGCGACCCCACCCCCGAGGACGTCGACGCCTTCTGGCGCGAAGTCGATGAGATCGTCGCGGGCATGGCCGGCGGCGCCACGTTCTGGCAGCGCCTGCGCGCCCGCCTCAGCCTGAGGTCGCTGCGGCGGCGGGGCGGACTGCTCGGAATGGCGCGACGGCGATGACGAGCCGCGTGCCCGCGACGATGCGCCACCGCGTCCTCGCCCTCCTCATCGATTCCGCGGTCGCCGGCGGCGTCATCGCCGTGGCCACCGGTGTGGTGATCGGCCTCTCGGTGGCCACCGCGGAGGCTGTCTCCGTGGTGTGGCTCCTTCCGATCGTCGCGGGCGTCGGGGTCGTCTGGTTCCTCGTGTACTCGGCGATGCAGGGCGGCCGCGGTTCCGTCGGCATGCGGTTCATGGGCGTGCGGTTGGAGCATGCCGCCGATGACGCCGGACTGGGATTCGGACGCGCCCTCGGAAGGAATCTGATCTGGGTGCTCACCGGCAGCGTGCTCGTCGGACTGTTCTCACCCCTGTTCGACCCGTCCCGCTGGCGGCGCGGATGGCACGACATCGCCTCCGGCGCCGTCGTCGTCGACGTCGTCCCTGCGACGGGACCTGCGGCTCCTGTCGGCTCCGTCCCGCCGGCCGACCTGCGACTGGACCCGATCCCGACATCGACTCCGGCGCCGGCCGCCCTCTCCGTCGCCGCCCCGACTCCTGCCGGGAGCGCAGCTCGGATCGCCTCCGCGCCGGCTCCCGCAGCGGCCCGGCTGTCGCCGCCGTCCTGGGCACCGGCATCCGTTCCCGCACACCGGCGGATCGCTCGGACGCTCCCCGTCGATGTGATCTCCACCGTGCCGGGTGTGCCGCACCGCGACGGGCGTCCCGCCTCGGCGGAGAGCGCGGCGCCTCCGGTCATCGCGATCCTCGGGTGGGACGACGGGACCCGTCACATCGTCTACGAGCCGACGCTGTTCGGGCGCGGACCGGGTCAGCAGCCCGGGCGGCGCAGCACGGCGGTGCGCGACGAGACGCTGTCGCTGTCCAAGACGCACTTCGAGATCGGCACCGACGACGAGGGCACGTGGGTCGTCGACCGGCATTCGCTCAACGGCGTCGTCATCGTCCGCGGCGGTCAGCCACAGCGCCTCGTGCCGGGTCAGCGGGCGCGCATCTGGTCGGGAGACGTCCTGGAACTCGGCGACCGCCGTCTCCGCGTGGAGAGCGCCCGATGAGGGTGATCGACGTCCGTGTCGGGTCGGCGACGCATCCGGGACTGCGCCGCCGCGTCAACGAGGATTCCCACCTCGCGGAGTACCCCCTGTTCCTCGTCGCCGACGGCATGGGCGGACACGACGCGGGCGCCGCCGCGAGCGCCGCGGTCGTCACGGAGTTCCGCGGCCTCGTCGGCCGCGACTCCGTCGGCATCGACGGGATGCGCGCCGCCCTCTCGCGTGCCCGCCTCGCCGTCGAGCGCATCGGGCACGCCGGACGCGCGGCGGGGACGACGCTCAGCGGTGTCGCGATCACTCAGGTCGACGGCAACGGCCACTGGTTGGCGGTGAACGTGGGCGATTCCCGCACCTATCGCTTCGCGGACGGCGAGCTCGAGCAGATCAGCGTCGACCATTCGGTCGTGCAGGAGCTGATCGACGCGGGCGAGCTGACCGGTGAGGCCGCCGGTCGCGACACGCGCCGCAACGAGATCACCCGGGCGATCGGCGCCGGCAGCGGCGGCGATGCGGACTTCTGGCTGCTCGCAGCGGAGGCGGGCGACCGCATCCTGGTGTGTTCCGACGGACTGTCGGGCGAGGTGCCCGAGGAGCGCATCGCCGGCATCCTCCGCGACGTCATCGATCCGCAGGATGCCGCGACCCGCCTCGTGCACGAAGCGATGCTGCACGGCGGGCGGGACAACATCACGGCCGTCGTGGTCGATGCCGTGCGCGTCGCGGGGCAGGATGATGGGGACGACACGTCGCCCGCCGCCATGACGTCGGACGCCGATGAGGACACACGGCCGCGTGCAGCGGCAGGAGGAGACGCCTGATGCGCGCAGTGCGGTATCGGCCCGATGGTGATGCTGGGGCCTGGCGTGCGGCCGTGACCGGGTCGGCGCTCGCCGTCCTGCCTCCCGCCGTCACCCCGCACGCCGTGGAGGGCGTCTGGCGTCGCCTCGACGTCGGCGGCATCGGCGCCGTCCTCGATTCTCTGACGGGCGCGTTCGGGACCTCGCTCGCCGCGATCCCGCCCTTCGGTCTGGCCGTGGCCGAGGGCGACGGCGTCCGGGTCGCCGTGCGCGGTCCGGTCGCGCTCGTCGTCGAGACGGCGGACGGTGCGGAGGAGGTGTCGGGCGCGGGCGTCGCGACGTGGACCGAGCGATTCCTGCCGGGTGCCGTCCGGGTGAGCGTGGACCTCGGGACGGGGTCGGATGCCGATCTGCTGCCGATCGAGTCGGGCGTCGTCCTCGCGGCCGCGGTCGTCTTCGACCTCGCCGCACAAGACGGGGCGACACCGGTGCCGCGTGTCGCGGCGCCGGCCGCGCCGGAGGAGCAGACTGCGGACGACGCGTCCCAGTCGGGAGATGCGCCGGGAGACGTGTCCCCGGAGGACGCCGCCGAGCCCGTCGCGGAACCGGAGACCCCGGTCGAGCCCGGAACCCCGGCCGCGCCGGAGCCGGATGCGGGGGACGACGTCGGCGAGACCGTCGCCTCGGTCCGCACACCGCCGACGGAGTCCGAACCCGCGAACATGTCGGGCCTGGTGACCGGGGTGCCGCCCGCGCACACGCTGGGTGGATCGCCGGTGTCGACACCGGGCGTCCCCGAGGCCACGCGCGCACCCGAGGGCGGCGAGACCATCACCGGCGTCGACGAGGACCCCGCCCTCGGCGCCACCATCGCGAGCCCCCGCACGGCGGCGAAGGGCACCTCGCCGGTGCCCGCGCTCCCGCCGTTCGTCCCGCCTCACCCCTCTGCGCCGCCCCTGCCCGCGACCCCCGACCTCGGCGATCACGACGGCGCCACGGTGTCGGTCGCCGAAGCGCGGGCGATGCGCGCGGCATCCGCCTTCGACTCGATCGACGACGTCCCGCCGCGCAGCCCCTCCCGCGGCCGCATCCGACTCGCCGACGGCCGCGTCATCGAGCTCGAGCGCACCGTCATCGTCGGCCGACGTCCGCGCTCGACGCGCCCCGCGGAGAACGAGCTCCCCACACTCGTCGCCGTCGACGGACCGCAGCACGACATCTCGCGCAATCATGTCGAGATCCGCGCCGAGGGCGAGCACGTCCTCGCCGTCGACCTCGCCAGCACGAACGGCACCGTGCTGCTCAGAGGCGGGCACGACCCCGTGCGGCTCCATCCGAACGAGCCCACCATGGTCATCGACGCCGACGTGCTGGACCTGGGCGACGGGGTCACGCTGACCTTCGAGGATCTGCCGTGAGTTCCAAGCGCGCCCCCGCGGCGCCTCCGCAGCTGCCGGGCTTCTCCTACCTCCAGGTCCTCGGGTCCGGCGGCTTCGCCGACGTCTATCTGTATGAACAGGCGCTGCCGCGCCGCCGTGTCGCGGTCAAGGTGCTCCTCGCCGAGAAGATGACCGGCGGGGCGGCGGAGCAGTTCCAGGCCGAGGCGAACGTCATGGCGATGCTCTCGACGCATCCCGCCATCGTCACGATCTACCAGGCCGGGGTCTCGGACGACGGTCGGTCCTACCTCGTCATGGAGTACTGCTCCAAACCGAACCTGCAGGTGCGGGCCCGGTCGGCTCCCATCTCCGTCGCCGAAGCGCTGCGCGTCGGCATCCAGGTCGCCGCTGCCGTCGAGACGGCGCACCGCGCCGGCATCCTGCATCGCGACATCAAGCCGGCGAACATCCTCGTCACCGAGTACAACCGGCCCGCCCTGACCGACTTCGGCATCGCGACGACGGCCGACGGCAGCGACCCGTCCGCCGGGATGTCGATCCCGTGGTCACCGCCGGAGTCCTTCGCCGACACCCCCGACTTCACTGTGCAGTCCGACGTGTGGGCGCTCGGAGCGACGGTCTACAACCTGCTCGCGGGCAGGTCGCCGTTCGAAGTGCCCGGGGGCCGCAACGGCGGTGCCGACCTCATCCGTCGGATCGAGTCCGAGCCGCTGGCCCGCCTCGAGCGCGCCGATGCACCCGCGTCGCTGTTCCAGGTGCTCGAACGCGCGATGTCCAAGCGTCCCGCCGACCGGTTCGAGTCAGCCGTCGCTTTCGCCCGCGCCCTGCAGAAGGTCCAGATCGAGCTCGCCCATTCGGTCACGCCGATCGACATCCTCGATGACTCCCCGCCGGTCGAGGAGCAGGAGGAGGACGGCGAGCTCACCCGCGTGCGGGGCATCGTCAGCATCGATCCGCACACCGCTCCGGCTGCGGGCCCGACCTGGGAGCGCTCGGCGTTCGCCGCGGGGCTCGGCGCCGCAGCCGACGCGACCGCTCGACGGGACACGTCCGCCTGGGCGCCCGGTGGACCGACCGGCTCGGCCTCCGTCGATACGGGATCGGATGCGACGGTCCTGCGGCCGCCCACGGCGATCCCGCCGACTGCTCCGGTCGTCAGCGAGGTCGACGAGGGCACGATCCTCCGCGCACCCCAGCCCGTTCCGGAAGCGGGCGCCGCGCCCACCGGTTCCGCGCCCGCCGCGGCGAATCCGCCGGCGCGCTCGCGCACGGGGCTGTGGATCGGGCTGATCGCGGCGGCCGTCGTCGCGGCCGTCGTGGTCGGTGCGGTGCTGGTCGCCTCGGCATTGGCACCTCCGGCCGAGGTCGCCTCACCGCAGGAGACGACGACGACGGCCCCGGAGCCGCAGGATCCCGTGGCCGATTTCATCGCACCGCCGGAGAAGAGCGATCACACGGTCCGCAACGGCAAGGTCGTCTTCCGGTGGGTGAACCCCGACCCGCAGGACGGTGACACCTACGTCTGGCAGACGGTGCGGCTGGACGGTGGCGAGGCCGAGGCGAAGAACGTGAGCGAGGCGCGGGCGGTCGTGGAGCTCGACGGGGACACGCAGGTCTGCATCGACGTCAGCGTGCGGCGCGAGAACGGCGCCACCAGCGACGCGACCCGGCTCTGCGCGTCGTCCTGACCGCCGTGGTCAGGCGCGGTCGAGCACCTTCACGATGACCGACCGTCGACGCAGCTCGGCGACCGTCCGTGTCTCCTCGTGGGCGTCGCGGCCGAGCGCCTTGACGTCCGTCACGACCAGGACGTCTCCGGCGCCGAGGCGACCGAACAGGCGGGTCAGGCGCTCCTCCCACGTCTCGCCGGTCTCGGGAGCCGGATGCCGGAACCCCTCGATCGGCACGCCGAACCGTGCGAGCGCCTCGCGCTGGGCGGCGATGCTCGGCATGTCCGGCCGTGACACGACGAGTCCCACGAGGCGCGAGCCCTGCGGCAGCGCCAGCCACCACTCGGGGCGCGGGTGCACGGCGGCGAACCCGGGGGCGTCCGCGACCGGATCGTCGGGGATCGCGATGGTCCGCGACTCGGCGTAGTCGCCCGGAGCGGCGTCGCCTGATCGTGCCTCCACTGTGCTCTCCTCGCCCTCGGTCGCGATGTGACCGCGCTTCCTCGTCCATTCTGGCTGATCCTGCGACGAGCACGAAGAGTCGCCCTCCCGCAACCGTCTCGTTCGCCGGCCGGCGTGGGCGTACCGTTCCGGCATGACTTTCAACCCGGATGCGGATGTGCGGGGTACGCGGGCCACTCGACGCGGCGGCCGAGGAGCGGTGATCGCGGGCGGCGCGGGCGGCGCGGGAGCGGTCGTCGTACTTCTCCTGATGCTGTTCACAGGACAGGATTTCAGCGGATTCCTCGGCGGAGGTGCCGGCGGCGGCACGTCGCCCGATCGGGGAGTCGTCGAGAACTGCGAGAGCGGTGCGGACGCGAACGCGAACGACGACTGCCGTCTCGACGCCGGCGAAGAGGTCATCAACGCCTACTGGCAGGGTGCACTCGACGGCTATCAGAAGCCGAAGCTCGTGCTCGTGGAGAGCCAGGCGCAGACGCCGTGCGGCACGGCATCCAATCAGGCGGGTCCGTTCTACTGCCCGACCGATCGGACCGTCTACATCGACCCGACGTTCTGGAGCATCCTGCGCGAGCAGTTGGGTGCCGAGGGCGGCGACCTGGCGCAGCTCTACGTCCTGGCCCACGAGTACGGACACCATGTGCAGAACCTACTGGGGGTCTTCGAGGAGTACCCGCGCGACGGCACCGGCGAGGACAGCAACGCGGTCCGCACCGAACTCCAAGCCGACTGCTTCGCGGGCGCCTGGACGGCCGCCGCTCCGGAGCAGAAGGATTCCGGGGGTCGGCCCTTCCTCCTCGAACCCACGCAGGCGCAGATCGACGACGCGCTTGGCGCGGCCGCAGCGGTCGGCGACGACCACATCCAGGAGCAGTCCGGGCGGGTGAACCCCGAGAGCTGGACGCACGGGTCGAGCGAGCAGCGGCAGCGGTGGTTCATGACGGGCTACCGTGAGGGCTGGCGCTCATGCGACACGTTCGCCGTCTCCGGAGAGGACCTATGAAGACCCAGACCGACCTCGACGGGATCCTCTACGCGGAGATCTCACCGCACCGGGAGGGCGAGCTGGACGTCGGTGACGGCCAGCGCGTGTACTGGGAGGAATCCGGCAATCCCGACGGCAAGCCGGTCATCTTCCTGCACGGCGGTCCCGGCGCAGGAACCTCCCCTTGGCATCGGCGCTTCTTCAACCCCGAGCGGTACCGGATCGTCCTGATGGATCAGCGCGGATGCGGGCGCAGCACGCCGCACGTGAGCGCGCCGGAGGCGGATCTGCAGCACAACACGACCTGGCACCTCGTCGCAGACATCGAGCGACTGCGGCGCGAACTCGGGATCGACACGTGGCAGGTCTTCGGCGGGTCGTGGGGGAGCGCGCTCGCTCTCGCGTACGCCGAGACGCACCCGGAGGCGGTCTCGGAACTCGTCCTGCGCGGTGTCTTCACCCTGCGCCGGCACGAGCTCGAGTGGTTCTACGAGGGCGGCGCGGCCGCCGTCTTCCCCGACCTCTGGGAGGGTTTCCTCGCCCCGGTTCCCGTCGCGGAGCGGTCGCACCTGATCGACGCCTACCATCGGCTGCTCTTCGACCCCGATCCCGCGGTGCACGTGCCGGCAGCGGTCGCGTGGACGACGTGGGAGGCATCCACCCTCACGCTCCGACCCGATCCGACGCTCGTCGAATCCATGGCGGAAGACGCCAGGGCCACCGCCTTCGCGCGCATCGAGAACCACTTCTTCGTCAACAGGGGGTGGTTCGAGGAGGATCAGCTCATCCGGGGCGTCGACGCCATTCGGCACATCCCGACCGTCATCGTGCAGGGACGGTACGACATGTGCACCCCGATGATGTCGGCGTGGGACCTGCATCGGGCCTTACCCGAGGCCGAGTTCGTCGTCGTCGACGACGCGGGCCATTCGGCGAGCGAGCCGGGTATCGCGGCCGCACTGCGGGCGGCGACCGACCGCTTCGCCGCCTGACCGGGCCGGCTGGTAGGCTGGACGGGTTGCGGCATCCTTCCCTGGTGCCCCTCGCGTCGTAGAACGCATCTTCCGCTGCCGATCCATCGATCGTCGCCGGCGACTCCTTCTCACGGCGAACCCGTCTGCGCACTCGCACTCGGGCCACCGATCCGGGCGAACACGCCCGAGTTAGTTCACTCATGACTGAACCCACGTTCGGCACGCTCGGCGTGCCCGCCCCCCTCATCTCCGCGCTCGCCGCGGAGGGCAAGACCAGCCCCTTCCCGATCCAGGTCGACACCCTGCCCGACACCCTCGCCGGGCGCGACGTCCTCGGTCGCGGCCGCACCGGCTCGGGTAAGACGCTCGCCTTCTCGATCCCGATGGTCGCCCGCCTCGGCCAGGGTCTCGCCGGCGGCGTTCGCCGCCGCGGACGCATCCTCGGTCTCGTCCTCGCTCCGACGCGCGAGCTCGCGACCCAGATCGACCGCACCCTCGCGCCGCTCGCCGCGGCCTACGGCATGAAGACCGCCACGGTGTTCGGCGGGGTCAACCAGAACCGCCAGGTCGAGGCGATCCGTGCCGGCGCCGACATCGTCGTGGCCTGCCCGGGCCGTCTCGAGGACCTCATGCAGCAGAAGCTCGTGAGCCTGGATGCGGTCGAGATCACCGTCATCGACGAGGCCGACCACATGGCCGACCTCGGCTTCCTGCCGGGTGTCACCCGCATCCTGAACGCCACCCCGCAGGGCGCGCAGCGCATGCTGTTCAGCGCGACGCTGGACAACGGCGTCGACAAGCTCGTGAACCGCTTCCTGCAGAACGAGGTGCTGCACTCGGTCGACGAGGCGCACTCGCCCGTCGCCGCGATGACCCACCACGTCTTCCACGTGCCGGGCTCCGACGAGAAGAAGGAGCTCGTGCGCTTCCTGGCCTCGGGCACCGGTCGCCGCATCCTGTTCCTGCGCACCAAGCACGCCGCCAAGAAGCTCGCCAAGCAGCTGACGTCGCAGGGCATCCCCTCGGTCGACCTGCACGGCAACCTCTCGCAGCCGCAGCGCGACCGCAACCTCGCGGCGTTCGCCGCGGGAACCGCTCGCGTGCTCGTCGCGACCGACGTCGCCGCCCGCGGTGTGCACGTCGACAAAGTCGAGCTCGTCGTCCACGTCGACCCGCCCATGGAGCACAAGGCGTACCTGCACCGTTCGGGCCGCACGGCCCGAGCCGGCGCCGAAGGGGCCGTGGTCACGATCGTCCTCCCCGAGCAGCGTCGCGACGTCGATCAGCTTCTGCGCAAGGCGTCCATCTCGGTCACGCCCGAGGCCGTGACCGCGGCATCCGCGTCGGTCGTCGAGCTCGTCGGCGAGATCGCCCCGCACGTCACCCCGGCGCCCGAGCAGCCGCAGGTCCGCGGCGGCGGGCAGAGCCAGGGCGCGAATGCGCAGCGCAAGCGTGCCGCCCGCGAGGCCCAGGGCGACCGCGGTCGTTCGGGCCAGGGTGGACGCGGCGAGGTCGGCGGCCGCGGACGCGGCCAGGGCCGCACCTCCGACGCGCCCCGTCGCGACGCACAGCCCGCGCGTGCCGCGGGTCACGGCCAGGCGGCGGCGCACGGCGCGCCCAAGGCCGCCCCGACCGGTGGCGCGCGCCGTACCGGTCGCCGCGCGACCGGTGGCGGGTCGCTCACCGTCGGCTCGGTCGTCCGCCAGAACGGTGGCAACCGCCGCGGCGGTCGCTGACCTTCGACATCGAGAGCCGCACCCCGTCCACCGGGGTGCGGCTCTCGTCGTCCGCGCGCCCGTCAGCCGGCGGCATCCAGGGGCGGTTCGACCACGACTCCGGTGATCTCGATCGTGCGACCTGCGATCGCAGAGATGCGGAAGACCGTCGCCTGCCGCGGCGTGGACACGTCGAGTTCGAGGATGACGACCTCGATCCGATGATCGCCGACTGTCAGGATGCCGTGGCCGGGCGCATCGACGAAGAGCGAGTAGGTCCGAGCGCGCATCGCTGCGATGCTCTCCGGCGGTGTGCCCGGATCGGGCGAGCGCGGGAAGATCCGTCGCACGGTCGGCACCGGTCGACCCGGGATCGCTCCGCTTTTCATCCGGAGCGGGAACAGCGCGACCACCTGTCCGACGAAGAGTTCGATCACATCGTCGGAACCCGCTGAGGGCGCAGCGTCGTCAGACGCTGCCGCGGTCACGCCGACTCGGAACGGAGCTCACGGTCGACCGAGGCGGCCTCGAGCGCACGGCGGAGCTGACTGCTCGAGGTGTGCACGGTGTACGGGAAGTAGACGACCTCGACCCCGACTTCGGCGAACTCGCGCTCGAGGCGGTCGCCCTTCTCGGTGCCGCGCCAGTCGTCGCCCTTGAAGAAGTGGGTGAACCCCACTTCGCGCCAGACGTCGAGCTTGTCGGGCACCGTCTCGATGTGGACGTGGTCGACGAAGCGGATGCCGCGCAGGATGTCCGCGCGCTCCGAGGTGGGGATGAACGGATCCACGCCCTTCACCTGATGCAGCATCTCGTCGCTCACCACCCCGGCGATGAGCAGATCGCAGTTGTCCCTCGCATGTCGAAGGATGTTCAGGTGTCCCACGTGGAACAGGTCGAACGCCCCCGCGGCGTAACCGATACGCACAGTCATCGCAAGCTCCCCAGCAAGCAGACAGATCGAGCCCCAACTCGAATCAGGCCCCCAAAGCCCGATGGGGGGAGACTACACCACGGCGAGACGGAGCGTCACGACCGCCTTCGGGGCCGGTACTCCAGGTACCGGAATCCGGCTCCGCCGGCCGCCATGCCCAGTCCGCGGGCCACGAGCCGCGCACCGCGGGCGCGGTGCACCGTCGAGCGGGAGACCGCACCGATGAGCCAGCGGCCGCCGCCGGCGAGCGCGCGGGCGGCGCCGACGGCGACCCATCGGACGCGGCGCGCCCATCGGCGCGGGGCGCCTGCGGTGAGGTCGATGTCTCCGCGAGCCGTCGTCGTCCCGACGCGGAATGCGCGGCGGAGGACCCACGAGGGCGTCGCGCGGTCGTCCGGCACGTGATCGATGACGACCGCGTCGGCCGCGGCGACGATCCGAGCACCGCGTCGATGCAGGGCTGATGTGAAGTGGATGTCCTCGCCGCCCGTCCGACCGAAGTCCTCGTCGAAACGGATGCCCGTCGTCCGGAGGATCGCACAGCCGATGAGCAGGTTGTTCGTCGGGGCCACCGGCATCCGCTCACCGTTCGCGAATCGTACGCGCCGGAAGAATCCGCCCGCGGTGATCCACTCGGAAGGCGCGGAGTCGAACGCGGATTCCACGCGGCCGGAGACGAGATCGGCTTCCCCGGATGCCCACGGGTCGAGCAGTGTCCGCAGCCACCCCGGTTCGGGGACTTCGTCGTCGTCGATGAAGACGAGCGCGTCCGCTGCGCGGGTGAGGGCCTCATCGATCGCGCGGTTGCGGACTGCGGCGAGCCCGGGTCGGGGTTCGGACACGTAGGACGCCCCCGCCTCCGTCGCGGCACCCGCCGCACTGCCCTCCGGGTCGTTGTCGATGACGAGGACCTCGGCGACGACCGGCCGGACGTCCTCGCGATGCTCGGCGAGGGCGGCCAGCAGCCGGCGGAGCCGATCGGGACGACGGTACGAGGGCACCGCGACGAGAACACTCGTGCCGGACGCGTTCACGCGCCGCCCCGCCGGGCGCGGACCGCGCGCGCGTACGCATCGCGATGACGGATGCCGACGAGCGACCAGCCGCGATCCTCGAGATCCGGTCCCGTCTCGGGAGGCGTCGCCGCGGCCTCCGCGAAGCGCTCGAGATCGGCCGCCGTCAGCTCCCCGTCGAACATCGAGACCCACCCCGGTCCGACCTCGTCGGCGAGCGCGGCGTTCACCTCGTTGCGCGGGACCAGCACCGGTCGACCCAGTGAGAGAGCCGCCAGCGCCGTTCCGGAGTTGTGCATGAACCGGTAGGGCAGCACGACCCCGACCGACGACATGACCGCGCGGGCGAAGTCCTCCTCGGACAGGTAGCGAAGGTCGACCGAGATCCGCTCGTCCTGCTCCGCGAGCCCGCGGATCTCGTCGGCGAGCTCACGGGTCGACGGGTTGCCGGAGATGCGGAGCGTCCACTCGGCCAGTCGCGTCGCGCGGAAGCCTGCGATCAGCGGCTCGACGCCCTTGTAGCGCCGGACCAGACCGACGAATCCGAGAGAACGCGGCACCGCGGGCACGCGTTCGACGGCGGCGAACCAGTCCCGGTAGTGCCCATGCGGGATGACGGCGGAGGGGACACCGGCGCGGACGGGAGTCGACTCGTTGAGTCGGATGTGGAAGTCCGCCCGGCGATCGACCCACTGCAGGAGCCGGCGCTCCCACCGGGAGTCGACGTCGGGGAGTTCCACGTTGTGCAGCGTCCGGACGATCGCCACACGCGTGACCCGAAGACGGGCGATCAGCACGGTGCCGAACAACCGTCGGATGAACCGTTTGAGGGGCGTCGCGCCGCCGAACAGCGTCTCGGGCCAGTGGAAGTGCAGAGCGTCATAGCGGCCGAACAACGCCGTTCGCCGGGCGAAGCGCAAGTGCTCGAGGCCGGGCTCGGCGGCCAGGGCCGCGTCCAGCATGTGGACGTACGGGTTCGAGGTGGGCCGCGGCGCACCGAAGGACTGCATCACGCGCAGGCGGTCACCGGTCGACATAGCCGACAGTCTGGCAGGTTGACGCATCCCCTATGCTCAGACCGGGGACGATGCATCTAGTCGGGGGACGGAGCATACAGCGATGAGCGCATTCGGGGACTCGTGGGGTCGGCTGGCGGCGGCGCAGAAGGGGCACGCCCGCGGTGCGCCCGCCTATTCCGTGTACGTCAATCGACGTATCGGCAGGGCGCTGGCCGCCGCCGCCCACCAGTGGGGGATCACCCCCGACGGTGCGACCGGGATCAGCGCGCTGCACACCTTCGGCGCTCTCGTCGTGCTCGTCGTCGCGCCCGCACAGTGGTGGACCGGATGCCTCGTCGCGGCGCTCCTGGTCCTCGGCTACGCGTGGGATTCGGCCGACGGTCAGCTCGCCCGCCTGCGCGGCGGGGGGAGCCTCGCGGGGGAGTGGCTCGATCACTTCGTGGACGCGTTCAAGACGGCATCCCTCCATCTGTGCGTCCTGGTCGCCCTCTGGTGGCACACCGACGCGCGCGACACCCTGTGGCTCCTCGTCCCGCTCGCGTACTGCGTGGTCGGCGTCGTGACCTTCTTCGGGATGCTGCTCAACGACCTCCTCAAAGGCAAGAAGGGCGTGCCATCGACGCACGCCCGGGGCGGCGGCACCGCGTTGCGCTCGCTCATCCTGGTGCCGACGGACTTCGGGCTGCTGTGCCTCGTGTTCGTCCTGTGGGGCGCTCCGCCGCTGTTCCTCGCGGCGTACACGCTGCTGCTGATCGCGAACGCCGTCTTCCTGGCCGCCGCCGCGGTCAAATGGCACCGCGAGATCCGTGCCCTCGATCTCCCGGTGACGGCGCCGGCGGGAGTCGCCATCACGGGGGTCCCGGGGCCGTGAGTCCACGCGCCGCGGTGGTGATCGTGAACTACGGTGCCAGCGCGATCCTCGAGCCCAATGCCGCGACGGTGACTCCGCCCGCGGACGGGTTCGTCGTGGTGGTCGACTGCTTCAGCTCCGCGGACGAGCGGCAGCGCATCGAAGCGGCGTGTCACCGTCACGGGTGGGTGCCGGTCCTCCTCGAGCACAACGCGGGTTTCGGCGGGGGGACGAACGCAGGGGTCGAGGTCGCGCTCCGGCGTGGCGCAGAGGTGATCGTCGCGCTGAACCCTGACGCCACCATCGATTCTCACAGCCTCACGCAGCTGGTCCAGGCGGCCGCCGACGACCCCGAGGCCCTGGTGTCACCCGTCATCGTCGACGGAACGGGCGGGGTCTGGTTCGGCGGCAGCGACCTCTACCTCGACGACGGATCGATCGCCGGTGCCCGCCGCCGAGTCGAGCGCGCCGGCAGGCCCCGCCACGAGTGGGCGACGGGTGCCTGCTTCGCCATGTCCGCAGGGCTGTGGTCGCGCGTCGGGGGTTTCGATGAGGAGTACTTCCTCTACTGGGAGGACGTCGACCTGTCGCGACGGGTGCTCGACGCGGGCGGATCGTTGCGCACCCTTCCGGTCACCGCCGTCCACGACGAGGGGCAGACGCACGTCGACGCCGTGCAGGGGCGAGCCAAGTCCGAGACGTACTACTACTACAACATCCGCAACCGGCTTCTCTACGCCGCGAAGCACGGCGATGCCGAGATGGTGCGCCGCTGGTGGCGGGCGACACCTCGCGTGTCGTGGCTCATCCTGATGCAGGGCGGCCGCGCTCAGCTGCGCTCCCTCGCACCCTGGCGCGCACTGGCGCGAGGCATCCGTGACGGACGACGAGCGATCGCCAGCGCATCGCCGAGGGGTCGCGCCTAACGACCGACGGCTGCGTCGCGCAGCCGCTCCACCGCGGCGCGCCACGTGTATCGCGCCACGACGGCCTCGCGGGTCACGGCGTCCGGTCGCCTGCCCCACGCACCGTCGATCGCTGCGGCGACAGCCTGTGCGGATGCCGTCGGCGACAGGAACTCGGCGTACGAACCCACGGTCTCGCGAAAGACGGCGATGTCGCTGGCCAGCAGAGGCGTCCCGAACCACGCAGCCTCCACAGCGGGCAGTCCGAACCCCTCATCGAGGCTCAGGCTGATCGCGAGCGCGGCATGGGTGTAGAGCCAGGCGACCTCGTCGTCATCCAGAGACCCCAGGAACACGACTCGGCCCTCGGCGACGGCGGAACGGAGCGTGTCGGGCAGTTCCGTGCTCACCCCCGAGTGGGCGGATCCGCCGACGACGTACACGGGGGTCTGCGGGGTGACGGCGGCCGCAAGCCGGGCGCCGTCGATGACCGCTGCGAGGTTCTTTCGGACGTTCAAGCGCCCGACCGTGACGGCGAACCCCGACCCCTCGGGCACGGCCGCCGGGCGGCGCGGCACGGCATCCGTCAACGCGCTGGGAACACCCAGCCCGACGGCGATCGGCGTGAGCTGCGGGGCGAGGCGGGCGATGCGCCGCGCCTCGGTCTCCGTCGAGGTCGTCACGACCGAGGCCCGACGGGACCAGGGGAGCATGGGGGCGAAGTACAGCCGCTCCCGGCGGGAGAACCACTCCGGGTTGTCGTGGAACATCGCGTCGTGCACGAAGACGACGGAGCGCCCCGACCGTGGCGCGTAATTGTGCACGATGCCGACCTCGGCGCCGGAAGCGCGGGACAGGCGCGGCAACTCCCAGCGGTTGGCGAGGGCGTGCGGCCAGAGCCTCGTGCGGACGACCTCCGCGCCCGCGGGTACGTCGGACGCATCGGCGTCGTTCCGGAGCGCGAGGATGAGCTCGTCGTCGGGGAACGTGTCCGCCCAGAAGCGGATGAACTCCTTCTGCACCGTCCGGTTCGCCCCGGGTCCCCGGCCCCACCAGAAGGCGTCGAACATCACTCGCATAGTCCCCCCCGACGGTCATCATACGAGCACGCCGTCGCGTCGCAGAGAAGTCCGTGCTTGCGCTGTGGCGTTCGGAGACGTATGTTGTGCACGATCCTGCTGGGGGCGGGATCTCTCGTTGGGGAACGAGAAACGACTTTGGGGGTCGGGGATTTCCGTGGGGACACATGACGCTGCGCGTTTCGCGCGCCGGCTGCAGCGGGGGGCGGTGGTCGCCCTCGCAGGCGTCACTCTGCTCGCCGGCTGCAGCGCAGTAGCGGCGGCCGAACGGCCCGCCGCCGCACCGACGCAGGCGACGGTGTCGCCCACGCCGATCGACCCGGACGCTCCCGCGCCCGTGCCGTCCGAGGAAGCGGACGCGCCCACGAAGGCGCCGACGGTCGACGTCGAGAAGGGCGCGATCGACGAACCGATCGCGCTGTCCACGGGTCTGGTCATCGAGCTCGACTCGGTGTCGGCGACCTCCGTCGAGGCGAAGACACCCGGCGAGGTGTCCGGGCCCGCCGTCGTCGTGCGGCTGACCGCCCGCAACGACTCGCGGGAGGCCGCCGACCTCGACTCCGCCGTCGTCACGCTCACGGCAGCGGACGGCGAGTACGGCATCGGCACGACCGCGGGGCCCAACACGCCCCTGGCCGGTGACCTCGAACCGGGCGACTCCGCATCCGGTTCCTATGTCTTCATGCTCGACCCCGCGGCCGATCGCGCCGTCACCGTGAGCGTCAACTATTCGGCGGGCGAGCCCATCGCCGAATTCTCGGGAAAGACGGACTGAACATGACCACTGCAACGACTCGCAAGCCGTCGCTGCTCGCCCGCGCCGTCAGCGTCCTGGCGGCGACGGCGCTCATCGGCGCCGGTGTGCTGGCAGTGTCGCCGGCCGCTCACGCCGCAGAGCCGCTCTCGCCCGATCCCGCTCCGCTGCTCCAGCGCGACGCCGACGTCGCGACCGCCGACGCGCTCCCGACGGTGCAGATCGACGACGGGTACGTCTGGGCGCAGACCATGATCGGCAACACCGTCTACGCTGCCGGCTCGTTCACCAATGCCCGCGCCCCCCTCGCCGCGCCGGGCACGAGCCTCACGCCGCGGTCGAACATCCTCGCCTACGACATCTCTACGGGGAACCTGAAGTCCTTCGCCCCGCAGGTCAACGGCGTCATCAAGGCCATCGCCGCATCGCCCGACGGCAGCCGGATCTACATCGGCGGATCCTTCAACTCGGTCAACGGCACGACGCGGTTCAACTTCGCCGCGCTCGACGCGACGACGGGAGCCCTCGTACCGGGCTTCTCCCCGTCGGTGGGCGGCACCGGTGTGTACGCCATCGCGACGACCGGGAGCGCCGTCTACGTCGGCGGCCGCTTCACGCAGGGCAACGGCGTCGCGCGCGGCAACCTCGCCGCTTTCAGCACGAGCAACGGAGCCCTGCTGTCCTGGGCCCCCACCACCGACCTGCAGGTCGACGCGATGGTGATGGAGCCGGGCAACCAGAAGGTGATCATCGGCGGTCGCTTCTACACGGTCAACGGCGTCGGCGGTGAACAGCGCGGCATCGGCGCACTCGACCCCGCGACGGGCGCGACCGTACCCTGGGCGGTGACCTCCGTCATCAAGAACGGCTGGGCCGAGGGAGGCAACGCCGGTCGCAGCGGCATCTTCGCACTCGCGACGGATGCCGGTGGCGTCTACGGCACGGGCTGGACCTACGCCGACGTCGCGACCGGCAACATCGAGGGCACGTTCGCCGTCAATGCGGGAGCGGGAGACCTCCGCTGGCTCGCGGACTGCCACGGCGACCACTACGGTGTCTGGTCGACCGGCAAGATCGTCTACTCGACGAGCCACACCCACCAGTGCGACACCGTCAACCTCTGGCCGGAGCAGCCCAAGCGTCAGTACCGGTACATCGAGGCCTACACGGCCGATGCGCGCGGGACGCTGCCCCGGACCCCCAGCGAGAGCTCCATCTACAAGAACTGGGCGGGGACGCCGTCGCCGTCGGCCTACGCCTGGTACCCCGACTTCACGGTCGGCAACACCTCCGGGCTCGGACAGGCCGGTCTGTCGATCACCGGAACCGGGGACTACATCTCGGTTGCCGGCGAGTTCGGCAGCGTGAACAATCAGCGGTATCAGGGCATCGTCCGCTTCTCGACCAAGCCGTCGACGGGTGCGAAGCAGGGTCCGCGCATCGCCACGGCCAGCTGGGCGCCGAGCGCCCGCTCGATCACCGCGGGTGAGGCCCGCGTGCAGATCCAGGCGAACTGGGATCGCGACGACATGAACCTCACGTACGAGCTCCGTCGCAGCGGCCGGTCCACGCCCGTCGCGACGACGACCGTCGCCTCGACCTGGTGGCAGCGCCCGGGCATCGTGATGAAGGACACCGACGTCGTCGCAGGGCAGACGTACACCTATACGGTCATCGCCCGCGATGGAAACGGGAACGCGGTCCAGAGCTCCGCCGCGACGGTCACGATCAGCTCCACGTCCGCCTCGGCGTACGCGAGTGCGGTCATCGATGACAGCGCGACCCATTACTGGCCGCTGGGGGAGGACTCCGGCACCGCCGCGTTCGACTGGGCGGGCAGCGAAGACCTCACGGTGAACGGTGCGACGCGCGGCGTAGCGGGGCAGAACCAGGCGACGACGACGAAGGCGACGCAGTTCGCCGGTGTCGACGGCTCCTTCGCCTCGACCGCGACGCCTGAGGTCGGCCCGAACACGTTCTCGGTGGAGGCCTGGTTCAAGACGACCAGCACCTCCGGGGGAAAGATCGTCGGTTTCGGCAACAACGCCGGCGGCACGTCCGGCAGCTACGACCGGCACATCTATCTGAGCAACGACGGTCGACTGACGTTCGGCGTCTATCCCGGCAGCGTCCAGACGCTCGAGAGCGGGCCGGGCTACAACGATGGCGCCTGGCACCAGGTGGTCGCGAGCCTCTCTCCCGCCGGCATGCGGTTCTACGTCGACGGCGCCCTCGTGGGCGGCCGATCGGACATCACGTCGGGTGAGGGCTACAACGGCTATTGGAAGGTCGGCGGCGACAACACCGGCGGCTGGCCCAACAGCGGCAGCAGCAGCTACCTCTCCGGGACGATCGCAGACGTCGCGGTGTACCCGTCGGCCCTGAGCCTCGACGCCGTCGCCCGGCACTACGCTGCGAGCGGCCGCGGGACGGCGCCCGCCGCCGCACCGTCCGACACGTACGGCAAGTCCGTCTACGCGCTGAACCCCTCGGTGTACTGGCGTCTCGATGAGACGACCGGCGCCGCTGCCGCGGACTCGAGCGGTGCGGGCTACATCTACCCGGGAACCTACTTCGGTGGGGTGACCAAGGGGGCTCCGAGCGCTCTGGCCACCGGTGCGGGCACCTCGATCGCCCTGAGCCCGAATGGCCAGACCGGTGTGACGGGTGACAAGCAGGTGTTCAACCCGACGACCTACTCGATGGAGACGTGGTTCAAGACGACCAGCACCAACGGTGGCAAGCTGATCGGCTTCGGCAGCAACCGCGTGGGGGAGAGCGGAAACTACGACCGGCACGTCTACATGAGTGGTGACGGCGCGCTGCGCTTCGGGGTCTGGAACGGCTGGGCCGGCATCATCCAGAGCGGTCCGGGATTCAACGACGGGAAGTGGCACCATGTCGTCGCCACGCAGTCGTCGGCCGGCATGCGTCTGTACCTCGATGGCCAGCTCGTCGACCAGAACGACATCACGACGGCGCAGAACTACAGCGGCTACTGGCGCATCGGCGGCGACTCCGGCTGGGAAGGCGCGACCTACTGGACCGGCTCGCTCGACGAGGCCGCCGTGTACCCGACGGCGTTGACGCAGGCTCAGGTATCGGACCACTTCATCATCGGCTCCGGCCAGCAGCCGCCGAACGCGGCTCCGCGGGACCTCGCCTTCACCGCCGACGCGAACGGCCTGACCGCCGCATTCACCGGCGCGGCCACCGACCCCGACGGCGACCCGCTGACCTACGCGTGGAGCTTCGGCGACGACGCCACAGCAGCGGGGGCGACGGTCTCGCACCGCTTCGCGGCAGCCGGCACGTACGCCGTCACGCTGACGGTGACCGACGGTCGCGGCGGCTCGACGCAGCACACGGAGAACGTGACGGTGACCCACGCGGCACCCGTGGCGGCGTTCACGTCCGAGGCGGACGAGCTGACTGTGACGACGGATGCCTCGGGCTCCTCGGCCTCGGACGGCGCGACCCTGGCCTACGACTGGAACTGGGGCGACGGCTCCGCGCACACGACCGGTGCGGCGGCGACGCACGAGTACGACGAGGACGGCGACTACACGGTCACCCTGACGGTGACCGACAGCCTCGGCGCGACGGACTCCGTGCAGCGCACGGTCACGGTCGCCGCGACCCCCGCTCCCGCCTATGCCGCATCGGATGCCTTCGGGCGGACGGTCGCGTCCGGATGGGGCACCGCCGACGTCGGCGGTGGATGGACCTTCGCGAGCAGCTCGACCTCGGGTGCCTCCGTGCAGGACGGCAAGGGCCAGCTGACGGTCGCCGCCGGGCAGACGCGGACCCTCGCCCTCGGCTCCTCCGTGCGCGATTCGGAGAACCGCGTGGACTACACACTGACGAACGGTCCCTCCGCAGGCGCCGGCTACGTCGGACTGGGGGCACGGCGCAACGGGTCGAACTTCTACAACGTGCGCGTCTGGCACCGTGACACGGGAGCGGTCTGGCTCGTCGCCCAGCGCGGCACCACGGTCATCACCTCGAAGGCCGTGAGCGGACTCACCTGGGGAGCTGGCGACGCGTTCTCGCTCCGGGTCGACGTGACGGGCACGAACCCGACGGCCATCAAGGCCAAGGTGTGGAAGCAAGGGGCCGCCGAGCCGTCCTCGTGGCAGCTCGAGACGACGGATTCCACGGCCGAGCTGCAGACCTCCGGTGGGCCGATCCTGCACTATGCGATGGCCGGCTCCGCCACCTCGCCGGGCACGGTCCGCTTCGACAACCTCACGGTGCGCGACAGCCAGGCGGCCCCCGCCCCCAACCAGGCGCCGGTCGCGAGCTTCACCTCGTCAGCATCCGGTCTCACCGCGTCGGTGAACGGCTCAGGGTCGACGGATGCAGACGGGTCGATCGCGTCGTACTCCTGGAACTGGGGGGACGGTTCGCCCGCATCGTCGGGAGCGACGGCATCCCACACCTACGCGTCGGCCGGCGACAAGCAGGTCACCTTGACGGTGACGGATGACGACGGAGCCACGCACTCCGTCACGAAGACCGTGACCGTCACGGCTCCTGCACCCAATCAGGCGCCGGTGGCGAGCTTCACGTCCTCGACGTCGAACCTCACCGCGTCGGTGAACGGTACGGGATCGACGGATGCGGACGGATCCATCGCGTCGTATTCGTGGAAGTGGGGCGACTCGTCGCAGGACTCGACAGGCGCGACGGCTTCGCACACCTATGCGGCGGCGGGCGACTACGAGGTGACCCTCACGGTCACCGACGACAAGGGTGCGACGCACTCGGTGAAGAAGACCGTCACGGTCACCGCACCGGCACCGGCCGATGTCCTCGCCCGCGATGCCTTCGAGCGCACCGCGACGGGAGGCTGGGGCACGGCCGACGTCGGGGGCGCCTGGACGATCAGCGGTGGCGCGGCGTCCGCGGCGAGCGTGAGCGGCGGGACGGGCAAGTTCGCGCTGAGCGCGGGGGGCACGCGTACCGCACTGCTCTCGCAGACGCCGCTGCGCAACTTCACCGCATCCACCGACTTCACGATCGACGTCGCCTCGTCGACCGGGTCGGGTTATGTCGGCATCGTTCCGCGCAATGCAGGGAGCAGCTACTACGTCGTGAACGCCTGGCTGCGGACGGACGGCAAGGTGTACCTCGTGGCGCAGCGCGGCTCGACCGTTCTGCAGACGTTCAGCGCGACGGGTCTCACGTACGCCGCCGGCGACAGCTTCTCGCTGAAGGTCGAGTCCGCCGGGGCGAACGGCACGACCGAGCTGCGGGCGAAGCTGTGGAAGAAGGGTGCCACCGAGCCGTCGGCATGGCAGCTCGTGGCCACGGACACGACAAGCGACCTCCAGGCGGCTGCGTCGGTCGGGCTTCGCGCCAACCGCGCATCGTCGTCGACGAGTGCCATGACGGTGTCCTTCGACGACTTCCGGGTCGTGCCGATCGGATGACCACGATGTCGGCCCGCCGGCATGCAACGGAGCATCCGGCGGGCCGATCCGCGCTGAGGGGAGGTGAATGCGGATGCCGAACGGTCTCATGATGATGGCTGTGGTGACCGCGCTCGTCGCAGCGGGGATCGCGGCGATGTTCCTCGTGCGGGCGCCGCACGCCAGCCTCGCCGTCTGGGTGCTCGCAGCCTTCTTCCTGCCGATCTGGGTCGGCCTGAACGTCGGCTTCTACATGTCCGGCATCACGCTCCTGACCCTCGGTTTGGTGGTCCTCCACGGCGGCCGCTTCCGCCTCGCAGCACCGGACGCGTTCATGCTGCTGTTCGTCGGCCTGGTCGTGCTGCTCTTCGCGGCGAGGCAGGTCGAGCTGTCGCACCTCGTATCCGGCGTTCTCGAACTGGTCCTCCCGTACTTCTGGGGACGGATCATCTACGAACGCGTCGGGTCGCGGCCGATCACGGGCTGGATCGCGGGGGCGGCCGTCGCGGTCGGGGTCCTGGCCGTCATCGAGTTCCTCACCGGCTCGAACCTCTTCATCGGCATCCCGGGGTATGGACCGCTCCAGGCGACCTGGGGCACGCTGCAGCCGCGCGCCGGATTCCTCCGGGCCGAGGGGGCGTTCGGCCACTCCATCGCGCTGGGCGGCGCGCTCGCGATGTCGGCCGCCTTCGTGCTCGCCGCCCGCGCGACGACATGGATGAAGGCCGTCGGCCTGACCGTCGTCGGCGTGGCCGTGGTCTTCACTTTCAGCCGGATCGGCATCATCACCTTCGTCCTGACGGTCGTGCTCTCCATCCTCGTGCTGCGCGGTGTCGGAGCGTCGATCCGCTGGCTCACCGCCGGGCTGCTGGGCGTCGGGCTCTTCATCCTGGTGCCGTTCCTCGACACGGTGTTCCTCGACGCGGGCAGCGAAGCAGGCGGCAGCGCGGACTACCGCGGCAGCCTGACGGTCCTGCTCAGCCAGGTCCAGCCGATCGGCGGCGCCACGGGCTGGGGGGACCTGGTCGTCGGCGACGACTACCTCGGCAACTTCACGGCCTCGACCGACAACGCGTTCATCTCACTGCTGCTGCGGTACGGATACATCCCGACCGCGGCGCTGTTCGCCGTGTACGTGGGCGCCGTGATCGTCGCCGTCACGTCCAAGCGCATGTCTCCGGCGTCGGTGGCGATCCTCGCCCAGTTGCCCGGACTGTTCGCCGTCGCGTTCATCACGCAGTACGGCATCCTGCTCTGGTTCATCGTCGGCGTCGCGGTCTCGAGCGCGCTGAGACCGGAGCGGGAAAGCACCGCATCGTCCCGGTTCGCGGAGCATCCGCGCCCGGAAGTCGTGATCGTCGACGGGGCCGGAGTCGGCACGTCATCAAGGGGGAGATGAGTTGTCAGGACGTCGAGAGGGAACATCAAGACGGTCCGTGCTGTCGACGCTGAAGGAGTCGGTGGCGGCGTGGCGCCGCGTCGGCCCGTTCTTCACGCGGTCCCGCAGCAAGATCGTCCTCATCGCGGTGGCCTCGGTCGCGGCCGGCCTCTTCGAGGCAGCGCTCCTCACGCTCATCGCTGCGCTCGCCCTGGCGCTCGCCGAGAGCCGCGACGTCCGGGTAGATCTCATCGGGCTCGAGATCACCCTGAACCTGCCGCTCGCCCTGACGCTCGGCATCCTGCTGGCCCTTCTCCGCGGGGCCCTGCAACTCTGGGTCGCGTATCTGCCCGCCGTGATGAGCGGGCAGGCGATGGTGGATCTGCGCACCCGTCTCTTCGACGCCTTCGTCGGTGCCGCCTGGCCGTCCAAGGCGGCTGAACGCGACGGTGGGTTCCAGTCGGTGATGCTGAACCAGGTCCGCGCGACGTCCGAGACCATCATCCTCATCGCGGGAGTCATCTCGGCAGGCCTCATGTTCCTCAGCCTGCTCGCGTCCGCGGTCGCGATGAGCCCGCCCGCCGCAGCCGTCATCACGGTGGTGTCGCTGGCGCTGTTCGCGGTGCTCCGCCCGCTCTCGCGCTCGCTGCGGCGGGCCTCCACCGTCCTGAGCTCCGAGAACATCGAGTACGCCAAGACCACCCAGGAAGTCGCGGCCCTCGCCGAGGAGACCGAGGTCTTCGGTGCGACGCCCGCCTACCGGGAGCGGTTCTATGCGCAGCTGCGTGCTGTGCAGCATCCCTTCCAGAAGGTGCGGTACCTCTCTGGTGCCGTGCCCGCCCTCTATCAGAGCGTCGCGCTGCTCGTCCTCGTCATCGCGCTCGGCGTCGTAGCGCTCCTCGGGGCCGGCAACATCGCTACGCTCGGCGCGGTCGTCCTCATCCTGATCCGAGCCGTCACGTACGGCCAGCGCGTGCAGGGCGCGATCACCTCCGTCGACGAGAAGCTGCCGTTCGTCCATCACCTCGCCGACGCGATCGAACGGTACGAGTCGCAGCCCCAGCGTCCCGGCCACGAGGCTGCTGACCACATCGGCGATCTCACCATGAGCGGCGTCGGCTTCGGTTACGACCGAGGTGTGGACGTGCTCCGCGACATCTCCTTCTCGGTGAAGATGGGCGAGATCGTCGGCATCGTCGGCCCGTCGGGAGCAGGCAAGTCCACACTCGTGCAACTTTTGCTGAGGCTGCGGGAGCCCACCGCGGGTGTCTATTCCGTGAACGGAATGCCCGCCGCGGCCATCGACCGGGACGACTGGCGCCGGATGGTGACCTACGTCCCGCAGTCCCCGCAGCTGTTCTACGGAACGGTGCGCGAGAACATCCGCTTCTTCCGCGACGGCATGGACGACGCCGCCGTCGAGGAGGCCGCGCGCCGCGCGCACATCCACGAGGACATCCTGCGGCTGCCCGATGGGTACGACACGATCGTCGGCGCCCGCGCCTCACTGGTGTCCGGCGGGCAGCGGCAGCGCATCTGCCTCGCTCGCGCGCTCGCCGCGCGTCCTGCCGTCATGATCCTCGACGAGCCGACCAGCGCCCTCGACGTCAAGTCGGAGGAGTCGGTCCAAGCAACGCTCCACGAGCTCGCCGGGGACGCCATCGTCTTCCTCGTCGCGCACCGGCTGTCGACGCTCGCGATCTGCGACCGCGTGATGGTGGTCGCCGACGGCACGATCGCCGGCTTCGACACGGCGGAGAACCTGCGTCACGACAACCACTACTTCCAGGAGGTCAGCGAGATCTCCGGGCGAACGGCCTCCCGCGGCGGCCCTCGTCGATCGGCCCTGGGCTGACGCCGTGGATGTCCTCTCCGTCTCGACCGGCAGGAATCGCGTGCGCGCCGTCCGTCGCAACCTGGCGCCCGGGCTGTGGGTCAAGGCAGGTCCGCTGATGTGGCGCCGCGTCGGGTCCGGCCCGGTGCCGGGTCACGCCTCGTCTACGAAGGGGGTCGCCTCGACCCGGGACCCGGGCTCGCCTCTCACGCGACTCGGCGACCTGCGCCACGCGTTCGTCGTCCTCGGTCGTGGGGGAACGGCGGATGCCGCGATTGCGGCCCATGACGGAGGGACGGTCCTGTTCGACACGTCATCGCACCACGTCATCCGCCGGTACGGCACGGGGCCCGTGACCGAGGACTACGTCCGGATGCGCGCCGCGTTCACGTCGCACGTCGGCGCTCCCGCCTTCGCCGTCGGCGGGGACGGTGAGTTCGTGGTCGAGGAGTTGGTCACGGGTGAACATCTCCTCGACGTCCACCCCCGCGTTCGCATCGCCGCTGTGCAACAGCTGATCGGCGAGTACGCACACCTGACAGCGGAGGCCGGCGCCGGGGGAGCCGGTCTGCGGCAGGTACTGGCACCTGTCGCACACGACCTCGCCGAGACCTCGCCGTTCCGGGAGGGATGGGATGTCGGCCACGTGTGCGATGCAGGCGGCCTCGGTGACCCGATGATCTGGGTGCCGAGCGCGTACGAGGCGACGACGAAGAACTTGATGATCGCGCGCGGGGGGCGGCCGGTGCCGATCGATTTGGGAGATCTGCAGCTGCAACCGTTCTTCGCCTACCCGATCGGCCTTTTGATCTCTGCAGGTGCGGACGTCCTCGAGGCCTATCGGGACGGTGAGTTCGACCCGGCGCTGACGGCGCTGTGGGCGGCCGCCGGACAGGAGTGGTCGGGGGGTGCCCGGCAGAGGGATGCTGTGCTCGTCGCACGCGCGGCTTTCGGGGCGGCGCGCGATCATGGCGCAGGCGTTCCCGGCGGCGTCCGCGCCCTCCTCACCGGCCGGCTCGCATCGATCGAACCCTGGCTGAGCATCACACGAACGGGAGGATTCGTATGACCGACGGCGTTCTCTTCATCTGCCACGCGAACGTCTGCCGCTCGCGGCTGATGGAGCACGAGTTCCGGACTGCTGAGCGTGCCTCCGGTGCGGAACGGTGGCGCGCGTCGAGTGCGGGGGTCGCAGCGGTCGCAGGTCAGCCGGTGTGCGACGAGGTTCAGGGTCTCGTGACGGCGACCGGCGAGGACGAGCTCGTGTCGCTCTCCGACCACGGGGCCGTGCTGCTCGACCGCGACCTGCTGCAGGATGCGGGCCTCGTGCTCACCGCGACGCGCGCCGAGCGCGCGGATGTGGCCCTGCTCATCCCTGCGATGCGGTCGCGCACGTTCACGCTGCGGGAGGCCGTCACGCTCGCTCAGATCGAGCCGGCGACGGCCGCGGGGCGGAGCGAGGATGCCTCGGGCCTGCTTGCCGCCTTCGCGGGATTCCTGGATCAGCATCGCGGCAGTGTCCGTGCGGACAACCGAACCCGGAGCGGGTGGGTGCGCCGGCGTGATCGCTCCCACGACGTCGACATCCCGGATGCACATCACCGCCGGCTCAAGGACCACCATCGGGTCCTGCAGACCGTGCAGGAGCAGACGATCGCGCTCCACACGCTCTTGCGTGCCTTCGCGGATCGCTCCGGGCGACGCGCAGCGCGCGGCCTGTGACACCCGGCTCGGCGGTCAGGCCTGTGTCGGCGTGGTTCCGAGCGCGGAGACCTCGTCGGCGGATGCTCGCACGCGGGTGACCGGACCGTAGTAGTCGCCGGCCCGCTTGTCGTGGCGAGCACGGTTGAGGATGCTGCCGAGGACCCGGGCCCCCGCCCCTTCGAGGAGCTTGATCGACTTCGCCGCATTGGGTCGGCGGGTCTTCGTCGCGTCGACGACGAAGAGGACGCCGTCGACCGACGAGGCCAGCAGGCTCGCGTCGGCGACGTTGAGGATGGGCGGGGCGTCGACCACCACGAAATCGTACCTCTCCGCCGACTGCTCGAGGAGTTCGGCCATCGCCCGTGAGGCGAGGATCTCCGCCGGGTTGGGCGGGGTACCCCCCGAGGGGAGCACATCGAGCGTCGACGACCGGAACGGATATCGCGCCGTGTCGAAGTCGTGCATCTTCAGCAGGACGGACGTGAGGCCCACCGCGTCGTCGATCCCGAAGAACACGTGCACCTGCGGGCGCCGCAGGTCTGCGTCGATCAGCAGGACGCGGTGGTTGAGGTCTGCCAGCGTCAGCGCGAGGTTGACGGCGACGGTCGACTTGCCTTCACCCGGGGAGCCGGACGTGACGAGCAGGGTGGATGTCCGCGAGCCCACGTTCGCGTAGGTGAGGGCCGAGCGGAGTCGCCGGAACTCCTCCGCCGATCGGCCCATGGGTTCCTGCGCGACGCCGGCGGCCCGGTGCGCCAGCAGCGGTGCGCGGGTGATGACCCCGAGCACGGGAGTGCCGCTGACCCGCGCCAGGATCTCCTCGTTCCGCACGCGGGTGTCGGCGGCGCTGAAGATCAGGGCGGCGGCGATTCCGAGGATGCCCCCCAGCAACAACCCGAGGAGAGCGTCCCGGGGCTTGTTGGGGGACGACTGGGATGCCGGTACCACGGCGTTGTCGATCGTCTCCGCCGTGATGGTCGGAGCGCCTTCCGCGCCCTTCGGTGAGATCTCGAGCACCACGTCGGCGAGCTCGGTGGCGACGGCATTGGCGAGCGCCGCCGCCCGATCGGCGTTCGTCGAGGTGGAGGTGATGCGGAGGATGACGGTGTCCTGCGGGATCGCGACATCGATCGAGCGGGCGAGCTCACGGGGCGTCGTGGCGATGCCGAGTTCGTCGATGACCGGCTCGAGGACCCGCGAAGTCGTGGCCAGCTGTGCGATCGAGAGCATCTGGTTCTGGGTGTACGCCGACCCCTGGTTCAGATCCGATGCGCTCGCCCCCTGATTGAGCGCGAAGTAGAGCGATGCCGTCGACTGGAACCGCGGTGTCTCGAGCGCGGACAATCCGTATGCGACGGCCCCCCCGAGCACGGCGCAGAGCGCGACCCCCCACCAGAACTTCCGCAGCGCACTCAACAGCCAATGCCCCGACCAAGGCGCTGTTTCCGCCATGGGTCCCCCTCCCCAAGAGTCCCTACATTCTACGGGGGTGACGGAGCTCACCGACAGGTCTCACAGATTCTCAGCGGGCTGCGGAGAGTACTCGGTCCTCCCCTCCGACCGCATGAGGGATTTCTCATCCGAAACAAGCGGTGAAAATGGCTCTGATACCGTCGACGACACTTTCCCCCCGTTCGCGACACTTTTTCCGTCGTCGCTCATTCCGTCGGTCCCCCCCACGGCGAATCGAGACCCCGCATGCTTTCGCTCCCCCTGTCCAGACGCGCTGTCGCCGTCCCGCTCGCTCTCGTGTTCATCCTGATCGTCGGGATGCTGGTGGGGGCCGGAGCCCCCGCATCCGCTGCTCCCGCGGTGTACGCGCGCGACGCGATGTCGCGCTCGGTGACGTCGGGGTGGGGCAAGGCCGAGCGCGGAGGCGGGTGGAGCAATCTCTCCGGCACCAAGGCCTCCGTCAGCGGAGGGAAGGCGTGGGTGGCCAGCCCCCGGCCGGGACGCACGTCACGACTCACGCTCCCGATCGCCGCCCGCGACGTCGACTCGCGGTTCACGGTGACCGTGCCGACCCTCCCCACGAGCGGGAGCGGGCTGTACCTCTCACACGGCGTCCGGGCCACCTCGAAGGGCGCTTACCTCGTCGGCGTGCGCGTCATGACCGGCGGTGAGATCGACCTGACACTCGAGAAGCGCTCCGGCGCCGCAGTGACCACGCTCGAGCGCGTGAGGCTGAAGGACCGCGTCCGTGCCGGTGCCACACTGAAGGTGCGGCTGCAGGCGACGGGATCCAGCAAGGTCGCGCTCACCGGCAAGGTCTGGGCGGCGGGAGCGGCCGAGTCCACCGCCCGTACGATCACGCATACGGACTCCTCGCCCGCGCGCATCGCCGGATCGGGTGCGGCCGAATTCTCCCTCTACACCTCGGCGCTCACGAAGGCGCTGCGTGTCGGTATCGACGACCTGACGGTGTCGGCAGCCGTGGCGGCGCCTGCGCCGAAGCCGACACCGAAGCCGATGCCGAAGCCCAGTGAGCCCACGTCGCCGCCTCCCGCAGCGGGGCAGGTCGCGGGCGCCCGCGCCGCCTCGGGAGCTGCGGAGCCGGGAACGCGAGACTTCCCCGTGCCGTCGAACGCGGTCATCGTCTCGCCGAGCGGCAGCGATTCCGCCGCCGGCACTGCGGCGTCGCCCCTGCGCACGATCACCGCGGCACTCAAGAAGGTCTCGAACGGCGGGACCATCGCCCTCCGCGGCGGGACCTACCACGAGAGCGTGATCATCCCGCCGCAGAAGCGGGTCACTCTTCAGCCCTATCGAGCCGAGGCCGTATGGATGGACGGCGCGGAGACGATCACGGGATGGCGGAAGTCGGGAAACGTCTGGATCCGCCCCGGGTGGACGCAGTCCCTCGACGCGAGCCCGACGTTCAAGCGCGGTGAGCCGGACGGGACGGAGGACGGCTGGCGTTTCGTCGACCCCGCCTACCCGATGGCTGCTCACCCGGACCAGATCTGGGTCGATGGACGGCAGCTGACGCAGGTCGCATCGCGATCGCAGGTCTCGAACGGCCGCTTCTTCGTCGACGAGAAGGCTGATGAGCTCGTCGTCGGCTCGGATCTCACGGGCAAGAAGGCGAAGGTGAGCACCCTCATCAGTGCTCTGTCGGTGCGCTCGGCGGGATCGCTCGTTCAGGGCATCGGCGTCCGACGCTATGCGACGAGCGTTCCGTCGATGGGGACGGTCACCATCGCCGCGGACAACGTGACGCTGTCGAACGTCACTGTCCGCGACAACTCGACGACCGGTCTCTACACCTGGTCGAAGAACACGACCCTCTCGGACGTGTCGGTCATCGGCAACGGTCTCCTCGGGGCAGGTGCGTCGCAGGCGGACGGCCTCGAGGTACGTCGGATGCTCTCGACGGGAAACAACCGGGAGCGCTTCAACCGCGCACCGGTGTCGGGCGCACTCAAGATCCACAGCTCCTCCGACGTCGTCGTCGAGGACAGCGTGTTCGCCGACAACTTCGGTCAGGGCCCGTGGTTCGACGAGTCGAACTACGGCGTCGTCTTCAGCGGGAACGACAGTCTGCGCAACACGGGCAATGGCGTCGTGTTCGAGCTGTCGGAGCGAGCGGTCTTCGCCGATAACCTCGTTGCGGACAACGCGCTGCACGGGATCCTGATCGCGAATGCAGGGGATGCGGCGATCTGGAACAACACCCTCGTGGGCAACGAGCGCAATATCGCGGTCACGCAGAACAAACGGCGCTCCACGAACGCTCTGATCCCCTGGATGAGTGACGGTGTCGTCATCGCGAACAACGTCGTGGCAGAGCCTCGGGGCGAATGTCTCGTGTGCGTTGACGACTTCTCGCGAGCCCTGGTGGGCGGCCAGATGGTGACCCGTGCCGAGGGCAACCTCTACCACCGCGCATCGCCCACGGCGCCGAGGTGGTTCGCGATCTACTCGCGTGGCGCTGCCGGATCGTCCGAGGGCTTCACGACCCTCGCTGACTTCAGGGCTGCCGCGGGGCGGGAGAAGCGATCGGTGCTTCTCGAGCAGGCCGCATCGCCCGTTCGCGAGGACTTCTCTCTGCGATCCGCCCAAGCCTCCCGGCAGACGGCGATCGCCGTGCCGGTGCCTGCTCAGATCGCTGCGGTCTCGGACCTGGGCTCCGGAGAGGTGAGCCTCGGCGCACGCTTCCCGTGACCGAGGGCGCGACGCAGCTTTTCCACTCCGCGGGTCCAGACGATCGCGGGAAGGTACCGCCGCCGGAAGCGACGGATGAATCGGTCGGCTGACGCGGCATCCGGGAACAGACCGAAGGTCGTCCACGCCTCGGCGATGCGATCGCGGGCGGCGGGGTCCGCGGCTGCGAGCACCTGGCGGTGGACGGCGAACACAGCGGCGTCCTCGCGGCGATGCTCCGCGATCGCCGCGCGCACCCCGTCGACGGACGCCGCCTTCGGCCACACCGTGGGCGACGGGACCGACCGGTTGTTGCGCAGGGCGGCGAGGCCGGGACCCCGCGTCTCCACCCACCCCGCGTAGAGGAAGAACTCGAGCAGCTTCCGGCGCTCGAACTCGTCCGCGAACGCCAGCCCCGACCGACGCTCGATGTCGTCCATCAGAGCGCGGACGGTGTCGGTGTCGAAGACGAACGGCGTCGCCGTCGGAGGGAAGGCGCCCAGTGCCTGTTCGGCCAGGGACGCGCCGGCGCCGAGATAGGTGAGGGTCCAGACGAGCGAACCGCGCAGGGGATGGGAGGTGTACGGGTGGGAGCGGCCGAACGCGCGTCCAGCCGTGTCGACGAACTCGGATGCGCTCGCGGCTCGCGTGAAGTGGTTCTTCGCGTCGAGGACGACGTAGTGCGTCGTCTGCACCCGGCGGGCGATCGCGAGCTTCGCGGCCTGCTGGCTGCGCCATCCCCCGGTCGCGCCGGGGTCGATGAGCTCGCTGGTCCGCACGAAGCGTACGCGGCTCTGCAGCGCGCCGTACTCCCGCAGCAGACGTCGACGCGACCTTCCGCTCAGGCCGAGGACGCAGTTGTCCAGGATGACGATGTCCTTGACGCTCGCGGGGTCCAGGTAGCGGGACATCGAACGAGCCTGAAGTTCGAGAAGCGGGACCTCGGCCTCGAAGACGACGGTCACGAAGGTGAGCGGAGACATCATCGGACGGCCTCGACGAGGTGCTGGACGTCGGCGAGGAGCTGCTGCCCCCGACGCTGCGCCTTCCGGGCATGCTCGGCGAGCTGCGGATCGTCCACTGCGGCGACGATGCGCTCGGCAGCGTCGTCGCCCGCGCCCGCATCGACCACATGGGGCCACCCCAGCTCGTTCATGAGGGGAGCGAACTTGCGCGAGTACGCCATCGCGATCGCCGGCGTGCCTGTCGACAGCGCGTTGAGGCAGGCGTGCATGCGCGCACCGATGACGACGGATGCCCCGGCGATGACGGCTCTGGCGTGCTCCAAGTCTCGGGGCACGACGAGGCCCACGCGGCCCTCGTATCGCTCGTGCAGCTCCCGGGCGACGGGGACGTCGTTGTCCGGGTCGGGGGAGTCGAGGACGTGGGGGAACAGCGTGATGGACCGACCGCGGTCGAGCAACCCGTCGATCACCGACTCGATCTGACGTCGGTAGACCTCGGGGTCGCCGTGCCGCGCGGAGCGCCAGAGCAGCCCCGACACATTCAGCAGCACGTCGTGACCCGGCTCGGGGACGGGCTGATCGATGCCGAACACGAGATCCGTCGTGGTGAGGTCGACGGGGCGACCGAGTCTCGCCGAGGCGGCGGCGCTGAGCGGATCGCGGGCGAGAACGAGTCGAGACCGGGTCACGTCGCGTCGCGCCAGTATCCGGGATCGGCGGGATCCGAACGGTCCGATGGTCTGCGGGGCGAGGATCGTCGGCACGTGTCGACGCGCTGCGAACTCATGGATCATCGACATCGTCATGTGACGCGGGAGACCGTAGATGTCCGAGAAGCTGTCGCCCGAGCGCGTGTCCCAGTAGAGGTCGAACCCGTCGATCCAGTCGCGCATGCCGCGGCGACCGGTCACCCACTCGCGCACGAGACCGCGCGGCGACCACGTGACGGGCTCCGGCTTCGAGCCGTAGTTCATGTACGTGAACTCGGCGTTCGGCCAGATGCGTCGGAGCAGGTCCTGCGACCCGCGTCCGAGGGCGCGTACACCGAGGTTCGGAGAGGTCTCATCCGTCCAGGCGAGGAGGATGCGCATGCGGTGTCCTTTCCGGCCGTCGGGTCACGGTGCCGCGCACGGCGGCCCGACGTCGGGGGTCTCGGGTCAGTGGGTGGAGTCCGGCCGGCGCCGCGCTCGACGCCCGAGCAGGTGCATCGACTCCCGCCGGGCGAGCCGGACGGCGAGGTCCTCGTAGTCACCGGCGATGTCGTCCCAGCGGAACGCCACCCGGGCACGCTCGCGAACGATGCGCCCCATCACCGCGGCGCCCGAGGGGTCGCCCTCGAGCGTGGCGAAATGCCGGGCGGCTTCCGCGGCATCCGCGAAGAAGAGTCCCTGCTCGGCCAGCGTCTCGTGGTTGAAGCCGACGTCGTACGCGAGCACCGCGGTGCCGGCACCCATCGCCCGCAGGAGTGAGGGGTTGGTGCCACCGACCGAGTGCCCGTGCACATAGGTGAGGGCGTGGAAGTAGAGGGCGTCCAGGAGGTCCTGGTCGAAGACACCGCCCAGGAAGTGGATGCGGGGGTCCCCGCCTGCGGCGGCGCGGATCTGCTGCGTGTACTCAGCGGCGTACGGCGCCGAGCCGACGACCACGAGGGGGCGGGTCGCCGAGCTCCTGCGGTAGCCCTCGACGATCTCGAGCACGTGGTTCTCCGGCTCGAAGCGGGCGACGACGAGGTGGTATCCGCCCGGTGCGAAACCGAGGGCGCGAACGCCGTCGGCCGGGGCATCCTCCAGGATCGGGGCGCCGTAGCGGATGAGCTCGGTCGGTACCCCGAACTCGCGGTCGTAGTAGTCGCTGATCCCGGGCGCATCCGCGATGAGCGCGTCGGCCGTGCGGACGCCGAACTCCTCGGCCCAGCGGTAGTAGGCCTTCCCGCGGCGGCCCCACTTCGATCGCTTCCACTCCAGGCCGTCCATGTGCAGCGCGGTCGGGATGCCGCGGGCCCGCAGCGCGGGGAGGAACGGCGAGTTCGCCGCGTTGAAGACGAAGGCGGCGTCCGGTCGTCGGCCGAACACGGCGTGGATGGCCGAGAGGCCGGTGTGGCTGAGCGTCTCGAGCTGCTTGACGCGCAGCGCCGGCAGGTGGACGACCTTCATGCCGAGGTACTCGCGGGCGCGGCTCTCGGAGCCTCGCGTGTAGACGGTGACGGCGTGCCCTCGCTCGACCAGCCGCCGACCGATCTCCTCGACCGCGGTCTCGAAACCGCCGTAGGAGGCCGGGACGCCGCGGGTGCCGATCATGGCGATCTCGAGGGTGCGGGTGGCGCGGGGCCGCTCGTCCTGCGTGAGGCGGACCGGCTCGGTATCGAGACGCCGCGGGATTTCGATGACCATCAGTACGCTCCCTCGGTGGTGACCATGACCTTGGCTGTCCGCCACATGAGAACGAGGTCCGTCATCACGGTCCAGTTCTCGACGTAGCGGAGATCGAGCCGGACGCTCTCCTCCCAGGAGAGGTCGCTGCGGCCGCCGACCTGCCACGGGCCGGTGATGCCCGGCTTGATGTAGAGGCGGCGGTGGACCGCGCCGTCGTAGGCGGTGACCTCGGACGGCAGCGGGGGGCGTGGGCCGACGACGCTCATGTCGCCGCGCAGCACGTTCCAGAACTGCGGCACCTCGTCGAGCGAGAACGACCGCAGGAATCGGCCGACCCGCGTCACGCGCGGATCGTGCCGGAGCTTGAACAGGGGACCCGACCCCTCGTTGCGGGCGAGCAGCGCGGCGAGTTCGTCCTCGGCATCCACCCGCATGGTGCGGAACTTGACGATGGCGAACTCGCGACCGTCGCGACCGACGCGCGCCTGCCGGAAGAAGACGGGTCCGCCGTCGTCGGCCTTGATCGCGATCGCGATCGCGAGAGCGAACGGCGCGAAGAGGGTGAGGGCGGCCAGGGAGGCGGCGACGTCCAGTGCGCGCTTGACGTAGAAGGCGGCGCCCTCGAAACTCGGGATCTTGACGTGGATGAGGGGCATGCCTTCGACGGGCCGGAGGGACATGCGGGGTCCCGCGACATCGGTGAGGCGACTCGAGATCACGAGCTCCGCAGCGGTCCCCTCCAATGCCCACGCGAGCCGCTTCACGTAGGACGGGTCGCCCACGGGCTGGCTCGCGACGACGATCGTGTCGCTCTCGTGGATCGCTGCGGCGCGCAGCACGGCGTCATCGCCGCGCGTGACCGGGTAGTCCACGCCGTCGACGGTGAGCGGGGACTCCGTGTCGTCGAGCAGGGCGACGCCCACGACGAGGTAGCCGAGCTGTCCCGTCGGCCCGAGGCTCCGGATCGCGTATTCCACATCGTCGCGGGAGCCGACGACGACGGTGCGAGAGGCGTAGCGACCCTCGGAGCGCTCGGCGAGGAGCCAGCGCCGCCACGCCCAGCGGGAGACCAGCAGGGCGAGGGTTCCGAGGGGGAGCGCTGTGAAAAGCTGCGCGCGGATGCCGTGCCACTCGAAGACGACGAAGACGATGGCGAGCAGGCCGAAGGCCAGCCCGGTCGCGTGGGCGACGCGGGCGTACTCGGTCGGCCCGGTCCCCACGACGGTCGTCGAGCGGGTGTTGAAGAGCCCGAGCGCGACCAACCAGATCACCGCGGTGGCGATCGCGATGATCACCGTGCTTCGCGGGGCGCTCGAGATGACGGCGGGCGCGGCCGCGTTCAGCGAGACGACGGCCGCGAAGGCGCAGGACACCGCTACCACGACGACGTCGTTCACCCGGAGGCGCGTGCGGAAGCGTCGTTCCCACTGCTGCCGGCCGACCAGGGCCGCCGAGGCGCGGGGAGCTTCACCGATCGCACCGCGGACTCCCGCCCGAGGACTGAGTCCGGGCAGTGTGAGACCCGGCGCGAGACCGTCGACCGCGGTCACCGATCGTCCCCCCAGACATCGGTCTGTCGCCGCATCATGCCCCCAAGCAATGTGCGTCACTGCATCCGCCCCCACGGCGTCTGCATGTTCCCCAAGTGAGCTTCGCGGTCCCCCAAAGACCTCCGCGCGACCCCCCGGCCGCGCGATCCACTCGGAGGCAACTGTAGCGCGCGCCGCCCGAGCGTGCGAGTCCGATTCGTAAACTCGGCGTCAGCGGATGTTCATCTCGTCATCCGCGCCGGCGGCCGGGGGCGCGTCAGGCGCCGAATGCCCGAACGAGTGTGACCAGCAGCGGGCCGAAGCGTCCGTCGATGCGGAAGCGTGCGAAGCCTTCCGACACAGCCCGCCCGGTGCGGGAGGTGACGAACCACGGCGGCTTCGGCAGCACGGAGAACCGCCCTCGGCCGAGGGAGCGAGGGAACGGCCGGAACGGCCCGCGCACGACGGTCCGCTCCACCCGGTCGAGCAGGAGCGCGTTGTGCACCACGCCGATGCCGCTGGGCGCGTCATCGATCGTCCCGCCGGGATATGCACCCCACGTGGCCGTCGGGGTCAGGAACCCGAACGCGGTCCAGGCGTTCACTGCGACGGTGCCGTACCTCAGGCGCGCGACGGCGTCGTCGAATCCCGTGCCGAGACCCGCCAGAGTCGCCGGGTCGATGAGGACGTTCGCGCCGAGGGTCCCGGTCAGTCGGTCGTTCGCATGCGCGATCGCGGTGTCGAGGAAGGCCGCACCGGTTCCCGGCAGGTCGACGATGCCCAGGACGGGGGCGAAGTACTCCGTCGTCTCGACCTCGCCGCCGCCGGTGACCAGAGCGCGTGTGTCGTCCGCGAACCAGACCGCGTCCGGGTACACGTCCCGTACGCGTCCGAGCCGCTCCACCGCGTTCGGATACCAGACGGGTCGCCGCGGCGCCCGCGTGAGAGCGCGGTGCAGCTCGCGCAGGAAGTCGTCGCGCTGCGCCCAGTCGCGGCTCATCAGCACGACCTGCCCGGCGATGCAGTTGTGTCCGCTGTTGTGCAGGCGCATCGTCGCGACGTGCTCCGCCTGGAAGCGCAGATCCGCCGCGGACCACCGCCCCGGCACGACGATGATCGGCGAGACTCCGCCGAGCTCCGCCGTGATCGGCGCGCGCAACCGGCCCTCATCCGAACCGACGATGGCGCGGAAGGTGGCTTCCGACCCCGTGACGTGGACGTGGTCGATCCCGGGATGCCGCGTGAGGTACGCCCCCACATCGCCGCCCCCACTGACGACGGAGACGAACCCTGCGCGGATCAGCGGTGCGAACACGCGCTCGAACACCGGCAGGAGTGCGTCCTGCGTGGGGTTCACCTTCAGGAGCGCGACCCGTCCTTCGGCGAGCAGTTCGTACAGGACGTCGAGGAACGGGATCGAGGTCACGTTCCCCGCGCCGAGGACGAGCCCGACGCCGCCGGTGCGGTGCGGATGCCGCGACGCGAGGCCCGCGGCATCCCTCGCCTCGTGCGGCGTGACACCGGGCTGCACCCACACCTCGGTGGTGTACCCCGACAGCAGCAGGCGGTCCGATGCACGCAGCGGCGAGGAGTGCACGACGGTGCGTCCCCCGGGCCCGGTGCCGATGCGGACGCCGGCGAGCGGGCTCCGACCGCGGGCGAGGGCGTCGAGGCTGCCGGCGTATGCGTCGAGTGCGACGAGCGCGGCATAGGGCCCCGCGAGCCACTCCTCGCCGGCCAGCGGATGCCGCGGCTCGAGGCCTTTGCTCTCGGCGGCGATGCGCGCCCAGTCTTCGGCCGCTGCTTCCACGGCCGAGCGGATCTCCCGGAGCAGGTCGCGACGTGCGGCGGCCGTCAGCGCGCTCCAGCCGGCGGATCCGGTGCGCAATCGCCCGAGCGCGCCGTCGAGCGCGGCACGGGTGTCGGCGTCGGGGGAGAGGTCCCGCGGCGTGGCCGGTGACGTCGTCGTCATCGTCGCGGCGCGGGTGGGCTCAGATCAGCGAGAGTTCGCGGAGCTTCGCGGCGACGTCGTCGTTGCTCGGCTCGACGTGGTGGCTCGCATCGGGGTAGACCACGACCGGGATGTTGGTGCGACCCGAGATCTCGCGCGCGACCTCGGCGGCCTCGGGCTCCGCCTCGAGGTCGATGTAGCGGTAGTCGACTCCGAGGCTGTCGAGCTGCGCCTTCGTGCGGCGGCAGTCGCGGCACCATTCGGCGCCGAACATCGTGATCTGAGCGGACGTGTCGGTCATCACTCCAGCGTACGCCCGCCCACCGCCGTGGGCGCGGCGTCGGGCTGTGCCGCGGTGCGCCCGGATCGGCGGGGCGCGTAGACGACGAGCGCGTGGAAGACGAAGCGCAGGACGAAGGCGGCGACAAGCGTGAGGGCGGCGGCGAGGACCGCCGGGATGTGGGCGCCCTCGACCAGGATCGACAGGACGGGGATGCGGACGATCGCCTCCAGGCCGTTGAAGCTGAAGGATTTCAGGAACCGCGTGAGCATGCGCCCCGACTCCGAGCGCATGTCGGAGAAGACGAGGTACTCGAGCAGCAGGAAGTTCGTGATGATCGTCACGATGCTCGCGACGACGGCCGCGGGGACGTAATCCATCCCGACGCGGATGAGTCCCCACATGATGACGAGGTTCGCGATCGCGCCGAACCCTCCGACGAGGGCGAACGCCGACATCCGCCCGAAGCGCAGCATCGCGAGCTGCGTCAGGAAGCGGACCCCTTGCGTGAAGGTCGCCTTCGAGGTGCCGGCGTGACGCTGTGCGAAGTCGAAGGGCACCTCGTCGACGCGCAGCTGACGCCGCGCGAGCACCTCGAGCAGGATCTTGAAACCGCGAGGACGCAGGGATTCGACGTCGACGGCCTGCGTGTCGAGCAGGAAGAAGCCGGTCATCGGGTCGGAGCAGTTCGCGAGCTTGCGTGGGAACATCGCCTTCGTGAGGGCGGTGGAGGCGCGTGACACGGCGGTCCGGGTCGCGTCGGCGAGCCCTTTCGAGGTGCCGCCGGAGGCGTAGCGCGAAGCGACGACGACGTCCACATCGCCCTGCTCGGCGCGCTCGATGAGGCGGGGGATGTCCTCGGGCGGATGCTGCAGGTCGCCGTCCATGACGAGGCACCAGCGCGAGTTCGCGGCCCGGAACCCGGCCACGACCGCGCCGCCGAGACCCGCGGTCGGCTGGTCGCGGTGGATGAGACGGACCGGGAAGGGCGACGTCCGCGCGGCGGCTGAGATGATGTCGGCCGTGTCATCGGTCGAGTCGTCGACGAAGATGACCTCGAAGACGCGATCCTCGAGCGTGTCGCCGATGCGCCGCAGCAGTTCGACGACGTTCGGACCCTCGTTGAAGGTCGGAACGATGATCGACAGATCCATGGCGGGGCTCGCGATGCTCGGCGGGCACGGGACGTCTCAGCCTAACCGCGCGCGTCGGGCCGGGACTGAGGATGTCCCCGGCGAACCTCGTGGGAGCGCTGAGGGACGGCGTCTTCCGGCGTCATCGCCCGGCCGATAGCCTGGCCGCACCCGACGAGAGGGGTTCGGCATGAGTGCGCAGGGATCGGTGCGGGCGGTGGTCGGCGGCATCCGCGGGGCACTGCTGATCGGCGGTGTGCTGGCGGTCGTGGTCGGCATCCTGATCCTCGTCTGGCCGGGGAAGACGGCGATGGTCGTCGCGGGGATCATCGCCGCGTGGGCGGTCGCCGCGGGGGTCGTCAACATCGCGATCGGCCTGCTCTCGCGCACGGCGGGATCGTGGGCCCGCGTGGGTCATATCGCGCTCGGATCGATCTTCGTCATCGGGGGCGTGGTCGCCTTCACGAACCTGGGGCTCGCCGCCGAGACGCTCGCGACGTTCCTGGGGGCGCTGGTCGGCATCCTGTGGATCGTCGAGGGCGTCGTCGCGCTCACCACGTTGCGGGGGACGCGGTCCCGGGGCTGGACGATCGCGTTCGCCGTCCTGAGCCTGGTCGCCGGTGTCGTGATCCTCTTCGCCCCCATCTGGGGGGCGCTCGTGCTCTGGCTGTGGATGGGCGTCTCGCTCATCCTGCTCGGCGTGATCCAGATCGTCCGCGCTGCTCGGCTGCGCACGCGCTGAGCCCTCTGCTAGACAGGTCTGATGATCTGGGGGGATGCCGGTGCGATGCGCCCGCGCAGGGTGTGGACCGGTGTCGTGCTGACGGCGGTGGCGATGATCCTGGCGGGATGCGCCTCGACGGCGGGAGTCGCGAGCATCGCTCAGACGCCCGAGGTGAGCCCTTCGGTGACCCCCGAGGCGACGCCGGTGGTGGCGCCGGCTGCCGATGCGGTGCTCGGCGAGCAGACCGTGACCGGTGTCGGTCCGCGGTCCGAGGAGAAGATCGCGCTCACCGTGCCGGATGGCACACGCACGGTCCACGTGGATCTGACCTGTGCCGCCGAGTCCCGTTTCACCGCGGAGCTGGGTGACTCGATGATGCTGGGGCAGGCGCCGCTGTCGGGCGCGTGCGACGGGTCGCGGACCCTTGCGTGGCCGTGGATCGCGCAGTCCGCACCGGAGCTGTCGCTGTGGGTCGAGCCGGAGGTCGAGTGGGCCGCCGTCGTGACCTACTCGCCCGACGCATTCGCCCAGGACGAGGTGCTCGTCGAGGAGTGCGCGGCGTACTCGCAGATCCACAGCCAGGTGACGAACGCGGACGACGGGTACGGCTTCTACGCCGCCTTCGGCGCGGACGAGTGGAATGCACGCATGGATGCCGCAGCCCGAGCGGCGGAGGTGCTCGCCGCCTCGTCGCTGACCGTCCTGGCGGACGAGTTCGCCGCCGTGCGCACCGTGCTCGCGGAGCGCTCGCCGATCCCCGGCGGGATGACCGAGGTGCAGGAGTACTGGGAGACGCAGCGGCCGATCGCCGAGGCCTGCGCCTGGAACCACAGCGAGATCGTCGTCACCGCCGAGTTCGGAGGCTGACTCCTCAGCTCACGTGGTGGCGCCAGGAATGCTGCGGCCGGTATCCGAGCAGGCGCTGCGCCTTCGCGGTGGAGAAGAGCGAGTCGTGCACGCCGAGGTCGCCGCGCGTCTCGACATCCGGGAACACCTCGGCGACCAGCTCGTCGTTCGGTCGGCTCATGACGGTGTCGGCGGCCGCGATGAGGAAGTGATCGAACCCGGCGGGTGCGACCTCGAGCGCCCGCGCGATCGCCTGCGCGCCGTCGCGCGCGTCGATGTAGCTCCACAGGTTCCACTTGCGCAGGCGCGCGTCGGCGTCGAAGGACGGGAACTCCGCGTAGTCCTCGGGCACCATGACGTTCGAGAACCGCAACGCCGTGATGGATGCCTCCGGGTGCCAGCGCGTCAGCTCGATCGCCATCTGCTCCTCGAGGTGCTTGACGAGCGAGTAGACCGACTCGGGACGGGCCGGGTAGTCCTCGTCCACCGGGATGTAGGGCGGCGGCACGTCGAACGGGAGCCCCTGCACCGTCTCGCTCGAGGCGTAGACGATCTTCGTGATGCCGATGCGCAGAGCCGCCCAGAACACGTTGAAGGTGCTCGCCATGTTGTTGTGGAAGGTCGCCACGTCGGAGCGGATGCCGGGGGCCGGGATCGCGGCGAGGTGCACGAGCGCGTCGACGCCGTCGTGCTGGTCGCCGACGGCGGTGAGGGCGTCGACGACCTGGCCGTAGTCCGTCAGGTCGACCTGGACGAAACCGGGACCGCGCCGCCCGTGAACGTCGAAGCCGATGACCTCGTGACCCGCCGCCGCGAGTTCGCGGACGACGACCGTGCCGAGCTTGCCGGAGGACCCTGTGACGGCGATGCGCATCCCGCCAGCATGTCACGCAGCGGGGACACGAGGGCCGTCACCAGCCGTGGGTGTTGAGCCACTCCCGACGGTGGGCGGTCTCGGCATCCGTCTCCTGCGGATCCGACGTCTCGTGCGCGGTGAGCCTGCCGTCTCGCAGGGGGACGAAGCGATGGCAGACGGGGCACAGGGCGCGCCCGGAGGGCCAGCCGTCCGCGAGCGCTGCGGCGGGCTCGCCGGGTTCGCCGGAGCCGGGGCAATCGGCAGGGTCGGCTGCCGCATCCGTCCACATGATCGTGCGGTGGCGGTGCAGGCCCGGGTGGTCGAGCGGGCGGGTGCAGCGGCGGCCGGCGTTTCGGCTGCGGCAGAAGCGGACGGTCATCAGTTGATGATCTCGCCGCCGGATTCCTCGATGGCGGCGATCCGGCGCTTCCAGTCCGCGAGGGCCTCGGGTGCCAGACGCGGGAAGTCGGTGATCTCGCCGACGATGCGCAGCGGCTCGGTGCTGCGGTACGAGCGCGTGGGGTTGCCGGGGAACTTCTTGTCCGTGACGTTCGGGTCGTCCTCGAACGGCCCGGTGGGCTCGACGATGTACACCCGCGGTTCGGCGTCGCCCGCGGCGAGCTCGGCCGCGAGCCCGGCACCGTCCCGTGTCGCCGTGAAGTAGATGTGATTCATCACGAGCGTCGGCCGGTAGTTCGAACGGCGTCCCGCCGTGAGCAGATCGCCGATCTGCAGGTCGGCCTTCGTGCCGTGGAAGAAGGGCCCGGTCTCGTCCGCTGCGCTCACCGCGTCAGGCTAGCGCGCAGGGTCAGACGTCGGAACGGGGCATCGGCGCGAGGCGCGTGAGCTGCGTCACGTGGCGGGGCTCGAGCTCGGCGATCGAGGCGACGCCGAGGAGCTTCATGGTGCGCTCGATCTCGCTGCGGAGGATCTCGATCGTCTTGTCGACGCCCGCCCGGCCGCCGGCCATGAGGCCGTAGAGGTAGGCGCGGCCGATGAGCGTGAACTTCGCGCCGAGCGCCATCGCGGCGACGATGTCGGCGCCGTTCATGATGCCGGTGTCGACCATGACGGTCGCATCCTTGCCGACCTCGCGGACGACGGTGGGCAGCAGGTGGAAGGGGATGGGTGCCCGGTCGAGCTGGCGTCCACCGTGGTTCGACAGGATGATGCCGTCGACGCCGTGGTCGATGAGGCGCTTCGAGTCCTCGACGTTCTGCACGCCCTTGATGACGATCTTCCCGGGCCAGATCTCGCGGATGACCTTCAGGTCCTCGTAGCTGATCGTCGGGTCCATCGCCGCGTTGAGCAGGTCGCCGACGGTGCCGCCGGTCGCGGACAGCGACGCGAATTCGAGCTTCGGCGTCGTGAGGAAGTCGATCCACCACCAGGGCCGCGGGATCGCGTTGACGATCGTGCCGAGGGTCAGCTGCGGCGGGATCGAGAAGCCGTTGCGCTTGTCGCGCAGGCGCGCACCGGCCACCGGGGTGTCGACGGTGAACTGCAGGGTGTCGAAGCCGGCCTCGGCGGCGCGCTTGGCGAGACCGTACGAGATCTCCCGGTCGCGCATGACGTACAGCTGGAACCAGTTGCGGCCGTGCGGGTTGGCGGCCTTCACGCCCTCGATCGAGGTGGTGCCGAGGGTCGAGAGGGTGAACGGGATGCCGGCGGCCCCCGCCGCTCCGGCCCCGGCGACCTCGCCCTCGGTCTGCATGAGCCGGGTGAAGCCGGTCGGTGCGATGCCGAACGGGAGCGCGGACGGGCCCCCGAGGATCTCGACGGAGGTGTCGACCTCGGCGGCGGGGCGCAGCACGTCGGGGTGGAACTCGACGTCCTCGAACGCCTGACGGGCGCGGGCGAGCGAGGTCTCGCCCTCGGCGGCGCCGTCAGTGTAGTCGAACGCGGCCTTGGGGGTGCGGCGCTTCGCGATCTTCCGCAGGTCGGCGATCGTGTACGCGGCATCCAGTCGGCGCTTCGTGCCGTTGAGCTCGGGCTTCTTGAACTGCATGAGCTCGAGCAGCTCGACCGGCTTCGGGAATTGACGCTGCACCATGGGGACCATCTTCCTCTGGGGTGATTCGACGCGGACCGTGATTAACGGAGGAACGCGGCGGCGACGCCGGAGTCCACCGGGATGTGCAGACCGGTCGTGCGCGAGAGCTCGGGGCCGGTGAGGACGTACACCGCGTCGGCGACGTTCTCGGGGACGACCTCGCGCTTGAGGATGGTGCGGTTCGCGTAGAACTGACCGAGGTCCTCTTCCTTCACGCCGTACGTCGCGGCGCGGTTGGCGCCCCAGCCGGCGGCGAAGATGCCCGAGCCCCGCACGACGCCGTCCGGGTTGATGCCGTTCACGCGTACGCCGTGCTCGCCGAGCTCGACGGCCAGCAGACGCACCTGATGGGCCTGGTCGGCCTTGGTCGCCGAGTAGGCGATGTTGTTGGGCCCGGCGAAGACGGAATTCTTCGACGAGATGTAGATGACGTCGCCGCCCATCCGCTGCTCGATGAGTGCCTTCGCGGCGGCCTTGGCGACGAGGAACGAGCCCTTCGCCATGACGTCGTGCTGCAGATCCCAGTCCTTCTCGGTGGTCTCGAGCAGCGGTTTCGAGAGCGAGAGGCCGGCGTTGTTGACGACGAGGTCGATGCCGCCGAAGGCGAGGACGGTCGCGTCGATCGCGGCCTGCACCCCCTCGGCATCGGCCACGTTCGCGGCGACGCCGATCGCGACGTCGGTGCCGCCGAGCTCTGCTGCGGCGGCCTGCGCCTTCTCGAGGTCGAGGTCGGCGACGACGACGCACGCGCCCTCGGCGGCGAGCCGCGTGGCGATCGCCTTGCCGATGCCGGATGCCGCGCCGGTGACGAACGCGATGCGCCCCTGATGCGTCTTGGGCTTCGGCATCCGCTGCAGCTTCGCCTCTTCGAGGGCCCAGTACTCGATGCGGAACTTCTCCGCGTCCGAGATGGGGGAGTAGGTCGAGAGGGCCTCGGCGCCGCGCATGACGTTGATGGCGTTGACGTAGAACTCACCGGCGACGCGGGCGGTCTGCTTGTTCGCGCCGTAGCTGAACATGCCGACGCCCGGGACGAGGACGATGAGCGGGTCGGCGCCCCGGATCGCGGGGGAGTCCGTCGTCGCGTGCGCGTCGTAGTACGCCTGGTAGTCGGCGCGGTAGGCCTCGTGCAGCTCGCGGAGGCGCGCGATCGCGTCCTCGACGGACGCGGAGGCGGGCAGGTCGAGGATGAGCGGCTTGACCTTGGTGCGCAGGAAGTGGTCGGGGCAGCTCGTGCCGAGCTCCGCGAGAGCCGGGGCCTTCTCGGAGGCGAGGAAGTCGAGCACGACGGCGCTGTCGGTGAAGTGGCCGACCATGGGCCTGTCGGTCGAGGCGAGCCCGCGGACCGTGGGCGCGAGGGCGGCGGCCTTCGTGTGGCGCTCGGCGTCGGGGAGCGCTTCGAAGCCGGCGCGGACGCCGCCGAAGGGCTGCGCCGCACCGTGCTCGTCGATGTGGGCCTGCGCGGTCTCGATGATCCAGAGGCTGTTGCGCTCGGTCTCCTCGGAGGTGTCGCCCCAGGCGGTGATGCCGTGTCCGCCGAGGATGCAGCCGATCGCGTCGGGGTTCTCCGCCTTGATCGCGGCGATGTCGAGGCCGAGCTGGAAGCCGGGGCGGCGCCACGGCACCCAGGCGACCTTGTCGCCGAAGATCTCGCCGGTGAGCTTCTCGCCGTCGGCGGCGGTCGCGATGGCGATGCCGGCATCCGGATGCAGGTGGTCGACGTGCGCGGCATCCACCAGTCCGTGCATGGCGGTGTCGATGGAGGGAGCCGCGCCGCCCTTGCCGTGGAGGCAGTAGTCGAAGGCCGCGACCATCTCGTCCTCGCGCTCGACGCCGGGGTAGACGTCGACGAGGGCGCGCATGCGGTCGAGGCGGAGCACCGCCAGTCCTTCGGGCTTCAGCGTGCCGAGGTCGCCGCCCGAGCCCTTGACCCAGAGGAGCTCGACGGGCTCACCGGTGACCGGGTCGGTGTCGGTGCCCTTTGCGGAGGTGTTGCCGCCGGCGTAGTTGGTCACCTTCGGGTCGGAACCGAGGCGGTTGCTGCGCGCGATCAGGTCGGCGGCGGCCGTGGGTGTGGAAGACATCGACTCTCCTGCGAGGCTCAGACGTGAAAGATCTTGTGAAACCTTTCACAATCTAACACGGTTAGCGGATGTCGACCAGATCCCGGAACGGGGCGAGCCTCTCATCGGAGGGGTCGAGGTCGGTGACGAGGACATCGACATCGGTCCAGCGCAGGGCGCGCGCGACGGCCAGGCGCTCGAGCTTCGACGAGTCCGCGAGCACGACGGTCTCGTCGGCGTTGGCGGCGAGGACGCGCTTGACCTCGGCTTCCTCGAGCGTCGTCTCGCTCGTGCCGAACGACGGGTCGAGGGCGGCGGCGCTCGTGAAGAAGCGGTCGTAGTGGAAGCGTGCGGCGCTCTCGCACGCCTGCGCGCCGACGAAACTGCCAGTCCGCGGCTCGAGTCGCCCGCCGAGCAGGATCGCGTCGACGGCCGGTCGGGCCTGTGCGGTGCGGAGGTTGTCGTAGGAGTTGGTGACCACGAGCAGCTCGTGGCTCTCGTCGAGGGTGGAGAGGAGGGCGCCGACGGTGGAGGAGGCGTCCATGGCTGCGGCGCCGCCGTGGGGGAGCAGGTCGTGCGCCTTGCGGGCGATCTCGGCCTTCGCGCCGCCGCGGGCGGCGATCCGCTCGCTGAAGCCCTGCGGCACGATCGCCGCGACGGCGCCGCCCCGGACGCGCCGGGCCAGGCCGTCGCGGACGAGGTCGTCGAGGTCGCGGCGCACCGTCATGACCGAGACGCCGAGCGCGTCGGCGGCGGATTCGAGGCGGATGCTGCCGGACTCGGCCAGCATCTCGACGAGGCGCGACCGGCGTTGGGCGCTGAGGAGGGGCGGCATGCGATCAGGGTAGCCGGGCCGCCCCGGGTCGCCGTGGCGAGCTTAGGCTCGATGCGTGAGCGAGCGCCCGGCGGTCATGTGCCCCACCTGCGGCGATCCGCTGCGCTTCGAGATCCTCGATGACGAGCGGTTCACGGTCGCCTGGTCGTGCCTGAACTGCGGGCTGGTGCGGGTGACGGAGCCGCGGTGAGGTCAGCCCCGGCGCGCGGCGATTCGGGGTTTGGGTGCAGGCCACGTCGCCATCCAGACCTCCGACGGCCGACATCCCCGGATCGTCTGTTCGGATATGTTCCTGTTACGTGACCCGCGCGCGAGTTCGAAACCCGAAAGCAGCCACCGACCGACTTAGGCGACTCAAGCTGCAAAGGGACGCAGAACGCTGGGCGTCGTACTCCTTCCAGCGTGGTCACATGCTTTACGTCATTGGCGCCATGGCCTGGGGACTGATCATCGGTCTTGCCATAGCTTTCGTTACAGAAGCGCAGTCTCGAATGGAATTGGGCTCGACGCTTGCAGCTTGGTCCTCGGCGTACAAGGAGACTGGCGAAGCGCTTGACCCAGGACCAATGGATGTGACGCGACCGCCCGCTTCTCTTCAGGCGGTCGCCTTTTGGGGCTTTTTCATCGCGGCGATGGGCACGGCTCTCCGGGCGTATGCGCACAATCCAAATGCGCATCCTGACCGGGACCGAGCGTCTTTGCAGCGAACGGACCACGCGGGGAAGCTATTGGCTGTGTCCGCGATCAGCTTTGCCGTGGGCGGGGTTGCTCCTCCGGTAAAGAGTCCGATGGAGGCGCTGTCGGAGTTCCAGATAGTGGGTCCCCTCATATTTGCAGTCACGATGCTTGGTGTCGGCTTGACTCTGGCTCTGTTGAGAGAATCTCGTCGACGCTCCCTTCGCACTCTTCGCAGGCGAGTTATCGATGGCCGCGCGAACGTAGTCAGAAGGGCGCGAAGGAGGATTCGGGCTAGGCAGCGCGCGGCAAGACGCCGCAGACAGGAAAACTTCGCCTGACCGGGCCAACCAGGCCGTCTGGATGTGGTCAGAGCGCCCTCAATTCAAGCCCTCAATCGCTCTAGCCTCGGCGTACTCGAGGGGTGCGTTTGCCGCGGATGGTCGAAGTGATGCACCCACGAGTTTTGATTCGACGGTGGGTGCCTAAGACCCCCGCCACTCACAGAAGATCGCGCCGACCGCGCTGTCCGGGATCGGCACGGTGGTCCACGGCGACGACGTCGAAGCCCGCGGATTCGAGGATCCTCTGCAGGTCGCGGGTATTCCAGCGGTACGCCTGCACGACGGCGTGGTCGAACGCCTCCGTCGCGTCGGCGTCGAAGTAGCCGAGGAACAGCGAACCACCGGGCCGCAGCACGCGCGCGAACTCGGCGAGCGGCGCGGCGATCTGCCCTGGCGCGTGGAGGATCGTCGAGAACCAGGCCAGGATGCCGCCGATCGCGGCATCCGCTTCATCGATCGCCTCGATGCTCTAGACGTCGAACCGGATGCCCGGGTGGGTCCCGCGGGCGTTGTCGATGAACTCCGCTAGCAGATCGATCTCGCGGATCTCGGCGCCCCGCTCCGCCAGGTGCTGCGTCCAGTGACCCGGCCCGCAGCCCGCGTCGATGAGCCGACCGGATGCCGCGGCTCCCCACGTTTCGATGAGGTGGCGATCCGCGTGGTGCATCGCGCTCATCGATCCCAGCGCGTCCACGTACTCCGCGGCCTGGCGGGCGTAGGCGGCGGTCCTGCGGGTCACCCTGCGAGGTTATCGACCGCGTCGGATCTGTGTCAGGATGCGGCGGTATGAGCACCGGCCCCGACTGGACGATCCGCATCGCCGGCTCCGAGGCCCACCAGCTCACCGCGCACCAGCGGACACTCCTGGACCGGGTGGAGGCGGAACTGCCCGCGTCTCGTGGAGGGACGAACGACGTGTCGGAGCTCGAGGCGCGCGTGACGCCGATCGTCCGCGAACTCGTCCGATCAGGACTCACCGCCGAGCAGATCGCCGACCACAGCCGGCTCCGACCGGCGTTCGTGACGCGGATCGCCGGCGCCGACGCGTGAGACGGTCCCAGGGCGAAGATCACCCAGGTGCGTAATGCCACCCTCCTGCTCGCGGTCGGCGGCATCCGCATCCTCGTCGATCCCCTGCTCGGGGCGGAGGGCTCGCAGCCGGGCTCCGCGAGTTCGCGTCGCAATCCGCTGGTCGATCTTGTCGTTCCACTCGCGGACCTGATCGACCCCGATGTCGTCGTCGTGACGCACACGCACTCTGACCACTGGGATGCCGCGGCCGCAGCTCTCCCCCCGCGAGAGGTTCCCGCTCACGTCCAGCATGCGAAGACGCCGCGATGATCGCTGATGCCGGCTTCACGCAGGTGACGGTGCTCGATGCGCCGACGACGCTACGGGGTGTGACCTTCACCCGGATCGGTGGTCGTCACGGATCGGCGGAGACCGTGGCCGCCGCCGATCTCGGCGAGGTGATGGGAGTCGTCATCGCTCATGCCGACGAGCCCACCCTCTACGTCGCGGGCGACAAAATCTACCACCCGGCGGTCGTCACGGCGCTCGCCGAGCACACCCCCGACGTGGTCGTCCTGAACGCAGGCGAGGCGGTGCTGCCCGGCTTCGATCCGATCTTGATGGGGGAGGAGGACGTCGTTCGTGTGCACGAGCACGCGCCGTGCGCCCGCATCGTCGCCGTCCACATGGAGGCGCTGGACCACTGCACCGTCACGCGCGACGACGTCTGGGCCGTCGCGGCGGCTCACGGGCTCGGTGGAGCCGTCAGTGTTCCCGAGGACGGCGAGGCGCTGACCCTGTGACGGCGGCCGCGCGAGAGGCTCACGACGTCACGGCTTTTCAACTTCCGCATTGAGCATCGCCTCGATCAAGGACTGCTCCGCAAGCGTGTTGTCTGCCTTGTTGGCGACAATCCGAAGGCGGTCAATTACCACACCCCGTCGACTTTCCATCAGGTTGCGCAGGTGGTCATCCTGCACGTGATGCGGCACGGCCAGGAAGACTTGGGGATGGAGCAGTTCCTGCAGGTAGGTGGCCCAACGAGCAGGCTCGGGTTGGGCGAGCTTTGCTGCCCAATGCTGGCTTTGCGCGGCCGTGACTTGTCCGATGATCAGCCAGTGCCCCGCCTGCCTGTGATCCCTCCAGACAAACCCGCCAAGAGTGTCAACGCCGACATCCTTGGCGCGAGAACTTCGGGGGCGTGGGTCCTGCATCGGCCAAAGATCGAGGGCCTTTGCGCCGTTCTGGAGCGCCTCGACGAAGCCCGTCCCGCGATCGGTTGCGCCGATGTTGACCGAGGATAATCCGAGGTGTGCGAGCGTATTTGCAACTACGTCCTCCAGAATTGCCTCTGGGGAGACTGGTCCGGGGATTCCGAAAGCATGCACCACCGTGATCGCCAGCAGTGCCAGGTAGCGTGACTCCCCCCTCGCAAATGAGGAATCCTTCATCCTGACGCTTCGACCACTGATTTCGAACGGGTAGAGTTCCCTCAGCTGAGCACCTCGCTCAGCAATCATGGCGAACACTGCATCCGCCCAAGAGTCTGGATCGTCTTCCACGTCCTCTGGAAGGAGATATCGCCGGATAGGACGCCGAACCCATTCGTTGTCGACAATGAGGTCCTGTAAGGCAGCGGTGGTGACTCTGTGGCCCGCGAGAGCGGCCAACTCTAGGTAGTCGGCCAGTGCACTTACTCTGGCGTCTTGTCCGTAACGGTCGATGTCCGGTTCTATGAGAATCGGCGACCCGCCCGTCACTCGTCTTCCTCTGGTAAGGCGGCCTTTATCGCTCCAACAAGGGCGCGTGTGGAAGCAGAGAGTTCTTCGGCGGCGCGAACTTCTTCTTGGCGCACTGAGTATCGCTTGACGTCGAGAGTGAGAAGCTCGATGGTGCGCGTCATCTGCTGCAGCCGTGGGCCTAGCTCCCCCTGACGAGCGATCTCCACTGCCAGCGACAACGAGCCGAATTCGCGCATAGCCGATCTAGCAGGCTCATGAGCAAGCACATCGGAGTAATCGGTGACATCGCGTGAGTCGGCGAGTATTGGTCGACCAGTCTCCCTGGTAGGCGTGAGATCGGTCAACACTTCAAGTAGCTTCGTCGCGTCAGCTGAGTTGACCTGCTCCCGAACTTCCTCGTAACTAAGGGTCGGACGACCGCTCAAGCCGATGTAGGTTGTGACGTTCGCGGTGCCGAGCAGTCGCAGCCATACGCCGAACCGCTCCTGGGAGACGTATTGAACGATGTTCCGGTCGAGCCCGAGTTCATCTCGCGCGAAACGCAGCAGTCCGTACGCAATATAGGAGGATCGTACCCCCCGTGCATTACTGCCAACCTGCCGTCCGACATCGTAGAAGACGCCACGGGTTGATTGATTGGCAGAACGGTTCTCGACTTGCTGGAACAGCCAGCGGGCCTTCGCCTCAGCGTTCCATTTCTTCATCCCGCTGATGTGGCGGAAACCGAGGAATGACGCAACGTCCTCCATGTCATCCGCTTCCACCACGGGTAGTTCTGCGAGTCCCAAACTCTTCAGCTCCTCGGCTGACACAGCAGTGTCGTCGGAGAGTTCGATGCCGGCGCTTATCGCGGGAGGCAACTGGTGAAGAATTATGAGAGCCGCCAGGCGACGATTGCCCTCGACGACAACTCTTCTGGACCCCTCTGGGGGAAGTGTGATGAGTGGTTCGCTTTCGAAGTATCCGTTCGACAAGTATGAGTCGATAAGTTCATCGAGTACATCGTTGTCCCACAGATATTGCAGAATCTCAGCCTGCGTACCGCCCTGCAAATCCTCGGGAAGGCGGGGATTCTGGGGATCGAGGTCGAGGATTTCGACGGGTACTTCATGGTCAAGCCGGTGCACTTGCAATTGCTCCTTCGGTTACTGCGTGACCTCGGGGGCCCGCTCCCGCTCCAGGGTGTGCATCTTTCGACTGAACCTTGTCCTGCCAGTGTTTTGGCAGACGAGCGACGGGCGGCGCTGGGGGCGGTGCAGATCCTCGCCTTGCAGTTGCAAGACTCGGCGTCACATCGACCTCAGATAGGGGCCTCTCCGGGCTCTCAAGCAGTGAGCGGACGACCTTACCCATGGCTTCGGCCAGGGGGGGCGGGGTCGCGTTTCCGGCAAGTCGGACGTTCGCCCGAATGTTCGGCGTAAGTTCCCAACCCGCAGGGAACCCTTGGAGAAGCAGGCGCTCAGAAGGGGCGAGATGCCGATTGTCCCAGTGAAATGGGCCTGTCGAGGGCCCTGGGCTCGCGGGGAGTGTCCACGCTGGCCGATCCTTCGCTAGCTTCAATAGGAACGACCAGTAGCGGGTTCGGTAGCCGAAAAGCTCGACATCCCTGCCGCCGCCTCGAGATGTGAGGTACTGGTAGTTGCTGCCCTCCGGGATACTCGGCAGCAGCTCTGCGTACTTCCCGGTAAGCGGGGGAAGATCGGTGGGCTTGCTGTCCCCGAGGGCGTCCCAAGCAGTGCGGTGATCGGCGGAGTGGGACGTCGGCAGCACTCCCGGTAAGACGGCTGGATCCCGGAGCGCGAGAACGATCGCACGCTGACGATGTTGGGGAACGCCGTAGTCGGCCGCATCGACGATCCACGACCGGAGCGAGTACGCCGTGCCGTGCATTGCATTTATCTCGTCAAATCGCTGCTGAATGATGGGGGCGGCATTATTGCGGCCCGCGAGGAAGCCGGACACGTTCTCCATCAGAACGGCGCGAGGGAGAAACCGCTCCACGAGGTCCATCATTCCGTCGACGGTTCGCCCGCGCGCATCAGTCACGCCACGCTTCGGCGCGGCCCACTGAGCGGCCTTGCTGAACGGTTGGCAAGGCGGCCCCCCAGCAATGAGCGATAGCTCGCCAGGTTCGAGTCCAAGCGCTGATGGGAGGAGGGAAGTGCCGGCGGCGACGACATCGCCAGGCTCGAGCTGTGCCCACGCAGGGCGATTCTTGCGCATGGACGAGAGGGCGTCGGCATCGATCTCGAGCGCTCCTGCGTGGTCGAAGCCTGCTGCTTCCAACCCCAGATCGAGCCCGCCAATGCCGCTGAAGCATGACAAGGTGGTGAGCGGCACGAGGCCTCCGTTCGTTACTGTCGAGCTCAGCGGGTCGGACCCATTCTGTCAAGTTGGCGCGCGGTCGAGGACGGAATGGATCAACGGCATTATCTACGGCGATGAGAACGCCGTGGGGAGAAGCGTGCGCACCGCGGTAGGCGAGCGCTCAGCGAAGCGACGTCCGCATGTGCAGGGCTGCACGATGTCGCCGGCCAGCCGGCCAGCCGGCCGGCCGGCCGTCAGGTCACCTTTAAATCGAGTGTGATTCCCAACCATCACTCCGTGAAGTATCTGACTGACGCCGAGGTGATGACAATTGGTCGTCGCTTCGCGATTGGAGACATCGCTGCCATCGACTTCGGAGCCACCGATCCGCTCAGACCAAACGCGCTCGCGAGTGCCGATTCTCGGTTAGGCAAGTCGGATGGCGTTGCAAGAACGCGTCCACCTCTTCCGGTTATTTGGTGGGCGGTGCATCCAGGGCAAAGCAAAACCCCCGCCATGTAGAAGCTAGGCGAGGGTTTCTGGGACCGTTGTAACGACGGTCCGTGTGGCTCCGACGGGCGTCGATCCCGTGACCTCACGATTTTCAGTCGTGCGCTCTACCAACTGAGCTACAGAGCCGCATGGCTGCAGGAGAGCCATGTCCTAGACGAAGAGCCCTCTGAAAACAAAGGGCTCGTCGCTCGGAGCGACCCTGACGGGACTTGAACCCGCGACCTCCGCCGTGACAGGGCGGCACGCTAACCAACTGCGCTACAGGGCCATGCTTATTAAATTGTGGGAGTGACCCCAACGGGATTCGAACCCGTGCTACCGCCGTGAAAGGGCGGCGTCCTAGGCCGCTAAACGATGGGGCCGAGCGAACCCGGGGGCTCACGCTTACCGAGGGTCAAGCATATGCGATCCCCGACGAATGTGCGAATCGAGGGCGCGCCGACATCCTCCGCCGCGAGAACAGGGGCAGGATGGCGGCGGCCGTCCGCACATTTTTCTGTGACGAATGTGAACAGTGTTGCTACTGTGATGGGCGGATCAGCACGCCATCTGGCCGAGGGAAGGGTGTGTGCAGTGACCGATCTTTCCGAGGCGTCGGACGTCGATTGCGGCTGCGCGCCCACGGCAGAAGAGGCGCGCACGTTCTCGTCGCGCATCAGCCGGCGCAACGTCCTCGGACTCGGTGCGCTCGGTGTCGCCGCGGCATCCACCGGTCTCGGCTTCGCCCTCCCCGCCTTCGCCGCCGTCTCGTACCCCAGCTGGGACGACGTCGAGAAGGCGCGCAGCAACGAGGCCGCCAAGGGCTCCGAGATCACCCGCATCCAGAACCTCATCTCGTCTCTCGAGAACGACGTCGCGGCCAAGCAGGCCGAGGCTGAGCGGCTCGGCGTCGAGTACCAGGACGCCCTCATCGCCTTCGAGGACGCCGCGGCCCGCGCAGACGCGCTGCAGGCCAAGGCCGACGCCGAAGAGGCCCGCGCGAAGGAGTCCGCGGCGAAGCTCGGGGTCCTCGCCGCCCAGCAGTACCGGTCGGGCAATGGTGACCGCACCCTCGAGCTCTTCTTCTCGGACTCCTCGGCCAGTGCCGACGATCTGCTCGGACGCCTCGGCACGATGGACCGCCTCGTCGACGCCAACCGCGACGTGTACGCCGAGGCCGTCGGTGCCCGCGACAGTGCGAAGAGCCTTGCGGCGCAGGCCCAGGTCGCCCGCGACGAGCGCGACAAGCGCAAGGTCGAAGCCGAGCATAAGATGCAGGCCGCGCAGGATGCCGCGCAGGCCGCGCAGGCTGCCCTCGCCGCCCAGAACGAGCACCGCGAGGTGCTCGAGGCGCAGCTCGACGCACTCCGCGACACCACCGCGAAGACCGTCGCCGGTTACAAGGCCGGCGTGGAGGCTGAGCGCAAGCGTCGCGAGGAAGCCGCCCGCAAGGCTCGGGAAGAGGCTGCCCGGAAGGCCCGCGAAGAAGAAGCGCGGCGCCTCGCCGAGGAGAAGCGTCGCCGGGAAGAAGCAGCGGCCGCCGCGGCCAACAAGCCCAAGCCCAGCACGGGTGGATCCTCCGGCGGCGGCTCGTCCGGCGGCGGAAGCAGCAGCGGTGGCAGTGGCGGAGTCGTCCAGTCCTCCGGGTGGGTGCGCCCCGCGCACGGCTGGATCAGCTCCTGGTTCGGCACCCGCGGCAGCATCTGCTCCTCGGGTGGATGCACGGCCAGTGGTCACCGCGGCATCGATTTCGCCAGCTCCTGCGGTTCGCCGATCTACGCCGCGGCATCCGGCACCGTCGTCTTCGCCGGTTACAGCGGCGCTTGGGGCAACTACATCCAGGTCCGCCACAGCGACGGTACCGTCACCGGCTACGCGCACATCATCAACGGTGGATACAACGTCGGCTACGGTGATCGCGTCCGCGCCGGCCAGACGATCGCCTACATCGGCAGCACCGGGGCCTCCACCGGCTGCCACCTGCATTTCGAGGTCTACCGCGGCGGCGTCCGCGTCGACCCCGCGCCCTTCCTGCGCGCCCGCGGCATCAGCGTCTGACGCCGCTCGCCCGGAAACGACAGAGGGTCGGATGCCGCGCGGCATCCGACCCTCTTCTGTTCACGTCAGAGCGTGTTGGGGGACTCGCCCTCACCCTGCGTGCGGGTCTCGCCCTCGTGCTGCTCGAAGCGCTCGAACGCCTCGGCGACGAGGCGCTCGGCCTCGGCGGCGTTCGCCCACTCGTCGACCTTGACCCACTTGCCGGGCTCGAGGTCCTTGTAGCGCTCGAAGAAGTGGCCGATCTCGCCCTTGGTCCACTCGTCGATGTCGTCGACGTCCTGGATGTGCGCCCACCGCGGGTCCTTCGCGAGGACCGCGACGACCTTGTCGTCGCCGCCGGCCTCGTCGCTCATCTTCAGGACCGCGACGGGGCGGACCTTGGCCAGCACACCCGGGAAGATCTCGCGGTCGAGGAGGACCAGGACATCGAGCGGGTCGCCGTCCTCGCCGAGCGTGTTCTCGAAGAACCCGTAGTTCGACGGGTACCCCATGGGGGTGAAGAGAACGCGGTCGAGGAAGACGCGGCCCGTGCCGTGGTCGACCTCGTACTTCACGCGGCTGCCGCGCGGGATCTCGATGACGGCGTCGTACGCGCCCATGCCTGTGCTCCTTTGAAAGTCCGGTGGGATGCGCCGACCAGCCTACTGGCGCGGCTGCGTGTGCCGAACTCCGGACCGAGCGCCTCGGCGACGGGTGTCGACCGGTCCTCGCTGCGGGTTCTCCGGTGTCCGGTTCGGCCGCCGCGTTCCGTACTCAGTCCCGACGGGGGTGACGGGCGACCGCTGGGCGCGAGAACTCGCGAAAGGGCCGTCTTGCGCCGTCCGCCGAGACTGAATACGGATCGCCGGGCGGGATAGCGTGGCCTCGTGCCGTCCCTGAACCCCGCCGTCGCCGAGGTCCGTCGCGCCGTCCGCGCCGCCCTGGCCGGGCTTCCCGAGGGTGACATCGTCATCGTCGGGCTGTCGGGCGGAGCGGATTCGCTCGCCCTGGCCGCCGCGGTCGGCTTCGAGGCGCCGAAGGCCGGACTACGTGCGGCATCCGTCACGGTCGACCACGGGCTGCAGGCGGACTCCGCCGAGGTCGCCGCATCCGCCGCCCGCGCCGCCGCGGGCCTCGGACTCGACCCCCTGATCGTGCGGGTCGAGGTCGGCACCGACGGCGGGCCCGAGGCCGCCGCGCGCGACGCGCGCTACCGGGTGCTGCGGGATGCCGCGCGCGACGTCCGCGCCGCCGCCGTCCTCGTGGCGCACACGCTCGACGACCAGGCCGAGACGGTGCTCCTCGGCCTCGCGCGAGGATCGGGTGCGAGCAGCCTGCAGGGGATGGCCGCGGCATCCGATCTCGACGGCGTCCCGCTGCTCCGCCCGCTGCTGGACGTCGGCCGCAGCACGACGCGCGCCGCGTGCGCCGCGCAGGGTCTCGAACCGTGGGACGACCCGCACAACATCGACCCGCTCTACACCCGCGTGCGCGTGCGCGAGCGCGTGCTGCCGGTGCTCGAGGCCGAGCTCGGTCCCGGCATCGCCGAAGCCCTCGCCCGCACGGCCGCGCAGCTGCGGGAGGACGCGGACGCCTTCGACGAGATGATCGACGAGACAATCGAGGACATCGTCGAGCATGCCGAGGCCGGCATCGCGGTGTCGGTCGCCGCGCTCGCGGCGAACCCCCCGGCGCTGCGTCACCGCATCATCCGGCACGTCGTCGCGAGCGAGTTCCACACCTCGCTCACGCGCACGCAGACCCTCGAGGTGGCGCGGCTGGTCACGGAGTGGTCGGGGCAGGGACCCATCGACCTGCCCGGATGCCGCGCCCGGCGCACCGGTCGGGTGATCGAGTTCACGGGAGCGGACGCCGGGGCCGGCGCCGCCCGATTCCCGGCATCCGACCCCGAACTTTAGACTTCTGCAATGCGCGCAGCCGAGATCGCCGACCAGCTCACCGATGTCCTCGTCACCGAGGAGGAGATCCAGGCCAAGCTCGAAGAGCTCGCGCGCCGCGTCGAGGCCGACTACGAGGGCAAGGACCTGCTGCTCGTCGGCGTCCTGAAGGGCGCCGTCATGGTGATGGCGGACTTCGCGCGGTCGCTCAAGCGCCCGATCGAGATGGACTGGATGGCGGTCTCCTCGTACGGCGCCGGGACGAAGTCGAGCGGTGTCGTGCAGATCCGGAAGGACCTCGACACCGACATCTCGGGCAAGCACGTGCTCATCGTCGAGGACATCATCGACTCGGGGCTGACGCTCAGCTGGCTGCTGGAGAACTTCGCGTCGCGCGGCGCGGCGTCCATCGAGGTGCTCGCACTGCTTCGCAAGCCCGAGGCGGCGAAGGTCGAGATCGACTGCCGCTACGTCGGTTTCGACATCCCGGTCGAGTTCGTCGTCGGCTACGGTCTGGACTTCGCGGAGAAGTACCGGAACCTGCGCGATGTGGCGGTCCTCGCGCCCCACGTCTACGCGTGATTCCGCGCGGTACGCCCAAAACGAACGCACAGACCTCGCATAGCGCGGCAGGGGTAGCCTGAACGCACCATGAACGTCAAGAAGCTCTCCCGCAACCCGTTCGTCTACGTGGTGCTCATCGGCGTGCTCTTGATCGTCGGTATGACCCTCATCACCAACCTGACGGGTGCCCGCAGCATCACGACGCAGGAGGGGCTGAAGCTCCTCGGCGGCGACACCGTGACGCAGGCGACCCTCACCGACGGCGACCAGCGCGTCGACCTCACCCTCAGCGAGCCGTTCGAGGGTGCGACGAACGTGCAGTTCTACTACGTCACCGAGCGCGCCGACGCGGTCGTGCAGGCCGTCGACAACGCCGCGCCGAAGGACGGCTACAACGACGTCGTGCCGCAGACGAGCTGGTTCGGCAGCCTCATCTCGATCCTCCTCCCCATCCTCATCCTCGGTCTGCTCTTCTGGTGGCTGCTCTCCAGCGCCCAGGGCGGCGGTAGCAAGGTCATGCAGTTCGGCAAGTCCCGGGCGAAGCTCGTGACCAAGGAGACCCCGACGGTCACCTTCGCCGACGTCGCCGGTTCGGATGAGGCGATCGAGGAGATGCAGGAGATCAAGGACTTCCTGAAGGACCCTGCCAAGTTCCAGGCGGTCGGTGCCCGCATCCCGAAGGGCGTGCTGCTCTACGGCCCTCCCGGAACCGGCAAGACCCTCCTCGCACGCGCCGTCGCCGGTGAGGCGGGCGTCCCGTTCTACTCCATCTCGGGTTCCGACTTCGTCGAGATGTTCGTGGGTGTCGGCGCCAGTCGTGTTCGCGACCTCTTCAAGGAGGCCAAGGAGAACGCTCCCGCCATCATCTTCATCGATGAGATCGACGCCGTCGGCCGCCACCGCGGCGCCGGCATGGGCGGCGGTCACGACGAGCGCGAGCAGACGCTCAACCAGATGCTCGTCGAGATGGACGGCTTCGACCCCAAGGTGTCCGTGCTCGTCATCGCCGCGACGAACCGTCCCGACATCCTCGACCCGGCACTCCTCCGCCCCGGTCGCTTCGACCGTCAGATCGGCGTCGACGCGCCCGACCTGAAGGGCCGTCAGCGGATCCTCGAGGTGCACGGACGCGGCAAGCCGCTGTCGCCCTCGGTCGACCTCGCCGTCATCGCCCGCAAGACGCCCGGCTTCACCGGCGCCGACCTGGCCAACGTCCTCAATGAGGCGGCCCTGCTGACCGCCCGCTCGAACGCGCAGCTGATCGACATGCGCGCGCTCGACGAGGCGATCGACCGCGTCATCGCCGGTCCGCAGCGCCGCACGCGCGTCATGAAGGACAAGGAGAAGCTCATCACGGCCTACCACGAGGGCGGCCACGCCCTCGCCGCTGCCGCGATGAACAACACCGACCCGGTCACGAAGGTGACGATCCTGCCGCGCGGCAAGGCCCTGGGCTACACGATGGTGCTGCCGCTCGACGACAAGTACTCCGTGACGCGCAATGAACTGCAGGACCAGCTCACGTACGCCATGGGCGGCCGCGTCGCCGAGGAGATCGTCTTCCACGACCCGACCACCGGTGCCTCGAACGACATCGAGAAGGCCACCGGTATCGCCCGCAAGATGGTCACCGAATACGGCATGACCACCGACGTCGGACCGGTCAAGCTCGGCTCGTCCTCGGGCGAGGTCTTCATGGGACGCGACATGGGTCACGGCCGCGACTTCAGCGAGCGGATCGCCGAGCGCGTCGACGCGCAGGTGCGCGGGCTGATCGAGCAGGCCCACAACGAGGCCTACCAGGTGATCAACGAGAACCGCGAGATCCTCGACCGCCTCGCCCTCGCGCTCCTCGAGAAGGAGACCCTCGACCACATCGAGCTCGCCGAGATCTTCAAGGACGTGAAGAAGCTGCCGCCGCGTCCGCAGTGGCTCTCGAGCAGCGAGCGTCCCGTCTCGACGCTGCCTCCCGTCGAGGTGCCGCGTCGCGCCGAGGCTCCGGTCGCGGCGAACACCGAGGCCTCCCAGGCGGCCGCCGAGTCCTCCCCCGCGCGGCACGCGACGGGGCAGGCTCGACCCGCGACGGCCTGAGGCTCCGCTCATGGCGGTCGACCGCGAGCGTGTCGCCGAGCTGGTCCGCGAGCTGCTCGTGGCCATCGGTGAGGACCCGGAGCGTCCGGGGCTGAAGCTCACCCCCCAGCGCGTCGCGGAGGCGTACGCCGAGTTCTTCTCCGGAGTGGGGGAGGATGCCTCAGTGCCCCTCGCCCGCACCATCTCGGTCACGCGGGGGCCGGCCCCCGACACCCTCCCGTCGGGCGCGGTCATGCTGCGCGACATCCGCTTCCAGTCGATGTGCGAGCACCACCTGCTGCCCTTCGCCGGGCATGCGCACGTCGCGTACCTGCCGGGCGAGCAGGTCGTGGGGCTCGGGGCGCTGCCCCGGGTGATCGACATCCTCGCTGCACGGCCGCAGGTGCAGGAGCGACTCGGGGAGCAGATCGCGGACGCGATCGCCGGCTCGCTCGATACCCGAGGTGTGCTGGTCGTGCTCGACGCGGTGCACGAGTGCGTGACGATGCGGGGCGGCCGTCAGACCGCGGCATCCACCGTCACGGTGGCGGCCCGCGGCGTGTACACCGAGGCGGCCGCGCGTGCCGAGGCGATCGCGCTGCTCACGGGCGGCCGGACATGACCCTGGTGATGGGTGTCGTGAACGTCACGCCCGACTCGTTCAGTGACGGCGGGCGGTACGCCTCGCACGAGTCGGCGATCGCGCACGGGCGGACTCTCCGCCGCGATGGGGCTGACCTGCTCGACATCGGCGGAGAATCGACGAGGCCGGGCGCCGAGCGCGTCGCGCCCGAGGAGGAGCAGAGCCGCATCCTCCCCGTCGTCGAGACGCTCGCCGCGGACGGGGCGACGATCAGCGTCGACACGATGAACGCGAGCACGGCTGCGGCCGCCGTGGCTGCCGGTGCGCGGGTCGTGAACGACGTCTCGGGCGGTCTTGCCGACCCGGACATGCTCGCCACGGTCGCGGGGACCGACGCCGACCTCGTCCTCCAGCATTGGCGCGGGCACTCGGCCGACATGTACGGCACCGCCGTCTACGACGACATCGTCGGCGAGGTGGTCGGCGAACTCGGTGAGCGTGTCGCCGCAGCCCGGGCCGCCGGCATCCCGGATCACCGGATCGTCGTCGACCCGGGCTTCGGATTCGGCAAGACGCCCGAGCAGAACTGGCAGGTCGTGCGCGGTCTCGATCGGCTCGTGGCCGACGGTCACCGGGTCCTCATCGGCACGAGTCGCAAGCGGATGCTGGCGGTCGCCGCCGCCGGCTCGGGCGTCGAGCTCGCGGGTCAGGACGATCTCGACCTCGCGACCGCCGTCACGAGCGTCCTCGCCGCGCAGGCAGGTGTGTGGGCGGTGCGCGTGCACGACGTCGCCGCCACGCGCCTCGCGCTCGCGATGCGTGCCGCGTGGGAGGGGGAGCGATGAGCGACGAGATCGCGATCACCGGCATCCGTGCCACGGGCTACCACGGCGTCTACGACCACGAACGCCGGGACGGGCAGGAATTCGTCGCCGACCTCGTGCTCTCGCTGTCGCTCGCCCCCGCGGCCGCGAGCGACGATGTCGCCGACACCGTGCACTACGGCGAGGTCGCCGAGCGGGTCGCCGCACTGCTCGCGGGCGATCCCGTCGACCTCATCGAGACACTCGCCGACCGCATCGCGACGGCCGTGCTCACGGGGTGGCCCCTCGTCAACGCGGTCGCCGTCACCGTGCACAAGCCGGCCGCACCCATCCCGGTGCCGTTCGCAGACGTCGCCGTGACCGTCAGGCGGTCGCGCTCGTGAGCCGCCGGTTGGCCGAGGGGATGCCGGAGCGCGAGCCGCGCGCCGCCGGACCCGCGCATCGCGCGGTGATCGCGCTCGGTGCCAACCTCGGCGAACGCGCCGCGACGATCTCCGAGGCGATCGCCGACCTCGGCCGGCTGCCGCTCACCGAACTGATCGCTGCCGCCGAGCCGATCGAGTCGGTCGCGATCACACTGGGCGGACCGGATGCCGATGCGCCGCGCTACCTCAACACGGTCGCGATCGTCGACACGCGGCTCGCTCCCACCGTCCTGCTGGCGTATCTGCATGCGATCGAGGGTCGGCACGGGCGTGAACGGCGGGAGCGCTGGGGCAGCCGCACCCTCGACCTCGACCTCATCGCCTACGGCGACGTGCGCTCCGAGGATCCCGCCCTCGTCCTCCCGCACCCCCGGGCGGCGGAGCGCGACTTCGTCCTTGACCCCTGGCTGAGCATCGACCGCGACGCGGTGCTGCCCGGTGTCGGACGCGTCGCCGACCTGCGCGCGGAGCTCCCGGGAGGTGCGGCGTGAAGCGCACGAATCCGCTCCTGCTGGCAGCCATCGCCGTCGTGTCGGGGGTCGCCGGGTTCTTCGCCGATCAGGTGCTGACCGGAATGGGGCATCCGAGCTTCACTCCCTCCCCCCTCCTCCCGATCCTCCTCGTGGCGCTCGCCGTCGCGGTCGTCGCCGCGGCGATCCCGGTGCGCCGGGCGACCGTGGGAACGGCGGCTCCCGTCGACCCGTTCCGCGCGCTGCGGATCGCGATGATGGCGAAGGCGTCGAGCATCGTCGGCTCCCTCGTCGCGGGTTTCGCGGGCGGGCTCCTCGTCTTCGTCCTCACACGGCCGGTGTCACCCTCGTTAGGCTCGACGGGTGCGGTGATCGCCGCACTGGGGGGCGGACTGCTCCTCGTGGTCGGCGCTCTCGTCGCCGAACACCTGTGCACCATCCGGAAGGACGATGATGACGACCAGCCCGGACCCGACGAACCCGATTACGGACTCTCCCACTCCGACTGACGACGCGACCTTCTCGACGATCCTCGAGCCCCGCGGCGCCCACCGGCTGCCGCTCGGCGACGGTCAGTGGCGGCAGCTGTCGCGCAAGTACGTGCTGGGTCAGGTCATCGGCAACCTCGTGCTGCTCGTGCTGCTCGTCGCGGCGGTCCTGACGCTCTGGCTCATGTTCCAGGCGACGTGGCCGTTCATCCCGGGCGGGATCCTCTTCGCCATCGTCCTCGTGACGCTGATCGTCACGCCGCGGCAGGCGCGGTCGATCGGGTACCAGCTGCGGCAGGACGACCTCGTCTTCCGTCGCGGCATCCTGTGGCAGCGCCTCGTCTCGGTGCCCTACGGGCGCCTGCAGCTCGTCGACATCACGCACGGCCCCCTCGATCGGATGCTGGGCATCGCGCAGCTGAAGCTCGTCACCGCCGCGGCATCCACCGGTGTGACGATCCCCGGTCTGCCGCAGAAGGACGCCGAGGCGTTGCGCGACACGCTCATCGAGGTCGCCGAGACGCGACGGACGGGTCTGTGAGCGGCCTCGACCCGCAGGCGGCCACCCCGGCGGACGGCGGCGTTCCCACGCCTCCGCCTGTCGCCGTGCGGTCCGAGATGAGCGACGGCGACTGGCACCGGCTGCATCCGCTGTCACCCCTGCTGCGCGGCGGACTGACGCTGCTCGTGATCATCGGCATCCTGGTCGCGAACCTGCGCGACCGCCTCATCGCGTTCTTCCTGCCCGAGGGGTTCCGATGGGACGAGGAGGACCCGGTCGACTTCGTCCTGCAGAACGGCATCGCCGTGCAGGCGATCGTCGCCGTGGTGGTCGGCCTGGTCGTGCTCCTCGCGCTGTTCTGGACCGCGTGGCGGTTCCACACGTTCCGCATCACGGGCGACGAGGTCGAGGTGCGCAGCGGCGTGCTGTTCCGCACGCACCGGCGCGCCCCGCTCGACCGCGTCCAGGGCGTCAACCTCACGCGCCCCGCGCTCGCCCGGCTCGTCGGGCTCGCCAAGCTCGAGGTCGTCGGTGCGGGTCTCGACGCGAACGTGAAGCTCGAGTACCTGTCGACCGCCAACGCCGAGACGGTGCGCGGCGACATCCTCCGCCTCGCGTCCGGACACCGGACGAAGGATGCCGCGGGCCGAAAGGCGACCGGAGGCGCCGTGGCCTCGCGCGTCACCGCCGGGATCTCCGAGATCATCGACGGCGTCGAGGAGGACGGCACCGAGCCGGAGTCGATCGTCCGGGTGCCGATGTCGCGCCTCGTCCTCGCCGGCCTGCTGTCCGGGTCGACCATCTGGTTCATCCTGATCGTCGTCGCGGTGATCGTCGGTCTCACGGTGCAGCCGGCGTGGATCATCCCGGCGCTCGGCGCCTCGGTTCCTGCGGCCATCGGTTTCGGGACGTACGCGGTCCGCCAGTTCATCAAGACCGTCCGGTACTCGATCGCTCCGTCGTCGGCGGGTGTGCGCGTCACCTTCGGCCTCCTGACCACGGTCACCGAGACGCTGCCCGCCGGGCGCGTCCACGCCGTCGACGTCCGACAGCCGCTGCTGTGGCGGTGGGGCGGCTGGTATCGCATACGCGTCAACAAGCTCTCGGGCCGGTCCGCGAGCGACGCGTCGGCTGCGCAGATGGGCGATGTGCTGCCCATCGGCACGCAGGCCGACGTCGAGCGCGTCCTGCGCCTGCTCCTGCCGTCGATCCCCATCGGCGCCGAGCTCCTCGACGCGGGCTTGCACGGACCGCGGGACGGTGACGGGTACCTCACGTCCCCGGCTCGCGCTCGAGTGATCGATCCGCTCACCTGGCGGCGCAACGGCATCCTCCTCCTGCCGCAGGCCGTGCTCCTGCGTACAGGGCGCCTGTGGCCGAAGCTCACGATCCTGCCGCTCGCACGGCTGCAGTCGGTGCGGATCTCTCAGGGACCCCTCGCTCGTCGTCTGGGGCTGGCCGCTCTCACGGGCCACACGGTGACGGGACCCGTCGCGGTCGCGATCGAGTCGCTCGACCACGAACAGGCGTATGCCCTGTGGAACGAGATCACCGCGGCCGCTGTGGCCGAGGCGGCCGAGGAGACGGAGCCGGTGATGGAGGGGGAGGAGCGGATCGCCGAGGTCGAGCCCCCCGAGGTCGCGACCGTTGCGCCGTCGCCGACCTCGCCCGCTCGCCCGGCGGAGGAGCGATGACGCGCGACGGGCGCCTGGGCGTCGGGGTCATCGGCGCAGGTCGGGTCGGTCCCGTCGTGGCGGCCGCTCTCGCCGGTGCCGGGCATGCACTCACCGGGATCACGACGGGCTCCGATGACGATCGGGTCGAGGCGATCCTGCCCGACGTTCCGCGACTGGTCGCCGAAGAGGTCGTCCGGCGCAGCGAGCTCGTGATCCTGGCTGTGCCGCGCGATGAGCTGCCGGGCCTGGTGTCCGGGCTCGCCGAGATCGGCGTCTGGCAGGTCGGGCAGATCGTGATGCACACGGATGCCGCGCACGGCATACAGGTCCTCGCACCGGCAGCGGCGAAGGGTGCCATCCCGGTCGCCATCCACCCGGCGATCGCCTTCACCGGGACGTCGACCGATCTTCGCGCCCTCCGGGACGCGTACGCCGCGGTGACCGCGCCGGCCGCCGTGCTCCCGATCGCGCAGGCGCTCGCCGTCGAGATGGGGTGCGAACCCGTCGTCGTCGCGGACGCCGATCGTGCGGCGTACGGCGAGGCGATCGCCACCGCCACCGAGTTCTCGTCCTCGATCGTGCGTCAGTCGGCGGATCTTCTTCGGACCGCCGGGGTCGACGACCCGTCGCGCTACCTCTCCGCCCTCGTGCACACGACGATCGACCGGGCGCTCACCGATTCTGCGCCGTCGGTTGGTGACGCTCCGCCGGCCGCCCCATGAACGACGTCGAGCTCGCCCGCATCCCGGCCGGTCGGGTCGAGCTCCACGATGCACGTCGCCGCACCCGCTGGAGCGTCGACCTCGAGCCGTTCGAGATCGGCGTGTACGCCGTGACCGAGGAGCAGCTCGCCGAGGTGTTGGGGGTCGCGGCATCCCACCCGCGGCGCCCCGCGGTCGAGGTCAGCTGGCTGCGCGCCGTCCGGTTCTGCAACGCGCTGTCGGAGTGGGAGGGCCTGGATCCCGCCTACTCCGTCGACGGCGAGGAGGTGCGGTGGCACGTCGACAGCGACGGCTTCCGTCTGCCGACCGAAGCCGAGTGGGAGTACGCGTGCCGCGCCGGCTCGACGGGTCCGCAGTACGGCCCGCTCGCCGAGATCGCGTGGACATCGGCCGACGGGGTGAGCGCGCCTCAGCCGGTCGGCGGCAAGCTCCCCAACCTGAACGGGCTGTTCGACACCCTTGGCAACGTCTGGGAGTGGTGCTGGGACTTCCTCGACACCGAGCGGTACGACGACTATCGCGTGTTCCGCGGTGGTGGTTTCGCCGACGACGCCTGGAGCGTGCGCGCCGGCACCCGCCGTGGGGGAGGCCCACGCACGACGCACGACGACGTGGGCTTCCGCGTCGCGCGTGGCGGCTTCGACTCCGTCGACGCCGCGCAGGGGTGGTCGGCCGCGTTCGACGCCGAGCGCGCCGCCGGCGGCGACCCGCGTCCACTCGGCTGGACCCCGCGCCGCTGAGCCCGCGCGCGTCGCCGACGCGCTCTAGCGTGGGTTCGCGGATGCAACAGATCCGGCAGGACGCGCGGGGGACGGGTGCCGGGGGGCGGAGTGTCGGCGCGGATCCGCTGCATCCGCGCACGTCGGGACGCCGGGCGGCCACCGGCATCCGCTCGGAAACCGCACCCGGGCCCGCCGATAGACTGAAGGGTCGAATCCCCGAGGAGCCTTCTGTCATGACCGACGCGTCCGCGCCCACGCCCGCCGAGACGACCGATGAGGACGTCTTCGAGCAGAAGGCGGTCCGTCTCGCCAAGCGGGAGCGCCTGCTGGCCGAGCGCACGGATGCCGCCGGTGGCGCCTACCCCGTCGCGGTCCCGGTGACCGACACGATCCCCGCACTGCGGGAGCGTTTCGCCTCGCTCGAGGCGGGCGACGAGACGGGGGAGACGGCGTCGGTCGCCGGTCGCATCGTCTTCAGCCGGAACACCGGCAAGCTCTGCTTCGCCGCACTGCAGTCGGGTGACGGCAGCCGCATCCAGGCCATGGTCTCCCTCGCCGAGGTGGGGGAGGAGTCACTGCAGGCGTGGAAGGAGCTCGTCGACCTCGGCGACCACGTCTCGGTCACCGGACAGGTCATCTCGAGCCGTCGCGGCGAGCTGTCCATCATGGTCACCGACTGGGCGATCGCCGCGAAGGCGCTGCTGCCCCTGCCGAACCTCCACTCCGAGCTGAGCGAGGAGAGCCGGGTGCGCTCGCGCTTCCTCGACCTCATCGTGCGCGACACGGCGCGCGAGACGGTGGTCGCCCGCGCGAAGGTCAACGCCTCGCTGCGCCGCACCTTCGACGCCCACGGCTTCCTCGAGGTCGAGACTCCTATGCTGCAGGTGCAGCACGGGGGTGCTGCGGCCCGGCCGTTCATCACGCACTCCAACGCGTTCGACACCGAGCTGTACCTGCGCATCGCGCCGGAGCTCTTCCTCAAGCGCGCCGTCGTCGGCGGCATCGACCGCGTCTTCGAGATCAACCGCAACTTCCGCAACGAGGGCGCCGACTCGACGCACAGCCCCGAGTTCGCGATGCTCGAGGCCTATCAGTCGTACAGCGACTACAACGGCATCGCCGACCTGACCCAGGAGCTCATCCAGAACGCCGCGGTCGCGGTCGCCGGATCGACGACAGTGACGTGGGCCGACGGCACCGAGTACGACCTCGGCGGCCAGTGGGACCGCATCTCGATGTACGAGTCGCTGTCGGATGCCGCCGGTCGCACCGTCACGCCCGAGACGTCGTTCGAGGAGTTGCAGGCCCTCGCCACCGAGGCGGGCGTCGAGGTGCCCGAGAAGATCGCGACCCACGGCAAGCTCGTCGAGGAGCTGTGGGAGCACTTCGTCAAGAGCGGACTCGAGCGTCCGACATTCGTCATGGACTTCCCGCTGGACACGTCGCCGCTCGTGCGCGAGCACCGCAGCATCCCGGGCGTCGTCGAGAAGTGGGATCTCTACGTCCGCGGCTTCGAGCTCGCGACCGGGTACTCCGAGCTCGTCGATCCCGTCATCCAGCGCGAGCGTTTCGTCGAGCAGGCGAAGCTCGCTGCGCGCGGCGATGACGAGGCGATGCGGGTCGACGAGGAGTTCCTGCGGGCGCTCGAGCACGGCATGCCGCCCACCGGTGGCATGGGCATGGGCATCGACCGCCTGCTGATGGCGATCACGGGCCTCGGCATCCGCGAGACGATCCTCTTCCCGCTCGTCAAGTAGCCCCCCGGACCGCGGCCGCGCCGCGAACCCGGCCGACGGCATCCCTGCCCGCTCCGGCTCCCGGCCCACATCATGTGCTCACAACGACCGCACACGTCGTGCACGGTTCACGTCGTGTGGTCTCGTCCGGAACACATGATGTGGATGCCGGGAGGCGCGCCGCTGGCGCGTGTACGCCTGCATCCCGGGCATGTCAAGGTCTTGCGTTTCCGCGGTCTGAACCGGTTTAGTGGATCAGGTTCGACACGAAGGAGTGACCGATGCCGCCGGAGACGCGTCCCACGATCGCGGATGTCGCGCGCGTCGCGGGCGTGAGCAAGGGCCTCGTCTCCTTCGCCCTCAACGGCCGGCCGGGTGTTTCCGCCGACACGCGGCAGCGCATCATGGACGTCGCCGCCGAGCTGGGCTGGACCCCGAGCCTCAGCGCGCGGTCGCTCAGCGTCGGGCGCGCATTCGCGTGCGGACTGGTCATCGGGCGCAGTCCCGACGTGATCGCGGCCGACCCCTTCTTCCCTTCGTTCATCGCGGGTCTCGAGGACGAGTTCTCCGTCACCGGCCAGGCGCTGGTCCTCGCCGTCGCGAATCCCGGGCGCCAGGAGGCCGACACCTACCGCAGTCTGGTCTCGGATCGCCGCGTCGACGGGGTGATCCTCACCGACATCCGCGTCGCCGATCCGCGCATCGCGCTGCTCACCGACCTGAAGATCCCCGCAGTCACGCTCGGCCGTCCCGACGTCGCGTCGCCGTTCGCCTCCGTGTCGACCGACGACGGTGCCGGCATCCGTCTCGCCGTCGAGCACCTCGCGAAACTCGGGCACCGCCGGGTCGCGCACGTCGCCGGTCCCTCGGGGATGCTCCACGCACAGCGACGCACGCAGGCGTTCCTGGATGCCGCGGATGCCGCCGGCCTCGACGTCACGGTGGTCGAGACGGACTTCAGCGCCGCCGACGGCGCTCGGACGACGGCATCCCTCCTCGACGACGCGACTCCGCCCACGGCGATCGTCTACTCGAACGACAGCATGGCGGTCGCCGGGATGGGAGTCGCCCACCAGCGGGGGCTGCGCGTGCCCGGCGACCTCTCGATCACGGGCTTCGACGACACCGAGATCGGGCGCTGGGTGCACCCGGCTCTCACGAGCGTGTCGACCGACGCCCGCGGCTGGGGCGTGACCGCCGCTCGGACACTCCTCGCCGCCATCGCGGGGGATGCGCCGGCGCACATCGACCTTCCCGATCCCTCCCTCGCCGTCCGGGGTTCGACGGCACCTCCCGCGCGCGCCTGACCGGCGCCGCACGACAGCAAGAGAGCACGACAGACACTCACGAAACGAAGGAGAGAGACATGCGACGACGCATCCTCATCACAGCAGCTGCCGCTTCCGGCGTGCTCGCCCTCACCGCCTGCGGCGGCGGAGGCGGGGGTGGTGGTGACGACCTCGAGGCTCGAGGCGACATCACCATCTGGTACTCCAACAACGAGGCCGAGATCGGCTGGGGCAAGGCGATGGTCGAGGCCTGGAATGCCGACCACCCCGACGAGCAGATCAAGGCGCAGGAGATCCCTGCGGGAGCGTCGAGCGAAGAGGTCATCGGCGCCGCGATCACGGCGGGCAACGCCCCCTGTCTCGTGTTCAACACCTCTCCCGCGGCGGTCCCCGGATTCCAGCGTCAGGGCGGGCTCGTCAACCTCTCCGAGTTCGAGGACGGCGACGACTACATCACGGCGCGCAGCGGCGACCTCGCCGATCAGTACCGCTCCGACGACGGCGACTTCTACCAGATGCCGTGGAAGTCGAATCCGGTCATGATCTTCTACAACAAGGACCTCTTCGAGCAGGCGGGCCTCGACCCGGAGAACCCGAAACTTTCGACGTACGACGAGTTCCTCGACACCGCCCGGGCGCTCAAGGAGGCCGGCGTCTCGGACTACGCGATCAACCCGGCTCCCACGAGCGAGTTCTTCCAGTCCTGGTTCGACTTCTACCCCCTGTACGCGGCGCAGACCGGCGGCACCCAGCTCCTCGAAGACGGCAAGGCCACGTTCGACGACGAGAACGGCAAAGCCGTCGCCGACTTCTGGCGCACGCTCTATGAGGAGCAGCTGGCCGGCAACGAGCAGTACCAGGGTGACGCATTCGCCGACGGCTACGCCGCGATGGCGATCGTCGGGCCGTGGGCGATCAGCGTCTACGGCGACGCGATCAACTGGGGCTCCGTCCCCGTCCCCACGCAGGACGGCACCGCTCCCGAGGACACCTGGACCTTCAGCGACGCCAAGAACGTCGGCATGTTCACGGCGTGCGACAACAAAGCGACCGCGTGGGACGTCCTGAAGTTCGCCACGAGCGAGGAGCAGGACGGCGCCTGGCTCGAGGCCACTGGACAGATGCCGTTGCGACAGGACCTGACCGGCACCTTCCCGGACTACTTCGCGGACAACCCCGCCTACGAGCAGTTCGGCGATCAGGCGGCCCGCACCGTGGAGGTGCCGAACGTCGTCGGCTCCGTGGAGATCTGGCAGGCGTTCCGCGACGGGTACTCGAAGTCGGTCATCTTCGGCGAGACCCCGGTCGACCAGTTCCTCTCCGACACCGCGGCAGAGGTCGACGAGCTGGCGGCGGGCTGACATGACCGCCGTCGTCCCGGGTCGCGCCGGGTCCGATCCCGGCGCGACCCGCGGTGCTCCGCCGCAGAAGGACGGGCAGGATGCCGCGGGTCGCCGCGGCATCCTGCACCGGATCCTCGGTGCGCAGCCGCACGGACTGCTCTTCTCGGCGCCGTACATCGCGTTCGTCCTGGTCGTCTTCGCCTACCCGGTCGTGTTCGCGGTCTGGATGTCGTTCCAGGACTACTTCTTCGCCGCCCCCGGCGCGGAGGTCGACCGTCCGTTCGTGGGCTTCGACAACTACGTCACGGCCCTCAGCGACCCCGAGGTCTGGCGCGCATTCGGCAATGTGGGGATCTTCCTGATCATCAACGTGCCGCTCACCGTGATCCTGTCGATCCTGCTCGCGACGGCTCTCGACCGGGTGACGAAGGCGCGGACCTTCTTCCGGGTGAGCTACTACGTGCCGTACGTCACGGCATCCGTCGCCGTCGTTGCGGTCTGGCTCTTCCTCTTCGCCCGCGGCGGGCTCGTCAACAACGTGCTCGGGCCGCTCGCGCCCGACCCGTCGTGGCTCGTGAACTCCGCGCTGGCGATGCCGACCATCGCCTTCTTCGTGACGTGGAAAGGACTGGGGTTCTACATCCTGCTGTACCTCGCGGCACTGCAGAACGTCCCCCGGGAGCTCTACGAGTCGGTGTCCGTGGACGGCGGAGGACGTCTGCGGCAGTTCTTCTCGGTGACAGTGCCGAGCGTGCGACCGGCGACCCTGCTCGTCGTGCTGCTCGCCACGATCACCGGCGCGAACCTCTTCACCGAGCCCTATCTGCTGACCGGCGGCGGCGGGCCCAACGGCGCCTCGACCTCGCCGGTGCTGCTCATGTACCAGCGCGGCATCGAACAGCAGAACCCCGATGTCGCCGCCGCCATCGGTGTCGTCCTCATCGTGTTCGTGCTCGCCATCGCCGCGCTGCAGCGCAAGCTCGTGGGCGGTGAGGAGCGATGAAGCGTGCGCTCGGCTCGAAGATCACGATGTACGTCGCGCTGTCGATCGGCGCACTCGCGTTCCTGTTTCCGTTCTTCTACATGATCGTCGGATCGTTGCAGACGAACGTCGACCCGACACCGGCGGGCGCCTTCCCCAACCCGTCCAACCTCACGCTCGACAACTACGCCGCCATCAACGGGCGCATCGACCTGCTGCAGGGGCTCGCCAACTCCGGCATCTTCACCGGTGGCGTGATCCTCGGGACGATCGTTTTCGGCGTGCTGGCGGGCTACGCGCTCGCGGTGCTCCGGTGGCGTGGGCGCGGCGCGACCTTCGCGCTCGCGCTGCTCGTCCAGGTCGTGCCGTTCCAGCTGCTGATGATCCCGCTGTACGTCATGATCGCGCGGGACTACGGCCTCGCCGACAGCTACCTCGGGATGATCCTGCCGTTCTTCATCAACTCGACGGCGGTGATCATCTTCCGGCAGTACTTCCTGCAGCTGCCGAAGGAGCTCTTCGACGCGGCACGAATCGACGGCGCGAACGAGTTCCGCCTGCTGTGGAGCGTGGCGCTGCCGCTCGTGCGTCCCGCGTTGCTGACGGTCGTGCTGCTGACGTTCATCGGACCGTGGAACGAGTTCCTGTGGCCGTTCCTCATCACGAAGGATGCCGAGATGCAGCCGCTCGCTGTCTCGCTCGCGAACTTCATCTCGAACATCGCGGCATCCACCGCCAATCCGTTCGGAGCGATGATGGCCGGCGCCGTCGTGCTCGCCGCCCCCGCCGTGGCGCTGTTCCTCGTGTTCCAGCGCTACTTCACCTCCAACGACCTCGGATCCGGAGTGAAAGGATGACCATGCCCGCCCAGACCCACGTCCCCTACCGCCTCACCCGAATGGGGGTCGTCATGACCCCTGCGGACGGCGATCCCAACGAGGCCGAGGGGGTGCTGAACCCCGCGTCGGGCCGTGGCCCCGACGGCGAGCTCTACCTGCTGCCGCGGCTCGTCGCCGACGGCAACGTGTCGCGGGTGGGCCTCGCCCGCGTCGTGATCGAGGACGGCGTGCCCGTCGCTGTCGAACGGCAGGGGGTCGTGCTCGAACCTGATCGCGGCTGGGAGCGCGGGGTCGGCAACGCCGGTGTCGAGGACCCCCGGGTCACCTGGGTCGAGACACTCGGGCTGCACGTCATGACCTACGTCGCCTACGGACCGCTCGGCCCCCGCACGGCGGTCGCCGTGTCGAGCGACCTGCGGGACTGGCGGCGGCTGGGGCCGGCGCTGTTCCGGTATCAGGACGACCTCGACATGGACCTCAACCTGTTCCACAACAAGGACACCGTGTTCTTCCCCGAGCCGGTGACCGCTCCCGACGGACGCGAGGCGCTCGCCGTCCTGCACCGGCCGATGTGGGACCTCGGCGAGACCAAGCCCGGTCAGGGTGTGCGCGTCCCGGCCGGTGTCGAGGACGAGCGGCAATCGATCTGGATCAGTTACATCCCGCTCGACGCCGTCCGCGAGGACCTCTCCACCCTCGCCCTGTGGGAGCAGCACCGCTTCGTCGCGGGGCCGGAGTTCCCGTTCGAGGCGCTCAAGATCGGCGGCGGCCCGCCGCCCCGCCGCGTGCCGGAGGGGTGGCTCGTGCTGCACCACGGGGTGACCGGCACCATCGACAGCGCCTTCTCGCAGCAGCAGAAGGTGAATTACGCCGCCGGGGCCATCATCCTCGACGCCGACGATCCCTCCACGGTCGTCGCCCGCACTCCGGAGCCCTTGCTGGCGCCGGAGACCGACGACGAGCGCAGCGGCATCGTGCCGAACGTCGTCTTCCCGACCGCGATCGAAGAGGTCGACGGCCGCCTGTTCGTGTTCTACGGCATGGCCGACTCGAAGATCGGCGTCGCCCTGCTCGAACGCACCGATTGACCGACCGCACCCGAAAGGAACCCTCCCGTGAACACCTCCGCACAGCGTCGTGCGCACACCCTCGGTCTCACCGCGCTCGCCGCGGCGGCGCTGATCGTCCCGCTCGGCGCCACGTCCGCCGTCGCGGCCCCGGCATCCGCCGTCGTGACGAACCTCGACCACCTCGACTTCCTGCTCGATGAGGCCACCCCTCCCGCGGACGTCGAGGGACACAGCACCTACCGGCAGGACGAGGAGCCGACCCTCGTCCTGCCGTGGACCTACGCCGACGCCCGCGACGGCGGCACCTTCGAGCGGGTCGGCGGCGGCCCGCTCGACCCCGCGACCGGCTACTGGGGCCAGGGTGCCTACAACGCCGACGACGTGACCCGCGCCGCCGTCGTGTACACGCGGCACTGGGAGCTCACCGGCGACGACGACAGCCGCGACACGGCCTATGAGCTGCTCCGTTCGGTCGCCTACTTCCAGACGACCGATGGGCCCGATGCCGGCAACGTCGTCCTCTGGATGCAGCCCGACGGCACCCTGAACCCGTCGGCCGAACCGGTGGAGCTGCCCGACCCGTCCGACAGCGGTCCCAGCTACTGGCTCGCGCGCACCCTGTGGGCGCTCGGCGAGGGGTACGCGGCGTTCGAGGACGAGGACCCGGAGTTCGCCGACTTCCTGGACGACCGCCTCGACCTCTCGCTCGACGCCCTCAACAGTCAGGTGCTGTCGAAGTACGGCGAGTGGAAGACCTCCGACGGCAAGCGGGTGCCGGCGTGGCTCATCGCGAACGGGGCGGATGCCTCGGCCGAGGCCGCCCTCGGACTCGCGGCACGCGTCGAAGCCGGCCCCGACGGCAAGTCCGCGACGGCGCTGCGTCAGCTCGCGAAGGGGATCGCGGCGATGGCGGACGGCGGCCTGCGGGAGTGGCCGTACAGCGCCGTGCTGCCGTGGGCGGAGTCCCCGGCGATCTGGCACGCGTGGGGCTCGCAGATGCCTGCAGCGCTGGCCGAGGCATCCGTCGCGCTCCGTGACCGATCGCTTGCGCGTCCCGCGATCGCCGACGCGGCGACCTTCACGCCGACCCTGTTGACGGCGGGCGGCCCGGACAACGGCTGGAACCCGAGCCCCGTCGACCGGGTGCAGATCGCGTACGGCGCGGACTCGCGCGTGCAGTCCCTCCTCGCCGTCGCCGACGCGACCGGGTCGGACGGCTTCGAGCAGCTGGCTGCGATGCAGGCGGCATGGTTCTTCGGAGCGAACCACGCCGGGCAGCGGATGTACGACCCCGCCACGGGGGTCACGTACGACGGCCTGCAGCCGGACGGGACCGTGAACCGCAACAGCGGTGCGGAGTCGACGATCCACGGTCTGCTGACGGCGATCGCTCTCGATGCCCACCCCGACGTGCGCGACCACGCGGTCGCGCTCACGACGGTCGCCGATCGCGAGGGCCTCGCGTGGGTCGAGGCGGAGGATGCGGTCTCGACGACGGGTGTGGTCGACACGCCGGAATCGTGGACCGGCGAGTCGAGCTGGTCGGGCGACCGGCTGACGCTGTCGCGCGGCGACTCGGCGGTCTTCGACTTCGGCGCTGCGGACGCGGCCCGGTGGATTGAACCCGTGGTGTGGTCGGAGGTGCGTGAGCGCACCGCGTCGACGTGGCGAGCGGACCGCACCCCGCTGGGTTCGCTCCAGCTGACCGGACCGGCGCAGGGCATCTCGCCGACGCCGGGCGCGATGCACCCCCACACCCTCACCCGGGCACTCGCCGCGGGGCAGGACCGGGTTCGTGTGGACGTGAAGCGTGGCGACCTGCAGCTCGACGGTCTGCTCGTCCGCCCGGTCGTCTCTCGCCTCGAACTCGGCGGGGACGGTGCGGGCATGCTGCTCGTCCACTCCGCCGCGCGCACACCGCAGCGGGTCGCGGTGGGGTCGGGGGACGTGTCGGTCTACGACGCACGCGGGCACGAGGTCCGGGTGCGTCCGGGCAGCGGCACGGTCACGCTCCCGGCGGGAGGTTTCGCGATCGTCGAACGTTGACGCCTGCTCAGCGCCGGAACGCCCAGTCGGGCAGGTGCGAGGACTGCACGAAGCTCATGACGATCTCGGCAAGACCCAGCCGAGGATCGATCTCGAGAGCGGCGGCCGCGTGCCTGCCCGCGTGCGTCGAGCGACCGACCGCCCACGCCAGCCAGCCCGCCGTCGCGCACGCGCCCGCGCGCTCGTCGGCGGGGAGGCGAGCCGCGGTTTGACGCACGAGCTCGAGTGCGGTCAGCAGGCGCCCCGGATCCGGGCGGGGACCCTCGCCCCACAGGACCTCGGCGAGGTCCACGGGGTATTCCTCGCCGTCCTCCCAACGCCGCTGCGCATCGAGGGCCACGTCGCCGCGTCCGTGATCCCCCGACCACTGCACGATGGCGACGTCGCGCAGCGACGGACGCGACAGGCACCACCCCAGGACGGCGACACGCATCGGGTCAAGGGTCGCGGCATCCCACTCGAGCATCTGCTCGTAGAGGGCGGGCAGATCGTCGAGTGCGCAGGCCGCCTGCAGGGCTGCCGGGTCGATACGGGCCTCGGTGCCGATCGTCGACGGGATGCCGCACAGCACGGTCAGCGCGGACTCGAGCGAGGTCAGTGCGGCCGCCACGCCGGCGACCTCGGCGGCGTCGAGGAGGGGGAGGTCGGCCCCCGACGACTGATCGATTGAGGGCGCATGTCGCTCGATCACAGCGAGCGGATGCCCGCCGCGCGGCAGCGTCGGGTCGAGATGCGATCCCCAGCTGTCGGCGGCGACGGTGAGCGCGTCGACGACGTCCAGCCCGCACGCAGCGGCGGACCGATGCAGGGCGGCGATCAGGTCGCCCCCGGGAAGCCCAGACACGGATGACTCGGCGGTGTAGACGACGGCGACGACGCCCTCGACGTGGTCGACGCGACAGACGAGCCCGATGATTGTCGAGGCGACGGCGTCGAGATCGGCGCCGTCCGGGGGGAGGTCCACGCGCATCGCGCCGAGGCTGCGGCTCTCATGCAGCGGGATCATGACGAGGCTCTGGCTCGGCGTGTACCCGAGGAGGAGCGGAACGAGGCGGAGGAGGTGTGCGGCATCCGCCGCGGCGACGATCGTGGACATGCGCTCAGCGTCGCCGTCGAGCGGATGCCGGTGGCCGCCGCCCGCGGGCTCGGGAGGAACCGGGCGGAGCCGCCCCTGGGGAGGACTCCGCGTCCTCCTGCGCCGTTACGATGGAGGGGTGGACGAGTACTGGGGTGCCGTGGTCTGGGGTCTGATCCCCACGATCGTCGTCGCCGGCCTGCTCGTCTTCGTGCTGCGCAGTATCCTTCGCATGGACCGCACCGAGCGCAAGGTGTACGCCAAGGTCGAGGCCGAGGAGCGCCGCCGCCGCGGCCTGCCCCGACCCGACGAAAACGCAGGCTGACAGCCGGAACGATAGGCTGAGCGCACAGCTCCGGGGGGCCGCGTGATCAGCATCAGCGTCGACTGGACGTGGACGTGGTGGATCGTCCTCGTCCTCGCCTTCGACATCTCCGTGCGCATCCTCGCGGTCTTCATCATTCCGCGGAATCGGCGCCCTACAGCGGCGATGGCCTGGCTGCTGGCCATCTACTTCATCCCGGTCATCGGCATCCTGCTCTTCCTGCTGATCGGCAACCCCCGGTTGCCCCGCAAGCGCCGCAAGGAGCAGGAGGCGATCAACCGCGCCTTCCGCGAGGCCAGCGAGGGTCTCGACTTCGGCACGCTGCGCCCTGACGCACCGGTGTGGTTCGAGCAGCTCGTGGGGCTCAACCGCAAGCTCGGTGCACTGCCGATGGCGGGCGACAACGGTGCGCAGATCATCTCGGACTACCAGGGCAGCCTCGACACGATGGCCGCCGAGATCGACCGGGCGACCCGGTACGTGCACGTCGAGTTCTACATCCTGCAGTCCGACGGCGCGACCGATGAGTTCTTCTGCGCGCTCGAACGCGCGACCGCTCGCGGTGTGACGGTGCGCGTGCTGCTCGACCACTGGGCGAACCGCTGGAAGCCCAATTACAAGGCGACGATCTCGCGCCTCGAGCGCATGGGAGCGCAGTGGCGGCTCATGCTGCCGGTGCAGCCGCTCAAAGGCAAATACCAGCGCCCAGACCTGCGCAACCACCGCAAGCTCGTCGTGATCGACGGCGTCGTCGGCTTCATCGGGTCGCAGAACGTGACCGATCGCAGTTACAACCTGAAGACCAATCTGCGCCGCGGTCTGCAGTGGGTGGACATGATGGTCCGCGTCGACGGTCCGGTCGTGGCATCCCTCTCGGCGGTCTTCGTGTCGGACTGGTACGGCGAGACCGGCGAGGTGTTCGCGGTCGAGTCCGACTTCTCGACGGATGCCGGGACCGGTGACCTCGACTGCCAGATCGTCCCGAGCGGGCCGGGCTTCGAGTACGAGAACAACCTGAAGCTCTTCCTGAGCCTGATCTTCGGTGCGACCCGCAAGATCGTCATGGTCAGCCCGTACTTCGTGCCGGACGAGGGGCTGCTGCTCGCGATCCAGACCGCGTGCCACCGCGGCGTCGAGGTCGAGCTGTTCGTCTCGGAGGAGGGTGACCAGGCGATGGTCTATCACGCGCAGCGGAGCTACTACGAGCAGCTGCTGGCGACCGGCGTGAAGATCTGGATGTACAAGAAGCCCTACATCCTGCACTCCAAGTCGATGTCGATCGACGACGAGGTCGCCGTCGTCGGCTCGAGCAACATGGACATGCGCTCGTTCGGTCTCAACCTCGAGGTGACGATGCTCGTGCGCGGCGCCGAGTTCGTCCAGCAGCTCCGCACGGTCGAGGACCTGTACCGCGGCATGTCCCGCGAGTTGACCATCGAGGAGTGGGAGAAGCGCCCCATCCGCTCCGTGATCCTCGACAACCTCGCCCGGCTGACCTCCGCCCTGCAGTGAGACGATCCCGCAGCTGTGGACACTCCCCGATTGTCCGCCGCTGAGGAGGAGACCCCCATGCGCATCCGTCTGTTCGCCGCGCTCGCCGGCTCGTTCGTCGTCGCCACCGCGCTCGTCGCATGTGCGACGCCCGCCTCTCGAGGCGTCGCGCCGGGAGGAGGAGCGGATGCGGTCGCCCCGGCCGCGCGCATCGACGCCGGGTGGCTCGACGGGGGAGCGACGATCGGGGTGGTGACGTACGGCAGTTCGTCCTGCCGTCCCGAGGTCTCGACGGTGGCAGACGACAACGGGGTGATCCTCATCGCCCTGAGCGAGCCGGCCGCGCCTGCGTGCACGGACGACCTCGTGGCACGGGCCCTCGAGGTACCCGTCCCCTCGGGCGTCGACGCGACCGCCGATCAGCGGATCCGCGTCGAACTCGAGGATGTCCGCACCGACATCGATCTGCCCGCCTACGGCGGTGGAGCCGTCGAGGAGTTCGCGCCGTCCGCCTCATGGATCGGGGATCGCGTGATCGCGCTCCGCACCTGGGGATCGTCCTCGTGCCTGCCGGTCGTCGAGGACACGCGGGTGGAGTCACCGGCATCCGTCGTCGTCCGCTTCGCCACCCCGCCCGCCGACCAGGTCTGCACGATGGACATGGCGCCGCAGCTCACGCTCGTGCAGCTCGATCCCGATGCGGAGGTCGACCGCGACGCGACGCTGAGCTTCGGTGTGCTCGACGCGGCGGAGACGGTGCCGATCCGCTGACTCGGCTCAGTCCGCGCGGACGAGCAGTTCGCCGACCTCGCAATCGAGGGCGCGGCAGATCGCGGACAGCGTCGAGTATCGGATCGCGCGGGCACGGTCGTTCTTGAGGATCGACAGGTTCACCACCGAGACGCCCACGATCTCCGACAGCCGTGTGAGCGTCATGTTGCGTTCCGCGAGCAATTCGTCGAGTCGACAGTGGATGCCGGAGAGCCCGTCCTCCTCGGCAGGGCTCACACGAGTCCCTTCACGTCATTCTGCAGGCGGGCGCCGGAGCGCAGGATCGCCCCGAGGACCGCGAAGGCGAGGCCGACCGCGACCGGCCAGAACGGGAAGGAGATTTGGACCGTGGATGCCGGAACCCACGCGTCGAAGACATTCCCGATGCCGGCGTAGTCGCCCTCCCACGATCCGCCCTTGGCACCGAACAGCTGCGTCGAGGCGATGCTCCCCGCGATGTCGCCCATGATCTGAGCGGCGACGCCGCCGAAGGCCACGACCGCTCCCGTCGTGGTCGCCATCTTCGCCACGACCGGCGCGAATGCGGCGCCCTCCAACAGGCGCGAGCATGCCATGACCACGAAGAGGGCGATGACAACGGGGATCGTCCACACGATCATCTGGCTGATACCCCACAGGGCGCGCGCGAGGGGGGTCAGCCCCTCCACGACGAGCGTCGCGCTGGTGAACCCGCCCGAGACCCGGGTGGCGTCGGTCTGCAGATCGACAGTGCTGGGGAGCTGCGGCCAGAACTCCTGGATCGGCATCGTGATCGTGACGGCAGGGGTCAGCAGCGGGAGCAGAAGATTCGCGACCGCACCGACGGCGGCGAACATCACCCACAGGACTCCGATCACTCGGGTGACCCGCACGAGGGACCCTGCGTCGTCTTCCGATCGTGAGCGGCGAGCCGCCGCGATGGCGAACGCCACGATGGTCCCGATGATGAGCAGGACGACCAGCGCCGCCCCGATGATGATCATGATCCTTGCCATGTCACACCAGCCCTTCGGTCTCGCGCTGCAGCCGAGCGCCCTGTCGGAAGATCACGCTCAGCGCTAGCAGAGCGAGAGCGATGCCGAGTGGCCACAGGGGCGCGTCGATCGAGATGAATGGGCTCGCGCCGAGGGTCGCGGAGTCTGCGGGTAGGACGGCGCGAGCGATGTACTGCTGCGCGAGGCTGCTCAACACCGGCCCAAGTGTGCCGGCGACGAGGACCGTGACGGCTCCGGCCATCATCCAGACCGAGGCGCGACGGGCGAAGGCGTGACCACGTACGGCCCGCTCACTGATCACCGCGATCACGAGTCCCGGCACGGCGGAGACCAGCAGCGTCAGGATCTCTCCGACGGCCAGCAGCAGCCGGTATCCCGCCTCAATCCCGACGACCGTCACCGATCCGCTGGTGAAGTGAGCGCAGTCGATGACCATGCCGCCGCCCGTCTCAGACGTCATGTCGCACGGGAGTGCGGTGGGCCAGTTCGCCCAGAGCGGCAGGTCGGAGAACGAGAACGTGTCCGTCGTCGACCAGCGCAGAACGGTCGTGAGGATCGCCAGGATGACCCAGGCGACCCAGATCCGTGCGAGGGCAGCGATGACGTCGAGGAGCACGGAGGGGGATTTCCGTCTGCGCGCGTCCCAGATGAGGAGACCGGTCACCGCCGCGGCGATACCCGCGCCGAGGAGCGCGAACAGTATCGCGCTGCCCAGGTCCACTCCGGCAATGTTCACTTCGGTATCCCCCCATAACGAGATTCGTTGTTATCGAGAAACGTTATGCCCGCGGATGCAGCAGCCGCAACCCCGGGCTTCGGTATGCCCACGGCGAACACGGGCATACCGGCATCCGAGCGTCGTTAGCCTCTACGTAAGACGCCGCCAGTGCGTCGAGTGGAGGTGGAGACGATGTTCGAGAGATTCACAGACCGTGCACGTCGTGTGGTGGTGCTCGCCCAAGAAGAGGCGAAGATGCTGAACCACAACTACATCGGCACGGAGCACATCCTCCTCGGCCTGATCCACGAGGGTGAAGGCGTCGCCGCCAAGGCCCTCGAGAGCCTCGGCATCTCGCTCGACGCGGTGCGCGAGCAGGTCCAGGACATCATCGGACAGGGGCAGCAGCAGCCGACGGGTCACATCCCGTTCACGCCGCGTGCCAAGAAGGTGCTCGAGCTGTCGCTGCGCGAAGCGCTGCAGCTGGGCCACAACTACATCGGCACCGAGCACATCCTGCTCGGGCTCATCCGCGAGGGTGAGGGCGTCGCCGCACAGGTTCTCGTCAAGCTCGGCGCCGACCTGAACAAGGTGCGCCAGCAGGTCATCCAGCTGCTCAGCGGCTACCAGGGCAAGGAGCCCGCAGGCGTCGCGACCGGCGCCGGCGAGCAGGCCCAGGCCACCGCCCAGGGCGGATCGGCCGTGCTCGATCAGTTCGGCCGCAACCTGACGCAGGCCGCGCGCGACAACAAGCTCGACCCCGTCATCGGGCGCGAGAAGGAGATCGAGCGCGTGATGCAGATCCTGTCGCGCCGCTCGAAGAACAACCCGGTCCTCATCGGTGAGCCCGGCGTCGGCAAGACCGCCGTCGTCGAGGGCCTCGCTCAGGCCATCGTCAAGGGCGAGGTGCCCGAGACGCTCAAGGACAAGCAGGTCTACTCGCTCGACCTCGGCTCGCTCATCGCCGGTTCCCGCTACCGCGGCGACTTCGAAGAGCGCCTCAAGAAGGTCACCAAGGAGATCCGCACGCGCGGCGACATCATCGTCTTCATCGACGAGATCCACACCCTCGTGGGTGCGGGTGCCGCCGAGGGCGCGATCGACGCCGCCAGCATCCTGAAGCCGCTGCTCGCCCGTGGTGAGCTGCAGACGATCGGTGCGACGACGCTCGACGAGTACCGCAAGCACTTCGAGAAGGATGCCGCGCTGGAGCGCCGCTTCCAGCCGATCCAGGTGGCCGAGCCGAGCCTGCCCCATGCGATCAACATCCTGAAGGGCCTGCGCGACCGCTACGAGGCGCACCACAAGGTGCAGATCACCGACGGCGCCATCGTCGCCGCGGCGAACCTCTCCGACCGGTACGTCTCCGACCGCTTCCTGCCCGACAAGGCCATCGACCTGATCGACGAGGCCGGCGCTCGCCTGCGCCTGTCGATCCTGTCGAGCCCGCCGGAGCTGCGCGAGTTCGACGAGAAGATCGCCAAGGTCCGCGAGGACAAGGAAGCCGCCAGCGAGGAGCAGGACTTCGAGAAGGCCGCCGCCCTGCGCGACGAGGAGAAGTCGCTCCTGGCCGAGCGTCTGCGCCTCGAGAAGCAGTGGCGCTCGGGTGACGTCGCGTCGCACGCGGTCGTCGACGAGGGTCTGATCGCCGAGGTTCTGGCTCAGGCCACCGGCATCCCGGTCTTCAAGCTCACCGAGGAGGAGACCAGCCGTCTCGTCTTCATGGAGAAGGCCCTGCACCAGCGCGTCATCGGTCAGGAGGAGGCCATCGCGGCCCTCTCGCGCACGATCCGCCGTCAGCGTGCCGGCCTCAAGGACCCGAACCGTCCGTCGGGCTCGTTCATCTTCGCCGGACCCACGGGTGTCGGTAAGACCGAGCTCGCCAAGGCGCTCGCCGAGTTCCTCTTCGACGACGAGGGTGCGCTGATCTCCCTCGACATGTCGGAGTTCGGTGAGAAGCACACGGTCTCGCGCCTGTTCGGCGCCCCTCCCGGATTCGTCGGCTTCGAAGAGGGCGGCCAGCTCACCGAGAAGGTGCGCCGCAAGCCGTTCTCCGTCGTCCTGTTCGACGAGATCGAGAAGGCTCACCCGGACATCTTCAACTCGCTGCTGCAGATCCTCGAAGAGGGTCGCCTGACCGATGGTCAGGGCCGCGTGGTCGACTTCAAGAACACCGTGATCATCATGACGACGAACCTCGGTTCGTCGGCGATCGCCGGTGGTCCCGTCGGCTTCCAGGTCGAGGGCAACTCGCAGACGACCTACGAGCGGATGAAGGGCAAGGTCGACGAGGAGCTGAAGCGCCACTTCAAGCCCGAATTCCTCAACCGTGTCGACGACGTCATCGTCTTCCCGCAGCTCAACAAGGACGAGCTGCGCCAGATCGTGACGCTCTTCACGAAGCGCCTCAGCGAGCGTCTGCTCGACCGTGACATGACGGTGGAGCTGACCGACGACGCGAAGGACCGCCTCATCGAGATCGGGTTCGACCCGACGCTGGGTGCCCGGCCGCTGCGCCGCGCGATGCAGCGCGAGGTCGAGGACCAGCTCTCCGAGCGGATCCTGCGCGGCGAGCTGAACGCCGGCGACCACGTGAAGGTCGACACCGAGAACGGCCGCTTCGTCTTCGCCACCACGCGCCAGGAAGGCCGCGAAGCGGTCGGCGTCGGCGCCGCGGGTGAGATCACCGCGAGCCCGGACATCATCGCCGGGTCGTAAGCGACACGAACGACAGGGGTCGGATGCCGAGAGGCATCCGACCCCTTCGTCGTTCAGGCGCGGCGCACGAGGAAGACGTCGACCTCGTCCTCGCTGTCGAGCGCGAAGCCGCGGCGGTCGTACAGCCGCCGGGCCGGGCTGCCCTGCAGCACGTTGAGGCGCCAGGGGAGCGGGTGGTGTTCCGCGAGCGTCGCCTCGAGGACGTCCGTGCCGATCCCGGCGCCCTGCAGGTGCGCGGCGAGGTAGAAGTGCTCGAGCCAGGTGCCGTCGGAGGCGGGGCGGACGGCGATCGACCCGGCATCCGCTCCGTCGACGACGATGATGCGGGTCAGCGCGGGGTCGAAGGCGTCGAGGAACCGCTGCCGCACGCGAGTCGGGTCGTACCGGCCGAGTCGCTCGAGATCCGGGCGCAGGACCACCGCGCGCAGCTCGGCGATCCAGCTCGCGTCGTCGGGGGTCGAGGGGCGGAGGGTCCAGCGCATCCGTCCATTCAACCGCGCGCCCGCGTCGCGAGCGGGCAGGATGGGAGGGTGCGCGCATCCGTCACCGTTCGCCCGGCACATCTTGACGGGCCCGACCTGGCCGCGGTCGCCTCGATGCTGGCGGCGTATCACGCACAGACCGAGCGGGAGAAGGTCGAGCAGGGGCTCGCCGAGCCCGGACCTCTGCCCGAGCGATACGCGGTCGAAGTGCGTGACCCCGCCATGTCCTTCGACGGAGCCGATGTCCTCGTCGCGGAGCGCGAAAGGGCGGCCATCGGGATGGCAGTGACGCACCGCGCGGGGAGCGACGTCGAGCTCAAGCGCCTGTGGGTCGCCCCGACGGGTCGTCGATCCGGCGCAGGGTCTGCTCTGCTGGCCGATGCCGCGGAACGTGCGCGCGCCCTCGGTGCGACGGGGCTGCGGCTCTCGGTCTGGGACTGGCGAACGGACGCCCTCGCGCTCTACGGGCGGCAGGGCTTCGTCGAGGCGCCGTCCTGGGAGTCGCGCGCACAGCTCGTCTGCCTGCGACTCCCGCTGTGAGCCGCTGTCAGCGGATGCAACGGATGCCGGGCGGCACCCGGCATCCGCGTCACCGTCGCCGGGGTGTCGCGTCGGATGTGTTGCATCCGCGAGCGGGGGCGATCAGGTGAAGCCGCCGGGGGCGAGCAGTGCGACGCATGGGCCGAGGACGAGGATCCACGCGGCGGCGGTGACGATGAGGATGCCGGTGCCGATCGGGCGGGTCCGTGGCGAGAACATCAGCGCGATGCCGACGACGGCGATGATCACGAACGGCATCAGGAAGCCGATGAGACCGACGGAGATCAGTCCGATCGCGAGCAGTCCGCCGAGGAGGTAGGCCCCGCATCCGATGCCGGTGCCGATCCCGACGCCGGCGCCGAAGCTCCGAGGCCGTGGTCCGGCGGGCGCCGCATAGCCCGGCGGTTCGGGCGAGATCCCGGGGGCGCCGGGATACGGCGGCGTCGGGTAGGGCGGACCCGCCTGCGGGGGTGTCGGGTACGGCGGACCGGTCGGCGGCTGCCCGGCGGCGTCGCCACCCGGAACGGAGGGCGGCACCGGCGGCGGCGCGGCCGGTGTGCCGTCCTGCGGGGGAGGCGTCGGGTCGGCGTCCTCGGGACGATCAGGTTCGGGGGACATCGGCGGCCATCCTTCCGATCGGCGGGGTCTCACTGAGGCGGAGCCGCCCGCGCGCGGCCATCCAGGCGAGGCGGGCGAACAGCAGGGGGATCGTCACGGCGAGGAACAGCTGCGGCCGGGTGAGACCGAGCCAGGCGACCTCGTTGCCGCGGACGAACTCGACGGCGAAGCGGAACACCGCGTACGCCGCGATGTACAGCGTCAGGGTCTCGCCCGGCGCGATGGGCCGGTGGCGCAGCCAGAACCAGAGCAGCGCGAAGGCGACCGCATGGAAGACGATCTCGTACACGAAGCTCGGGTGCAGCGGCACGCCCGCGGGCGCCCCGACGCGTGCGGCTGCGGCCGGGTCGAGGACGATGCCCCATCCGCCGCCGGTCGGGGTTCCGGGTTGCTCGGTGAGGAGGCATCCGATCCGGCCGATCGCCATCGCCAGCGCGACGGCCGGGGCGAAGAGGTCGCCGGAGCGGTCGGGGTAGCGCGCGATGCGTTTGGCGACGTGCACCCCGAGCCAGGCGCCGACGAGCGCCGACAGCATCGACGCGTTGCCGTAGGCGAGCTGGTCGATGAGTGACAGGTTCTTCGACGGATCGAGGTGCTGCGCCCAGGTCCCGAGCCGCGAGAGCACGGCCGCGCCGACGAGCGCCCCGAGCACGAGATAGGCGATCCGCGGGTCGGTGACGCCGCGACGGCGCTTCTCGACGAGGAAGACGACCCCCGCGGCGAGCAGCCCGAGGCCCACGAACACGGCGTGCGTGTCGATGGGCGGGAGCCAGGGGGCGAGGTCGCTCAGCAGCGGGAACACGGGTCAGCCCAGCAGCCGCATCCAGAGCATGACCCACAGCGGGATCGCCGCCAGGGCGAGAACCCCGAGCACGCACAGGTACGCCAGGACGAGGCGGGTGTCGCCGAGCTTGCATCGCGATCGGAGCAGTCCCGCACGCCGTGCGCGCGCGTACCCGGCGATGGCGACACCGGCGAAGACGGCGACCGCGAGGGGACCCGTGACGGCGGCGATCGCGGCGATCGTCGCGAACACGCACAGCCGCAGCGGGTCGAACGGCGCGACCGGATCGGCGACGGTCTCGTCGCGCTGATTGAGGTGCCCGAACCCGGCGGTGCTCACGACACGCTCACCGGGATCTGACGCCGGCCGCCCGTCGCGGTCGACAGGCGGGTGCGGCCGAGGGGCGCCCACGCCTGCACGGCGCAGAACGGGGCGCACTGGTGCGCGTCGGTCGACTCGTTGACCGTCGCGACGTGCACGCAGCACTGCGTGAGCCGTTCCTCGATCATCGTGTTGATGTCCATGAACGGCTTCACCGTGATCCGCAGCACCCGCTCGCCCATCATCTTGCGCAGCCGCGCATGCTGGCCCGGGAGCTTCGATGCGGCCAGGGTCGCGAGGGTCCCGATCCCGAGGTCGCAGTTCTGGCAGATGTCGCGCCAGATCGAGCTCATGGACGGATGCGACAGCGACGACTGCTCGCTCAGCAGGTCGAGGAGCGACCCCTTCACCACCTCGCGGATCGCCTTGTTCACGTTGCTGTCGGCGATGCGGTTCGCGATCATGTCGGGCTGCAGGTCGAGGAAGTCCTTCAACCGCTCGTGGCCGATGAGGCCGACGAGCGACTTCCACTCGCCGGCGTCGTCCTTCAGCAGGTAGCCGACCGAGCAGCAGTGCGGGTGGCTGCACGGCAGCGCGGTCAGGTCGCGCCAGGTGACCTCGCCGTCGGTCTGCGGCCCGAGTCGGTTCAGCACGCCGGTGTGCGTGAGGCGGTCGATGGGGTCGATGCCCGACGAGCGTCCCGAGCCGAACACCGGCTGGACCGTCACGCCGCCGACGAACGGTGTCGCCATCGCGCGGCGGATGACCGCGCCGATCTCGCCGTCGTTGACCCCGAGGGTCGCCGTCATCGTCAGCGTGGTGAAGACCCCGGCATCCGACAGCCGTTCGATCGCGCGCTCCTTGAACCGGCGGATGTCGGCGCCGCGGTGGAAGGCGGATGCCGCGGCCGATTCGCCGTCGTACTGCAGGTAGACCTCGACCCGCTCGCGGTGCTTCTTCAGCACCTCGACGAAGGCGTCGTCCTGCGCGATGCGGAGGCCGTTCGAATTCAGCAGGATGCGGACGATCGGCCGGGCGACGAGATGCTCGAGGAGCTGCTCGAGCCACGGGTAGAGGGTCGGTTCGCCGCCCGACAGCATGAGCACGTCGATGCGGTCGTTCTCCTTCACGAGTCGCGCGTCGACGGAGGCGAGCACCTCGGCGAGCGGTGCGATGGCGGAGGCGGCGGGGCTCGACTCCGCGAAGCAGGTCGGGCACTTGAGGTTGCAGTGGTCGAGCAGGTCCTCGAGGAGGATGCAGGTGTGCTGGGTCTGCATCTGCGGCAGACCGTCCTCGTACGCCGAGGGCACCGGCTTGAAGTTGCCCGTCGTGTCGGGACCGTGCACCTTCGTCGGCGCGGTCCACTGCTCGAGGTAGGTGAGGATCTCGGCCGACTCGTCGTAGAGCGTGCGCACGAGGCCGTGATCGGGGCATCCGCGTTCCAGCCAGACGGTGCCGTCGCGGTCGGCGAGCCACCCCGACAGCCTGCGCACCTCGCTCAGCGGACGGTCCGGGTCCTCCTCGTGGCACGTCGGGCAGAACGCGTTCACGTAGCGGTGGATCCGATAGTCGCGCAGGGGCATCCCCGCTCCGGCGTGGCTCATGCCCACACCCTAGTCCCGGGGTCGGCCGGGCCTGGGGGTGGACCGCGTTCAACGGCGGCCCGCGTCCGCCGATGCAACGGATGCCGGGCGACACCCGGCATCCGCGTCGCCGTCACCCGCGTGTCGTGCGCGATCTGTTGCATCCGCGAACACGCCCGGACGTGCGAACGGACCGGGCGCGCCCTCAGCAGCGCCCGGCCCGTCCGGGTCGATCAGGAGCGACGATCGCCGAAGACGTCCTTCTCCATGGCGTCGTAGCCCTCGCGCTGCGGGTCGCCGTGCAGACCGCCGGAGAGCGCGTACTCCTCCTCGGGAGACAGGACGAGGCGGGTGCGACCGTAGACGGCGAACCCGATGAAGATCACGACGTAGACGATGATGATCGCCACGATCGCGAGCAGGTAGGCCGGGTTGAACAGCAGGCCGACGAACACGATCGCCGCGATGATCGCCGCGGAGTAGGCGCCGAACAGGCCCCACGGGCTCTTGTACGGACGCTCGGCGTTCGGGAACTTCCGACGCAGGATGATGAACGACACCATCTGCAGGAAGTACGCGAGCACCGCGCCCCACACGGCGATGTTCAGGACGATCGCACCGGCCGGGCTGGCGTCGCCGCCGGCAGCCTGCAGGATGACGAGCGCGATGAAGCCCAGAACGGCGCCGAAGGTGAGCGCCACCCACGGCGTCTGGCGCTTGCCCGTGAGGGACAGCCAGCGCGGGTAGTACCCGGCGCGGGACAGCGAGTACATGTTGCGCCCGTAGGCGAACATGATGCCCATGAGCGAGGCCAGCAGGCCGATGAGGGCGAGAAGGGACAGGATCGCGGCGGCCTGATCCGGCAGGAACGCCTTGAAGCCGTCGAGGAGTGGTTCGACCGAGCCGCCCGTCACCTCGGCGCCGAGCACGCCGGTGTTGAGGAACAGCACGATCAGACCCGTGACGATGAGCGTGCCGCGGGCCCAGAGGCCGGCGCGCGGGATGTCACGGGCAGGGTTGTGCGACTCCTCCGCGGCGAGCGGCAGCTCCTCGATGCCGAGGAAGAACCACATCGCGAACGGCAGCGCGAGCAGGACCGCACCGATGCCCTCGGGGAGGAACGTCGATGAGGCGAACGCGTCGGGGTTGGGGGCGATGTCCCACAGGGCGTCCCAGCTGAAGGCTCCCGAGACGAGCGCCATGACGCCGAAGACGACGATGATCCCGATCGAGATGATCGAGACGACGATCGCGAAGCCGAACGAGACGGCGGCACCGGCGGCGTTGAGGGCGATGAACAGCGCGTAGAGGATGACCCACCACAGCCACGGGGGCAGGCTGACGCCGGTCAGCAGCGACAGCGCCGAGTCGGCGTACTGGCCCGAGAAGTACACGACCACCGCGGTCGTGGCGACGTACTCGATCGTCTCGGCGAGGCCGGTCGCCAGGCCGCCCCAGGGGCCCATCGCCGAGCGCGAGAACGAGTAGGCGCCGCCGGTGTGCGGCATCGCGGCCGCCATCTCGCCGATCGAGAAGGTCAGGCCGTAGTACATGAGCACGAGCACAGCGAAGGCGATGAGCATGCCGCCGAATCCGGCGAAGCCGATGCCGAAGTTCCAGCCCGAGAAGTCGCCCGAGATGACGGCGGCGACCGCGAGGCCCCAGAGCCCCCACACACCTGCGGAGCGCTTCAGCGTGCGTTTCTCGAAGTAGCCGTCCTCGGCGCGGGTGTAGCGGACACCGCCGGTGGCGGGGGGAGTGGTGCTCGGATTCGTCATGAGACCTCCTGGCTGCGGTCGGCGCGGCAGGGCGCCGTCGGGTCGGCGCGCTGGCTCACGCCTTGCGGATGAGTGTGGCGTCTATTGGTATGCCGTGTCTACCTTTGGCATGTAGCGTTCTCGTTACAGACCCGACCAGCGCACGACGGAAGGATGACGGATGCCCGGAAATCTGACGGTGGACGAGCTCGCCGACGCGATTGCCAAGGATGAGATCGACACGGTGATCGTCGCCTTCCCCGACGCGCAGGGACGCCTGGTCGGCAAGCGCGTCGCAGGCAGGTTCTGGCTCGACGAGGTCGCCGGCCACGGCGCGGAGGTGTGCGACTACCTGCTCTCGGTGGATGTCGACCTCAACACGATCGACGGGTACGCGATGTCGGGCTGGGACAAGGGCTACGGCGACCTCGTCCTGCGCCCCGATATGGCGACCCTCCGCCGCATCCCGTGGCAGCCGGCCACGGCGCTCGTCATGGCCGACCTCGAATACGTGCGCGGCGGCGCCGTCGCGCAGTCGCCGCGCGGCATCCTGAACGCCCAGCGGCAGCGTCTCGCCGACCGGGGCCTCGTCGCCTACTCCGGCACGGAGCTCGAGTTCATCGTCTTCGACGACTCGTTCCGGGATGCCTGGGCCAAGCGCTACGTCGGACTCCAGGCATCCACCGACTACAACGTCGACTACAACCTGCTCGCCACCACCCGGCTCGAGCCGCTGCTGCGCGACATCCGCCGCGGCATGGAGGGCGCCGGCCTCTATTGCGAGGGCGTCAAGGGCGAGTGCCACGACGGCCAGCAGGAGATCGCGTTCCGCTTCGCGGAGGTGCTCGAGACCGCCGACCAGCACACGATCTACAAGAACGGGGCGAAGGAGATCGCCGACGCGCACGGCAAATCGCTCACCTTCATGGCGAAGTTCGACCAGCGCGAGGGCAACAGCTGCCACATCCACCTCTCCGTGCGCGGCGAGGACGGCGAGGCCGTCATGGCCGGCGACGGTGAGCACGGATTCAGCCCGCTCATGCAGCACTGGATCGCGGGCATCCTCGCCACCCTTCGCGAGTTCACGCTGCTCTACGCGCCGACGATCAACTCGTACAAGCGCTTCGCCAAGGGCTCGTTCGCCCCGACCGGCATCGCGTGGGGCGTCGACAACCGCACGTGCGCACTGCGCGTCGTCGGGAAGGGCTCGTCGCTGCGCGTCGAGAATCGCGTGCCCGGCGGCGACGTGAACCCGTACCTCGCGATCTCGGCGATCATCGCGGGCGGCCTGTACGGCATCGAGAACGAGCTCGAGCTGCCCGCCCCGCTCACCGGCAACGCCTACGACTCCGATGTCGAGCACCTGCCGACGACGCTCCGCGAGGCGGCAGACCTCTTCGAGAAGTCCGAGATCGCCCGGGCCGCCTTCGGTGAGGACGTCGTCGCCCACTACCTGCACCAGGCTCGCGTCGAGGTCCTCGCCTTCGACGCCGCCGTGACCGACTGGGAGCGCATCCGTGGCTTCGAACGCCTCTGACCCGACGGGCGGTCGCCGTCCCGTCATCGGGTTGACCACCTATCTCGAGCGCGCGACGCAGGGAGTCTGGGACGTCCGTGCCAGCTTTCTGCCGCAGCAGTACTTCGACGCCGTGACCGCGTCGGGCGGCGTCGCCGTCCTGCTGCCGCCCCAGCCGTCGGCTCAGGCGGCCGCCGCGGCGGTGCTCGACGGCCTCGACGGGCTCATCCTCACCGGCGGGCTCGACGTCCAGCCCGAGCTGTACGGGGCGCCCCGGCATCCGCTCACCGACCCTGCCCGCGCGGACCGCGACGAGTGGGAGCTCGCCCTCCTTGCGGGAGCCCGCGAGCGCCGCATGCCGGTGTTCGGCATCTGCCGCGGGCTGCAGCTCATCAACGTCGCGTACGGCGGCACGCTTCACCAGCACCTGCCCGAGGCGCTCGGCACCGAGCGGTACAAGATCGGCGGCGGCGTGTTCGCCGAGAACACCGTCGAGGTGGATGCCGAGACCACGCTCGCCGGCCTTGTCGGCGCCGGTCCGTACACGGTGCACAGCTACCACCACCAGGGCATCGATCGTCTCGGCGAAGGACTCGTCGCCACCGCCCGGACGGACGACGGACTCGTGCAGGCCTTCGAGGCGCCCGGCGACGACTACCTCGTCGCGGTGCAATGGCACCCCGAGGAGAACTCCGCCGACCGGCGCCTGTTCCTCGGGCTGGTCGCCGCGGCCGACGCCTACGCCGCCGCGCACCGGGGGGTCGCCGCGTGAGCGTCTTCACCGTCCTGAACCCCGCCACCGGCGCCGCGGTGCGCGACGTCGAACTCGCCTCGGTGGAGGAGACGGATGCCGCGATCGCCCGCGCCGTCCGTGCGCAGCGCGCGTGGGCCGAGCTCGCGCCCGTCGCCCGTGCCGACGCGCTGCGGAACTTCGCGCGCGTCGTCGAGGACCACGTCGAGGAGCTCGCCCAGCTCGAGGTGCTCGAGGCGGGGCATCCGATCTCGTCGGCCCGGTGGGAGGCATCGCACGTCGCGCAGGTGCTCAACTACTACGCGGGTGCGCCGGAACGCCTGATCGGCAGTCAGATCCCCGTCGCCGGGGGTCTCGACGTGACCTATCACGAGCCCTATGGCGTGGTCGGGATCATCGTGCCGTGGAACTTCCCGATGACGATCGCCTCGTGGGGGTTCGCGCCGGCGCTCGCCGCGGGGAATGCCGTCGTCCTGAAGCCGGCCGAGCTCACGCCGCTGACGGCGATGCGCCTCGGCGACCTCGCCCTCGAGGCGGGGCTGCCCGACGGGGTCTTCACCGTCATCCCCGGAGCCGGTCCCGTCGTCGGTGAGCGGTTCGTGACGCATCCCGACGTGCACAAGGTCGTCTTCACCGGATCGACCCGCGTCGGCACGCAGGTCGCCGCGGGATGCGCGCGAGAGCTCAAGCCCGTGACCCTGGAGCTCGGCGGCAAGAGTGCGAACGTCGTCTTCGCCGACGCCGACCTCGAGGCGGCCGCCGCGGCCGTCCCCGGATCGGTGTTCGACAACGCGGGTCAGGACTGCTGCGCCCGCAGCCGTCTGCTCGTCGAGCGCTCCGTCTACGACCGGTTCCTCGAACTCGTCGAACCCGCCGTCGCCGCCTGGCGCGTCGGTGACCCGAACGACGAGGGCACCGAGATGGGACCGCTCATCTCCGCCGCGCAACGCGACCGCGTCGCGTCCTACGTCGACGGCGCGGACGTCGCGTTCCGCGGGTCCGCCCCCGGCGGCGACGGCTTCTGGTTCGCGCCGACCGTCGTCCTCGCCGGACGGGACGACCGCATCGCGAAGGAGGAGGTCTTCGGGCCCGTCGTCGCCGTGCTGCCGTTCGACGACGAGGCCGACGCGATCGCCCTCGCGAACGACACCGTCTACGGGCTCGCCGGCTCGATCTGGACCCGCGACCTGGGGCGCGGTATCCGCGTCTCCCGTGGAGTGCGCAGCGGTGTGCTGTCGGTCAACTCGCACTCGTCGGTCCGGTATGCGACCCCGTTCGGCGGCATGAAGGCCTCGGGCCTCGGCCGCGAACTCGGGCCCGATGCCGCCGAGCACTTCACCCAGACCAAGAACGTCTTCTACGCCACCTCCTGACCGGAAGGACCTCCCGAATGGACCTCACCCAGCGCCTGCGCGACCGCGTCGCCATCATCACCGGCGGTGCCAGCGGCATCGGCCTCGCGACCGCCCGCCGCTTCGCCGCCGAGGGCGCCCGCGTCGTCATCGCCGACCTCGACCCGGTGACCGGCCAGAAGGCCGCCGACGAGGTGGGCGGCGTCTTCCGCCAGGTGAACGTCGCAGACCAGGCATCCGTCGACGCGCTCTTCGACGGCGTCGCCGCCGACCTCGGCTCGGTCGACATCGCCTTCAACAACGCCGGCATCTCGCCCGCCGACGACGACTCGATCGAGACGACCGAGCTGCCCGCGTGGGACAAGGTGCAGGACGTCAACCTCAAGAGCGTCTACCTCTGCTCCCGCGCGGCGCTGCGCCACATGGTGCCGGCGGGCAAGGGCTCGATCATCAACACGGCGTCGTTCGTCGCGCTGCTCGGCTCGGCCACCTCGCAGATCTCGTACACCGCGTCGAAGGGCGGCGTCCTCGCGATGACCCGCGAGCTCGGCGTGCAGTTCGCCCGGCAGGGCATCCGCGTCAACGCGCTCTGCCCGGGACCGGTGAACACGCCGCTGCTGCGGGAGCTGTTCGCCAAGGACCCCGAGCGCGCGCAGCGCCGCCTCGTGCACGTGCCCATGGGGCGCTTCGCCGAGCCCGAGGAGATGGCCGCGGCCGTCGCCTTCCTCGCCTCGGACGACGCCTCGTTCATCACCGCGAACGCCTTCGTCGTCGACGGCGGCATCACGAACGCCTACGTGACTCCGCTGTGACCCGCGCCGCGTCGCCGCCCGACCTCGGCCGCACCGTCTACAGGCCGGTGCGCGGTGGCAACGCGCTCGAGGACACCGTCGCCCGCCTCGTTCAGACCGTGCGGCTCGGCGTCGTCGCGCCGGGGGAGTCCCTTCCCTCCGAGCGCGACCTCGCCGAGCGCTACGGCGTGAGCCGCGACACCGTGCGACAAGCGATCGGCGAGCTCGCCGATGCGGGGTACGTCGTGCGGCGTCGCGGCCGGTACGGCGGCACGTTCGTCGCCGATCTGCTGCCGGTGCCGACCGGTCCCGTCGACGCTGCCGAGCTCGACGACGTCCTCGGCCTGCGGCGCGTGCTCGAGGCGGGTGCGGCGCGCGCCGCGGCCTCGCTGGCGTTGACGGATGCCGCGCGCACCGCGCTCGAGCAGCGGCATCACGCGACCGTCGGAGCCGACGAGGGGGAGTACCGCCGGCTCGACTCGCTGCTGCACCTCGCGATCGCGGAGGCCAGCGGCATCCCGTCGCTGCTGCCTCTGATCGTCGAGAACCGGGCGCGGGTGAACGCGTGGCTCGACACGTTCCCCCTGCTGCCCCGCAACATCGAGCACTCCGACGCGCAGCACGAGCGGATCGTGGCGTCGATCCTCGCCGGCAAGCCCGACGCCGCCGAGGCCGCCGTGCTCGACCACCTCGCCGGATCCGAGGCGCTGCTGCGGGGGTTCTTGGGCTGAGCGGAGGGTGTTCCGCGGCGCTCGTCGCGTTCGCGGATGCGATGGATGCCGGGCGACACCCGGCATCCGCTCGCCGCGGCTGGGCGTGTCGGGTCAGATCCATTGCATCCGTGCACGCGCCGACTGGTGCCGCCGGTGCGGATCTGGTGTGCTGAGCGGTGATGACGCGGGCCGGGATGACGCAGGTGAGGGCGGTGCGACGGCGCGGCGCGGCGGAGGTCGCCGGGTGGGTCGCCGCGCTCGCGCTCGCGCTGGTCGCCGTCGCGGTGGTCGCGTCGACGAGCTCCTGGCTGCTCTACCGCGACGGTGACTCGGTCGTCGTCGCACTGATGGCGGATTCCCTGCGTCGCGGCGATCCGCAGGACTGGGCACTGTCGCCCGTGCTGTTCCTGCCTGAGACCGCGGTGTACGCCGGGCTGTCGCTCTTCGGTTTCGGGACCGCCGCGACCCTCACGCTCAACGCCGTCGTGAACCTGCTCGCCGTGTACGGCGGCATCCGCCTCGTCGCCGGCCGGCGACGCGCAGGTGCCGTGCGGGGAGCGGTGTTCGCGTTCGCGGCGTTCGTCGGACTCATCCTCCTCGAAGGGCCGGCGGGGATGCCGGGGCTCCACCTCGCACTGCTGACCGCGACGACGACGTACTACTCGGCCACGGTCGTCGCCACACTCGTCGTCGCCGGGCTGGTGCGGCGCCTCCTCGACGGCGCTCCGGTGCGGCGGGTGCTCGCGGGGATCGTCGTCGTCGCCGCGGTGTCGACGCTCACGAATCCGCTGTTCGTGGTGTGGTGCGTCCTGCCGGTCGTCGGAATTGTCGGCATCCTCCTGTGCGGTCGTCGCCTCGCGCCGCGGACGGCCTCGTCGGTCGCCGGGGCGGTGCTCATCGGTGCGGCGATCGGCTACCTCGGCCGCGCGCCCTTTGCGGGGAACATCGTCGCCGCGGGCGGCCAGTATCTGAGGCCGGATCAGGCGGATGCCGCGCTGGCGCACGTCGCCGGCGCGATCGGCGGGACCATCGGGCGCTGGGACGGGGTCCTCTGGTCCGTCGCGGTTCTCGCGCTCCTCGTCACCTGCGGCGTGGTCGGGATGCGCGCATGGCGCCGTCGCGATGCGGCGGTCGCTGCGGTGTGCGCGATCGCGGTCGCGGCACCGGTCGCGGCGACGCTCCTGGTCGTCGTCGCCGGGACGGATGCCGATCGGTACCTGCAGCCGTGGGTGTTCCTGCCGATCCTCGTGCTCGCGGTGGCGCCGCCGCCGGTGTCGGTCCCGCGCGCGGTGGGGGTGGCGACGGCCGGCGCGCTCGCACTCGCGGGTGTGGTCGCGGTGCCGCTCGCGGCGGCTGCCGCCGGTCGAGGCGACGCCGATCTCGCCTGTGTCACTCGCTGGGTCGAGCAGTCCGGCCGGACCGGCGCCGGGCAGTTCTGGACCGTGCGCGCGCCGAAGCTCGCACTCGCCGACCCGTCGCAGCTCGTGCAGGTCGACCACACCCTGCGCCCGTACGACTGGCTCGTGAACCGCGGCGAGCGTCTCGGGCCGGTGACGTTCCTCGTCGAGGGCGCCGCCGACGCGCCCTACGAGCTGCCCGCCGGACTGTCGCCCCTCGCCGCGACCCCGGTCGCGTGCGGGCGCTACACGATCCTCGACTTCGGCTCGCATGTGCTGCCGCTGGGGGACCCCCAGAACTGACCCGCGTCAGCGGATGCAACGGATGCCGGGCGACCCGCGGCATCCGCTCGTGTCACGCCGGGGTGTCGGGGCGGATCTGTTGCATCCGCGCACGCACGGCAAGGGTCAGTCGAGCGGGGCGACGTCGACCTGCACGCGCAGGGTCGAGGTCTTGGCCTCCGTGAAGATGATGCCGGTCACGGGGGAGACGTCGCCGTAGTCGCGGCCCCAGGCGACGGTGACGTAGCGGTCGTTCGCCCACTGGTTGTTGGTCGGGTCGATCGCCAGCCACTGGTCGGCCCCGGGCAGCCATACGGCGAGCCAGGCGTGCGACGCGTCCGCGCCGAACACGCGTTCCTTGCCGGGCGGCGGCTGCGTCGCGAGGTATCCCGACACGTACCGGGCGGCCACCCCGTGGGTGCGCAGGCAGGCGAGGGCGACGTGGGCGAAGTCCTGGCAGACGCCGGCGCGTTTGGTCATCGCATCTGCGACCGTGCTCGTCACGGTGGTCGCCGTCTTGTCGTAATCGAAGTCGCGGAAGACCCGCTGCATGAGATCGGTCGCCGCCTCGCCGATGGGCCGGCCCGGGGTGAGCGAATCCGCGCCGTACGCGTACGCCGCCTCATCGTGCGCGGCGCGGGCGGACTCGAGCGCGTACTCGGTCGCCTCGACCGCACCGGGGAGGTCGGGATGCCGCAGCGGCCGCGCGAGCTCCCACGGCTGCGCGAGGGCCTCGGCGTCGTACTCGGGCACCGCGACGGCCACCTCGCTCGTCGCCTCGATCGTCAGCGCCTCGTGCGGGTCGGTCACGTGGAAGTAGGTCGACGAGTTGCCGAACCAGTCGGTGCGCGGCGACACGTCCCCGGGGGCCGGATCCACGGTGACCTCCGCCTCGGCGATCCGCTGCCACGGCAGGTCGCGCGGGCGCAGGTGGAACTGGCCGATGCTGTCCTGCACGGCGTCGCTGTACGTGTACGCGGTGCGGTGCCACACCCGGTACCGGGTCATGCGCGCGCCCCCGTCAGCTCGATGAGCGACAGCTCCGTGATCGAGACGGCGGGTGGACCGGCCTCGAAGTGCAGGTCGGCGATCGCGTCGGACAGCTGCTCGAGCTGCGCGCGGATGCTGTCGAGGCCATCCGCGAGACGCTCGCGACGTCCGCCGACGACGGCGGTCATCTCGAGCACCTCGACCTCGGCGAGCCCCGTCTCGAGCTGGTCGAGCAGTCGTTCGGCCCGTGACGAGCCGGTCGAGGCCGGCAGAGCAGCGAGGTGCTCGCGCAGGGTCTGCAGCGAGAAGGCGAGAGAACGCGGGTTGCCGCGGTCGAGCAGCAGCAGCTCGGCGACGTCGGCCGCCCGCATCGCTCCGCGGTAGCGGCGCCGGTGCGTCACGACGCTCTCGGCCGAGAGCAGCAGCGATTCGAGGACTTCGCGATCGGTGCGCGGACCGCGACTGGCCGACAGCGCCGACGACAGCAGCGTCGTCAGCTGCAGACCGCGTTCGAGGTAGCGACCGGCCTCCATCATGTGCCATCCGGGGTCGCGGATCATGTTCGCCGTCACACCGTAGAGCGACAGCATCGAGGCGAGCATGCGACCGGCGGACTCGGCGGTGCGGTGCGGATGCGGGGCGCCCCGCAGCGCGCGCACGGCACGGTCGATGTTCGAGAAGACCCGCCAGGTGTCACCCGACAGCTGGTCGCGCACCCCCTCCATCGCGTCGCGCAGCCGGGCGATGGAGTGCGCCGCCGAGCCCGGACGGGAGGCGTCGAGCAGCAGCGAGCGGAACTCCGCCTCGGGGTCGGACGCCCGGGTCCCCGCGAGGGTGTCGAGCGCCGCGAGGAGCACCCGCACACTCTCGGCCGCCCGCTCCGCCGTGTGCGCACCGGGCTGATCGAGCGCTGCCTGCGTCGCGATGACCAGCCGCAGCAGGTCCTCCGCGCGCTCCGCGTAACGGCCCGTCCAGAACAGGTCCGAGAGGGCACGCGGTGCGAGGGTCGGGTCGCTCCGTGTCGTCGGCAGGGATGCCACGTCCGCGATCCCCTGATCGGGATCGTTCTCGTCCGACTTCAGGACCCAGACGTCCTTCGTCCGGGGCGCCGCCTCGGGGGCGCTCCGCACCGTCGCCAGGCCACCGACGAGCGGACGGTACGTCGAGCCGAACCGGATCGCGAAACCCCGTAGGGTGACGGGCAGAGCGGATGCCGCGCCCCCGGCATCCCACACCGGAACCTGCGACAGGTGCAGCTTCTCGACGGCCGCGAAGTGGTGGGGATCGCGGTCGATACGGGCGCGGACCCCGGGGTCGGCGGCGTCGAGCGCGCGGCGCGGGTCGTCGATATGGAAGAGCTCGAGGGCGGGATCGCCGGCCTCGAGGCGGCCGACGGCCTCGGCGCGGGCCTCGGCGTCGCCGAGCCACCACGCGGGCACCGAGGGAAGGCGCAGCTGCTCGCCGAGCAGGCGCTCGCACACCGCCGGCAGGTAGGGGAGGAGGGCAGGGTTCTCGAGCACACCGGCGCCCAGCCCGTTGACGACGCGCACGCGCCCGCGGCGCACCGCCTCGGCGAGGCCCGCGACACCGAGCCGCGACCCCGAGCGCAGCTCAAGGGGGTCGCACCACTCGGCGTCGACGCGCCGCAGGATGACGTCGACGCGTTCGCGGGGCGCGCGGGCCGGCCACTGGGCGGGCTTCATCCACACCGCCCCGTCGCGCACGACGAGGTCGCTGCCCTGCACCAGCGGGAAACCGAGCGCATTCGCAAGGAACGCCTGATCGAAGGCTGTTTCGGAGAGCGGGCCGGGGGAGAGGACGACGATGCGCGGCGCAGTGACACCCTCGGGCGCCGCCGCGAGGAGTGCGGCTCGGAGAGCCGCGAAGTACGGGTCCATCCGGTGCAGGGCACCCTGGTCCAGCAGGTCCGGCAGCACCTGGGAGATGACACGTCGGTTCTCGGCGGCGTACCCGAGGCCCGACGGTGCCTGCACGCGGTCCGCGAGCACGTGCCACTCGCCGGCTGCGTCACGCCCGAGGTCGGTCGCCGACAGCAGCAGGTCGGGCGGCGGGGTGTCGTCGGGGCAGCGCGCCATCGCGCGGACGAAGCCGGCGTGGCCGAGGACGACCGCGGCCGGGACGATGCGCTCGCGCAGCACGACCTGCGGTCCGTAGAGGTCGGCGAGGAGCGCGTTCAGGAGCTCGGCGCGCTGCGCGAGCCCGACGTCCAGGCGCGCCCACCCCGCGGCATCCATCACGAACGGCATCGGATCGAGCTGCCACGGCTGCAGCTCCGCACCCGCCCGGGCATAGGAGACACCGTCGTCGGCGAGGAAGCGCGAGATCTCGCCGTCGACCCGGTCGAGCTCCTCGCGGGTCAGCCCGAGCGCGAGTGTCGCGAGGCCCTGCCACGCGGGACGCAGCGTGCCGTCGGCGTCGACGACCTCATCGAACCGCGGCGCCGCCGCGGCGAACGGCAGCGTCGGCTGCGACACGGCCGCGGCATAGTCACGGAGCACACTCACGCAGGTCCCCTTCCGTGTCCAGCGTAGGGGCACGCGCAGGGTCGGTCCGCGCGTTCCCGCCGGTCCGGGCCGAATACAGTGGGATGCATGACGGGATCGGACGCCTCCTTCACCGTGCGACCCGCGCGGACCTCCGACGTCCCCGGCATCCAGGAGCTCCTCGAGCCGTGGGTGCAGCGCCGCATCCTGCTCGGCAAGGAGCGGGTCACGCTGTACGAGACCGTCCAGGAGTTCGTCGTCGCCGAGGCCGGCGACCGGCTCGTCGGATGCGGTGCGCTGCACGTCATGTGGGAGGACCTCGGCGAGATCCGCACGCTCATCGTCGCCGACGACTGGCTGCATCGCGGCGTCGGCGGCGCGGTCGTCGATCTGCTGGAGGAGAACGCACGTGCGCTGGGGCTGCGCCGCCTCTTCTGCCTGACGTTCGAGGTGCCGTTCTTCTCGCGGCGCGGGTTCGCCGAGATCGGTGAGCAGGTGGTCGCCCCCGATGTCTACTCGCAGCTGCTGCGGAGCCCGGACGAGGGTGTCGCGGAGTTCCTCGACCTCGCCCACGTGAAGCCCAACACCCTGGGCAACACCCGGATGCTCAAGCAGTTATAGGCGCGCCGGGCGGGCGCGCGCGAAGGGCGTGCGTACCCTGGACGCGTGAGCAGCCAGACCCCCCGACGCCGGCCGACGCCCGCCGTGTACCGGCGCCGCCGGCTCGCCGTGGTGCTGCTCGCCCTGCTGATCGTCGGCGGAATCGTCGCGGTCGTCGCCTGGCAGCCCTGGCGGGCGTCGGCGGATGCTGCGCGGCAGCCGACGAGCGCCGCACCGGCATCCTCCACCCCCGCGACCAGCGCGGCACCGACCCCGAGCGGTTCCCCCACGCCCGCGGCGACACCGAGCCCGCGCGTCACCTCGTCCGCGGACGGCGACACCGGAGCGCCCGCGGACGACGAGCCCACGCCGGAGGCCTGCACGACCGGCGACGTCACGGTGACCGCCGTCGTCGACAAGAGCTCGTACGGCACCGGAGAGTTGCCGCAGCTGTCCATCCGACTCGTCAACGACACCGAGCTGCCGTGCCTGATCAACGTCGGGACGGCGGCTCAGACCTTCGAGATCACGAGCGGGAGCGACACGTGGTGGCGGTCGACCGACTGTCAGACCGAGCCGAGCGATCAGGTCGTCCAGTTGGATGCCGGCCAGACGGTCACGAGCGCGGCGCCTCTGGTCTGGGATCGCACGCGATCGTCGGTCGACACCTGCGACGACGACCGGCAGAAGGCTCTTCCCGGCTGGTACAACCTCTCGGTCTCGATCGGCGGCATCGGGTCCGTCGAGCCCGCCTCGTTCACCATCAGGTGACGCTCGGAGCCTCCGCTCACGAGACATTCTGAGAGGATTCTCATGTTCTCGCCGGGTGCACCCCTGTCGCCGCTCTGTGGTCGCCGCGTAGCCTGAGGGCAGCTCCCGGCGGCATTCCCCGTTGTCCCCAGCAACGGAGTCACACCGACCCCCAGAGGTGTGGCGATCGGATCCCCCCCCCCGCCGCCGGTGAGTGATGGGCCCTCTCGACTTCTCCAGTCCCCAATGGGGAGTTCGAGGGGGCCCCCTTACGTTCTCACGACAGCGGCGCGAGCCGCCGTAGGCTGAGGGGATGGCCGGGAAGAAGCGCGACAAGAAGCCGCTCGAGTTCCGCAACACGCAACTCGCTGACGCGCTCCAGACGCAGGACATGGCGGCGGTCGCCTTCGCGCTCCGCCACGGCCCCACAGTCGTGCCGCTGCTGCGCCCCGGTGCGCGGGACGACCCTCGCGATGCCGGTGAGGTGTGGACGTACCGCGACCCCGCGACGGGCGACGTCGCGCTGCTGCTCTTCAGCGATGCCGCGAACAAGCCCGCATCCCTCCCGCCCGGTGTCGGCCTGCAGTCCCCGGCGTGGCTCCGGGCCTTCCTCAGCACCCACGGTGAGGAGATCACGACCGTGTTCTTCGACATCGCCGGGCCGCATCCGATGCAGGCCGCCCCGGCCGACCTGATCGCCGCCCTCGAGGCCTGACCGGCTCAGAAGTCGGGGCGATCGTCCGGTCGCGGTGCGTGATGACGCGCACGCTGAGCGAGGGCGTCGCGCAGCGTGCCGGCACCGGCGTCGATGACGGCGCGATACCCCAGGCGGGCGGCTTCGGAGCGTCGCTGGTCGTGCTGCGTCACCCGCCGGATCTCACCCGACAGACTGAGCTCGCCGATCGCTGCGAGCTTCGCGGGGTTCGGTCGCTCGGTGGCGGCGCTCGCGATGGCGAGCGCGATCGCGAGGTCGGCGGCCGGTTCGGTCAGTCGCACGCCGCCCACCGTGGAGACGTAGACGTCCTGGTCGGACAGCTTGATGCCCGCCCGCTTCTCGAGGACGGCGAGCACCATCGCGACGCGGGCGCCGTCGACGCCGCTGACGATGCGGCGGGGATTCGGGGCCGACGTGTGGAGCGTCAGCGCCTGGACCTCGACCGGCAGCGCGCGACGCCCCTCGAGGGCGACCGTCACGCACGTGCCCGGTTCGCTGGGGCGGTTGCTGAGGAACAGCGCGCTCGGGTCGGGGACCTCGGCGATGCCGTCGCCGGCCATGTCGAAGCACCCGACCTCGTCGGTCGCGCCGAAGCGGTTCTTGAGCGCCCGCACGAACCGCAGCGAGGTCTGCCGGTCGCCTTCGAAGTGGCAGACGACATCGACGAGGTGCTCGAGGATGCGCGGTCCCGCGACCTGGCCGTCCTTGGTCACGTGGCCGACGAGCACGACGGGAAGATCGCGTTCCTTCGCGACGCGGATGAGGGTGGACGCCACCTCTCGCACCTGACTCGGCTGACCGGCGGCCCCGTCGATGAGACTCGATGAGACGGTCTGCACCGAGTCGACGATGAGGAGGTCGGGCCGCACGTCGTCGACGTGGCCGAGGGTGGTGGCGAGGTCGGTCTCGCTCGCGAGATAGAGCTCGTCGTGGAGGGCGCCTGTGCGTTCCGCCCGCAGGCGGACCTGGCTCAGCGACTCCTCGGCGCTGACGTAGAGCACGCGCCGCCCGGCGCGGGCGCTCTGCGCGGCGACCTCGAGGAGCAGCGTGGACTTGCCGACGCCCGGCTCGCCCGACAGCAGGATCGCGGCCCCCGGCACGATGCCGCCGCCCAGCACGCGGTCGAACTCGCCGACGCCGCTCGTTCGGCGCGGCGTCTCGCGTGTGTCGATCTGCGTGATCGGACGGGCACTGCGTGTCGGTGTGACGGGGGTGACGGATGCCGTGATCCCGGTCTGCGCCGATGCTTCGACCACGGTGCCCCACTGCTGGCACTCGCCGCACCGGCCGACCCATTTGGCCGTCGTCCATCCGCACTCGGTGCAGCGGAACGCTGCGGTCGGGGCGGGACGTCGTGGAGCCATGCGTTCAGGCTAGCCGCGGCATCCGACATTGATCGGCCCTCCAGAACCTGGTCTGGATTCCCCTCTACAATATGCAATATATTGCGTATCACAGCCGTTACACCCCACATCATCCCGGCTCGCCGGAGCCCTCCAGAGAGAAGAAGGCCATGACCACTGCAGACCGCATCACCAACGTCGTCCTCGTCCACGGCGCATTCGCCGACGGAGCCGGATGGCGCCTCGTCTACGACCTGCTCACCGCACGCGGCTACCGCGTGTCGATCGTGCAGAATCCGCTCACCTCGCTCGACGCGGACGTAGCCGCGACGACCCGCGTTCTCGACCAGCAGGACGGCCCCGTGGTCCTCGTCGGACACTCTTGGGGCGGCACCGTCATCACGCAGGCGGGAACGCACGAGAAGGTCGCCGCACTGGTTTACGTCTCGGCGCTGATCCCCGACGCCGGTGAGACCTCGGCGCAGCAGTACGAGGGCTTCGCGGCCACCCCCGAGTTCGTCATCGACGTGCGCGAGGACGGTTACGGCTTCCTCGCCCGCGACCACTTCCGGGCGGGCTTCGCCGCCGACATCGACGAGGCGGATGCCGCGTTCCTCGCCGACAGCCAGGTGCCGGTCAACATGTCGGTCTTCGGTGAGGCCGTCACCACCGCCGCCTGGCGCGACACGCCGAGCTGGGCCGTCATCGCCACGGAGGACAAGGCGTTCGACCAGGCCATGCTGCAGCACATGGCTTCACGCGTCGGCGCGAAGATCACGAACGTCCCCGGGAGCCACGCGCTGTTCATCTCCCAGGCCGAGACGGTCGCGAACGTCATCGAGGACGCCGCGGCGAGCGCCGGGCGCTGAGACGAGTCGACGACGAGGAGTGGCGACATGAGCCCGTTCGCCGTCCCGCTCTGGGCCGAGTTGCTGGCCGCGGGGCTGGGCGGCGTGCAGGGCGCGGTCCTCGCGGCGGAGCATCGTCATCAGCGCATCGACCTGCTCGGGGTGCTCGTGATCGGGCTGCTCGTCGCTCTCGGCGGCAGTCTGCTGCGCGACGTCGTGCTGAATCAGCCGCCCGTCGTGATCTGGGAGAACTGGTATCTGCTGGTCGCGGCGGCCGGTGCGCTCGTCGGCATGGTCGTGCAGCCGCTCCTGTCGCGTGTGGTGTGGCCGCTCGTGGTCCTCGACGCGATCGTCATGGGCATGTTCGGCGCCATCGGTGCCTCCAAGGCGCTGTCCCTCGGCGTCGGGCCGGTGGGTGCGGTCGTGGTGGGGGTGATCGGCGCCATCGGCGGCGGCATCCTGCGCGACGTCGCCCTGAACCTGCCCTTCTCATTCCTGCAGGTGAGCACGCTGTACGCGGTCGCCGCCGGCGCCGGGATCGTCGTGCTCGTGGTCCTCGACGCCCTCGCGGTGCCGATCCTCATCGCCGGGTTCGTCTGCATCGCCGTCACCACGGCCGTGCGCATCTCGGCGGTCGTGTTCGACTGGACCTTCCCCGAGCAGATCTCGTTCCGCGCGCGCGACGGGCGTGATCCGCTCAGCGCAGGGAGGTCGCGACAGTCCGGAGGGCGTCCGCGGAGCGGTGCAGAAGGGCCAGCTCGCCCTCTGAGAACGAGGTCTCGAGGATCGGCCGGGCACCTGCGCTGCTCACCACGGACGGCACGGAAAGGGCGACCCCGTCGACGCCCTGGAAATGGCTCAGCACCGTCGAGACCGGCATGACGACGTGCTGGTCACCGAGGATGGCCTCGACGATGCGGGCGCTCGAGAGCCCGATCGCGTAGTTCGTCGCGCCCTTCCCCTGGATGACCTTGTACGCAGCATCCCGCACCTCGACGGCGATGGCGTCGAGCTCGTCGGCGGTGAAGCGCGGCTGGCCGTCGGGTGGCTGCCAGTCCAGGATCGGGACGGTGCCGATCGTCGCCCGCGACCAGTGCGGGAACTCCGTGTCGCCGTGCTCGCCGACGATGTACGCGTGGACGCTCGAGGTCGACACCCCGGCGCGCTGGGCCAGCTTCCACCGCAGGCGTGACGTGTCGAGCACCGTCCCCGAGGCGAAGATCCGCTCCGGCGGCAGCCCCGTGACCTCCTGACCGATGACGGTGAGCACGTCGCACGGATTGGTGACGATGACGTAGACGGCGTTGGGTGCGACCTCGAGCAGTTGCGGCAGCATCCGTCGCAGGATGCCGGCGTTGACACCGGCGAGCTCGGTGCGGGTCTGGCCCGGGTTCTGCTTGGCACCGGCGGTGATCACGACGACGTGCGATCCGGCGGCGACGGAGACGTCGGCACCGCCCGAGATGTCACTCGACCCGGTGAACTGGGCGCCGTGGGCGAGGTCGAGGACCTCGGCCTCCACCTTCTCCGCGGCGATGTCGTAGAGGGCGACGTGCCGCGCCGATCCCCGGATCAGGGCGGCGTAGGCGACGCTCGATCCGACGGCCCCCGCGCCGACGACCGTGAGTTTCGAGTTCTCGATGACGCTCATAGGGCCAGTGTGGCAGTCGCTGCTCGGGGGTGGCCCGGATCGGGCCGTGGAAATCAGGCCGGTGGTGCGTCGGTGGGAACGGGCCTGCGGATGCCGAGGAACGACACGACCCCGCCGGCGGCCATGAGGATCGCGGTGACCCACGCCGAGCGGTGGAATCCGTCGAGGTCGAGCGAGCCGCCGATGATGACGGCCAGGATGGCGATGACGACGAGGCCGGCGATGCGGGAGACCGCGTTGTTGGTCGCCGAGGCGATGCCCGAGCGCTCGCCGCCGATCGCGCCGAGGATCGTCGAGGTCAGTGGCGACACCGTGACGCCGAGTCCCAGGCCGAACACGACGAGTCCCGGCAGCACCTGCGTCCAGTAGTCGAAGTCCTCTCCGACGGCGAGGAGCATCAGAGACCCGACCGCCATCACGAGCGGTCCGACGGTCATGAACAGGCGCGGTCCGAACCGGCCCACCCACCCGCCGACCACCGAGCTGAGCGCGATGAGCGCGGCGGTGGTGGGCAGGCTCGCCAGTCCCGCGAGGGTCGCGCTGAGCCCGGCGCCCTGCTGCAGGTAGACGCCGACGACGAAGCCGTTGAGCGTGAGCGCGGCGTAGATGAAGAGGGTCGCGAGGTTGCCGGTCCAGAAGTTCCGCACCCGGAAGATGCCGAGCGGCAGGATGGGCGACGGGACGGTCCGTTGCCGGAGGAGGAACGCGGTGAACATGAGGATGCCGGCGACCAGCGGCATCCAGATCGCCGGATGGCCCCACCCGAGATTCGGCTGCTCGATCAAGGCGAACACCACGCCGCCGAGCCCGAGTGTGCACAGCGCCGCGCTCACGAGGTCGAGGTGCGCGTCGTCGCGGCGGTGGTCGACGTGGCCGAGGCGGGCGAGCAGCACGAAGGTGACGGCGATCGGGATGATCTGCACGAGGAAGGCGAACCGCCACGACAGCAGGTCGACGAAGAGTCCGCCGAGGAGGGGGCCGGCGAGGTTGGCGGCGGTCGTCCACGCCGTCCATTGACCGATCGCCTTCGCCTGGGCGGGGCCGTTCAGGAGGGAGGTGATGAGCGCGAGCGAGCTCGGGACGAGGAAGGCGCCGGCGGCGCCCTGCAACGCCCGCGCGATGATGAGGACGACCGGGTCGGGGGCGAGGCCGACGCCGATCGAGGCGACGCCGAAGCCGATGAGTCCGATGCGCAGAACCAGCACGCGGCCGAAGGCATCGCTCACCGAACCGGCGAAGAGGATGAGGGAGCTCAGGGTGAGGAGGTAGGCATCCACCGTCCACTGCTGCGTCGACAGGCCGCCGCCGAGCTCCTCGCCGATCGCGGGCAGGGCGACGTTGACGACGGTGCCGTCGAGGAAGGCGACTGCCGACGCGAGCGCCGCGATCGCGACGATGAGTCCGAATCGCGGGGTCGTCGTCGGGGCGCTCACAGCCTCACCGTAGACCCGTCCGGGGGAGCACCGTTGCGGCCGAGCCGACGCGAACGGCGCTCATTCCGCCGCCGAGACGACAGTTCGCGTCGGGTGCAGGTCGGTGAGGGGGCCGGCGGGGAGGGTGATCCAGCCCTCACGGCGGGCGCGGTCGGCGTGCGCGGGTGGGAGCGGATGCGTCGCACGAAGCGCGTGCGCCCGGGCGATGAGCGCGGCGGCCACGGCGTCGAACGGGTCGTCCGATGCCTCCATCAGCCCGCGCTGCTCGGCAGAGACGGTGAGCCACGGCGCCGCGGCGAGGAGGTTCGCGGTCGCGGCGACGCGGGCCGCGGCATCCGTCTTGTAGCCGGTCACGTCGATGCGCCAGCTGCGGAGGGCGGCGGCGGGGTAGACCTCGACGAGCCGTCCTGAGGCGCCGGACCGGTCGACGGAGTCGCCGGCGTCGGCGAAGGAGGCGAGGAGGTCGGCGCAGCGCATCGCGGTGAGGCCGAGTCGATCGGTCGAGACGCTGAGCGGCAGTCGCCCGGTGAGGGTCTGGATCACGCGGTCGGTCTCGCGGTAGGCGAGACGCCGGCGTCCGGCGATGCCGCGGAGGTCCGGATGCGGGGCGTCGCCGCGCGCGTGCGCGCTGACGTAGGCGACGAACTCGTCCGGCCATCCGAAGGCGCAATCGATGCCGACCGTCGCGGAATCCCGCGCCAGGCGCACGACGTCGGCATCGTCCGCACCGAGCCGGAGCTCGCAGAGCTCCGCGCCCTCCGCGTGCCACGCGAGGACGGCGACCGCCGTGCGTGCAGGCTGCGCGGCGAGGTCGACTCCCGTGGTGATCACACGCCGACGCTACCCCGGTCGTTCGCCGACGCGCATCGGGTGGCCGCAGACGGCTGTCGACGCGTGCTCTGAGCGACGATCTGCGACGCCTCGGCAGGAGGAGAAGGCGCCGGTTCGCGGCATCCGCTCGCGTGTCGTAAGCTGGACGACGGTGACGTGTCCGAGCGGCCGAAGGTGCAACTCTCGAAAAGTTGTGTAGGGTAACCCCCTACCGTGGGTTCAAATCCCACCGTCACCGCCAGAAAAACCCCCGCGAGTCGGGGGTTTTTCCATTTCCAGGGCGAGTGCCCGCACCGCACATAGGACTTTCCTCAGATCGGTGAATGAGCGGTTAGTGCACCGTTCCTACCGTCGCCTCCGTGGCGCTCTCGGCGCCGAGGAGGAGAGACATGTACCTGACCTATCTGCGGCGCGAGTTGTCGGGGCGCAAGAAGCAGACGGCCATCGTCGCGGCGGGGCTCGCCCTCGCGATCGCACTCGTGATCATCGTCAACTCGCTGGCGGCGGGAGTCCGCGACGCGCAGACCTCGGCGCTGGCGTCGGTCTACGGCGTCGGCACCGATCTGACCGTGACCGGGGCCCAGGCCGAGCCCGGACAGGGAGGCGGCCCGCGGTTCGACTTCGACGAGGACGGCGCGCAGACGGGGGAGGACGGCTCGACGACGCTGAGCCAGTCCCGGCTGATGACCGACTTCCGCCGTGGCACGCTCGACGGCTCCACCGTCGGTACGGTCGCCGACGTCGACGGTGTCTCGGCGGCTGTCGGTGCACTGAGCCTCACCAACACGACCTTCGACGGCGAGCTGCCCCAGGCGCCGTCGGGCGACGGGGCCGAGTCGGGCACGACCGGCGGAGACGCACGCCCGGCACCGGGCGAGGGCGGCGGAGGATTCGGCGGCGGCTCGTTCGGCGTCGACTCGTTCACGGTGCTCGGCGTCTCGACCGACACCACCGGGGTCGGTCCGCTCTCGGCCGTCGAGGTGACCGACGGCCGGGCCCTCGAAGCAGCGGATGCCGGGGCGAAGGTCGCGGTCGTCGACGCCACCTATGCGGCCTCCGAGGAGCTTGCCGTCGGCGACACGATCGACGTCGGCGGCACCGACGTCGAGGTCGTCGGCATCGTGGCATCCACCTCGGCGGATGCCGACACCGCCGCGAACGTCTACCTGCCCCTCGGCACGGCTCAGGAGATCTCGGGAGCCGGCGACGTCGTCTCGACGATCTACGTGCAGGCCGCCTCGGCGGACGCGATCGGCACCGTGCAGTCGTCGCTCGAAGCCGAGCTGCCCGACGCGACCGTGAGCTCTCAGTCCGACCTGGCCTCGTCCGTCTCGTCGTCGCTGTCGAGCGCCAGTACGCTCATCTCGGGGCTGGGGACGTGGGTCTCGGTCATCCTGCTGATCGTCGCGGTCGCGCTCGCCGTGCTCTTCACCATCTCGGGTGTCTCGCGGCGGACGCGGGAGATCGGCACTCTCAAGGCCATCGGCTGGTCCGACCGTCGCGTGGTCGGTCAGGTGGCCGGCGAGTCCGTGGTGCAGGCCGCCATCGGAGGCGTCATCGGTGTGGCGATCGGTCTGTTGGGAGTCCTCGCGATCAACCTCATCTCGCCGACCGTCTCGGTCGCCGCCGAAGCCAGCGCACCCCAGGGCGGAATGGGCGCAGGCCCCGGAGGCATGGGCGGAGGCCCCGGCGGGATGGCCGATCCGGTGACGACAGCGGCATCCGAGTTGACTCTCTCGGCACCCCTCGCGCCGACCATCATCCTGCTCGCGCTCGGACTCGCCCTGGCCGGCGGTCTCGTCGCCGGTGTGTTCGGCGGCTGGCGCGCCTCGCGGCTGCGTCCCGCCGAGGCGCTGAGGGCCGTCGCATGAGCCGCGACCGCACCACCGACACCGCATCCATGCACCTCCTGGGAGATCACATGACCGACACCCTCATCCCCGAGATCAGTTCCACCTCGACGGCGGCCTCGTACCGGCTGACCGGTGTGACGAAGGACTACACCCGCAACGGGCAGAAGGTGCGCGCGCTCGCCGGCGTCGATCTCGCGATCGCGGCCGGGGAGTTCGTCACCATTCAGGGACCGACCGGCGGAGGCAAGTCGACGCTCCTGCAGCTGCTGGGAGCACTCGACAAGCCGACGGCCGGAAGCGTCCAGCTCGGGGACACGGATCTGGCCACGGCGTCGAACGCAGCGCTCGGTGCGGTGCGTGCGAAGGAGATCGGCTTCGTGTTCCAGGGGTTCAACCTCATCCCGACACTGACGGCCGCCGAGAACGTCGACATGGGGCTCGAGCCGCTCGGGATCGCGAAGCCGGATCGGGCCGTGCGCGTCGCGGACGCGCTCGAACGGGTCGGCCTCGCGGAGCGCGCCGATCACCGCCCGGGAGAGCTCTCGGGCGGACAGCAGCAGCGCGTCGCGATCGCGCGTGCCATCGTCAAGCGTCCGCGGGTCCTGCTGGCGGACGAGCCGACCGGCAACCTCGACGAGTCGATGCGTGACGAGATCCTCGAGGTGCTCGGAGGTCTTCACGCCGCCGGTCTGACGCTGGTCGTCGTGACGCACGACTCGGCGGTCGCGGCGCGGGCTCAGCGGCGACTGCGCCTCGCCAAGGGGACGGTCACCGACGTCACGCGCTGACGCCTCAGTAGCCCGCGCGGTCCTCGCCGGCAGCCTGCGACCACCGTGCGGCCAGCGCCTCGGATCCCCGCGCGAGCATCGCGACGTCGGCGCCCACGAGGATGAAGTCGGCGCCCGCGTCGATGTATGCCTGTGCCGCATCGGGATCGAACGCGTTCACGCCGACGGGGACGCCGGCATCCTTCACCGCGGCGAACGCGCGCAGCACGGCGGCGGTGACATCGGGATGCGTCTGCTGGCCGAGCAGGCCGAGGGATGCCGCGAGGTCGCTCGGTCCCACGAAGACGCCGTCCACGCCGTCCACCGTGGCGATCGCCCCGGCGGCGTCGACGCCCTCGGCCGTCTCGACCTGGACGAACAGCGACACGTGGTCGTCGGCGTCGGCGAGGTATCCGTCGACCCGGTTCCAGCGAGCCGACCGGCCGAGGGCCGATCCGACGCCCCGGCGGCCGCGCGGCGGGTAGCGCACCGCTTCGACCGCCGCCTGCGCCTGCGCGGCCGAAGACACCATCGGCACGAGCAGGTTCTGGGCGCCGAGGTCGAGCACCTGCTTGATGACGACCGCGTCGTCGGACGGCACCCGGACGACCGGCGTCACAGGGTACGCGGCGACCGCCTGCAGCTGCGCGAGCACGGATTCGAGGCCGTTCGGGGCGTGCTCCATGTCGATGAGCACCCAGTCCAGGCCGGCACCGGCGCAGATCTCGGCGACGAGCGGCGAGCCGGTGCACACCCACATCCCCGCCAGCGGACGGTCGGCGTCTGCGAGCGCGGCGCGGAGGGTCGGGGTCAGACGAAGCGGCATGTGATCTCCCCCATCGGGCCGTACTCGCACCGTACCTCGTCGCCCGCGGCCACCCACATCGGACGGGTGAAGGAGCCCGCCAGGATGATCTCGCCGGCCTCCAGGCGGGCGCCGTGCTGGGCGAATTTGTTGGCGAGCCACGCGACGCCCGTCGCAGGATGGCCCAGGACGCCCGCGGCGACGCCGGTCTCCTCGATCTCGCCGTTGCGCGAGAGCACGCCGGGCACCCAGCGCAGGTCGATCTCGTCGGGACGCTTGTGCACGTCGCCCAGGACCATCGCGCCGTAGGCCGCGTTGTCCGAGATCGTGTCGACGATCGTGCGGCCCTCGAGCTCGATGTGCGAGTTGAGCACCTCGAGCGCCGGGACCGCGTAGTCGATAGCGGCCAATGCGTCCTCGAGCGTGCAGCCCGGCCCTTCGAGGGACTCGCGCAGCACGAACGCGAGCTCGACCTCGACGCGCACGTTCGAGAACCGGGAGGCGTCGATCTCGTCGCCGGAGCGGTAGACCGTGTCGTCGAACATCACGCCGTAGTCCGGTTCGGTGATACCCGTCGCCTGCTGCATCGCCTTGCTCGTGAGGCCGATCTTGCGGCCCACGAGCCGGCGCCCCGCGGCGATGTTGCGGTCGCGCCAGACGCCCTGGATCGCATAGGAGTCCTCGACGGTGGCATCGGGGTACCGCGCCGTGATGCGCGGGATGACGCCGTTCGTCCGCTCGGCCTCGGCCAGCTCGGCCGCGATGTCGGCGATGGTCTCGGGAGGCAGCATCCGATCTCCTCCTCAGAGCTGGTTGCCGAGCTTGAACTCGCCGTCGCCCGTCGACTCGGGGGCGCGGGTGTACGAGAACCCGTCGGCGCCGATCGTGACGGCCATCTCGGACGAGTCGGTGCGGGCGACGACGGGCTGCGGGTCGCCGTCGAGGTCGAGCACGAGCGAGGCGTCGGTGTACCAACTCGGGACGACGGGGTTGCCCCACCAGTCGCGACGCTGGTTGTCGTGCACGTCCCACGTGACGACCGGGTTGTCGGGGTCGCCCGTGTAGTAGTCCTGCGTGTAGACCTCGACGCGGTGGCCGTCGGGGTCGCGCAGGTACAGGTAGAACGCGTTCGAGACGCCGTGCCGGCCCGGGCCGCGCTCGATGGCGTCCGAGCGTCGCAGAGCGCCGAGCTTGTCGCAGATCGCGAGGATGTTGTGCTTCTCGTGGGTCGCGAAGCAGACGTGGTGCATGCGGGGACCGTCGCCGCCGGTCATGGCGGTGTCGTGGACGGTGGGCTTGCGCCGCATCCAGGCCGCGTAGACGGTGCCCTCCTCGTCCTGGATGTCCTCCGTCACGCGGAACCCGAGAGACTGCATGAAGTTGACCGCGCGCGGCACGTCGGGGGTCACCTGGTTGAAGTGGTCCAGGCGCACGAGCTCGCCCGGGCTGTAGAGGTCGTACCGCCACGACAGGCGCTCGACGTGCTCCGTCGCGAAGAAGAACTCGTACGGGAAGCCGAGGGGGTCGACCACACGCACCGAGTCGCCGATGCCCTTCGTGAAGCCGTTCGGCTCACGCCGCACGTCGCAGCCGAGCTCGGAGTAGAAGGCGACGGCCTTGTCGAGGTCCTCCGCGGAGCGCACCCGGTAGGAGAAGACCGCGACCGCGGCGACCGGACCCTGACGCAGGACGAGGTTGTGGTGGATGAACTCCTCGGTCGAGCGCAGGTAGATCGCCTCGTCGTCTTCCTCGGTGACGTGCAGCCCGAGGATGTCGACATAGAAGACGCGGGATGCCGCGAGGTCGGTCACGACCAGTTCCATGTACGCGCACCGCAGCACGTCGGGGGCGGGGGAGGACGGGGTCGGGATCGGGTTCGCCGATCGGATCGGCGCCTCCTGGCTCACCCAGAAGCCGGAGGAGGTCAGGGTCATGTCGTCGCGGTGGCTCATGTCAGCGTCCTTGCGTGAGTGAGGTCAGTTCTTGCCGAAGGTCGGGTTGTGCACCTTGCCGAGGGTGATGTGCACGGCCTGCTGGTCCGTGTAGAAGTCGATCGAGCGGTAGCCGCCCTCGTGCCCGAGGCCCGAGGCCTTCACCCCGCCGAACGGGGTGCGGAGGTCGCGCACGTTGTTCGAGTTGAGCCAGACCATGCCGGCCTCGACGGCCTGCGAGAAGTTGTGCGCGCGCTTCAGATCGTTCGTCCAGATGTAGGCGGCGAGCCCGTACTTCGTGTCGTTGGCGAGGGCGAGCGCCTCGTCGTCGGTGTCGAACGGGGTGATCGCGACGACGGGGCCGAAGATCTCCTCCTGGAAGATGCGCGCGGTCGGCGGGACGTCGGCGAAGACGGTCGGCGCGACGAAGTTGCCGTTCTCGAAGCCGTCGGGGCGGCCGCCGCCCGCGACGAGCCGGCCCTCGGTCTTGCCGAGCTCGACGTAGGACATGACCTTGTCGTAGTGCTCGGGGTGCACGAGGGCGCCGACCTCGGTGGCCGGGTCGTGCGGGTAGCCGACCGTCACGCGCTGCGCCTGCGCGGCGTAGCGCTCCACGAACTCGTCGTACACCTCGCGCTGGACGAGGATGCGGCTGCCTGCCGTGCAGCGCTCGCCGTTGAGCGAGAACACCCCAAAGATCGTCGCGTCGATCGCGGCATCCAGGTCCGCATCGGCGAAGACGACGGCGGGGCTCTTGCCGCCGAGCTCCATCGACAGGCCCTTCAGCCACGGTGCCGCGTTCGCGAAGATCAGCTGGCCCGTGGAGCTCTCGCCCGTGAACGAGATGAGCGGCACGTCGGGGTGCTTGACGAGGGCATCACCGGCGTCCTCGCCGAGGCCGTTGACGAGGTTGAACACACCCTGCGGGAGCCCTGCTTCCTCGAAGATGCCGGCCCAGAGGGATGCCGACAGCGGCGTGAACTCGGCGGGCTTCAGCACGACCGTGTTGCCGGCCGCGAGTGCCGGGCCGAGCTTCCACGACTCGAGCATGAAGGGCGTGTTCCAGGGGGTGATGAGCCCCGCGACGCCGATCGGCTTGCGGTTGACGTAGTTGATCTGGCGCCCCGGCACCTTGAACGTGTCGTCGGACTGGGCGACGATCAGGTCCGCGAAGAAGCGGAAGTTCTCGGCGGCACGGCGGGCCTGCCCGAGCGCCTGCGTGATCGGCAGCCCGGAGTCGAAGGACTCGAGCTCCGCGAGCCGGGCATCGCGCGACTCGACGAGGTCGGCGATGCGGTGCAGCACGCGCGAGCGCTCGCGCGGCAGCATCCGCGGCCACGGACCCTCGGTGAACGCACGCCGCGCCGCGGCGACGGCGGCATCCACGTCGGCCTTCTTGCCCGCCGCGGCCTGCAGGTACACGCGATTCGTCACCGGGTCGAGCACGTCGAAGGTCTCGCCGTCCTGCGAGTCGACGAAGGCGCCGTCGATGTAGTGCCGGATGCGGGTCGGGAGGTCCGCGGGCGTGTGCGGGGCCGCGAGGGTGGGGTCCGTCATGTCGTGCGTCCTTGCTCGAGGGTCAGAAGTTCGGGAGGCCGAGGGCCTCGTCCGGGTGTTCGTGGATCATGTAGGCGTCGAGGGTCGCGGACCGGTGGCGTCGGGCCGCCTGCTCGATGTCGCCGAGGGGAGCGCCGCGCTCGATGAGCGCCACGATCTGCTCGTGCTCGCGCACCGACTCCTGCGCGCGGCCCGGCACGAAGCTGAAGGTGGAATCGCGGAGGTGGCCGAGACGTGCCCACTCCGACTCGACGAGCTCCAGCATCCGCGGGTTCGCGCACTTGCCGTAGAGGGTCGCGTGGAACTCCTGGTTGAGGCGGGTGAAGGAGTGCGGGTCGAAGTCGCTGAGCGATTGGATCATCCGCTCGTTCGTGAGGCGTGCGTGCCGCAAGTCGTCCGCGGTGAGGCGGCGCGCGGCCAGAGCCGTCGCGGTCCCCTCCAGGATCGACAGCGCCTGCATGCTGAAGCGGTACTGCGTGTCGTCGACCATCGAGACGCGGGCGCCCACGTTGCGCTCGAACGTGACGAGCCCTTCAGCCTCGAGCTGGCGGATCGCCTCGCGCACCGGCACGACGCTCATCCCGAGCTCCCCGGCGATCGCGCCGAGCACCAGGCGGTACCCCGGCGTGAACTCCTGCGACGCGATGCGCTCCTTCACCCAGTGGTACGCGCGCTGCGACTTGCTGAGGTCGGGTGCCGTCGTCAGATCGTCGCCCGCCATGCGCGGTACCGGTCCTTCCACTCGCCCGAAAGGGGGAACAGTCCGTCGACGGGATGCCCGTGGGCGACCTGATCGGCGATCCAGCCGTCCTCGATCTCCTGCTCCAGGGCGGCGTCGGCGACCTCGGCGGCCAGCGTCGGGGGGATCACGATGACGCCGTCGGCGTCGCCGACGAGGATGTCCCCGGGTTGGACGGTGGTCCCGCCGCAGGCGACGGTCACGTCGACGTCCCACGGGACGTGACGACGGCCGAGGACCGCGGGGTGGGCTCCGGCCGTGTAAACCGGGATGCCGACGGCCGTGACGGCCTCGACGTCGCGGACACCGCCGTCGGTCACGATGCCCGCGGCCCCGCGGGCGTGCGCGCGGATCGCGAGGATGTCGCCGAGGGTGCCCGAGCCGGTCTCGCCGCGGGCCTCGATCACGATGACCTCGCCCTCGCCGACCGCGTCGAACGCGCGCTTCTGCGCGTTGTAGCCACCGCCGTGGCTGTCGAAGAGGTCCTCGCGGTTCGGGACGAAGCGCAGCGTCCGGGCGGTGCCGACGAGCTTGGCGCCGGAGTGCAGCGGCCGGACCCCGTCGATCGTGACGTTGTCGAGGCCGCGTTTGCGCAGCTGCTGCGAGAGTCCGGCGACGGGTGCGCGGTGGAGCTTCTCGCGCAGCGCGGGGTCGAGGCCGGGCGCGGCTTCGACGGCAAGCCCTGCGGCCTCGCGGGAGCCCCATGCCTCGGCGCGCTGCAGGTCGTCGACGGCGGGGAGCGACCCGAGCTCGGGGTCGAATCCCTGCGCGCCCTGGGCGACCGTCGTGCGCAGGCGCCCCGACGTCGGCGCCCCCGCGGCATCCGGTGCATCCACCTCCACCTCGACGACGTCGCCGGGGACGACCACCGACGACCCGGCCGGGGTGCCGGTGAGGATGACGTCGCCGCGCTCGAGGGTCATGTGCTGGGAGAGATCGGCGACGATCTGCGCGAAGGGGAAGATCAGGTCGGCGGTCGTGTCGTCCTGCGCGAGCTCGCCGTTGACCCATGCGCGCACCCGGAGGCGGGCCGGATCGATCTGCCGTGCATCGATGAGGCCGGGCCCGACGGGCGTGTAGCCGTCTCGACCCTTGGATCGGACGTTCGAGCCGCTGTCGTTCGCGCGGAGGTCGTAGAGGCCGAAGTCGTTGGACGCGGTGACCCACCCGACGTGAGCCCAGGCATCTGCGGCGCCGACGTGACGGGCGTCCGAGCCGATCACGAGGGCGACCTCGGCTTCGAAGGCGAGGAGTTCGGTGCCGGCGGGGCGTTCGATCTCATCGCCCGACGCCGCGAGCGAGCTCGACGGCTTCAGGAAGTAGGACGGCGCCGACGGGCGACGCCCGCGCTGGTCGGCACGCGACGCGTAGCTGAGGTGGACAGCGAGGACCTTGCCCGGGCGTTGAGGAAGGGCCGCGAAGCGCGGATCGACGGGGGTCGTCGGTTCGATGTCGTGGGTCATGAGCTCCCTCGCTCTTGCGGCATATCCCAAATCGTATATTATCGACGCATCCGCAGCAACCATAACGGACCACTGCGCACCCGACAACGACGTCACCCAGGAGTCAACGAAGATGAGCGAATCCTCGCGTACGGGGTTCACCCCTACCGGAACGATCAGCAGCCCCACCGACCGCCGACGCGTCGTCTTCGCGACCGTCGTCGGCACCACCGTGGAGTGGTACGACTTCTTCATCTACGCGCAGGCGGCCGGTCTCGTCTTCGCGCAGCTCTTCTTCGCGCCGCTCGGTGAGAGCACGGCGACGATCCTCTCGTTCCTCACGGTCGGCATCAGCTTCCTGTTCCGCCCGCTCGGCGCGTTCCTGGCCGGCCACTTCGGCGACAAGTACGGGCGCCGCGTGGTGCTGGTCGTGACCCTCATCCTCATGGGTGTCGCCACGACCCTCGTGGGTCTCCTGCCGACCTGGACCGTCATCGGCCTCGCCGCCCCGATCCTCCTGATCTTCCTGCGCATCCTGCAGGGCATCTCCGCCGGCGGCGAGTGGGGCGGTGCGGTGCTCATGGCCGTCGAGCACGCCCCGAAGCAGAAGCGCGGGCTGTTCGGCGCCTCGCCGCAGATCGGTGTGCCGATCGGTCTCCTCCTCGCCTCCGGGATGATGGCGCTGATGTCGGTCCTGGCGCCGGGCGAGGCCTTCCTCGAATGGGGCTGGCGTGTGCCGTTCCTCTTCTCGATCGTGCTGATCCTCGTCGGCTACTACATCCGTCGTCGCGTCGAGGAGAGCCCCGTCTTCCTCGAGCTCGCCGAGCGCAAGGAGCGCACGCGCACGCCGATCGTGCAGCTGTTCCGCAAGCACGCCCTCCTCGTCGTCATCGCGGCGCTCGTGTTCGCCGGCAACAACGCCGCGGGGTACATGACCACGGGCGGCTACATCCAGAACTACGCGACCAACCCCGAGGGTCCGCTGGCGATGGACCGCAGCGGTGTCCTCCTCGCCGTCACCGGCTCGGCCCTGTTCTGGCTCGCCTCCACCTGGACCGCCGGCTGGATCAGCGACCGCATCGGGCGCCGCGCCACCTACATCGGCGGGTGGATCCTGCAGCTGATCGGCGTGTTCACCCTGTTCCCGCTCGTGAACACCGGCGACCTCGGGCTCCTGTTCACCGCCCTCGCGATCCTCGCGATCGGTCTGGGGTTCACCTACGGTCAGCAGTCCGCGTACTACGCCGAGCTCTTCCCCGCCTCGATCCGCTTCTCGGGGGTCTCGATCTCCTACGCGATCGGCGCGATCCTCGGCGGTGCGTTCGCCCCCACGATCGCGACGGCACTCGTCCAGGCCACCGGGACGACGTGGTCGGTCGCCTTCTACCTGGCCGGGATGACCGTGCTCGGCCTGCTCGCAACTCTGCTGCTGCGCGACCGGACCGGCATCCCCCTCGGGCCCGATCACGAGGAGGAGCAGGCGAAGAGCCCGATCTACGGGGTGGCACGGGCCTGAACCCGCGGCATCCGGTCGTCTTCTCGAAAGCGAGCACCATGCAGTTCCACCACCACGGCTACGTCTCGGGGGACCCGCGCGTCCAGGACGCCGCCGGGACCGGCATCGAGCGGCCGGACGACCTCCCCGACGAGACCGATGTGCTCATCGTGGGATCGGGGCCGGCCGGGATGCTGCTGGCCGCCCAGATGGCGCAGTTCCCGACCGTCTCGACCCGCATCATCGAGCGCCGCGGCGGCCGGCTGCCGCTGGGGCAGGCCGACGGCATCCAACCCCGCAGCGTCGAGACCTTCCAGGCATTCGGGTTCGCCGAGCGGATCATCGCCGAGGCGTACAACATCGGGTACATGAACTTCTGGGGGCCCGACCCCGAGAATCCGTCGCGCATCCACCGCACCAGCCGCACGGAGGACTACGGCCTCAAGATCAGCGAGTTCCCGCACCTCATCGTCAATCAGGCGCGGGTGCTCGACTACTTCGCCGAGGCGGCGGCGCTCGGGCCCGGCCGCATCCGTCCGGACTACGGCATCGAGTTCCGCGGACTCAGCCGCGACGACGCGGACGAGTATCCGATCCACGTGCGGGTCCGGCACGCGGAGGGCGACCGGGCCGGCGAGGAGCGCACGATCCGGGCGAAGTACGTCGTGGGCTGCGACGGCGCGCGCAGCGGTGTGCGCGAGGCGATCGGGCGGCGCCACGTCGGGCAGTTCGCGTCGCACGCCTGGGGTGTCATGGACGTGCTGGTGAACACGGACTTCCCCGACTGGCGCATCAAATGCGCGATCACCTCCGAGGCGGGCAACATCCTTCACATCCCGCGGGAGGGCGGATACCTCTCGCGCATGTACATCGACCTCGGCGAGGTCGCCGAGAGCGACAACCGCGCGGTGCGCAGCACGCCGATCGAGGAGATCATCCGGCGCGCGAACGAGATCCTCCACCCGTATTCGATCGCCGTGAAGGAGGTCGCCTGGCACAGCGTGTACGAGGTCGGCCATCGCGTCACCGACCGGTTCGACGACGTCGAGGACGGTGACGGCCGCACCCCGCGGGTGTTCCTCACCGGCGACGCCTGCCACACGCACAGCGCGAAGGCAGGGCAGGGCATGAACGTGTCGATGCAGGACGGCTTCAACCTCGGGTGGAAGCTCGGGCACGTGCTCACCGGGCTCGCCCCGGCATCCCTCCTGTCCACGTACTCGGAGGAGCGTCAGCCCGTCGCTCAGCAGCTCATCGACTTCGACCGCGAGTGGTCGTCGCTCATGGCACGCAAGCCCCACGAGATCTCGGACCCCGATGACCTCGCGAACTACTACCTCGCGACCGCCGAGTTCCCCTCGGGGTTCATGACCCGCTACGACGCGTCGGCGATCGTCGGCGACGATCGCCATCAGGCGCTCGCGGAGGGCTACCCGGTGGGCAAGCGTTTCGCGTCGGTCCCGGTGACGCGGGTGAGCGACGGCAACGTCGTGCACCTCGGCCACCACGCGCGCGCCGACGGCCGCTGGCGTCTCTATGCCTTCGCCGACCCGGATGCCGCAGCCCTGGCCGCGTGGGCCGACTGGGCGGCGTCGCCCGCCTCGCCGCTGGTGCGGTTCACGCCCGCCGGAGCCGACGTCGACGCGGTGTTCGACGTGAAGGTGGTCTACCCGCAGAGCTACGACGAGGTCGATCTGCTGTCGGTCCCGGAGATCTTCCGGCCGCGCACGGGCCCGCTCGGCCTCATGGACTGGGAGAAGGTCTACGCGGCCGGGCCCGGTGCCTGGAACTCGGTCGACATCTTCGCCGAGCGGGGGATCGACGCCCGCGGCGCTGTCGTCGTGGTGCGCCCCGATCAGTACGTCGCGGCGGTGCTGCCGCTCGAGGCCACCACCGAGCTCGACGTCTTCCTCTCCGGCGCGTTCGCGCGCTGACCGCGCGCTCGATCCGACGCGAACTGCTGCCACCGAGCGGCGGAGACAGCAGATCGCGTCGGGTCGCGAGTGAGCCGCGCCCTACCAGCTGCGAGCGGCGGAGGTCGCGGCCTTGGTGAGCTTCGTCTCGGGCACCACGAAGCGGTAGGTGCCCTTCGACGACGCAGTGTAGGCAGCCTTGCCCGAGGCGTTCGTCTTCCGGGTGGCGATCGTCTTCCAGCCCTTCGACGAGCGCTTCTGCACCTTCACCGTTGTGTCCTTCGGCGCCGCGGTGAACCCCGCCCCGGCGTCGAAGGAGACCGATGCGGTGTACGACGTCGCGACGACCGTACCCCGGGAGTAGGTCGCCTCGGACGAGATGCCGACCTTTCCGGCGGCCTTGCCCGTCGTCTTCTTCGCGATGGTCTTCGCCCCGCTGGCATCCGACCAGTGCGTCGGTGCGGCCTGCACCAAGGCGCGCCACGTGCCCTTGGCGTCGTCACGGATGACGGCCGAGTAGGCACCCTTGCTGTTGCTCGTGACGGTCTTCTTCGTGATCCAGGTCGACCCGCTCTTCTTCTGCAGTGCGACGCGTGAGCCCGACTGCGGCACGAAGGCAGGAGAGCAGCACGACGGGTCGAACCGTGACACAGTCCCCGAGAACGCCACGCCGTCGACGCGTCGGGTGAGGCGCATCGTGGCGTCGGCGGCATGGCGAAGATCGATGGCCGCGTTCGCGAACACGACCCGCGGGCTGTCCGTCCAGTAGTCGGCGTCGTTGGCCGACGCCCAGGAGTAGCTCAGGCTCGCGTCCTGGACGGTGGCGGTGTACGACCCGGCGATGGCGAAGTCAGGGTAGGCGGGGAGCTCGAGCTGGACCCGGCCGTTCTGGTAGTCGATCCGCGACGTGCTGATCCGCCACGAATCGAGCTTGCGGTTGTCCTTCTTGCGGATGAGGGCGATGGTCACGCTCTCGAGGCAGTCGGGCGCCTGCCCGGCATCGGACTTCGCGACATCCACGTAGAAGATCTGCTCGTGCGAAGCCGCGGAGATCTTCTTCGGCGCCGTGAGTGTCACCGTGCAGGCGTTGACGATCGCCGCGTTCGCCGGCGCCGCGGCGACGAGCGATGAGAGCACGAGCGCGGTCGCCACCCCCACCGTGGTCGCGATCTTTGTGAACCGGAATGTCATGCGTTTCCTCCTGCAAGGGACTGGGCGTGCGGGCGCACGCGGCATCACATTAGGGAGTTCTCATCCGGGGGACGGATCGTCGGAGGCTATCCGGACGAATCCGGACACTCCGGTGCGAGTGGTTGCCGCGCCTCAGGCGGTCAGGTCGGCGATGAGCGCCTCGACGCGGGCGCGGATGTCGTCGCGGATGCGACGGACGTCCTCGATGCCCTGCCCGGCGGGGTCGTCGAGCTGCCAGTCCTCGTAGCGCTTGCCGGGGAAGATCGGGCAGGCGTCGCCGCACCCCATCGTGATCACGACGTCCGACTCGCGGACTGCGTCGACGGTCAGCAGCTTCGGTGTGTTCGCGGCGATGTCGATGCCCTCCTCGGCCATGGCGTCGACGGCGACCGGATTGATGCGATCCTTCGGCTCGGAGCCGGCAGACAGCACCTCGACGCGGTCGCCCGCCAGATGCTGCAGGTAGCCGGCGGCCATCTGGGAGCGTCCCGCGTTGTGGACGCAGACGAACAGGACGGTGGGGGTGGCGGTCATGGGGTGTCGTGTCCGTTTCGGGTGGATCGGCGTTCGATGAGGAGCGTGTCGCGCCACTGTCCGGCGTGAGGACCGAGCATCGACCGGCCGATGCGTTCGCGCCGCCCGACGATTCGGAAGCCGGCGTTCTCGTGCAGCCGCAGGCTCACCTCATTCTCGGGGAAGACGCTCGACTGGATCGTCCAGTAGCCCGCCGACTCGGCGGCGTCGATGAACGCGTCGAGCAGGGCGCGTCCCACGCCTCGGCCGGTGTGCGCCGGGTCGACGTAGACGGAGTGCTCGATCACGCCGCGGTAGACCTCGCGGGTGGAGACGCGGGATGCCGCGACCCACCCGACGGCGCGGTCATCGGCGTCGACGGCGACGAGGCGCGCGTCTGGCACCTTGCCGGCATCGAACGCCTCCCATGTCGGGGTTGTCGTCTCGAACGTCGCCTCGCCCCCGGCGATCCCCGCGGCGAAGATGCGCTCGACGTCGGGCCAGTCGAGCGACGCCATCGGCCGTGTCCGTGTCATCAGCAGCACCCGCCCAGGTCGGTGGAGCACACGCCGGTCGCCGGAAGCGTCAGCCGGACCTGCGTCGCGGCGCGCATGTCGCCGTCGATCCACGCCACGACCGAGCGCACCTGCTCGTAGCCGGTCGCGAGCAGGAACGTCGGTGCGCGGCCGTAGGACTTCATGCCGACGATGAAGAAGCCGTGCTCGGGATGCCGCAGCTCGTCGAAGCCGTGCGGTTCGACGGTGCCGCACGAGTGCACATTGGGGTCGATGAGCGGCGCGAGCCGGACGGGCGCCTCGACGATGTCGTCGAGCCCGAGCCGAATCTCGCGCAGCATCGACAGATCGGGCCGAAAACCCGTCGCGCCGACGACGATATCCGTGTCGTGGACGGATGCCGCGCCTCGCCGCATCCCGATCAGTCGGACACCGTCGCCGCGACGCTCGACCGAACCGATCTCGAACGAGTCGACCTCTTCGATCCGTCCGCTGTCGACGAGAGCGTCCAGGCGCGACCCGAGCGCGGCGCGGTCGCCGAGCTCGTCCTCGGCGGAGGAGGACACGCGCACCGCGGTCGGATTGCGGATCAGCCAGGTGATGCGGGTGCCGGGCTCGGACTCGGCGAGGGTCGCGAGGGACAGGAGGGTGTTCGCGGCGGAGTGGCCGGCGCCCACGACGGTCGTGTGGCGCCCGGCGAAGCGCGTCCGGTCTCGCCCGAGCACGTCGGGCAGGGGGTGCACGAGCCGGTCGCCGAGGTCGGCGGTGCCGAGCAGGTCGAGACCGGTGGAGCCGAGCGGATTGGGGGAGTCGTAGGTGCCGGAGGCGTCGATCACGGCGCGGGCCGTCAGCTCGCCGATCCCGTCGGTCGTGACGTACCGGATGACGAACGGCGTCGTCTCGCGCCCGGTGCTGCGGGTGCGGTCCATGCCCTCTCGGGCGACGGCGATCACGCGCGACCCGTAGCGGATGCGGGGGCGCATCGCCTCGAGCTCGGCGAGGGGCGTCGCGTAGGACTCCACCAGCTCGCGCCCGGTGGGCGCGGCATCCGGCTCGGGTGCGACCCAGCCCGAGGCCTCGAGGAGACGGCGGGATGCCGGGTCGACGAGGTGGCGCCACGGCGAGAAGAGGCGGATGTGCCCCCATCGCCGGACGGCGGCGGCGGGTCCGTCACCCGCTTCGAGCACGATGACGTCGACGCCGCGCTCGAGGAGGTGCGCCGCGGCGGCGAGGCCGACGGGTCCCGCGCCGATGACGACCACCGGGAGTGTGGCGAGCCGCGAGGTGGCGGTCGCGCGGGGCGTGAGGTCGAGCAGCGTCATCCTGTCCTCCGTATCGCTGGATGTCGATCGAAAGTATGCGCCGCTATATCGATGGCTGTCAATATCGATTAACATCGATACATGGTGACGATGCTTCCCGTGATCCCGAGCCCTGCGGTCGACGCGGCGGCGTGCTGTGCTCCGCTCGTGAAGGAGCCGATCGGACAGGTGGAGGCGGAGCGCCTGGCTGTGACGATGAAGGCGCTCGCCGACCCTGCGCGCCTGCGCCTGTTGTCGATCGTCGCCTCGTCCGCCGGTCAGGAGGCGTGCGTGTGCGACCTGATCGAGCCGGTCGGCCTGTCGCAGCCCACGGTGTCGCACCATCTCAAGGTGCTGACCGAAGCGGGCTTCCTCTCCCGCTCCAAGCGCGGCACGTGGGCGTACTACCGGCTTCAGCCCGAGGCACTCACCGGCATCGCGGACTTCCTGACCGCCTGACCCCCCGCCCCCCGGGGCGCCCCTAGAGTGGGGCGGATGCCACGACGGGGGAGGCGACGATGCTCGTGACGGTGACGTATGCGCCCGTGGACGGTCAGGATGCGACCGCTCTCGGCTACCTGGTGCACAAGCACCCCGCGAAGGTGCAGACGTTCTCAGCGCCCGTCGGCGACATCCACGTCTTCTACCCGGAGGCGACCGTGGAGCGCTGCACCGTCGCGGTGCTGCTCGAGGTCGATCCGATCGCGCTCGTCCGGAACAAGCGATTTCTAGGGGATGCCGGGGCCCTGGGCCACTACGTCAACGACCGCCCGTACGTCGCATCGAGCATGCTCGCCGTCGCGATCGGGACCGTCTTCCGCACCGCGATGACGGGGCGCAGCGACACGTACCCGGAGCTGGCTGCATCCGCTCTGCCGTTGCAGATCGAGATCCCGGTCGTATCGACCCGTGGGGACGAGGATCTCGTCCGACGGCTGTTGGAGCCCTGCGGCTGGTCTGTCGCGCAGGAACGGATCCCCCTCGACGATGCGCACCCGGAGTGGGGGGACTCCCGCTACAGCTCCGTCGTGCTCACGGGCGACGTCCGGTTGGCCGAGGCGCTTCGCCAGCTCTACGTGCTGCTGCCCGTCCTCGATGACAGCAAGCACTACTGGGTGGGCGACGACGAGATCGGCAAGCTCGAGCGTGCGGGGGAGGGCTGGCTGACAGGCCACCCCGAGCGCGATTTCATCACCCGCCGCTACCTGCTGCATCAGCGCGCGCTGCTCGAGGATCCCGCCGCGTCGGCGGAGCGACCGGCCCCGTTGCGGCAGCACCGGGCGGGTGCCGTCCTCGCCGCGCTCGCCGACGTCGGTGCCCGCCGCGTCGTCGACATGGGATGCGGTCCGGGCGCGCTCCTCGCAAGTCTGGCGAGGGACCGATCGTTCACGAAGATCGTCGGAGTCGACGTGTCGGCTCGGTCGCTCGAGCTGGCGGCGCGGATGCTGCGGCTCGCCGAGGCATCCGACGGGGAACGTGAACGCCTCGAGCTCCTCCACGGCTCCGTCGTCTACCGCGACGAGCGCCTGCGCGGCTTCGATGCGATGGTCCTCATGGAGGTCGTCGAGCACGTCGACCCCTCGCGGCTCGGCGCGCTCGAGGATGCGGTCTTCGCGTCGGCTGCTCCCGGCGCCGTCATCGTCACGACACCCAACGCCGAGTACAACACGCTGTATCCCGACCTCGCGCCCGGCGCATTCCGTCACGACGACCACCGGTTCGAGTGGACCCGTGCCGAGTTCCGGGCGTGGGCCGAGGCGGTCGCCGGCCGGCACGGCTACGCGGTGGAGTTCCGTCCGGTGGGTGAGGCGGATGCCGACCGCGGCGCTCCCACCCAGCTCGCCCTGTTCCGGAAGGAGGCCGGCGCATGAGCGTCCTCGACATCCCCGCCCTGTCGCTCGTCGTCCTCGTCGGGGCATCCGGTTCGGGCAAGTCGACCTTCGCGCGGGAGCACTTCGGTGCGTACGAGACGCTCTCGAGCGACACCTTCCGCGGCATGGTCGGCAACGACGAGTCCGACCAGTCCGTGACCGCTGCCGCCTTCGACGCTCTGCAGTACGTCGCGGGCAAGCGACTCGACGCCGGCCTGCTCACCGTCGTCGACGCGACGAGTGTGCAGCCGGACGCCCGCCGCAAGCTCGTCGAGCTCGCGAAGGCGCACGATGTGCTGCCGGTCGCGATCGTGTTCGACGTTCCCGAGGCCGTCGCCGTCGAGCGGAATGCGGTGCGCACCGACCGCCACATCCCGGCCGGGGTCGTGAAGCGGCAGAACGATCAGCTCCGCCGCGGGCTCCGCCACCTCGGTCGCGAGGGCTTCCGCAAGGTGCACGTGCTCCACTCGCCCGAGGAGGTCGCCGCCGCCACGGTCGAGCGGACGCGCCTGCTCACCGACCGCACCGACGAGCACGGCCCGTTCGACGTCATCGGCGATGTGCACGGATGCCGGAGCGAGCTCGAGACCCTGCTCGGGCGCCTCGGCTACGAGGTCCTGCGCGACGAGCAGGGCCGCGCGGTCGACGCGCGGCATCCCGAGCAGCGTCGCGTCGTCTTCCTCGGCGACCTCGTCGATCGCGGTCCCGATGTGGTCGGCGTGCTGCGCCTGGCGATGGGGATGGTCGCGTCCGGCACCGCGCTCGCCGTCCCCGGCAACCACGAGGCCAAGCTCGTCCGGGCGCTGCGCGGAGCGAAGGTCACCCTCTCCCACGGGCTCGAGGAGACGTTGGCGCAGTTGGCGGGCGAGAGCGACGAGTTCCGCGAGCAGGTCGCGGCGTTCTGCTACGACCTTGTGTCGCACCTCATCCTCGATGAGGGCCGCCTCGTCGTGGCCCACGCAGGGCTCAAAGAGCAGTACCACGGCCGCGCGTCGGGCAGGGTCCGTGCGTTCGCGCTCTACGGCGAGACGACGGGCGAGACCGACGAATTCGGCCTGCCCGTGCGGCACCCGTGGGCGCAGGACTATCGCGGAAAGGCCGTCGTCCTCTACGGGCACACGCCCGTGCCGACGGTGGAATGGGTCAACAACACCGCGTGCCTCGACACCGGATGCGTCTTCGGCGGTGCGCTGTCGGCGATGCGCTACCCCGAACGCGAGGTGGTCTCGGTGCGGGCCGAGCAGGTCTGGTACGACCCGATCCGGCCGCTCGCGCCCGCCGCCCCGACCCGGGAGCCCGGCGTCCTCGACCTGGCCGACGTGCGGGGCAGGCTCATCGTCGAGACGAGTCTCCATGGCCGGGTCGGCATCAAGGAGGAGCAGTCCGCCGGTGGGCTGGAGACCATCAGCCGGTGGGCGACGGATCCGCGCTGGCTCATCCACCTGCCGCCGACGATGTCGCCCCCGAGCTCATCGGCGCGGGACGGGTTTCTCGAGCACCCCGATGAGGCGTTCGCGACCTACCGGACGAGCGGCGTGACGGAACTCATCGCCGAGGAGAAGCACATGGGCTCGCGCGCCCTTGTGCTCGTCTCGCGCGAACCCGCCCGCTTCTCGGCGCCGCAGGGGCGGCGCGGCGCGATCCACACCCGGACAGGCCGTCCGTTCTTCGCGGCGGACGTCGAAGCCGAGCTGCTTTCCCGCCTCGACGGGGCGATCGAGCGCGCCGGGCTGTGGGAGGAGCTGGGCGCCTCCTGGATCCTGCTGGACGCCGAGATCCTCCCATGGTCGCTCAAGGCTGGCGACCTCATCCGCGACCTGTACGCGTCGGTGGCGTCGGCGGCGGAGACCGCCACGGGTGCTGCGTCCGCGGTGCTGGCCCGGGCCGAGGCATCCGGCATCGACGTCAGCGCTCTCGCCGGGCGGAACCGGGTGCGCGCCGAGGGCGCATCGGGCTTCCGGGCCGCGTACCGCCGGTACGTCGGCGAGCAGGGTGAGGTGCGCATCGCGCCGTTCCAGGTGCTGGCTGCTGGGGAGGCCACGTTCGAGACGCGCGATCACGGCTGGCACCTGGCCGTCGCCGACCGCCTCGTCGAGGCCGCACCCGACCTGGTCGCGCCGACGCGCCGACGCCGGATCGATCTCGACGACGCGGCATCCGTCACCGCCGCGATCGACTGGTGGGAGGAGCTCACCGGCGCCGGCGGGGAGGGCATGGTCGTGAAGCCGTTCGCCAACCTCACGCGCTCGGAGAGGGGCCTCGTGCAGCCCGGCATCAAGGTGCGAGGGCGCGAGTACCTGCGCATCATCTACGGGCCGGACTACACAGACCCGGCGAACCTGGCGCGCCTGCGCGACCGCAACGTCGGACACAAGCGCTCGCTCGCCGCGCGCGAGTACGCCCTCGGGATCGAGGCCCTGCACCGCTTCAGCGCCGGCGAGCCGCTGTGGCGGGTCCATCAGGCCGTCTTCGCGGTGCTCGCCCTCGAGTCCGACCCCATCGACCCCCGACTCTGACCCCCCGCCCCCGGCCGACCCGACGCGAACGCCGCCGGCGAGCGCCATATCGCGGCGAGAAACTCCGCACCACCCCTTCCGGGCGACCGGCCGGAGTTCGTAGCGTGGAGCCATGGCGCATGAGGACGATCGACCCGAGGATCTCTACACCGGACCCATCGACCTGTCGGCGCTCGCCGCCGCCGAGGACGGCGATCTCGAGATGCCCGAGATCAGCTACGACGAGCAGCGCTACCCCGCCCGTCCGCGTCGTCTCCGCCCGCGCGACAACCTGCGCGGCAGCAGTGTGCGCCGCATCCGCACCGACCCGCGCACCGCGAACGGCACGAACCCGTCGTACGTCGAGTGGCTGGTGCGTCAGTCGATGCTGAAGGATGCCGACGTGCTCGCCCGTCAGCTGTCGGGACAGCCCACGATGTGGCGGAACGCGTACGCGCGCCCGGACGCGCGGCGCGCGATCGCGACCAGCGACGTGTGGTTCACCGCCTACCCGATCTCGCTCATCACACGTCCCGGCCAGTCGTTCCTGTCGGCCCTCGGCGACGACGAGCTCTGGTCGGTGTTCGAGCGGATCGGCATCACGGCCATCCACACCGGGCCCGTCAAGCGCGCCGGCGGCATCGAGGGCTGGGGCGAGACCCCCAGCGTCGACGGCCACTTCGACCGCATCAGCACGGCGATCGATCCCGCGTTCGGGACGGAGGACGAGTTCCGCGCGCTGTGCGACGTCGCCGACTCGCACGGCGGCAGCATCATCGATGACATCGTCCCCGGCCACACAGGCAAGGGCGCGGACTTCCGCCTCGCCGAGATGGGGTTCAAGGACTACCCCGGGATCTACCACATGGTCGCGATCCCGCCGGAGGACTGGCACCTGCTGCCCGATGTCCCCGAGGGCTACGACAGCGTCAACCTCGACCCGGCGACGGAGCACACGCTCTCGGAGCACGGCTACATCATCGGCGCGCTGCAGCGCGTCATCTTCTACACGCCCGGTGTGAAGGAGACGAACTGGAGCGCGACGGCGCCGGCGATCGGGCCCGACGGCGTCACCCGCCGCTGGGTGTACCTGCACTACTTCAAGCAGGGCCAGCCGTCGATCAACTGGCTCGACCCGACCTTCGCCGGCATGCGCCTCGTGATCGGCGACGCCCTGCACTCGCTCGGCGAGCTCGGCACGAGCGCGCTCCGCCTCGACGCGAACGGCTTCCTCGGCGTGGAGAAGAGCGCCGAGGGGCTGCCCGCGTGGTCGGAGGGGCATCCGCTCTCGCACGCGGCGAACCACATCATCGCGGGCATGGTCCGCAAGGTCGGCGGATTCACGTTCCAAGAGCTGAACCTCACGATGGAGGACATCCGCGACACCGGCGCGGTCGGCGCCGACCTGTCGTACGACTTCATCGGACGGCCGGGTTACCACCACGCCCTCGCCACCGGTCAGACCGAGTTCCTGCGACTCGCGCTCACTTCGTCGCTCGAGCTCGGCGTCGCCCCCGTGCAGCTCGTCCACGGTCTGCAGAACCACGACGAGCTGACCTACGAGCTCGTCCACTGGGCCACCCGCCACGCCGACGAGGAGTACGCCTTCCGCGGCGACGTCATCACCGGCGGCGAGCTCGCCGAAGTGGTGCGTGCCGAGCTGACCGAGAAGCTGGTGGATGCCGGTGACTACAACCGCGTGTTCACGCAGAACGGCATCGCCTGCACGTCGACGTCGCTCATCGCGGCGACCCGCGGCATCCCGTCCCTGGACGAGATCACCGAGGACGATGTCCCCGCGATCCGCGACGCCCACCTGCTGCTGTGCGCCTACAACGCCTGGCAGCCCGGGGTCTTCGGGCTCTCGGGCTGGGACCTCGTCGGCATGCTGACGCTGCCCGGAGACGAGGTGGGCGACCTCATCGGCGCCGGCGACACCCGTTGGATCGAGCGGGGCGCGCACGATCTGCTCGATGTGGACCCGGGTGCGACCCGGTCCACCTCGGGCATGCCGCGCGGGCGCGCGCTCTACGGTCCGCTGCCGGCGCAGCTCGACGACCCGGAATCGTTCGCGTCGCGCCTGTCGGCGATCATCGACCTCCGCCGTGCGCACGGCGTCGCGACGGCGACGCAGGTGGACATCCCCGAGGTGGCGCACGCCGGCATGCTGGTGCTGGTCCACCGACTCGACGAGGGGGTGCCGGATGCCGACGCCCCCGTGCAGGTGACGGTGCTGAACTTCTCGGCCGAGCCCATCGAGGGCACCGTGCAGTCCGAGCACCTGACCCCGCAGAGCGAGGTGCGCGACGCCGCAGCCGATGAGGTCATCGGCCGCGTCGACGACCTGCAGAGCTTCTCGGTGTCGCTGCCTGCGTATGGCGCCCTGTTCCTGCTGCTCGAGGCCCAGCCCCACGAGGAGTGACCGCTCGGACGCCGGTGCGCAAGCCCTCCCGTGATGTCGGGGGCGCTGCGTAGCGTCATTGCATGAGCGACCAGAGCATCCCCTCCGAGAACGACACGACCGCCCCCGCCGAGGGCCATTCCCTTCCGCCCGAGACCGGGCAGTCGGGCGAGATGCTCGGCGGGCCGAGCGGAGACACCGCGATCAAGGACCCCGAGGAGTGGGTCACCGGCGACGAGCCGATGACCGGCGCGCAGCGCAGCTACCTCGACACCCTTGCGCGCGAGGCGGGCGAGCAGATCCCCGCCGACCTCACCAAGGCGCAGGCGTCCGAGCACATCGACCGCCTGCAGCAGGCGACGGGACGCGGCGCGTCCGAGTGAGCGGCGACGACGTCGCGCCCGCCCGTCAGGCGAGCGCGGCGTCGATGCCGGCGAGCGGGACGGGCAGCCAGTCCGGACGGTTGCGCGCCTCATAGATCGACTCGTACACCGCCTTGTCGAGCACCAGGGCCCGCAGCAGCACGGGGTCGAGGGCGATCGCGCCCGGCGCCGCGGTGTAGGCGGCGAGGAAGGCCTCGCGGCACGCCTCCGCCCAGGCCGCGGCATCCGGGCCCGCCCCGACGGCACCCGCGTAGTCGAAGGAGCGCAGCATGCCGGCCACGTCGCGTGGGGGGAGGTCGGGGATCGCCCGCTCGGCCATCGGACGCAGCGGCTCGCCTTCGAAGTCGACGATCCGCCAGCCTCCGTGCGGCACGGCGAGCACCTGGCCCAGGTGCAGGTCGCCGTGGATGCGCTGCAGCCGCGGCCAGGGGCGTTCGAGCGCGGCGGCGTAGACGGCGTCGATCGCCGTGAGCCGGTCCGCGACGGCGGGGACCTCGGCCGACGCGATGGCAAGACGCCGGCGCCAGGCGCGGCCCACCGCGTCGAGCTGTTCGGGGGAGGCCGCGGTCGACTCGAGCGCGTTGCTGAGGTCGCCGTGGACCCCCGCGACGGCGACACCGAGGTCGCGGGCCGCGTCGGTGAAGTCGCGGCCCTCGCGGGCGGCGTCGAGCGCGATGGCCCACCCGTCCCGCACCCCCGGCAGGAACTCCTGCGCGAACCCGAGGGTGCCGCGCGCCGTGCCGCTCTCGCGGCCGACGTCGGGCCACTCGGCATCGGCGCTGCCGTAGAAGCGCGGCACGTACGGCGACCCGGCGTCGCTGAGCACGCGCTGGACGGTGACGTCGGGGTTCTCGCCGTGGTGCAGAGTGCGGAAGAGTTTGAGGATGATCGTGGGCGACCCGTCGACGTCGTAGACGATCGAGGTGTTGGACTGCTCCCCGGTCAGGACGCGCGATCCCGTCACACGGCTCGTGTCGACGCCCATGTCCGCGAGGAGTCCGACCGTGAAGGCAGGATGGCGCGTGGCATCCACCACCGAACGCCCCTCCGCGGTCGTGGTGACGACCTCGTCGCCGGCAGGATCCGTCACCTCGGCGAGCGGCACGTTGTAGAGCGTGGGGACAGCGCCCGCGTCGTCCATGAGGAGGTAGCGGGTCGCGCCGTCCATGGGCTGCGCGTCGAGCACGCGGAACCGCGGATCGTGACTCTTGCCCGCATACCAGCGCTGCCGTGCCACCCAGGCACCGAGGTCGTCGTCGAATTCCACACGCCCAGCCTGGACCGGCGGAGCGGCACCGCGGAAGGGGTGGACGGGGATCCGTTCCGCGGATATGGGCGGATGCCGCGGCTCAGTCCGCGGGCAGCCGCACGGTGAACACGGTGCGACCCGGTGCGCTCGCGACGGCGAGGGAACCGGCGTGGGCGGCGACGATCGCTTCGGCGATCGACAGGCCGAGGCCGGTGCTCCCGGCATCCCGATTGCGCGAGACGTCGCCGCGCGCGAACCGTTCGAACAGCCGGTCGCGGACGTCGGGTGCGATCCCGGGACCGTCGTCGGCGACGTCCAGCACGGCGTCCCCGCCGTCCCGGCGGAGGGCGAGCACGACGCGCGTCCCCGTCGGCGTGTGGGTGCGCGCGTTGCGCAGGAGGTTCGCCACCACCTGACGCAACCGGTTCTCGTCGCCGGTGACCTCGATCGTGTCGTCCTCGTGCAGGTCGAGCAGCCACGTCCGTGTGGGGTCGGCGGCGTGCGCGTCGCTGATCGCGTCGATCGCGAGCATCGTGAGGTCCACGCTCTCGCGGCGCAGCTGCTGACCGGCGTCGAGCCGGGCGAGCAGCAGAAGGTCCTCGACGAGGTCCGCCATGCGCGTGGACTCCGAGGCGATCCGGTCGAACGCGCGCTGCTGCGTGGGCGTCATCGGCGCGTTCTCGCCGAGCGACAGCTGTGCATACCCGCGGATCGACGCCAGTGGGGTGCGGAGCTCGTGGCTCGCATCGGCGATGAAACGCCGGAGCTGGTCCTCGCTGTGCTGGCGGGACGTCAGTGCCGCTTCGATGTGCGCCAGCAGCACGTTCAGCGACTGTCCGACGCGGCCGACCTCGGTCGCGGGGTCGGTGTCGCCGTCGGGGACGCGCTCGGGGATCTCGACCTCGCCGATGGCGAGCGGGCGCGCGGCGACGCGGTCCGCGACGGCGGCGACACGGTCGAGCGGACGCAGCGTCCGGCGGACGACGAGCGAGAGGCCGATGAGGACGAGCAGCAACGCACTCCCGGCCACGGCGACCTGGATAACGGTGAGGGCGGATGTCGTGGCGGTCACCTCGTCGAGCGAGATGCCGGCGACCACCTGCATCCCGTCGTCCTGCCGAGCCGCCAGGCGGAACTCGCCGAGGCCGTCGCCGAGGTCGACCGTCTCGGGGGTGCGCGACGGGAGGGCGGCCCGCTTGATCGCGTCGAGCTGACTCTCGTCGAGAGCGGTCACCTGGCCGTCGTCGCCCGTGTAGCTCGAGGAGACCACGGACCCGTCGGATGCGAAGACGGCGTGCAGCGACCCGATGCGCGGTGCGGGGCCTTCGCGGTCCCCGGAGGCACCGTCGGATGGGAAGGAGCCGCCCGGCATCCCCCCTCCGACGCGGATGATCTGCAGCGTCTCGAGCACTTGGCCGTCGAGCCGGTCGTACACGAAGGTGCGCAGGGCGAGCGAGGTCGCGAGGCCGGTGACGAGCAGCGCGATCGCGACGAGGGTGCCGGTGCCGACGACGAGGGTGCGCCGGAGCGTCCAGCGCCGCCGCCCGGTGCGGTCGGATGCGCTCATGAGGCTGCTTTGATCGTGTACCCGACGCCGCGCACCGTGTGGATGAGCGGTTCGCCGAGGGTGTCGATCTTCTTCCGGAGGTAGGAGATGTAGATCTCGACGACGCTCGAGGTGCCGCCGAAGTCGTAGCTCCAGACCTGGTCGAGGATCTGCGCGCGGGACAGGACCCGCCGCGGGTTCTGCATGAGGTAGCGGAGCAGCTCGAACTCCTTCGCCGTCAGTTTGATCGGGATGCCGCCGCGCTCCACCTCGTACGTCTCCTCGTCGAGGGTCAGGTCACCGACCCGCAGACGCGTCTCGACCGCGGCGGCCGCCGCCACATGACGACGCGCCATCGCGCGCAGCCGGACGACGACCTCCTCGAGGTTGAACGGCTTGGTCAGGTAGTCGTCGCCGCCCGCGCTGATGCCGGCGATGCGATCCTCGACGGCGTCCTTCGCGGTGAGGAACAGGACCGGCACGTCGTTGCCCGCCGACCGCAGGCGGCGCAGCACCTCCATGCCGTCGATCCCCGGCATCATGATGTCGAGCACGACGAGATCCGGGGCGAACTCGCGCACCAGCGTGAGGGCCTCCTGGCCGTTCGAGGCGGTGCGAGCGTCCCAGCCTTCGTTCTGCAGCGCCATGCGGAGCAGGTCGCTGAGGTTCGCCTCGTCATCGACGACCAGCACGCGGATCGGGGAGCCGTCGAGGCGGGTCAGCGGGGCGGGGCGGGGAGAGTTCATGGCATCAGCTTTCCGTGTCGAGGAGGGGAATGCGACCGTGCGGCGGCCGGGGGGAGGAGGCGCGCCGCACGGCCGCGCGGGATCAGGAGTGTTCGCCGGCGCCGGGGACACCGCCGGGTGCGGTGCCTCCGCCAGCGCCGCCCATCCCGCCGGGGCCGCCGCCCATTCCGCCGGCGACGGCTTCACCCGCCGCCACCGCTACCGACGAGCCGCCCGCAGACACCGTGTAGGTGCCGTCAGCGTCGATGCCGGAGGAGGAGAACACCACGGTCTGGAACTCCTTCTCCGCCGTGATGGAGAAGACGACTGAGCCGTCGGCATCTGTGATCTGGATCTCGTCTCCCGCGGATCCGCTGACGGTCGCGGCGACCCAGGCCTGCGCTGTGCCGCTGTCGGGGGACTCGGCCATCCCCGAGCTGCCCACGGCGAGGAGGGTGCCGCCGGAGATGTCGAATCCGCCGTTGCTGTCGAGCGCACCGTTGCCGGCCGAGGTCGGGCCCCAGACGACGATGTCGCCGCCGGTCACGGTCACGGAGCCGTTCGAGTCGATGCCGTCGCCGCCGGCATTCACGGTCAGGGTGCCTCCCGAGATCGTGATCGTCTCGCCGGTGTCGGCCATGCCGCCGCCCATGCCCCCCTCGGCGCCCTGGGCCCCGCTGTCCGATGCGGCATCGCCGCTGCCGTTGAGCCCGTCGTCGGACGCCGTCACCGCGACGTCCCCGCCGCTGATGGCGATGTCGGTCGCTTCGAGGCCCTCGTTCGACTGCTCGACGGTCACCGTGCCGCCGCCGATCTCCAGCGCCGCCTCGGCGTGCGCGCCGTCGTCTCCGGCGGTGACCGCGACCGTGCCGCCGAAGATCCCGATCGAGCCGTCGGAGTGCAGGCCGTCGTCCGTGGCCGACACGTCGATCGCGCCGTCGCCGATCGCGATGACGACGCCCGCGCTGATGCCCTTCGAGCCGGCGTCCGCCGCGCCGTCGGCGCTGATCGAGACCGTGCCGCCCGTGATCACGGCATCCGTCGTCGCGGCGATGCCGTCGTCGCCGCTGGTGGCGCTGATGTCACCGCCTGAGATCCAGACGTACCCGCGTGTGGCGTCCTCGTCGTCGTCGCTTTTGAGCGCGTCGCCGCCGGCAGCGACCTCGAGGGTTCCGCCCGAGATGACGAGGGCGTCCTTGCCGCGGAGGGCGTCGTCGGCGGCATCCACCGTGATCGTCCCGCCGATGATCGCGAGGTCGTCGGTGCTGGCGATGCCGTCGTTGCCGTTGCCGGCGACGACGAGTGATCCGCTTCCGCTGACGGTGAGGTCGGCGTCGGCGTGGATCGCGGCGTTCGCCTCGGCGCTGTCGTCGTAGCTCGCGGCGTCCGAGACCGTGTTCTCACTGCCCGCCGCGAGGGAGATCACGACGTCGTCGGCGGTGATGGCGCTGATCGCCGCACCGTCGGCGTTCGTGATGTCGACGCCATCGAGGATGAGCACGACGTGCGCGTCGTCGGGCGCGGCGACGACGACCGACCCGGTCAGATCCCCGGTCAGGCGGTAGACGCCGCCGGCGGTGACGGTGACCGTCGCCCCGTCGACGGTCACTCCGTTCCCCGACGTCGTCGCCGTCGAGCCCTCGAGCGTGACGTCGACCGCGTCGTCCGCCGACCACTCGTCGTCGGCAACGACCGTGGCGTCCTCGTTCGCGGCGAGGACGGCCGTCGGATCGAGATCGGAGTCGATCTCGGCGACGGCGACGGTGGAGGAGTCGTTCGTCGTGGACGAGGTCCCGCTCGTGCCGGTCGAGGCGACGCCGGTGACGGCGCACCCCGCGAGCACGAGCCCGGCGAGGGTGAGGGGGACGGCGGGAAGGATCAGGCGGCGGCGCATGGCAGCTCCTCTGTGTGCATGTCGGCGGATGAGGGGGAGAAGGGGCCGCGCAGGAGGCGTCCCCAGCGGTTGCGGGGGAGGTCGGGGCTCAGCGCGGCGAGCCCGGTCGCGTATTTGCTGACCGAGACGGGACGGTGCCCGGCGCGCCACAGCAGTCGGTCGAGAGCGGATGCCGACGACGGCGACTTCGTCTCGACGATCGCGAGGTCGGGGAGGGAGAAGCCGGTGCCGTCCGGGCGGTCCCAGCGCAGGTCGGTGTCGATGGTCGCCCGCGACGACTGGTCGGGGGCGAGGAGCGTCGCCCGTGCGTACCGGGTGACGAGCGTGGCATCCAGCTCGTCGACGCGATCGGTGTCGACGCCGATCGCCGCGAACGCCGCGGCGACCTCTTCCTGGGCCTCTGGGGTGAGCACGGCGCGCTGGGCGATGTCGTACTCCGACCGTTCCTTGACCGTCGTCCCACGAGCGCCGCGGGTCTTGATCTCGAGGTAGGCGGCGTGCGTGTCGACGTAGGTGCGGGTACGGAGCTTGAACCGCCGGCGGCGGGGCTGCGCGGCCATGTGGAAGCTGAGCAGGTCCGGGGTGTCGAAGTAGACGGACTCGTACGCGAACCGGCGGGCGCCGTCGATCTCGAGGACGCGGGTGCGCTCGTCGACCTGTGAGAGCAGGCCTCCCAGTGCGGACTGGGGCACGACGTACTTGCGGTCGACGCGGGCCAGGAGCGCCGCCTCGGCCACCATGTCCTCGAGGCTCACCCCGGCGAAGCGGGCGAGGCCGTCGGGACTCATCGGACTGCTCCGGCCGTGAGACGGCCCTCGATCCGCTGCGATGTCGCCGGGTCCGCCGAGATGCTGCTTTGATCCGAGATGCGGTAGCGCACATCGACGGTTGTCGTGTCGTTGACGAGGTCGAGCTCCTGCACGGTCAGCGAGGTGACCTCACCGCCGAGCCGCTGCCCGACGAGGGCGCGGAGCGCGGCCTCGTCGGCCTCGGCACGGTCGAGTCGCACCACCTGATGGCGGCTGCGGGAGAGCAGGCGCGGGTGGTCTGCTGCCCACATCACGACGAGGATCAGTGCGATGAGTCCGGTGACGGGCAGGATGTCGGTGGTCGGAAGGCCGGCCATCAGGCCCGTGGCCAGAGCGGCGAAGTAGTAGGCGACCTCGCGCTGCGAGATCTCCGAGGAACGGAGCCGGATGATCGAGAGCACGCCGAACAGGCCGAGGCCGAGGCCGAGTGCGACCTCCGCCGTGCCGAGGACCGTCGCGACGGCCATCACCCCGACGTTGACCCCGAGGAAGGCGACGACCAGGTCACGACGACGGTGACGCCGGTAGTACAGGCCCAGGCTCAGGATGAGGGCGGCGGCGAGGTCGATCGCGATGAGCGAGATCGAGGCGATGGTCATGGGTTCCTCCGTGGGTGAGTGGTGACGATGTCCATCTGAGCGACGGCACCTTCACCGTTCCTAAGAGCCGCATTGACCGCCGATTCGAGGCGTGGCGCGCGCGGGGTCCGGTCGAACACGACGCTTCGCTGGATGAGGTAGCCGAGCGCGAACAGCGCTGCCTCGGTCAGGAGCTTGGCGGCCAGGAGCGGCAGCCCAGCTGCGGTGAGCATCGTCATCCAGGCGACGTTCGAGGCCAGCAGGGCACCGGCGAGCAGGGCGTACCGTGTCGCCTCGCGGCGCAGAGCACCTGCGCCGTCGCGTCGGAAGACCACGTGCCGGTTGACGACGAAGTTCACGGTCGCGCTCACGAGCCGCGAGGCGACGATCGAGGGGATCAAGGCTCCCGTCGACGCGGTCAGGACGAAAAGCAGCAGGGTGTCGACCGCGAAGGCCAGCAGCGACGAGGCGGCGAACAGCGCGAGCGGCAGCCCGACCCGCAGGGTGTCGGTCAGTGGCCGGAAGTGGCTCGAGGTGTTCCCCGCCAGGTAGACCGTCTCGATCGGGACCTCGCTCGCCGCCCACCCGTCGCGGTGACAGCGCAGGAGCACGTTCTGCTCGTACTCGAAGCGGTCTCCGCGCTGGTCGAGCATCCAGGGCAGCATGACGGGCGGGATGCCGCGCAGCCCCGTCTGGGTGTCGGAGAGGCTCCACCCGGCCGCGAGGCGGAACGTCACCCGCGCCGCGCCGTTGCCGAGCCTGCTGCGCGTCGGATTGCCGCGTCGGCCGGTGTCGCGGCATCCGAGCACCATCGCGGGCGTGCCCGCGTCCATCGCGGCGACGGTGGCCGCTCCCACGTTCAGGATGTCCCGCACCACGTGCTGACCGTCCGCGTCGGCTGTGATCACCGCACGCCCGGGGAAAGCGGTCATCGCGTGCTGGAATCCGGTGCGCAGCGCTGCGCCCTTCCCCCGGTTCCGCACGTGTCCGAGCACCGTCGCCCCGAGTGCGGCGACGTCGTCGAAGACGGCCGCATGGTGCGGTCCGCTGCCGTCGTCGACGACGACGATCGGGATGCCGGGGGCGGAGGTCGTCAGCTCACCGACGAGGTCCGTCAGGGTCGCGCCGGGTTCGTAGGCGGGGATGAGGATGATCACGGCTCACTCCTCGATGTAGAGGATGTCGCTCGTGCCGCGCTCGCCGCCGTTGGAGGGCTGGTTCACGACCTCGCCGTCGAAGAACATCGTCGACGACCCGCCGCCGTCGAGGTTGTAGGCGGTAACGGCGCCGAGGTCGATCATGATCTGGGCGAGCTCGGTGAGGGTCGCGCCGCGGCTGTAGCCCTCGCTGCGGCCGTCGACGACGACGAAGACGAGGTGGTCGTCGTCGATCACGCCGACGGCGGTGCGGGGCTGCTCGCCCTGGATCGAATGGTTGCCGACGTTGGTGTCGACTTCGACGCTGTCGATTCCGGCCACGGCAGCTCCGTCCTCGACGAGTGCGGGGCCGAAGCTGAGGGTGTTCCAGACCCCGTCGGCGAGCAGCTGGTCGGCGCTCGTGGCCGTCTCGTCGTAGACCTGCACCGTTCCGTCGGTGTAGAAGGCCAAGCCGGTGCGCGCGGGGGAGTCCCGGTAGACGACGCCGTTGCGGATCACGATGCCGGTGTCGCGGAAGCCGTAGTAATCCCCGTTGATCGCGAACACGGCGTCGTTGTCCTCGGCGATGCCGCTCGTGGTCTCGGTGATGTTCTCGCCGAACTGATCCTTCGCGAACGCGGAGCGCAGCCGGGTGGCGTCCGAAAGGACCACATCGGCGACGTAGTACGTGAGGGTGTCGTCGCCCGAACCGGTGACGACCTGAGACACGGTGATGCTTGTCTCGCCGTCGGAGTATGTGTCTCCGTCGACGGCACCCGCCGCATCCGTTGCCGATGTCGTCGGCTCGACGGCGGAGTTCTCGGCCTCGTACGCCGAGACGTCGGCGATCTCGACGTGCTCGATGAGGAAGCGATCGGCGGCCCACGCCGTCGCCCCTCCGACGGCGAGGGCGACGGTGAGGCCGCCGGCGATGAGGGCGGTGCGGAGGCGGCGGCGCGGTCTGACGGTGTGAGGCATGCCTCCAGGAGTACGGACGCAATGTCGGGCCGACGTTGACCGATGCTGAGAGCGGGATTAACGATGCCGTCCGGGATGCCGACTACCACACGCCGTCCGCATACGCAGGCCCCTGTCGGGCACGGCGGCCGGCTGCGAGCGTCGGAGCATGGCGACCACCGATGAGACTTCGACGCCCACACCGCAGACCCGTGCAGAGCGCGCCGCGGACCCGACGCTCGGTGTCGTGTCGCGCGCCGCGTGGCGCGACGACTCCGCCTCGCTGCTGACCCGCGGCTACCGTTTCGGCGAGCACATCTGGCGCCGCGTTCCGGGTGGCGCGCGGTCCGCGCCGATGCGCCTGCTCTTCTCGGACGCGCTCCTCGTCCGCGGCGCGGAGGGGGTCGCGGCGTTCTACGACGATCAGCGCGTCGCGCGCCACGGGGCCATGCCGCCGTTCATCCAGGAGACCCTCTTCGGGCACGAGTCCGTCCACAGCCTCGACGGCGAGGACCACCGGCACCGGAAAGCCACCTTCGTCTCGGCGCTCTACGAGGACGAGCAGGTCGCCCGGCTGCGACCGCATCTCGAGCGGGAGTGGCGGCACGAGGTCGACGAGTGGATCGCCGGCGGAACGCGGTCGGCGTACGACGCCGCCGTCGGAGCCCTGGGCCGCGCGATCATGCGGTGGGCAGGGCTCCCCGGCACCGGCGAGGCGAAGACGCGGTGGGCGCGGCGGCAGGCGCAGATCGTCGAGGGGTTCGGCGTGCCCTACTCGCCCGAGTACGTGCTGTCCGCGCTGAATCGGCGCTGGTCTGACCGTCACGCCGAGCGGCTGATCCGCGCTGTCCGCGCGGGGCGGCTCGATGCTCACCCGGACACCGCGCTGGCAGCCTGGGCGTGGCACCGCGACCGGGACGGCCGACTGCTCAGCGCGCGTCTCGCGGGGGTCGAACTGCAGAACAGCTTCCGTCCGATGATCGCCGTCGCCCGCTTCAGCGCCTTCGCCGCGAAGCGGCTGCAGGAGCACCCGGAGTGGCGGGAGCGCATCGCCGCGGAGGTCAGCGAGCGAGCATCGCTCGTGGACGGTCCGCTCGCCACCGCGTTCGCCCAGGAGATCCGCCGCCTGTCGCCTTTCGTCCCGATGCTGCCGGCGTTCGCCACGCAGGACATCGAGGTCGACGGTCGCACGGTGCGCGCGGGCGGTCGCATCGTGCTCGACATCCTCGGCACCGACACGGACGAGCGATCCTGGGAACGTCCCGACGTGTTCGACCCGGAGCGCTTCGTCGGCGTCGACGACTACGAGGCGATCGCCGCCTTCATCCCGCACGGGGGCGCGGACGTCGCGACGGGTCATCGCTGTCCGGGCGAGAAGCTCGCGATCGCGGGACTCGCGGCATCCATCAGCGCCCTCAGCGACCCCCGCCTCACCGTCCTCCCCGCGGGGCTCGAGGTGAACGAGCGACGGATGCCGACGAAGCCCCGCTCGGGCGGGCGCGTGCGGGCCGCGGGGTCGTCCGACGGAGCGCGCTGCCCGTTCCACCGCTGAGGTCCGATGCCACGATCGCCCAGGCCACGCAACCCCCTCTGAACTGCGAGGTCGCGGCAGCAGGGTGACCTCCGACCAGGAGGCACACCATGGCAGAACAGAACACCCGCCAGACGACACGCACGGACGCCCCCGACCCCGAGGCATCCCGCAAACCCGATTCCGTGACCGACGTGAAGAAGCGGTCGTGGAAGTACGTGCTGGGCAAGACGATCCGTGAGTTCAGCGCGGACCAATGCACGGATGCCGCGGCAGGCCTCACGTACTACGGGGTGCTCGCGCTCTTCCCGGCGCTCATCGCGATCTTCTCGCTGCTCGGCGTCGTGGGCCAGGGGCAGGCCACCGCCGACGCCGTCCTCGGAATCGTGCGCGACGTCGCCCCCTCCGACACGGCCAGCGCGCTGGAGGGGCCGATCCAGCAGGTCGCATCATCCCCCGGAGCGGGCGTCGCCCTCGTCGTCGGCATCCTCGTGGCCCTCTGGTCGGCGTCCGGGTACGTGGGGGCCTTCTCACGGGCGATGAACCGGATCTACGAGATCGAGGAGGGGCGTCCGTTCTGGAAGCTGCGCCCGATGCAGCTGCTCGTGACGCTCGTCGCGGTCGTCTCGCTCGCGCTGGTCGCGCTGGGCCTCGTCCTCTCGGGCGACGTGGCCCGATCGCTCGGCGAGGCCATCGGTCTGGGTGACGGCGTACTTCTCGCCTGGAACATCGCGAAGTGGCCGGTGATGCTGTTCATCGTCGTGCTCCTGGTCGCGATCCTGTACTACGCGACACCCAACGCGAAGCAGCCGAAGTTCCGCTGGATCAGCATCGGCGCGCTGATCGCGATCGTCGTGATGATCCTCGCCACCGCGGGTTTCGCGTTCTACGTCGCCAACTTCTCGAACTACGACCGGACGTACGGCTCGCTGGCGGGTGTCATCGTGTTCCTGCTCTGGCTGTGGATCGCCAACAACGTGCTCCTGTTCGGGGCGGAGTTCGACGCCGAACTCGAGCGCGGCCGCCAGTTGCAGGGCGGCATCGCCGCCGAGGAGGACATCCAGCTGCCGGCCCGCGACACGCGGGAGTCCGACAAGCAGGCCGCCAAGGAGCAGAAGGACATCGAAGAAGGCCGACGCATCCGCCTCGCCCATGGCGAGGACGAGAACCGATGACGGATGTCGACACCCCCACCCGTCTGAAGCGGGGGATCACCGGGCCCCTGCTGTTCGCCTTCATCCTCGGGGACGTCCTCGGCGCGGGGATCTACGCGCTGATGGGCGTCCTCGCGGCGGAGGTGGGCGGGATGCTGTGGGCCCCGCTCCTGGTGGCGCTGCTGCTCGCGCTGCTCACGGCCGGCTCGTACGCGGAGCTCGTCACGAAGTATCCCCGCGCGGGCGGTGCGGCGGTCTTCGCCGAGCGGGCGTTCCGCAGTCCCCTCGTGTCGTTCCTCGTCGGCTTCTGCATGCTCGCCGCCGGCGTCGTCAGTGCCGCGGGGCTCGCAATCGCCTTCGCCGGTGACTACTTCTCGACCTTCATCGACCTGCCGGCACCGCTCGTCGCCGTCGTCTTCCTGGCCGTCGTCGGGGCGCTCAACGCCCGCGGCATCCGGGAATCGATGGGCGCGAACCTCGTCATGACACTCGTCGAACTCAGCGGTCTCGTGATCGTGATCGTCGTGGTCGCCATCCTCGTCGCGGGCGGGGGCGGAGATCCCGGGCGCGTGTTCGAGTTGCCGACGGATGCCGCGCTGCCCACGGCCGTGCTCGGCGGAGCCATCGTCGCCTACTACTCGTTCGTCGGTTTCGAGACCTCGGCGAACGTCATCGAAGAGGTGCGGGACCCGCGGAGGTCCTACCCGCGCGCGCTGTTCGCGTCCCTCGTCACCGCGGGCGTCGTCTACGTCCTGGTCGGCCTCGCCAGCGCGATCGCGCTCCCACCCGGCGACCTCGTCGACTCGAGCGGTCCGCTGCTCGACGTCGTCGCCGCCGCCGGGGTCGGCGTGCCGCCGTGGCTGTTCAGCCTCATCGCGCTCGTCGCCGTTGCGAACGGAGCTCTGCTCACGATGATCATGGCCAGCCGGCTCGCCTACGGGATGTCCGAACAGGGTCTTCTGCCCGAGGTTCTCGGGCGGGTCCTCCCGAAACGGCGCACGCCCTGGGTGGCCATCCTCGCCACGACCCTCGTCGCGATGCTGCTGACCCTGATCGGAGACCTGAGCCTGCTCGCCGAGACGGTCGTGCTCCTGCTGCTGTTCGTCTTCCTCAGCGCCAACGTCTCGGTACTGGTCCTGCGCCGCGACCGCGTGGAGCACGACCACTTCCGCGTCTGGACCGCGGTCCCGATCCTCGGTGTCGCGTCGTGCGTCCTCCTGCTGACGCAGCAGTCCGGCATGGTGTGGCTCTTCGGCGCGATCCTGCTCGCCGTGGGTGCACTGCTGTTCGGCGTCACCCGATGGTTTCGGTCACGGGCGGGAAGGGCGCGGAAGAGTTCGACCCGCTGAACGCCGGCTCAGCGGCCGGTGGGCGGCAGCTTCGCCACGCCGTGACGGTTCGGCTCGTCCGGTTCGGCGGCCGTCGCGGGCGAGGCCGCGGAGCCGCCGTGCGGGGAGTCCGTTCCCGGGTAGGAGGGCTCCTCGATCTCGATCGCGCGGTCGCGGTCCTCCTTCTTCGGCAGGTGGTCGAGTGGCTGTCGGATGTCGTCGGATTCGCTCATGCCCCTCACGCTCCGCCGACGACGACTGTCGCGGCAGGGGCTTGCGAGCGGCGGGCGGGTGTGGTGCCCGCCTCGCGTAACGTGAAGCGGTGACCGTCGGCATCCATCTGTCCCCGCTCGCCGAGATCCCGGCGACGACCCTCTACCGGATCCTCTGGCTGCGCGTGAGCGTGTTCGTCGTCGAGCAGCAGGCGGCGTACCCCGAGCTCGACGGCCGCGACGTCGAGCCGGGCGCCCTCATCGGATGGGCGGAGGAGGATGGTGAGATCCTCGGGACCCTCCGGCTGCTCGACGAGCGGGAACGGTGGCGGATCGGCCGCGTCGTCACGAGCTCCGCGGCCCGAGGGAGGGGCGTCGGCGCCGACCTCGTGCGGCGCGCCATCGAGCATGCGGCGGGTCTCGACCGGGCGCGCCCGTTCGTCCTCGACGCGCAGGAGCACCTCGCGGACTGGTACGGGCGCTTCGGCTTCGTCACCTCGGGCCCGTCCTACATCGAGGACCGGATCCCGCACGTTCCGATGACCCGCGCCGCCGACGGCGCAGTGTAAGAGACGGATGCCGGGGGCGCGACCCCCATCGATCCGAGCCCCCGGGGGAGCACCATCGAGCAATGCTCGAGCTCCACTACTCCGACGGTTACATCGTCACGACGGGTGCCATCGCGGACGCGGTGATGCGCTACGCGAAGACCCTCGCCGAGCAGAAGGCCTCCGATCTCGTCACCTTCCCCATCTCGACCCCCGAGGGCCCCGCTGTCTCGTCGATGCTCATCGGGCCCGCGAGTCAGCTCTACACGACGCCCCACGACGGCCCCGCCGCGCCGATCGAGGACGAGGCCTCCGTCATGGACCTGCTCAGTCGCAACGACCGTCTGGTGCACCCGCCCGAGACGATCGGGGAGTACCCGTACGAAGAGGACGACCCCTGGTACGAGGAGTCGTTCTGAGACGCGCACGCTGGCGGGAGCGCAGCCGCATCGTCCGGGCGTGGCGCCTCTGGCGGACGAGGCGGCCGGTCACCTTCCGCGAGAAGGTCCGCTACAAGATGCTCCGGGACCACCGGCCCCTGATCGTCACGTTCGCCGACAAGGCGGCGGTGCGCGCATACGTCGCCGAGCGCGTCGGTGCCCACCACCTTCCCGCGGCGACGGTCCTGGAGAGCGCGGACGACCTGCTGTCGCTCGAGCTGCCCGACGCGTTCGTGCTGAAGCCGACGCACGGCAGCGGGGCGGCGATCATCGTCTCACCCTCGGCACCGGTGGACGCGCGGCTGCCCGAGGACGGCGGCTGGGTCTACCGTCACGTCCGGCCCGAGCACGCCGCGCGCGAGCACCTCCTGCGCATCGCGAAGGACTGGCTCGCCCAGCTGTACGGGCAGGGCCCTAACCGCGAATGGGTCTACGGGCGGGTACCGCGACGAATCATCGTCGAGGAGATGCTGGGCGGTGAGGCGGACCGCATCCCTGACGACATCAAGCTCTTCGCCTTCCACGGGCGGGTGGAGTACATCCAGGTCGACGCCGGGCGCTTCGCCGGTCGCACGCAAGACTTCTTCGACCGGGGCTGGACCCATCTGCCGCTCAGCGGCGGACCGCCGTGGGCAGACCCGACACCGCCGCGGCCGACGGCTCTCGCCGAGATGATCCGCGTCGCGGAGGCGCTCGCCGAGGGCACCGACTTCGTCCGCGTCGACCTGTACGACGTCGACGGTCGCATCGTGTTCGGCGAGCTGACGAGCTTCCCCGCCGGCGGTGACAGTCCGTTCCACCCCGAGTCGTTCAACACCGAGTTCGGTCGCCACTGGACCGTGCCCCGGCGGTACCGGTGACCGAGCGCTGGCTCGTCGCCGCGACCGAGTATGCCGGGGTGACGTCCTACACCGGCGGGATAGGCCGTCATTACGCCGCCCTGTTGCCGGCGCTCGCGGCCCAGGGGATCGAGATCGATCTCGTGGTCTTCTCGGACGCTCCCGTCGAGGCTCGGGTGGCGCCCGGCATCCGCCGGCTGGTCATCGTCCCGGCCGAAGGGATGCCGCCCGCTGCCGCCCTGGTCCACCGCGCCCGAACGGTGCGCCGGGTCTTCCGCGCGGGGACATACGACCGTGTGTTCCTGCCGGAGTGGATGGGACTGGGGGCGTTCCTTCCGCCGGACGCCCCGCTGGTGACGAACCTCGCGACGGGCGTCCGTCTCGCGCACGAGATCTCGGGATTGCGGCTCGCGGACCTGCCTGCACCGAGCCGGCCGGCGGTCGTGCTCCAGGCCCTCCTCGAGGCACGGCAGGTGCGGCGTTCTGAGGGGATCGTGGCCATCTCGCACGCGATGGCCGCCCGTGCCGCGCAGATCTGGAACGGGATGCCGCCGACGGAGGTGGTCCGCAACTGCGTCGACGTCGCCGCGGTCCGCCGCGCGGCGGCCGTCAGCAGGCCGCCGGCGAACTGGCCCGGGGCCTGCGGGCCGACCGTCCTGTTCCTGGGGCGCACCGAACGGCGGAAGGGCGTGCTCGAGGGCGTCGATGCGTTCGGGCGCGTCGCGCTGCGGCATCCCACCGCGCGACTGGTGCTCGCGGGTGCCGGAGGTGACGACCGGTTCGAGCCGTCGCGGTCGGCCCTGCTCGACCGCGTGCCCGCGGCTGCACGCGACCGGATGACCTTCCTCGGCCACGTCGCGGGGGACGAGCTGTTCGGTGCGATCGCGGCTGCCGACGTGGTGATGTGTCCGTCGCGATGGGAGGGCTTCGGCAACGTCGCCGTCGAGGTCAAGGCGGCCGGGACACCGCTCATCGTGACCGGTGGCAGCGGGTTCGATGACTTCTGCACCGACGGGGACGACTGCCTGGTCGTCCCTCCCGCCGACCCCGACGCGCTGGCCGTCGCCCTGTCCCACGTGATCGAGGACCCGCACGCCGCCCACAGGCGAGCGGGGCGAGCCCAGGCAGCCGTCGACCGGTTCGCTCCCGCGCCGGTCGCCGACGACCTCCGCGCGGCGGTGGACCGTCTCCTGTCCCGTGCGGTCGTCGCGGCGTGATCGAGTCGACTCGCGCCTAGGCTGGAACGCACCGCCCGCGTCGTCCGCGACGGGGATGAGTACACCGTCCGCATCCCGGACGACCTCCAGGAGCATCCGCTCGAGATCACCGTCGACTGGGTGGGCGACGTCGCCGTCGACCGGTTCTGGGACGGCACGGACTGGGCGGTCCGGATGCCCGCCGGCACACGTCGACTCACCTTCCGCGTGCTCGGACTCCACCCCGACGCGGCCGTCTGGCTGCATCCGCGAGCACGCGCGCGGCTCGCCGAGACGACCGAGCAGGGAGTCCTCGCCGTGACCGCGCGGCCGGCGGATCAGCGGCGTCGACTCACCTGACGACCCCGTCGGCCGAGGCCGTCGCGCGCCGCCAGCCGTCGGCATCCTTCGTCACCGCGCCGCCCTGCTCGAAGGCGGTCAGCCAGCCGGTCATGGGCCACTCGCCCCAGCGGTCCGCGAACAGCGCACCGTTGCGCAGGATGTCGTCGAGGTGCTGCCAGGGCGGCGAACTCGTCGGATGGTACTGGTGGTACGCGTGGGCGCCCCCGGTCCACACCAGCGGAACAGCGCAGGCCCGCATGCGGAAGGCGAAGTCGGTGTCCTCGCCGCCGTACCCCTCGTAGGCCTCGTCGAACCCGCCGATCCGGCGCCACGTCTCGGGGGTCAGGGCGAAGGAGAGCGACCAGAACAGGGCGTATTCGTCGGCGGCGGCGGTGCGCTCCGCATCGTCGGGGGGCATCGGCCGCGCCGCATGCGGCGAGGTGAGCGCGACCAGGTCCGCCGGGTCGGATGCCGACACCCCCTCGGCCAGATAGGTCACCGGTCCGCACAGCACCGCCTCGGGGTGCCGCTCGGCGGCCGCGCGGTAGCGCCGGATGAGCTCGGGGCCGGGCACGCAGTCGGCATCGAGGAAGATCAGCAGGTCGGCTCCGTCCGCAGCGGCCGCACCCGCGTTGCGAGCGGCGGCCAAGCGCAGACCGGCCGGCCCGGGCGGGACGCGCAGCACGGTGTCGGCGTCCAGCGCAGGGGGATCGTCGTCGCCGATCCAGACCACGATGCGCTGCAGATCGGGCACCCCGCCGAGGGCCCGCAGCTGCGCGTGCAGGTGCGTCACACGAGGGGTCGAGCAGAGGCTCACGACCGCGAGGGTCATCGCCGTCCCCGCATCGTGTCGACGATCGCCGCGGCGGCTCGACCGGGTGCCCCGGCGACCTCCCAGCGCTCCCACTCGGGCCGGGCCGACGCGGCCCGGTCGATGAGTTCCGGCCACTGCGCCGCCGTCGGCCACTCCTCCCGCACCTGCGCGAGACCGGCGCGGTGCAGGGCGCGACCCGTCTCGCGCTGCTCGTCGAACGGTCGGTCCTGAGGCACCACGACCGCGGGCGCCTCCGCTGCGGCGAGGTCCGCGATCGCGTTCTGACCCGCCCACGAGACCACCACCCCGGCGGACACCAGCGCCGACCACGGGTCGTCCGCCCAGGCGCCGCCGCCGAGGACCCGCCAGGGGCGTCCGGTCGCCTTCTCGGCATCCCGGATCGCCGCCGGCCCCACGACCGCATCTTCGCCGCCCCCGAGCAGGACGACCTCGTCGGAGCGTGCGCGCGTGGCGCTGCGACCCGCGAACCGGCTGATCCCGCCGGTGTGCACGACCTTCTCACCCAGCGCTTCGAGGTGCGGCGGCGAGAGGATGCCGCGGGCCCACGGCGCGAGCACGGTGTCGGCGGCGGCGAACCCCAGCATGTGGGGCCCGTCGACGCGGTGCCCCGGCTGCGTCACGACCACGGTGCGCAGCCCCAGCAGTCGCGCGAGCAGAGTGATCTCGACGGAGGTGTCCACGACCATCCCGTCCCAGCGGCCGTCCACGGCCGCTGCAGCGATGACCGACAGCCGCGAGCGGTGACCCGAGTGACCGATGGGAGCCCAGTGCAGCATCCCCGCCACCGTCGGATCGATCGGCGACCCGCCGTCGTCGTCACGGTCGAGCACCGTCCATGTCCAGCCGGACGGCAGGCCGGAGGGCGCGGCGAGCGTGCTGAGGCAGTCGACCTCTGCGTCGAGATGAGGCGCGATCGCGAGCAGCCGGGTGAGGTGTCCTCGCCCGTGGTGATGCACGTACCAGCCGAGCCGGGGGCGCCTGTCCGTCACGCTGCGGTCTCCCTGGCCATCATTCCCGCGAAGATCGTCTCGAGCGCGTCGATGCGCGCGTCGAGCGAGAAGCGGCGCCTCGCCGTCTCGCGCACGACCTCGCGGAAGGCGGCATCCCTCCCGCTCGGCAGCATCGCGCCTGCACGCTCCGTCATGGCCGCGACGTCACCGGCGGCTACGAGCTGCATGCCCATCGTCGCAGCGGCGACCTCAGGCACGCCGCCGACCGCGAAGCCCACCACCGGCGTGCCGCACATGAGGGCTTCGGGCCCCACGAGCCCGAACGGCTCGGCCCACGCCGGGGTCGCCAACGCGAGCCCGCTGCGACCCACAAGCTCGGCCAGGGGGCCGGGCGAGAGCTCGCCCACGTAGTCGATCCCCCCGCCGACGAGGGGGAGGAGGACGTCGCGGGCGTAGTCCTCGTCGCCGATCCGCCCCGCGATGATCAGGCGACGGCCGAGCCGGCGGGCGACGTCCACGGCGACATGCGGGGCCTTCTCGGGCACGATCCGCCCGAACCACACCAGGTCGTCGCCGCCCGGGCCGAGCGGCCACGACGACGGGTCGACGCCGTTCGGCAGCAGCTGCGACGGCACACCGGCGGCATCCCATTGGGTCTTCGTGTGCGCGCTCACCGCGAGGAACTTCGACCCGGCTCCTCCGGCGGACACGTGCGCCGCCACGGCGCCCGCATCGACCGGAGTGTGCAGGGTCGTGACCATGGGGACGCCGAGGGAGTCGGCTCGACGCAACGGGAGCGGGTCGAGGCAGTGGTTGGAGATCACGTCGTAGCGCTCCGGGTGCCGCGCGAGCTCCGAGAGCGCGCGGTCGAGCGCCGGTGCGCTCTCGAGGTGGTAGCTCGCCGGCCACGTCTTGTCGGTCGGCGCCGCGCCGTCCGGCCACACGACGGGCGGCAGTCGGAACACGTGGGCGTCGGGGAGGAAGTCGGAACCTTCGGGAGCGATGAACGTCACCTCGTGACCGCGACGACGGAGCGCGTCGACCTCGGCCCAGACGGCCGATTCCAGACCGCCTGCGTGCGGCCGCGAGATCGGGAAGCGCAGCGGAGCGATGACGACGATGCGGAGCGGACGGGCGCTCACGCCGTGCGACTCTCGAGCAGGTGCAGGTAGAGGTCGGCGTGACGCTGGGCGATGGCGGCGTCGGTGACCGTGCGTGACGCGCGGCGCTCGTCGACCAGGGCGTCGCGCGCGGGGCTCGCCGGGCGGGACGACGGCGCGACCCACAGATCCGACAGGACCGCGGCGAGCTCCCCCGCGTCGCCCGGTGCGAACGACCCCACGGTGCCGTCGGCGTGCTGCTCGGCGAGGAAGCCGACCCGCGGAGCCGCGACGGGGACCCCGAGATCCCAGCAGAGTTCGAGCCATCCCGAGTGCGTGCCGTGCCGATAGGGCAGCACGCAGGCGTCGAGACGTGCCAGTGCGGCGAACAGGTCGGCGTCGGCGAGTCGCTCGTGCTCGACGAGGTCGAGGACAGCGGATGCCGCGCACAGCGCGCGGACCTCGGCTGCGGCATCCGCGTCACGGACCCGATGATGCAGCCGCACCTCGCCGCGCACATCATGGCCGGCGTCGCGGAGCGCACGGAGTGCCGCGTCCAGCGTTCGGACGCTTCCCGGGCCGTCCACGCTCGGGCGCAGGTCCTTCAGGTGCAGGCCGACGATGCGGCCCGCACCGACAGCCGGCTCGATCGCAGCGTCCCGGGGCAGGACCGACGGGTGGGGGATCACGGTCGCATGACGTCCCCAGCGTTCTCGGACGGCGCGCGCCGCGCCCACCGTCAGGGTCGTGACGACGTCGACGCCGGTGACGACCTCATCGAGCTGGGCGAGGTAGGCGGTGCTGTCGCCCAGCTGGGGGTGCTCGAGGTCGTGCAGCGTGTAGACCACCGGCCAGCCGACCGCGTGCGCGGCCGCCACGCAGGCGGTGAGGTGCCCCGCCGGGAACGACTCCGTGCCGAAGTGGATGTGCAGCAGCGACGCCTCGTCGGCGTGGGCCCGGATCCAGTCAGGGTCGAGGGCGGCGGGCGGCCACCACACGGCCGGGTCGCCCCCCGGCGCCACGGGATCCGGGAGGACCGTGACTCGCGGATCCGACGTCGTCTGACGGACGTAGGGGTGGCTCGCAGGGATCGACACGATCGTGATCGATCCTGTCGACTCCGCACCCGGTGGGGCGACGGTGCGCGTGCTCGTAGCCACAGATCTCCTTTCGACGACGTCGCGCCGACTGAGAAGTGGGTGCGCCTGAACGCCCCGACCGTAGACGCTCAAGCCCCCCCGACGTAGGGGGCTTGACCTCGCCCTCGTCGGCGGATAACCATGCCGGGTGACTTCTGCGCCTCCCCTCCTGCTCGTCCTCGGTCCCGCCGGGCACGGTGTCACGCGCTACGGCGAGGACGTGGCATCCGCCGTGCGCCTCGTCGACCCCTCGACCCTGGTGGTGCACGTGGCGGACGTCCCCGCGGGCGAGCGCGCGCTCGCCGAGGCCGGACCGGGAGCGCGGGTGCACCTGCACGCCACCGACCGTCTCTTCGGCAGCGGGCCCGAGGATGCCGCCGAGGTCGTCGAACGGTGGGCCCGCACGGTGCGGCTGACCCTCACGCTCCACGACGTGCCGCAACCTTCCGACGGCACGATGTTCGCGCGCCGCCGCGCCGCCTACACCCGTATGGTCGCCGCCGTCGAACGGGTCACCGTCAACAGCGTCCACGAGCAGCTGCTCATGGACGAGTTCCTGCCGGACGCGGCCCGCGCCCACGCCATCGCGTTGGGGGCGCGCACCGGCATCCGTCCAGTCGATCCGGGTGTCGGCCGGCCGTCCGATCTGCGAGTGCTCATCGCCGGGTTCGTGTACCCCGGGAAGGGGCATCGACCCGCCGTGGCCGCCGCGGCCCGGGCGGCGCACGCGCTCCGGGCAGAGGGCGAGGTCGTCGCGGGCGTCGCCGTTCGCGCGATCGGTGCGCCGTCCCGGGGTCACGAGGCCGATGTCGTCAGGCTCCGGGAGGAGGCGGCCGAGCTCGGCGTCGCCGTCGAGGTGACGGGGTTCCTCGACGATGCCGAGTTCGCGGCGGAATTGGTGGCCCCCGGCATCCCCCTGGCTGCGCACGAGCACGTGTCCGCCTCGCGGTCGATGCTCGACTGGGTGGAGGCGGGGCGCCGACCGCTCGTCGTCGACTCCCGCTACGCCGCCGAGATGGATGACCTCCGCCCCGGCACCCTCGCCCGCTACGACGGCGCCGACCTCGCGGCGCGCCTCGCAGCCGCGTGGCGCGACCCTTCCTCGACCCGGCTCGCCCCTGGGGCATCACTGGCACCCACCTTGGACGACGTCGCGGCCTCCTATCTGGCCTGGTGGGCGGCCTGATGCCGGAGGGCATCGCCCTCCCCGGCAACCGCTGGGACCTGCTCGACGGCCGGACCCCGGGCGATCCCCCTCGCGTCTCGGTCGTCGTCGCGCACTACGAGCAGCCCGCGCAGCTCGCGCGCTGCCTCGCCGCCCTCGCCGGGCAGGACCATCCGGCCGACCGGCTCGAGGTGATCGTCGCCGACGACGGATCCGCCGAGGCGCCGCGCGTCCCCAGCGGGGTGCGATTGCTGCGACAGGCGGATGAGGGCTTCCGACTGGCGGCCGTGCGGAACCTCGGCGCGGCGCACGCGACGGGCGAGGTGCTGGTGTTCCTCGACGCCGACACCGTCCCCGAACCCGGGTTCATCCGGGAGCTGAGTCGGATGCCGGGTCTCGCGCCCGACGTGGTGGCGGTCGGTCGGCGGCGGCACGCCGATCTGTCCGACGCCCCCGCGGTCGCGGACGTCCGAGAGGTGGTCGGGGGACGGGAGCTTCCCGAGCCCGGCTGGCTCGCCGACGCCTACCGTCGCTCGCGTGACCTGCTCGACGCGGACGACCGAAGCTACCGGCACGTCATCGGCGCCGTCCTCGCCTGCTCGCGGATCATGTTCGACGCCGCCGGTGGCTTCGACGAGACGTTCCGTTCCTACGGCGGTGAGGACTGGGAGTGGACCTACCGGGCCTGGCTCCAGGGCGCCGTGCTCGCCCACGCGGCATCCGCTGTGGCGTGGCATGACGGCCCGGACGCGGGAGCACGGGACGGCGTCGGGCTCGCACACCGCAACGCCGAGGCCATGCTGCTGTCGGGGCTCATCCCCGTGCCCGGCTCTCGGCCGCATGGCCTGCCGACGCCGCGGGTCGACGTGGCCGTGACCGGACCGCGGGACGTCTCCGACGCGGCTCGGTTCGTGAGCGTCGACTCCGTCGCGGCGGCGGTGCCCGGGGCTGTCGTCGTCGACGACGCCGACCTCGCGGCGGCGGCCGGTGCGCTCGACCGGGTACGCCTGCACATCGAGATCGTGCGGCCGGTGCGCGCCGGTGCCGGGCTCGCGGCCGTGGTGGAGAGCGTCGCCCGTGAGGGCGTGGGGGTCGCGACCGTCACAGCGGATGACGGGCGGCCGCTGCTGCGCATCCGGTCGATGCGCGCCGCGGCGCGCGAGGCCCGGTGGCGCCGTGACGACCTGTTCCCCCGCGCGGTCGAGCGCAACGAGGGGGTCGGAGAACTCTCGAGCGAGCCGGACGTCTCGGCGTATCTCGGCGGCTGGGGCTGAGCTCTCAGGGGATTCGTCGGCCCGGGCGTGTTGTGCTGGGAGCGCTTGTCTGGTTTTATGGCGTCGGGGACACCGGTCGTGCACGCCTGGGGAGGCGAGCGCAACGGCGACGAGTGGGATCGTCGACGGCACCGGTCTACCGCACACATCGCCTGCTCCGCGTGTGTGCGTCAGGGGGAAGAGCATGGGGACAACGGGGACAGCCGGCGTACGCCGAGCCGGTCCGAGGTGCGTCCACGCGCCCGGAGACCGACCGGCCGCACCCATCCGATCCGCGGGCCGCTCCGAACCATCCCTGCGCCACTCCCGTCGCGCGTCGACAGGGGGATGCGCGCACGCGTGCGCAGACGGTACCCGAATCACCGTCGGAGCACGACACCGGTGCGGGGGCGCGACGCGCCCCGCCCGGAAGGCGGCGCGAGCCGCCGGGGGGCGCTCGTGGGGGGCGTGACCCGTTTGGGGAATCCGGGGGACGAAGTGAAAAGACGACTGAACGTCGCCGTGGTCGGCGCGGGGTACTGGGGACCGACGTTGGCGCGAACGCTGCGCGCGAGCCGCGAGTGGAGCCTGGCGGCCATCTGCGATCTCGACATCGATCGGGCGCGTCGCGCGGCGGATGCGGTCGGGGGCGCGCCCGTCGTCCCCGAGCTGCGGGCTCTGCTGGAGGATCCGCAGATCGACGCGATCGCGATCGCGACGCCCGCGTCGACGCACCACGCCATTGCCATGGCCGCGATGGAGGCGGGGAAGCACGTCCTCGTGGAGAAGCCGCTCGCCGATACACAGCAGCACGGCGAAGACATGGTGCGTCGCGCGTCCGAGCGGGGACTCGTCCTCATGGCGGACCACACGTCCTGCTACACGCCGGCGGTGCTCAAGATGCGGGAGCTCATCGCGGGCGGCGAGCTCGGCGACATCCTCTTCATCGACAGCGTCCGCATCAATTTCGGCCTCGTGCAGCCAGATGTCGACGTCTTCCGGGATCTCGCGCCGCACGACCTGTCGATCATCGACTTCATCCTGCCGGGCGGGCTGCAGGCCACCTCCGTCTCGGCCCATGGGTCAGACCCGTTGAACACCGGGAAATCGTGTATCGGCCATCTCGCCATGCCGCTCGCCGGTGGAGCCATGGCGCATGTGCACGTCAATTGGCTGAGCCCCACGCGGACCCGTCGCATGGTGATCGGCGGAACCCGGCACACGCTGGTGTGGGACGACGTGAACCCGCAGCAGCGGCTCACGATGTACGACCGGGGCGCCGACGTCGCGTCGATCTCGCGTGCCACCGCGAAGGAGCGACGCGAGGTCGCCGTCTCGTACCGTCCGGGTCAGACCCGTGCGCCGGCGCTCGAGGAGCGCGAGGCGCTCGGTGCGGTCGTGAGTGAGTTCGCCGCGGCCATCCGCGAGAGTCGCGCGTCGCGCACGAGCGGAGAGGCGGGGCTGCGGGTCCTCTCGGTCCTCGACGCGGCAGCAGGCAGCCTGGCGGCATTCGGCGCCCCGCACCCGTTGCCGCACGTCCGATCGACCGCGGGAGTGGCCGCATGACACGGGCGCTCGCCATCGCTGCTCGGGCGCTGCGTGTCTGAGGACGGTGTCGGCGCCGACACGCCCTGGTTCGGCCAAGAGGAACTCGATGCGCTCGCCGAGGTGATCGCGAGCGGCTGGGTGGGTCAGGGGCCGAGGGTCGCACGGTTCGAACACGAGTTCGCCGGGCTCGTCGAGGCGCCGTACGCCGTCGCGACGACCACCGGTGACGCCGCCATCCACCTCGCCCTCCTCGTCGCGGGAGTGCGGCCGGGGGACGACGTCGTCGTCCCGTCACTGTCGGCGATCGGGGCCGCGAACGCCGTGCGCTCCGTCGCGGCCATGCCCGTTCTGACGGACGTCGACCCGCTCACGGGCAACGTGACCGCGGCGACGGTCGAGCGGGCCGTGACCCCCAGGACGACGGCGATCATCGTCGCGGATCATGCCGGCATCCCCGTCGACCTGCAGAGCATCCGTGACGTCGCGGATCCGCTCGGCATCGTCGTGATCGAAGACGTCGGATGCGGCGTCGGTGCGACCCGCCTCGGGCGCCCGACCGGCGGGGCGGCCGAGATCGCCACATGGTCCTTCGACTCCCGGGAACCCCTCGCCATGGGCGACGGTGGGATGCTCACCACGAGCCATGCGGGTTGGGCGGCACGGGCCCGCGGGTACCGTGGGATCGAGGGGAAGTTCCGCCTGACCGACCTGCACGCCGCGGTCGGGCTCGTCCAGCTCGGTCGTCTGCCCGAGATCGTGCAGCAGCGTCGGCGCGTGGCTGATCGCTACCGCGCCGCGTTGGTCGGCGTGCCGGGTCTGCGACCCGCCGACGACCCCGCGTGGGGAACGGGCAACGCGGTCTCCTTCTGGCTCGAGGTCGACGAGGCGTATCGGCTGGATCGCAACCGCCTGTGGGGCGACCTGACGGCAGCGGGTATCGCGTCCACGCGGGGCGGCACAGCGATCCACCGGCAGGCTCCCTATCGCGCCTGGACGCCGCCCGGCGGTCTGCCCGGCACCGAGCGATTCGCCGACCGCACCCTCACTCTGCCCGTGTCGCGCACGCTGAGCGCGCACGATCAGGATCGGATCATCGCTCTCCTGCATCCCGACCAGTCCGTGCGGACAGGCTCCGAGACGGCGATCGCCTCCGGCCACTGACCTCCCGCATCCGTCGCGGGGGCAACGCCCTCACTGCATGCGGAAGAGCCGGCGCTCGGGCGACGCCGGCTGATCCACCAGGCGGGCACGGACGGACGGGGGGGAGGTCCGGCCGTGCCCGCGTGCGGGTGACGGTTCACGCATCGGGACGAGCCGAGGATCGGCGGACGGCCGGGTGGGCCGGGGGTTCCTCGACGAGGCACCGCTTCGCTGATCGCTTCGGCTCGAGCATGAGCCGCCACATCCTGTCGAGCCGCGGGCGCACACTCTCGGTGTGGGCACGACCGGCTCGAGCTGTCAGTAGGTCATCGATCGCATCGACGGCGAGGACGGCGCCCGCGCCCGTCGCGTCACCGTAGCTGTCGATCCATTCCCGCTGCCGGGGCGCACCCAGGCAGACGATCACAAGGTCGGCATCCGTGTGCCGGATCTGCGCCGCGATGTCATGGGAGACCAGCGGCGAGGAGAGTGCGGCTCGCATCGGCGTCCAGTGGCCGACCAGAGCGAGACCTGGCCACTCGGCGATGAACCGCCGATGGAGTGGCTCGAGCTGTGCGGGTGAGCCGCCCACCACCGCCACGCGCCAGTGTTCGTTGCTCGCTCGGGACAGCACGTCCCGCACGGTGTCGCGAGCAGGAAGGTGCGCGCGAGCGATGACCGGCGGCGTCGGGCGGGGATCGAGGACGGCGTGAGCGGACGTCATCGAACGTGTATGCATCATCGATTCCCCTTCGCGTCGGCTGCGACGCCATCGGGGCGCGTGGTACGCCCACGGCCCCGACGGCGGTCGCGGAGGCGACGCAGGACGTCGGGCTTCGGCTCCGTCGCCGGATCGACGTGCGAGCCGTGCGGGCGCACACCCGTGTTCCGTTCTGTCCCCATGAACGATCCATCCCCCGAAAACATCGACGCAGGTGTGGCCCTGCGCCCCCCGACATGCGGATCCGATCCGCGTTCCCCCTCGGTCCTCGCCCCCAGCGATTTCCGTTCGGCGCGCCGACCCCTCGGCGCGCCGTCTTTCTCCCCCTCAGCTACCCGCGCACCGCCCCATACGACGCGCGGAGTGAGGGCTCTTCGTACGAGATCGCTGCGCGAACGATGACGCACGAAGAGCCCAGGCAGATGCGGGTCCGGCCCCCAAAGCTCGCCCCCATTTCCTCTGCAGCCGCCTGTTGCCGTGTCGACTCCCCAAAGCCTTCGCGGCGGCGATATCGGAACGCTACCGGCGTCGCACGGCGTCCACCAATAGGGGGACAAACCTAATCTCGTGTCCCCCAAATGGGGGACATTTAGGGGGTGGCATTAGGGGACCCGGTCGAGAACACGGGAGGTCCGCCGGCGGCATCGAAGGTAACGTGACCGCTGAACACCGAGCGCGCACGCATTCGACGGCGCGGGCTCGAAGCCATTGGGGAGGCTGACATGTGGGGGAAGTTGTGGCGCGCCACGATCGTGGGCGCTGTCATCGCCGGTGCCGGTGCGGCGCCGGCATTCGCGGCGGACGGGTCGTACGTCCCGTCCACTCCCGGAGGTTCGGGACTGGACGGGTCGGTCGTGCAGTCGCAGTGCACCGACGAGGCACCGGCGATCGGTTACTCGATCGTCCGCGTGGGTGGGTCTGCGGCTGCACGTACCGCGTCGTCGAGCGCCGAACTCGTGATCAGCGGTGACGGCCACCGGATCACGGTGCCTCTCGCGGTCGACGACGCCGGTGAAGGACACGGGTCCGTGCTGTGGCCCGGCGTCGAGGTCGCCGCCGATGGGACCGTCGAAGCACTGCCGGGATGGGTGCGCTCGGGGGATCGATGGGAGCCGCGCGACGACGCCGCCGCGTGGACGACGGGTGACGTCACGGCCACCCTCCACGTGGGCGACGACAGTCTGGCCGTCCCCCTCGCCTACCCCGGGTACTCCGGCGACTGCGCCACGCCGACAGGTGTCGCGTCGAACGGCACCCCGGGGACCCTGGCGTTCACGGGCGGACAGCTTCCCATCGCGGCTGCGGTGGGCGGTACCGTCGCCGTGGCAGCCGGTGCGTTCCTGATCGCCCGTCGCCGACGCCGGGTCGAGCAGTGACGAGGCGCCGTCGACTCGTGTGGGTCGCCGGCGCACTCCTCCTCATCGGCACCGCGGCTGCCGCCGGCCACGTCGGTCGCTCCGCTCTCGACCTCCAGCAGGCGCTGGAGACCGCGACCGCCGACGCCGCTCTCGCGACGGAAGCCGTCGGCGCGGGCGATCTCGAGGGGGCTGAGCGTGCGGCATCCGACCTCGTCGCCGAGATCGCTCCCGCCGTTCCCGACGATCCGCTCTGGCACGCTGCGGAGGCGATTCCGGGACTCGGTGCGAACCTCTCGGCCGCCCGTCGCACAGCGGCGGCGATCGTGCGGGTGGGTGACGATGTCGCACCGACGATGTTCTCCACGATGCGGGCCCTGTCCGACGCAGACGCCCCCGCGGCGGTGCGAACGCTGCGCGAAGCGGCTCCTGCGTTGCGCCGTGCCGCCTCGACGCAGGATGACATCGCGCGCGACCTCGCCGACATCGACCGGACGGCGCTCATCGCCTCACTCGCCGATGGCGTCGGGCGCGTCGTCGACGCCGCCGACGACCTGCGCACGGCGACCGACGGCGCCGCGCAGGCGGCTGAGTTGGTTCCCGCGATGCTCGGGGCGGACGGTGACCGCAGGATCCTCGTGACTCTCCAGAACACCGCTGAGCTCCGCACGGGAGGAGGGATCACCGGGACGTTCCTGGAACTCCGCGCGCGCGACGGCGTCCTCTCGCTCGAAGCCCAACGCGACTCGTCGGACTTCGCGCCCGCAGAGGAGCCCCTCGCCGCCGTGTCCGCCGCGGAGGTCCGGGCGCTCGGCGACGGCATCGGACGCTACGTCCAGAACACGTCGATGACGGCGGACTTCCGCGTGACCGCGCAACTCGCCTCGGCGTGGTGGGAGCGATCGGGCGGACCGCAGCCGGATGTGGTCGTGTCGATGGACCCCGTCGTCCTGACAGCGCTCCTCGGCGCGGTCGGACCCGTCGACACGCCCTCGGGTGAGCTCGACCAATCGAACGCGATCCACCGGCTGCTCGTCGAGCCCTATCGCACGCTCGATCAGGACGGACAGGGCCGCTACTTCGCGGATGCCGCCGCCGCCGTCTTCACCGCCGTCACCGAGCGCGCGCGTCCGGTCGCGCTGGTGTCCGCGCTGGCGGGTGTCGTGGACGAGGGCAGGGTCTCCATCTGGAGTCGCGATCCGGAGCAGCAGGAGATCCTCGCGGGCACGGTGTTCGCAGGACCGCTCGCCCGACAGGAGGCCGCCGGTCCCGAGGCCTTCGCCGTGTACTTCAATGACGCCACCGGCGGCAAGGTCACGCCCTATCTGACCGTGGGGCTGGAGACCCGCTCGGGGGTGTGTCGCGCCGACGGGCTGCGCGAGGTCGACGTCGAGGTGGATCTCGGCAACAGGCTGACGAAGGAGGATGCCGAGACGCTGCCGCTCAGCGTCACGGGAGGCGGCCATTACGGCGTGAAGGCGGGGAACATCGCTCCCACGGTGACGGTCGTCACGCCGCGGGGGTGGTACGCCGGCGGAGTCACCCTCGACGGATCAGCCGTGGCGTCCGTCGACGCGGAGGACGACCACCGCCTGTCCGTCACCTATCGCGTGGATCTCGCGCCCGGCGCCTCCCAGGTGCTGACCTTCCGATTCGTCGCCGGCCCGATGGTGTCGACGGATGCCGTCGGGCCGCAGTTGCTGCACACCCCGTTGCTCGCTCCGGTCGAGGTGGGCTCGGGCCGCATCGGGTGTCCGGCCGCTTGATTCCGGACTGCTCGCCTCAAGATCCGCGGTGATGCCTGTTCCGGCGGTGCGCTTTCCTCTAGCATGAGAGGGCCATCCCCCATCGGTCACCGGGCCGTTCCCCAAGCGGTCTCGACGCGCACTGTCCCCAAACTTGTGCGTCTCTGGCGACCTGGATGGTTTCGCGGACCCCCTCCCGCCGCAGTCCCCACTGAACTGGCCCGGAGGGGGTTCGCCCTTTCCGGGTGCGTTCCTGTCAGCGGTGTCCGTTGCTGTCGGTGCCGCTGTCGTCGGCGCCGACGATGGACTTCAGCTTGTCGATGAGATCGGTGCGCGAGGTCGCGCCGAGTCGGCGGCGGATGCGCGCGATGTGGTGCTCGGCAGTCCGAGGCGAGATGAAGATCGCCTCGCCGATCTCCGCGTACGTCATACCGCTGAGCACGAGCGCGGCGACCTCTCGTTCCCGCGCGCTCAGCAGGCCGCTGTCGGCGAGGGCGACGTCGTTCCCCGAGGCCCCGGGCGCCGCGTTCGGGTGCAGTGCCCTCGCGAAGGCGGCCAGTCGTGTGCCCGCGCGCCGATCCCGCGACCGTTCTGAGAGCGAGACCGCCAGTCGGGCTCCCTCCCACGCCAGGCCCAGGTCGGCCAGGCGTGTCGCCACCTGCTCGATGCGATCGATGTCCCCGTCGTCGATCCGGCTGCGGGACCACTCGCCGACGGCCGCCGACATCGTCGCGGCGAGGCGGGATCCTCGGGCGGCCGCTGAGAGCGCCCTCGCCGCCTGCGCCTGACCGTGCGCGTCGCGGTCCAGGAGTGCGCGATGGAACGCGGACCACAGGAGGGGGGTGGACCACACCGTGGGATCCCCGAGACTGCGCAGGATGGCGGCGAGCGCGTCCAGGGTGGGAAGGATCCGATCTCCGTCGTCGAACAGCGGAGCCGTCTCGATGAACTCGCGCAGCGGGTGCAGGAGGTACAGATCGGGTTCGACGTGGCGTACATCGTCACGCACGCGCTCCCAGAGGGCCCGCAGCTCCTCGAGGGAGCCGTAGCGGCGGACGTGAGCGAGCATGACGGAGTCGCGGACGAGCACCTCTCGGCTGCTCAGCGGCAGGACGGAGGCGTCGACGTCCGCCAGGCGGGCGGCCGACTCCTCGGGGTGCTGTCGGTGCACGCCGATCCAGGCGGCCCACAGCAGCAGCCGCGAGCGCGCCCATGGCCCACCGTGTTCCTCCATGAGTGCGTCACTGAGGATGTTCGCCGCGGTGTCCAGTTCACCGATGTTGACGGCGCCGATCGCCGCGACGACGGCGGGGAGTTCCGGTACAGGACCGTGCTCGTTGGAGTCGCCGTACGTCGAGCTGGCGCGCAGGAGATCGTCGAAGACGTTGCCCGTAGGAGACGTGAGGGATGCCGCGAGTCCGCGCATGAGCTTCACGTAGGCGACGTGCAGCGTGATCGGGACCCCGCTCACTCCGCGGTCCACGAAGCGGAGCGCGTCCAGCAGCGGTCCGCTGTCCCCGGTGCCGAAAGCCGAGACGGCTCCCTGTGCGCGCAGCACGAAGTCGTCGTTCGGCTCGGCTCGGTAGGTGGCCGCACTCGCGCGCAGGAGGCCGCGAGCGCTCCAGGCCGAGCCGAGGATGCGCAGTGCTTCATCGCGCTCGGCTCCGGTCGCGTCGCGGACGACGGCGTCGACCAGTGACGCCGCCTCGTCGACGTCTCCGCGATGCCACGCCATGCGCGCCTTGCGGACCGCGATCAGGGCGGGGTCGTCGCCGGCCGCGAGCGCGGCGTCGTAGAGCTCTGATGCGCGCGTCGGGTCGAAGGTTGCCGCGTCGTCCGCGTGCGCGCGCAGGACCAGGGCCAGCCGGGCGTCCAGATGCCCACCGAGAGCGGTCGCGACCCCGGGATCGAGTGGGGGCGACGGCGACGAGGTGAGCACATCGATGAGCTGTGCCACCGGTGTCGTCCGCGTGACCGTCGTCCGCACGATCGGCACGGGTCGCCCGCCGCGCAGGAGCAGACCCTCCGCGTGGCCGAGGGCGAGGGGGTCACTCGCCGCAGCGTCGATCGCCGGTGTCAGCTCGTCGTCTCCGAGGCTTGCGCGTCGGATGATCGTGGCGCTGACGGGGTCGAGGGTGTCGAGGCGCAGGGAGATGACCTCCTCGATGGCGTGGACGACGCGTTCGTGGGAGGGGTCTCGGCAGAACCCGGCACCGTGCGCGGCGAGCGCCTGCTTGACGAGCCAGGTGACGGAGGCCGTCATCTCGACGATGGCATGGATGCAGCCGGCGTCCACGGAGCGGCCCGCATCCTCGACGGCGCGGATGACGTCCTCGGCGTCCACCTGTCCGAGCGCGATGACAGGGTGCGCCTGCTCCAGTCGGCGGATCAACGCCGCCAGCGCCGGGCTCCAGGGCCACGGCCGGCACCCGAGGACGAGTCCCGCCTGCGGATCGTCGAGATGGGCCAGGAGGGCATGGACCTCGTCGTCCGGCAGAAGATGTCCGTCGTCGACCACCCGGATGTCCCCGGTGTCGGGGAGATTGTGGGCGATCTGGGCGAGCAGGAGCGATTTGTCCGACCCGGCGGGACCGATCACGGCGAGACGCAGCGGCCGGTCGTCCGTGGCGAGGGCCGCCTCGAGGTGAGTGAGGGCGAGATGCGGCCACAGCTCCAGGGCGGGCGGAGTGCCGGCGGACGATGTGGCGAATGCCATCTCGTACTCCTCTCCCCTTCGCTGGGGCGAGCACGTCGCTGCCTCGCGCGACGCGCGGTGCGCCGATCCCCGCGCCCGGGCAGGAATCGGGTCCGACCCGGGGTTTCCCGCTGATGCGGGATGGTGGGAATCTATCACCGCGGAGCGTCCCCGTGGCCCTGATGACACGAGCGAAGCGATTGTGGTAGCACCCGACCCCCGCTCCGCAGAGGTGAGGCTCACCTAACTCAGAAAGCCACGATGATCTGGGGGAAAGTTCGCGAGTAAGGCTGTACAACCCTCGAGGGCGGCGGCGTAGCCTCGAGCCACCACGACCCTTGGAGGCTCCCATGAGCATGACTCTCGACGACCTGCCCCGCGTGTCCGAGTGCAACGCCCTCGGCTGCTCCTACAACGATCATTCCCATTGCCACGCCGCCGCGGTGACCATCGGAGGCGCACCCGGTGATGCAGAGTGCGCGACGTTCATCCCGCTCGGCACGAAGGGCGGCCTCGACAAGGTCGTCAGTCATGTCGGCGCCTGTCAGCGCTCGGAATGCGTCTTCAACTCGTCGCTGGAGTGCACGGCATCCGCTGTCCGCGTCGGTCCCGGGGCGGAATCTGCCGACTGCCTCACCTACCAGGCGGCCTGACGACTCCGGTCGGCTGAGGCGGTCAGCGCCTCGCCTCAGCCACCGGCGCGTCCGCCGAGAACACGTCGACGACGCCGTCCCCCGCCACGAACTGCAGACGGACCCCATCGGCGAATCGCTGCCGCAGATCCGACGGCGAGGTCGGTCCGACCACGAAGGTGGCGGTGGCGGAGAAGGGCTCGACGCTGCATCCGCCGTACCCACCCCATGCCCAGCCCTCGTCGGGCGTGGACTCCCACGCCTCGGGCGGGAGCAGTTGCAGACATCGGGTCAGCCCGTCGCCGGTCGGCATCGACCCCACGATCGGCGTGACGCTCCCGAGCGACTCGAAGATCGCGCCGTCCTGAGGGCGGTCGCCGTACGTCTCGGGCCATCCGCGGTCGGCGTCGGGGGTCAGTGTCGCCACATGTGCGATCGCGGTCCCCGGGGGGACGGATGCCGCCGTCCACACCGAGCGGCTCGTCACCGCCGCCGTCACCCCGACCGCCACCGTCGCCGCCATGGCGAGGGAACCGGCCCAGGCGAGACCGGTGAGACGACGCCGCCGCCTCTGCAGCGCCTCGGGTGGCTCGCTCGACGCCGTGGCGAAGGCGCGGGCGGCGTCCGTCGGCGAGACCGGCGGGAGCGGCGGAACGTCGGGTGCGGCAGGTCGGGTGGGTCCCCGGTCCGGTGCGCGCTCGACCAGGGGCGGGCGCTCCCGTTCCCGCCGGGCTTGCTCTTCGAGTTCGGCCAGTCGGTGTCGAGCGGCGTCGTCGACCGCGAGCCCGTCACCGGGACCATAGGCCCGTGCCTGCAGCGCGCGGAGCTCGGACTGCAGGACGTCGTCCATCAGAGACCGAGTGTCTCGGGCTCCACGGCGCCGGCTTCCGCCTCGACCTCCGCGAGCGATTTCGTCTGCAGGAACGTGCAGAGGATCGAGACCATGGCGAGTTCGGCCGACAGCTCGAGGGTGCGGCCCGCATTCATCTTCAGGTCGATGTCACGGGCCTCGAAGGTGATGCCCCAGTGGATCGACCCCAGCGGCTCGGGCTGCAGATACGTCAGCGTCATCGAGTCGAGGAGGTTCAGCGCGATGAGACCGGTGTCCAGGCCGTCGGTGCCGTCCTGCGGGATCACCCGCACCCTCTCACTGAGGGAATAGCCCAGCGCGGCGAACTCCTCGAGCCACTGCTCGAGCATCTCCTTGCTGTGGAACGGCATGCGTAGATCTCCCTGATCCGGTCGCCGGGTCGGTCCGACCATTATGACCCGGACGGTCCCGCGGGAGCATCCCCCTAGGCTCGACGAATGGCCATCGGATCCACGATGCACACCTTCACCGTGCAGCTCGCCGACGTCGACCGCGGCGTCTACGAGGACCTCTCGCTGCGCCTTGCGCGGCATCCGTCCGAGACCGCGACGAACGTCCTGTTGCGCGTCCTCGCCTACGCCCTCGAGTACGAGGAGGGAATCGCCTTCAGCGAGGGCATCTCCGCGACGGACGAGCCCGCCGTCCTCGTCCGCGACGCCACGGGCCGGCTGACCGCCTGGATCGAGGTAGGTGCTCCGGATGCCGGTCGGCTGCACGCCGGCAGCAAGGCGGCGGACCGCGTGGCCGTCTACACGCACCGTGAGCCGAGCCGTCTGGCCCAGGCCTGGGCGGGCAAGACGATCCATCGGGCGGCCGACATCCCGCTGTACAGCTTCGACAAGGGATTCGCGGAGGATGCGGCATCCGCTCTCGAGCGACGGAACACGCTCACGGTCTCCGTGACGGAGCGCCAGCTCTACCTCGACGTGAACGGCCGATCATCCGCGTCGGCCATCACGGAGCAGCCCGTCGGCTGACCGTCGGCGATGACCCTGTCAACCCCGCTGGGGGTGGCGGCACGGCATCCCTAGGGTGGCGCCGGAGGAGGTTCGGATGTCGCGTCGATCACGAGCGGCCGTGGCCGCGATCCTCGTCGTCGGGTTCGGTCTGGCCGGGTGCGGTGTGCGCCCCGCCGACGCCGACGGCACGCTGGAGCGCGTGACCTCGGGAGGGGTCTTGCGAGCGGGCGTGAGCGAGAATCCGCCGTGGACGTCGATCGGGGGCGGCGAGCCCTCGAACGGCGAACCGACGGGCAGCGAGGTCGACCTCGTCGAGGAGTTCGCGGCTGAGCGCGGTGCCACGGTCCGGTGGCGCACCGGGACGGAGGAGGTGCTGGTCGACGCCCTGCACGCCGGGAGCCTGGACGTCGTGGTCGGCGGCCTCACTGACGGGACCCCCTGGAAGGACGACGCGGCGGTGACGGATGTCTACCGCGAGACCACGAGCCCCACGGGTGAGACCGAGAAGCACGTCATGCTGACACGGGCCGGCGAGAACGGCTTCCTGATGGAGCTCGAGGTCTTCTTGCGCGAGGAGGCCGGTCGATGAGGCGCAACGCCCTGCGGGACGGCCTCGGAGACGACGGCCGCGTCGCGCTGCGTCACGCCATACGGATGGAATGGGCGACGATCGCTTTCCTGGCCGTCGCCATCCCCGTCGTCGGGATCGTCACCGGCAGTTCGCAGGCGATGCGCGCGGCCTGGGTCGAGGACATGCTCTCACTGGCACCGCCGTTCGCGTTCCTCGTCGCCGTGCGGGTGATGTCGCGCCCTGCGAATCCGCGGTACCCCTATGGCTATTTCCGTTCCGTGGGCGTCGCGCACCTCGTGGCGGGCGTCGCGCTGTTCACGATGGGGTCGTTCCTCCTGGTCGACTCCGCTCTCACCCTCGTGCGAGGGGAGCGCCCGCCGATCGGCTCGGTGGAGGTGTTCGGTCAGTCCGTGTGGCTGGGGTGGTTCATGATGGCCGTCATGGCGGCCACCATCCCGTTGCCGATCTGGTTCGGGCGGGTGAAGATGCGGCTGGCGCGGCAACTGCACAACAAGGTCCTCTATGCCGACGCGGACATGAACAAGGCCGACTGGATGACGGCGGTGGGATCGATCGTGGGGGTCGGCGGCATCGGCCTGGGGATCTGGTGGGCGGACGCCGCCGCGGCCATCTTCATCTCCGGCAGCATCCTGTGGGACGGCGTGAAGAACACCAAGGGTGCCATCACCGACCTCATGGACACGCGGGCGACGACGTTCGACGACGCGAAGCCGCATCCCGACATCGACCGGATCCACGATCACCTGTCTTCCTTGCGCTGGGTCGATGAGGTCCGCACGCGCACCCGCGATCAGGGCCAGTTCTTCCACGTCGAGGCCTTCGTCCGGCCGCGGAAGGGTCGGATGCCGCGGCTCGCGGAGATCGAGCAGGCGCAGGCCGAGTGCCGTGGACTGGACTGGAAGATGCACGACGTCGTCATCGTGCCGGTGCGCACCTTCCCCGAGACCGCGTCCGCGCGCTCGGGGGAGAGCTGACCCCCGAGTCTGGGCGGGGCCTGGCAGTCCCGTGGGGAACGTCACTGCATTCCGCGCCGGCGATGAACCTCGCCGTAACGTGGCCCTCAGCGATCGGCATCCGTCTGTTGCTTTCGTCTCCGCCCGCAGCGGACACCCGATTCCAAGCAGGTGCCCCATCGCTTCATCCGTCGCCGACTCGCGTCTCGGTCCCGTCCGTCAGACGTACGCCGGAACCGATCAGTTCCCTCCCATGGCGAAGGCGTTCACCGACGTCTCGCGCATCGTCCGCGAGACCGGGCTGCTGCGCCGGACGCCGATCTTCTACCTCGCCGTCGGCGTCGCCCTGCTGCTCGCCTTCGGCGGCGCGGTCACCGGCTTCATCCTGCTCGGCGACACCTGGTACCAGCTGTTGATGGCCGGCGCTCTCGGCATCATCTTCACGCAGGTCGCGTTCCTCGCCCACGAGGCGGCGCATCGTCAGATCTTGACCTCCGGCCCCGCCAACGACCGCCTCGCACGCATCCTCGCCGCCGGGGTCGTCGGGATCAGCTACGCGTGGTGGACCGGCAAGCACACGCGTCATCACGCGAACCCGAACCGCGTCGGCAAGGATCCCGACATCGAGATCGACACGATCTCGTTCCTCGATGCCGATGCCGCATCGGCCCGCGGGATCCGCCGCGCCATCACGAAGCGGCAGGGGTGGCTCTTCTTCCCGCTCCTGACCCTGGAGGGGCTCAACCTGCATCATCTGGGCCTGAAGTACCTCTTCACCGAGAAGGACGTCAAGGCGCGCTGGCTCGAGATCGGCATGATCGTCGTACGGCTGGCCGTCGTCGCCGTCCCGGTCTTCCTGCTGCTGCCGCTCGGGATGGCGTTCGCCTTCATCGGCGTGCAGCTCGCCGTGTTCGGCGTCTACATGGGGGCGTCCTTCGCGCCGAACCACAAGGGGATGCCGGTCATCGCGGCCGACGCGAAGCTCGACTTCTTCAGCAAGCAGGTGCGCACGTCCCGCAACATCCGCGGGGGCTGGTGGGCGACGTGGCTCATGGGCGGTCTGAACTATCAGGTGGAGCACCATCTGTTCCCCAACATGCCGCGTCCGCACCTGTCGAAGGCGCGGGACATCGTGCGGGAGCACTGCGCCACCCTCGACGTCCCGTACACGGAGACGAGCCTCGGCAGGTCGTACGCGATCGTCATCGATTACCTGAACCGGGTGGGCCTCGCGGCCCGCGATCCGTTCGACTGCCCCGTCACCGCGACTCTGCGTCGCGGCTGAGGGTCAGCCCGGCAGCCCGCCGAGGAAGGGCTCGGGATCGAGCGTCTTCCTCGGCGCTTCGTCGATCCGGGCACGCAGCTCCGCATCGACGCTGCCGACGTACAGCCACCCCATCAGCAGCTCGTCGTCGGCGAGACCGTGCAGCGCGCGGACCTCGGGGGAGTTCACGAGCACTCCCGTGCGCCACATGACACCCCACCCCGTCCGCCACAGCGCGAGCTCGAGGAGGTGAGCCGCTCCGGCGGCGGTCGCGTGCTGCTCCCAGACCGGCACGGCAGGATGCGGCTTCGGGCTCGCGATGACCGCGATGAGGAGGTCGGCGCGGAAGGGCTTGCCGTTGCGGTCACCCGGTTCGCGTTCCACTCCGGCGGCGGCGTCGAGCGCCTCGCCGAGACGCGCGCGGTCGTCGCCGCGCAGCGCGATCAGCCGCCACGGGCGCAGGGCCTTGTGGTCCGCGACCGGCGTGACGGCGGCGAGCAGCGTACGGAGCTCCTCGTCGTCGGGTGCGCCCGGCCCCACTTTCGCGAGCGACCTCCGCGTCGCCATCGCCTGCAGCACCGGGTCGTCGAAGGTCGCCATCCTTCCATCCTGGCCGCTCCCGGTGCCGGTGTCGCCGGCGCGCGATAATCTCCGGGCATGACCTGGCCTGCGCTCCATCTCTCCCGCTCGATCGAGCGCTCCCCGCGCGAGGTGATCGCCTTCGCCGGTGACCCCGCGAACCTGCCCCGTTGGGCGGCCGGCCTGAGCACCGGCATCCGCCGCGACGGCGGGCGCTGGCTCGCCGACTCCCCGATGGGCGACATCGAGGTCGCCTTCCCTGGGCCGATCGAGGCGGGCATCCTCGATCACGACGTCACCCTGCCGGACGGCACCGTGGTCCACAACCCGCTGCGCGTCCTGCGCAACGACGACGGCAGCGAGGTCGTCTTCACGCTCTACCGGCGCGACGGGGTGACCGGCGCGGAGTTCGCCGAGGATGCGGCGGCCGTCGAAGCCGATCTGGAATCCCTCCGCAGGATCCTGGAGACCTGATCCTTCCGGCGCGGCGATCGCGGTGTTATCGTGCTGTTCGGTTAGCGAACGTTAACTGAAGCATTCTCCTCGGAGGTGCCGTCGACGATGACAGCCCCCACGACGTATCCCGATCTGGTCGCCGAACTCGAGCGCCGGCGTGCCCACACCGCCCGCGGTGGCCCCGAACGTGCGCGCGAACGCCACATCGCGCGCGGCAAACTGCTCGCGCGGGACCGCATCGACGCGCTCCTCGACGTCGGCAGCCCGTTCCTGGAGGTCGGCGCGCTCGCGGGACTCGACCTCTACGACGACGACTGCCCCGCAGGCGGGGTGGTCGCCGGTGTCGGGCTGATCCACGGCCGGCACGTCATGGTCGTCGCGAACGACGCGACCGTGAAGGGCGGCACGTACTACCCGATCACGGTGAAGAAGCATCTTCGGGCGCAGGAGATCGCCGCCGAGAACCGGCTTCCTTGCGTCTACCTCGTCGACTCGGGCGGTGCTTTCCTGCCGATGCAGGACGAGGTCTTCCCCGACCGCGACCACTTCGGTCGCATCTTCTACAACCAGGCACGGATGTCGCGGGACGGCATCCCGCAGATCGCGGCCGTCCTCGGGTCGTCGACCGCAGGCGGCGCCTATGTCCCGGCGATGAGTGACGAGACGGTCATCGTCCGGAACCAGGGGACGATCTTCCTCGGCGGCCCGCCCCTCGTGAAGGCGGCCACGGGCGAGGTCGTCTCGGCCGAGGACCTGGGGGGCGGCGATCTGCACACGAGGGTCTCGGGCGTCACCGACCACCTCGCCGAGAACGACGAGCACGCGCTGCAGATCGTCCGCGACATCGTCGCGACGCTCCCTGCGCCCGCGCCGCTGCGGGAGCAGCCCCAACCGGTGACCCCGCCGATCGCAGACCCGGCGACCCTCGTCGACGTCGTCCCCGTCGAGCTGACGACCCCCTACGACGCCCGCAAGATCATCGACCGGATCGTCGACGGCGGCACGTGGCACGAGTTCAAACGCGACTACGGCGACACCCTCGTCACCGGCTTCGCGAGGCTCCACGGGCACCGCGTCGGCGTCGTCGCGAACAACGGCGTGCTGTTCGGGGAGTCGGCCCTCAAGGGTGCGCACTTCATCGAACTGTGCGACCAGCGCGGCATCCCCCTCCTGTTCCTGCAGAACATCACCGGGTTCATGGTCGGGCGCGAGTACGAGTCGAGCGGCATCGCGAAGCACGGCGCGAAGATGGTCAACGCCGTCGCCTGCGCGTCGGTGCCCAAACTCACCGTCGTCGTCGGCGGATCGTTCGGCGCCGGGACCTACTCGATGTGCGGGCGGGCCTACTCGCCGCGCTTCCTCTGGCTCTGGCCCGGGGCGCGGGTCTCCGTCATGGGCGGGCCGCAGGCGGCATCCGTCCTCTCCACCGTGCGCCGCGAGCAGATCGAGGCGGGCGGGGAGGAATGGTCCCCCGAGGAGGAGGCCGCCTTCCAGGCGCCCATCCGCGCGCAGTACGAGGAGCAGGGCAGCCCCTACTACTCGACGGCGCGCCTCTGGGACGACGGCATCCTCGCTCCCGCCGAGACCCGCGACGCGCTGGGTCTCGCCCTCGACGTCTGCCTGCGGGCTCCCTTCGACGCGCCGGGTTACGGCGTCTTCCGGATGTGATGCGCATGTTCTCCACCGTCCTGGTCGCGAACCGCGGCGAGATCGCCTGCCGCGTCATCCGCACGCTGCACGAGCTCGGCATCCGCTCGATCGCCGTCTACAGCGACGCGGATGCCGGTGCCCGCCACGTCGCGCTCGCCGACGAGGCCGTGCGCCTCGGCCCGGCGCCCGCCGCGCAGAGCTACCTGAACATCGACGCGGTCATCGCCGCGGCGCGCTCCACCGGGGCGCAGGCGATCCATCCCGGGTACGGATTCCTCTCGGAGAACACCGCCTTCGCGGCCGCGTGCGAGCAGGCGGGCATCGTCTTCGTCGGGCCGAGTGCCGCGGCGATCCGCACGATGGGCGACAAGATCGCCGCCAAGCACGCCGTCGAGGCGCGCGGCGTTCCGACGGTGCCCGGGGTCGCCCGTGCGGGCATGTCCGAGGAGGAGCTCAGGGCGGCGGCGCCCGAGGTCGGATACCCCCTGCTGATCAAGCCCTCCGCGGGCGGCGGCGGCAAGGGCATGCATGTCGTGACGGATCCTGCGGACCTGCCGGTCGCGCTCGCCGCTGCGCGGCGCGAGGCGGGTGCGAGCTTCGGTGACGACACGCTGTTCCTCGAGCGCTACGTGGACACCCCGCGGCACATCGAGGTGCAGGTGCTCGCGGATGCGCACGGGAACGTCGTGCATCTCGGCGAGCGGGAGTGCTCGCTGCAGCGCCGGCACCAGAAGGTGATCGAGGAGGCGCCGTCGCCGCTGCTCGACGACGCGACCCGCGCGCGCATCGGGCAGGCCGCGTGCGAGACGGCGCGGAGCGTCGACTACCGCGGCGCCGGGACCGTCGAGTTCATCGTGGCTGCCGATCGCCCCGACGAGTTCTTCTTCATGGAGATGAACACCCGCCTGCAGGTCGAGCACCCGGTGACGGAAGAGGTGACGGGGGTCGACCTCGTGGCGGCGCAGCTGCGGATCGCGGCGGGGGAGCAGCTCTGGTTCGCCCAGGACGATGTGCGACTGACGGGCCACAGTATCGAGGCGCGTGTGTACGCCGAGGACCCGGCCTCGGGCTTCCTGCCGACGGGTGGGCGCGTGCTGCGTGTCGCGCACCCGGCGGGGCCCGGCATCCGTGTGGACAGCGCCCTCGCCGACGGGCTGGAGGTCTCACTCGACTACGACCCGATGCTCGCAAAGGTCATCGCGACCGGCGCGACTCGAGACGAGGCGCGGCGCCGTCTCGTCGCCGCGCTCGGCGAGACGGCGGTGCTCGGCTTCGAGACGAACGTGCCGTTCCTGCGGGCCCTGCTCGAGGTGCCCGCCGTGGCGGCCGGCGACCTCGACACGGGGCTCATCGCACGCGAGCTCGACGGGCTCGTCGCGGCGGAGGATACGGTCGACGTGTTCGCCGAGGCCGCACTGCTTCTCGATGCCGCGGTGCCTCGCGGTGCGGATCCGTGGCGCCGCGCGGACGCGTGGCGGATGGGCCCGCCCGCTCCGCGGCGGTACCGGCTGGCCTCCGGAGCGCACGAGCGTACGGTCGAGCTCGTCGGCGACGGGGTGACGGTGGATGGAGCGGTGGTCGCGGCATCCGTCCGCCCGAACGGCGACCGGTTGGCGGTGCGGATCGGGGACCGCCACGTCTCGACGGTCGCGGTCGTCGACGGTGACAGCGTGTGGCTCGCCGTGCGCGGTCGAGCCCGCGAGGTGCGCCGCGTGCGGCTCGACCACCGCCGGGACGCGGACGCCTCCGCGGTGCCCGAGCTCGTCTCGCCGATGCCGGGTGTCGTGGTGACGACCTCCGTCGCGGACGGAGCGACGGTGTCGGCCGGAGACGCGGTCGTGGTCGTGGAAGCGATGAAGATGGAGCATGTCGTGAGGGCGGAGGTCGCCGGTACGGTGGCGCTGCGGGTGTCGACGGGTGACAGCGTCGGCCGCGGGCAGACGCTCGCCGTCGTGACCCCCGCAGTCGAGGAGGACGCATGAGCGACACCACGCCGCGCCGGATCGTGCAGCGCGGACTGTATTTCGACGAGCTCGACCAGGGCACCGTCTACGTGCACAGTCCCGGCCGCACCGTGACCGAGGCCGACAACGTGCTGTTCACGACGCTGACGATGAACACGCAGTCGCTGCACCTGGATGCCGCCTGGTCCGAGCAGACCGAGTTCGGCGACCGGCTCGTCAACAGCATGTTCACCCTGTCGACCCTCGTCGGACTGTCGGTCGCACAGCTGACGCAGGGCACTATCGTCGCCAACCTCGGGTTCTCGGAGGTGACCTTCCCCGCTCCGGTGCGCCACGGCGACACGCTCTATGCAGAGACCGTCGTCGCCGCCAAGCGGCAGTCGCGCTCGCGGCCCGGGCAGGGGATCGTCGAATTCGTGCACACGATGCGCAACCAGCACGATCAGGTCGTCGCGACCGCACGTCGCTCGACGCTCATGCGGATGTCGCCGGAGGCGTCGGCGTGAGCATCGGACCCGCGATCCTGTTCTGTCCCGCCGACCGCCCCGAGCGGTACGCGAAGGCTCTCGCCGCGGCCGACACGGTGATCCTCGATCTCGAGGACGCCGTCGCACCCGCTGACAAAGCCGGCGCGCGCACGGCGCTCACGGCCGCGGAGGTCGATCTCGAGCGCGTCATCGTGCGGGTGAACCCGGCATCGAGCGATGAGCTCGACCGTGACCTCGAGGCGCTCCGGGGTACCGGATTCCGCAGGCTGATGCTGGCGAAGGCCGAGGAGGCCGAGGAGGTCGACCGGCTCGACGGGCACCGGGTCATCGCGCTGTGCGAGACGCCGCGGGGCGTCGAGAACGCGGGTGCGCTCGCGCGGCATCCGCTCGTCGCCGGACTCATGTGGGGCGCCGAGGACCTCGTCGCCGGGATCGGCGGACGCTCGAGCCGGGCGGCCGACGGACGCTACCGCGACGTCGCGCGGTACGCGCGGTCGCGGGTGCTGATCGCCGCCGCGGCGGCCGGGGTCGACGCGATCGACGCCGTCCACCTCGACATCGCCGACGCGGCAGGGCTCGAGGACGAGGCCAGGGATGCCGCGGCATCCGGATTCGCGGCGACCGCCTGCATCCACCCGTCCCAGGTCGAGGTCATCCGCCGGGCGTACGCCCCGACGTCGGAGGAGCGTGAGTGGGCCGACGCCGTGCTCGACGAGGCGACGCGGCAGCCCGGGGTGTTCCGGTTCCGGGGCCGGATGATCGACGAACCGGTGCTCCGCCAGGCGCGCCGCACCCTCGGACGGTGAGACCGTGACGACGTGGCGCGCGACGCAGAAGGCGAACCGCCGCGCCGAGCTGATGGCCTCGGCGGCACGGCTGTTCGCCGAGCGAGGGTTCGCCGCCGTCTCGACCGCCGACCTCGGCGATGCCGTCGGGATGAGCGGACCGGCCCTGTACCGTCACTTCGCGAGCAAGGAGGCCCTCCTGTGCGATCTCCTGCTCGACGCGAGCGAGCGGCTGCTCGAGGGCGGGCGCGCGCTGACCGCTTCCGGCGAGGACGCACGTGAGGTCTTCGAGGCGCTCATCGCGTTCCACCTCGAGTTCGCCACGGCCGACGCCGACGTCATCAGGGTGCAGGACCGGGAGCTCGCCAACCTCCCCGCCGACGTGAACCAGCGCGTGCGGCGCCTGCAGCGCGAGTACGTGCAGGAGTGGGATCGGCCGCTCGCCGCCCTCCGGCCCGACCTGAGCGCACCCGAGCGCGAGACGCGCCTGCTCGCCGCCTTCGGCCTCCTGAACTCGACCCCCCATTCGGCCGCTCCCAGCGGGGACCGGGCCGGTGGCATCCTGGCCGGCATGGCGCGACGAGCGCTGCTGGAGGACTGACCGCGGTGGCGGTGACAGGATGAGGGGATGCCGCACACCATCGTCCTCACCGGTGCCGGATCGGGCATCGGGCAGCTCCTCGCCCAGCGCCTGAGCGAGCGCGGTGACCGCCTGGTCCTCGTCGCACGCGACGCCTCGCGAGCCGAGGATCTCGCCGCCGAGCACGGGGGAGCGGCGACGATCGTCGCCGACCTCGCGCACCCGGAATCGCTCGCGGCGGCGGTCGCGGCATCCGATCTGCCCGACGAGATCGATGCGATCGTGCACGCCGCGGGGATCGTGGACCTCGGGCACGTGGCAGACCTCACGGTGTCGTCCTGGCAGGACCAGCTCGCAGTGAACCTCGTCGCCCCCGCCGAGCTCACGCGGCTGCTGCTGCCGCGGGTGCGCGCCGCGCGCGGGCAGGTGGTGTTCGTCAACTCCGGCGCCGGCCTCACCGCCCACCCGCAATGGGCCGCGTACGCCGCCTCGAAGCACGGGCTGAAGGCCCTCGCGGACGCGCTGCGCGGTGAGGAAGCCGCACACGGTGTCCGCGTCACCACCGTCTACCCCGGCCGTACCGCGACGCCGATGCAGGCCCAGGTGCACGCGCAGGAGGGTGCTCCGTACGACGCGGATGCCTGGATCCAGCCGGCATCCGTCGTCACCGCCGTACTCACCGCTCTCGACCTGCCCCGCGACGCCGCCATCACCGACCTGTCCGTCAAGCCCGGGCCCCGCTGACCGTCACCTCGCGCCCGGCCTCCTGACCCGGCGTACCGTCCTCAGTCCCGCCTGCCGGGCGACCGCGACCGGGGATGGGGAACAGCGCCGTGAACACTACGACCGCAAATCCCGTCGCGCGCGGCCGTCGGCGAGGATGAAGTGCCCGGCACACCCGGCCGGGCACCGCTGACGTTCGCCGAGGAACGGGAGTGACGATGAAGCCGCGACGGTCGTGGAGTATCGCCGGTCGCATCTTCGGCATCCAGATGGGCGCCGTGCTGTGCGCGCTCGGACTCCTGGTCACGGTGCTCGCCTTCGAAGCGCAGTGGGATGCCGAGACCGAGGCGCGCGACCGGAGCCTCGCCGTCAGCCGGATGCTGGCGACCTACCCGTCCGTGACCGCGGGGCTGCGCGACGAGGATCCGACCGCCGTCCTGCAGCCCATCGCCCTGTCGACGATGGATGCCTCGGGTGTCGACTTCGTCACGATCATGTCGCCCGACGGCATCCGCTTCACCCACCCCGACCCGGAGCGCATCGGCGGCACCTTCCTCGGCACGATCAGCGCCGCGCGGCGCGGCGAGACGATCACCGAGACCTTCACGGGGACGCTCGGGCCGTCGGTGCGCGCCGTCGTCCCGGTGACCGCCGACGGCGAGCTCATCGGGATCGTGTCGGCCGGTGTGACCACCCGCCAGATCTCGGACGCGGTCCTGCCGCGGATGCCCGCGATCCTCCTGCTCGCCCTCGTCTTCGTCGCCATCGGGACGGTCGCGGCGGCCCTCACCCGCCGGGTCGTGCGCCGGGTCGCGGGCGACCTCGCGCCGGAGCGCGTGAAGAGCATGGTGTCTTTCTACGAATCGGTCCTGCACTCCGTGCGGGAGGGCGTCGTCCTCACCGACGGCCGCGGGCGCATCGTGCTGTACAACGACGAAGCCGCGGATCTGCTCGGCCTGCCGCCGTCGACCGGCGAGGGATTGGCAGAGGGATTGGATGCCGCGGACGCCGGCGTCCCGCCGGAGATCGCCCGGCTGCTGGCCACCGGTGAACGCGCCGTCGAGGAGGTGCACGTGGGCGTCGATCGCGTCCTGCTGGTGAACCAGGAGAAGACGGGGGACCCGGCCGCTCCCGGCGCCGTCATGACGCTCCGCGACCAGAGTGTGCTGACCGAGCTGACAGGCGAGCTCGACGCCGTGCGGACGATGAGCGACGCGCTGCGCTCCCGCACCCATGAGCACTCGAACGTCCTGCACACGATCGTGGGTCTGCTCGAAGCGGGCCGGGTCGACGAGGCGATCGACTTCATCGAGGAGTCCAGCCAGGCGAGCCAGGACCTGACGGATCAGATCGTCGGCGCCCAGGGAGAGCCGGTCCTCTCCGCGTTGCTGCTCGGGAAGTCCGCGACCGCCCACGAGCTCGGCATCGAGTTCTCGGTGTCCATGCCCGACAGCCTCGTCCTCCCGCTCACCCCCACCGAACTCGTCTCGATCGTCGGCAATCTCGTGGACAACGCGTTCGAGGCCGCCCGCGAGGGCGAGGACCCGTGGGTCTCGGTGACCTGCCGCATCGTCGGCGACACCGCCGAGATCCTCGTCAGCGACAGCGGACCGGGGCCGCACAGCGACGAGGTGTTCGAGCTCGGCGTCTCGACCAAGCCCGGACCGGGCCGCGGCATCGGGCTCGCGCTGGTGCGCTCCATCGTCGACGGTCGAGGCGGCGACGTCGGGTTCCTGCCGGGGGCGCCCGCAACGGCGTACGTGCGCCTCCCCGGGGTCGATGCGGCGGTCCGGTCGTGATCCGGACGGTGGTGGTCGACGACGACCCCCGCGCCCTCGCGACGCACACCGGCTACCTCGAGCGTCTCGAGGAGTTCGAGGTGGTCGCCGTCGCCGACTCGGTCACCTCGGCACGGGAGACGATCACGGCTCATCACGACGCCGGAGCGGGCGTCGATCTCGTGCTGCTGGATCTGACGCTCCCCGACGGGCACGGGACGGATGTCACACGCTTCCTGCGCTCCCGCGAGATCGACGTCGACTTCATCGCCGTCACGGGTGATCGCAGCGTCGACGCGGTGCGTCGGTGCCTGGCTCTCGGCGCCGTCCAGTACCTCATCAAGCCCTTCGGCTTCCGCACCTTCCACGACCGGATGGACGCCTACCTCCGCTATCGGCGGGGGAGCGTCGCGATCGACGAGCGCGCGTCGACGCAGGACGAGATCGACTCGCTGCTGTCGCTGCGTCAGGTGCGCACCTCGGTGCTGCCGAAAGGGCTCACCCGCACCACGTACGGCGTCATCGTCGAGCAGGTGCGGCGGGCCGGCCGCCCCATGTCGGCTGCGGAGGTCGGCGAGGCGTGCGCGGTGTCGCGGGTGACCGCCCGCCGGTATCTCGAATACCTCGCCGACCTCGGCCTCTGCGTCCGGATGCAGCGACCGGCGGGACGCGGCCGACCCGAGATCGACTACGCCTGGAGCGGATGACATACGGCCCCGCCGCCCCGAGAGGGGGCGGCGGGGCCGCATCCGTCCGTGTCACTCGGCGTCGGCGAAGATCACCTGACGACGCTTGCGCATCTTCGGCAACGCCGCGACGATCAGGATGACGACGGTCACCGCCAGCAGCGACCCCGAGATCGGTCGCGTGACGAACTCGGTGACGTCGCCCTGGGCGAGGATCATCGCCCGCCGGAAGTTGCGCTCCAGCAGCGGGCCGAGCACGAAGCCCAGCAGCAGCGGCGCCGGCTCGCAGCCCGCCTGCAGCAGGACGAAGCCGAGCAGGCCGAACACCGCGACCATGAGCACGTCGTACGGGTTGCCGCTGAGCGAGAACGTCCCGATGGCGGCGAACAGCACGATCGCCGGGAACAGCGCCCAGTACGGCACCCGCAGCATCCGCACCCAGATCCCGATGAGCGGCAGGTTCAGCGCCACGAGCAGCAGGTTGCCTACCCACATCGAGGCGATGAGGCCCCAGAACAGCACCGGCTCGGTCTGTATCACGGTAGGACCCGGCTGGATGCCCTGGATGATGAAGGCCGCCAGGATGAGGGCCATGACCGGGTGAGCGGGGATGCCGAGGGTCAGCAGCGGGATGAACGAGGTCTGTGCCGCCGCGTTGTTGGCCGACTCCGGCCCCGCGACCCCCGCGATGGCGCCCCTGCCGAAGGTCCACGGCTTGCGAGAGATCTTCTTCTCCAGCGCGTACGACGCGAACGAGGCGAGGATGTGACCGCCGCCGGGGAGGACGCCGAGCCCCGATCCGAGCGCGGTGCCGCGGATCGTCGGGCCGATCATCGCCCGCCGGTCCTCCCGGTTCGGCCACAGGCGCGACAGCTTGGCGAGCACCGGGTTGCGCGATTCGGGGTTGGCGAGGTTGCGCAGGATCTCGGCGATGCCGAAGATGCCGACGGCGAGCGAGACGAAGTCCAGTCCGCCGTCCAGTTCACGGATGCCGAAGGTGAATCGGGCGTCACCCGTGAAGCTGTCCTGCCCGACGGTCGACAGCAGGATACCGAGCACGATCATCCCGAGTGCCTTCAGCGTCGAGCCGCTCGCCAGGGAGATCGACGCGATGAGCCCGAGCACGACGAGCGCGAAGTACTCGAACGCGCCGAAGCTCAGGGCGACCTGCGCGAGGGGCGGGGCGGCGAGGGCGAGGATGACGGTGGCCACCGTCCCCGCCGCGAACGACGACAGCGCGGCGACCGCGAGGGCGGTGCCCGCCTTTCCCATCCTTGCGAGCTTGTGGCCGTCGATCGCGGTCACCGCAGAGGACGATTCGCCCGGCAGGTTGATGAGGATGGCCGTCGTCGATCCGCCGTATTGGGCGCCGTAGTAGATGCCCGCGAGCATGATGATCGCCGTGACAGGCTCGCCGAAGGCGAAGGTCAGCGGCAGGAGCATCGCGACGGTCGCCGTCGGGCCGATGCCCGGCAGCACGCCCACCGCTGTCCCGAGGGCGACGCCGAGCAGGCAGAACAGCAGGTTCTCCCACTGCAGCGCGGTCGACAGGCCGAGGGCGAGGTTGTCCAGGATCTCCATCTCAGCCTCCGATCCAGGGTCCGATGGCGTCGACGTTCAGGCGCAGCAGCAGGATGAAGACCACCCAGCTGAGCGCCGCCATGACGACACCCGTGAGCAGTGCCTGCTTCCAGGTCGTCTCGACGCGCGCGAAGGAGACGCCGACCACGGCGATGAACGAGGTCAGCACGAGTCCGAGCCCCTCCACGCAGATGGTGAAGAAGAGGATGGTCGCCGTCACGATGAGCAACGGGCGCCACGGGATGCGGCCGAACCCGAGCGGCGGGCCCTGTTCGACGTCGCCGACGACGGGCACCGGACGGGTGACGAAGGGAACGCCCTCCGCCTGCGACGCCTTCGCTGCGGCGAGCTTATCAAGCGTCGAGTCCTCGGCCAGCTGCTCCTCCGTCGCCGGCCCCTCGACGAAGGTCTCCTCGCGGCTGGGGGCGACGACGGCGCGGACGATGACGGCGACGCCCAGCACGATGAGCAGGACGGCGACCCCGAGCGGGAAGGCGGCGGGACCCATCGCGAGCGGGGTTCCGATGTCGTAGGCGAACGACGAGACGGCGAAGGCCGCACCGATGCCCGCGAACACGAGACCTCCCACGAGGTCGGCGGAGGAGAAGGGGAAGCCCCCGGGGGACGGGCGGTGCCCGCCCCCCGGGGTGTCCTGGACGATGTCAGCCCTCCTGTCCGAGGAGGCCGCCCCACAGGGCGATCTGGTCGTCGAGCTGCGTCGCGAGAGTGGTGGGTGAGGCCTGCTCGGCGGTCACCGGCGAGGTGCCGAGCTCCTCGAACTGCGTGCCGACCTCCTCGTTGCCGAGCGCGGTGATGAGCGCCTCGTTGAGGATCGTGACGACCTCCTCGGGCGTCCCCGCGGGCGCGTAGAGTCCGTGCCAGATGCTGACCTCGACGTCCGGGAGCCCTGCTTCGGCGGTCGTCGGGATCTCGGGGAGCACGGCCACCCGATCGGGGACGGTGACCGCGTATGCCTCGACGGATCCGGCGAGGATCTGGCTGGCGGAGTTGGTGGTCTGGTCGCACAGCAGGTCGACCTGCCCGCCGAGCAGGTCGGCCATGGCGGGGCCGGTGCCGTCGTAGGGGACTTCGGTCAGTTCGACACCGAGGGCGTCCTGCAGAAGCGTGCCGCACAGGTGCGAGGCCGAACCGACGCCGGCGTGGGCGAGGGTGACCGAGCCCTGATTGTCCTCGATGTACGAGACGAGCTCGTCGAGGTCTGCGGGGCCGAGTCCTGACCGCGAGAGGATCGCCATAGGGACCTCAGTGACGAGACCGATCGGCTCGAAGTCCTCGACCGGGTCGAAGTTGAGGTCGGGGTAGAGAGCCGGTGCGGTGGACATGCCGATGTGGTGGAGCAGGAGTGTGTACCCGTCGGGGTCTGCGGTGGAGGCCTCGCCGGCGCCGACGGTGCCGCCCGCGCCCTCGACGTTGTCGACGACGACCTGAACGCCGAGTTCCTCGCCGAGCGGCTCGGCCAGGATGCGGGTGACGGTGTCGGTGGGGCCGCCGGCGGCGAACGGCACGATGACGTCGATCGTGTCATCGGGGAAGTTCGCGCCGCCTTCGCCGCCCCCTCCTCCCGATCCGGAGGAGCTGCAGGCCGCGAGGGCCAGGCAGAGGGTGGCGCCCACGGCGAGGGTGGAGAGAGGTCGGATGAGTCGCATGCTGTGTCCTTCGATCGTCGTCGATGTCGGGTGGATGCCGGGCGTCTTCGCCGCGACGACTCATGATGGGAACGCCGATGAGCGCCCGACAAGGCGCGGCGCGTGACCACTGTGAACACAAACCGAACCGCCGCCGGATCGCGGTGAACACTGTGAACGCAAGTCCGCTCCGGCGGGCGGAGCCGGCGTCTCAGGTGACGGGCTGCGGGTTCGCGAGGAGGCCTTCGAAGACGGCCTCGGCCGCGCCGATCAGCAGACGGTGTTCCGCGAGCCCGGCCGGGAGGATGCGCAGTTCCTCGCCGCAGGCGGGCATCGCCTGCGCGCGCACGGCTGTCTCGAGCGCGGCGACGTCGAGCCCCGCCAGCACGGAGAGGAACCCGCCGAGCACGACAGCGGACGGGTTCAGGACGTTGACGGCGTTGGCGAGCGCCGTGGCGAGGATGCGGCGCTGCCGCTCGACCTCCCCGGCGACCGACGGCGTGTCGAGCTGCGCCGCGAGCGCCTCCCCGAGCTCGCGGTCGTCGCCGCGGTTCAGCCCCACGACCGACAGCAGCCGGGCTCGGCTGACCTCGTCCTCGAGCACGCCGTCGCGCGCCCGCCGGTCGGCGAGGGTCGCGATGCCGGGGCGGTTCTGCCCGAACTCCCCGGCGTAGCCGCCAGCGCCGAGCACCGGCATCCCGTTCACGATGATGCCGCCGCCGATGCCGCTCGCACCGCCGTTGAGGTAGACGGCGTGGTCGATGCCGCTCGCGGCGCCGAAGAGGTGCTCTGCGACGGTGCCGAGCGTCGCATCGTTTCCGACGACGACGGGGATGCCGGTGGCAGACGCGACGACGTCGCGCAGGGGCGCGTCGACCCAGCCGAGGTGGGGCGCGTCGCGCACCAGGCCGTCCTCGACCCGGACGAGCCCCGGGACGGCGAGTCCGACGCCGAGGATGCGGGCGTCCGCCAGCTCCGCCCGGCGCCAGGAGGCGATCTGCGCCGCGACGAGCTCGGCGGTGGCCGTGGGAGTGAGCAGCCGATCCTGCGGCAGGACGACCACCGCGCGGATGTCGCGGTCGAGGCCGACCGCGGCGATCTCGAGCGCGTCGACCTCGGGGTTGACGGCGATCGCGACGACGGCGGGGTCGACGCAGACGACGGGGGAGGGGCGACCGACGCGGTGCGACGGATCGGGGGCCCGCTCGGTGACCAGCCCGAAGGACGCGAGCGTCGCCACGAGATCGGCGACAGTGGAGCGGTTCAGCCCAGTCGACTCGGTCAGGGCGGAGCGGGACTGCGGGCCCTCGCGGTGAACGATGCCCAGGATGCTGCCGAGGTTGGCCCGCCGGACGGATTCGACGGTTCGCCCTTGCTCGGTCACGGACCCACCATAGCCACGAAAGGGGTTTGTCGCGGCGACGCGCCTGGTATAGGTTGTTGCCAACAACAATTATCTGGTTCGCGAAGGAGCGACATGGTCACCCCCACCCCCGCAGACAAGTTCAGCTTCGGCCTGTGGACCGTCGGCTACAACGGCACCGACCCCTTCGGCGGACCGACGCGACCCCCGCTCGACGTCGTCCACGCGGTCGAGAAGCTCTCCGAGCTCGGCGCGTACGGCCTCACCTTCCACGACGACGACCTCTTTGCCTTCGGCTCGAGCGACGCCGAGCGTCAGCGCGAGATCGACCGTCTGAAGGGCGCGCTCGAGTCCACCGGGATGATCATCCCGATGGTGACGACGAACCTCTTCAGCGCACCCGTGTTCAAGGACGGCGGCTTCACGGCCAACGACCGCGACGTCCGTCGCTTCGCACTGCGCAAGGTGTTCCGCCAGCTCGACCTCGGCGCCGAGCTCGGCGCGAAGACCTTCGTCATGTGGGGCGGCCGCGAGGGCGCCGAGTACGACTCCGCGAAGGACATCCGCCAGGCGCTCGAGCGCTACCGCGAGGCCGTGAACCTCCTCGGCCAGTACGTCGTGGACAAGGGCTACGACATCCGCTTCGCGATCGAGCCGAAGCCGAACGAGCCGCGCGGCGACATCCTGCTGCCGACGCTCGGCCACGCGATCGCCTTCATCGACTCGCTCGAGCGCCCCGAGCTCGTGGGCCTGAACCCCGAGGTCGGTCACGAGCAGATGGCGGGCCTGAACTTCGCCGCCGGCATCGCCCAGGCGCTGTACCACGGCAAGCTCTTCCACATCGACCTCAACGGGCAGCGCGGCATCAAGTACGACCAGGACCTCGTGTTCGGCCACGGCGACCTGCACAACGCGTTCGCGCTCGTCGACCTGCTCGAGAACGGCGGCCCCGGCGGCGTCCCCGCCTACGAGGGCCCGCGTCACTTCGACTACAAGCCGAGCCGCACCGAGGACGAGACCGGCGTCTGGGAGTCCGCAGCCGCGAACATGCGCACCTACCTGCTGCTCAAGGAACGGGCGCAGGCGTTCCGCGCCGACCCCGAGGTGCAGGAGGCGCTCGCCGCCGCCAAGGTCGACGAGCTCTCGACGCCGACCCTCAACCCGGGCGAGACGTACGAGGACTTCCTCGCCGACCGCTCCGCGTACGAGGACTTCGATCCGAGCGTCTACCTCGGCGGCAAGGGCGGCGGCTTCGTGCGCCTGCAGCAGCTGGCGACCGAGCACCTGCTGGGCGCACGCTGACGTGACCCTCGTCATGGGCGTCGACTCGTCGACGCAGTCCTGCAAGGTCGTCATCGTCGACGCCGCGACCGGGGCGGTCGTCCGCTCCGGTCGCGCGTCGCACCCGGACGGCACATCGGTCGATCCCGAGGCGTGGTGGGTCGCGCTGCAGAGCGCGATCGCGGATGCCGGGGGTCTGGACGGCGTCGAGGCGTGGTCGATCGGGGGTCAGCAGCACGGCATGGTCGCGCTGGACTCGGGCGGTTCCGTGGTGCGTGACGCGCTGCTGTGGAACGACACGCGGTCGGGATTGGCGGCATCCGATCTCACAGCGGAGTTCGGCGCCGCGACCCTCGCGCAGCGCACGGGTCTCGTGCCCGTCGCGTCGTTCACGATCACGAAGCTGCGCTGGCTCAGGGATGCGGAACCGGCCCACGCGGCCCACGTCGCGGCGGTCGCGCTGCCGCACGACTGGCTGACGTGGCGCCTGCGGGGCTACGGACCCGAGAACCCCGCGCTCGACGAGCTCGTCACCGATCGCTCCGACGCGTCGGGCACCGGCTACTGGGATCCCGAGTCGGGTGGCTACGACCGCGAGCTGCTCGCGGCGGCGCTCGGTCACGACGCCGTGCTGCCGCGGGTCCTCGGGCCGCTCGAGTGGGTGACGGACAGTGACGGCCGCCGCGTCGGGCCCGGCGCGGGCGACAACGCCGGCGCCGCCCTGGGCGTCGGGGCGATGGCGGGTGACGTCGTCGTGTCGATCGGCACCTCCGGCACCGTCTTCGCCGTCAGCGACACCCGGACGATCGACCCGACCGGGACGGCGGCCGGTTTTGCCGATGCGACGGGCCGGTTCCTGCCGCTCGTCGCGACGCTCAACGCGGCGCGCGTGCTCGACGCGATCGCGCGCCTGCTGGGCGTCGACCACGAGGGTCTGACCGAGCTGGCGGCGGCAGCCGAACCGGGGGCGGGCGGTGTCGTCCTCGTGCCGTGGTTCGAGGGCGAACGCACGCCGAACCTCCCGACCGCGCGCGCCTCACTCGACGGGCTCTCGCTCGAGAACACGACGCGCGAGAACCTCGCGCGCGCCGCGGTCGAGGGCATGCTGGCCGGGCTGGCGACCGGCCTCGAGGCGATCCGCTCCCTGGGCGTCGACACCGAGCGTGTGCTGCTCGTCGGCGGAGCGGCCCGCAATCCCGCCGTGGCCGCGGTCGCCGCCCAGGTCTTCGACGTGCCGGTGGCCGTTCCGTCGCCGGGGGAGTATGTCGCGCTGGGCGCGGCGCGCCAGGCGGCGGCCGTACTCGGCGGATCGTGGCCGGAGTGGCCGGTCGCGATGGACCGCGACGCGGCATCCGACCCCCGTCCCGAGGTGCGCGAACGGTACGATCGCGTCGCCGCGCGACGAGCGGCGGAGCTGCGATGACCCGCCGCCGCGCGCTCATCGTCCGCGGCGGCTGGGACGGGCACCACCCCGTCGCCGCCACCGACATGTTCCGCCCGTTCCTCGACGCGCAGGGATTCGACGTGCGCGTCGAGGAGACGAACGAGGTGTACGCCGAGGCCGCCGCGATGGCCGAGACCGATCTCATCGTCCAGGCGGTCACGATGTCGTCGATCTCGGATGCCGCGGTGAAAGGGCTCCGCGCCGCCGTCGAGTCGGGAACGGGTCTCGCCGGCTGGCACGGCGGCATCGCCGATTCGTACCGCGGGAGCTCGGACTACCTGCAGCTGGTCGGGGGTCAGTTCGCCACCCATCCGGGCCGGCATCCCGACGACCGCCCCGGCGACGAGCGAGACAACTACCTCGACTACACGGTCGAGATCACCGACCTGGGGCGGCGTCACGAGATCACGGCCGGGATCGAGGACTTCGTCCTCCACACCGAGCAGTACTGGGTGCTGCACGACGACCTCATCGACGTCCTCGCCACGACGACGCATCCGACGCAGGACTACCATCCGTGGCACCGTCCGATCGTCAGTCCCGCCGTGTGGACCCGGCTCTGGGGGCGGGGGCGCGTCTTCGTCGCGACACCGGGCCACACCCCCGAGGTCCTCGCCGAGCCCCACGTCCGCACCATCGTCGAGAGGGGACTGCTGTGGGCAGCCCGCACGCCGTAGGCATCGTCGGCCTCGGCGTCATCTCCCGCCAGTACCTCGATCTGTTCGCGACGAGTCCGTCCATCCGCGTGGCCGCGGTCGCCGACCTGAACGCGGAGCGGGCGGCCGACGTGGCGGCGGCCCTACCCGACGCCCGGGCCCTCACGGTCGCGGAGCTGATGGCCGACCAGGACGTGCAGACCGTGCTGAACCTCACCGTGCCGGCTGCGCACGCGGAGGTCGCCCACGCGGCCGTCTCGGCGGGCAAGTCGGTCCACGGCGAGAAGCCGCTCGCCCTGACCGTCACGGAAGGGCGGGGGATCCTGGAGGCGGCGACCGCTGCGGGCGTGCGGGTCACGTCCGCACCCGACACCGTCCTGGGCACCGGCATCCAGACGGCCCGGCGACTCGTCGACGACGGGGCCATCGGCACGCCGATGTCGGCGAGTGCCACGTGGGTCTCGCCGGGGCACGAGCTGTGGCATCCGGCACCCGGCTTCTACTACGCGCCCGGCGGCGGCCCGCTGTTCGACATGGGTCCGTACTACCTGACGAGCCTCGTGCACCTCCTGGGGCCGATCGTCGCGGTCACCGGCGCCGCTCGCCGCGCGCGGTCGCAGCGGACGATCGCGACCGGGCCGCACGCCGGGGAGCAGATCGAGGTCGAGGTCGACACGCACGTGAGCGGCCTGCTCGAGCACGCCGGCGGGGCGGTCTCGACGATCGTCACGAGCTTCGACGCCGTCGCGTCGACGTCGCCGCCGATCGAGGTGCACGGCGATCGCGGGTCGCTCATCGTGCCCGACCCGAACATGTTCGACGGCGAGGTCCGTCTGGCCGAGCTCGGCCGTGAGGGCTGGCGCTCCGTCGCGGCATCCGCGGGGTACGCGGACTCCGGTCGCGGGATCGGGCTGATCGATGCCGTCGCGGGTGAAGGCCCCGGACGTGCCGGCGGCTCGCTCGCCCTCCACGTGCTCGATGTCATGGAGAGCCTGCTGCGATCATCCGCGGAGGGTCGGCGGCTCAGCATCCACACCGTCGCCGAGCGGCCTCCTCTCGTGCCGCTGACGGCCGCGTCCGAATGGTCTCGATCCCTGACCTGACCCGACCTTCCCCCGCGCGCAGAACGCCGCTCCGCCCCTCCGGCGGAGCGGCGTCTTCGTGCGACCGAAACGAGATGTTTGACGCTGTCGCCCTCGGGCGTTATCTTCGTATCGAAGCGGTTCGACTCCTGTTCGCAGGTAACCCGGAGAAGCGCTTCGATCACAAAGGAGTGAGATGACCCGCCACATGTCCGAGCGCGCGAATCGGCACGATCGATGACGCAGCAGGCGATCGTCACCGAGGCTGCGGCCGCGACGATCGAGGAGAAGGCGCCGCACCGGTCCGAGCAGCGGGTGTCGAAGAACCGGCGATCGTTCCGGATGTTCCTCTGCATCGTCCCGTTCCTCGTGCTCGTCTTCCTCTTCTCCTACTTCCCGCTCTACGGGTGGATCTACTCGCTGTACGACTACCGGCCCGCCCTCGGCCTCGCCGGCAGCGACTTCGTCGGCCTGCAGTGGTTCCAGCTCCTCGTCGGCTCACCGACGCAGGTGGCCCAGGTCGGGCAGGTCGTCCTCAACACGCTGGCCATCAGCTTCCTCGGCATCGCGACGTCGATCCTGCCGCTCGCGTTCGCCATCTTCCTCAACGAGATCAAAGCGCCCTGGTTCCGCAACTCGGTGCAGACGCTGACGACACTGCCCAACTTCATCTCGTGGGTGCTCGTCTACATGATCGCCTTCTCGCTCTTCTCGAGCTCGGGCCTCGTGAACGGCATCCTCTCCGACGCCGGGCTCATCACCACCCCGGTGAAGTTCCTCGACACCGATCAGAACGTGTGGCTCACGATGACCCTCTGGTCGATCTGGAAGGGGCTCGGCTGGGGCGCGATCATCTACCTCGCGGCGATCGCCGGCATCGACCAGTCGCTCTACGAGTCGGCGGAGATCGACGGCGCCGGGCGCTTCCAGAAGATGTGGTTCATCACCGTTCCGCAGCTCATGCCGACCTACCTCGTGCTCCTGCTGCTGTCGATCGCGAACCTGCTCAACAACGGCATGGAGCAGTACTTCGTGTTCCAAAACGCCTTCAACAAGGACTACATCCAGGTGCTCGACCTGTACGTCTACAACATCGGCATGACGGGCAACAACCTGTCGATGGCGACGGCGATCGGCATGCTGAAGAGCCTCATCTCCGTCATCCTCCTGTTCACCGTCAACGGGATCGCCAAGCGCGTGCGCGGCGAATCCATCGTCTGAGTCAGGAGCGCACCGTCATGGTCACCACGACTCCCACGCGTCGCGAGATCCGCCGCAGCACCGACCTGTCGGGCCGCGCGGTCTTCTCAATCGTCAACTACGGCGTGTTCCTCGCGCTCGCCTTCGTCTGCGCGTACCCGTTCTACTACCTGATCATCAACTCGATCAGCTCGAACGATCTCGCCGCCCTCGGGCAGATCCGGTGGCTGCCCACCGGCATCCACTTCTCGAACTACGAGCAGGTGTTCCAGCTCGGCGGGCTCACGCAGGCCGCGATCGTCTCGGTCGGGCGCACCGTCATCGGCACCGTCGCCGCCGTCCTCGCCTCGGCGTTCCTCGGCTTCATGTTCACCCAGACCCGCATGTGGGGCCGCCAGTTCTGGTACCGCTTCGTGATCGTCACGATGTACTTCAGCGCGGGCCTCATCCCGGTGTTCATCGTCGTCCGCAACCTCGGGCTGACGAACAACTTCTGGGTCTACGTCCTGCCGTTCGTAGTGCAGCCGTTCTTCATCATCCTCGTGAAGACGTACGTCGAGGCGATGCCGACCGAGCTGCAGGAGGCGGCAGAGATGGACGGCGCCAACATCCTCCAGATCTTCTTCCGCATCTACCTGCCCAATATGACGCCGATCCTCGCGACCGTCGCCATCTTCTCGGCGGTGGCGCAGTGGAACAGCTTCCAGGACACCCTCATCTACATCACCGACCAGAGCCTCTACACCCTGCAGTACCTGCTCTACATGTTCATCAACCAGGCGAACAGCCTGGCCCTGGCCATGCAGAACGGCGGCAACCTCACCTCGATCGTCGACGCGGCCACGAGCCAGACCCCGACGTCGATCCGCATGACGATCTCGGTGATCGTCATCCTGCCGATCATCTTCGTCTACCCGCTGTTCCAGCGCTTCTTCGTCAAGGGCATCATGCTCGGCGCGGTCAAGGGCTGAATCGACCGATCCCGGTCACACCACCGAGAGGAAAGCAATGAAGCTATCACGCAAGGCCATCGGCGCCGTCGCCGCTCTGGCCACGGTCGGGCTGCTGAGCGCCTGCACCGGCCCCGCCACGAATCAGGAACGAGAGACCATCTCCTCGTTCCCGGAGAAGTGGGATGAGCCCATCACCATCGACGTGTTCGACGGCCTCGCCAATTACATGGGGATGCAGGAGGGATGGTTCGGCAAGCTCGTCGAGGACAAGTTCAACATGAAGCTCAACATCATCGCCCCCAACGTGGCGGGCGGCGGCGACACGCTCTTCAACACGCGGGTGACGGCGGGCGACCTCGGCGACCTGATCATCACCGACAAGGGCCAGCGCCTCGAGGAACTCGCCGAGGGCGGCCTGCTCCTGGACTCGGAGAGCTTCTACCCGGCCATGAAGAACGTCGGTCGCTTCGACGCCGCCGTCGACCGCATCAACGAGGACCTCGGCGCGACCTACGCGTTCCCCTCGCAGGTCTCGTCGCTGAAGCCGACCGAGCCCTCCGAAGGCCTCGACCCGACCTTCGGACCCTACGTGCGCTGGGACCTGTACAAAGAGGTCGGCTACCCCGAGATCGGCACGCTCGAGGACCTCCTGCCGGTCCTCAAGGAGATGCAGGATGCCGAGCCCACCGCTCCCAACGGGCAGAAGACCTACGCGGTCTCGCTGTTCAAGGATTGGGACGGCAACATGCTGAACAACGCGAAGCAGCCCACCACCTACTACGGCTTCGACGAGGTCGGCTTCGCCCTCGCGAAGGGCGACGGCTCGGAGTACCAGGGCATCCTCGACGACGACGGTCAGTACGTCCGCGCGCTCCGCTTCTTCTACGAGGCGAACCAGCTCGGCATCCTCGACCCCGACTCCACGACGCAGAACTACGACACGCTCTGGACGAAGTACCAGAACGGTCAGGTGCTGTTCTCGTTCTGGCCGTGGCTCGGGCAGGCCGCCTACAACACGGATGCGAACGTCGACGAGGGACGCGGCTTCATGATGGCGCCGATGGACGACATGAGCATCTTCTCGTACGGGGCCGAGGCCTACGGCGGCAAGCAGGTGTTCGCGATCGGCTCCAAGGCCGAGGATCCCGAGCGCATCGCGGCCTTCATCGACTGGCTGTTCTCGCCCGAGGGTGCCCTGTCCAACAACAGCCAGACGCAGGGTGCGGCCGGTCCCGAGGGTCTCACGTGGGAGGTCAACGCCGAAGGTGAGCCCGAGCTGAACGAGCTCGGCCACAAGGTCTTCTTCGAGGGCGACGCCGAGGTCCCGGCCGAATGGGGCGGCGGCAGCTACATCGACGGTGCCTCACAGCTGAACATCAGCTCGGTCCTCCCGATCGACACGGACCCGAACACCGGCTTCCCCTACAGCTACAAGCTGTGGCCGACGTACCAGGCCGAGACGAGCAACCCGGTGACCGACGACTGGTCGGCCAAGATGGGCGCCACGACGACGATGGACTACCTGCGTGAGAACGACCAGCTGCTGGTCGGACCCGGCGCGAGCTACACCCCGGAGGCCGACTCGTCGGAGATCGAGACGCTGCGCAACCAGGCCAAGGCCGCCATCGTGCAGACCTCGTGGCAGATGGTGTTCGCCGAGAACGACGCGCAGTTCGACTCGCTCTTCGCCTCGCTGCAGGAGACGGCGAAGGGGCTCGGCTACGACAAGGTGCTCGAGGTCGACATGAGCAGGGCCGAAGAGCAGGATGCCGCGCGCAAGGCGGTCGCCGCGGAGTTCGCCGACTGACCTCCGTCGGACCGCGAGAAGGGCCCCGTCGGATGATCCGGCGGGGCCCTTCCGTGTGCGGGTCTAGACCTCTCCCGAGGACACGGTCAGGTCGATCGGACGTCTCTCGCGATCTCCGTGCCATCGGCCGTGGCGCAAGACTCCGTACCCGACGCCCTGGGAGAACAAGCGCAAGCCGTTGGAGGCTGCTTGACTGAGGTTGCAGAGTCGAGAACGAGAGTCCCCGCACCCGTGCTTCAGGGAGACAGATGAACAAGGGCCTACTGATTCAGGTCACCGTCCTCATGCCGCTCGGGGTCGCGGTGACCATCTTCTCCGCGCTCGGGTGGTGGATACCTGCGGGAATCGCGATCGTGGGCGCGGTTGCAGCTGTTACCTGGACACGTCGATCCGTCGAGAACAGGGAGCTCGATGAGGTCATTGCCGCCAACGCGGGGTCAGATGATCCTCGGCCTCGCGGCACGGGCGACGAACTGCGAGGCAGCGATCCCGAACCTGACTCCAGAGGGGACCGCGAGGGGTCTTAGCATTCATCCTCACTTCGATGCGTTGCGAGCAGGGCGCGAAGGCACGGGCGGTCTATCTGTCGTCACTCCCGTGCGCGGCGCGGCGTCAGGCGGCGGTGCCGGAGCGGCGGCGGTGGATGCTGCGGAACAGGAACGCGCAGCCGTAGGCACCGACGGAGAAACCGATCGTCGCGACGAGGAAGATCGTCGGTGGGAAGACGATCACGAGGCACAGCACGGTGACCGGGATGACGAGCAGCACGAGGGTGCGCAGGGGCTCCGCGGCGGGGAGCAGCAGGGCGTTCTTCAAGCTCTGGCGGAACGATGCGCGGTAGGCCGCGACGAGTCCCATCGCGTGCAGGAACGCCGCGACGGCGTAGGCGGCGGCGGCGAATCCGAGCACCGCGAGCCCGGTGAACAGCGGCTCGGGCGACGAGAGCCAGAAGAGTCCGCTGAAGGCGAGCGCGACGGCCGCCGTCAGCAGGATCAGGCTGAGCCCGGTCGCGGGGAGGAAGTTCCGCGCGAATGCGGGGAGGAAGTCGCGCACCGGCCTTCCGCTCTCCTCGTCGGAGAAGCGTCGCGTGACCTCGAACAGCGCGCTCGTCGCGGCCCCGATCGTCACGATCGGGATGCAGCACAGCAGGAACAGGATGTTGAGGACCACGAACTCCAGGAAGGTGCTCAGCCCCTGGACGGCGCGGTTCTCGGGGTCGATCCGCACGATCAGCTCGCCGGGTCGGCGAAGCGCGGCGCGATCAGTTCCGCCCCCGGCCCGCGGGTGCCTCCGATGGCGTCGAGCAACGCCCGCGCGCCCCGCGCGCCGAGGGTCTCGGCGGGCAGGTCGATGACGTCCGAGACGCCCGGCACGTGCAGGGCGAGTTCGGCGGGGCTCAGCGCGAGGATCTCAACGGGGCCGCCGTCGGCCCGGCCCATCAGCCGCGCGGCGATGAAGGGGAGGGCCGCTTCGTTGTGCACGAACAGCGCCGTCGTGTCGGGCGACTCCGCCAGCACCTGATCGACGACCCGGGTCGCCCCGGGTCCCGACGGACAGGGGAGGGCCTGCGCGGTGAGGCCGGCCGCCTCGCTCGCGGCGAGGAACCCCCGCATGAGCCGGTCGGAGTACGAGGTGTGCCGAGCCTGCACCTGCGGCGGAGCCCCCAGCAGGGCGACGGCCCGGTGGCCGCGCTCGGCGAGCCGCTGGGCCGCCAGACGACCGGCGGCCTCGAAGTCGAAGTCGACGCAGACCAGGTCGTCCGCGGCATCCGGCAACCCGATCAGCACGGCCGGGATGCTCAGCTCCGCCAGCGCGCCCACACGCGGATCACTGGTCTCGACGTCGAGGATCAGCACGCCGTCGACCATGCCCGCCCGGGCCGCCCGCTCGACGCCCGCGGCATCGTCGCTGGTCAGCAGGAGGATGTCGTGATGGTGCGCGCGTGCCTCCTTGAGCGCGCCGGCGACGATCTGCATGACGACGTGCACGTCGACACCGGCGCGGATGGGGGCCTGGAGACCGAGGACGCTCGTCGATCGTGAGGCGAGCGATCGCGCGCTGGCCTGAGGGCTGTAGGACAGGTCCGCCATCGCCCGCTCGACGCGGTCCCGCGTCTCCTGCGAGATGGTGCGCTTGCCGCTCATCACATAGGACACCGTCGAGATCGAGACCCCCGCGGCCTGGGCCACGTCCGCGATCGTGGTCATGGACACTCCTTCTCCCGGGAGTCGGCCTCGACACCCGGGTGGATCGAGCGTATCGGCTCGTCATGAGCGGGGAACGCAGGCCCGGCGGCCGATGGACACGGCCGTGATCGCTAGTATAAGTTGAGATCGTTGAAGCGCTTCGACAAAGTCGTCCACATCGCTGAAAGGCCCCGGTCATGACCTCTGCCGCCGCCGCGTCCCTCGCGGACCTGACGGAGGGTCTCGGCATCCTCTTCGGAGGCGACTACAACCCGGAGCAGTGGCCCCGCGAGGTCTGGCGCGAGGACGTCGAACTCATGCAGCGCGCCGGTGTGAACCTCGTCACCGTCGGAGTCTTCAGCTGGGCGGAGATCGAGCCCTTTCCCGGTGCGCGCGAGTTCGGCTGGCTCGACGAGGTGCTCGACCTGCTGCACGCGGGCGGCATCGCGGTGGACCTCGCCACGCCGACGGCCTCGCCACCGCCCTGGCTCGGCGTGCGGCATTCCGAGACGCTCCCGGTCGACCGCGACGGCGTGCGCCTGGTCGCCGGTTCCCGCAACCAGTTCGCGCCCTCCTCGCGCGTCTACCGCGACGCGGCGCGCGCGATCACGGCGGACCTGGCGGCGCGGTACGCGCAGCATCCCGCCGTCCGGATGTGGCATGTCGGCAACGAGTACGGCCAGATCGACCACGGAGACGAGGCGGCGCGGGCGTTCCGCGCGTGGCTGCTGCGCCGGTACGGATCGATCGAGGGCATCAATGAGGCGTGGGGCACCGCCTTCTGGGCGCAGCGGTACGCGGACGTGGGCGAGATCCTGCCGCCACGACGCGCGCCGTACCTCATCAACCCGACGCAGTCCCTCGACTTCCGGCGGTTCACCTCCGACGAGCTGCGCGACTGCTACCGGGAACTGCGCGACACCATCCGCGCGGCCGGGGCGACGCAACCCATCACGACCAACTTCATGGGGCCGTTCGCACACGTGGACTACTGGTCGTGGGCCCAGGACGTCGACGTCGTGAGCGACGATCAGTACCCCGACCCCGCCGACCCCGACAGCCCCGCCGGCATTGCGTTCGCGCAGGATCTCATGCGCGGGCTCGGCGGCGGGGCGCCATGGCTGCTCATGGAGCAGGCGATCAGCGCCGTGCAGTGGCGGCCGCACAACCTGCCCAAGACGCCCGGGCGTGCGCGGCTCGATTCGCTGCAGGCCGTCGCGCGCGGCGCGGACGGTGTCTGCTTCTTCCAGTGGCGCCAGTCGACCGCCGGCGCCGAACGGTTCCACTCCGCGATGCTCCCTCACGCCGGCGCCGACACGGAGGTGTTCGCGGGCGTCCGTCGGCAGGGCGCCGACCTGCAGCGGCTGAGCCCGGTGGCCGGGTCCCGCGTCCCGGCGCGGACCGCGCTCCTGTTCGACTGGTCGTCGTGGTGGGCCGCGGGCGAGCCCGCCCGCCCCACGACCCGCTTCGACAGTCTCGAGCAGGTGCACCGGTGGTACCGCGTGCTCTGGCGGCGGAACGTGCCCGTCGACGTCGTGCGGTTCGACGCGGACCTCACCGGTTACGACGTCGTCGTCCTGCCGCACGGCTATGTGCTGCGTCCGGGTGACGCCGACCGTCTCGCGGCCGCCGCGGCGGCCGGAGCCCAGGTCGTCGTCGGGCCCTTCAGCGGCGTGGCCGACGAGCGCGGCCACATCCTGACCGGCCGCTCGCCGGCGCTCCTTCGGGAGCTCATCGGCGCGAGCGGCGAGGAGTGGGTCGGCCTTCCCGACGACGGGGTCGCCGTCGCGGCGACGGACGGGCGACGCCCGGCATCCGTCGCGTCCGTCCTGGCCGAGAAGCTGCGCTCGGACGGCGCCGAGACGCTGGTCGCGTTCGCCCAGGGAGACCTCGCCGGTCGGCCGGTCGTGACGCGCCACGGCGGCACCTGGTACGTCGCCGCGGTCGTCGCCGACGACCTGCTCGACGCGATCCTCGGCGACGTGCTCGCGGCGGCGGGGGTCACCGGCGCGGTGACGGACTCGGTGCCGGGCGTGGAGGCGGTGCGACGCGGTGAGGCGCTGTTCCTGCTGAACCGGGGACGCGAGGATGCGACGATCCCCCTCCCGGGCGCATGGATCGATCTGCTGACGGATGAAGAGATGGACGAGCACGTGAGGGTCCCGAGTGGGGACGCGCGGGTCGTGACGGAAAGGCGCAGGACATGAAGTTCACCGACGGCTACTGGCTCATGCGGCCGGGGGTGACCGGCCTGTACGCGAGCAGCGTGGACGACATCCGCGCCGACGCGGAGGCGGGGACGCTCAGGGTCTACGCCCCCACCGCGCAGATCCGTCACCGGGGCGACACGCTCAACCGGCCGCTGATCACGACGACGTTCTCCGCGCCGGCGCCCGGCGTCATCCGGGTGCGGGTGCAGCGGCACGCCGGCAGCCGGCACCGCGGGCCCGACTTCGCGCTGACGGCGCAGGAGGGCTATGTGCCGGAGGTCACCGCCGACGACACCGAAGCGGTGCTGGATGCCGGTGACCTCCGCGTCCGCGTGTCGCGCGAGGGGGCGTGGCGGGTGGCTTTCGAGCAGGGCGACCGCGTGCTCACGACCTCGCTGCCGCGGTCGATCGGCCACATGAGCGGACCCGACGGCACCTTCGTCCACCAGCAGCTGTCGATCGAACCGGGCGAGCGGGTCTACGGCTTCGGCGAGCGGTTCGGCGCGTTCACGAAGAACGGGCAGTCCATCGACACGTGGAACGCCGACGGCGGCACCTCGAGCGAGCAGGCGTACAAGTCGGTGCCGTTCTATCTGACGAGTCGCGGCTACGGCGTCTTCGTCGACAGCCCCGACGCGGTGTCGTTCGAGGTGGGGTCCGAGATCAACTCGCGCGTCCAGTTCTCCGTCCCCGGCGAGAAGCTCGACTACTACGTGATCGCCGGCCCCGAGCCGAAGGACGTGCTCCGCCGGTACACGGCGCTCACCGGTCGGCCCGCGCGTGTACCCGCCTGGTCTTTCGGCCTGTGGCTGACGACGTCGTTCACGGCCGCCTACGACGAGGCGAGTGTCACCGAGTTCGTCGACGGGATGCGGGAGCGCGAGCTGCCGCTGTCGGTCTTCCACTTCGACTGCTTCTGGATGCGGGAGTTCCAGTGGACCGACTTCACGTGGGACCCGCGCATGTTCCCCGACCCCGACGGCCAGCTGGCGCGCCTGCGGGAGCGGGGGCTCAAGGTATCGCTCTGGATCAACCCCTACATCGCCCAGCGCTCGGCGCTGTTCGCGGAGGCGGCCGAGAAGGGGTACCTGCTGAAGACCACCGACGGCGACGTCTGGCAGTGGGACATGTGGCAGGCCGGCATGGCGATCGTCGACTTCACCAACCCCGAGGCATCCGAGTGGTTCGCCGAGCACCTCCGCCGACTCGTGCGGCAGGGGGCGGACAGCTTCAAGACGGACTTCGGCGAGCGGATCCCCACCGAGGGTGTCGCCTGGCACGACGGGTCCGACCCGCGTCGCATGCACAACTACTACCCGCAGCTCTACAACGCGCTCGTGTTCCGGGTTCTCGAGGAAGAGCGGGGCGTCGGCGAGGCGGTGCTGTACGCGCGCTCCGCGACCGCCGGCGGGCAGCAGTTCCCGGTGCACTGGGGCGGCGACAACGACTCGACGCTGCTGTCGATGGCTGAGACGCTGCGCGGCGGGCTGTCGCTGGCCATGAGCGGGTTCGGCTACTGGAGTCACGACATCGGCGGCTTCGAGGGGACACCGGATGCCGGTGTGTTCAAGCGATGGCTGGCGTTCGGCCTGCTGTCGTCGCACTCGCGGCTGCACGGTTCGGGCAGTGTGCGTGTGCCCTGGGCGTTCGACGAGGAGGCCGTCGAGGTCACGCGCCTGTTCACGCGGCTGAAGCTGCGCCTCATGCCGTACCTCGGGCGGGTCGCGGAGGAGGCGCACACGGACGGCATCCCGATGATGCGCCCGCTCGTGCTCGAGTTCCCCGGCGACCGCACGACGCACGACGCCGACGTGCAGTACCTGTTGGGCGACGCCCTCATGGTCGCGCCGGTGTTCGCCGAGGACGGCGGTGTGGAGTACTACCTGCCCGACGGGCGGTGGACCTCCCTCCTGACCGGTGACGTCGCCGACGGTCGCCGGTGGCACGCGGAGCGCCACGGCTACGACTCCGTCCCGCTGCGGGTGCGCCCGGGCACGGTGCTGCCGTGGGGTGCCCGCGAGGACCGACCCGACTACGACTGGGCCGACGGGGTCACGCTGCGCTGCTTCGAGCTGCCGGACGGCTACGACGCCGAGACGGTCGTGCCCGGACACGACGGGGCGCCCGCGACGGTCTTCCGCGTGCGCCGCGAGGGCGGTCGCATCGTGGCCGAGTCCCGTGACGCCCGCGCGCCGTGGAGCCTGCAGGTCGGCGATCGGACGGCGTCGGCGACCGGCGCGGGCAGCATCAGTGTGGAGACGGCGGGGTGAGCTCCGACGCGTTCCGCCGGGTCGACCTGCCCCTCGCCGACCGTGCCCGCGACCTGCTCGACCGCCTGAGCCCGGACGAGCGGCTCGCGATGCTGCACCAGGCGATGCCGGCCGTCGAGCGCCTCGGCATCCGTCCCTTCCACACGGGGTGCGAGGCCCTGCACGGGCTGGCCTGGGTGGGGGTGGCGACGGTGTTCCCGCAGCCGGTCGGTCTCGCCGCGACGTGGGACACCGAGCTGATCGAGCGGATCGGCGATCTGGTCGCGACCGAGGTGCGCGCCAAGCGCGCCTCGGGCGCCGATGTCGACCTCAACGTGTGGGCGCCCGTCGTGAACACGCTGCGCCACCCCGCGTGGGGCCGCAACGAGGAGGGGTACTCCGAGGATCCGCACCTGACCGGGCAGTTCGGTGCGGCCTACAGCCGTGGGCTGCGCGGCGACCACCCCCGCGTGTGGAGGACGGTGCCGTCGCTCAAGCACTTCCTCGCCTACAGCAACGAGACCGATCGGTCGGCCACCTCGTCGGAGATGTCGCTGCGCACCCTCCACGAGGAGGAGCTGCCGGCGTTCCGCCCCGCGATCGAGCAGAAGGTCGCGGGCGGCATGATGCTCGCCTACAACCGGGTCAACGGCGTGCCCGCGCACACGCAGCCCGAGCTCGTCGCCGAGGCGCGCCGCTGGAGCGACGAGTCGATCGCCGTCGTATCGGATGCCGGGGCTCCCACCTTCCTCGTCTCGATCCAACGGGCGCAGCCCGACGAGGTCCACGGCGCCGCCGCACTCGTGACGAGCGGGATGGACTCCTTCACCGACGACGGCCCGGACCCGGGGCCCACCCTCGAAGCGCTCCGCGGCGCGCTCGCGGCGGGGCTGCTCACCGAGGCGGACGTGGACACCGCTGTCCTGCGCCTGCTGGAGATGCGGGTGCGCACCGGCGAGTTCGACGGCGACGGCGACCCCTACGCGGGAATCGCATCCGAGGAGATCGACACCCCCGCCGCGCGCGAGCTCGCCCGGGTCGCCGCGGGGCGCCAGGTCGTGGTGCTGCGCAACGACGCCGGCGTCCTCCCACTCGTGTCGCCGTCCGCGGTGGCCGTCGTCGGTCCGATGGCCGACCTCGTCCTCACCGACTGGTACTCGGGCACGCCTCCCTACGAGATCGGGATCGCGCAGGGTGTGCGCGACCGCTACCCGGCTGCGCAGGTCGAGGCGGTCACCGGCGCCGACACCGTCGCGCTGCGCGCACCGTCGGGTTACGTCGCCGCGACGGCCGACGGTGCGATCGTCGACGCGACCACCGAGACCCGTACCCCGGCGACGCTGTTCGACGTCACGGACTGGGGCGACGGGGTCCTCACCCTGCGCTCGCACGGGAGCGGTCGGCTCCTCACGGGTGCCGGCTGGCCCATGCGCGCGGACGCCGCACGGGTGGGCGGCTGGGTCGTGCAGGAGAGCTTCCGTCGCCATGTCCACGAGGACGGCACGTGGTCGCTCCTGCACCTGGGCTCGGGCCGCTGGGTGCGCGTCGTCCGCGACATCGGCCAGCTCGCGGCCGAGGCCGTCACCCTCGACGACGCGGCGCGCTTCGAGGCCGAGACTGTCGTCTCGGGCGCTGAGGACGTCGCGCGGGCGGCCGCTGCGGCGGACGTCGTCATCGTCGCCGTCGGGAACGACCCGCACCTGTCGGGGCGGGAGACCGCGGACCGGCCCCACCTCCTGCTGCCCACCGCGTCGACCGAGATCTGGCGCACCGCCCGCGCGGCGAATCCGCGCAGCATCCTCACGATCGTCTCCAGCTTCCCCTACGTCCTCGCAGACGCCGCCGACGCCGAGACGGTCGTGTGGTCGAGCCACGCCGGGCAGGAGCTCGGTCACGGTCTGCTCGACGTCCTGAGCGGTGACGTGGAACCGACGGGGCGCCTCGCGCAGTCGTGGCCGGCGCGTCCCGAGCAGGCGGGTGACCTGTTCGACTACGACACGCAGCGGCAGCAGGCGACCTACCGCCATCAACCCGATCCCTACGCCTTCGCGTTCGGCCACGGGCTGGGCTACGGCGAGGTCGCCTACACGGCGGTGACGGTGGATGCCGCGGAGGTGACGGTGCCGGCGCCGAGCCACCGGCATCCTGCCCTCGACCCTCGGATCGACGAGAAGGTCGTCGTCGCCACGGTCACGGTCGCGAACCCGTCGGCGCGGGTCGTCGAGGAGCTCGTGCAGGTGTACGCCGTCGCTCCGGAGCTGCCCATCGCCGCGCCGCGACGTCTGCTGCTCGGGTACGCCCGCGTGCGCGTGCAGCCGGGAACGACCCGCACGGTGCAGGTGCCCTTCGCGATCGAGCGTCTCGCGGTGTGGGACGACACGATCCGGATCGACGGTGCGCCGGAGGACTGGCTGCATGAAGGGGCGTTGCGGGTGCAGCCGGGGGAGTACCGGATCGCTGCCGGTCCCTCGGCGGATCGGCTCGTCGTCGACGCGACCCTCGTCGTCCGCGTCTGACCCGACCGGATCGGCTCAGACGTCTCCGCCGCCGAATCCGGTGGACTCGCGCGCGACCACGGAGAAGGCCGGCTGGACGGTGCGCGGATCCTTGCGCGGTCCCTTCTCCGAGATGCGCTCGAGCAGCAGATCGAGTGCCGTCTCGGCGATCTGCTCCTTCCCCGCATCGACGCTCGAGAGAGAGGGCACGGAGAACCGCGCCTCGTCGATGTTGTCGAAACCGAGGACCGCGACGTCGTCGGGCACCGTCACGCGCTCGCGGGCGAGACCGCGCAGCGCTCCCAGGGCGAGTGTGTCGTTGAGGGCGAAGAGCCCGTCGAAGGCGACGCCTTCGGCGACGAGTGCATGGACCGCCTCCGATCCTGCGTCCCGCGTCCAGTGCAGGAGGGGTCGGATGAGTGCGGGGTCCTCCGGCACGCCCGCGGCGGCGAGCGCCTCGCGATAACCCGCGAGGCGCAGGCTCGCCGAGCTCGGCTGCGCGGGGTCGTCGTCGCTGCCGCCGAGGATCGCGATCCGGCGGCGACCCAGTGACAGCAGGTGCTCGACGCCGGCCCGGGCGGCGGCGGTGTTGTGGATCGCCACGTGGTCGGTGGGGCCGTTGAAGATGCGGTCGCCGAGGAGGACGAGCGGATAGTCGACGTCCAGCACGTCGACGTCCAGCTGTCCGAGGTTCACCGGGCTCAGCAGCAGGCCGTCCGTGAAGCGGCGTCGGCCTCCGCTGATGGCGAGGATCTCTGCCTCACGATGACCGCCGGTCTGCTCGACGACGACGCCCACGCCACGGGCGTCGGCGAGGCGGATGATGTGGTCCGCGAGTTCGGCGAAGTAGTTCTCGCGCAGCGCCGGCACCGCGAGGGCGATGACGCCCGTGCGTCCCGAGCGCAGACCGCGCGCCGACACGTTCGGCCGGTACGAGAGCGCGGCGATCGCCTCCTGCACCCGTCGGCGCGTGTCGTCGCGGACGTACGGGTAGTCGTTGACCACGTTCGAGACGGTCTTGATGCTGACTCCGGCGACCCGGGCGACATCGTGCATCGTCGCACCCATGCTGCTCCCTCCCTCGAGGACCCCCTCACTCTAGGGCGTCCCACGGAGGATCTTGACACCTCCGCATCCCGACTCTAGGTTCATCTACAACGTTGATCTACAACGTTGTAGTCCTGCGTGGCGAATCCCGCTCCGCATCGTGATCGCGCCGACGAAGAAGTCCCAGCATCCGAAAGGAATCACAGTGAAGACGAAGACTGTCCTCGCTACCTCCGCCGCCCTCGGCCTCACCCTCGCCTTCGCTGCCTGCAGCGGTGGCGGCGGCGGCAACGGGGGAGGAGGCGGCGGCAACGACGCCACCAACTGCACCAACGACATCCCGAAGGACGACCTGCCCGTCGTCACCATGTGGGCCTGGTATCCCAACATGGAGACCGTCATCGACAACTTCAACGAGGAGAACGACGAGGTCCAGGTCTGCTGGACGAACGTCGGCCAGGGCGGTGACGAATACGACAAATTCCAGACCGCCATCACCGCGGGCACGGGCGCGCCCGACGTCATCATGATCGAGGCGGACCGCATCCCGACCTTCCAGATCCAGGAAGCCATCGTCGACATCTCCGACTACGGCCTCGACGAGGTCCGGGACGACTACAGCGACGGCGCGTGGAAGGACGTGTCGGTCGGCGAGGGCGTCTACGGCGTGCCGGTCGACGGCGGGCCGATGGGCATGATCTACCGCGCCGACCTCTTCGAGGAGTACGACATCGCGCCGCCCACGACGTGGGAGGAGTACGAGGCCGCAGCACAGAAGATGAAGGATGCCGGCGGCCCGCTCTTCGGCGACCTCGGAGCGAACGTGCCCGCCGTCATGATGGCCCTGCAGTATCAGAACGGCGCGCAGCCGTTCGAGTACGACTCGGCGACGCCCGAGCAGATCGGCATCTCGCTCAACGACGACGCCTCCAAGGAGGTGCTCGACTACTGGGCGGGCCTCGTCGAGAAGGGTCTCGTCGGCACGCAGGACCAGTTCACCCCCGAGTACATCGCCGGTGTGATCGGCGGCGACTACGCGACCTACATCTCGGCCGCGTGGGCTCCCGGCTATCTGACGGGCGCCGGTGTCGGTGAGGGCGAGGATGCCGGGGTCTGGCGCACCGCGCCGCTCCCGCAGTGGGATGCCGCGAACCCGGTGTCGGTCAACTGGGGAGGATCGGCCTTCTCGGTGACGTCGCAGGCCGCTGACCCCGAGCTCGCCGCGAAAGCCGCCTTCGGCGTCTACGCCGACGACGCCTCGCTGACCGACGGCTGGCAGAACCAGGTCATCTTCCCGCTGAACCTCACGGCGCTGAACTCCGACGAGTTCGTCGACTACGAGGTGCCGTTCTTCGGCGGTCAGCGGGCCAACGAGGAGGTCTACGTCCCGGCGGCCAACGCCTACGGCGGCATGACCTACACCCCGTTCGGTCAGTACTACTACGACGCCTTCACGTCGCAGCTCGCGGCGATCAACGAGGGCTCCGTGACCGGGTCGGAGGCAGCCGACGCCCTCCAGGAGGACGTCGTCGCATACGCCGAAGAACAGGGATTCACGGTCCAGTGACCCTGCTCGTGGGCCGGTCCGTCCTCCGGACCGGCCCACGCGTCGCGCCCCCACCCGAGAACCCGGAGTCGCCATGACCGTCGACCTGGCGCAGAGCGCCGTCACCCCCGCATCCGCCCCCACCGCCCGGCGGCGTCGCCGCCGCGGGCGCCAGAGCCTCATCGGCTGGGGATTCGTCGCGCCCTTCGCGATCGTCTTCCTCGCCCTGCTCGTCGCCCCGCTGCTCTTCGCGCTGTACCTGAGCCTGTTCCAGAACCAGCTCATCGGCGGCGAGCGGTTCGTCCTCTTCGACAACTACGTGAAGGCGTTCACGGACGACAGCTTCCTGAACGGCGTCTGGTTCGTCGTGCGCTTCTCCGTCGTGCTCATCCCGCTGCAGATGGCGGTGTCGCTCGCCGTCGCGCTCATGCTCGACGTCCTCACCGGCGCCTTCTCGCGGTTCTCCCGCCTGATGGTGTTCCTGCCCTACGCCATCCCCGCCGTGATCGGCGCGCTGATGTGGGGATTCCTCTACAGCAAGAGCTTCGGCCCGCTCGCGGAGATCTTCGGGATGTTCGGACTCGTGGGCCCCGACTTCCTGAGTCGCAACCTCATCTTCGTCGGACTGCTGAACATCGTCATCTGGCAGTGGGCCGGCTACTACATGATCATCCTCTACGCCGCTCTGCAGGGGATCGACCCGACGCTGTACGAGGCGGCGCGCATCGACGGCGCGAACCAGTGGCAGATCATCTTCCGGATCAAGATCCCGCTCATCGCGCCGGCGCTCGTCCTGATCCTGGTGTTCGCCCTGATCGGGACACTGCAGTTCTTCAACGAGCCGCAGATCCTGCGCTACCTCGCCGCGGGAGCGATCCCCGCGGACTTCACACCCAACATGTACGCCTACCAGCAGGCGTTCGCGCTGGCGAACTACAACTACGGCTCCGCGATCTCGTTCGCGCTCGGCGCCGTCGTGTTCATCTGCGTCTATCTCTTCATGTTCATCACGCGCAAGCGGGGGAGCTTCCTGTCATGACCGCCACCGCCGACACGCCCCGTCGTCCCGTTCCGGTCGACACGCGACGCCGAACGTCGCCCCGCCGGTACCTGCCGCTGCAGGTGCTGCTCGGCTTCCTCGTCATCTACTTCCTGATCCCGTTCTGGTGGGTCATCGTCAACAGCTCGAAGAACGCGGGCGGGCTGTTCGGCGGCGGCAGCTCGCTCTGGTTCGCCGACGACATCGACTACATCGCGAATTTCACTCAGCTCTTCACCTTCCAGGACGGCATCTACCTGCGGTGGCTCGGCAACTCGGCGCTGTACGCCCTCGTCGGCGGGGTCGGGGCGACGGTCCTGGCCGTCGCGGCGGGGTACGGCTTCGCGAAGTACCGTTTCGTCGGGCGTCGATTGAGCTTCTCGATCCTGCTCGGATCGGTGATGGTGCCGGCGACGGCGCTCGTCATCCCGACCTTCATCCTGTTCTCCGAGCTGGGCCTCACGAACACCATCTGGGCGGTCATCCTGCCGACCCTGCTCAACCCGTTCGGGGTCTACCTCATGCACGTCTACGCGCGCGATGCCGTTCCCGACGAGCTCCTCGACGCCGGACGCGTCGACGGGGCGGGTGACTTCCGCATCTTCGTGCAGCTCGCGCTCCCGATGCTGCGCCCCGCGATCGTGACGGTGCTCCTGCTGTCGGTCGTCGCGTCATGGAACAACTACTTCCTGCCGCTCGCGATGCTCTCCGACAACCGTCTGTTCCCCGTCACCGTCGGGATCGGTCTCTGGCAGGGCCTCGCGTCGGCGAACAACGCGGGCGGGACGTCGCTGTGGAGCATCATCATCCTCGGTTCGCTCGTCTCCGTCATCCCGCTGATCATCGCCTTCCTCACCCTGCAGCGGTACTGGCAGGGCGGGTTGTCGATCGGCAGCCTCAAATGACCTGCCGCACCCGCCTGCTCCCGCTCTCTACCCTCGGAGTCCCCTCATGCCCACGGCACGTCTGACCCTCGATCCGCGCGCGACCGTGGGCGCCATCGACCGCCGCCTCTTCGGCTCGTTCGTCGAGCACCTGGGACGCTGCGTGTACGACGGCATCTACGAGCCGTCCCACCCCGCCGCCGACGACGACGGGTTCCGCGCCGACGTGCTCGACCTCGTCCGCGAGCTCGGCGTCAGCACGGTGCGCTATCCCGGCGGGAACTTCGTGTCGGGGTACCGGTGGGAGGACGGCATCGGGCCGCGCGAGGACCGCCCGCGCCGGCGCGACCTCGCCTGGCATTCCACCGAGACCAACGAGATCGGGCTGGACGAGTTCGCCTCCTGGGCGCGCAAGGCCGGCAGTGAACTGATGTACGCCGTCAACCTCGGCACGCGCGGCGTGCTCGACGCGCTCGACGTGCTCGAATACGCGAACGGTCGCCCCGGGACGACCCTCGCCGACCGTCGGGTCGCGAACGGGACGCCCGAGCCCCACGGCATACGGATGTGGTGCCTCGGCAACGAGATGGACGGTCCCTGGCAGCTCGGGGCCAGCACACCCGAGGAGTACGCGGAGATCGCCGCGAAGACCGCGAGCGCGATGCGGCAGGTGGACCCCGCGCTGGAGCTGGTCGTCTGCGGCAGTTCGAGTTCGCAGATGCCGACGTTCGGCCGATGGGAGCGGGTGGTGCTCGAGCGGTCGTACGAGGACGTCGACTTCATCTCGTGTCACGCGTACTACGAACCCAAGGACGGCGACCTGGGCAGCTTCCTCGCCTCTGCGACCGACATGGATCGCTTCATCGAGAGCGTCGTCGCAACGGCCGATGCCGTGAAGGCGGCTCGCCGGAGCGACAGGGAGATCGCGATCTCGTTCGACGAGTGGAACGTCTGGTACCAGAGCCGCTTCCACGAGGTCGACAAGATCACCGACATCGACGACTGGCCGGTCGCGCCGCGGCTGCTCGAGGACGGCTACTCCGTGATGGATGCCGTCGTCGTCGGCAACCTGCTCATCTCGCTGCTGCGTCACGCCGACCGGGTCAAGTCCGCGAGCCTCGCGCAGCTGGTGAACGTGATCGCGCCCATCATGACCGAGCCCGGCGGTCCCGCCTGGCGGCAGACCACCTTCTTCCCGTTCGCCGAGACGTCCCGCCACGCCCGCGGCGTGACCCTCGACGTCGCGGTCGACGCGCCCGACTACGAGACCGCGCGTTTCGGGCGTGTGCCGCTCGTCGACGCCGTCGCGACGCACGACGCCGACAGTGGGGCGACCACGGTGTTCGCCGTCAACCGCAGTCTCGAGGAGGAGGTCGTCCTCGAGGTCGACGTGTCCCGACTGGATGCGTCGGCATCGCTCTCCGCGCGCCTGCTCTCCGACGCCGACATCCACGCCCGCAACACACTCGAGGATCCCGAACGGGTGACGCTACGCGAGGTCGCGGTCGACCGCGACGGTGAGGTCGCCACCCTGACCCTCCCGGCCGTCTCGTGGGTCGTGGTCGAGATCCGATGAGCGTCGACACCCAGACGACGACGGAGCGGATCGAGGAGCTCCTGTCCCGGATGACGTGGGAGGAGAAGCTGGCCCAGCTCGGCAGTCACTGGAACGACCGGCGGACGGGCGGCGAGATCATCGCGCCGATGCAGGACGTCATGGGCGCGGGGCGCCTCGACTTCGCCGCCGCGGCCCGCCACGGCATGGGGCATCTCACCCGCCGGTTCGGAACCACGCCGGTGCGACCGCGCGACGGGATGATCGCCGCGCGCGAGGATCAGCTGTTCCTGCGGGACTCGACGCGCCCCGGCATCCCGGCGATCCTCCACGAGGAGTGCCTCACCGGTCTCACGACGCTCGGCGCCACGGTGTATCCGACGCCGCTCGCGTGGGCGGCGACCTTCGACCGTGAGCTGGTCCACGAGATGGCGGCCGCGATCGGCGCCGACATGCGTGCGCTCGGGGTGCATCAGGGGCTCGCGCCCGTCCTCGACGTGACCACCGACTACCGGTGGGGACGCGTCGAGGAGACCCTCGGCGAGGATCCCTTCGTCGTCGCCACCCTGGGCACCGCCTACGTACGGGGGCTGCAGTCGGCCGGAGTGATCGCGACCCTCAAGCATTTCGCCGGCCATGCGTCGTCGCGGGGCGGGCGCAATCACGCTCCGGTCGCGATGGGCGAGCGGGATCTCCGCGACCTCGTCCTGCCGCCCTTCGAGATGGCGGTGCGGACCGGCGGCGCCGGCAGCGTCATGAACTCGTACACCGAGACCGACCGCGTGCCGGCCGCCGCCGACCGGCGGCTGCTCACCGACATCCTGCGCGGGGAGTGGGGCTTCGAGGGCACCGTGGTCTCGGACTACTGGGCGGTCGCCTTCCTGAAGGCGAAGCACCGCGTCGCGGCGACGGTGGCGGATGCCGGTCGGCTCGCCCTGCACGCCGGGATGGACGTGGAACTCCCCGACACCGCCGCGTTCGCGGCGCTCGCCGTCGACGACCCCGACCCGGAGCGCACCGCGTCCGAGGTGGACGAGGCCGTGCGTCGCGTCCTCCGCCAAAAGGTCGCGCTCGGTCTGCTCGACGACGGCTGGCAGCCGCCGGAACCGGCCGACGTCGATCTCGACAGCGAGCGCAACCGCAGCATCGCCCGTCGCCTCGCCGAGCGATCCGTCGTCCTCCTCGACAACCCGCGCGGGCTGCTGCCGCTCACCCTCCCGCCGGCGCGGATCGCCGTCGTCGGGCCCGGCGCCGACGACCCCCGCGTCCTCATGGGGGCCTACTCGTACCCGATCCACGTCCTTCCGCGGCACCCGGAGCTGGGGCTCGGCATCGACGCGGACTCGATCGCGGCTGCCGTCCGCCGCCGCTTCGGCGAGGCGGAGGTCTCGGTCGTTCCGGGGGTCCCGCTCGTCGAGCCGCCGGCGGATGGTGAGATCGAGCGTGCCGTCGACGCGGCCGCCGAGGCAGATGTCGCGATCGTGGTCGTCGGCGATCGGGCCGGCATGTTCGGCAAGGGCACGTCGGGCGAGGGTTCCGATGCGCCGGGGCTCGACCTTCCCGGGCATCAGGGTCGCCTTGCGGACGCGGTGCTCGCGACGGGAACGCCCGCGATCCTCCTCGTCGTCTCGGGGCGTCCGTACGCGCTGGGACGCTATGTCGGCAGGGCCGCTGCGATCGTCCAGGCCTTCTTCCCCGGTGTCGAGGGACCGGCGGCGATCGCCGGCATCCTGGCGGGGGACACCGCACCGTCGGGTCACCTGCCCGTCCAGATCCCGTGTCACGCGGATGCCCTCCCGCACACCTACCTCGCCCCGCCCCTCGGTCAGGACGGCGATCGCATCAGCAGCCTGTCGATCGCCGCGGCCTTCCCCTTCGGTCACGGGCTGTCGTACACGTCGTTCGAGGTCGGCGCGCCCGAGCCCGCGGCGAGCGACCTGCCCACCGACGGCCGCACCTCGGTCTCGGTGCCGGTCCGCAACACCGGCGGCCGGAGGGGCGCGACGGTCGTGCAGCTGTACGCCTCCGACCCGGTGGCGCAGGTCACGCGGCCCGTCGTTCAGCTCCTCGGCTATGCGCGGGTCGAGCTCGACCCCGGTGCCGCTGCGCGGGTGCACTTCGACGTGCACGCCGACCGGTTCTCGTTCGTCGGTCTCGAGGGACGGCGCGTCGTCGAGCCCGGCGACATCCTCCTCTCGAGCGGTCGCTCGGTCGGTGACCGCTCGACCGAGGTGCTCCTCCGCCTCGCGGGCCCCACGAGACGCGTCGAGCACGCGATTCTCGACACCCCGACCCGTGTCGAGGGGGTCGACGCATGACCGCGTGGACGGCCGACGACTGGCCGATCGCCGCCGCAGCGCTGCCCTTCTCCGGCACGCTCCCCGACGGTCGGTCGGTGACCGAGGCGGGACCCGACGAATGGGCGGTCACGCTCGCCGAGATCGCGGACGCCGGCTTCGACGCCCTCGATGTCACCGATTCGTGGCTCCGGCTGGCGGACTTGGATGCCGCGGGTCGTGCGGACTTCCTCGCGGTGGCACGTGAGACGGGGGTGCGGCCGCTCTCGCTCTCCGCGATCCGACGCAGCGTCGTCGACCCGGGCGACGGCGACGCGAACCTCGCCTACAGCCACCGCGTGCTCGAGGCCGCGGCATCCGTCGGCATCGGCACCGTGTCGTTCGGGCTGCACCGTCCCCTCACCGCCGAGCAGTCTGCGCAGCTCTGGTTCTGGACGGTGGACGGGCCCAAGGACGACCCCGCGGACTGGGACCTCGCGGTCACGCGGCTGCGCGAGCTCGGCCGCCATGCGGAGGAGCTCGGCGTCCTCATGTCACTCGAGATGTACGAGGACACCTTCCTCGGAACGGCATCATCCGCCGTGCGCCTCATCGAGGAGATCGGTCTTTCCGGGGTGGGGCTCAATCCCGACATCGGCAACCTCATCCGGCTCCACCGGCCAGTCGAGTCCTGGCTGGAGCTGTGCGAGCAGACCCTCCCGTACGCGAACTTCTGGCACGTGAAGAACTACACCCGCGACGAGGACATCGCGCGCGACTTCTACACCGCGGCACCGTCGCCCATGGTCGCGGGGGTCATCGATTACCGGCGCGCGATGCGGATCGCCCTCGCGAACGGATTCCAGGGCGTCATCTGCGTCGAGAACTACGGCGGCGACGGTCTCAGCGTCTGCGCCGAAAACCGCGACTATCTCCGACGCCACGTGCTGCCGCGCCGACCGTCCACGCAGCTCGGGACGAGCCGCGTGCGTCAGCTCGGTGAGGCCCGGCCTCAGACAGGACCCGAACGATGACCCGCATCGCGAACGATCCCGCCTCCTTCGTCGACGACGCCCTCGAGGGCTTCGCCGCCGCGCACGCCGAGGCGGTGCGCCGCGTGGACGGCGGGGTGGTGCGGGCGACGCCGCTCGCGCTCGGCTCGGTGGCCGTCGTCGTGGGTGGCGGGTCCGGCCACTATCCGGCGTTCGCCGGTGTCGTCGGCCCCGGCATGGCGGCCGGCGCCGTCTGCGGCAACATCTTCACCTCGCCCTCCGCGGGACAGGCGTATCGGGTCGCCCGCGCCGCCGACGCCGGGGGCGGGGTGCTCTTCCTCTTCGGCAACTACGCCGGGGACGTCCTGCACTTCGGCGACGCGCAGGACCGCCTGCGTGCCGAAGGTGTGGATGCGCGGACGGTGCTCGTGACCGACGACATCGCCAGCGCGCCGCTCGCCGAACGAGCCCGGCGACGCGGTATCGCCGGCGACTTCGTCGTCTTCAAGATCGCGGGGGCGGCGGCCGAACGCGGCGACGACATCGATGAGGTCGAGCGCCTGGCGCGGCACGCCAACGAGCGAACCCGCACACTCGGCGTCGCCTTCGGGGGCTGCACGTTCCCCGGCGCGGACGCGCCGCTGTTCACCGTCCCCGAGGGCATGATGTCGATCGGTCTCGGCATCCACGGCGAGCCCGGCATCCGCGACGTCCCGCGCACGTCGTCGAGAGAGCTCGCTCGGATGCTGGTGGGCGATCTGCTGCACGACGTCCCGGAATCGCGCGGCGACCGCGCGGCGGTCATCGTCAACGGCCTGGGGTCGGTCTCGCACGAGGAGCTGTTCGTCCTCTTCCGCGACGTGTCCGCAGAGCTCGGTGCTGCGGGCGTGGCGGTGGTCCAGCCCGAGGTGGGCGACCTCGTCACGAGCCTCGACATGGCCGGCGCATCGGTGACCCTCGTCTGGCTCGACGACGAGCTCGAGCCGCTGTGGGCCGCTGCCGCCGACACTCCCGCCTATCGCAAGGGGGCCGCGGTCCGGACGGCGTCGAGCCGCGCCGTGGCGGCCTCGATCGCGTCGGAGCCCGAGGCGCCGCGGCATCCCCTCGCGGCCCCCGATGACCGCCGACGGGCCGAACACGCGCGCGCCCTGCTGCGGGCGGCGCAGGAGGCGATAGCAGTCGCGGCGGCGGATCTCGGGGCGCTCGACGCCGTCGCCGGAGACGGCGACCACGGTGTCGGGATGCGCGCCGGTGTCGACGCCGCCGTCGCGGCCTTCGACCCAGAGGCCGGGCTCCAGCGCGCGCTCACGACGGCGGCTGACGCGTGGAGTGAGCGTGCCGGCGGCACCTCGGGTGCCCTGTGGGCGACGGCGCTGCGCCGGCTCGCTGCCGAACTCCCCGCTTCCGGCGGGCGGTCCACGCTCACGCCCGTGGAGCTGGCATCCGCAGTGGGCGCAGCGGTCGACGCGGTCGCCGAGCGCGGGGGAGCGGTGGTCGGCGACAAGACGATGCTCGACGCGATGCGTCCCTACGCCGACGCGCTGCGCGCAGGTGCCACCGCGGATGCCGACATCCGGTCCCTCCTCGCGGACGCCGCTCGCGCGGCGACCGCGGCGGCGGAGGCCACCGCCGGTCTTCGCCCCTCGAAGGGGCGGGCGCGACCTCTCGCCGAGCGCAGTCTCGGCCACCCCGACCCGGGGGCGACGTCGTTCGCCCTCATCGCCACCGCCGTGGCCCGACACCTGGAGCAGAACCCATGACAGAGGGATGGCGGATCGTCATCGGCAGCGATGACGCCGGCTACGAGTACAAGACGGCCCTGCGGGCGCTTCTGGAGGCGGATGACCGGGTCGCCGACGTGGTCGATGTCGGCGTCGGGGGAGACGAGCACACCGCCTACCCCCTCGTCGCGGTCGCCGCCGCTGAGCGCGTCGCGGCCGGCGCCGCCGACCGGGCGCTGCTCATCTGCGGGACGGGACTCGGAGTCGCCATCTCGGCGAACAAGGTGCCGGGCGTGCGCGCCGTGACGGCTCACGACTCGTATTCGGTCGAACGCGCGGTGCTGAGCAACGACGCCCAGGTGCTCGCACTGGGTCAGCGCGTGATCGGATTGGAACTCGCCAAGCGCCTCGTGACCGAGTGGCTGGGATATCGGTTCGACACATCGTCGCCGTCAGCAGCGAAGGTCGCTGCGATCGCCGAGTACGAAGCGGGAGGGGACCGATGAGTCGCATCGCCGTCGTCGGCAGCGGCTACATGGGAGGCGGTATCGCGCAGGTCGCAGCCATCGCCGGTCACGAGGTCGTCATCACCGATGCGACGCCCGAGATCGCGCGCGCCAACCTCGACCGCATCAACGCCGAAGCAGAGGCCTTCGAGGCGCAGGGGTTGTTCCCCGAGGGTGCCGCGGCGGCCGTCCGGCACGGCATCTCCGCGGCGGACGATGTCGAGAGCGCCGTGGTCGGCGCGGACCTCGTCGAAGAGGCCGTCCCCGAGCGCCTGGAGCTGAAGCGCGGGACGCTGGCGCGGATCTCGCGCGCGAATCCGGACGCGGTGATCGGCAGCAACACCTCGACGATCGCACTCGGGGACCTGGCGCCTCCGGTCGAGAACCCGCATCGCTTCCTCGGGGTGCACTTCTCCAACCCGGCGCCCTTCATCCCGGGTGTCGAGATCATCCCGCACGACGGCACCTCCGAGGAAGCCATCGCGACCGCCGAGGTGTTCGTCCGCAGTGTCGGGAAGCTCCCGGCGCGTGTGCGGGACGTCACCGGTTTCGTCCTCAACAGGCTGCAGTACGCGCTCTTCCACGAGGCGACGCAGCTCGTCGAGGAGGGGGTCGCATCGGTAGCCGACATCGACACGATCGTGAGATCGACGTTCGGATTCCGCATGCCGTTCTTCGGCCCGTTCGCGATCGCGGACATGGCAGGGCTGGACGTGTACGCGTTCTGCTACGCCTCGCTGCAGGAGGGCTTGCCCGACCGTTTCCCGACGCCCGCGATGCTGAGCGAGCGGATCGCCGCAGGGCAGCTCGGCACCAAGAGCGGCGGAGGCTTCCGCGCGATCGACGCGGCGCGCACCGATGAGCTGATCGCCTATCGGAACAGGGCCTACGTCCTCATGGCGAGGCTGCTCGAGGAGCTGGGGCCCTCTCCCTTCGACGACCCCCGGTGATCGTTCCACGGACAGCCCGAGCCGCGAAAGGCCGCTCGGGCGGTCAGCGTGCCCAATGGCGACGACGCGATTATCAACGTTGTACATTGCCTCTTGACCCCCGGGCGATCGACTGGGAGAGTGTCCGCGAACGAGATTTACGACGTTGTAAATTTTGACCTGACGCCGTGGATCCGCATCCCCAGGGCCGTCCTCCGCGCTGCCACTCCCTAGGTGTCGGACGCGCGCGGCCACCACGATGAGATGGAGTATCGATGGAGATCACATCCCGGAGTCGGCGATCGCGCCGGCTCGGAGAACGCATCACGGCGATGGTCGCCGGCGGTGCGTTGGCGCTGACCGGCGTCGTCGCTGCGTCACCGGCGGTCGCCGCCGACGCCTGGATCACGGTCCAGGACGACGGCTATCTGCGCATCGCCGTCCCCGACGCCGCCGTGCAGCAGGAGATCGGCGCCGTGTCCCAGGTGGTGGTCGAGGGCAACTTTGGCCCCAGCCACAACTGGGCGCAGATCGGGCTGCAGCGCAGCGGTGCCAACTGGACCGCCACCTACGGTCCGTTCGAACCGGGTCTGTACTACTACCAGGTGACCGGCGACGACTCGAAGGTGTTCAAGGACGGCTCCAATCCGACCGCGGTCACGTCCGAGCCCGAGTGGAGCACCTTCTTCATCCCCGGCGAGTCAGCCGAGTGGCTGGCGGAGCCTGCCGAGGAGGCCGGCACGATCGAGACGCTGACCTATGAGAGCGCCGTTGCCGACGAGGAGCGCGAGGCCCTGGTCTGGGTGCCCCCGACGTACAAGGCGAAGGGCAAGAAGCTTCCGGTCCTGTACCTGCAGCACGGCGGCGGACAGGGCGACCGGGACTGGGTCGAAGTGGGTCGCGCCGAGCAGATCCTCGACAACCTCTGGCTGGAGGGCGATCTCGCCGACATGCTCGTCGTCATGGGCGACGGCAACGTCTCCGACTTCTCCGAGGAGCTGCTCGAGAACATCGTGCCGGCCGTCGAGGACGCCTACAACGTGTCACCGAGTGCCAAGAAGCGCGCGCTGGCGGGCCTCTCGATGGGAGGCGGTCAGGCGTTCGAGGTGTTCAGCGAGCACCCGGGCGAGTTCTCCGCGATCGGTACGTTCGGAGCCGGACGATTCGGCGAGCTCGACGACATCCCGGTGAAGAAGATGAACAACCGGACGGACCTGTTCCGCGTCTACGTCGGGAACAAGACGGACATCGCCTACAACGACGTCCACGACTCGCTGAAGGCCTTCGACGAGCTGGGCCTCGACTATCAGTTCGACGGCGTCAACCCCGACGCGGGGCACAACTGGAACGCCTGGCAGGAGAACCTCCGCGACTTCGCACCGCGGCTGTTCGGCGGCGCCGGCGGGGACGCCGGGATGAGTGAGGGTCACACCGCCCTCACCGAGCGCTTCGAGCCGCCCGCAGCGGGCACGACCCCGACGCCCTTACAGGACGACGAGGGTTTCGTGACCTTCGAGACGACGACGGAGTTCGCCGATGCCGACTACGTGTCGGTGTGGGCCAACTGGGCTCCCGGCGGCAGCTGGCTGCGCGTCGAGATGAACAAGGTCGGCGACCGCTGGCGGGCGACCGTCGGGCCGCTGGAGGAGAAGTTCTACCACTACCGGTTCATCGTCGACCGGCAGTCGGTGAAAGACGCCTCCAACCCGACCAAGGTCACCTCGGAGCCGGCGTGGAGCACCTTCCTCGTCCCCGGCGAGGGGTCTCGACTGCTGGCCGATGTGCCCGCGGGGGAGGGCGGCGACCTCGACGTGCTCACCTACCCGAGCGCGGTGGCGAACCAGGAGCGGAGCGCCTACGTCTGGACGCCGGCGGGCTACGACGCCGACCGCGCCGAGCCGTACCCGATGTTCGTCCTCAACCACGGTGGTGGGCAGAGCTGGACCGACTGGGTCGAGATGGGGCGCGCGCGCCAGATCCTCGACAACCTGTCACGGGACGGTGACCTCGAGGACATGGTCGTGGTCATGCCCAACGGCAACGTGAGCGACTACAACCGGGAGATCCGCGAGAACGTCGTCCCCGCCGTCGAGGACGCGTACAACGTCAGCGCCAATCCCGACAAGCGTGCGCTCGCCGGGCTCTCTGCCGGCGGTGCCCGCACCGTCGGGATGCTGAAGGCGCACCCGGGCGAGTTCGCGTGGATCGGCACCTTCGCCGCCGGCTTCGGCGGCACCGCCGGGGTCGACGTCGACGCGATCAACGAGGGCACGGAGCTGTACCGCCTCTACACCGGCGACATCACGGACTTCACCTACGGTGCCGTTGTGAACTCGCTGCCGGTGCTCGACGAACTCGGTATCGACTACGAGTTCAACGGGGTCACGGTCGGTCCGCACGGCTGGGATGTGTGGCAGCAGAACCTGATCGACTTCGCCCCGCGCCTGTTCCAGTCGCTGCCGGCCGACACCGTCCGCCCCGAGGCGACCCTGGTGTCGCCGACGGGCGCCGGACCGTTCCGCCAGGTGGAGCTGCGGGTCGACGCCGCCGACGTCGGCGGACTCGACCGGATCGTGGCGAACGTGTACCGCGGCTCGACGCTCGTGAAGAGCACGCAGACCGCGGTGGGCGGCGCCGAGCGCGGCACTCACACGGCCACGGTCGAGCTCGCCTCGGGTGACTACACCGTCAAGTACAACGCCCGCGACACCGCCGGGAACGTCTCGAAGACCGGGACGTTCGCGTTCACGGTCGACGTCGACGCGCCGACGGCCACCACCAAGGCGGACTCGGTCGCGGGTGCCGACGACACCTGGGACGTCGTCAGCTACAAGCTGTACGACGCGGTGGGAGTCGACAAGGTGGTCATCAACGGCGTCTCCAAGGACCTGACGAACAACCGCTGGTCCGACGTCAACGGCATCCGTCCTGGACAGTTCGGGGCCGTCGCCGGGGAGAACGAGATGATCGTGCACGACGTGGCGGGCAACACCGCCTCGTACACGTTCGTCCTCAACTGACGCACACGACGACGCCCTCCTCGATTCTCGGGGAGGGCGTCGTCGCGCGTGCGGATCAGAGCGTGGCGGCCTCGAGGACGGATGCCGTCGCGAGTCGCGCGTCGTCCGGTCCGACCGCGTACGCCTCGCCGGTGAACTCGACCGATGCGGTCGCCCGGCGTTCGGCGCTGGAGGGCCCGACCCACAGGTCCACTCGGCCCGGTTCCACCGCGCGGACGCCGTCCCGGCCGGTGTAGGCGAGTCGCGTCGGCGGCACGCGGAACTCCACGATCGCCGTCTCGCCCGGCCCCAGCGGCACACGCTGGTACGCGAGCAGCTGCGCCACCGGCCGGGTCGTCGTCCCCACGACGTCGTGGCCGTACAGCTGCACGACGTCGGTCGCGGCGACCGCTCCGGTGTTGCGCACCGTCACGGTCGCCGTGACGCCGTCGCCGGTTCCGGCGTGCGAGGCGACGCGCAGGTCCTCGTACGCGAACGTCGTGTAGGTCAGGCCGAAGCCGAACGGTCGCACCGGCGTCGGGTCCGCGCTGGTGATGTCGCTCGCCCCGCCGAGCCGCGGGTGCAGGTAGGTGAACGGCTGCGCACCGGCCGAGCGGGGGAGCGAGACGGGCAGCCTGCCCGAGGGGGTGATGCGGCCCGAGACGATCCCCGCGAGCGCGTCCGCTCCCTCTTCGCCCGGGAAGAAGGACTGCACGACGGATGCCGGGCGCCCGGCGCCGTCCAGCGCCCACCCGATCGCGTACGGACGCCCCGACAGGATGAGCACGACGACCGGCGTGCCCGATTCCACGACCTCCTCCACGAGGCGGCGCTGCACGCCGGGCAGTTCCAGGTCGTCGACGTCGTTGCCCTCGCCCACGGTGCCGCGGCCGAACAGGCCCGCGCGGTCGCCGACCACCACGATCGCGAGGTCGGCGCGGGATGCCGCGGCCACGGCCTCCGCGATGCCGGTCTCGTCGTCGCCCTCGACGTCGCAGCCACGGACCGCCTCGATCTCGGCGGCCGGATACTCGGCGCGCAGGGCGTCGAGAACGGTCGGGATCTCGATGCCCGCGGGCGTTCCCGGGTGGTGGGCGAGGACGTGGTTGACGAACGAATAGCAGCCCATCAGCGCCTCGGACGAGTCGGCGTTCGGGCCGAGGACCGCGATCCGCGCGGGCGCCGTGGCCGGGAGGGTGCCGTCGTTGGAGAGGAGGACCGCGGACTCGGCGGCGAGTCGCCGTGCGAGGTCGCGGTGCCGGAGGTCGTCGAGGTCGATGCTCGTGGGCGGCTGTGTGAAGTCCTCGTCCAGCAGGCCGAGTCGTTCCTTCTGCGCGAGCACGCGAAGCACGGCGCGGTCCAGGATCCCCTCCGGGGCGACCCCCGAGCGGATCCGCTCGAGCAGCGGACCGGCGAAGGCGTCGAGGGTCGGCAGCTCGACGTCGATGCCCGCCCGCAGCGCGAGTTCGGCCGCCTCTCCGAGGTCGGCGGCGACGCCGTGCGTCGAGTGGAGGAAGGCGACCGAGAAGTAGTCCGCCACGACCGGCCCCTCGAAGCCCAGTCGGCCGCGCAGGACCTCGTCCAGGTAGTGCGGGTTCGCCCCCACCGGGACGCCGTCGATCTCGGCGTAGCTGTTCATCACCGACCGCGCGCCGCCGTCGCGCAGCGCCATCTCGAACGGCGGCAGGAAGACGTCCGCGATCTCACGGGGGCCCGCGTGGACCGGCGCGTGATTGCGGCCGGACTGCGAGCCCGAGTACCCGACGAAGTGCTTCAGCGTGGCATCCACCCCGGTCGACTGCAGTCCGCGGACGTACGCCGTCCCGATCGAGCCCACGAGGTACGGATCCTCGCCGATGCACTCGTCGACACGTCCCCACCGGGGGTCGCGGATGACGTCGAGGACGGGGGCGAGGCCCTGGTGCACGCCGAGCTCCCGCATCGACTCGCCGATCGCGACGGCCATGTCGGCCACGAGATCGGGGTCGAACGAGGCTCCCCACGCCAGCGGGGTGGGGTAGGTCGCCGCCTGCCATGCCGCAAGGCCGGTCAGGCACTCCTCGTGGACGATCGCGGGGATGCCGAGACGTGTCTCGGTCTGCAGGCGCCGCTGCTCCCGCCACAGCCACGCGGCCCGCTCGACCGGATCGACGGGGCGCGTGCCGTAGACCCGGGTGAGGTGGCCGAGGCCGTGGGTCGTGGCATCCGCGTACCTGGTCGTCGTCACCATCTCGTCGGCCAACGGGGCGACGACCTCGCCGCCCTGGTCGACCCAGTAGCCGACGAGCTGCGCCGCCTTCTCCTCGAGGGTCATCTGCGCCAGCAGCTCGCGCACGCGCGCCGAAGCGCGCCCGGTCGTGTCCGTCATGTCAGCCCTTCACGGCTCCGGTGAGGCCGCCGACGATGCGCCGCTCGAACAGGCTGAAGAACAGCAGTGCCGGGAGCATCGAGAGCGAGGTGAACGCCAGCACGCGCGCCGTGTCGACGGAGTACTGCGACGAGAACGCCTGCACGCCCAGCGGGAGCGTGAACGAGGCCTCGTTGTTGAGGATGAACAGCGGCAGCAGATACGCGTTCCAGCTGCCGATGAAGGCGAGGATGCCGACGGTGATCACGCCCGGGACGGCCAACGGCAGCACCATCCGCCAGAAGAACCCGAGTCGGCTGCATCCGTCGATCGACGCCGCCTCCTGGATCTCGTCGGGGATCGCACGCAGGAACGGCACCAGGATGATGATCGTCGTCGGGAGCGCGAACGCGATCTGCGGGAGGATGATCCCCGGCAACGAGTTCATGAGCCCGAGCGATCGGATCACGATGTACAGCGGGGTGATCGCGACCGTGATGGGGAACATGAGCCCCGAGGCGAACAGCGCGTAGAGCGCGCCGCGGCCGCGGAAGCTGTAGCGCGCGATGACGTAGCTCGCGGCGAGCCCGAGCGCGACCGCGCCGATCGTCGTGGCCAGGGCGACCGTGGTCGAGTTGCCGACCTGGCCCCAGAACTGACCGCTCGTGATCACGCCGACGTAGTTCTCGACGTTCCACGGGTCGGGGAAGCCCGCCGGGTCGACCGTGATCGCGGAGTTCGATCGGAAGCCGCCCAGGATGATGTAGATCACCGGCCCGAGCATGAGGGCGATGACGACGAGGGCGACGAAGTAGACGACGGGGGAGCCCCACGGCAGTGCCTTCTTCGGCGCGCGCCGCGGGCGGGTGTCGACGGGCGGTGCCGTGACGAGGGTCATGGTGGCGCTCACTGCACACCCCTCTCTGTGATCGCCCCTGCCGTGTCGCGGCGGAGCACGAAGCGCTGATAGAAGAGCGCGACGATGAGCGAGATGACGAAGATCACGACGGCGACCGCGTTGCCGTAGCCGAAGTTCCCGGCGTTGCGGCCGGTGACGACCATGTAGATCGCCATCGTGTTGGTGCCGGCGACGGACGAGACGTACTGCCCCCAGATGATGTACACGAGGTCGAACAGCTGCAGGGCACCGATGACCGACAGGAACGCCCAGATGCGTAGCGTCGGCGCCAGCAGCGGCAGCGCGATGCGGCGCTGGATCTGCCAGTACGACGCGCCGTCGATCGCGGCCGCCTCGTAGAGCTCCTCGGGGATGCCCTGGAGCCCGGCGAGGAAGAGGATGACGGCGAAGCCGACGTACTTCCACGTGAGGATCGCCATGAGGGTCCAGATGGCGATCGCCGGGTCGGCGAGCCAGTCCTGCGCGAGCCCGCCGAGCCCGAGCTTCTCGAGCATCCCGTTGGCGGCGCCGTTGGTCGACAGCAGCAGGCTGAACCCGGCGCCGACGACGACCTCGGCGATCACGTACGGCACGAAGATGAGGACCCGGATGACGGACTGTCCCCGCATCTTGCGGTTGAGGAGCAGCGCCAGCAGGATCGCGATCGGGCCCTGCAGGACGATCGACATGACGACGATGAAGGCGTTGTGCAGCAGCGCGCTCTGGAAGTTCGGGTCGCTGAAGATCGTGATGTAGTTCTTCAGCCCGACGAACTCGGTGGCGGGCCCGAACCCGGACCAGCGGAAGAAGCCGTAGTACGCGGCCATCAGCACCGGCAGGATCACGAACCCGACGAAGAAGACGACGGCGGGCCCGGCGAGCAGGAGCACCTCGAGGCGCCCCGACCAGCCGAGGCCCCGCCGGCGGCGGAACCGCGGCCGTGCCGGGGGCGACGAGTCGCCGCCCCCGGCGTGCGCCGCGAGAGCAGGGGTGTCCGAGACGGACATCTCGCGAACGGTCATGCTCAGCCCTGGGCGCCTGCGGCGTTGACGGCGGCGATGAACTTCTCGGGGTCGCTGTTGCCCGCGAGCATGTCGACGACCGCGACGTTCAGCGCGTTGCCCACGTTCTGGCCGAGCACCGTGTCGAGCCACTGCGAGACGAACGGGGCGCTGTTGTACGCCTCGAGGATCTGCTGCAGGTACGGCTCCTCGACCGCCTCCTGCGCGACCGAGTTGACCGGCGGCGACTGGAAGGCCTCGTAGTACTTCGTCTGCTGCTCGGAGCCGGCGATGAAGTTGAGGAAGTCGGCGCACTCCTTCGGCGCCTGCGCGGCGCACGAGTAGCCGTCGACGCCGCCCATCATCGAGCCGGGCTCGCCGTCACCGCCCGAGATCTCGGGGAAGGGGAACCAGGCGAGGTCGGGGAGGGGCTTCTCGTCCGGGGTGAGCGATGCGATCACGCCCGGGTCCCACGCGCCCATGAGCTCCATCGCGGCCTTGCGGTTGGCGATGAGGCCCGCCGAGCTGCCGGCGCCCTGCTGGGCGGGGGTGGTGAGGAAGCCCTCGTTGAACGGCTGGATGGCGGCGAAGTCCGTGAGGTCCTGGGCGGCGCGCGTCCAGCACTCGTCGCTGAAGTCTTTCGAGTCGCCGGTCTCCTCGATCACCTGCGGGCTGCACTCGCGCAGGGCGAAGAAGTAGTACCAGTGGGCGGCGGGCCAGGCATCCTTGGCGCCGAGGGCGATCGGGGCGATCCCGGTGCCCTTCAGGTCCTCCACTGCGGTCTTGAGGTCGTCGATGGTGCTGGGGTTCTCGGCGATGCCGGCCGCGTCGAAGGCGTCCTGGCTGTAGAAGAAGCCGCCCGGCAGGACCGAGAGGGGCATCGCCCACACCTTGTCCTGATAGGTCTCCGCGGCGAAGGAGCCCTCCGACACCTCGCTGCGGACGTCGTCCGAGATGAGGTCGGTGAGGTCCATCAGCTGGCCGGCGTTCACCATCGCGGTCATCTTGCCGCCGCCGCGCTGCAGGAAGATGTCGGGCGGGTCGCCCGCGTTCAGCGCGGTCTGGAGCTTGCCGTCCATGTCCTCGTTCTGGACGGACTGCATCGTGATCGTGACGCCCTCGTTCTCGGCCTCGAAGGCGGCGATCGCGTCCTTCCAGAACTGCTGCCCCGGGCCGGTGGTCGAGTTCTGCCACAGCGTCATCTCGACGTCGCCGCCCCCGCCGGCGCCGCCGTTGCCTGCCGAACACGCGCTGAGCGCGAGGGTCGCCGCCGCGAAGGCCGCGAGTCCCACTGCGAACCGTCTGGTCCTCATGTGATCACCAATCTCCTCATTGAGTGCACGCTCGGTCGTCGAGGTGCGGGTGGTCCCGGCGGTGCGTGCCGGGCTTGCTCCAGTGTCGGAATTGTTGTGGTCGGCGTCAAACGTTTTCGAAAATGTTTTCCATGGGGCTACGCTTCGAGGCATGCGCAGGCGCACCACCATCCACGATGTCGCCGCGGCGGCCGGTGTGTCGGTCGCCACGGTCTCGAAAGCCGTCAACGGTCGCTACGGTGTCGCGCCGGCGACGGTGCAGCGCGTGCTGGGTGCCGTCGAGGAGCTCGGCTATGAGTCGAGCCTCGTGGCGAGCAGCATGCGCGCACGTCGGACGGGGGTCGTCGGCGTGCTCGTCGCGGACTTCGAGCCCTTCTCGGCGGAGGTTCTGAAGGGCGTCGGGGCGGCGCTGCGCGATTCGCGTCTCGACCTGCTCGCGTACAGCGGGTCGCGGCAGGTGTCGAGCCAGGGGTGGGAACGGCGATCGCTCAGCCGGCTGAGCGGGACGCTCGTCGACGGCGTGATCATGGTGACGCCGACCGTCGTCAACGTGAGCGCGGAGGTGCCGGTGGTGGCGATCGACCCCCACACCGGACCTGCCGACCTCCCCACCGTCGAATCCGACAGCTTCGCGGGCGCCCGTCACGCGGTCGCCTACCTCCTCTCTCTCGGCCATCGGCGCATCGGGTTCGTCGCGGGCCGCCCGGACCTGCGGTCGTCGATGCTGCGCGAGGGCGGGTACCGCCGCGCGCTCGAGGACGCCCGCATCCCCTTCGATCCGACCCTGGTGGGGGTCGGGGAGTACGTGGAGGACATCTCGCGCGAAGCCGCGACACGCCTCCTGCGTCGCGCCGACCGGCCGACCGCGGTGTTCGCCGCCAACGACGTGTCGGCGCTGACCGTCATCCGCGTCGCGCACGAACACGGCCTGTCGGTGCCGGACGACCTCTCGGTCATCGGCTTCGACGACGTCCCCGACGCGTCGCAGTCGGAGCCGGCGCTCACCACGGTGCGCCAGCCCATGCAGCGCCTCGGTGCGGAAGCGGTCACGATGCTGCTCGAGCTCATGGGTGGGGCCACCCCGGCGGCGACGCACCTGCGGCTGCCGACGGCGCTCGTGCCGCGCGCGACGACGGCGCCGCCCTCACAGCACGCTCAGAGTGGTTCCCGATAGCGTCGCAGCATGTCCACTCCGCTCGACGAGCAGCAGATCACGGTGTCGGCGTCCTCCCTCCGAGCGATGCGCGACGAGTTCCAGCGGTTCCTCATGGAGTACCGGTTCGGGCTGCAGGAGATCGAGACGAAGATCTCGATCCTCCGCGAGGAGTTCCATGAGATGCACGACTACAACCCGATCGAACACGTCTCGAGTCGGGTGAAGTCGCCCGACAGCATCGTCGAGAAGATCCAGCGTCGGGGCATCGAGCCCGATTTCGACTCCGTGCGCGCGCACATCACCGACATCGCCGGCATCCGCATCACCTGCAGCTTCGTCAGCGACGTCTATCGGCTGTTCGACCTGCTCACGGCTCAGGACGACATCACGGTGCGCGAGGTCGAGGACTACATCGCGACGCCAAAGGGCAACGGCTACAAGAGCCTGCACACGATCCTCGAGGTGCCCGTGTACCTGTCGACGGGGCGCGTGGACGTGCCGGTCGAAGTGCAGTTCCGCACCATCGCGATGGACTTCTGGGCGAGCCTCGAGCACAAGATCTACTACAAGTACGAGCGACAGGTGCCGGAGCACCTCCTGGGTCAGCTGAAGGACGCCGCCGACGCGGCCGCCGAGCTCGACGCGCGCATGGCGCGGCTGCACCAGCAGATCCGCGGCGGCGCTGCGTCGACGGCGACCCGCCTCGTCTGACGACGATGACGGATGCCGTGACCACGGTCGGCCTGCTCGATGCGGCGCGCGCGCGGCTCGCCGGCTCGCCGCGGGAGCGACTCGGCGACTGGGCGGCGAACCGCCGCATCCTTGGACTCGGTCGTGCCCCGCGCATCCTCCCGATGACCGAGGCCTGGCACGTCGGCGTCCTGCTGATCGGAGACGACCGCGTGTTCGCGACCGGCGAGGTGCTGCGGGCCCGGCACGATGCGGTCCGCGGGTACACCGCCGAGGCGCAGCGAGCACGGTCGGAGCGGGCGGCGGCGGCCTTCCGCGGCGGTTTCGCCGAGGGCGAGGTGCTGCACCTGGGGTGGACCGAGATGGATGCCGCAGCCGTCGACCGCGGGGAGAGCTCCGGCATCCTGTCGCTCGTGGACGGCGTGCCCCACGTCGCGTGGAGCACGACGGGGCCGACGCGGCCGCTCGCGGACTATCTCGACGACATGCTGTCGCTGCGCTGACCTGTCAAGGGCCCCGAGCCGAAAACCTCGCCTGGGTACTGTGGCCTTCCACCTAACACGGGAGTACGCATGCAGGTTTGGCCCGGTTCCGCTTACCCCCTGGGAGCGACCTTCGACGGCAATGGGACGAACTTCGCCCTGTTCAGCGAGTGCGCTGAGAAGGTCGAGCTCTGCCTGTTCGACGAGAGCGGCGAGGAGACCCGCGTCGAGCTCATCGACGTGGACGCCTTCGTCTGGCACGCCTACCTGCCGTCCGTGCAGCCGGGGCAGCGCTACGGCTATCGCGTCCACGGCCCGTACGACCCCGAGAACGGTCAGCGGTTCAACCCGAACAAGCTGCTGCTCGACCCGTACGCGAAGGCCGTCGACGGCCAGATCGAATGGGACCAGTCGGTCTTCAGCTACACGTTCGGCGACCCCGACTCGACGAACGACAACGACTCCGCCGCCGCCATGATGAAGGGCGTCGTCGTGAACCCCTACTTCGACTGGCAGGGCGACCGCCAGCCGAAGACGCCGTACGCCGAGAGCGTCATCTACGAAGCCCACGTCAAGGGGCTCACGATGACGCACCCCGACATCCCCGAGGACATCCGCGGCACGTACAGCGCGATCGCGCACCCGGTCGTCATCGAGCACCTCAAGAAGATCGGCGTCACGGCCCTCGAGCTCATGCCGGTGCACCAGTTCGTGAACGACTCGACGCTGCAGGAGAAGGGCCTCTCCAACTACTGGGGATACAACACGATCGCCTTCTTCGCACCGCAGAACACGTACTCGGCTGCCGGCGGCGTCGGCCAGCAGGTGCAGGAGTTCAAGGCGATGGTGCGCGCGCTGCACGCGGCGGGCATCGAGGTCATCCTCGACGTCGTCTACAACCACACCGCCGAGGGCAACCACATGGGCCCCACCCTCTCGATGCGCGGCATCGACAACCTCGCCTACTACCGGCTCGAGGACGACGACAAGCGGTACTACACGGATTACACCGGCACGGGCAACAGCCTCAACGTCGGCAACCCGCACACGCTGCAGCTCATCATGGATTCGCTTCGCTACTGGGTGCTCGAGATGCACGTCGACGGGTTCCGCTTCGACCTCGCCTCGACCCTCGCCCGCGAGTTCTACGACGTCGATCGCCTGTCGGCGTTCTTCGAGCTCGTGCAGCAGGATCCGGTGGTCAGCCAGGTCAAGCTGATCGCCGAGCCGTGGGACATCGGCCCCGGCGGCTACCAGGTCGGCAACTTCCCGCCGCAGTGGACGGAGTGGAACGGAAAGTACCGCGACACCGTCCGCGACTTCTGGCGCGGTGAGCCGTCGACTCTCGGCGAGTTCGCGCTGCGCCTCACGGGCTCGGCGGACCTGTACGAGCAGGACGGCCGGTGGCCGGTGGCATCCATCAACTTCGTCACCGCGCACGACGGGTTCACCCTGCGCGACCTCGTCTCTTACAACGAGAAGCACAACGAGGCCAACGGCGAGGACAACAACGACGGCGAATCGCACAACCGCTCGTACAACCACGGCGTCGAAGGCCCGACCGACGACCCCGACATCCTGCGTGTGCGGGCGCGTCAGCAGCGGAACTTCCTCGCGACGATGCTCCTGAGCCAGGGCGTGCCGATGATCTCGCACGGCGATGAGCTCGGCCGCACGCAGAACGGCAACAACAACGGATACGCGCAGGACAACGAGCTGACCTGGATCGACTGGACCTCGATCGACCAGCCGCTCATCGAGTTCACCTCGGTGCTCGCACGCCTGCGCCGGGATCACCCGACGTTCCGTCGTCGCCGCTTCTTCGACGGCCGTCCGGTGCGCCGCGAGGAGGGGGCACCGCTCCCCGACATCGCGTGGATCCGCCCCGACGGCTCCGAGATGCAGCCCGAGGACTGGGACAGCGGCTTCGGCCGTGCGGTCGGCGTGTTCCTCAACGGCGACGGCATCCGCGAGCGGGACCGCCGCGGTGAGGAGATCCACGACCGGCACTTCTTCGTGTTCTTCAACGCGGGCGACGAGGCGATCGACTTCACGGTGCCGACGGCATCGGCGAGCCCGCGGTGGGAGATCATCGTCGACACCGCCGGCGGTGCGGCGGACGCGCCGATCGTCGACCCGGGCGGAACCGTCTCGGTCGGGGGGCGCGCGCTCGTGGTGCTGCGCGACCACGAGGAGGAGACGGTCGAACCCGATCCCTCTGTCGCCGCCTCGCTCGCCGCCCTGACCGGCGCCGTCGATGTGATCCCGGCCGAGGCGCCGCAGATCGAGCTGCCCCACTGATGCCCGGGCGCGAGAACGCACCCCGGTCCACGTACCGGCTGCAGATCCGCAAGGCATTCGACCTGGATGCCGCGGCCGAGATCACCGACTACCTGCGCGACCTCGGCGTCGACTGGGCGTACCTGTCGCCGCTCCTGCAGGCGACGAGCGGCTCGGACCACGGGTACGACGTGACCGACCCGACCGTCGTCGACCCGGAGCGGGGCGGACCGGACGGTCTGCAGCGGTTCGCGGAGGCGGCCCGCGCGGCGGGCCTCGGCATCCTCATCGACATCGTGCCCAACCACCAAGGCGTCTCCGATCCCCGCGAGAACCCGTGGTGGTGGGACGTGCTCCGCCGTGGTCAGGAGTCGCCGCACGCTGCCGCGTTCGACGTCAACTGGGCGCTCGGCGGACGACTGCGGCTGCCCATCCTGGGGCGCGAACTCGATCAGGCGATCGACGACGGCGAGATCGAGATCGACGCCGCGGCCGGGGTCGTGCGCTACTTCGACCACGAGTTCCCGCTCGCGGAGGGGACGGGCGCCGGCGACGTGCGCGACGTCCTCGAACGGCAGCACTACGAGCTGCTGTTCTGGCGGCGCGGCGACGCGGAGCTGAACTACCGGCGCTTCTTCGCCGTCACGACGCTCGCCGGGGTGCGCGTCGAGGACCCGGCGGTCTTCGACGCCTCTCACGTCGAGATCGTGCGGTGGATCACCGACGGCCTCGCCGACGGCCTGCGTGTCGACCACCCGGACGGCCTGTCCGACCCGGGCGGGTACCTCGACCTGCTCGCGGACGCCACCGGCGGCGCCTACGTGCTCGTGGAGAAGATCCTCGAGCACGGTGAGGAGCTGCCCGCCTGGTGGGCGACGGAGGGCACGACGGGGTATGACGCAATGGCGGTCCTCGACCGCGTGCTGATCGACCCCGCCGGGGAGGAGGGGCTGACCGCCCTCGACACCCGGCTGCGGGACGGGAAGGCCGTCGACTACGCGGACATGATGCACGAGGCGAAGCTCGCCTGGGCGACCGACGGGCTGCACGCCGAGGTGCTGCGACTCGCGGCGCTCGTCCCCGCGGAGGAGCGCGGCGGCGCGAACGACGAGCAGTGGCTCGACGCGCTCGCCGAGCTGCTGGCGGCGTTCCCGGTGTACCGCGCCTACCTTCCGGCTGGGGCCGAAGAGGTCGACGCCGCGGTCGCGCTCGCGTCGTCGCGACGACCCGAGCTGGCGGAGGCGTTCGAGGCGATCTCCGCCCGGCTCGTCGCGGCGCCCGAGGCGGAGTTCACGCGCCGGTTCATGCAGACGACCGGTCCGGTGATGGCGAAGGGCGTCGAGGACACGACCTTCTACCGCTTCACGCGGCTGGGCACGCTCACCGAGGTGGGCGGCGACCCAACGGAGTGGGCGGTCGACGCCGGCGGGTTCCATGCGGCATCCGCTCACCGTCAGGCGGCGTGGCCGGCGGCGATGACCTCGCTCTCGACGCACGACACGAAGCGCAGCGAGGACGTGCGTGCGCGGTTGTCGGTGCTGGCCGAGATGCCGGAGCGGTGGACCCAGGTGCTGGGCGCGCTGCGCGAGGTCTCGTCGACCGGCGACGGACCCTTCGACAACCTGCTGTGGCAGGCGATCGTCGGTGCCTGGCCCGCCTCGCGGGAGCGACTGCACGCCTACGCCGAGAAGGCGTCTCGTGAAGCCGGGGTCAGCACGACCTGGTCGGAGCCCGACGAGGCGTTCGAGGAGAAGATGCACGACCTCGTCGACGCCGCCTTCGGCGACGCCCGGCCGATCGTGGACGGGTTCGTCGACGAGATCGCGCAGTTCGGTCGGTCGAACTCGCTGTCGCTCAAGCTGCTGCAGCTGGCGGGCCCGGGCGTTCCGGACGTCTACCAGGGCACCGAGCTGTGGGACCACTCGCTCGTCGACCCCGACAACCGTCGGGAGGTGGACTTCGCCGAGCGGCGCCGGCTGCTGGCGCGGCTCGATGAGGGATGGATGCCGCCGATCGACGGCTCCGGTGCGGCGAAGCTCCTCGTCGTCTCCCGTGCGCTGCGGCTGAAGCGCGATCATCCCGAGCTGTTCACCCGCTACACGCCGATGGCGGCGGCGGGGGAGGCGGCCGAGCACGCTGTCGCGTTCGACCGCGGCGGCGTCGTCGCCGTGGCGACCCGCCTGCCCGCGGGACTGGCTCGCCGGGGTGGCTGGGGTGACACCGAACTGCTGACCCGTGCTGAAGGGCTGGTCGACGTGCTCACCGGCCGGCGCATCGAGGGCGGGCGTGTGCGCCTCGCGGATCTGCTGGACACCTATCCCGTCGCGCTGCTGGCGCCGGCGGACGACATCGAGGGGAACGCATCGTGATCGAGGTCTGGGCTCCGCGCGTCGAGCGGGTGCGGCTGCGCCGTCCCGGAGCGCAAGACGTCGCGCTGACGGCGGCGGGCGACGGATGGTGGCGGGCCGACGTCGCACTCGCGGACGGCGACGAGTACGGCTTCGTCCTCGGTGACGGCGACGACCTGCGGCCGGATCCGCGGTCGCGTCGGCAGCCTCGCGGGGTGCACGAGGCGTCGGCGTGGTTCGACGCGGGATCCTTCTCGTGGACGGATCAGGCGTGGACCGGGAGGCAGCTCGCCGGCGGGCTGATCTACGAGCTCCACCTCGGGACCTTCACCCCCGAGGGGACGTTGGATGCCGCGATCGATCGCTTCGACCACCTGATCGACATCGGCGTCACGCACATCGAGCTGCTCCCGGTGAACGCCTTCAACGGCACGCACAACTGGGGCTATGACGGCGTGCTCTGGTACGCCGTGCAGGAGACCTACGGGGGCCCCGCCGCGTATCAGCGCTTCGTGGATGCCGCACATGCCGCGGGCCTCGCGGTGATCCAGGACGTCGTCTACAACCACCTGGGCCCGAGCGGCAACTACCTGCCCGAGTACGGCCCGTACCTGCGTGACGGGTCGCGGAACACGTGGGGCGACAGCCTCAACCTCGACGAGGCGGCGGTGCGCTCCTTCATCGTCGACAACGCACTGATGTGGATGCGGGACTTCCACGTCGACGGTCTGCGGCTGGATGCCGTGCACGCCCTGCACGAGTCGGGCGCGCAGCCGACGCACATCCTGCAGGAGATCGCCGAGCGGACGGACGCGCTGAGCGCGCACGTCGGGCGGCCGTTGACGCTCATCGCCGAGAGCGACATGAACGATCCGGTGATGTTCCTGCCGCGAGAGGCGGACGGGTACGGCCTCACCGCGCAGTGGTCGGACGACTGGCATCACGCGGTGCACGTCGCGCTGACGGGCGAGGCGGTCGGATACTACGAGGACTTCGCCGACCCGCAGGCGCTGCCGAAGGTGTGGACGAAGGGCTTCTTCCACGATGGGACGTACTCGTCGTTCCGCGAGCGCGACCACGGCAAGCCGGTGCCCGAGCAGTCGGCATCCTGGCGGCTCGTCACCTACGCCCAGGATCACGATCAGATCGGCAACCGCGCGGCCGGAGATCGCCTGACGGCGACGCTGTCGACGGATCGTCTGGCGGTGGCGGCGGTGCTGACGCTGACGGCGCCGGGGACGCCGATGCTGTTCATGGGGGAGGAGTGGGGTGCGTCCACGCCGTGGCAGTTCTTCACGTCGCACCCGGAACCCGAACTCGCCGAGGCGACCGCGAAGGGACGCATCGAGGAGTTCGTGAAGATGGGCTGGGACGAGTCCGTCGTGCCGCATCCGAACGACCCCGCGACCTTCGAGCGGTCGAAGCTGGACTGGTCGGAGGCCGAGGTCGGTGACCACGCGCGCCTGCTGGATCTGTACCGGCGGTTGGCCGATCTGCGGCGCTCGCGACCGGAGCTGACGCACCCGGGTCCGGGTGGGCGGGATGCCGAGGTGCTCCCGACCGCGTCGGGTCACCGCTACGTGCTGCGGCGAGGCGGGGCCCGCGTGGTCGTGAACCTGTCGTCGGAGCCGTGGGATGTCCCCGGCGGCGAGGTCTGGATCGCCTCCGCGGAGCCGGGGCACGAGGGCGACCGGCTGGTCGTCGCGCCGGATTCGGCCGTCGTCATCGGGGAGTGATGCTGCGGCGCCTGCGCCCCGGCATCCGACTGTCAAGAGCTCGCTGCGCCGCGTCGTCGCGACGTACCGTGACGCGATGACGAGCTCCACCGCAACCCGCTCCTCCGACCTCACGCGCCAGGTCGTCGTCATCTCGGCGGTGACCTTCATGATCATCGCCGCGCTGTTCGGCTCGGGCGTCTTCGGCGGCACCCCGGTGCAGGATCTGCAGGGCGGTGCGCTCTCCGCGACCTCGACCGTGCTCGCGCCGGCGAGCTCGGCGTTCTCGATCTGGAGCGTCATCTACACCTTCATGATCGCGTACACGGTGTGGCAGGCGCTGCCCTCGCAGCGCGGCAGCGAGCGCCAGCGTCGCGTCGGCTACCCGATCGCGCTGACCGCCGTCCTCAACGGTCTGTGGCTGCTCGCGGCGCAGTACACCACGCTCCTGCTCACCGTCGTCACGATCGCCGCGCTTCTCGCCGCGCTCGGCTGGACCATGCGTCTGCTCGTCCTGAGCCCGCCGCGGACGGTGGCCGAGACGTTCTTCACCGACGTCACCGTCGGGCTCCACCTCGGGTGGGTCACGGTCGCGACGGTCGCCAACATGACGGCCTGGCTGGCGGCAGAGGTCGCCCCCGAGTCGTGGGGTCAGGCCGCGAATGCGTGGGGGGTCGCCGTCCTGATCGTCGTCGCCCTCGTCGCCGCGGCCAGCGCGATCGGCACCGGCGGCCGCCTCGCACCGGCTCTCGCCTCGGCGTGGGGGCTGCTCTGGATCGGCGTCGCCCGCACCGCGAGCGAGCCGCAGTCCACCCCGATCGCCATCGCGGCCTTCGTCGCGGCCGCCGTCGTCGTGCTCGTCCCGATCGCACTCTGGATCCGCGGACGACGCGGCGAACTCGCCCTCGCCCGCGCCTGACGTCGCACGACTGGCGGGGCCGGTGTCGTCTCACGCGGCTCGGGGGTGCACACCGGCACCAGCCGTCGTGCGGACGTCGCGCGACCCGGTCAGAACGACGCGGCGAAGCGGCGGAGCAGGCGCTGCGGCTCGTCGAGGTCTGCGGCGAGAACGCGTGCGGCGACGGCGTCGAAGTCGTTCGCGTCGAAGTAGCCGTGGTTGCGGTAGATCGTCATGCGCTCGGTGAAGGCGACGCCGGTCGCCTCCGGGTGGAACTGCGTCGCGTAGAGCCGATGACCGAGCCGGTACGCCTGCACGGGGCAGTCGTGGTTCGTCGCCAGCAGCACGGCTCCCTCGGGCAACCGCGAGATGCCCTCCTTGTGCGCCGTCAGCGCGCTGAACTCCGCGGCCAGGTCGCCGAACAGCGGATCGCGTCGCCCCTCCTCGGTGAGGCGGATGCCGGTGGGCCCCGTCCCCTCCGGATAGTCCCGCGTCACCTCGCCGCCCAGCGCGCGCGACGCGACGCCGATCCCGAAACAGGTGAAGAGCGCGGTCGTCCGGCCGGACGCAGCCGCCCGAGCGACGGCGCCGAGTCCCGTCTCGATCCGCCGCTGCTCGACGGGTTTGGTGTCGTCGGCGTCCGTCGTGTTGAACGGGCTCCCGCCGACGACGAACCCGCGCCAGCGATCGAAGGCGTCGTCGGGAAGAGCGTCCTCGACCAGGTTCCAGCGCTCGAGGCCCGCGTCGTCGACGCCCATCGCGTGCTGGAACGACGCGTACTCGCCGTCCGCGGCATCCACCTGCGGGCGCACGCAGAGGTAGACGAGCGGAGCCATCCCCCCAGTCTAAATGCCCGGTCGGAAGCGGAACGTCGTGTGTCAGCGCGAGGAGTTCGCGGTGCGGCCCCGGACGATGCCCACGAACACGTCGACGAGCTCGGTCGTCGCGTCGGCGGGCCAGGCGAGGGCGACAGCGGATGCCGGGGCTCCGGCGAGCGGCCGGAACGTCACGTCCTTGCGGTGATGCAGGCGCGCGAGCGACATGGGCACGACCACGATCCCGACGCCGGTGGCGACGGTCTCGATCGCCTGACCCGTCGTCTCGGGCGGCGCGAAACGCGGCGCCTCGGTGCCCGGCACGTCGAAGGCCAGCACATCGTCGAGCGGGACGATCCGCACCTCGCCGGCGAGGTCTTCGGAGGTGAGCTCGTCCGCCGCGGTCAGGTGGGAGTCGACCGCGCACACGACGACGGTCGTCTCCTCGTAGAGCGGGATCACATGCAGCCCGTCCCGATCGATCGGCAGGCGCACGATCGCGGCGTCGACCTCGCCGCGCACGAACGCGGCGCGCTGCTCCGCCCCGAGCAGGGGGACGAGCTCGAGCGGCGTGCGCGGCATCCGCGTCTTCCACACGTCGATCCACTTGCCGGGTGTCGCGCCGGCGACGGCTCCCAGCCGGAACGGGCCCGCCGGGGGCGGCGGCGGTGCAGGAGCGGGCTGGGGCTTCGGGCGCTGCCGCGACGGTGCGGGACGGGCGCCCCTGCGCTGGGGTCCTCCGCGTGTCGCCATGCCTGTCAGCGTAGCCGCGCGGGCCTCAGCACGATCCCCACCGGCCGAGCCGCTCCGCCTTCGCCGTCCGCTCGGCGTCGGCGAACACCGTCGCGTACCGCGTGTTCGGGGGGATGCGCAGGGTCTCGGCGTGCCCCTCCGCGACGAGCGCCTCGTTCACGAAGACGCCGTCGGCAGTCCACAGGTAGCGCAGCTCCCGGTCGTACCGATCGACGGGTTCACGATCCGCGGTCATCCAGAGCCGGCTCCCGTCGGGGGCGAGCTCGCGCAGCCGGGTGGTCGCGGCATCCGCTCCGCACTCCGGCTCGGGCCGGGCCTCGGGGGTGTCGATGCCGATCAGGCGGACGCGGACCGAGGCTCCGCCGTCCCGCACGACGATCGTGTCGCCGTCGACGATCCGCTCGACGGTGTAGGAGACGGCACCCTCGGGAACGCCGGCAGGGTCCTCGGCGGGGAGGGCGGACGACGCGACCCAGAACCCCAGGATCAGCAGAACGACGACCACCACCGCGGGGAGAAGGCGACGGGGACGGCGAACACTCACCCGCCGAGGCTAACCGCACCCGACGACAGACGACCCGACCGGTGAGGGTCGGGTCGTGTGATCATGTCAGGCTGCCAGACGCAGTCCGCGACGGTCGGTGGCCACTCGTTCGCCGTCGCCGATGCTCTCGTCGTCGCCGATCAGCGATTCGCTCGCCACTCGGGCGCCGGCTCCGACGAAGCAGCGCACGCCGATCTTCGCGCCTGCGCCGATCGCGGCTCCCGGGCCGATGTGCGCGTGAGGCGCGATCTCGGCATTCGGGCCGATCATGGCGTCGGGTTCGATCCAGACGCCGCGTCCGATCCGCGCCCCCGCAGCGATCTGCGCTCCGGGTTCGACGTAGGCGCCCGTTTCGACGACCGCGCTCGGGTGCACCTTGGCTCCGTTCGCGATCAAGCCACGGCCGTTGGCGTGCTTGCGGTAGCGCAGCGTCTCGCCTCGGTCGTTCTCGATGTCGATGTAGTTTTTGCCCACGGGTCCTCCTTGACGGATACAACGTCCCACAAGGCATTTCATTCCCCCGACAGCGCCGAAATCATGGGGTTGACCTCCGCTGGGTAACCTGATTCGGTGACCGTGCCCGCAGACCCGATCGACTCCGACGCCCCCGAGACAGGTCCGTCGCTCGTGTTCGAGCAGAAGGCCGCCCCGCATTCATGGCTCGACGACGTCGTGGGGTTGGCGACGGGCACTTTCACCGTCTCGCTCGGCCTGTTCCTGCTGCACCTCAGCACCGCGGTCACCGGCGGAACCGCGGGCCTCTCGCTCTTGCTGAACTATGCGGTCTCGTGGCCCTTCTGGGCCTTGTTCGCGGTGGTCAACCTGCCTTTCGGCGTCCTCGCCGTCTGGAAGCGCGGCTGGGACTTCGCGCTCCGCACCCTGGTCTGCATCGGCGCCGTCTCGGGGTTCTCGGTGCTCATCGAGCACTTCTTCGTCGTCGAGCGCATCGACCCGATCTTCGGCACCGTCGCCGGGAACCTGCTCGCCGGCATCGGGCTGCTCATCGTCTTCCGCCACGGCGCCAGCCTCGGCGGCGTCAACGTCGTGGCGCTGATCATCCAGGATGCGACCGGCATCCGCGTCGGGTGGACCATGATGGTCTTCGATGTCCTCGTCATCCTGCTCGCCCTCCTCGTCGTCCCGTGGCAGAACGTCCTGCTCAGCGCTGCGGGGGCCGTCGTGCTGAATCTCGTGCTCGCCCTCAACCACCGGCCCGGCCGGTACATCGGTCACTGATGGTCGACATCGGAGGAGTCCGCCTGTCCGGCCGGATGATCTGTCACACGCAGGAAGAGGCGGATGCCGTGCGTCGCCACCTCGACGCGCACATCGAGCGCACGCGGGCCGAACCCGGGTGCCTGCTCTTCGAGATCACGCCGCTCGGCGGAGGTCGCGCCTGGTCGGTTGAGGAGCTCTTCACCGACGCGCAGGCGTTCCGGGAGCACCAACGCCGCACGGTCGAGAGCGAGTGGGGTCGCGCGACGGCGGGCATCGAACGGCGCTACCGCATCGAAGGGCTGCCGCCCGAGGAGTGAGCCTCACCGGGTCACGGCTGGCAGACGGGACACCAGAAGACGACCCGCTCGCTGGTCGCACGGGCGCCGAGCTCGGAGCCCTGGATGAGGGTGCCGCACCGACGGCACGGCTTGCCGCCGCGCCCGTAGACCCACGTCTGCTTGCCGGGGCGGTTGTCACCCGTGAAGGTCCGCCCCTGCCGGTCGCGGTTGGCGCGGATCATCCGCACCCCGGTGTCGATGATCCCTGCCACGTCCACGTCGCGGGCGAGGGCGGTGGGACGGATGCCGCGCACGAACAGCAGCTCGTTGGCGTACTCGTTCCCGAACCCGGCGACGTTCCGCTGGTCGAGGAGCGCGACGTGGATGGCGCGCTCGTCGGCGGAGACCCGGCGGACCGCCTCGGCGGCATCCCAGTCCGCGGCGAGCGGGTCCGGCCCGAGATGACCGACCACGCGGCCTTCATCGGCGGTCGGCAGGACCTCGACCATGGCGAGTTCGAAGCCGACGGCATCCGCGGGCCTCGTGCCGACGATCGCGCGCGCCTGGAAGGCGGGCGCGCGCCACTTCTGTCCCGGGCGGTAGACGTGCCAGCGGCCCTCCATCTTGAGATGCGAGTGCAGGGTCTGCCCGCCGATGCGCATGAGCAGGTGCTTGCCGCGGGGGACGACCTCGCGCACCGTCTCGCCGCGCAGGTCCACGGTGGCACTGCGCGGGACGCGCACCTCGAATCGGGTCACCTCGTGACCCGCGAGTGCCTCGTGGAGCTTTCGCGCGGCGCGGAAGACGGTGTCGCCCTCGGGCATTCGGCCTCCCTACGCCCGCTGCGGCTCGCGGGCGCCGCGCCGCAGCGTGAGGCCCTTCGGGGCCTCGACGAAGCCGGCGTCGCGCAGCGCCCGGCCGGCGGCGGTCGTATAGACGAAGGCGCCGCTCACCTGCTCGATCGTGAGGGTGTCGAGCTTGCGCGCCCGGGACGTCTCGACGAGGCTGCGGGCGGCTGCGGCGAGCACGTCCTCGTCGTCCGTGAAGGCGAGCGCGGTGCGCCCGCCGCGTTCGAGGTAGAGCACGAGGGCGCCGTCCACGAGGACGACGAGTCCGCCCGCCTTGCGGCCGGGGCGGTGGTTCACGCCCTCGAGGGAGGGCCAGTTCAGCGCGGCCCCGTACGGGTTGGCCGGGTCTGTCGCCGCGAGGGTGCGGGCGGTGAGGGGAGCCGGCTCGGGCACGGAGGCGAACTCGCGCAGCCGGTCGACGGTGGCGGAGGTGGCGAACTGGGCGGCGCCCAGCTTCTCGACGAAGTAGCCGCGGCGGCAGTGCCCGGCATCCTCGAATCCGGCGAGGATCCGGTAGACCTGCGCGAACCCTCCTGGCACGCCCTCGGACTGCACCGACCCGCGGGTGACGACGCCGTAGCGCTCGAGCAGCAGGCCCGCCGCGGCGGTCGCCCGCAACGTCGCGTCGGTGTCGGGCGCCGGGAGCAGCGACCACCGACCGCCCACCATGGCGGGCCGCTGCGGGGCGGGGCGTGCTGCCGCGGCGATCGGGGTGCCGCGGAACATCCGCGTGCGCGGCGTACGGCGGGTCACGCGGTGAGCCTGAGACCCGCCTCCCAGCAGCCCGCGGACCGGCGCGAAGGTGTCGTTCGTGACCCGCCCCGACCAGGTGAGGTTCCACAGGGCGTCGATGACGGACTGTTCGTTCGGCGATGCGACCATCGCGGCGAGCTGCGAGGCGAAATACGCACCGCCGGCGCCCAGCGCGTCGAGGATCGACTGCTCGAAGGGCGTCGGCTCGTCCTCCGGGGCGGGGAGGGTGAGGGAGGCCATGTCCGCCGGGTGCAGGGCGATCCAGCCGTCCCGGCCGGGGAGCGATCCGTGACCCGACCACAGGACCTCGCCGGTCGCGGTGAGCTCGTCGAGCAGCGCGGGGGAGTAGTCGCGGACGCGCGAGGGCAGGATGAGCGATTCCCACGCGCTGGCCGGGAGCGGCACACCCGCGAGCTGCTCGACGACGGCGAGGACGCCGTCGACACCCTCGAGCGGTCGCGTCAGGTGCTGCCAGACCGGCAGGAAGCGGCCGAGCGCCTCGGGTGCGACGGGCTCGACACTTCCGCGGATCGCGGCGAGCGACCGCATCCGGATCCGCCGCAGGACCTCGCTGTCGCACCATTCCAGGTCGTCGGTGTGGGCGGAGTCCGCGGGCAGGAAGAAGCCGCTCGCGAGGCGGCCCTGCGCCTCGAGCCGCTGCAGCGTCTGCCGGGCGACGGCGGCGCCGACCCCGAGTCGTGAAGCGACGTCGGACGTGCGGAACGGGCCGTGGGTGCGGGCGTACCGCGCGACGAGGTCGGCGAGCGGGTCGGCGACGGGTTCGAGGAAGGCGGTCGGGATGCCGACGGGCAGCGCGGCGCCCAGCGCGTCGCGCAGGCGCCCGGCGTCCTCGATGCCGGCGACACGGGCCACGCCGCCGAACGTGACCCGGATGGCGCGGCGTGCCTCGACGAGCTCGTCGAGCAGCGCGGTGGCATCCGCCTCGGTCGCCGCGGGTGCGGGCGCATCAGGGTCTGCCGAGAGGCCCTCGAGGCGCTCGGCGACCTCCGCGCCAGACAGCGGGCCGAGAAGGCGCAGCAGGTCGGCGACCCCCTCCACACCCCGGACCCGTCGCGTCGGATCGAGTCGCTGCAGCTCGCGCTCGTACTGCTCGATGACGCCGGGATCGAGCAGCTCGCGCATCTCGATCTTGCCGAGCAGCTCGCTCAGCAGCGCCGGATCGACCGACAGGGCGGCCGCCCGACGCTCGGCGAGGGGGGAATCGCCCTCGTACATGAACGCGCCGACATATCCGAAGAGCAGATCGCGCGCATACGGCGACGGTGAGCTCGTCGTCGTCTCGACGAGGCGGATGCGGCGGTCCGCGATGCTCCGTGCGATGCGCAGCAGGGCGGGCAGGTCGTAGACGTCCTGCAGCACCTCGCGGAGGGTCTCGAGGATGATCGGGAAGGTCGGGTGCTCCTTGGCGACCTCGAGCAGCTGCGCGGAGCGCTGGCGCTGCTGCCAGAGCGGCGACCGCTTGTTCGGGTTCAGGCGCGGCAGGAGCAGTGCCCGCGCGGCGCACTCGCGGAAGCGCGACGCGAACAACGCGGAACCGCCGACCTCCGAGGTCACGAGCTGTTCGAGCTCGTCCGCGTCGAAGACGAAGAGCTCGGCGCCCGGTGGCTCGGCATCGGTGTCGGGCACGCGCGCGATGATGCCGTCGTCGCTCGCGACCGCCGCCCCCTCCACGCCCAGTCGCTCCCGGATGCGCGCGTTGACCGCAAGCGCCCACGGCGCGTGCACGTGCATGCCGTACGGGGAATGGAGGATGACGCGCCAGTCGCCGACCTCGTCCCGTGAGCGCTCGACGGTCAGTGTCCTGTCGGTCGGAAGGCTGCCGGTCGCCTCGCGCTGCTCGCCGATGTAGGCGAGCAGGTTCCCGATCGCGTTGTCGTCGAGCCCCGACTCGCGCAGGCGTTCCGTCGCCTTCTCGGGCTTCGCCGTCGACAGCTCGCGGGAGAACTTCCCGAGTGCCTCGCCGAGCTCGGCGGGGCGGCCGAGGCCGTCGCCGTGCCAGAACGGGAGCTTGCCGGGCTGTCCGTAGGCCGGCAGGACGTTGACGCGGTCGTGGGTGATCTCGACGATCCGCCAACTGGTCGTGCCCAGCGTGAAGACGTCGCCGACACGGGACTCGTAGACCATCTCCTCGTCGAGCTCGCCGACACGCGCGTTGCGGCTCTCGCCCGAGATGAACACCCCGAACAGCCCGCGGTCGGGGATCGTGCCGCCGCTGGTCACCGCGATCCGCTGCGCTCCCGGTCGGCCGGTGATCGTTCCGGCATCCCGATCCCAGACGACACGCGGGCGCAGCTCTGCGAACGCGTCGGAGGGATAGCGTCCCGCGAGCAGGTCCAGCGTCGCCTCATACGCCGAACGGGGCAGAGAGCGGAAAGGGGCCGACCGCTTGACGGTCTCGAACCAGCCCTCGACGTCGAGGACGGCCACGGCGGAGGCCGCGATCGTCTGCTGCGCGAGGATGTCGAGCGGGTTCTGCGGGACCGCGATCGCCTCGATCTGTCCCGCCAGCATCCGCTCGGTCACGACCGCCGTGTGCAGGACGTCGCCGCGGTGCTTCGGGAAGAGCGCGGCGCGGCTCACCTCGCCGACCTGGTGCCCCGCGCGTCCGACGCGCTGCAGACCGGATGCCGCCGAGGGCGGCGCCTCGACCTGGATCACGAGGTCGACGGCGCCCATGTCGATGCCGAGCTCGAGGCTGCTCGTCGCCACGACGCAGCGGAGGGCGCCGGACTTCAGCTCGTCCTCGACCTGCGCGCGCTGCTCCTTCGACACCGAACCGTGGTGCGCCTTCGCGAGGATCGCCTCGACACCCGCCGACGAGCCCGCCTGGGCCATCATCGCTGCGGGAACGGTCTGCTCGGGCACGTCGATGCCGACGCGCTCCGCGTAGATCTCGTTCAGGCGGCCGGTCAGCCGCTCCGCGAGCCGGCGGGAGTTCGAGAACACGATCGTCGAGCGGTGCGCGAGGATGCGGTCGACGATCGCCTCCTCGACGTGCGGCCACACCGACCCCGTCATCTCCGACGACTGCGGCGGCGTGTACCAGTTGGCGCCGTCGCCGTCGCCGTCATCGTCGTCGGCCGCGACGGGCTCCTCCTCCTCAGGGGCACCGGGCGGGGGAGGCGGGTTCGTGAGGTCGTCGATCGGCACGACGACCGACAGGTCGAAGGCCTTGCTCGCCTTCGGGGCGACGATGTCGACCGGGGCCGCACCGCCGAGGAAGCGGGCCACCTCGTCGATCGGACGCACCGTCGCCGACAGTCCGATCCGCTGTGCGGGAGTGTCGAGCAGCGCGTCGAGCCGTTCGAGGCTGACGGCGAGGTGGGCGCCCCGCTTGGTCGCGGCGACGGCGTGGACCTCGTCGACGATGACCGTGTGGATGCCGCGCAGCGTCTCAGCCGCCTGGGAGGTCAGCATCAGATACAGCGACTCGGGTGTCGTGATGAGGATGTCCGGCGGATCCGCGAGGAGGCGGCGACGGTCGGCGGAGGGTGTGTCGCCCGAGCGGACGCCGACGGTGACGTCCGGTGCCGGTATCCCCAGGCGGCGCGCCGACTGGCCGATGCCCACCAGCGGCGAACGGAGGTTGCGCTCGACGTCGACGCCGAGGGCCTTGAGGGGGGAGACGTACAGGACGCGGGTGCGGGGGGACGCGGCATCCGCTCGTTTCTTCTTCGGCTTCTCGTCATGGGCAGGCGGGGCCTCGGCGACGCGGTCGCGGAAGATCCGGTCGAGCGCCCAGAGGAAGGCCGACAGTGTCTTGCCTGAACCGGTGGGGGCGACCACGAGGGCGTGCTTGCCCGCCGAGATCGCCTGCCAGGCGCCGGCCTGCGCAGCGGTCGGGGCGTGGAAGGCGCCTCGGAACCAGTCCTGCGTCGCAGGGCTGAACCGTTCGAGGACGTCCGCCATCCTCCTATCATCACGCGGACCACCGACATCGGGCCGGGGCTTGCGCCCCGGCCCGTACGTCAGAGCTCCGTCATCCGCCGGTCCCGCAGCTCCAGCGTCAGGTCCGGACCGATCCGCTCCAAGAACGCGTCGTCGTGGCTGACCACGAGCACGGCGCCGCGATAGGCCGAGATCGCGTCGACGAGCTGGTCGACCGTGTCGAGGTCGAGGTTGTTCGTCGGCTCGTCGAGCACCAGCAGGTGCGGCGCCGGGTCGGCGAGCAGCAGCCGGGCGAGCGCGACGCGGAACCGCTCGCCGCCCGACAGCGCCGACACCGGCCGCAGCACGGTGTCGCCGCGGATGAGGAATCGGGCGAGCCGGTTCCGCAGTTCGACGTCCCCGACCCCGGGCGCTCCGGCGCGGACGTTCGCCAGCACCGACGCTGCCTCGTCGAGGCCGTCGACCCGCTGCGACAGGTACCCGAGCCGGTCGGTGTGCGCCTCGGCGCGTCCCGGACCCCGGTCGTCCGCGCCCTGCCCCGCTCTCGCCCGTGCACCGGTCGCATCGGGCGCCCCCGAGGCGACGAGCCGCTCGAGCAAGGTCGTCTTCCCCGCGCCGTTCGGTCCGACGAGCGCCACGCGCTCGGGTCCCTGGATGGTCCAGGACCGCTCGCCGTCGCCGATCGTCGCGATGCGGCGGCCGGTGCCGACGCCGGGGTCGGGCAGGTCGATGTGCACCGTGTCGTCGTCGCGCACGCGCCTGCCGGCGGTGTCGACGGCGGTCCGGGCGGCCTCGACTTTCTCGTTCGCCTCGACACGCAGTTTGCCGGCGGTGACCTCGGCCGACCGTTTCATCGCGCCCAGCACGATCTTCGGCGCAGCCTTCTTCGCGGCGAGCTTCTTGCCGTGCGCGTTCCGCATGGCGATCGCCGACTCGACCTGCTGTCGATCGCGCTTCTCGCGCCGGAGCAGCTGCCGCGCGGCTGTCTCCGCCTGCACGGCAGCCGCCTGCTCGCTGTCGAGCCAGGTGCGCCAGGCCGAGTAGGGCCCGCCGAACACCGACAGCTCGTGCTCGTAGAGCTCGGCGGTGTCGTCGAGTTCCTCGAGCAGCGTGACGTCGTGGCTGACCACGATCAGAGCGCCCCGCCATCCGCGCACGAGCTCGTGCACGCGGGCCCGGGCATCCCGGTCGAGGTTGTTCGTCGGCTCGTCGAGCAGGGCGATCTCCGCCCCACGCAGACGGACGCCGACGAGCGCGGCGAGCACCGCCTCGCCGCCGGACAGTTCGCCCACGCGGCGGTCGAGCGCTCCGTCCGGCAGGCCGACCTCGGCGAGGGCGGCCGTCGCGCGCGCCTCGACGTCCCAGTCGTCGCCGACCGTGTCGAAGTGCCGCTCGTCGACGTCGCCGCGCTCGATCGCCCGGACGGCGTCGAGCACGGGTGCGATGCCCAGCAGCTCGGCGACGCGGCGGCCGGTGTCGAGCGTGAGCTGCTGCGGCAGCAGGTCGACACGGCCGGCGGTCGAGATCGACCCGGATGCCGGGGTGAGGGTTCCCGCGATGAGCCTGAGCAGCGTCGACTTGCCGCTGCCGTTCCGACCGACGAGGCCGGTCCGGCCAACACCGAAGGCGCCGGACACATCGCTCAGTGCGACGGTCCCGTCGGGCCAGGTGTAGGTGATGCGGTCGAGGATGACCGCGGAGGTGAGAGTGGTGGGCATGAGCGCCTCCCTGCGATGGGGGTGCGCGGACGCCTGCGTCGACGATCCGGGTGCAGCGCTTCATGCATCCGTGCAGCGGGAGGGTGCTGCGGTCGAAGGAGGACGGTCCGCGCCGGTCGGTGAATCGATCACCGGGCGGACCGTCGGAATCGTCCTCGAGGAGGGTCGACGGGTCAGCGCGGGATCACAGCGCGATCGCGTCGACAGCCTTCAACGGCTCTTCCTCACACTCGGGACAGGGACTTGACCATGGTAGCCACCACGACGAGCGGATGCCAGGGGCCGCCATGATCTCCACGGCGGCGAGCCCCGGCATCCGCTCGGCATCAGACCCGCTCGTGCACCCAGGCGCGTTCGTCGCCGGTCCAACGATTGACCGCGGCCTGCCGGCCCGACGCGAGCTCGTACATGCGCGAGAACGCCGGTGCGAATGCGTCGTTCACGCGGTCCAGCCGATCCTGCTCCGCGCGGATGGCGGGCATTTCGGCGCGGAAGGCGGCGATGACGGCGTCCTCGTCGATGAGAGTGAGGCGGCCGTCCTCGACGGTCGTCACGCCGTCGACCATGACACGGACGATGGACGAGCCGTTCTCGCTGTAGACCAGGTGGTTCTCGAGTCTGTTCGTCGGGAGGAAGGCGAGCGTCCCGGTGTCGAACATGACGAGGTCGGCGCGCTTGCCCACCTCGATCGACCCGACGGTGCGGTCGAGGACCGCGCTCCGCGCACCGCCGATGGTCGCGGCGGTCAGCACCTCGTCGACCGTGGACCACCGGGCCGGATTGGGCTCGGACACCTTGTGCAGCAGCGCGGCCGTCTTCATGACCTCCATCAGACGAGGGGTGTCGCTCGACGAGCAGCCATCGGTGCCGAGGCCCAGGTTGACGCCCGCATCGTGGTAGCGCCGCCATGGCAGCACGCCGGAGCCGAGCTTCAGGTTCGAGATCGTGTTGTGCGATACGGACGTCCCGCGTCGAGCGATGCGCTCGATGTCCTCGTCGGTGACCCAGATGCCGTGCGCGAAGGTCGTCCGACGGCTCATCGCGCCGATGGTGTCGAGGTGCTCGACGAGGGTCTGCCCGCCGTACAGCTCGTCACCGGTGACCGCCTGCGTCTTCGTCTCGAGCACGTGGATGTGCACCTCGGCGTCGTACTCGGCCGCGAGCTCGGTCGCGCCGACGAGCAGATCGTCGGTGCACCGCTGCGGCCCGGACGGCGCGAGCATGTACCGGAGGCGCCCGCCGGCGGTTCCGTGGTGACGCTCGAAGGCGGTGCGAGAGTAATCGAGGTACTCGTCGGCCGTCAGCACCGGCTGCGCCCGCACCTGCTCGACGAGCTCGTCGGGGAGCCAGTCGGTCACGAAGGGCAGTGTGTCGACGAAGGGCCGGTTGATGACGTGGCCCGAGACGTTCGCCCGGATGCCGATGCTCTCGTACGCACCTGCGACGGCCGCGAGCTGGTCGAGGTCCTGACCGGGGGTTTCGAGGACGTCGTCGACGAGGGTCGTGACGCCGTTCTTCATCGACTCCATCGCGAACATGAGCGTCCGCAGCCGCACGATGTCGGGGTGCGTCGGGGTGCCGCCCAGGATCGGATAGGAGTACAGCATCCACAGTTCGAGCGGCATGTTGTCGTAGCGACCCTTGTAGAGGTACTCCCACGAGTGGGTGTGCGCGTTGACGAAGCCGGGTGTGATGAGCGTGCCCGCCCCCTCGATGACCTGGTCACCCGGATGCGGGGCGAGTTCCGTGCCGATCTCGACGAAGACGCCGTCCTCGATGCGGAGGTCCCGCGGCACGGGTGACGACCCTGTGGCGGCGTCCATCGTGATCACCTGGGCGCCCCGGATGAAGGTCCCGGTCATGCGCGGGCCTCCGTCTCGACGGGCTCGGATCCCGCATCGGCCGTCGGGGCGCCCGTGATGCGGCGCGCCGCCGCGTGGCAGAGCGGTGCGGCGAGGATGGCCACGATGATCCCCTGGACGGCGGGGCTGCCGATGCCGGTGAAGGCGCCGAACGCGGCGGCCGCCGTGCCCAGCAGGTACGCGATGATGCCCGGCCAGACGAACGCGCCCACGCGGGTGACGTCGGTGCCCGGGTCGCGTCGCCGCCACACGAAGAGGTACGTGCCGATGATGACCCCGCCGAGCGGCGGGATGACGGTGCCGAGGGTCACGAGGAATCCGGTCAGGGCGTTCGCGACACCGGTGACCGCGAGGGCGATGCCGACGATGACGCCGATGACGATGAAGGGGCGCTTGTCGTTGCGGTTCGCGAGCTCGGCACCGGCGACGCCGAAGGCGTAGGCCGTGTTGTCGTTCGTGGTCCAGAGGTTGAAGGTCAGCAGGAGGACGCCCATGAGCGCGAGCCCCATCGTGAACAGCAGGGCGGTGAAGTCGGGCTCGCCGAACGCGATCGCGCCGATGCCGCCGAAGACGAGCATGGCGGTCTCGATGACGAGGAGGACGCCGAGGCAGATGAGGAATGCCGTGCGGGGACTCTTCGCGAATCGCGTCCAGTTGCCGACCTGCGTTCCGCCGGAGATGAACGTGCCGATCATCATCGTGAGGGCCAGACCCGGCGAGAGCGAACCGTCTCCCGTCGTCGCGAACATCGCACCCCAGCCGCCGACCTCGTCGACCGAGACCACGGTGATCCAGATGCAGAGCGCGAACATGAGGGGGACCGAGACCCAGGACAGGATCTCGATGCCCTTGAAGCCCCAGTAGGCGGTCGTCGCCATCAGCAGCCCGCCGAAGATCGCGAGCGGCCACGAGACCTCCCAGCCGATCGCGGAGGCGAGCAGGTCGGCGAAGATGCCGACGGTGATGCCGTACCAGCCGACCTGCGTGCCGCCGAGGACGATCGAGGCCCACTTGCCGCCGACGCGGCCGAGGGAGAGGCGTGCGAGCAGGACCGTCGACAGGCCGGTCGCGGCGCTCGTCGCGCCGAGTGTCGCGATGTAGAGCGCGAGGACGACCGAGGCGATCGCGGCCAGGCCGACGAAGGCGGCGAAGCCGAACGCGCCCGCGACCTGGCCCCCGGTGACCATGGTGGGCGTGAAGAAGATGAAGCCCGCGACGACGACGAGGATGGCGAACCACCCCTGACGGGCGCTGCGGGGGACGCGACCGAGCGGGTAGTCGCGGTCGACGCGCTCCGGTGCGGCGGGTGCGGCTGTGGTCGAGGTCATGAGCACTCCTTTCCGAGTGGTCACATCACACCGGCGCTGTGTTTCGGATCCGTTGCGCGAGGTCGAAGAGTGGATCGGGTGACAGGTCGTCGGTGTGCGCGGTGTGCGGATCTCCACCCGCCGGAAACGGGCGCGTCATCGACGGGAAACGGTCCGGTCGTACCGTGGGCGGCATGACCTCCGTCGTTCCGAGCCTCGGCGACGCGGATGTCGATGTCCTCCGCGTCTCGGATCTCATCCACTGGGGGCAGCCGCGGGTCGATCTGGTCGGGGCTCCCGTCGGCCTCGATCGCACGGTGCGGTGGGGACTGCCGACCGACCTCCTCGATCCCTCCCCCTATCTGCGGGGCGGTGAACTCGTGCTGACCTCGGGGATCTCGATGCGGGATGCCGCATCGCAGCGCGCCTTCGTCGCCAGTGTCCTCCGCACCCGTCCCGCTGCCATCGGCTACGCCCTCGGCGTTGTGGATTCGGCCGTTCCTCGACCGCTCATCGCGGCGGCGAATGCGGCGGGGATCGCCGTTCTGTCGGTCCCGCCCGACGTCCCGTTCCTCGAGATCACGCGACGGATCGCCCACGAGCAGCAGCGGCATGACGCCGAGGAGCTCGCGCGCGAATCGGTGGGGGCGATCCTCGACATGGTCCGCCGAGGTCTCGCCAGTCCCGTCGTCCTCCGCGAACAGCTCGACGCGGCCCTCGGCGCCGTGCCCGGCGTCTGGGTGCTCGCCGCTCGGGGGCGAGTCCTGCGGCCCGGAGGCCGCTCGCTCGTCGGCACGACCGGCGGTCACTCGATCGCGATCGTGCCTGCGACCCGGCCCGGTCCGCCGCCGAATGATCTGCTCGGTGCGGACGTCGGCTGGAGCGGTCCCGCCGACCCCGGCGCGCTCGCCGGTGCGCTTCGGGAGGCGGTGGCCGCGGCATCCCTCGCGTCTCGTCATGGTGCGTCGCGCGGTCCGCGGGATCTCGCCACGTGGGACGGATTGATCGAGCGCCTCACTCCGGAGCAGCTCGCCCCCTTCCGCGACCGGCTCCTCGCCCCGGTCGCAGACTACGACGCCCGTCATCGCACGGCGCTCGTCGAGACGCTGGAACACCTCTGCCGCCTCGACGGTTCGGTGCAGGCGGCCGCCGAGGAGCTGTTCGTCCACGTCAACACCGTTCGCAAGCGCGTCGGTCGCATCGAGGCGCTCACCGGACTCAGCCCGCTCGAGACGCGGGGTCGTGCCGCGTTCCTGGTCGCGCTCGCCGCGGCGGGGTGACGCTCAGCCCGCGCGCTTCGCGACCTGCTTCTCGAGGAACACGCGCACGTCGGCGAGCTCCTCGGCCGAGACGCTGTGCGCGAGGTCCGGGTAGACGCGCCCGCTGAGGTCGACGTGCCCGGGCAGCCACTGCGCCGTGTGGTCGACGAACCGGGGCGGGATGACCTCGTCGCGGGCGCCGCGCCCCCAGAAGACCGGTGGGCGCACCTGGGCCAGCTCCGTGTCGCCGGCCGACGGCTCGGGGAACGCGTAACCCGCCAGGTTCACCGCGAACGCCGCATCGCGCGGCCGCATCCGCAGCATCTGCAGCGCGATGACGCCGCCCTGCGAGAAGCCGAGGAGACCGACGGATGCCGCGTCCCCCCGCACAGCGTCGACCCAGTCCCAGACGGCCTCGGTCGACGCGATGACCTCGTCGTGGTCGCGGCTCTCCACGCCGTCGATCGTGAACCAGGAGTACCCGGGCATCGGGAAGCGCGGCGCGAGCGGCGCGCGCACCGCCGCCGCCACGAACTCCGCGGGCAGATGCGGCACGAGCCCGAACAGGTCGCCCTCGTGCGAGCCGTACCCGTGCAGCAGGACGAGCAGCGGCCGCTCGCCCCGGTCCTCGGCGGGCGCGGACCACAGGACGGCGTCGGGATCCAGCGGAGCGGCGACCATGCGTCCATCCTGCACCAGGCTGCCGACACCCGGGCGGGCTGCCGGGGGCCCGTGCGGGGCGGCGCGGCATCCGCTCGGGTATACATGGAGGCATGGCCGTCCGCACTCCCGACCCCGACCCGAACGAGCGCGACGACGAGGGATCCGCGCGCGATCCGCTGCGGGGGCTCGGCTCCTCGATGGGCCGCCCGGGCTCCGCCGGCAACCCCGCATGGCTGAGCGACGTCGAGCTCGCGGAGGCCCGCCGTCGTCTGCCGATGCTCTACGTCGAGGCCGTGCCGGTGCGGCTGGACGGCATGGGAGCGGTGACCGAGGTCGGCATCCTGCTGCGCGCGACGCCCATGGGCGAGATCTCGCGCACCATCGTGTCGGGCCGCGTGCGCTACGGCGAGACCGTGCGCGACGCGCTGTTCCGCCACCTCGAGAACGACCTCGGCCCGATGGCCTTCCCGCTCCTGCCGCCGCAGCCGGCGCCGTTCACGGTCGCCGAGTACTTCCCGATCCCCGGCGTGAGCGCGTTCCACGACGACCGGCAGCACGCGGTGTCGCTCGCCTTCGTCGTGCCGGTGACGGGAACGTGCGAACCGCGCCAGGACGCGCTCGAGGTCACCTGGATGTCGCCCGAGGAAGCGGCATCCGACGCCCTCGCCGCCGAGATGGAGGGTGGTCGCTCGACGCTCGTGCGCCAGGCGCTCGCCTCGGTCGGCGCGCTTCGGTAGGCGTCAGCCGCGCGTCAGGCGGGAGAGCTCGGCGACGAACGCGTCGACGTCGGACTCGGTCGTGTCGAACGAGCACATCCAGCGCACCTCGTTCTTCGAGGCGTCCCAGTCGTAGAAGCGGAACGACTCGCGCAGCCGGTCGGCCACGCCGTCGGGCAGGATCGCGAAGACGCCGTTGGCCTGCGTCGGCTGGCTGAAGCGCACCCCGGCGATCGACCCGTCCGCGAGACCCGCCTCGACCGCGGAGCGCAGGCGTGCCGCCATCCCGTTCGCGTGACGTGCGTTGCGCAGATAGAGGTCGTCCTCGTAGAGCGCGATCAGCTGTGCAGACACGAAGCGCATCTTCGAGGAGAGCTGCATGTTGAGCTTGCGCAGGAAGGGGAGACCTGCGGATGCCGCGGGGTCGAGCACGACGATCGCCTCCGCAGCGAGGGCGCCGTTCTTCGTTCCGCCGGCGCTCACGACGTCGACTCCCGCGTCGCGCGTGAAGGCCCGGATCGGCAGGTCGAGGGCTGCGGCGGCGTTCGACAGGCGCGCGCCGTCGAGGTGCAGCCGCATGCCGCGCGCGTGCGCGTGGTCGGCGAGGGCGCGGATCTCGTCGGGGGTGTAGAGCGTGCCCAGTTCGGTCGACTGGGTGATCGACACGACGAGCGGCTGCGCGCGGTGCTCGTCGCCCCAACCCCACGCCTCGCGGTCGACGAGCTCGGGGGTCAGCTTGCCGTCGTCGGTGGGCACGTTGAGGATCTTGATGCCGGCGACCTTCTCGGGAGCGCCGCCTTCGTCGACGTTGATGTGGGCGGTGGATGCCGCGACCACGGCTCCCCACCGCGGCAGCATCGACTGCAGGCCGGTGACGTTCGCTCCGGTGCCGTTGAAGACCGGGAACGCCTGCGCCTCCTCGCCGAAGTGACGCGCGAAGACCTGCTGCAGACGCTCCGTGTAGACGTCCTCGCCGTAGGCGATCTGGTGCCCGTCGTTGGCGGCGGCGAGGGCGGCGAGGACCTCGGGGTGCACGCCCGAGTAGTTGTCGCTGGCGAAGGAACGGATCGTCGGGTCGTGGAGCGTCGTCACCCCTCCAGCCTAGGTCGCCGCGGCCTCTGTCTTCCCCGTGTCGGCGCCCGGCGCTACCCTCACCGCATGAGCGACGCGACGACTCCGACGCGCACGGTTCCGCCGGGCGGTATGCGCACCTTCCTGCACGTGCTCGTGAACACGGCCGTCGCGAACGTCACCACGAGCTTCCTCTGGTTCGCGCTGACCTTCTGGGTCTACCTCGAGACGGAGTCGGTGCTCGCGACGGGCATCATCGGCGGCGCGTACATGCTGCTGCTCGCGATCTTCGGCATGGTGTTCGGCACGCTCGTCGACCGGTACCGCAAGCACGCCGTGATGGTGTTCTCCGGCGTGTTCACGCTGGCCGCCTTCCTCGCCGCCGGGGCCATCTACCTCGCGCAGCCCGAGTCCGCGATCCTCGACCTCGGCGGCCCCTGGTTCTGGCTGTTCTCGAGCATCATCCTCATCGGCGCGGTGGTGGAGAACCTCCGCAACATCGCCCTGTCCACCACGGTGACCCTCCTCGTGCCCACCGAACGCCATGCGAACGCCAACGGGCTCGTCGGCACCGTGCAGGGCATCGCCTTCATCGTGACGAGCGCGCTGTCGGGCCTCGCGATCGGCCTGGTCGGCATGGGATGGACGCTCGCCGTCGCGATCGCCTTCACGGCGGTGCCGCTCGTCCACCTGCTGTTCGTCCGCATCCCCGAGGATCAACCGACGCCCGATCCGGGGTCGAAGATCCTCGACATCCGAGGAGCGGCCGCGGCCATCCGTGCCGTCCCGGGACTGTTCGCGCTCATCCTCTTCTCGACGTTCAACAACCTCATCGGCGGCCTCTACATGGCGCTGATGGACCCCTACGGACTCGAGCTGTTCGACGTCAGGATCTGGGGTGCCGTGCTGGCCGTGACGGCGACCGGCTTCCTCATCGGCGGCGGCATCATCGCGGCGAAGGGCCTCGGGAAGAACCCGATCCGCACGCTCCTGCTGGCGGTCGCCGTCATGGGGCTCCTCGGTGCGGTGTTCACGCTGCGCGAGTGGTGGTGGCTGTACGCGCTGGGAATCTGGGCGTACATGACCCTCATCCCCGTGATCGAGTCCGCCGAGCAGACGGTGATCCAGAAGGTCGTCCCGTTCGAGCGGCAGGGCCGGGTGTTCGGCGCCGCGACGGCGCTCGAGGTGTCGACCGGGCCGATCACGTCGTTCGCGATCGCACCGATCGCCGAGTTCTGGGTCATCCCCTATCTGCGCACCGACGAGGGCCGACGCACCTGGTCGTGGCTGCTCGGCGAGGGGGAGATGCGCGGCATCGCGCTGATCTTCCTCGTCGGCGGGCTGATCATGGTGGCGGCGGCGCTCGCCGCGTTCCTGACCCGCTCGTATCGGACCCTGTCCGCGGAGTACCGCGAGGCGCCCGAGACGACCGAAGCGGATGCCGGGGGTCCCGGCATCCCGTCCTCGTCCCGCGAAGCCGCGGGCGGCGTCGCCGCGGACTGAGCCCGCGAAGGGCGCGCGTCGTAGGTGGCCGTGACGCGGCCTTCCGCGTAGGCGCCCTTCGGCGAGACTGAGAGTATGACGAACACCGCGACCGACACCGCGATCCCCGCCCTGGTGATCACGGATGCGCGCGTCCATGTCAGCCCTGAACACGTCAGGACGGGAGATCTGGCCACCGAGGGCGGGCGGATCGTCGCCCGGGCCGCACCGGACCCGATACGCATCGACGGCTCGGGGGCGTCGGTCGTTCCGCTCCTGGTCGACACGGTGTTCGACGAGGCGGAACCACCGGCATCCGATGCCTTCGACCTCGTTCCGGGCAACCCGGCCTCGTTCGCCCTCGTCGCCGGCTCCGTCTCGGCGAGCAGCATCCGCCATCAGCTCGTCGTCCACCCACGGCAGCTGCGTGCCGTGGTCGTCGACGGTGCGGTGTTGGTCAGAGACGGCGTGCCGGTGCGGCCTGAGGATGAGGGCTCGGGTGTCTCTGCGGACGGGAGGCTGGGCGCCTACCGCGACACCATCCGCGATATGACGCAGCACCTGCTGTCGAACGGACGGTACACGGAGACGCGCGGCGGCCGTCGTGACGCCTACACGGGCCGCTACTGGATCGACGGGGATCGGGTCACCTATCTCGACGACACCGGATTCTGGGCTTTCGGCCAGTTCCACGGCGACGTCCTCCATCACGCGGGCTTCGTCCTCCGCCCGGTGCACTGATCCGCGGCGGCCGGCATCCCCCCGGAGCCGGCCGCCGGCGGATCAGGCGTCGGTGGCCCGGATGCCGGCGACGCCGGCGATGACGGGACGCATCTTCTTCTCGAGGGCCTCGAAGAACATCGACAGCGGGAACTCGTCGTCCATCACGGCGTCGGTGTAGCCCTTCGGGGGTCCCGCGAGGATCTCGTCAGAGAGGCCGCGCGCCCACTGCGAGGCGGGGTGGGGGGTGACCGTCTGGCGGACGAGGTCGTAGGCGGCGAGCCAGTGGGCGACCTTGGGGCGGTCGATCGACTCCCAGTAGAGGCGGTCGATCGCGTCGCTCAGCGCGATCACGGCGTCGGCGACGCGGTCCCACTCGAACGCGAGCGACGTGTCGGTCCAGTGCAGGACGCCGCGCTGGTGCAGCCAGGCGAACAGCAGCTGACCGCCGAGGCCGTCGTAGTTGCGGACGCGGGTGCCGGTGATCGCGAAGCGGAAGATGCGATCGAAGAGGACGGCGTACTGCACGAGGCCCGCGTGCTCGAGCATCTCGGCTTCGGCATCCGTCAGCTGCGCCTTCGCCGACAGGTCCTTCTCGATGGCGACGCACTCGCGGAACGCGGTCAGGTCGCACCGCAGCTCCTCCAGCGAGTACAGGAAGAACGGCATCCGCTGCTTGATCATGAACGGGTCGAACGGCAGGTCGCCCCGCATGTGGGTGCGGTCGTGGATGAGGTCCCACATCACGAAGGTCTTCTCCGCCAGCCGCTGATCGTCGAGCAGCCGGGCGGCGGCCTCGGGCAGCTCCAGGCGGGTGATCTCGGATGCCGCCCGCACGACGCGGCGGTAGCGTGCCGCCTCGCGGTCCTGGAAGATCGCACCCCACGTGAACGTCGGGATCTCGCGCATGGCGACGGTCTCCGGGAAGAGGACCGCCGAGTTGGTGTCGTACCCGGGGGTGAAGTCGAGCAGACGGAACGAGACGAACAGCCGGTTCGTGTAGGTCTGCTCGAGCTCGGCGATGAACTCCGGCCAGATCGTCTCGACGAGCACGGCCTCGACCTTGCGGTCGCGGGTGCCGTTCTGCGTGTACATCGGGAACACGACGAGGTGGCGGAGCCCGTCGATGCGGTGCTCCTGCGGCTGGAAGGCGACGAGCGAGTCGAGGAAGTCGGGCACGCCGAAGCCCTCGGACACCCAGCGCTTGAAGTCCCGGACGCTCGCCTCGAGGTAGGCCGCATCATGCGGGAAGGCGGGGGCGAGCGATCGGATGCCGGCGGTGATCGCCTCGACGTGACCGCGGGCGGCGTCGTGGTCGACGGCCTCGGGCACCGAGCCGTCGGCGATCTGCAGCTCCTGGAGGGCGGTCGCGGCATCCCGCAGCATCGTCCAGGCCGCGGAGGTCTCCGCCTGACGGGCGTCCTCGACGACCTCGGGCATTCCGATGATCGTCGACGTGGTGACGGTGCTCATGGCGGACCTCCTATCGGCTCCTCACGGTTTCCTGACGATCTTACGAGAATATTTCCTGCATTTCGAGCCTCTCACCGGAAGGATCCTGTGCGATGTCGTCTGCGGTACCGTCGGAGCGTGGCCGCAGACGAGACCGACACCGCCGACACCGCGATCATCGCGGCCCTGTCGGCCAACGCCCGGGCGACGCTCGCCGACCTCTCCGCGGTCGCCGGACTCTCGGTCTCCGCGACGCAGGCGCGGGTCCGCCGCCTCGAGGCGCGCGGCCTCATCGCGGGCTACCGCGCGGTCATCGACCCCGAGGTCGCGGGCAAGCCGCTCGCGGCGTTCGTCGAGATCACCCCGCTCGATCCCGGCCAGCCCGACAACGCGCCCGAACTCATCGCGCACCTCGACGAGATCGAGGCATGCCACTCCATCGCCGGCGACGCGGCCTACATGCTGTTCGTGCGCGTGGCCACCCCGCGCGACCTCGAGCGGCTGATCCGCGACATCCGCTCCGCCGCCTCGGTCAACACGCGCACGACCGTCGTCCTTCAGACCTTCTTCGAGCACCGCCCCCTGTCCCCGGCCTGACGCTGCCGCCGCCGCCGGGGTGTCAAGGGGAGGCGCGGGGCGCAGGGCGCCCCCTAGCGTGGCGGGATGAGCGACACCCCCATCGGTTCCGAGGTCCTCGTCGTCGCCAACGCCCGGTCGGGTGCCTCGCTGGGGCGGCCCGACCGCGTCCCCGATGTGCAGCGACGGATGCCGGGCGCCACCGTGCACCGTCTGGGTGAGGACGAGACCCTCGACGAGGTCGTCGCAGCGGCCGTGGCCGGTGACCACGCGCCCCAGGTCCTCGCGATCCTCGGCGGCGACGGATCGGTCTCGCGCGCCGCGCACCTCGCCCGTCGCCACGACCTCACCCTGCTCGTCCTCCCAAACGGCACGTTCAACCACTTCGCACGATCGGCCGGCATCGAGGACGTCGACGCCGGCCTCGACGCGTATGCGGCGGGACACGTGCGTCCCGTCGCGGTCGCCGAGGTGTCGGTCGACGGCAGCGAGCCGATCACGGTCCTCAACGCTGTCTCGCTCGGCGCTTACCCCGAGTTCCTCGCCGAGCGCGAGCGCCGCACGAGTCTCGGCAAGTGGTGGGGCGGCGCCGTGGCCGCCTGGCGCGAGGTCCACGGCGCGCACCCTGTCGACGTCGCGCGCGGCGGCAAGCGGGCCCGGGTGTGGTCGGTGTTCGCCGGGGTGGGCCGCAACGACCCCGAGCGGATCGCGACGATGCAGCGGGCGACGCTGCACGACGCCGTCATCGACGTCCGTGTGCATCACGCGCGCGGCTCACGGCTGCGGGCCGTCGCGTCGCTCGCCTTCGGGAGGAACACCGTCAAGGTCCTCCGCGCACTCCGGGTGATGCCCCCGGCATCCGATCTGGAACGCATCCTCGACGACGACTTCATCCTCGAGGTGGGCGCCGGAAGCGCCCCGGACATCTGGGTGCACGACGGCGAGCTCGAGAAGGTGGGCGCCGACGGGTTCCGGATGCGGGTGCGCGCGGTGCCCGACGGGCTGCGGGTCTACCTCCCCGCCGAGCGCGACTGACCGCGGGATACATCCGGGGGCGGATGCCGCCACCGGCCCGACCGCGTAGCGTCGGGGGAGTGTTCCGCAAGCTCCGCCCCTATCAGGCCGCCGTCGATGCGGCCGTCGCGGTGCTGTTCGCGCTGGTGGCGCTGCCGTACGAGTTGAACACCGGGACGATGTCGTCACCCATCGGCGGGTGGTCGGCGATCCCGGTCGTCTTCCTCATGGCCGGCGCCCTCGGCCTGCGACGGTTCTCGCCCGGTTTCGCCCTCGCCGTCGCCTGGGTCGGCGCCGTGGTGCAGATGGGGTTCGGCCGCGGTCCGAGCTTCGCCGACATCGCTATCTTCGCCGTCCTGTACTCGACGGCGGCCTATGGATCCCGCCGCGTCTTCTGGCTGGGGCTCTCCTCCGTCGTCCTCGGCGCCGGGACGATCACGGCCTACCTCTTCCGGTGGGCGTTCATCGGCACGGGCTCGCTGTCCGACATCCCGACCCTGATCTTCGTCCTGCTGGCCGCCCTCTTCGCGCTCGGTCTCTCGTGGACCGCGGGCGCCCTCGTCCGCACGGCGCTCCGCGCCCGGGCGAATCGTGCGGCGCAGTCGCGCGCCGAGGCCGAGACGGCCGCCGAGCAGGAGCGCACGCGCATCGCCCGCGACATGCACGACATCGTCGCGCACTCACTGGCCGTCATCATCGCGCAGTCCGACGGTGCGCGGTACGCCGCGGCATCCGATCCGGCGGCGCAGTCCGACGCCCTCGGCACCATCTCGTCGACGGCGCGTGCGGCGCTGTCGGACGTGCGGCTGCTGCTCACTCAGATGCGCCATTCGCAGGCCGAAGGGCCGCAGCCGACGCTCGCCGACCTCGAGCAGCTGTATGCGCAGGTGCGGGCGGCGGGCACGCCGCTGCGCGTCGACGTCGACCCCGCTCCCACGGCCGAGGTTCCGGCGTCGGTGCAGCTCGCCGTGTACCGGATCCTGCAGGAGGCCCTGACCAACGCGATCCGCCACGGCGGCGACGGCGGGGTCGACGTCGCGCTCGCGTGGCATCCCGACCGCGTCGATCTCTCGGTGCGCAACGACCTCGTCGCCGCGCCGGCGGGCGAGAAGCGCGCCCCCGGGCACGGGCTCATCGGCATGCGCGAGCGGGCGCAGCTGATCGGCGGCCGTCTGGACGCCGCGCCGGCCGGCTCGTCCTTCCTCGTGTCGGGGTCGCTGCCGATCGGCGCGCCCGCCGCATGATCCCCTCTGGAGACCCCGCATGACCCCGATCCGCGTCGTCCTCGTCGACGACCAGGCCCTCTTCCGCGCCGGCATCCGCATGGTCGTCGCCTCGCAGCCCGACCTCGAGGTCGTCGGCGAGGCCTCCGACGGCGCGCAGGCCATCGAGGTCGTCCGCGCGACCCGCCCCGACGTCGTCATGATGGACATCCGGATGCCGGTGATGGACGGCCTCGCCGCGACCGAGGCGCTGCTCGCCGACCCGGATCCGCCCAAGGTCGTCATGCTGACGACCTTCGACCTCGACGAGGCGGCCGCACGCGCCATCCAGCGCGGGGCGAGCGGGTTCCTGCTGAAGGACGCCGATCCCGAGTTCCTGCTCGCGGCGATCCGCACCGTCCACGCCGGGTCGTCCGTCATCGCCGCCGCAGCGACCCGCGACCTGTTCGCGTCGCTCGGCGAGCAGACCCGACCGGTCCCGCCGTCCTTCGGCTCCCTCACCGAGCGCGAGCGCGAGATCTTCCAGCTCGCGGCGCGAGGGCTGTCCAACGGCGAGATCGCGGCGCGGGAGTTCCTCTCCGAGGCCACCGTGAAGACCCATGTCAGTCGCATCCTCGCCAAGCTCAGCCTGCGCGACCGCGTGCAGCTCGTCGTCTTCGCGTTCGAGCACGGCCTGGCCTGACGCGGCCGCCCCGATGGCGGATGCCGGATCATCCTCGCGATGTATGCGGAGGCGCCGTCAGGCCGACGCGGCGCGGATGGCCTGCTCCGTAGCGTCGGAGGCATGGAGATCACGACCACCGACCTGGGCCTCGCCGCCCGCGTCCAGCACCTGACCAAGACCTACGGCGGGGGCGAGTCGATCGTCCGCGCGCTCGATGACGTGACCGTCGGCATCCGCCGCGGGGAGTTCACCGCGATCATGGGACCCTCGGGCTCGGGCAAGTCCACCCTCATGCACATCATGGCCGGACTGGATGCCCCCGCGTCCGGCCGCGTCTGGATCGGCGACACCGACATCACGGGCCTCTCCGACGTCGAGCTGACGATCCTGCGCCGGCGCCGGGTGGGCTTCGTCTTCCAGTCCTTCAACCTCGTCCCGGCCCTCGACGCGATCGGCAACATCCTGCTGCCCTTCGACCTCGACGGCCGCCGGCCGACCTCGCAGGAGCGCACGCGCATCGACGGTCTCGTCGAGACCCTGGGCCTCGGGCCCCGCCTGCGACACCGCCCGCACCAGCTCTCGGGCGGTCAGCAGCAGCGCGTCGCGATCGCCCGCGCCCTCGCGACCGCTCCCGACCTGGTGTTCGCCGACGAGCCGACCGGCAACCTCGACTCCCGCAGCGGACGCGAGGTCCTCTCGCTGCTCGCTGCGGCGAGCGCCGAGCACGGTCAGTCCATCGCAATGGTCACCCATGACCCGGTCGCGGCGTCGTACGCCGACCGCGTGCTCTTCCTCGGCGACGGGCGCATCGTCGCCGACAAGCCGCGTCAGAGCGCCGAGCAGATCTCGGCCCACATGCTCAGCACGGAGGTGACGGCGTGACCACCCTCACCGCTCCGGCCGCCGCCGTCGCCACCGTGCCCGGCGCTGCCCGCTCGTCCCGTCTCGCATGGCTGCGGGAGCGGGGGATGGGCGCGACGATCCTCGTCTCGGCCATCTCGACGGCCTTCGGTGTCGTCCTGCTGTCCGCGACCGGGTACATCTCCGCGGTGCTCAGGGCCAACCCGATGTACGGCTCATCCGACACGATGATCGTCGTGCTGGCTCTGCTGAGCGGCATCCTGCTCGCCGTGGCCGTCTACGTCGCCGCCATCGTGACGGCCAACACGTTCTCGACCATCATCGCCGGCCGCACCCGGCGCATCGCCCTCCTGCGGCTGATCGGCGCGACCGCCCGGTCGCAGCGGAGCGAGGTCGCGCGGCAGGGACTGACCGTCGGCGCGATCGGCGCCCTCCTCGGGCTCGGTGCGACGACCCTCGCGATGCTTGCCGCGGTTCCCTTCCTCGATCGGGCCCTCGGGGTCACGTCGGACTGGTCGCCCGTGCAGCCGGTGCTCCTCCTCCCGACGATCGCCGTCGCCCTGACGACGTGGGTCGCTGCCTGGTCCGGGTCGCGACGCGTGCTCACCGTCACGCCCCTGGAGGCCCTCGGCGGGTCCGTCGAGCGCTCCCGCGAGGAGATCGCCGAGGGTCGGGGTCGCAAGACCACGGCCATCGTGCTGGGTGCGCTGGGCGCCCTCCTCCTCGGCGGGGGGCTGCTGCTCGGTCTCCTCAGCCCCGTCGGTGTGCTCGTCGCCTTCTTCGGCGGTCTGTTCAGCTTCACGGCCGTCGCGATCAGCGCGGTCTCGATCATGCCTCCGCTCCTGCGAGCGACCGGGCGCCTGTTCGGGAGGTCCGTCACCGCGCGGCTGGCGGCGGAGAACGCCGTCCGCTACCCGGAGCGCTCGAGCCGCATGGCCATCGGCGTCGTCATGGGTGTCGCGCTCGTCGTGATGTTCGCGGTCGCCGCCGAATCCGCCAAGGCCCTCGTCACGGCCTCGGGCGGCGGCGAGCCGGACCCGTCCTTCAACGAGATGATGGACGTGTTCTCGACGGTCATGATGTGCCTGGTCGCCGTCAGCGCGGTCATCGCCGCCGTCGGCCTCGTGAACCTCCTCACGATCGGTGTCGTCCAGCGCAAGCGCGAGCTCGGTCTGCTGCGCGCGCTCGGGCTGACGTCGGCGCAGATCCGTCGGATGGTGCTCATCGAGGCTGCCCACGTCACCGTCACGGCGCTGCTGTTCGGCCTGACCCTGGGTGTCCTCTACGGCTGGGTCGCGGCGCAGTCGCTCCTCGGGTCGGTCGCCGTCCCGCCGCTGTGGATGTCGCCGACGTTCGTCGCGCCGGCCGTCCCCTGGCTTCCCGTGGCGATCGTCGTCGTGGCGACGGCCGCGCTGACCCTGGCGGCCGCGGTCGCCCCCACGCGGATCGCGACGCGCACCGCTCCCGTCGAGGCGTTGTCGGAGTGAGACCGTCGCCCCTCCGCGTGATCTGTCCGGGTCACGGGGAGGGGCGGCATCCGTCCGTCAGGCCTCGGCAGCGGGCGGGTCGTAGGACCACGTGGGCGCGAGCGCACGCAGGCGGATGCCGCGGTACTGCCACGCCGCCCACAGCAGCGGCCAGAGGGGCAGCGCCGCAGAGCCGCCGATCGTGAGGCGGTCACGCCACAGCGTCTTCGACGGATCGCCCGGCAGAGGGCTCACCGCCATCTGGTGGTCCCAGACGTCGAGGGCTGCGAGGGGACCGGTGAGGGGGATGCCGCTGTCGCGGAAGATCCGCACCGGACCGTTCGTGTCCTCGGTGTACCGGTCGCTCGCGTGGATGAGCTGCTGACCGACCGGGATGAGGCCGAGTGCGCGGATCTCGACCGGCACGTCGGCTCCAGGCTCGAACGAGGTCGGAAGCGCCGCGGCCATGGGACCCATGTCGAGCAGCGGCCCGTACAGCTCGGTCACCGCGCGCGGGGAGTGCAGGGCGCGCCAGGCGGCGTCGGCGGTGCAGTCGAGCTCGAGCTTGAGGAGGATCCGCATGCGTCCACTCTCGCATTCCTCCGTGGTACCGGATACGTTGGGAGCGCTCTCAGGCCCTCCTCGCTCCGGCGACTCCGCGAAAGACCCCCATGCCTCTCGAACCCGCCATCGAATCCGGCGACCGCTCGCACACCCTCGCCCCCGTCGAGTCCGTCGCGCAGATCTCGTCGATGCTGCTCGACACCGACCCGACCCTCGACCCGGCGCTCGCCGAGATCGCGCGCACGGCCGCGGCCGAGGGGGTCGTACTCCTGACCAACGACGGCACCCTGCCGCTGGGCGAGCGCGCCGTCGCCGTGTTCGGCCGGGTCCAGGTCGACTGGTTCGCCGTCGGTTACGGCTCGGGCGGCGACGTGAAGGTGCCCTACATCTGGAACCTGCTCGCGGGGCTCCGCGACGCGGGCGTCCGCGTCGACGACGAACTCGCGACCGTCTACTCGACCTGGTGCGCCGAGAACCGTCCGGTGTTCACCGCCGACTGGGGCCAGTGGCCGCACCACTTCCCGGAGATGCCGATCGACGACGTCGACGTCGCAGCCGCCGCCTCTCGCGCCGATACCGCGGTCGTCGCCATCGGTCGCGCGGCCGGCGAGGCGCGCGACAGCATCCTCGAGGCCGGGAGCTACTACCTGACCTCGGCGGAGCGCACCCTCCTCGACGCCGTCACCACTCACTTCGACCGCGTGGTCGTCGTCATCGACGCGGGGAACGTGATGGACCTCTCGTGGATCGTCGACTACGGCGACCGGATCAGCGCCGTCCTGTTCGCCTGGCAGGGCGGCATGGAGGGCGCCCGCGCGGTCGCGGGTGTGCTGGCGGGCGAATCGACGCCCAGCGGCAAGCTCACCGACACCATCGCGCGCAGCTACGAGGACTACCCGAGCTCCTCGAACTTCGGCGGCCTCGACGTCAATGTCTACGCCGAGGACGTCTTCGTCGGTTACCGCTACTTCGAGACCTTCGCGCCCGACCGCGTGCTGTTCCCCTTCGGACACGGTCTGTCGTACACGACCTTCGACCTGTCGGCGACGTCGACCACGGACGCCGGCACCCTGACCCTCGATGTCGTCGTCACCAACACCGGGGAGCGCGCCGGCAAGGAGGTCGTGCAGGTCTACACCGGTGCCCCCGATGGAGCCCTCGGCAAGCCCGCCCGTCAGCTGGCGGCGTTCGCCAAGACGGGGCTGCTCGCGCCGGGGCAGAGCGAGACGATCCGCCTCGGAGTGCGTCTCGACGACCTCGCGTCGTACGACGACAGCGGTGTGACCGGCACCCGGAACGCGTGGGTCCTCGAGGCGGGCGCGTACCCCGTGTTCGTGGGGACCGACGTGCGCTCGGCCTCGCGCGTCGCCGGGTTCGAGGTGCCCGAGACCCGGGTGGTGCGCACCGCCGCCGAGGTCGCCGCCCCCGTCCACGCCTTCGAGCGCCTCACGCTCGCCCGTGCTGCAGACGGCTCCGCCGTCATCGCCCGTGAGACCGTGCCCCGGCGCACGGTCTCACGGGCAGAGCGGATCCTCTCCGCTCTGCCCGCCGAGATCCCGCCGACGGGGGACCGGGGTATCGATCTCTCCGACGTCGCGCGCGGCAGCGCGTCCCTCGATGACTTCGTCGCGCAGCTCAGCGACGAGGAGCTCTCACTGCTCGCCCGCGGCGACGTCACGATGGACAGCCCGCTGGGAGCCGCCGGCAACGCCGGTGTGCTGGGCGGGGTGTCCGAGTCGCTGCGCGCCAAGGGGGTGCCGCCGATCACCACGACCGACGGTCCGAGCGGCATCCGGCTGTCCGCATACGCCTCGCTGCTGCCGTCGGGGACGGCGTTCGCCTCGACCTGGAACGTCGCCCTCATCGAGGAGCTCGCCGCCCTGCACGGGCAGGAGATGCTGCGCAAGGGCTCGGACGTCCTGCTGAGCCCCGGCATGAACATCCACCGGGACCCGCTGTGCGGCCGGAACTTCGAGTACTTCAGCGAGGACCCGGTCGTCTCGGGACGCATCGCCGCGGCCGTCGTGCGCGGTGTGCAGAGTGCCGGGCTCGCGGCCTGCCCGAAGCACTTCGCCGCCAACAACCAGGAGACCAATCGCACCCGCAACGATTCGCGGGTCTCCGAGCGGGCCCTTCGGGAGATCTACCTGCGCGGCTTCGAGATCTGCGTCCGCGAGGCCGCGCCCCGCCTGATCATGACCTCCTACAACCAGATCAACGGCGTGTGGGCGCACTATCACCACGACCTCGTGACGGTCGTCCTCCGCGAGGAGTGGGGTTATGAGGGCACCGTCATCACCGACTGGTGGATCGAGGAGTCCGTCGACCCCGACTTCCCCGCCCTCGAGGACAACGCGTACCGGGTCCGCGCGCAGGTGGACGTCCTCATGCCGGGCGGCGTGAAGAAGGACGGTGCGCCGCAGGCGTACGCGGACACGACGATCCTCGACTCCCTCGCCCGGGCGGAGGGGATCACCCGCGGTGAGCTGCAGCGCACGGCGCGGAATGTGCTGCGGCTCGCTGTGGCGCTGAAGCCGGTCGTCGACGCTCGTACGCTGGAGGGATGACCGCGAGCCCGTTCGACCAGTCCCGCTACCAGCTGCGCTTCGACTGGGGGCAGGAGGGCCTCCGCCGGCTCGCCCCCGCCGACGTCGTCGTGGTCGTCGACGTGCTGCGCTTCTCGTCGACCGTGTCGGCGCAGGTCGCCGGCGGCGAGGCGGTACCGCACGACGACACCGCGCACGCCGTCTCCCGCAACGGTGCCGCCGTCGCCTCCGCGGCTGCCGACGCCGGTGCGGTCGTCTTCCTGGGGTGCCTTCGCAATGCGACGGCGGTCGCCCGTGCGGTGCTGGCCGAACAGAACCGCCGCGCTGCGCGGACGAGCGTCAACGTGATCGCCGCGGGGGAGCTCTCCGGACCGAAGGATGCTGCGATGCTCCGATTCTCCGTCGAGGACCAGCTTGGGGCCGGCGCGGTCTTCGCCGCCCTCGAGGCGCTCGGGCTCGACCATTCCTCGCCGGAGGCGGCCGCGGCGTCCGAGTCGTTCCGCGGCCTGCGCTCCGCCGTCCGACACCTGCTGACGGCGAGCGGATCGGGGCAGGAGCTCCTCGAGGTCGACCGGCGCGCCGAGGTGCTCGCCGCCGCAGTCCACGACGCCGACGACGCGGTGCCGGTCCTGCGGGACGGCGTGTGGCGCGCGTACGAGGCGGTCAGCGCGGAGTGAGGGCCGCGCGTCGGGTCTCGGCGGTGATCTCCCGGCGTCGCCACGTGATGAGGTGACGCGGGTCGAAGGTCGGTGCGCAGCGCGCGCACGAGGTCGCGCGCGTCGCCTTGCGGTGCCGGTAGGCGACGTGACCGGCGGGGCACACCCCGACCCAGGGGGCGAGCTCCGTCGCCGTCTCACCGCGGTGCGTCACCCCGCCGGTGTAGCCGAGTGAGCGCGCGACGCGCTTCCAATCCGCGCCGTGGCCCGCAGCGGCGCCGGCGATCGCGTGGGCGATCTCGTGCAGGATCGTCTGCCGGTTGGTCTCCGCGTCGTACCGCACAGCCAGGTAGCGCGAGAGCGTGATGCGTTTGCGCAGGTAGTCGCACGCGCCCGCGCGTCGCTTCGCGTTGTCGAAGGCGAAGCTCCACGAGTCGTCGAGCAGCTGCCCCAGCAGGGACTCCGCCTCGCGGCGGACGTCGATGAGATCACTCATGCCAGCACGATAGAACGGATGTACGACACTCGCCCGTAACGGCTCAGCTCGCGACCGTGGAACGGTTGCGGCGCCGGTCCACGGCGTCGATCGCGAGGAGTGTGGACTCCAGCTGCTCCTCGGGGGCACCGGCCTCCTGGCGCAGGAAGAGCGCCTTCTTGAAGTCCGCCCGCGCTGAGGCGTCGTCTCCCGCGTCGAAGTGCACCTTGCCGCGGTGCTGGCAGCCGAACGCGGCGACCGCGGCCCAGCCCTGGCCCTCGGCCTCCTCGACGCACGTGTTGAGCTCGTGGATCGCCGCCGCGTACGCGCCGCGGAACTGCTGGACGGTGGCGTGCAGCATGCGGGCCCGCAGCAGGTCCTTGCGCGTGCCGGCCATCCGCGCGAGGCGGACGGACTCCTCCGAGACGACGAGAGCGTCGTCGAGACGCCCGGTGACCTTCAGGAGCCAGACCTTCTCGAGCATCGCCGCGAGGCTGCGCTGCTCGCCGAGCTCGACGAGCCGAGCCTGGCATTCGTCGAGGTCGACGATCTCTCGGAGTGTCTCCGGGTCGTATCCCTTGATGAAGCCCACGGCCATTCCTTCCCACCCAGCGACGTGTGCCTCCAGTGTCGCCGGGCGGTGCCCGGAATCGGCTGAGGGCGCGCCGCGCGTCGTGGCCTCAGCGGTCGAAGACGGATGCCGCGGGCTTCGGCGACGCGGTGGCGTCGGCATCCGTCATGATCCGCGCACCGCGCGCGAACGCCTCGAGCTCGGCGCCGTGGGCGACCTTCGCCGGGTGCGGCCCCGCCGCCATGAGCCGGGGCAGCCAGTCCATCGGCAGCGGCGCCGGCGACGCGGCGATGACGATGTTGCCGAATCGGCCGCTCTTGAGGGTGCGCACCTCGGCCAGCAGCACGACGTGCTCGAGCACCGACCGCACCGTCGCGACCTGGCGCCGCGCGAAGGCCAGCCCGCTGCCGTCGGCGATGTTCACCAGCAGGATGCCGGTGGGGGCGAGGAGCCCCGCCAGGATGCGGTAATACTCCACGCTCGTGATGTGCGCGGGTGTCTGCGCACCGGCGAAGACGTCCGAGACGACGAGGTCGGCGTTGCCCACGACGCCCGCCGGCAGGCGTGCCGCGACGTCGCGCGCGTCGCCGATGCGTACCCGGAGCTGCCCCGTGCGCGGGAGCGGCAGATGCTCGCGGACCAGGTCGATGAGCGCCTGCTCGAGCTCGATGACCTGCTGACGCGACCCCGGACGCGTGTGCTCGACGTACCTGGGGAGGGTCATGGCGCCCGCGCCGAGGTGCACGGCAGTGAGGGGTTCGCCCGGCATCCCGATCTGGTCGATCACGGCGCCCATGCGGGCGACGTACTCGAAGTGCAGGTGCGACGGATCGTCGAGGTCGACGTGCGACTGCGGCGTCGTGTCGACGATGAGTTCCCACCCGCCGGCGAAGCGGCCGGGCACGATGCGCGCCTGCCGCCCGTCGGACAGTCTCGCGACAGGCGGGTCGATCGGGTCGCGGGAGCGGGCCATTCGTCTACGGTAGCCCGCAGGAAGAAACACGATCGAGATGCAGATGTAACCGCTTGCCCGCAGTGCGGCAGGTAGCGTCAGCGGCATCCCTTCGGCAGCGCCGCCCACCCGGCGCGTTGCCGACGAGCCTCATCGGAAGGTGCACAGCAATGCTCCCCATTTCCAGGAAGCGGGTGGTCGCGGGCGCCGCGGCCCTCATCATCGGTGCGCTCGCGCTCAGCGCGTGCGCCAGTCAGCGCGGCGAGAGCGGCGAGGGCGAAGGCGCGGCCGACGTCGACGGCACGTTCGTCTTCGGCGCGTCGGCCGACCCGGCCAGCCTCGACCCCGCGTTCGCCCAGGACGGCGAGACCTTCCGCGTCTCGCGTCAGATCTTCGAGGGCCTCGTCGGCACCGAGCCCGGCACGGCCGACCCGGCGCCGCTGCTCGCGGAGTCGTGGGAGACCTCGGACGACTCGCTGAGCTACACCTTCGCGCTCAAGGAAGGCGTCACCTTCCACGACGGCACCCCGTTCAACGCGGAGGCCGTCTGCTTCAACTTCGACCGCTGGTACAACTGGGAGGGCCTGGCCGCCAGCGAGGCGCTCGGCTACTACTACAACAAGCTCTTCAAGGGCTACGCGTCGAGCCCCGACACCGCCGTCTACGACTCCTGCACCCCGGATGGAGACACATCGGTCACCATCGCCCTGAAGAAGCCGTTCGCCGGTTTCGTCGCGGCGCTCTCGCTCCCCGCCTTCGGGATGCAGTCGCCGACCGCTCTCGAGGAGTACAGCGCGGATGAGGTCGGCGGCACCGCCGAGGCTCCGACGCTCAGCGAGTACGCGATGGGCCACCCCGTGGGCACCGGCCCCTACAAGTTCGACGAGTGGTCGCCGGGCGAGCAGCTGACGCTGAGCTCCTACGAGGACTACTGGGGCGACGCCGGCCAGATCGACGAGATCATCTTCCGCGTGATCGACGACCCGACCGCACGCCGCCAGGCGCTCGAGTCCGGCTCGATCGACGGTTACGACCTCGTCGGCCCCGCCGACACGGCCGCTCTCGAAGAGGACGGCTACACCATGGTGTCGCGTCCGCCGTTCACGATCCTGTACCTCGCCTTCAACCAGGCGGTCCCCGAGCTGCAGGACCCGAAGGTCCGTGAGGCGCTCTCCTACGCGGTCGATAAGGATGCGCTCATCTCGCAGGTCCTCCCCGAGGGCACCGAGAAGGCGACGCAGTTCATGCCGCCGACCGTGAACGGCTGGAACGCCGACGTCACGACGTACGACTACGACCCCGAGAAGGCGAAGCAGCTGCTCGCCGAGGCCGGCTACGACGAGTCCAACCCGCTCACGCTGACCTTCAACTACCCGGTCAACGTCTCGCGTCCGTACATGCCGGACCCCGAGCAGATCTTCACCGTCCTCTCGTCGCAGCTGAACGAGGTCGGCGTCGAGACCACGCCGCAGTCGAATGAGTGGGGCGAATACCTCGACCTCATCACCGGCGGCACGGACCACGGCATCCACCTGCTCGGCTGGACGGGCGACTACAACGACACCGACAACTTCCTGGGCGTCTTCTTCGGCCAGAAGTCGGCGGAGTGGGGCTTCGACAACCCCGAGCTGTTCGAGGCTCTCACCGACGCCCGCGGGATCGCGGACCTCGACGAGCAGACGCAGGTCTACTCCGACATCAACGAGCAGGTCGCCGAGTTCATCCCCGGTGTCCCGCTCGCCCACCCGGCTCCCACCCTGGCCTTCGACCCGCGCGTCGAGAGCTACCCGGCGAGCCCGGTGAACGATGAGGTGTTCAGCGAGATCGTCCTCACGAAGTAAGCCGATCGGGGTGGCTTCGGCCGCCTGACCGGTGCGGGGCGGGAGATCCTCCCGCCCCGCACCGCCCTCCACGAAAGCGACACCCGTGCTGCGAACCATCGGCAAAAGACTCCTGCTGCTGATCCCCACCCTCCTCGGCCTGAGCATCCTCCTGTTCTGGTGGGTGCGGACCCTCCCCGGAGGGCCCGCCCAGGCCCTGCTCGGCGAGAAGTCGACCCCCGAAGCGGTGGCCCGCATCAACGAGCTCTACGGCTTCGACCGGCCGCTCCTCGAGCAGTACTTCACCTGGATCGGCAGGCTCCTCTCCGGCGACTTCGGCAGCTCGCTGCAGACCAGTCGGCAGGTGCTCGAGGAGTTCCTCCGCCGCTTCCCCGCGACGATCGAGCTCTCGATCGCCGCGCTGGTCATCGCCGTCGGCGTCGGTGTGCCCCTCGGGTACTGGGCAGCGCGCCGCCACGGCAAGGCGGCCGACAGCGCCGCGGTCGTGTTCAGCCTGCTCGGCATCGTCGTGCCGGTCTTCTTCCTGGCCTTCATCCTCAAGTACGTCTTCGCCGTCCAGCTGGGCTGGCTGCCCTCCGACGGGCGTCAGAGCCCCCGCATCGACGCGACCCACTACACGAACTTCTACGTGTTCGACGGTCTCATCACCGGGGAGTTCGACGCGGCCTGGGATGCCGTCCTGCACCTGATCCTGCCCGCGCTGGCGCTCGGCACGATCCCCCTCGCCATCATCGTGCGCATCACCCGGGCATCCGTCCTCGAAGTCCAGAACGCCGATTACGTGCGCACCGGCAAGGCGAAGGGCGTGCCGGGGGCGCTGCTGCGCAACCGGTTCATCCTCCGCAACGCGATGCTGCCGGTGATCACGACGATCGGCCTGCAGGCGGGTCTGCTCCTGTCGGGGGCGATCCTCACCGAGACCGTCTTCGCGTTCCCCGGCATCGGGTCGTTCCTCGCGGGGGCGATCTTCAACCGCGACTTCCCGGTCCTCCAGGGCTTCATCATCTTCATCGCGGTCGTCTACGCGCTCATCAACCTGCTCGTCGACGTCTCGTACAGCCTGATCGACCCGAGAGTGAGGGTCTCATGAGCACCGTCCTTCCCCCCGCAGCCGGCGGCAGCCCCGCTGAGGACGCGACCGCCGTCGACCTCAAGGCCGGCAGCGGCGGCGCGCCGCGCGGCGGCTTCTGGCACGACGTGTTCCGGCGCCTGCGCCGCAGCCCCACCGCCTGGGCGGGTCTCGCCATCGTGCTGCTGTTCGTCCTCGTGGCCCTCCTCGCGCCGCTGCTCGCGCCGTATCCCGAGACGGCCCTGCCCGGCGCACGCGAGATCACCCCGACCTTCATCCCCGGACCCGGCGAGATCGCTTCGTTCCCGCTCGGCCTCGACCGGTTCGGCGGCGACGTCCTGTCGAAGCTCATCTGGGGCGCCCGGGCGTCCCTCGTCATCGGTGTCGTCTCCACGGCCTACGGCCTCATCGGCGGGATGCTGCTGGGGCTCATCGCCGGTACGTTCGGCGGCTGGGTCGACAACCTGATCATGCGACTCGTCGACATCCTGCTCTCGGTGCCGAGCCTGCTCCTCGCCGTCTCGATCGCGGCGATCCTCGGGCAGAACCAGAACTCGGTCATGATCGCCATCGGTGTCGCACAGGTCCCGATCTTCGCGCGCCTGCTGCGCGCCTCGATGCTGCAGCAGCGCTCGGCCGACTACGTCCTCTCGGCGCAGACCCTCGGCCTCGGTCGCGGGCGCATCACCATGACGCACGTGCTGCCCAATGCGGTCGGCCCGGTCATCGTGCAGGGCACGCTGTCGCTGGCGACGGCCGTCATCGACGCCGCCGCTCTGTCGTTCCTCGGCCTCGGCGGCGGCCGCCCCGAAACGGCGGAATGGGGGCGCATGCTCACCTACGCGCAGGCTGAGCTCGCCATCGCGCCGTGGCTCGCGTTCCTCCCCGGCATCTGCATCGCCATCACCGCCCTCGGGTTCACCCTGTTCGGCGAGGCGCTCCGCGAGGCCATGGACCCCCGCACCCGCGGGCGCTGAGCATGAGCCGGCGGCGGCTGATCGCCGTGATCGCGCCGCTCGTCGTCGTGGTCTCCGGTCTCGTCGCGGCCTACCTCTCGGGCGGACTGGGCAACTCGGCGGTTCCTTGATCAGCGAGGGGTAGCCGCTGCGGGGGATCGCTTCGCCGGCCACCCTCCGGGGCGGTTCCGAGTTCGGTTCTCGCGGGTCAGACGGCGATGTCGAGCTCGTTGCCGGGGATCGAGGCGAGCAGGTTGCGGGTGTACGGGTCGCGCGGGTTGGTGAAGATCTCTTCGCTCGAGGCGGCTTCGACGAGTGCGCCGTCCTTCATGACGCACACGTAGTCGCTGATGAGGCGCACGACGGCGAGGTCGTGCGAGATGAACAGGTAGCTCAGGCCGTACTCGGTCTGCAGGTCGCGCAGCAGCGAGAGGATCTGGTCCTGCACGAGCACGTCCAGGGCCGACACGGGCTCGTCGCAGACGATGAGCTCGGGGGAGAGTGCGAGGGCGCGCGCGATGGCGACGCGCTGGCGCTGGCCGCCCGAGAGCTCCGACGGGTAGCGACGCAGCGCCGACTCCGGCAGCGCGACATCGTCGAGCAGCTTCCGCACCCGAGCGGCACGGTCCTTCGCGGAGCCGCGGCTGTAGAAGTCGAGGGGCTCCTGGACGATGCGCTCGATCGTGAACATCGGATTCAGCGACGAATACGGGTCCTGGAAGATCGGCTGCACCTTCTGACGGAACTCCCGCAGCTGACGTCCCCTGAGGGATGCCACATCCGTGCCGTCGAAGCGGATCGTCCCCTCCGTCGGGTCGACGACCTTCAGCAGCATCCGCGCCGTCGTCGTCTTGCCCGAGCCGGACTCGCCGACGATCGCGACGGTCTCGCCGCGGGGGATCGAGAAGGACACGTCCTTGACGGCCGCGAAGTCCTCCTTCTGGCCACGAACGTTGTAGAGCTTGGTGAGCCCCTCGACCTCGACGATGTTGTCGACCGGCTTCGCCGCGGCATCCGGGGTCGGCGCGGTGAATGCCTCGGGCCGCAGACGCGCGACCGCGACGGACGGGGCCGCCTTCACGAGGGACTGGGTATACGGATGCTGCGGCTCTTCGAGGATCTGCCGGGCGGGGCCCTGCTCGACGATGCGCCCGCGGTGCATGACGACGACACGGGCGGCGCGCTCGGCGGCGAGCCCGAGGTCGTGCGTGATGAGGAGGACCGAGGTGCCGAGCTCGGTGGTCATGCGGCCGAGCTGGTCGAGGATCGTCTTCTGCACCGTCACGTCGAGCGCGCTCGTGGGCTCGTCCGCGATGAGCAGACGGGGGTTGCAGGCGAGCCCGATGGCGATGAGCGCGCGCTGGCGCATGCCGCCCGAGAACTCGTGCGGGTACTGCTTCGCGCGCTCCTCGGCGTTCGGGAGCCCTGCTGCCGCGAGGGTCTCGACGACCTTCCGGTCGACGTCCTTCTTCGTCGCCAGCCCGTGCGCGAGGAGGGTCTCGGCGACCTGCGTGCCGATCTTCGAGGTCGGGTTGAGGTTCGACATCGGGTCCTGCGGCACGAGTCCGATCTGGGCTCCGCGGATGCCGCGCATCGTCGCCTCCGACGCTCCGACGAGCTCCTGCCCGTCGAGGCGGATGCTGCCCTGCGCGACCTTGCCGTTGCCGGCCAGCAGGCCGATCACCGCCATCGCGGTCGTCGACTTGCCCGAGCCCGACTCGCCGACGATGGCGACCGTCTCACCGGCGGCCAGGTCGAGGTCGACACCCTCCACGGCGCGCACCGCTCCGTCGATGGTCTGGAACTCGACCGCGAGGTCGCGCACCTGGAGGAGGGGCGTGCCGGCGGCGGGGGTGGTGGCGAAGGGCATGGGTCCATCCTGCCCTCCACCCGCCGACGGCGCACGGGTGGATCGCCGGCTTTACCGAGCCGTAACGCCGGTCAGCCGTCGCGGCGGGCGCCTTCGGACGGTCGCACGGTGAATACGTGCGGTTCGGTGTACCCGGCCGCGGCGAAGGCAGCGAGCACCGCGTCGCGCACAGCCGGGACGGCGGCACGCTCGACGAGTGCGATCGCGGAGCCGCCGAAGCCGCCGCCGGTCATCCGTGCGCCGATCGCGCCGTTCTCGCGCGCCGTCTCGACGGCGAGGTCGAGCTCGGGCACCGAGATCTCGAAGTCGTCGCGCATCGAGGCGTGCGACGCATACAGCAGCTCGCCGATCGCGCGGGGGCCCTGCTCACGGAGGGTGCGGACGGTGTCGAGCACACGCTGGTCCTCCGTGACGACGTGACGCACGCGGCGGTAGGTGACCTCGTCCACGAGCTCTTCGACCCGGGGCAGCTCATCGACCCTCACGTCGCGCAGTGCGGGAACACCCATCGCCGCCGCGCCGCGCTCGCAGGCCTCCCGCCGCTCGCGGTAACCGCCCGTCGAGTGCGCGTGCGCGACGCGCGTGTCGATGACCATGAGCTCCAGCCCCGCGGCGTCGAAGCCGAGGGCGACCACCTGGGCGTCGAGGCTTCGGCAGTCGAGGAAGGTGCCGGCATCCGTCTCACCGAGCATCGACGCCATCTGGTCCATGATCCCGGTCGGGGCGCCGACCGCCTCGTTCTCGGCGCGGCGTCCGGCTTGCGCGAGAGCGACGCGGTCGAGGCCGAGCCCCCACACGTCGTTGAGGGCAGATCCGGTCGCTCCCTCGATGGCCGCCGACGACGACAGACCGGCGCCGACGGGGACGTCCGACGCGAAGGCCAGGTCGACGCCGGTGACGGATGCGGCATCCGTCCCGGTCGCCTGCAGCAGCGCCCACGCGACACCGAGCGGGTACCGGGCCCACTCGACGACCTCGTCGCGGCGGCCGGGGAACAGCGCGTCGAGGTCGGCGAGGGCCACCTCGACGGGCTCGGTGTCGAAGGTGGAGACGACGCGGATGCGGCCGTCCGAGCGACGGCCGAGCGCGACGTGCGTGCGGTGGGGCGTCGCGAACGGGAAGACGAACCCGTCGTTGTAGTCGGTGTGCTCGCCGATCAGGTTGACGCGCCCGGGCGCCGACCAGAGGCCGACCGGCTCGCTGCCGGTGAGGGTCGAGAAGAGGCCGTGGGCCTCGCCGGCAGCGGTCACAGGGTGATCCCTTCGATGGCGGTGCGGAGGCGCGCGGCGGCGTCCTCCGGGGGGACGTCGCCGATCCAGGCGCCCATGGCGGCCTCGGATCCGGCGAGGAACTTGAGCTTGTCGGCGGCGCGACGGGGACTCGTGAGCTGCAGGCTCAGTCGCACGGTGTCGCGGCCGACGTGGACCGGCGCCTGGTGCCAGGCGGCGATGTAGGGGGTCTCGGAGTCGTAGAGCGCGTCGACGCCGCGCAGCAGGCGCAGGTACAGCGGCGCGAGCTCGTCCTTCTCGGGCTCCGAGAGCGCCGCGAAGTCGGCGACGTGACGGTGCGGGAGCATGTGGATCTCCAGCGGCCAGCGCGCGGCGAAGGGCACGAAAGCCGTCCAGTGCTCGCCGCGCAGCAGGACGCGGGGACCGGCCTGCTCGAACTCGAGGATGCGCTGGAAGAGGTCGGGAGCGGTCCGGTCGATCGAATCCAGCAGGCGGGTCGTGCGCGGGGTGACGTACGGGTAGGCGTAGATCTGACCGTGCGGATGCTGCAGCGTCACCCCGATCGCCTCGCCGCGGTTCTCGAAGGGGAAGACCTGCTCGATGCCGGGAAGGGCCGACAGGGCGGCGGTGCGGTCGGCCCAGGCCTCGATCACGGTGCGGGCGCGGGTGACGGTCTGCGTACCGAACGAGCCGGTGCGCGCGGGGGAGAAGCAGACGACCTCGGTGCGGCCGACGCTCGTGCGGGTGCGGCCGAGCCCGAGGTGGGCCAGGTCGTCGAGCCCGCGCGGTGGGTCGGTCGCCGCGGGCACGTCATCGGTCGCTTCCGCGAGGGCGGGGCCGAACGACGGCGACTTGTTCTCGAAGACGGCGACGTCGTACACCGACGGGATCTCGGACGGGTTCGTGTCCGACTGCGGTGCCAGAGGGTCGAGCTCGGCGGGCGGCAGGAACGCGCGGTTCTGCCGGTTGGCCGCCACCGACACCCAGTCCCCGGTGAGGACGTCCTGGCGCATCGTGGCGGTCTCCGGCCGCGCGCCGAGGTCGCGGGCGTCGACGGCGCGCTCGGGGCCGAGGGCCGTGCCGGGGTCGTCGAAGTAGATCAGCTCGCGGCCGTCGGCGAGGCGGGTGCTGCGCTTGACGACGCCGGCGCCGAGCTCGGTCATCTCCGCGGGCGTGGGCTCGAACTCCGTCGTGTTCACGTCAACACGGTAGCCGAGGGTCGTGTTATCGTCAACATCACGCGGATCTCCGGAGTCGGTGCCGGGGCCGCACCGGGAGGATGCCGTGCAGCGACGCGTCTCGATGGCCGACGTGGCCGCAGCTGCGGGCGTCTCGGGACAGACCGTCTCGCGGGTCGTCAACGGCAGCCCGCGGGTCGATCCCGAGACCCGGGCCCGTATCGAGGCGGCGATGGCCGACCTCGGCTACCGCCCGCATCGCGCCGCCCGGGCGCTGCGCACCGGGCGCTCCGGCACGATCGGCGTGATCGTTGCGACCCTGGCGACCGTCGGGAACTCCCGGATGCTCGAGGCCGTAGCGTCCGCCGCCGCCCGGCGCGACCTGGCGGTCACGCTCGTCTCCCTGGCCGAACGCGCGGAGATCGCCGACGCGTTCGACCGGCTGCACGACCTCGGGGTGGACGGCGCGATCGTCCTCAACGAGGCGACCGCGATCGCCGAGGGCGTCAGCCCGCCGACGGGGCTCGCGCTCGTCGCCGTCGATTCGCCCGGCGGTGGGTTCGCGACCGTCCAGTCCGACCACGCGGGCGGAGCCGAGGCGGCCACACGCCGGTTGAAGGATGCCGGCCGCCGTACGATCGCGCACGTCGCCGGTCCGACCGGTTCGTTCGCCGCCGCGGAGCGCGAGCGCGGCTGGCGAAGCGCGCTCGAGGGGCTGACGCCGCGAGAGCCGCTGCGCGGGGACTGGGGCGCGGCATCCGGACACGCGGCGGGTGTCGTCCTCGCCGCGGACCCCGGCGTGGACGCCGTGTTCGCCGCGAACGACCAGATGGCGCTCGGTGTCCTGCGCGCGCTCGCCGAGGCCGGACGCGACGACGTCGCCGTCATCGGGTTCGACGATGTGGCGGATGCCGCGGACTACCGCCCACCGCTGACGACCGTCCGCCAGGACTTCGCCGCGCTCGGCGAGGCCGCCGTCGCCGCTCTCGCCGCGACGCTCGACGGCGAGGCGCCGACGCGCACGGTCGTCCCGACGAGGCTCATCGCCCGCGCGTCGGGCTGACGCGGTCGGCGACGATCAGCGCGGCTCAGCCCGCGTTGCGACGCGCGTCCCAGCCCGTGCGCACCATCTCGTCGACGGTGTAGCGCATCTTCCAGTCGAGGTCGCGGGCGGCGAGCTCGCCGGTGGCGACGATGCGGTCGGGATCGCCGGCCCGGCGCGGTGCGATCTCGGGGGTGAACGCGATGCCGGTGACGCGGGCGACGGCATCCATGATCTCGCGCACCGACAGGCCGTTCTGCGAACCCAGGTTGTAGGCCGGTTCGACCGGTTCGCCCGCGCGCAGGCGCTGGGCGGCGACGACGTGTGCGGCCGCGATGTCGGCGACGTGGACGTAGTCGCGCACGTTCGTGCCGTCGGGGGTGTCGTAGTCGTCGCCGTTGATGCGCGGGGTCTCGCCCTTCAGCAGCATCTCGAAGACGATCGGGAAGAGGTTGTGGGGGCTCGTGTCGTAGACGGACGGGTCGCCCGAGCCGACGACGTTGAAGTACCGCAGCGAGGTGTGGCGAAGGGGTGTATCGGATGCCGCGGTCGCGACGCCCTGCGCGGCGATGAGCCACTCGCCGATGAGCTTCGATTCGCCGTAGGGCGAGGCGGGACGCTTCGGCAGGTCCTCCGTGACGAGCGGGACGTCGGGCGTGCCGTAGACGGCCGCGCTCGACGAGAACACGATGTTCGTGACCCCGGCATCCGCCATCGCCGCGAGGACGACACGGGTGCCCTCGACGTTCTGCTCGTAGGTGTGCAGGGGGCGCTGCACCGAGACGCCCGCGTACTTGAAACCTGCGACGTGGATGACGCCCTCGACGCCGTGGTTCCGGAGGGTGTCCGCGACGAGCGCCTGGTCGAGGATCGTGCCCTGGACGAAGGGGACCCCCTCGGGCACGAACGACGCGTGCCCGCTCGACAGGTCGTCGAGGACCACCGGGTCGAGACCCGCCTCGGCGAGAGCGCGGACGATGTGCGCGCCGATGTACCCAGCGCCTCCGGTGACGAGCCAACTCATGGTGCCGAGCCTACTGGCGCGGGACGGACGCTCCCGACGCGCGCAGCCCTAGGAACCCAGCGCCGCCGCGACGACCGTCCGGGCCTCCTCCTGCACCTGTGCGAGGTGCTCGGGTCCCTTGAGGCTCTCGGCGTACAGCTTGTAGACGTCCTCGGTGCCGGACGGGCGTGCGGCGAACCAGGCGTACTCGGTCTGAACCTTGAGTCCGCCTATCGCCGCCCCGTTGCCGGGCGCGTGCGACAGCTTCGCCGTCACGGGGTCGCCGGCCAGCTCGCTCGCCGAGACGGCGTCGCCCGACAGCTTGGAGAGAGCGGCCTTCTGCTCGGGCGAGGCGGGGGCGTCGACGCGCTGATAGGCGGATGCGCCGAACTCGGCCTCGAGCTCGGCGTACCGCTGCGACGGGGTCTTGCCGGTGACGGCCAGGATCTCCGCCGCCAGCAGGCAGAGGAGGATGCCGTCCTTATCCGTCGTCCAGACCGTGCCGTCCTTGCGGAGGAACGACGCGCCGGCGGACTCTTCGCCGCCGAAGGCGACGGAACCGTCGAGCAGACCCGGCACGAACCACTTGAAGCCCACGGGGACCTCGAGCAGCGTGCGACCGAGCGAGGCGGCGACCCGGTCGATGATCATCGACGACACGAGGGTCTTGCCGATCGCAGCATCCTGCGGCCAGCCCTCGCGGTGGCGGTAGAGGTAGTCGATCGCGACGGCGAGGAAGTGGTTCGGGTTCATGAGGCCCGCGTCCGGGGTCACGATGCCGTGGCGGTCGGCGTCGGCGTCGTTGCCGGTGAGGATGTCGAACTCGTCGCGCCGGGCGACGAGGGCGGCCATGGCCGAGGGGGAGGAGGGGTCCATGCGGATCTTCTCGTCCCAGTCGAGCGTCATGAACCTCCAGGTCGGGTCGACCTCGGGATTCACCACCGTGAGATCGAGCCCGTAGCGCTCGCCGATCAGGGCCCAGTACTCCACCGAGGCGCCGCCGAGCGGGTCGGCTCCGATCCGCACGCCCGAGCGTGCGATCGCCTCGACGTCGATGATCGAGGCGAGGTCGGCGACGTATCCCTCGCGGAAGTCGTACTGGCCGAGCGTCGCGTCGTCGATGTCGGCGTGACGGACCCGCGCGACGCCCTCGAGTCCGGCCTCGATCAGCTGGTTCGCCCGGTCGGCGATCCAGCCCGTCGCGTCGGTGTCGGCAGGGCCGCCGTGCGGCGGGTTGTACTTGAAGCCGCCGTCGCGGGGCGGGTTGTGCGACGGGGTGACGACGATGCCGTCGGCGCGACCGGCATCCGCCTCGCCACGCCCCTTGTTGTAGGTGAGGATCGCGTGGCTGAGGGCAGGGGTCGGCACCCACGAGTCGCGGCTGTCGACGCGCACGTCGACGCCGTTCGCGACGAGGACCTCGATCGCGGTGTGCTCCGCGGGCAGCGACAGTCCGTGGGTGTCGCGGCCGAGGAAGAGCGGGCCGGTGATGCCCTGCGCCGCGCGATAGTCGACGATCGCCTGCGTCGTGGCGAGGATGTGGTCTTCGTTGAAGCTCCGCGACAGGGACGAGCCGCGATGGCCGCTCGTCCCGAAGGCGACCCGCTGCGCGGCGACCGCGGGGTCGGGCTTCAGGTCGTAGTACGCGCCGATGAGGGCGTCCACATCGACGAGGTCAGAGGCTTCGGCTGGCTGTCCTGCGCGGCTCATCCGCCCAGTCTGCCAGGGAACGCGGGCGTCGGCGCCTGCGTGTCGCCGATCTGCACGATCGATCAGGCCGGCAGTCGTCCATCGCCCGCGGCCATGCGGCTCGCGTGCTCGCCGAGCGCGTCGAGCACCGCACGGAGGCCGGGCGAGTCCGACATGGTGCGGCGGTGGATCGCCGACACCGCGCGCGTCGATTCGGGCGAGACGGTCGGGACGGCGACGAGGTCGGGGCCGAGCGGCGGGCGGCCCAGACGCGGCACGAGGGCGACGGCGATGCCCGCGCGAGCGATCTCGAGGTGGTTCTCGAACTCCATCGACTCGTGCACGATGCGGGGCGCACCGCCGACACCGTCGAACAACCGCCGCAGCCACTGCCGGCAGATCGTCGACTCGAACGTCGCGACCCACGGCTCGCCGCCGATGTCCTCCGGCCGGAGCTCCGAGCGATCCGCGAGCGGGTGGTCGCGGTGCAGGATCACGTCGGCGACGTCGGTGAACAGCGGCTCCTCGACGAGGTGGTCCGGGATCGCGAGCGCGACATTGCCCCAGCGGTGCACGAGCCCGACGTCCCGCTGACCCGACGCGACGAGGGCCACCGTCTCCCACGGTTCGCTCTCGCGCAGGGGCAGTCGCAGATCCGGATGCCGGCGGCCGAGGTCGGCGAGCACCGGGACCATCATCCCGCGCACGACGGTCGGGAACGCCGCGATGCGGATCTCACCCGAGATCCGGTCGGGTTCTCCGCCGCCGTGCAGATCGGCCCGCACGCGTTCCAGGTCGGCGAGGATCGGCGTCGCCGAGACGACCAGGCGTGTCGCCGCCTCGGTCAGCACGACGCCGCGTCCGACCCGCTCGAGCAGAGCGACACCGGTGTCGCGTTCGAGGCGCTTGATCTGCTGCGACACCGCCGACGGAGTGAACCCGAGGGCGTTCGCGGCGGCGGCGACACTGCCCTCCGTCGCGATGCTGCGCAGAGAGACGACGGCCTCGAGATCGATCATGAAGCGATGCTACCGATTCACCGTGCGAAATCATCGCTTGTCCTTCCGGATGCTGCCGGGGTGGACTGATCAGCGTGACCCGACGTGACATGCTCCTCGCCGCCCTCGTCGCCTCGCTCTGGGGCCTGAACTTCGTCGTCATCGACTGGGGGATGAGCGGCATCCCACCGCTGCTCTTCGTCGCGATCCGCTTCGCCGTCGTGGGACTCGGCGCCGTCGTGGTGCCGCGCCCCACGACGGGGTGGCGCGTGATCGTCGGCGTCGGACTGTTCATGAGCCTCGGGCAGTTCGCGCTGCTCTACTCGGCGCTCGCCCTCGGACTCAGCCCCGGACTCGCCGCGCTCCTGCTGCAGGCGCAGGCGGTGTTCACGATCGTGCTGGCGGCCGCCGCGCTGCGGGAACGGCCCACCGTGCCACAGGCGATCGGTGTCACCCTCGGGGTCATCGGCCTCGCGATCGTCGCGGTCTTCCGCGGTGGCGACGCGCCCGTCGTCGCCGTGTGTTTCGCGCTGGCGGCGGCGCTGTCGTGGGCGGTCGGCAACGTCATCTCGCGACGTGCCGGTGTCGTGACCGGAGTCGGACGCGGGGGAACGCTCTCGCTCACCGTCTGGTCGTCCCTCGTCGTGCCCGTCCCCGCCGTCGCGCTCTCGATGGTGATCGACGGTCCGGTCGCGATCGGTGCGGGCCTCTCCGCCATCGGTCCTGCCGCCATCGTGTCGACGGCCTACACGGCGGGGCTGTGCACCCTGTTCGCGTACGCCGTCTTCAACGGACTGCTCGGACGCAACCCCTCGGCGGCCGTCGTGCCGTGGATCCTGCTCGCCCCCGTCGTCGCGATGGTCTCCGCCGCGCTGCTGCGGGGCGAGACGCCGAGCGTCGGCGAGGTGGTCGGCGGAGCGGTGCTCGTGGCGGGGGTTCTGGTCACCGGCATCCGTCGTCGTCCCGTTCGTCCGGCGGAAGAGGCTGTGGAGGCGCCCATTAGGCTGTCGGCGTGACCCCCGAGCCCCCGGCCGCCCCCTCCCGTCGCACGTACAGCTTCCTGGGCCCCGCCGGAACCTTCACCGAGGCCGCCCTCGCCCAGGTTCCCGAAGCCCGTGACCAGAACTGGCGCCCCGTCCGCAACGTCGGTGAGGCGCTCGCCGATGTCGTCGAGGGGCGATCGGATGCCGCGATGATCGCGATCGAGAACTCGGTCGACGGCGGCGTCTCCACCACCCAGGACGCGCTTGCGACGGTGCCCGGCTTGCGCATCGTCGGGGAGTACCTCGTCCCCGTCGAGTTCGTGCTGGTCGCCAAGCCGGGCGTGCGGCTCGAGGACGTCTCACTCATCGCCGCCCACCCGGTCGCCTACGCACAGTGCCTGACGTGGCTCACGCAGACGCTGCCCGAGCACTCGCACATCCCAGCCTCGAGCAACGTCGCCGCCGCGGTCGGCCTCGTCGACGGCGGGATCACCGCGGATGCCGCGATCGCCCCGCCCGGCATCCTGAAGCTCCACGACCTCGAGCTGCTCGCCGAGAAGATCGGCGACAACCCGCACGCCGTGACCCGCTTCGTGCTCGTCAGCCGGACTGCTCCGCCGCCCGCCCCGACCGGCGCCGACAAGACCTCGCTCATCGTCGAGCTGCCCGAGGACCACCCTGGCGCCCTCCTCGAACTGCTCGAGCAGTTCGCCACGCGCGGCATCAACCTGTCGCTGCTCGCTTCGCGCCCGATCGGCGACGAGCTGGGCCGTTACCGCTTCGTCATCGACGCCGACGGGCACATCGAGGACGAGCGGATGGCCGACGCCCTCCTGGGGCTGCGGCGCTTCTCGCCGCGCGTCCTCTACCTCGGCTCGTACCCGCGCGCCGACCGGGCCATCGTCCGCTACCCGCAGCGCTACTCCGACGAGGTCTTCGTCGAGGCCCGTGACTGGCTTCGGGGTCTGGTGTCGGGGGAGCCCGAGGCCTGACCCGCGCTTCGCCGGCGACACCTTCGAGGTCCGGCGCCACGCGGGCTGCGGAACCGGTGACCGCGGCGCCTGCGCCCGGAATCTCCGAGGCCGCCGTCCGACGCGGGCGTGAGTCAGGCCGCCAGCAGCTCGAGCGTGCGGATGCGGGAGGGCGCGGCATCCATCGGCTCGCCCTCGGTCGCCGCGGCCACCGGCGAGACCATGACCTCGTCCACGCCGTGGCGGGCGGCGAACTCCGCGAGCCGGGCGCGGACCTCGGGACCGGTCCCCACGAACCACCGCGACATCATCGCGTCGAACACCGGTGCGGCCAGGCCGTCGGAGGCCTCGGCCGAGGCGGCGTGCTCGACGGTCTCGAGCGCGGTGAGGGGCTTCCCGCCGCGCAGCCGCGCCATCATCCGCGCCTGGGGCAGCGCCGCGGCGCGCGCCTGCTCGTCGGTGTCGGCGACGACCGCGTTCGCCGTGACGAAGGTGCGCGGCTCCGCGAGGGTCTCGGAGGGCTGGAACTGCCCGCGGTACAGGTCGAGCGCCCGCTCGAGGCCCTCACCCGAGAAGTGATTCGCGAAGACGTAGGGGAGTCCCATCCCGGCCGCCAGCTGCGCCGAGTAGTCGCTCGAGCCCAGCAGCCAGACCTCCGGGGACCCCGTCGACGCCGGCGTCGCGCGCACGTCGTAGGTGCCGCCGGAGGTGAACCGCAGTGTCGCTCCCTCGGCGGAGACGAGCGAGCGGATGTCGGTGATGTGGTTCGGGAACCGCTCGACGTCGCTCGTCGTGCCCGACTGCCGCAGCAGCTGCGTGATGACGGGATCCGACCCGGGCGCGCGCCCGATGCCGAGGTCGATGCGGCCGGGGGCGAGCGCCTCGAGGGCGGCGAACTGCTCGGCGACCACGAGCGGGGAGTGGTTCGGCAGCATGACGCCGCCCGATCCGACACGGATGCGGCGGGTGCGGGTCGCGGCCGCAGCGATCAGCACGGGCGGAGTGGTCGAGGCGACGGCCGGCATGTTGTGATGCTCCGCGAACCAGTAGCGGCGATAGCCGAGTTCGTCCGCGCGCTGGGCGAGGGCGAGCGAGGCGGCGATGGCCTGGCTGCTGGTCTGCCCGGTGCGGACGGGGACGAGGTCGAGGACGGAGAGGGCCGGGGTCGCAGTGCTCATATCCTGGGCTGCAACCGGCGCGGGTCTCCCGGCATTCCGCGCCGAGGCCGATCAGGCCGAGTCGCGCCAGACGACGGGGCAGGGGAGGACCGTGCCGCCGGCATCGGGATCCTCGCCGCGGAGTTGACGGAGGACCGACTCGGCGGCGGCGCGGCCGAGCTCATCGGCGGGCTGGTGCACGGTCGACAGGGGCGGATCGCAGCGCAGCGCCCACGAGCTGTCGTCGAAGCCGACGATGCCGATGTCCTCGGGGATGCGCCGACCCGCGGCCTGGAGGACGTCCATCGCCCCGGCGGCGACGGCGTCGCTCGAGGCGAAGACGCCGTCGATGTCGGGCGCGCGCTCGAGGAGCGCCCGCATCCCGGCCTGCCCGTCGGAGTACGAATAGAGCGGCACGGACTCGACGAGGCTCGGTTCGAACCGGGAACCGAGGGCGTCGACGAAGCCGGCGAGACGATCCGAGCCTGAGTCGCGGTCGAGCGCGGAGGCGATCATGCCGATGCGCTTCCGGCCGGTGGCTGCCAGGTGTGTCGTGATCTCGCGCGCGGCGCCGCGATTGTCGATCGCGACGTAGGCGGCGTCGCCGATGTCGCGCGGGTGGCCGACGAAGGCGGCCGGCAGGCCGAGGTCCGCGATGGCGCGGGTGATCGGGTCGCCGACGCGGGCCGAGACGATGATGACGCCGTCGATCAGCCCGCCGCTCAGATAGCGCGCGAGTCGCTCGATGTCGCGGGTGGTGTCGGCGATCATGAACGACAGCTGGTAGTCCGCCTCCGAGAGGGCGGCGTTCGCGCCGAGCAGGATCGAGCCGATGTTGGGGTCCTCGACGAAGAGCGAATGCGGCTCGTGCACGATGAGGCCGATGGCCTGCGAGCTCTGCATCACGAGGCTCCGCGCGGCACGATTCGGGACGAACCCGACCTTCGCAATGGCCGCTTCGATGGCTTCGCGTGCTTCGTCCGAGACGTAGGGCTGCCCGTTCAGGACCCGGCTGACCGTTCCGCGCGAGACGCCCGCCTCGATCGCCACGTCCTTGACCGTTGCGCGGCGGCGTCGACCCAGGGTCTCTGTGCGATCGATGCTCACGCGTTCATCGTATGTGCACGCACACAACCGCACGGGCGCCTGCGCCGCCGTGTTTGACACACATCTTCACCCGATCTACTCTGTACACGTTCACAGAGCCTCAACGCGGAGGAACACCGCTCGGACCTGTGCACGTTCACAGGATCCAGAGGAGAACATGTCGGTCCCCGCCCGCCCCTTCGAGCACGACGGCATCGCGTTCGGTTGCGACTACAACCCCGAACAGTGGACGCCGGACGTCTGGGACGAGGACATCGCGCTCATGCGCGACGCCGGCGTCGATCTCGTCGCGATCAACATCTTCGGCTGGGCGCACATCGAGCCGCGCGCGGGGGAGTACGACTTCTCCCGCCTGAACGACATCGTCGAGCGGCTGCACACCGCCGGCATCCGCATCAACCTCGGTACCGGCACCGCGTCGACGCCTGCGTGGCTGACCACCGCGCACCCCGAGATCCTCCCGGTCGTCGAGGACGGCACCCGCCGCTACCCCGGGGGCCGTCAGGCATGGTGCCCGAGCTCACCGGTCTACCGCGAGGCCGCCCTCGCCCTCGTCGACGCTGTCGCCGCTCGCTACGGCTCGCACCCGGCGGTCGCGCTGTGGCACGTCTCGAACGAACTCGGATGCCACAACGCGCTGTGCCACTGCGACGAGAGCGCCGGCGCGTTCCGCGAATGGCTGCGGGCGCGGTACGGCACGGTCGCCGAGGTGAACCGCGCGTGGGGGACCGCGTTCTGGAGTCAGACCTACTACGAGTGGGACGAGATCCTCACCCCGCGGGCCACCCTCTCAAGCCGAAACCCCGGCCACGTCCTCGACTTCCACCGGTTCAGCAGCGACGCGCTGCTCGAGCACTACCGCGCCGAGGCCGAGGTCATCCGCGCCCGCAGCGAGGTCCCGATCACGACCAACTTCATGGTCACGGCGCACATCGAGAACCTGGACTACTGGTCCTGGGCAGGCGACATGGACATCGTCGCGAACGACCACTACCTGGACCACCGCCTAAGCGACCCCCGATCCGAGCTCGCCTTCGCCGCCGATCTCTCCCGCGGGCTCGGTCAGGGCGCTCCGTGGATCCTCATGGAGCACTCGACGGGTGCCGTCAACTGGCAGCCGCTGAACACGCCCAAGGCCCCGGGCGAGATGATCCGCAACTCCCTCACCCACGTCGCACGCGGCGCCGACGGCGTCTGCTTCTTCCAGTGGCGTGCCTCGGTGCAGGGCAGCGAGAAGTTCCACTCCGCGATGCTGCCGCACGCCGGCACCGACTCCGCCGTCTGGCGCGAGGTCGTCGAGCTCGGCGGCATCGTCGACCGCATCGGCGAGATCGCGGGCTCGCGCGTCGAGAGCGACGTCGCCCTGCTCTTCTCGTGGGAGTCCTGGTGGGCGAGCCAGAGCGAGACCCGCCCCAGCCAGTCCCTCGGCTACCTCGACCAGGTGCACGCCTCCTACCGCGCCCTCCACGCGAACGGGCTGACCGTCGACGTGGTCGCCCCCGGCGCCGACCTGTCCGCGTACCGCTTGGTCGTCGTCCCGGGCCTGCACCTCATGACCGAAGCGGATGCCGCGGTCCTCACCGCGTGGATCGCCGCCGGAGGTACCGCCCTGATCACGTTCTCGACCGCCATCGTCGACGAGAACGACCGCGTCTACACCGGCGGCTACGCAGGCCCGCTCCGTGAGGCGCTGGGCCTGCACATCGAGGAGTTCGCCCCGGTCGCGCCCGGTCTCGCCCTCACCCTGACCGACGGATCCACCGCACGGCTGTGGTCGGAGCGCTCCCGCACGACGACCGCCGAGGTCGCGGCATCCTTCACCGACGGCCCTGCCGAAGGGATGCCGGCGCTCACCCGCAACACCTGGGGTGACGGGACCGCGCACTACCTCGCGACGCTTCTCAGCGACGCCGATTACCGTGACCTGGTGGCGCGTCTCTCCGCCGAAGCCGGCGTGGCGCCCGCCGCTCCCATCCGGCCGGCCACCGGCGATCTCGAGATCGTCCGGCGCCGCGGGGAGGGCGCGTCCTATCTCTTCGTGATCAACCACGGCGAGACCGACGTCCGGGTCGACTCCGACGGCCTGGACCTCGTGACCGGCGCAGAGGTCGCCGGCGGCATCACCGTGCCTGCGGGTGCGGTGCGCATCATCAGAGAGGAGGCGGCCGCATGACCGCCACGGAACTGGTCGTGACGCGTTCGTCGGCGAAGCCGTCGCGCGCGAAGCGGATCCCGCGGGCGAAGACCCCGCACAAAGGGGCGATCGCGGTCTTCACCGGACCATTCGGCATCCTCTTCCTGCTCTTCTACCTGATCCCGATCGGGTACGCGATCTGGCAGTCGCTCCTGGTCGTCCAGCGCGACGGACTCTACGGCGAGCCCACCGAGGTGTTCGGCGGGCTGACGCAGTACATCCAGGTGTTCCAGAACGCGCCGTTCTGGGAGTCGGTCGGCCGCGTGCTGCTGTTCGGCGTCGTGCAGGTCCCGGTCATGCTCGGCCTCGCGCTGCTGTTCGCGCTGCTGCTCGATTCCCCGGTCCTGAAGGGCAAGCGGTTCTTCCGCCTCGCCTTCTTCGCTCCCTACGCCGTCCCCGGCGTCATCGCCGCGATCATGTGGGGTTTCCTCTACTCGCCGAACCTGTCGCCGTTCACCGACGTCACCCGCGCCGTCGACTTCCTCTCTCCCGAGATGGTCCTGTGGTCGATCGCGAACGTCGTGACCTGGGTCTTCGTCGGCTACAACATGCTGATCATCTACTCGGCGCTGCTGGCGATCCCCGCCGAGGTGTACGAGGCGGCGCGTCTCGACGGTGCCGGCCAGATCCGCATCGCCTGGTCGATCAAGATCCCGATGGTCGCTCCCGCGATCATCCTCACGGCGGTGTTCTCGATCATCGGCACCCTGCAGCTGCTCGCCGAGCCCCAGGTGTTCCGCTCATTCAGCTCGGCGGTCTCGTCGACGTACACCCCGAACATGACGATCTACGCGACCAGCGCCGTGCCGAACCCCTACCTCGCGGCGGCCTTCTCGGTCGTGCTGGCGCTGGCCACCTGCGTCCTGTCGTTCGCGTTCTTGAAGCTCACCCAGCGGAAGGCCGAGCAATGAGCCTCCTCACCCGTACCGACGGCGCCCTGGCCGTCGACCCGCCGAAGAGCCGGGGACCGCGCGAGAGCATCCTGTCGCGCACCGCCGCCCTGCTGGTCATGGGCGTGTTCACGCTGTACTTCCTGGTGCCGATCTGGTGGCTGTTCATCGCCTCGACGAAGGACCGCGGTCAGCTGCTGACGACGAACGCCCTGTGGTTCGCCGACTGGAACCTGTTCGCCAACATCGGCGACCTCGTCTCGTACAACGACGGCATCTACTTCCGCTGGCTGCTCAACAGCCTCGCCTACGCCGGCCTCGGGGCGCTGCTCGCCACCGTCTTCGCCGGAATGGCCGGGTACGCCCTCGGCAAGTACAACTTCCGCGGACGTGAGGCGTTCTTCAACATCGTGCTCGGCGGCGTCCTGGTTCCCGCGACCGCCCTCGCCCTGCCGCTGTTCCTGCTGTTCAGCCAGGTGAACCTGACCAACACCTTCTGGTCGGTCCTGCTCCCCAGCATCGTCAGCCCGTTCGGTGTCTACCTCGCTCGCATCTACGCATCGTCGTCGGTGCCCGACGAACTCATCGAGGCGGCGCGCCTGGACGGCTCGGGCGAGGTGCGGACGTTCTTCACCGTGTCGTCGCGCCTCATGGCGCCGGCGCTCGTGACGATCTTCCTCTTCCAGTTCGTCTCGATCTGGAACAACTTCTTCCTGCCGCTGATCATGCTGCGCAGTCAGGAGCTGTTCCCGGTCACCTACGGCCTCTACACGTGGAACACGCAGCTCAACCAGATCCCCGAGCTGCGCACCTACGTCCTGGTCGGCGCGTTCCTGTCGATCGTGCCGCTCATCATCGCCTTCCTCTTGCTTCAGCGCTTCTGGCGCAACGGGCTGGGCACCGGTTCCGTGAAGTGAGTCCCCGCCGCGGGCGGCACCCGCGGCATCCCTGCAGTACCTGTCCTGTCAGACCCGATCAACGATCAGATTGGAAATCCCATGCAGCACACCAAGAAGGCAGTCGTCGCCGGCGTCGCACTGCTCACGGCGTTCACCCTGGCCGGCTGCGCCGGCGGCAGCGGTGGCGCCGGCAACGGCGGCGGCGCAGCCGATCCCGCAGCCTGCGCCCCGTCGGACGGCGAGGTCACCCTCGACTTCACCTCGTGGATCCCCGGCATCGAGGACGTCGTGAAGATGTGGAACGACGAGAACCCCGACATCCAGGTCAAGGTCCAGACGGGCCCCAACGGCAACTCGGGCACGTACTCGAGCTTCTTCAGCCAGCTCGAGGCCGGCAACGCCCCCGACCTCGGTCAGATCGAGTACGACGCGCTCTCGAGCTTCCGCGTGCAGGACGGCCTCGAGGACCTCTCCGCGTGCGAGGACGTCGCTGCGGCGGAGGACGAGTTCATCCCGTGGACCTGGAACCAGGTCACCCTCGGCACCGACGGCGTCTACGGCATCCCCCAGGACTCCGGACCCATGGCGCTGTTCTACCGCTCCGACCTGTTCGAGCAGAACGGCATCGAGGTCCCGACCACGTGGGACGAGTACAAGGAGGCCGCCAAGAAGGTCCGCGAGGCCGGCGGCTACATCACCAACTTCTCGACCGCCGACATCAACCAGTTCGCCGGCTTCGTGTGGCAGACCGGTGGTGACTGGTTCTCCAACGACGGCAGCTCATGGAAGGTCAACCTGGCCGGCGACCAGTCCAAAACCGTCGCCGACTACTGGCAGGAGCTCATCGACGAGGACCTCGTCTCGACCTACCCGGCCTGGACCGAGGAGTGGAACAACGCCTACAACTCGGGCGAGGTCTGGACCTGGAACTCGGCCGTGTGGGGCGCCAACTCCATCTCGTCCGGCGCTCCCGACACCGCCGGCAAGTGGTCGGTCGCCCCGTCGCCGCAGTGGGAGGCGGGCGAGAAAGCCGCCGGCAACTGGGGCGGATCGTCGATCGCCGTCTTCAAGGGCACCGAGCACCCGTACGAGGCTGCGAAGTTCGCGCTGTGGCTGAACACCTCCGACGAGGCCCTCACCGCCCTCAACGAGTCGGCGAACATCTATCCCGCCACGACGAAGGGTCTGACTCTCCCGTCGCTGCAGGAGGGTGTCGAGTTCTACGGCGGGCAGAAGATCTACGACGTCTTCGCCGAGGCCGCGGCTCAGGTCAACCCCGACTTCGTGTGGGGCCCGACCATGACGCAGACCTACGCCGACGTGTCGGACGGCTTCCAGAAGGCCGCCACCGGTCAGGGCACGCTGTTCGAGGCGCTCGAGGCCGCGCAGACCAAGACGGTCGACGCGCTCAAGGCGCAGTCCATCCCCGTCTCCGAGTGACCACTCGCTGACACCGGTTCAGTGACACGGATCCACTGACACGGATCCCCTGACACCACGCATCCGCGCCGCGGGTCGGGCCCCAGGGCTCCGATCCGCGGCGCGGTCGCGTTCGGGCGATCACTCGCGTGCGGCCTGCTTCACCTTCTCGTAGGCGTCGAGCGCGTTCTGACGTGTCGCCTTCAGATCGACGATCGGCTGCGGCGGCTGCCCGTCGGCATCCCGGTATTCCGGAGCCCACTCCCCGATGTACTCGCGCTTCTTGTCGAACTTGTCGGCCTGCAGCTCGGGGTTGAAGACACGGAAGTAGGGTGCCGCGTCGGCGCCCGACCCCGCGACCCACTGCCAGTTGAACGGGTTGCTCGCCCCGTCGGCATCGACCAGGCAGTCCCAGAACCACTCCTCGCCGCGGCGCCAGTCGATCATCAGGTTCTTGATGAGGAAGGATGCCGTGACCATGCGCACGCGGTTGTGCATGTAGCCCGTCTCCCACAGCTCTCGCATGCCGGCATCCACCATCGCGTAGCCGGTCCGGCCCTTCTGCCAGGCCTCCAAGGCGGAGGGCTTCAGGCGCGGCCAGGGGAAGGCGTCGAACTCCCGCCGGAGGTTCTTCGTCGCGAGGTCGGGGAAGTGGTACAGCGTGTGCCAGGCGAACTCGCGCCATCCGATCTCGGACAGGAATTGCGACGAGCCCGTTGTCTCGACGGCTTCGTGCCAGACGGTGTGAGGGCTGAGCTCCCCCCAGCGCAGTCGGGGCGACAGCATCGACGTCGCCCCCGCAGCGGGGCGGTCCCGCGCGGCACCGTAGTGGCCGAGGTCCTCGTCGAGGAACTCCCGCAGTCGGCGTCGTGCCGCCGGTTCGCCCGGCTCCCACGTGTCGCGCAAACCCTGCGCCCAGTCCGGCGCGGTCGGCAGCAGCTGCCAGTCGTCGAGGTCGTCCGAGGCGGGAGGGCGGGACGGGCCGGGCACCTCGCGCGCCTCCGGCAGGGGGGCGCGCGGGGCGGGCTGCGCGAGGCACGCCCGCCAGAAGGGGCTGTAGACCGAGAAGTGGCGCCCCGCTCCGGTCTGGATGGTCCAGGGCTCGAACAGGACGGATGCCGCGAACGACGCGACCTCGGTGCCGCCGTCCCGCAGGGCGGACTTCAGCCCCGCATCGACCTCGCGCTCGGGTCCGCCGTATCGGCGGTTCCAGAAGACGGCACCCGCTCCCATCTCGTCGACGAGCTCTCTCACGACGCGATCGGCCGGCCCGCGACGCAGGATCAGCCGGGAGCCGCGCTCGGCCAGACGCTCCGCCAGCGACGCGAGCGAGTGGTGCAGCCACCAGCGGGCCGCCCCGCCGAGGGGACGGATGCCGTCGGACTCCTCGTCGAGGACGTACAGGCCGATGACGGGCTCCCCGCGGTCGAGTGCCGCGCGGAGGGCGGGATGGTCGGCGAGGCGGAGGTCGTCGCGGAACCAGACGATCGAGGGGGACGGCATGACCTCATCCTGGTCATCGCCCGCGGCCCGCGCCGCCCCTTGCAATCCGGCGCGGAATGCCTCAGACGGCCTCGACGGAGTGCCCGCGCGGGATCGCGAGGGTCAGTCCGCCGGGGATCACGCGCACCGCGATCCGGGTGGCCTCGCCGAACTCGTCGCCGTCGAGCTGCACCGGGTGGGCTTCCTCGGCGGCCAGGTCGATGCCCTTGCCTCGCGAGTACCGCACCGAGTTGTCGGCGGTGCGGAGGGAGAGGATCTTGCGGCCGGTGCGGAACTTGCGGAGCACGCTGTTGTCCCACGCGAGGCGACGCCACACGAGCAGCCAGCCGAACGCGGAGCGCGGCTGCAGGATCGCGACGTCGAGCTCACCGTCGGTGATGGATGCCTCGGGGATGAGTTCGAGCCCCGCCTGCAGCGACCCGCAGTTGGCGAAGAGCACGCTCTGCACGTCGGCGCGATGGATCCGGTGGCCGGGCACCTGGTAGACCACGGGGAAGGGCTTGGCCTGCGCGATCGACCGCGCGGCGCCGTCGACGTAGGCGACCCAGCCGACCTTCTTCTTCAGGTCGCTATTGGTGTTCGCGATCATCGCAGCGTCGAGGCCCATGCCGCCCATGACGACGAAGGCGTGCTCGGTGGTCTCGCCGTCGGGTCGGCGCAGCTGCGCGAGGCCGACGTCGATGGCGAGGGTGTCGCCGTCGAAGGTCGCGGCGATCATCGCGGCGGGTTCGTCGAGGGGGAGGCGGAGATTCCGGGCGAGGAGATTGCCGGTCCCGCTGGGGACGATCGTGAGGGGCACGGAGGATCCGGTCATCGCCTCGCTCACGGCGCGGACCGTGCCGTCGCCACCGGCGACGAGGACCGCGTTCACGCCTTCCTTCAGGGCCTGGCGGGCGACGTCGTCGCCGAGGTCGTCGACCGTGGTCTCGTAGAAGAGGGGTTCGGACCAGCCGGCATCCTTCGCCGACTGCGCCACCTGCTCGCGCAGGGCGTCGCCGTCGACCTTGATCGGGTTGTAGACGAGCGCCGCCTTGGGGCTCGGGCGGCCCTCCTCATCGGGCATCGGCTCGGTGGAGCCGCTGCGGTCGACGCGACGAGCCTCGCCGGTCTCGCCGTCGTGCGTGTCCGCCGAGATGTCGTCGGGTTCGCGGATGACACCGTCCGGTTCTGCCGCGGAAGCCGGGTCGTGCGCGTCGTCGGAGCCGTGCGTCGTGCCGGGATCGGTCGTCATGCGTAAAGGATAGGGCCCGGCATCCTTCTCTCGGGGCCCCTTGCGCGTCCGTGCGATCCGCACCAGGGGAGGGCGCCGGGAGGCCCGCGACTAGACTCGTCGGGTGATCGATCTCGCCCTCCTCCGTGACGACCCGGACCTCGTGAAGCGCTCGCAGGAAGCGCGCGGCGAGTCGCCCGACACCGTCGACGCCGCCCTCGCCGCCGACCGGGAGCGGCGCGCGGCGATCACCGCCTTCGAGGAGCTCCGCGCCGAACAGAACGCGCACGGCAAACGCGTCGCGAAGGCGCCGAAGGACGAGAAGGCGGCGCTCGTCGCCGAGGCGAAGGACCTCAGTGAGCGAGTGAAGGCCGCGCAGCAGGCGGTCACCACCGCCGAGGAGGCCGCCTCGGCCGCTCTCTCGCGCATCGAGAACATCGTCGTCGACGGCGTGCCCGCCGGGGGAGAGGACGACTTCATCACACTGCGCACCCACGGGGAGCCGGCGGCATTCGACTTCGAACCGCGCGACCACCTCGCCCTCGGCGAGATGCTCGGTGCGATCGACACCGAGCGCGGCGCGAAGGTCTCGGGGGCGCGATTCACCTTCCTCACCGGGATCGGGGCGCGACTCGAGCTCGCCCTCATGAATCTCGGCCTGCAGCGCGCACTCGAGGCCGGCTTCATCCCGATGATCCCCCCGACGCTCGTGCGAGCGGAGGTCATGCGCGGCACCGGCTTCCTCGGTCAGCACGCGGACGAGGTCTACCACCTCGACGACGACGACCTGTACCTCGTCGGCACGAGCGAGGTCCCTCTCGCCGGCTACCACATGGACGAGATCCTCGACCTCGAGGCGGGCGCGAAGCGATACGCGGGCTGGTCGACGTGCTACCGCCGCGAGGCGGGTTCGTACGGCAAGGACACGCGCGGCATCATCCGCCTGCACCAGTTCAACAAGCTGGAGATGTTCGTCTACACGACGCCCGACGACGCCGAGGCCGAGCACCTGCGCCTCGTCGAGATGCAGGAGCGGATGCTGCAGGACCTCGGGCTCGCCTACCGCGTGATCGACGTCGCCGCCGGCGACCTCGGCTCCTCCGCCGCCCGCAAGTACGACGTCGAGGCGTGGGTCCCGACGCAGGGCGCCTACCGCGAGCTCACGTCGACGTCGAACTGCACGACGTACCAGGCCCGCCGCCTCGACATCCGCTACCGCCCCGAGGGCGGTCGCACCGCGCCGGTCGCGACCCTCAACGGCACCCTCGCGACGACCCGGTGGATCGTCGCACTGCTCGAGACGCACCAGCGCGAGGACGGCTCGGTCGTCATCCCCGAGGTCCTGCGCCCCTACCTGGGTGGCCTCGAGGTGGCGGAGCCGATCGCGTGAGTCCCGAGGGCGCCCCTGCCACAGGCGAGCTGCGCGCGGTTTCGGCGGACGAGGCCGCCGACGTCGTCGACGAGATCGCGACGGATGCCGCCGAGTCTCCGCGCGAGCGACTGCTCATCGCGCTCGACGTGGACGGGACGATCCTGCTCGAGGACGAGACCTACAGCCCGGGCGTGATCGACGCGGTCGCCGATGCGCAGCGGGCCGGGCACGAGGTCATGCTCGCGACGGGACGCTCGTGGGAGGGCACCCGTCACGTCCTGGAGGGGCTGGCGCTGACGCCCGAGTACGTCGTGTGCTCCAACGGCGCGGTCATCCTGCGACGCACCGGCCCCGCCGGGAGCACGGCCTACGAGCGGTTCCACACCGAGGAGTTCGACGCGACCGAGGTCCTGACCCTGCTGCGCGACCATCTGCCGACCGCCCGCTACATGGTCGAGCTGCCCGACGGTCGTCGGCTCTACACCGACCGGATGGACGAGTGGAACGTCTCGCGCGCCGACCGGGTCCCGTTCGAGGAGCTCTCGGCGCACCCCGTCTCTCGCGTCGTCGTGGTGTCCGAGAAGGGCACCGACCAGGACTTCCTCGACCTCGTGTCGCGGATCGGCCTGAACGAGGTCTCGTACGCCGTCGGGTGGTCGGCGTGGCTCGACATCGCCCCGCAGGGCGTCGACAAGGCGACGGGGCTCGAGATGGTGCGCCGTTGGCTCCGCGTCGCGCCGTCGAACGTCGTCGTCATCGGCGACGGCCGCAACGACATCGGGATGTTCCGGTGGGCGCGGGCCCACGGCGGACGCGCGATCGCGATGGGTCAGGGGCCGGACGAGGTGACCTCGGAGGCGTCGGAGCTCACGGCATCCGTCACCGAGGGCGGCGTCACCGCGGTGCTGAAGGCCCTCTGACCGGCCCGTTCAGGCCGCATCCAGGCGCGCCCGCGAGAATGGACGGGTTCTGGGGTCGGCTAGACTCGGCCTGTTCGACCGAGGCCATCAGCGCGGTCGGGAGGGTTGTCCGAGCGGCCGAAGGATCCGGTCTTGAAAACCGGTGGGCAGCAATGTCCCGTGGGTTCGAATCCCACACCCTCCGCACTGTCCGAAAGGTGATCCGTGAGCGCAAGGCATGACGCGAAGGCGACGAAGTTCCGCCGTCAGCCCGTCGCCCGTCACGGAGCGCTCACGTCGCCGCATCCGCTGCGACAGGTCTTCACGATCCTCGCCGCGATCGTCGCCGTCGCCCTGGTCAGCACCGTCGCGATCGGCGGATTCTACGTATGGGATGCCGCGCGCAGCCTGGACGAGAACGGCGTGACGATCGGCGACGACGCCCCACTTCCGCCCCATATCGGCGAGATCGAGGGCGGCGTCAACATGCTGATCGTCGGAACCGACTCATGCGAGGGGCAGGACCTCAAGCTCTTCCCGCGCTGCGCCCACGATGACGGTGGGGAGCGCAACGACGTCACGATGCTCGTGCACATCAGCGACGCGCCCCGCCGCGTGACCGTGGTGTCGTTCCCGCGCGACATGATCGTGCCGATCCCGGCGTGCGAGAACCCCGACGGCGGCTCGTACCCCGCGTTGAGCGCGCAGATGATCAACACCTCCTACAGCTACGGCGGGCTCAGCTGCTCGGTCGCGACCGTCGAGGAGCTGACGGGTGTCGACATCCAGTTCGCCGGTGCCATCCGGTGGACCGGCGTGATCAACATGTCCGACGCGATCGGCGGCGTCGACGTATGCCTCAGCGGTGACATCAAGGACAGTCACACCGGGCTCGACCTCGCGGCCGGTGAGCACACCCTCGTCGGTGCGGAGGCGCTGCAGTTCCTCCGCATCCGTCACGGCATCGGCGACGGATCCGACCTCGGGCGCATCTCGAACCAGCAGCAGTTCATGAGCTCGCTCGTGCGCAAGCTGCAGTCGGGCGAGGTGCTCTCGAATTACCCGGCCCTTCTGAACCTCGCGAACACCGCCCTGCGCCAGGTCAACGAGAAGCAGCTGATCCTCAGCGAGTCGCTCACCAACCCGCAGCGGATGGTCCAGATCGCGATGGCCGTCGCGGACGTGCCCTACAAGGACATCGTCTTCGTGCAGTACCCCACCGTGTACGCACCGGGCGGAGCTCGTGTGCTGCCGGTGACGTCGGCTGCCGACGTGCTGTTCACGGCGCTGTCCGAGAACAAGCCGATCCGCGTCACGGGTGCGGCGAGCGGCGGGAACGGCGTCGAGGTCGTCGGCGAGGCGGGCGATCCGAACGCCACGCCCGACCCGACCGGCACGCCGACGGGGACAGCAGACCCCGACTCCACTGCGACGCCGCCGGCGACCGCGGACGGCACCGTCGACCTGCCCGGGGAGATCACGGGCCAGTCGGCCAACGAGGTCACCTGCACCGTCGCGCAGCGCTGACGCTCGGTTCGGCGCGGCGCCCGCGAGCGGTTATGCTTGCGTGGTGCATCCGCGCCGTCCGCGGCCGGATGCCTGGAGACGTCGCATAGTCAGGCCTAGTGCACCACCCTGCTAAGGTGGAGTCCCCTTTAGGGGACCGAGGGTTCAAATCCCTCCGTCTCCGCCATGAGAAGCCCCGGTTCGCCGGGGCTTCCGGCGTTTCGGAGCGAGCCGTCGGCGCGCGGTCACACTGGGAAGGCGCTTCCCCATAGGCTGGTGCCCCCGCTCATCTCCAGGAAGTGACGCATGTCCGTTCGCATCGAAGTCGGCAACCGTGACCTCGAGATCGTCGTGGTCGCGGATGACGGTGCACCGCCGCGACTGCTCCGATGCGGCCCTCCTTCCTGGGCCGCGGACCTGCCCGCCGGCCAGCCGCTCATCGAGATCGTCACGGGTGACTCCGGGCACGCGCCGTCGTCGTCGAGGATCACCTACGGCGAGCTGAGCAGTCGACTCCGCTACGTCGACCATGCCGTCACGGACCTGCCGGGCGGTTGGACCGAGCTCACCCTCACCACGAGGGAGACGCGGCCCGGTCCGGCGCATCGGCTGGGGACCGTCACAGGGCTCGGCCTCGAGGCCCTCGTGCGCGTCACCGTACCGCCGACGGGCTGCGCCCTGCGCTCCGAGGTCACCGTCACCAACGCCGCGGATGCCCCGGAACCGCGCACCCTGACCTCCGTCGCGAGCGCGGCACTGCACGTCGCGCTCGGGCACGACGCCGATTCGGCCCCGGACGCGCTCACCCTCGCCACGGCGCGCAACGACTGGATCGGCGAGTCCCGCTGGCGCGTGGCGCCGCTGCGCTCCTCGGGCCTCGAGGAGCTCGGCCTGGGCGAGCGCACCGTCGGAAGTCGCGGACACGTGAGCGTCGCCTCGCGCGGCACGTGGTCCACCGGGGGTCACCTCCCGTGCGGTGCCCTGTGGAACACGGCCGATGGTGCGGCCGTCGTCTGGCAGGTGGAGAACAACGGTGGCTGGCGCTTCGACATCGCCGAGAACGCCGAGGGCACCTCGCTCGCGCTCAGCGGGCCCACCGAGGACGACCACCGCTGGCTCGCCGTCCTCGCCCCCGGTCAGAGCTTCACGACCGTGCCTGCCTCTCTCGCCTTCGGCGACGACCTCGATGCGGCCGCCGCCGCGATGACGGGCCTCCGACGGCTCAGCCGTCGGGCGCACCCCGACAACGAAGAGCTGCCGGTCGTCTACAACGACTACATGAACACCCTCATGGGCGACCCGACGACCGAGAAGCTGCTGCCGCTGATCGACGCCGCTGCCGACGCCGGGGCCGACTACTTCGTGATGGATGCCGGGTGGTACTCCGACACCGACGACTGGTGGTCGACCGTCGGGGACTGGATCCCCTCGACCGTCCGCTTCCCCGGCGGCATGGGGCTCGTCTTCGACCGCATCCGGGAGCGCGGCATGCGCCCGGGAATCTGGCTGGAGCCCGAGGTCGTCGGGGTCGACGCCGAGGCCGCGAAGCGACTGCCCAGGGAGGCGTTCTTCCTCTCCCGCGGGGTCCCGGTCGTCGAGAGCGAGCGGCTGCACCTCGATCTGCGCCACCCCGCGGCGCGCGCCCATCTCGACGCGGTGATCGACCGTCTGGTGGCGGAGTTCGGCATCCGCTACTTCAAGTTCGACTACAACGTCACCGTGGCCCGTGGCACCGATCACGACGCCGACAGCGCCGGTGCGGGCCTGCTCGCATACAACCGCGCCCACATCGACTGGCTCGCCGGCATCCTCGACCGCCACCCCGATGTCACCCTCGAGAACTGCGGTTCCGGTGCCATGCGGGCGGACTGGGCGATGCTCTCCGTCTCACAGCTGCAATCGACCAGCGACCAGGAGGAGGCGGAGTTCTCGGCCCCGATCGCCGCCGCCGCGCCGTTCGCCATGCTCCCCGAGCAGGCGGCCAACTGGGCGTACCCCGCCGCCGACATGTCGCCGGAGAAGACGGCGTTCACCCTCGCCAACGGTGTGCTGGGTCGTCTGTATCTCTCCGGCTTCCTGCACCTGCTCAGCGCCGAACAGAAGGAACTCGTGGCCGAGGCGGTCCGCGTGCACAAGGATCTGCGCCCTTTCATCCGGACCGCGACCCCCTCGTGGCCGCTCGGACTCGAGCAGCGCGACGAGCCGTGGCAGGCACTGGCCCTGCGCGATGAGACGCAGACTGTCCTGACCCTCTGGCATCAGGACGGTGCGGCGACGAACGTGCGGGTACCCCTCCCGTCCCTTCGGGGGCGCGACGTCGACGTCGAGGTCCTCTTCCCGGCCAGCGCTCCGGCGTGGGAGATCGCATGGTCGCCCGAGGACGGGGTCCTGGAGGTGACCGCCGGGGAGCCCTGCCTCGCCGCTCGCGTGCTGCGACTGACTCCGCAGTAGTGTTACGCCGCGACTTGCACGGCCGTCGGTCAGGCAGCATCGTCGGGGGATGAGCCCTGTCGCCCCGATCGGTTCCCACCCGTTCGACCGGCTCGACCGTGCGCGGTTCGATCGTCCCGAGAGCCGCAAATGGAGTCTGCACCCCGGCGCCGTCGGCGCGTGGGTGGCGGAGATGGACTTCGGGATCGCACCCCCGGTGTCGGACGCGCTCCAACGGGCGGTGACGGACGGCATCCTCGGTTATCTGTCCCCGCCGCTGGCTGCAGACCTCGGGCACGCGACGGCGGACTGGATGCGGGCGGAGTACGGCTGGGTCATCGATCCTGAGCGGGTCCATCCCGTGTCGGACGTCATGGCCGCGCTCGGAGTCGCCGTGACCGAGTACGCGCCGGCGGGATCCGCCGTCATCGTCCCCACCCCGGCCTACATGCCGTTCCTCACCTACCTCCCGACGATCGGCCACCCCGTCGTGGAGGTGCCGGGGGTCGTTGTGGACGGGCGCTGGCAGCACGACCTGGACGGCATCGACGCAGCCTTCGCCGCGGGCGCGCGGACGCTGGTGCTGTGCAATCCGCACAACCCCACCGGCACAGTCCTGACCCGGGCGGAGCTGACCGCTCTCGCCGAGGTCGTCGAGCGGCACGGGGGTCGGGTGTTCGCTGATGAGATCCACGCCCCGCTGCGGTACGACGGCGTGGCCCACGTGCCGTACGCCTCCCTGTCCGACGCGACGGCCGCCCACACGATCACCGGCACGAGTGCATCGAAGGCATGGAACCTCGCAGGCGTGAAGACCGCCCAGCTGATCACCTCGAACGATGCCGACCAGGCCGCCTACCGCCGCTTCGGATTCGCGGTGCAGCACGGGGCCGCCACCGTCGGCGTCGTGGCGGCCATCGCCGCCTACCGGGACGGCCGACCCTGGCTCGACGATGTGATCGCGTACCTGGATGCGGAGCGGCACGAGCTCGCCGGCCTGCTCGCCGAGCACCTTCCGGGCGCCCGGTACGCCGCACCGGAGGCCACCTACATCGGGTGGATCGACGCGTCCGCGCTCGACCTGCCCGCCTCGCCGGCGACGTTCTTCCGCGAAGAGGCCGGCGTCGTCCTCACCGACGGGGCTCTGCTGGGCCGGGGATACGAGGACTTCGCGCGCATCGTGTTCGCCACCCCGCGCCCCGTGCTCGTGGATGCGGTCCGCGAGATGGGGGATGCCGTCCGTCGCGTCACGCGGGTGTGATCACCGCGCGTCAGAGACCGGCGACCTGCTCGTCCTCGTCGGGCTCCGGCTCGGGCACGATGCGGAGGCCACTCGGGGAGTTCGCCGTCGCCATGAGGCTCTCGATCCACGCCGGATTCAGAGGGCCCGTCGAGCGGCTGTGGTAGCGCACGTCCCAACTCGTGGACACGCCGACCCATCGCGAGACGCGCCCGCTGCCGAGGCTCGGGTCGACCGTCCACGTGAGGATGAACGGCTCGCGTCGCCGCAGCTTCGTCACCATCACGACTTCGAGGTGCGCCAGCAGGCGGTCATCGAGCGTGACCGTCTCGGCGCCGAATGCCAAACGTCCCATCAGCGCAAGCTTACGCTGTAAGCATGCGCTTTCGGTGGGAAAGGGGGAGGATCGGGGTGGAGGCTCCTCATGAGCAGACAGACCGATCGGGCGGCGGCACCGAGACTGAGCCGCGAAGGGATCATCGACGCGGCGCTCGCACTCGTCGATCGCTCAGGTCCCGCGGGCCTGTCGATGCGCGCCCTCGGCAGTGAGCTGGGAGTCGAAGCGATGTCCCTCTACCGGCATGTGCACGGCAAGGAAGACCTCCTCGAGGGGGTCGTCGACGCACTGACCTCCGAGCTCACCGCTGTCATGGAGCGGGAGGCCGACGAACACTGGCAGACGTTCCTGCAGAACGTCGCGCACGCCGTGCGGGACATCGCGATCTCGCACCCCCTCGCCTTCCCGCTGATCGCCACCCGGCATCCCGCCGCACCGTGGCTGCGCCCCCCGCTGCGCAGCATAGAGGCGGTGGACATCCTCCTGCGCGTCCTGCTGGCCCACGGGTTCTCGGACGAGCAGGCGGTCCGCGCCTACCGCGGCTTCAGCAGCTTCCTGCTGGGTCAGCTGCTCCTCGAGGCCGCCGTCCGCGGTGCCGACGTCGGGGGCGCCGGTCCGGCATCCGGCAACGGCGACCCCTCGTTCTCCGGCGAGGGTGATGAGTCTCTCGACGACGCCCCGGAGGTGCGCAGGCTGCGTGCGCTGCTCAGCGAGGACCACAGCAAGGAGGAGTTCGAGACCGCCCTCGAGATCCTCCTCGATCGGCTCGAGACCGAGCTGTCGCAGTAGCGCTTCGTTCTTTCTGCGCCGCGCTGCATCCGCGGGACCCCCTCGACGGGAATACACAGTGGTGCCCGACGTCCGCCGGGCGCGACTCTTCTCATCGAAGGAGCAACGTGATGAACAAGAAGATCGGAATCGCCCTGGCCACGGTGGTCGCGGGCGCGCTGGCACTCACCGCATCACCCGCGTCGGCCCACCAGGCGACGAAGCCCGCCGGCACCGTCGTGGACGTCGCCGTCGCGGCGTCCGGCGGCGGCACGCCCGACGCGAACGGGTCGGACTACGACATCCTGGTGCAGGCGCTGGTCGCGACGGGACTCGACGACACCCTCTCCGACACTGACACGACGTACACCGTGTTCGCGCCCAACGACCGTGCCTTCCTCCGCCTGGTGGCAGACCTGACGGGTGAGGCGCCGGCATCCGAGGCCGCTGCGCTCGAGGCGATCACGTCGACCTTCACGGCCGAGCAGATCGCCGACATCCTGCTGTACCACGTGGTCGCGGGTAAGAAGCTGTCGCCCGTGAAGGTGCTCTTCTCGCGCTCGATCGAGATGGCGAACGGCGGCACGATCGAGCCGCGCGGCATCGTTTTGCGCGACGAGACGCCGGAGCTGAAGAACCCCAAGCTCGTGCTCCGCGCCATCGACATCCCGGCCTCGAACGGCGTCATCCACACGATCGACCGGGTGCTGGTCCCCGCATCCTGATCGGTCTCCGGCGCTCCGACGACGCCCGTCAGCGCGAGAGCAGACGGTGCAGCCAGCGCATCCTCGCCAGGCGGGCGTCGTGGGAGAGGGGCGCGTCCGGCGCCAGAGCGTCGAACGCGTGCGCGCCACCGGGCCACACATGGAGCTCTGCGTCGCCGCCGGCGGCCCAGATCCGGCGGGCGTAGTCGACGTCCTCGTCGCGGAAGGTCTCTGCTGACCCCACCTCGATGAACGTCGGAGGCAATCCGCTCAGATCGTCGGCCACGGCGGGTGAGGCGTATGCGGGTACCTCGTCACCGGGGAGCTCGCCGAGGTACGCCGCCCAGCCCGTGGCGTTCGCCGTCCGGTCCCACGTACCCGCCCCCGCCATCTGATGAGCGGATGCCGAGTCGTTGCGGTGGTCGAGCATGGGGTAGACGAGCATCTGTCCCAGGAGCGCCGGGCCTCCCCGGTCGCGGGACGCGAGAGCTGCGCCCGCGGCGAGGCCGCCGCCGGCGCTGACCCCCTGCAGGATGATGCGGTCGGGATCGAGCCGCAGATCCTCCGCGTGCTCCGAGACCCACACGAGCCCCGCGTAGACGTCGTCGAGCGGGGCGGGGTAGGCGTGCTCCGGGGCGAGACGGTAGTCGACCGACACGATCGCCGCGCCCAGATCGAGGGCGACCTCGGCGAGCATCGGGAGCACGTCGAACGGCGTTCCGACCACCATGCCGCCGCCGTGGACGTGGTAGATCACCGGCAGCGGATCGCTCCGATCCCGCGGCCGCAGCGCCACCAGCCGCAGGGGCGTCCCGTCGGCGCTCCGTGCGACGTGCTCCTGGACGAGCAGCCGGCCCCCCAGGGTGTACTCGGCCGGAGCGGGAACCACGGCGCGGGCGCGGAGCTGGGGAATCTCGTCGGGGCTGAGCGAGACCACCAGGTCATTCGCCGCCCCGAGCGCGATGAGAACGTCGGGATCGAAGGGCGGGCGCGCGACAACGTCGTCGACCCTGGTCCCGTGGGGGCTCCGTTGCACCGCCGGCATCCCTTCTCCGATGCTAAATCGCGTTAGCTCGGAGGATAGCGGATCGGATCCGGGTGCGCCTCAGGTGTCCTGCGACGCAGTGACCGATCCGCGATTGCGCAGGGGCAAGGGGATGCGGTGCACACTGGTCGCGCCCGCGGCGTCGGGGTCGAGCAGGAGCTCGACCGCCTGCAGTCCGAGGTCGAAGTGGGGGATCGCGAAGGTCGTCAGGCCGGGGTGCACCCACCCGGCCAGCTGATGGTCGTCGAACGAGACGATCGAGAAGTCCTGCGGCACGCGCAGTCCCGCCTCGGCGATCGCCTGGTACGCGCCGAACGCGATGCGGTCGTTGAAGGCGATGATCGCGCCGGACCGCACTCCCGAGGCGATCAGGTCCGACGTGGCCTTCCAGCCGTCGACGGGGAGCCAGATGCTGAGTTCGCGACCGGACGCCGGCGAGAGCCCGGCATCCGACAGTGCGCCGAGGATGCCCCCAAGTCGCTCGCGACCGGCGACGGTGTCGCGCGGGACGTCTGAGGCGGTCGGTCCCGCCCCGATCAGATGGATGCGGCGATGCCCCTGATCGAGCAGGAGTCTCGCCGCCCGCCGACCCGCGTCGAGTTCGTCGGGGAGGATCGCCCGCACGTCGGTTCCGCCGCCGTCGGGCAGGGTGTTGAGCAGCACCACGTTCCGGCTTGCGAGCGCTCGAGGCACGCGCCGCTCCCGGGTGAACATCGACGCCATGATGACGCCGTCGACCTGACGATCGAGCATCGCGTCGATGAGGCGCTCGCGCTCCGATTCGTCGCCTTCGTATTCTCCGATGAACAGCAGGTGCCCGTGGCGGCGGGCACCCTCGAGGGCTCCCTTGATCATGTCGCCCGCGAGCTGTGAGGTCGCGACGGTGTCGGAGATGAATCCGATGGTCCGGCTCGTGCCGCTGCGCAGGCCCGCCGAGATCATGTTCGGGCGGTATCCGAGCTCTGCCGCCACCAGACGGATCCGCTCCTGCGACGCCTCCGCGATGCGCATCTCGTCGCCGCGTCCGGAGAGGACGAGGGATGCGGTCGTGCGCGACATGCCGGCCGCGCGGGCGACGTCGGCCAGAGTCACGCGGTTCTTGCTCACGGCATCCTCCTGTCCCGTGATCCTAACGGGGTGGGCCGATGCGGCCCGGTCGAGAGGGGATCGCTGGAGCGACGGGTCACAGGTGCATCACGCGAGGCGGCGCCCCATTGACAGCGATCGGCCGATTGGCGCAAGATGACCTTGCTAACGCGATTTAGCACGCAGGCGCACCCTCCGCGATCACCCGAACGATGTGGTTCCCCGAAAGGAGACATCGATGTCTCGATCCTCACAGCACCCCCTCCGCCCGCTGATCCTGGCCGGGCTGTTCACGACCGTCGCGCTCGGCGTGACGGCGTGCGCCCCTCCCGGCGGTACCGCGGCTCCGCAGGCCTCCTCGACGTCCGACTTCGGCGCCGAAGGACCGACCTGCGGCGACGAGGACGTCGTCCTCAGCGGCTACTTCGAAACGGGCTTCCCGCTGCCGACGGCCCTCACCGAGGAATTCACCAAGCAGTTCCCCAACGTGACGTTCGACATCCGGGAGGACCAGTTCGCCGTCATCACCCAGAACGCGCCGCGCGTCCTGCAGGACTCGCCGCCGGACCTCATGCGTCTGCCGCAGATGTCCGAGCTCGCGACCGATGGACTGCTCCTGGACCTCGACCCGTACGCCGAGGCGTTCGGGTGGACCGAGTGGCCCGACTCCCAGCTGCAGCAGCTGCGCGTGGACGACGAGGGGCGTCGCGGCAACGGTCCGCTGTACGCGCTCGGCCTCAACTATTCGATGACCGGGGTCTTCTACAACAAGACCCTCGCCGAGCAGATCGGGATGACCGAAGCCCCGAAGACGCTCGACGAGTTCGACGCGGCGCTGCAGGCCGCGAAGGATGCCGGCATCACCCCGATCGCCCAGTTCAACGGTGGTGCCACCGGCGGGCTCGCGTTCCCGCTCCAGGCGCTGATGGCCTCGTACGGCGACCCGGCCGCCATCAACGACTGGATCTTCCAGCAGCCGGACGCGACCATCGACACACCGGAGAACCTCGAAGCCGCCCAGCACCTCGCGCGGTGGATCGAGTCGGGCTACTTCGCCGACGACGTGAACTCGCTCGACTACGCGCAGATGATGAGCCGCTTCATCGGTGGCGAGTCGCTGTTCATCTTCGACGGCGACTGGGAGTCGGGCAACCTCGACACCCAGATGCCCGGTGAGGCAGGCTTCTTCCTCATGCCTCCGCGTGAGGAGGGCGGCCAGATCGGCGCCATGTCGGCGCCGCTCACCTTCGGCGTCGCGGCGACAGCCGAGCACCCCGATTGCGCCGCGTTCTTCCTCAACTGGACGGCGACCAACGAGCAGGCACGCACGATCAGCGTCGAGGTCGGCGGCTCGCACCCGATGGGTCCGGCCGACGCCTTCATGCCCGAGGTGGACCCCGACTCGACGACGGCGGCGACTCTCGCCGCCGGCGCCCAGCTCAGCGAGGCGAACGGTGCGATGGACTTCATCGCCAACGCGACCGGCGCGATCTACGCCCAGAGCTGGACGCCGAACCTGCAGCGTCTGGTGGCCGGCGAGCAGACGCCCGAGGGTCTGCTGAGCTCGGTCCAGGCCGACTATGAGAGCCAGGTCGAGGGCTGAGCATGACCTCCGCTCCCGCCGCTGCTGCGCCGGTGGTCGCCACCGGCGCAGCAGCGCTCGACGACACCGGACTCCGGAAGCGCCGCCGTCGGCGGCGCTTCCGCGCGAGCGTGGCCGCCTACCTCCTGGTGCTTCCGGCGGCGGCCTTCTACATCTTCTTCGTGCTGCGTCCGATCACCCTGTCGGCCCAGTACTCGTTCTACGAGTGGAACGGGATCGGTCCGGCCACGTGGGTCGGCTTCGCCAACTACGTCGAGGTCTTCAGCAACCCGAAGCTCATCGGCGCGATCCTCAACGCCTTCGAGCTGATCATCTACTTCAGCCTCATTCCCGTCGCGATCGCCCTCGTGGCCGCGAACATGATCCGAGCCATCGCCGCCAGTCGACTCGCCGGCGTCGCCCGGACGGTGCTGTTCCTGCCGCAGGTGATCCCGCTCGTGGCGGCGGGCATCATGTGGAGCTGGCAGCTGTCGACCAACGGCCTCGTGAACCAGCTGCTCGGCCTCATCGGTCTCGGCGGTGTGACGAAGGCGTGGCTCGGCGACTTCTCCACCGCGCTGCCGGCGGTCGGCGTCATCGGCGCGTGGGTCCAGGTCGGGCTGTGTCTCGTGCTCATCCTCGCCGGGATGACGAAGGTCGACCCCGCCCTCTACGAGGCGGCGCGCCTGGACGGCGCCGGCCCCGTCCGCGAATTCTTCTCCGTGACCCTGCCGGGCGTCCGCCAGGAAGTCGCGGTCTGCGTCACCGTGACGGTGATCGCGGCGCTCGCGAGCTTCGACATCGTCTACATCGCCACGCAGGGCGGACCCGGGGACAGCACGCTCGTCCCCGGTCTCCAGATCTTCTACCTGGCCTTCTACGAGCGCGAGATCGGCACCGCGTCGGCGTTCGCCCTCGTCCTCATGGCCCTCGTCCTCCTGATCGTCCTCCCGCTGCAGCGGATCCTCCGAGGGAAAGAATCGTGATCGTCCGCCCCCAGGAGAAGTGGATCGGCCGCATCCTGCTGGTCGTCCTCATGCTCGTGACGGTTATGCCGTTCCTCAGCCTGTTCGTCACGGCGCTGCACGAACCGGGCACGTACCCCCGCGGGCTGGAATGGCCCGACAACCCGCGCTGGGACAACTTCGTCACCGCCTTCGAGTCGGCCAACATGTGGGCGCTCCTGCAGTCCAGCTTCCTCATCGAGATCGCCGTGGTCCCGGTCGCCGTCCTCCTGGCGACCCTCGCCGGCTTCGCGCTCGGCCACCTGCAGCCGCGCGGCGGCCGCATCGTGTTCATCGCGTTCATCCTCGGGCTCACCCTGCCGTTCGAGGGCATCATCACGCCGCTGTACTTCCAGGTGCGCGAGCTGGGGCTGCTGAACACCCGATGGGCGATCATCCTGCCGCTGATCGGTCTGTTCATGCCGTTCGCCGTCATGTGGATGCGGGCGCACTTCGTGACGATGCCGGCCGACCTCTCCGAGGCGGCGCGCATGGACGGCGCGACCACCTGGCAGCTCTTCTGGCGCATCCACATCCCGCTGTCGGTTCCTGCGCTGTCCTCGCTCGCGATCCTGCTGTTCCTGTGGACGTGGAACCAGTTCCTCCTCGCGATCGTCCTCGTCAACGACCCCGAACAGCGGACGATGGCCGGTGCGCTCGGCGCCTTCCAAGGGCGCTACGGCACCGACATCCCGCTCCTGTGCGCGGGATCACTCCTGATCCTCACGCCGACGCTGATCATCTTCCTGATCTTCCAGCGGCACTTCGTCTCGGCGCTGCTGCAGGGCTCGCTCAAGGGCTGAGATGGCGTTCCAGCTGGAGTCCGAGTGGGTGTGGGACTTCTGGATCGCCGACGACGGCGAGACCTTCCACCTGTTCCACCTCCGGGCGCCGAAGAGTCTCGGCGATCCCGATCTGCGTCACCGTCACGCCCGGATCGGCCACGCGACCTCCCATGACCTGCGGGAGTGGACCGACCACGGGGTCGTTTTCGGGCCGGGCGCGCCCGGCAGCGCGGACGGGACCGCGACCTGGACGGGATGCGTCGTCCGCGGCGACGACGGTCTGTGGCGGATGTTCTACACCGGCACCGTGTTCCTCGAGCCCGCATCGAACCGCAACGTGGAGTCGATCCTGATGGCGACCTCGCCGGATCTCGCCGTCTGGAGCAAACGTGACGGTTTCGTCCTGACGGCTGCGGGGGAGCTGTACGAGAAGCTCGGCGACAGCGACTGGACCGACGAAGCGTGGCGGGACCCGTGGGTCTTCCGCGACCCGCAGGGCAACGGCTGGCACATGCTCATCACCGCGCGCGCGAAGGGGGCGGGCGGGTCCTCGGGCGGCGTCGTCGGGCATGCCTGGTCGCCCGACCTCGACACCTGGACGGCCCAGCCCCCTCTCGGGTCGGTGGCCGCGAGGTTCCCGCACCTCGAGGTCCTGCAGACCGTCGAGGTGGGGGACGGGCATCTCACGCTGTTCTGCGCCACCCGCGCGGATGGCGTCGACGGTGTCTGGGCGATGCCGACCGGCCCTGTCCCCGTTCAGGCGCGTCCCGACGACGCCCGGCTGATCGCGCCGGCCCCGGCGTATGCGGGCAGGGTGGTGCGGGATCGGGGCGGCTCCCCCGTCCTCCTGGCGTTCGCTCGGGATGCCGCGGGTGCCCCGCTCGGCGTCGCCGATCCGATCGCGGTCGACGAGCTCTGGCGCCGGGCGTCGCGTCTGCGATGATGACGGCATGGTCATCGCCGGGTTGGTGTTCGCGGCGCTGGGCGCCGCCATCCACGTTTACATCTTCTATCTGGAGTCGATCGCCTGGACGGGTTCCGCGGCGCGCCGCACCTTCGGCACGACGGATGACACGGTCCACGTCACCACGTCTTTCGCGTTCAACCAGGGCTTCTACAATCTCTTCCTCGCGATCGCGGTCTTCCTCGGCATCGTCTTCGTCGCGACCGGCTCGACGACGATCGGAGCGACCCTGGTCTTCGTGGGCGCCGGGTCCATGGTGGCTGCCGGCCTCGTGCTGCTGCTCTCCGACCGGTCCAAGGCTCGCGCGGCGATGATCCAGCTGACGGCGCCCCTCATCGGCATCGTCCTGCTCGCGATCGGAGTGGCGCTCTGAAACTCGCCGTCGTCGGCGCCGGCAAGATCGTCGCCGAGTTCCTGCCCCACGCCCAGCGGATCCCTGGACTCACCGTCGAGGCGATCGTCGGCACCGAGCGCAGCCGGGCGGCGCTCGAGCAGACGGCGGCAGCCCACGGGATCCCGCACGCCTACACCGACGTCGACGTGTGTCTCGCCGAAGCGGACGTGGACACCGTCTGGGTCGCGGTGCCGAACGTGCTGCACGCGGATGTCGCCCGCCGCGCGCTGCGGGCGGGCATGCACGTCATCTGCGAGAAGCCCTTCGTGCTGCGCGCCGAGGACCTCGCCGAGCTCTGGGGGCTCGCCGAGGAGCGGGAGCTGATCCTCGTCGAGGCCATCAGCACGCAGTACCTCGCGAACGTCGAGTGGATGCGGCAGAATCTCGGCCGGCTCGGTGACCTGCGGCTCGTGCAGTGCGAGTACTCGCAGTACTCCTCGCGCTACGACGCGTTCCGGGAGGGCGCCGTCCTGCCGGCCTTCGACCCGGCGGCGGGTGGCGGCGCGCTCATGGACATCGGCATCTACGCCCTCCACCTCGTCGTCGGTCTCATGGGCACCCCCGAGACCGTCGTCTACACGCCGCGGATCGAGCGAGGCAGCGACACCTCGGGGGTCACGGTCCTCGGCTACCCCGACCTGACCGCCGTGTGCATCGGCGCGAAGGATTCCCCCGGTCCCTCGCGCACGAAGATCCAGGGCACCGAGGGCGTCATGCTCGTCGACGGACCGCCCAACGAGATCTCCGCCGTCGAGCTCCGGCTGCGCGACGGGACTATCGAGCGGGTGGCGCTGGACCACGATCCGCACCGCATGACCGCGGAGTTCCGCGCCTTCGTGCGGATGATCGCCGACCGCGACCTCGTCGAGCGCGATCGCCGCCTCGACCACAGCGCGGCCGTGCTCGACGTCGCCGTGCGCGCGCTCGACTCCGCCGGCATCCGCCTCGGCTGAGCGGCCCGCTAGCCTGGCCGGATGAGCACCATCGCCCGCGCCTCCCAGCCCGTCGCGTGGTCCGAGGGCACGTGGACGACGCCGCCGCCGGCCGCGGCCGAGCGCGACGGCAGGCTGCTGGTCACCGCGGCGGAGGGCAGCGACGCGTGGCGGCTCACCTCCTACGGCTTCGTGCACGAGAGTGAGCACGCGCTGCTCGCACCGATGCCTGACGGCACCGCGATGGAGGTGGAGTTCGACGCGGCGTTCGAGGCGCAGTTCGACCAGGCCGGCCTGTTCGTCCGGGTAGACGACGCCCGCTGGGTCAAAGCCGGCGTCGAGTTCTCCGACGGCGACCTCCAGCTGGGCGCCGTCGTCACGGACGGGATGTCGGACTGGTCGCTCGCCCCCGTCCCGGAGTGGCTCGGGCGTCGCATCACGGTCCGTGTCAGCCGCTCCGGCAACGCGCTCACGGTGCGGGCGGGCGCGGCGGGCGACCCCCTGCGCCTGGTCCGAGTGATCCCCTTCGCCGCCGGCCTCGAGGCCGCGGCCGGGCCCTTCGTCTGCGCACCGACCCGCGCCGGGTTAACGGTGCCGTTCGCCTCATGGCAACGGGGTCCCGCGGACGCCGCCCTGCACTGATCGCATCCGAGGGGTGGATCGACGGGGCGTGGCACGCGGCACCCGTCCGCGATAGGAACGACAGGACCACCGCCCAGGGGGAGGATGCCGATGATCGACCGTGACGGACTCGCGAGGTTCCTGCGCCATCGCCGCGAATCGCTTCAGCCCGAGGATGTCGGGCTCGCGCGCGGCCCTCGACGGCGGACGGGGGGACTGCGACGCGAGGAGGTCGCCGCCCTCGCCCACATGTCGACCGACTACTACGCCCGGCTCGAACGCGGCACCGGTCCGCATCCGTCCGAGCAGATGATCGCCGCGATCGCCCAGGGCCTGCACCTCAGCCTCGGCGAACGGGACCACCTGTTCCGGCTCGCCGGTCACACGGCGCCGGCACGTGGAGCGTCGAGCGCGCACGTGGGGCCGGGGATGCTCCGCATCCTCGACCGGCTCGAGGACACCCCGGCCGAGATCGTGACCGAGCTGGGCGAGACGCTGCGGCAGACGCCGCCGGCCGTCGCCCTTCTGGGGCCGGCCGCCGAACGGACGGGACATGCCCGCAGCATCGGGTTCCGCTGGTTCACCGAGCCCGATGCCCGTGCGGCCTACCCCGCCGACGAGCAGGAGCGGCTGTCGCGCGTGTACGCGAGCGGGCTTCGCGAGATCGTCGCGCTGCGCGGTCCCGAGTCGGCTGCGGCGGAGATGGCGGCGGAGCTGCGTCGGCGCAGCGCCGAGTTCGACGCGCTGTGGGAGCGACAGGAGGTGGGGCTCGCGCCCCCTGCGCTCAAGCGCTTCCTGCACCCCGAGGTCGGCCTGCTGGAGCTGTCGTGCCAGACCCTCCTCGACCCCGAGCAGTCGCACCGTCTGCTCGTCTACACCGCCGTGCCGGGCAGTGACAGCGCCGAACGTCTGCGATTGCTCGGTGTGATCGGGACGCAGCGTCTCTCCTGACGAGGAGGGGTGGATCCCCGATCCACGGCTGGGGCGGCCCTGGCAGACAGCGTGCATCGGCCGCAGGATCGGAACACATCGCCAGATCGCATCGACAGCCAGGAGCACGCATGCCGACCATCCTCCCCACCCCCGACCTGACGGGCCGCGTCGCCGTCGTCACCGGCGCCAGCGACGGCATCGGTGTCGAGATCGCGACGCAGCTCGCCCGCGCCGGCGCCGAGCTGATCCTCCCCGTCCGCAACGCCGCGAAGGGCGAGTCGGCCGCGAACGCGATCCGGGAACGGGTCGCCGGCGCCCGTGTCGCGACGCGCCCGCTCGACCTGTCGTCGCTCGATTCCGTGGCGGATCTCACTGCGACGCTTCGCGCGGAGGGCCGCCCGGTGCACGTCCTCGTCAACAACGCCGGCGTCATGACGCCGCCCACGCGCCAGGAGACCGCTGACGGGTTCGAGCTGCAGTGGGGCACCAATCACCTGGGCCACGCTGCGCTGACGCTCGGTCTGCTGCCCGTGCTGCGGGAGGGAGGCGCGCGCGTCGTGCACCAGACGAGCATCGCCGCGCGATCGGGCGGCTTCGACCGCGCCGCCGTGACCACCCCCGAGGGATACGACGCGATGGCGGCGTATCGCTCGTCCAAGATCGCCGTCGCGCATTTCGGTCGCGAACTCCACCGCCGCAGCACGGCCTCCGGCTGGGGACTCACGAGCACACTCGCACACCCCGGAGTCTCGCCCACCAACCTGCTCGCCGCGCAACCGGGGTTGGGGCGTGAGCGCGAGACGGGCGCTCGTCGCGTCATCCGATTCCTCTCCCGTGTCGGCGTGACGGGCACCGTGGCCAGCGCCGCCCTGCCCGCGGTGCTCGCGGCGACCGATCCGAGTGCCGTCGGCGGGGAGTTCTACGGGCCGAAGCGGCTCATCGGCGGCCCGCCCGCCCGCATCCCGCTGTGGCCGTCGTTGAGCGACGACGCCGAGGCCCGGCGCACCTGGGACGAGACGCTGCAGGCCATCGGCACCCGCTTCGCGGTGTAGGCCGTCGCCGGCGAGCCCGCTGAGCGATAACCTCCCGGCATGACAGTGCGCACCGTGATCCTGTCGGGCACCGAGCGGTACGCCGACCCGTGGCATCCCTTCGCCGAGACCTCCGCCTGCGTCGCGGCGATCCTGCGGGGGATCGGTCACGACGTGACCGTCCGTGAGGACGTCGATGCCGCGATGGCCTCGCTGGCGGACGCTGATCTCGTCGTCGTCAACGCGGGCGACTCGTGGCGGGGCGGGGAGCGCGGAGTGGATGCCGCAGCTGTCGCCGCGTTCGACGCGGCTCTGGACCGCGGTGTCGGCGTCCTCGCCCTGCACTGCGCGGTCGCCTCGCTGCGCGATTATCCGCGCTGGGCGGGCACGACCGGCGCGGTCTGGTTGCCGACGCTGTCGTTCCACCCGCCGTTCGGGCGGGTCGTGGTCGATGTCGAGGGCGCCGTGCCGTTCACGGTCGAGGACGAACGCTACTGCGCGCTGCAGGCCACCGGCGACCGGCGGGTCGTCGCCTGGCACGTGGGGGATGGCGGGCACCGCGAGCCGACCGCCTGGCGACGCACCGTCGGCCGCTCCCGGGTCGCGGTCGACGTGCTCGGTCACGACGCGCGGTCCTACGATGCGCCGGGGCACGCCGCCCTCGTGGCGGAACTGGCGACCTGGGCCGCGGCGACGAGCTGATCGCGGGGGCCGGCGAGCGGTCGTGAGGATCCCGTGAGGACGGGCTCCACGGCCGTATGGATTCCGTGAGGACCGCGGGGGCGGCTCTCGGCGAGGTGTTCCATCGGGGATGCGCCACACCGGCGTGCGCGCCTGTCCGAGGCGCGCGGTCCCTCGAAACGGAGCGTCTCTCGTGCTCGACATCGTCTACGTGCTGGGCGTCATCGTCCTGTTCGTGTTCATCGGCCTGTTCGCCAAGGCGGTGGATCGGGTATGAACGTGTTAGACATCGTCGCCGCGGTGCTCGGCGTCGCCGCGGTGGTCTACCTCTTCGTCGCGCTCGTGAAGCCGGAGAAGTTCTGATGGCGTGGCTGTCCGCCGTCCTCACCCTCGCCACGCTCGCCCTCGTCCTCGCGGTCGCCTACCGGCCTCTCGGTGACTACATGGTCTGGGTGTACACCTCACCGAAGGACGCTCGGGCCGAGCGCGGTCTCTACCGACTGATCGGTGTCGACGCGGCATCCGCCCAGACGTGGCAGGCCTACGTCCGCAGCGTGCTCGCGTTCTCCGTCGTCGGCGTGCTCGTGGTCTACCTGTTGCAGCGCGTCCAGCAGTGGTTGCCGTGGTCGCTGGGACTGACCGCGCCGAGCGAGGCGCTCTCGTTCAACACAGCCGTCTCGTTCGTGACCAACACGAATTGGCAGTCGTACTCGCCTGAACTGACCCTCGGATACACCGTGCAGTTCGCCGCGCTCGCCGTGCAGAACTTCGTGTCGGCGGCGGTCGGCCTGGCCGTCGCCGTCGCCCTCGTGCGCGGCCTCGCCTACCGCCGCAGCGGCACGATCGGGAACTTCTGGGTCGACCTCACCCGCGGCACCGTGCGTCTGCTCCTGCCGCTGTCCCTCGTCGCGGCGATCGTGCTGCTGGCGGGCGGCGTCGTGCAGAATCTCGCCGGCTTCAGCGACGTCACGACCGTCGCCGGGGCGGCGCAGAGCATCCCCGGCGGTCCGGTCGCCTCGCAGGAGGCCATCAAGCTCCTCGGTACGAACGGCGGCGGCTTCTTCAATGCCAACTCCGCGCACCCGTTCGAGAACCCGACGGGCTGGACGAACCTCTTCGAGATCGTCCTCATGCTCGTCATCCCGTTCTCGTTGCCGCGCACGTTCGGCACGATGCTCGGGGACAAGCGGCAGGGCTACGCGATCCTCGGCGCGATGGGTGTCCTCTTCCTCGTCTCGACGCTCGCGCTCACGGCCTTCGAGCTCGCCGGTCGCGGTACCGCTCCCGAGCTCGCCGGCGCCGCGCTCGAGGGCAAGGAGATGCGCTTCGGCATCGTGGGGTCGACGATCTTCGGCTCGACGAGTACGCTCACCTCGACGGGCGCGGTCGACGCGATGCACGACTCGTTCACGGCGCTCGGCGGCATGATGCCGATGCTGAACATGATGCTCGGCGAGCTCGCTCCCGGCGGCGTGGGATCAGGGCTCTACGGCATGCTCGTGATGGCCGTCCTGGCGGTGTTCATCGCCGGGCTTCTCGTCGGGCGGACCCCCGAGTACCTCGGCAAGAAGATCGGCCCGCGCGAGATCAAACTCGCGAGCATCTACATCCTCGTGACCCCGATCCTCGTGCTCGTCGGCACGGCGCTCAGCTTCGCGATCCCCGCGGTGCGTGAGGACGTCACGACGACGTCGATCTGGAACCCCGGCATCCACGGCTTCAGCGAAGTGCTCTACGCCTTCACCTCGGCCGCGAACAACAACGGCTCCGCTTTCGCGGGGCTCACGGCGAACACTCCGTGGCTCAACACCGCCCTCGGCGTCGCGATGCTGCTCGGCCGGTTCCTGCCGATCGTGCTGGTCCTCGCCCTCGCCGGCTCGTTCGCCGCGCAGGACAAGGTCCCCGCCACCGCGGGCACGCTGCCGACGCACCGCCCGCTGTTCGTGGGCCTCCTCGTCGGCGTCATCGTCATCGTCACCGCCCTCACCTACTTCCCGGTGCTCGCGCTGGGTCCCCTCGCAGAAGGACTGATCTGACATGTCCACGACCACCCTCGAACCGGTCGCTCCCGCTCCCGTCCCGCGCCGGGGCATCGACGGCGCCGCCATCGTGGCTGCCCTGCCGGGCGCGCTGCGCAAGCTCGACCCCCGGGCCCAGTGGCGCAACCCCGTGATGTTCATCGTCTGGGTCGGCGCGGTTCTGACGACCGTGCTCGCCGTCGCGGAGCCCTTCCTGGGCGGTCCGGGCGAATCCGGCGGCACCCCGGTGCCCGCCCCCTTCACGGCGATCATCGCTGTGTGGCTCTGGCTGACGGTCGTGTTCGCGAACGTCGCCGAGTCCGTCGCCGAAGGCCGCGGCAAGGCGCAGGCCGAGACACTCCGCAAGACCCGGACGAGCACGGTGGCCCACCGCGTCACCGGGTACGACGAGCAGACGGATGCCGCGGCCGAACGCGTCACGATCGATGACGTCTCGTCGGCCGACCTCACCCTGGGGGACGTCGTCGTGGTCGCGGCGGGCGACCTCGTCCCCGGGGACGGCGACGTCGTCCACGGGATCGCGTCGGTCGACGAGTCCGCCATCACCGGGGAGTCGGCTCCGGTCATCCGGGAATCCGGCGGCGACCGCAGCGCCGTCACGGGCGGCACCCGTGTGCTCTCGGACCGCATCGTCGTGCGCATCACGTCCAAGCCGGGGGAGACGTTCGTCGACCGGATGATCGCCCTCGTCGAGGGTGCCGCCCGGCAGAAGACCCCGAACGAGATCGCGCTGAACATCCTGCTCGCGAGTCTGTCGATCATCTTCGTCGTGGTCGCGCTGATCCTGAACCCGATCGCCTCATACGCTGCGGCGCCCGTCAGCATCCCGGTGCTCGTCGCGCTGCTGGTGTGCCTCATCCCCACCACGATCGGCGCGCTCCTGTCGGCCATCGGCATCGCCGGCATGGACCGGCTCGTGCAGCGCAACGTCCTTGCGATGTCCGGGCGCGCCGTCGAGGCCGCCGGCGACGTGACGACGCTCCTCCTCGACAAGACCGGCACCATCACCTACGGCAACCGGCAGGCGGCCGAGTTCGTCCCGCTCGCCGGTCAGGCGCAGCAGGAGCTCACGCGTGCCGCGGCCCTGTCGTCGCTGGCCGACCCCACGCCGGAGGGGAGCTCGATCGTCGACCTCGCCACCCGCCGCGGCGTCGACGTGACCGGCGACGCGGGTGGTGTCATCGTCCCGTTCACGGCGCAGACGCGCATGAGCGGGCTCGACCTGCCGGACGGGTCGGCGATCCGCAAGGGCGCCGGCTCCGCGATCGTCGGCTGGCTCGAGCAGGGTGGCACGCCGCTGTCCGAGGGTGTCCGCGCCGACCTCTCCGCACGCACCGAGGAGATCTCGCAGTCCGGCGGTACTCCGCTCGTCGTCGCGACGAAGGATGCCGCCGGCGCGGGGCGTGTGCTCGGGGTCGTCCATCTCAAGGACGTCGTCAAGGACGGCCTCAGCGAGCGGTTCGCCGAGCTGCGGTCGATGGGCATCCGCACCGTCATGATCACGGGTGACAACCCGCTGACCGCGGCGGCCATCGCGAAGGAGGCGGGCGTCGACGACTTCCTCGCCGAGGCCACCCCCGAGGACAAGCTCGCCTACATCCGCAAGGAACAGGAGGGTGGCAACCTCGTCGCGATGACGGGTGACGGCACCAACGACGCCCCGGCTCTCGCGCAGGCGGACGTGGGTGTCGCGATGAACTCGGGCACGTCGGCGGCGAAGGAGGCCGGCAACATGGTCGACCTGGACTCCGACCCGACGAAGCTCATCGACATCGTCCGCATCGGCAAGCAGCTGCTCATCACCCGCGGCGCGCTGACGACGTTCTCGATCGCGAACGACATCGCCAAGTACTTCGCGATCATCCCGGCGATGTTCATGGGGGTGTTCCCCCAGCTCGGCGCCCTGAACATCATGGGGCTGCACTCGCCGGCGTCCGCGGTGCTCTCGGCGATCATCTTCAACGCGCTCGTCATCATCGCTCTCATCCCGTTGGCCCTGCGCGGTGTGCGGTACCGCCCCGGCGGAGCATCGTCGATCCTCGGCCGCAACCTCGCCGTCTACGGCCTGGGCGGAGTCGTCGCCCCATTCATCGGGATCTGGCTGATCGACCTGCTCGTCCGCCTCCTCCCCGGCTTCTGACCCGAAGGACACCTCCTCATGAACACCACGTCCCGCACCACCGGCCGGACCGTCGCCGTCGCCGTCCGCGCGATGATCGTCTTCACGCTCCTGCTCGGCGTCGGCTACACCGGTGTCGTCACCCTGTTCGGTCAGCTCGTCCTGCCGGCGCAGGCGGGCGGCTCCCTCCTCCGGAACGACGCCGGCGAGGTGGTGGGCTCCTCCCTGCTCGGTCAGTCATTCACGGATGCCGACGGTGCCGCGCTCCCGCAGTACTTCCAGTCCCGCCCCTCGGCGGCCGGCGACGGGTACGACGGCGGGGCGTCGTCGGGCTCGAACCTCGGGCCCGAGAACGACGACCTCGTCGCCGCGATCCGCGATCGGAAGGCCGCGGTCGCCGAGCGCGAGGGTGTGCCCGAGGCGGCGGTGCCCGCCGATGCGGTCACCGCCTCGGCATCCGGACTCGACCCGCACATCAGCCCCGCGTACGCTTCGATCCAGGTCGACCGCGTCGCCGAGGCCCGGGGTCTGCCCGTGTCGGAGGTCCGACGACTCGTCGCCGAGCACACGCAGGGACCCGACCTCGGGTACCTCGGTGGATCGACCGTGAACGTGGTGGAACTCAATCTCGCCCTCGACGGACTCAGCGGACGAGACGGGCTCGGAGGCTGACAGTGGGGGGACGGGGACGGCTGCGCGTGCTGCTGGGCGCCGCCCCCGGCGTCGGCAAGACGTACACGATGCTCGAAGAGGGGCGTCGCCTCGCCGCGGAGGGCAAGGACGTCGTCATCGCCGTCGTCGAGACCCACGGACGCGCGGCGACCCAGCGCATGACGGACGGGCTGGAGCAGGTGCCCCGCCGCGACGTGACCCACCGCGGGGTGACGCTGACCGAGATGGACCTCGACGGTGTGATCGCGCGACGCCCGGACGTCGCCCTCGTCGACGAGCTCGCGCACACCAACGCTCCCGGCTCGGCGAACGAGAAGCGCTGGCAGGACGTCGAGCAGCTGCGGGATGCCGGGGTCTCGGTCATCTCGACGGTCAACATCCAGCACATCGAGTCGCTCAACGACGTCGTCCAGCAGATCACCGGTGCACCGCAGCGCGAGACCGTCCCCGACCAGGTGCTGCGCGCCGCCGACCAGGTCGAGGTGGTCGATCTCGCTCCTCAGGCGCTGCGCGACCGGCTCGCCGGCGGGCTCATCTACCCCGCCGAGCGCGTGGATGCCGCCCTGTCGAACTACTTCCGTCTCGGCAACCTCACGGCGCTGCGCGAGCTCGCGCTGCTGTGGCTGGCCGACGAGGTCGATCAGGCGCTCACCTCCTACCGTGCGGAGCACGGCATCGACAGCCGGTGGGAGGCGCGCGAGCGCGTCGTCGTGACCCTCACCGGCGGGCCGGAGGGCGAGACCCTGCTGCGCCGCGGCGCCCGGATCGCCGCGCGGTCGGCGGGCGGGCAGCTGCTGGCGGTGCACGTGACGAGCAACGACGGGCTCCGCGGCGGCGACCCCGGCGCCCTCGCCGAGCAGCGCGCCCTGGTCGAGAAGCTCGGGGGGACCTTCCACCAGGTCGTGGGAGAGGACATCCCGACCGCTCTCGTCGAATTCGCGCGTTCCGTCAATGCGACGCAGCTCGTTCTCGGCGTCAGCCGCCGCAGCCGCCTGGCCGCGCTCGTCACCGGTCCCGGGATCGGCGCCACCGTCATCCGCGAGTCCGGCGACATCGACGTCCACATCGTCACCCACTCCGCCGCGGGCGGGCGCTTCGCGCTGCCGAGATGGGGCGGCGCGCTGTCGATGCGCCGACGCGTCGCGGGCTTCTTCCTCGCCTTCGTCGGGGGGCCGCTGCTCACCTGGCTCCTTGTGTCGTTCCACTCCGCGGAATCGATCACGAGCGACGTCCTCAGCTACCAGCTCCTCGTCGTCGTGGTCGCCCTCATCGGTGGCATCTGGCCCGCGCTGTGGGCGGCCGTCCTGAGCGGGGTCACCCTCAACTTCTTCTTCGTCGATCCGCTCTACACCCTGCAGATCAAGTCGCCGCGCGAGATCCTCGCCCTGCTGCTCTACGTCGTCATCGCCGTGCTCGTCAGCGTCGTCGTCGACCGCGCCGCACGCACCACCCGCGTGGCCCGCCGCGCGGCTGCCGAGGCGGAACTGCTCCAGACGGTGGCGGGCAGCGTCCTCCGGGGCGGCGGGGCGGTGGAGGCGCTCGTCGAGTGGACCCGCGAGGCATTCCGACTCGCCGGCGTGCGGCTCGTGTCGGGAGAGGTGACCCTCGCCTCGAGCGGTGAACCGCTGCGCGACGGGCGGCACACCGCCCTCCCCGTGGGTGAGCGCGCCGTGCTCGAACTGCACGGGCACGACCTGCAGGCGTCGGAACGCCGGCTGCTGTCCGCGATCGTCGCGCAGCTGGACGCCGCGCTGCAGCGCGCCGACCTGGCGGAGGTCGCCAGCGGGCTGGCCCCCCTCGAGGCGTCGGACCGGGTGCGGAGCGCCCTGCTGTCGGCGCTCAGCCATGATCTGCGTCGCCCGCTCGCGGCGGCGACCGCGGCCGTCGGCGGGCTCCGCAGTGGGACCTACAGCGACCGCGACCGCCTGGAGCTGCTGCAGACGGCCGACGAGTCACTCGGCACGCTCGCGACCCTCGTCACCGACCTCCTCGACGTGAGCCGCCTGCAGGCGGGCGCCCTCGCCGTCGCCCTGCAGGCGGTCGACCCGGCCGATGCAGTCCTCCCGGCCCTCGAGGAACTGGGTGCGGGACCGGCATCCGTCGACATCGATCTCGACGTGGATGCGGTCGTCCGCGCCGACCCCGTGCTGTTGCAGCGCGTGATCGTGAACCTGCTCGCCAACGCGCTGCGTTTCTCGCCGGAGGGGAAGAAGGTCCGCATCGCGACCAGCCGCTTCGGTTCCTCCGCCGAGATCCGCATCATCGATCACGGCCCCGGCATCCCCGCGGAGCGTCGCGACGACGTCTTCGTGCCGTTCCAGCGTCTCGGCGACACGGACAACAGCACCGGCCTCGGCCTCGGCCTCGCCCTCTCGAAGGGCTTCGTCGAGGGCATGGGGGGTACGCTCACCCCCGAGGACACCCCGGGCGGAGGGCTGACGATGGTCGTCTCCCTGCCGCTGGTCCGTGAGAAGGAGGGCGTGTGAGGATCCTCATCGCCGACGACGACCCGCAGATCGTGCGGGCACTCCGGATCACCCTCTCGGCACGCGGATACGAGGTGTTCACGGCGATCGACGGAGCCCAGGCGATCGCCGCCGCAGTCGATCACCACCCCGACATCTTCCTGCTCGATCTCGGGATGCCCCAGCTCGACGGGATCGAGGTCATCCACGCGATCCGCGGCTGGTCAGCGGCCCCCATCCTCGTCGTGTCGGGACGCACCGGAGCCGCCGACAAGGTCGACGCCCTGGACGCCGGCGCCGACGACTACGTGACGAAACCGTTCTCGATCGACGAGCTGCTCGCGCGCATCCGCGCCCTGACGCGGCGGGCGCCGCAGCAGGAACCCGACCCGGTGACCGAGTTCGGGTCCATCTCGGTGGACCTGGCCGCGCGGAGCGTCACGAAGACGACGGCGGGCCACACCGAGCGGGTGCGGCTCACTCCGACCGAGTGGCAGCTGCTGGAGATCCTCTTGCGCAACCCCGGCAAGCTCGTCACCCGACAGACGATCCTCAGCGCGATCTGGGGGAGCGAACATGTGACGGACACCGGCTACCTGCGGCTGTACGTCTCGCAGCTTCGTCGCAAGCTCGAGGACGACCCGGCGCAACCACGGCACATCCTCACCGAGGCGGGCATGGGATATCGCTTCGAGCTCGGAGCCTCGTCCCCCGACTGACACGTCGCACCCCGATGCGCAACCCCCTCCCTGCCCACGAGCCCGGCGATCAGGCTCGCGCGGAAACCGAGGAGGACTCATGAAGGCGATGACGTACCGCGGGCCGTACAAGGTCCGCGTCGACAGCAAGCGCGACCCCGTGATCGAGCATCCGGGTGACGCGATCGTCCGGGTGGAGCTGGCAGCCATCTGCGGATCCGACCTGCACCTCTATCACGGCATGATGCCTGACACCCGCGTCGGCCACACGTTCGGGCACGAGTTCATCGGTCGCGTCGAGGAGGTCGGCTCGTCGGTGCAGAACCTCACGCCCGGTGACCGGGTGATGGTGCCGTTCAACATCTACTGCGGCTCCTGCTTCTTCTGCGCGCGGGGTCTGTTCTCCAACTGCCACAACGTCAACGCGAACGCGACGGCGGTGGGTGGCATCTACGGCTACTCGCACACCACCGGCGGGTACGACGGCGGCCAGGCGGAACTGGTGCGGGTGCCCCTCGCCGACGTCGGTCCGCAGGTCATCCCCGACGACATCCAGTCCGAGGACGCTCTGCTCCTCACCGACGCATTCTCCACGGGCTACTTCGGATCTCAGCTGGCGGACATCGCAGCGGGAGACACCGTGGTGGTCCTCGGCGCCGGACCCGTCGGGCTCGCGGCGGCCCGATCGTGCTGGCTGATGGGAGCCGGTCGGGTGATCGTCGTCGACCACCTCGACTATCGGCTGCAGAAGGCGCGCGAATTCGCCTTCGCCGAAACGGTCCACTCCGGCGAGGTCGACGACGTCGTGGTCACCCTCAAGAAGATGACCGACGCGCTCGGGGCGGATGCCGTCATCGATGCCGTCGGCGCCGAGGCGGACGGCCACTTCCTGCAGCACGTCACCGCTGCCAAGCTGAAACTCCAGGGCGGATCGCCCATCGCACTCAACTGGGCGATCGACGCCGTCCGCAAGGGCGGCACGATCTCGGTCATGGGCGCGTACGGACCCCTCTTCAGCGCGGTCAAGTTCGGGGACGCCATGAACAAGGGCCTCACCATCCGCACGAATCAGGCCCCGGTGAAGAGGCAGTGGCCGCGTCTGTTCGAGCACATCCGTGCCGGACACGTCTCCCCGCGGGAGCTCATCACCCATCGCTTCGAGCTCGACGACATCGCCGAGGGCTATCACGTCTTCTCGTCGAAGCTCGACGGCATCATCAAGCCCGTCATCACCGTCGCCGGCTGACCCCGACACAAGGAGGAACCATGCCGTACACCGCAGACAAGCCGGGGGCCATCCCCGACCCCGACGAGCTCCGTCGTCGGATCCCCGGGTGGGGTGCAGATCTCGATCCCTCGGACCGCCCCGCCTTCCCGCGTGAGCAGCCGGGGATCCACACCGGCGCCCACTGGGACATACCCGAGCAGCAGCCGCACGGCGCCGGCCGCGAACGCTCGATCGAGCACAACCGCCTCACACCGGTCTTCGGTACCGCCCAGCCCCTGCACGGCGTCTCCGGACTCATCCGGCGGATCGCGTACGCACGGTTCAGTGAGGGGCAGACGCCCCACTGGATGCTGCTGATCCTGGGCGACCGGGTCGAGTCGACGGGCGCGCATGTGCGCTCGCTGTTCTCGCGTCGCCCCGACGACCCGGTGACGCAGTCCGGGGTGCTCGGTGAGCGCGGCCGTCACCCGATCGGCTCCCGGTTCGGCCGGGGCCGCGTCGACGTGCGGCACATGTGGCTGGATCCCCTTCTCGTCGTCGGACCATGGGTGCTCGCGGCGGTCGCCGTGACGAGAATCGGCCGAGCGGCGTTCGCGCGGGGGGCCCGTCGCTGACGGCGTGAGCGCGCGGCGACACGCCCGGGCTGACGTCCGGGGGTGCAGGCCCTGCGCCCCCGGGGTTGCGCGCTGGCCTCGCCGAGAGGAACGTGGCACGACGACGGAGATCTACCGCCCTGCGGATCCGCAGCACCGTGGTTCGCGGTGTGTCCGCAGTCGGGCGCACTTTCTCGGCGGGAGGGCCGCCCTATGGGTCGATTCACTTACAGCAGCCAGGTCAAGACCGAGGTGGAGGACAGGGCGCTCGCGCACCTGCAGGTCGTGATGGGCAACAAGCTGCGCCGCGGAGAATCCTTCTTCTTCACGTGGCGGGACGACGTGAGCGTCGGGGACGGACGACGGTCGGTGTGGATTCATCCGTCGGCCGACCTCGACTTCAAGTACTACGGGTCACGCGCGCCGGCGATGAACCGCACCTGGCTCGAGAAGCTCGCCTACGCGGCGAACTCGACGAGCGGCTTGTTCGTGATGTCCGAGCCGCCCGACGAGCCCGGCACAGGAACCATCGAGGCGATCTGAGGATCGGATGCCGGGCGCCCGTCGCCCGGCATCCGCCCATTCTCAGGAGAGCTTGTCCTTGATGACGCCCTCGGCCTTGTCGATCAGGTTCGGCTTCGGGTCGGTGCCGTAGAAGCGCGGATCGGGCTGCGTGGGGGGCGGCATCGGCACCGAGGTGTCCGGACCGTCGAGGTACGTGAACTCGCCCTTGCCGTCGGGGGTGGGGCCGCTGGCCCACGATCCTTCGGCAGCGGCTTGCCCGTCGGAGAAGTTGATGTACTTGTACGAGTGGTCGCGTGCCTCGTTCGACAGGGGGAAGTTGAGAGGCACCGGAAGGTCCTCGACGCCCTCCTCTCGCAGCTCCTGGGCGGCACGGATCCACTGGTTCTGGTGCATCGTGTCGCGCGCCAGGAGGAACGAGAGCATCTCGCGCACACCGTGGTCGTCGGTCATGTTGTAGATGCGGGCGACCTGCAGGCGTCCCTGCATCTCAGCGTTCGCGTTCGCGGTGAAGTCGGCGAGCATGTTGCCGCTGGCCGTCACGTACGAGCCCTGCCAGGGGTTGCCGTTGCTGTCCACGGGACGCACACCCGCACCCGCCACGATGGCCGCCTGAACGTCCATTCCGCCGATGACGGCGCCGAGGACCGGGTCGGATGCCGCAGCCGCTTCGCTCTGCTCGACCGGGGCCTTCTCGAGCAGCTGGGCGATCATGATCGCGAGCATCTCCACGTGCCCGAACTCCTCAGCCCCGATGCCGTAGAGCAGGTCGCGGTACTTGCCTGGGATGTGGGCGTTCCACGCCTGGAACCCGTACTGCATGGCGACGGTGATCTCGCCGTACTGCCCGCCCAGGACCTCCTGCATGCGTCGCGCGAAGATCGCGTCGGGTTTGTCGGGGGTGGCGGTGAACTGCAGTTCCTGTCGATGGAAGAACATCGTGTCTCCTGTCCGGTTGGGGCGGCGAGGGGAGGGATGCGGGATGCATCGTCGTCGCGTCCGGGGACCGTAGGCCGCGATCTCCGAGGCGGAGAGGGGCCTTGACGAGCTGACGGCGGCGTGCGACGCGTGCACGGCGGATCCTCACGCGGACGGGTTAGCGTGGTGCGGGCAGCGAATCGGGGGAGAGGCACATGGCGGGACGCCGGAGACCGTCGTCGACGCGCGGCGGTCGCGGCCGGCGCGCCGCACTCGCCGTCGGGATGGGTGTTGCGCCCGCCGTCGTCGTCATGGCGCTCGCTGCATGTCTGCCGACCGCCCTGCAGCGGGCCGAACCGGAAGGGGACCCCCTCCCACCCGTGTCGTCGCGGTGGGCTGATACGCCCCCGCCGGCGCTCGCCGTGGCGGGAGCGGATCCCTCCTCGGCTCCCGCAGTGACGCTCGTCGATGCCGACTGGGCAGCGCGTGTCGCAGAGGCCACGGGCATCCCTCGTCGTGCCGTCGTCGCCTACGCCGCGGCCGACCTCACCGTCGCCCACGAGCAGCCCTCCTGCGAGATCGGCTGGAACACGCTGGCGGGGATCGGGTGGGTGGAGTCGCGGCACGGGTCGTACGGAGGCTCTCGCCTCGACGAGAGCGGCCTGGTGACTCCCCGCATACGGGGTCCCCGACTGGACGGCGACGGGGTGGCGGCGATCCCGGACACCGACGGCGGTGCCCTCGACGGCGACGAGCAGTGGGACCGTGCGGTCGGGCCCCTGCAGTTCATCCCCGAGACGTGGCGGCGCTGGGGCGCCGACGGCGACGCCGACGGCACCCGCGACCCGAGCAACATCGACGACGCCGCCCTGGCGGCAGCTCGCTACCTCTGTCGCTCCGGGTCGATGGCGTCGGAGGGCGCCTGGAGAGACGCCGTGTTCACGTACAACCCTTTGACGCGGTACATCGACGATGTGGCAGTGAGAGCGAACGAATACGCTCAGCGCGCACCGGTGGGGTGACGTGACGGAGGCCGCACGCGGGTGCGGCCTCCGGGTATCAGCGGTCGGTGCGTTTCAGCGAGCTGCTCGAGTCGGCGGAGTCGGGGTCGACCCCGGGCTCCACTCCTTCGATCGGCACCGCGTCGTCCTTCTGCACCGCATCGCGGACCGCCTCGATCGGGTCCTCGTCGGGCAGCGAACCGCCCGGCAGGGATCCGTCCGACTCGGCTCGGTGTTCGGCATCGTCCATGACTGCTCCTCTCGTCGGGGTGTCGACGCTACGTGGCCCCGGGGGGAGCGACGGAGGGGCTTGCACAGGTGGGGCCCCGGCGATAAGCCCGATCGCCGGGGCCCGTTGTAAGGGCGGGAGAAAAAATCGGTGACCCGAACACCTCTCGTCTCGACCGTCCGCCTACGTACCTTGCATCGACAACGCTAGGCGAGCGGATGCGAGGTCTCGGGGGCATTGACGCCGTGCCCGGCCATCTGCTAGCTGGGCCCTTCGGTAACCCGCGTCCCAGACGGTGTCAAGCCCCTCGGTCCGGGGTGCGAACAGAGAGATGGTGTCTCTCGCGGGGAGGTCCGCTCGCTGCAGGTCGACGAAGATCTGCGAACACGCTACATCCGGAGGTGCGACCGTGAGTGACGATCCCATCGGAAGATTGACCCTCGAGCCGCTGTCCCCCTCGGCGTGGCGGCTCTGCGACTCGTCGGCGGCGGCATCTGATGCCGCGCATCTGCTGGCTTACGTCGAGGCCGCCGACGACGGCGGGTACGACGTCACGTGGGTCTACTGCGCGCGCGGTACCGCGTGGTACCCGACGGTCGATGAGCTCCTGCGCGGTGCGCTTCGACACCTCGCGGCGGCTGCGCCCCGCCGGGGAAAGCCGAAGCCGATCGCGCACCGCCCGCCCCTCGCTGCCCTATAGCGGTAATCCGCGCCCGGACCGCTGTCAAGATCGTGACTCGGCCGGAGATCCGTCGCATCCTGGATGCTTGATGTCCGTCCACGATCGAGGAGCACCGATGAACCGCATCGATATCTCGTACGGCGGACAGTGGTACAGCATCGGGAATCGCTCGGTGGAGGAGGTGCACCAGGAGATCCAGGAGGGAATGGCTGCCGGGCAGCACTGGCTCGCCGTCAACGACGGCGAGGGCAGCCCGCGCCCCGCCTATCTGTTCCTCACGCCCGGGGTGCCGATCGCGGTCATCCCCGTTCCGGAACCGCAGGACCCTCCGGCCGACAGCCAGGCTCCCGCCTTCGACGATCCCGATACCGACGGGATGCCGCCCGCCTGGCGCGGTCCCCGCATCCACCCCGACCGACAGCGACGCTGAGGTCTAACCCTGCTTCCGGTGACGGTCAAGGGGTGGCGCCCTCAGGGGTATGGCCGCAGACTCGGGTCATGAGCGACGCGAATCATGCCCGCGACGGCGTGCAGTCCGGCCCTTCGATGTCTCAGAACCCCGCCGACGACGGGCAGAGACTCGAGGGGATCCTCGTGCAGTGCCAGGCGGATCTCGCGGGTCAGGACGGCCTCGACCCTCGCCTTCTCCTGGAGCGTCGGCTGAAGGATGCCGGCATCACGCTCTCCGACGAGCAGATGACCGCCGCGCTGGCGCGCCTCGGCGTCTGAGGCATCCGGGCTATCACCGGCGCCGTCGTTGGCGCAACCCGATGTCACCCTGCCAGGTGCCGACGTAGCGTGGTGCCGACCCCGTTCGAAAGAGAAGGATGTGTCATGACGACGACAGAGACGAAGTCCGCGACCTCGGCGACCCGCAACAAGCGTCGCCCCGCGAAGTCGGGTGCTCAGCTGACGGAGGAGCAGAACGCGGAGCGCGGTTTCACCGCGTCGCAGAAGCTCAGCGACAACCTGCAGGCGGTCCTGGTCGACCTCCTCGAGCTCTCCATCCAGGGGAAGCAGGCCCACTGGAACGTGGTCGGCAAGAACTTCCGTGACACCCACCTGCAGCTCGATGAGATCATCGATGCCGCCCGCGAGTTCAGCGACACCGTGGCCGAGCGCATGCGCGCGCTCCACGCCGTCCCGGACGGCCGGAGCGACACGGTGGCCGAGACCACGACGCTCCCCGAGTTCCCCCACGGCGAAGTCCTGACCTCCGATGTCATCGATCTCGTCACCGAGCGCCTCGAGGCGACCATCTCGACGTGCCGCGAAGTGCACGACGAGGTCGACGACGAGGACCCGACGAGTGCCGACATCCTGCACGGCATCCTCGAGAGCCTCGAGCAGTTCGCCTGGATGATCAGCGCGGAGAACCGCACTCCCCGCTGATCCCGACGAGCACGACGTCCCTCGAGGGCCGCATCACTCCGTGATGCGGCCCTCGTGCTCGTCGTCGAACATCTCGGGCAGGAGCTGGATGCCGCCCGAAGAGTTGGCCGACGCTGCCAGCTCCTCGATCCACTCCCGGTTGAGCGTCGGCGGCTCGGGCTCGTCGAAGACGAAACGCAGGGGGATCGCAGGGTGGAGCCAGATCGTGGTCCGACCGCGGGGGTCGCCGTCGGGGTGCCGCCACGAGAGGGTGAACGCCTCGGAGCGGCGGAGCTTGGTCGCGATCACGATCTTCAGGTGAGCGAGAGCACGATCTGCGATCCGGATCGGGGTCGCAGAGCTGCCGTAGTAGATCACACCCATGGGGCCACCATAATGGGAGGTAGCCGTCGCGACTCCGCGACGACACGACGAGGGGGCGCAGTGGGCAAGTTCATCTACGAGGATTCCATCAAGGTGGACTTCGAGGACCGTACCCTGGCTCATCTGCAGCAGGTCATCGGCAACAAGCTGCGTCGCGGCGAGTCGTTCCACTTCACGTGGCGCGATGACAAGAGCATCGGCGAGGGACGCACCTCGGTCTGGCTGCACCCGCACGCCTCGCTCGTGTTCAAGTACTACGGCAGCCGCCAGTCGCGCATCAACCGCGCCTGGTCCGAGGCGCTCATGTATGCAGCGAACTCGCCGGCGGGCCTCCACCTCGTCCCCGAGCCCGCTGATTCCGGTGAGGCCGAGAGCGCTGGCTGACCTCGTCGAGCGCATCGCCGACGCGGCCGACCGCGTCGGCGCAGTCTGCGCGGTCGCCGAGTCCCTGACGAGCGGACGGCTCGCAGCCCAGGTGGGGCGGGGGCCATCCGCTCAGGACTGGTTCGCCGGCGGCGTCGTCGCGTATCAGGTGCGCGTCAAGGAGGACGTCCTGGGCCTCGCGCCCGGCACCGACCCGTGCTCACCCGAGTGCGCGGAGCAGCTCGCACGCGGGGTCCGGGCCCTGCTGCGCGCAGACGTCGCGGTCTCGACGACGGGAGTCGGCGGGCCCGACCCTCAAGACGGGCATGCGCCGGGAACCGTCTATCTCGGCTGGGCGACGGCGGATGCCGCCGGTCACCAGCTCCTGCGGTTCGACGGTGAGCCTGTCGAGGTCATCGATCAGGCCGTCGAGGCGGCACTGAATCTCCTGCTGAGCACCCTCGACGACACGCGCCCGGGCGGCTGACCACACGGCCCTCCGCCTCGCACACGAAGATGCCGCCCCGCGCCGTGGGGGGATCGGCGAGCGGGGCGGCACTGTGGGGGTGGGCTGGGGTCACACCAGAAGAGGCGGGCTCCCGAAGCGTTCGGTGAAGTCGGCGGCTAGGGCGTCCTCGTAGGCGTCCGCGTCGTCGGTCAAGTCGGAGTGATTCATGCAGCGGCCACCGGACGACGTGTCTCGGGTCGCGCAGACGAGATCTCCGGGATGTCGAGGTCGGCATCGAGGACGAGTCCGCCGTTCGACGTGGCCTGGTCCGCCATCTCCCGAAGTGTGCCGGGGTTGAGGGCGATCGCCGCCGCCTGGTCGTAGACGAAGCGGAGCGGGATGGCCGGCTGGAACCAGAGGGTCGTGCGACCCTCACCCTCCTCGCCGGTTCCCTTCCAGGAGACGACGAAACTCTCGCTACGACGCAGCTTGGTGGTCGCAACCGCAGCGAGGTGGGCGAGGATGCGGTCCGGCATGACGATGGGGGAGTCGAGGTTCCCGTAGTAGAGGCTTCCCATGACGTTCTCCTGTTGTGGGTCGTGGTGAGGGGTCAGTGGTGGGCCGGCCGGGCCGTGGTCCGGTGGGGCCGCTGTCGTGCGAGCGAATCGAGGATGAGCGCCCTCCACCCCGTGCGCTGCTCGGGGATGAGAGCGACCCCGAGCGCGGTGAAGGGCGCCGGGATGGGGTGTGAGGGTGTGGGAGTCATCGTTCCGTTCCTGAATTACTAGCTAAACAATACATCTAGTAGATTTCACATCTCTTGTCTATCATTGAATCCGAGAAGGACAGAAACTGTCACAGATTCGGACATGTAAGGTGGTGAAGTCGATGGAGGTGCTCGACTCGTACGACTCTGTGGACGTCCGCGACACGGTCGCGACGTGGCACGAGGTCGAGGCGGGCTTCTGGGTCGGCAACACCCACGGCGCGTTCCTCGGGACCGTCGAGAGAAGCTCAACCGGTTGGATCGCACGCGATCACATCGGAGGGTTCGTAGGGAAGTATCCGGATGCGGCTGAGGCTCGGGCGGCAATCGGATGATGTCGGTCAGTCGTCACGAGCCGAGGAGTTGACATGCCTCAGTCGATCGTGCGTCACGAGCACACCCACCTTTACGCCGCCCAGCCTCAGACAGAGGCGGGACGGCAGCTCAGCAGTGCCATCCTCGAGCTCCGCCACGCCGAGCAGGTCCAAGCGGACCGGTCGCAGCGCATCTCCGGACTGGGCGGCATCGATCTGGCCGCGCTCCGCTACCTCGTCCAGGCCCAGCGCGAGGAGCGCGAAGTCAGCCCGAAGGACCTCATCGTCATGCTCGGGACCTCGAGCGCCACGGTCACGAACGTGATCGAACGACTCGTCGGCAAGAGCTACGTCCTCCGCGAGCAGCACCCCTCGGACCGGCGTGCGCACTACCTCGTTCCCACCGAGTCCGCCGCGAACCTGGTCGACGAGGTGTACGGCGCTCACCACGGTGCCGTCGTGTCGGTCATCGACAACCTCGATGAGAACGCCGCCAGCGTGACGGCGGAGACCATCCGCCGCATCGCCGCCGCGCTCGACGACCTGGCCCGCCGCGGCTGATCAGCCGCGGCGGTACCGCGGGCGTCAGATCACCGAATCGGGCCCCAGCCGGTGCCACGTGCGGTTGTGGTACACCAGCGGTGACGCCGATTCCCGCGCGATGTTCGCCTGGAGCGCGTGCGCGGCGATGACTGTCGATCCGCCGGCATCCATCCGATCGATCACGGCGCATCGCACCCATGCGCGAACGCCGTGGTACACCGCCTCACCCGTCACGAGGCGGGACCAGGGGACCTCCGCGAAGCGGTCGATTCCACTCGTCGCTCCGATCTCGGCGAGGCGCAGGTCGTCCGCGTCCAGGAGATGGACGACGAGCGTCTCGGTCTTGGCGAGGACCGGGGCCGCCGAGGACTGCGCCGACACCGAGAAGATGAGGAGTGGCGGGTCGGCGCTGACGGACGACACAGAGGTCGCGGTGAGCGCGACGGGGCCGTCCCCGGCATCCGCGGTGATGACGGCGACACCGCCTGGATGCCCGCGGAAGACGGCCTTGAACTCCTCGGGCGAGAGCGACTCGCCCAGTCCGGAGGCGGCGTGCTCGCGATCACCCGGCGTGGCATGTGCGGGGGAGGTCATACATCGAACCTACGGTCGCGCGACGGGCACGCGGGTCGTGTGTCCGAACCTTTCCTCCTGTTGCGTCAGATGACGAGGAGACAACCCGGGCGCGGATGCCGGGTGTCCGGTACGCTGATGGGGTGCTGACCTTTCGCTGTTGTCGTCGCTGACCGCCGGTTACCCGGCGACTCCCGCGACCCCATCAGCTTCCGCGCCTCTGCGAGCGCGGCATCCCGTCAGGAAGAACCCGTGCGCTACGCCAGCTCCATCGCCGACCTCGTCGGCAACACCCCCCTCGTCCGGCTGAACTCCGTCACCGAGGGCGTCTCCGCCACCGTCCTCGCCAAGGTGGAGTACTTCAACCCGGGCAGTTCGGCCAAGGATCGCATCGCGCGAAACATCATCGACGCCGCGGAACGCGACGGGCTCCTGAAGCCCGGGGGGACGATCGTCGAGCCCACGAGTGGCAACACCGGGGTCGGGCTCGCCCTCGTCGCCCTGCAGCGCGGCTACCGCATGATCTTCGTCGTGCCCGACAAGTTCGCGGGCGAGAAGGTCGCCGTCCTCAAGGCGTACGGCGCCGAGATCGTGATGACGCCGACGAGCGTCCCGCCCGAACATCCCGACTCCTACTACAGCGTCTCCGACCGGCTCGCCGCGGAGATCCCGGGGGCGTTCAAGCCGAACCAGTTCGCGAACCTCAACGGGCCCCGCGGTCACTACGAGACCACAGGCCCCGAAATCTGGCGCGACACGGACGGGCGTGTGACCCACTTCGTCGCCGGTGTCGGCACGGGCGGGACGATCAGCGGTACGGGCCGCTTCCTCAAGGAGGCGAGCTCCGGCGCGGTCACGGTGGTCGGCGCCGACCCCGAAGGGTCCATCTACTCCGGTGGGGACATCCACGGATACCTCGTCGAGGGCGTCGGTGAGGACTTCATGCCCGCGACCTTCGACCCGACCGTCGTCGACCGCTACGAGCGGGTGGGCGATGCCGAATCCTTCTCGATGACCCGCCGCCTCGCCCGTGAGGAGGGGCTGCTCGTCGGCGGCTCGTCGGGGATGGCGGTCGTCGCCGCGCTGCGTGTCGCGCGCGACCTGCCTGGGGATGCCGTCATGGTCGTCCTTCTGCCCGACCACGGTCGCGGCTACCTCAGCAAGATCTACGACGACGGCTGGATGACCGATCACGGCTTCTCCGTCGCCACCGAACCCACGACCACCGGGAGCCTCGCATGAGTGCACAGTCCTCTGCTCGCGGCTTCGCGAGCCTCGCCGTCCACGCCGGTCAGGAGCCTGACCAGACGACCGGCGCGGTCATCCCGCCGGTTCACTTCTCGACCACCTTCGCGCAGGACGGCATCGGCGGTCTGCGCGGCGGGTACGAGTACGGCCGCAGCGGCAACCCGACCCGCACCGCGCTGCAGACGCAGCTGGCCGCGATCGAGGGCGGCGCGCACGCGCTGTCGTTCGCCTCGGGGCTCGCGGCCGAGGACGCCCTCCTCCGTGCCGTCCTCCGTCCCGGCGACGAGGTGCTGCTGGGCAACGACGTCTACGGCGGCACGTTCCGCCTGATCTCGCGTGTGCTCGGCGACTGGGGCGTGAAGCTGCGCGTCGTCGACATGAGCGACCCCGAGGCCGTCCGGGCGGCGGTCGCTGAGCGAGCGCCGCGCATCCTCTGGGTCGAGACGCCGTCGAACCCGCTGCTGCGCATCACCGACATCGCGGGCCTCGCCGAGATCGGGCACGGTGTCGGTGCGCTCGTCGTCGTCGACAACACCTTCGCCACCCCCGCATTGCAGCGCCCGCTGTCGTTCGGCGCGGACGTCGTCGTGCACTCCACGACCAAGTACCTCGGCGGCCACTCCGACGTCGTCGGGGGCGCGCTCGTGCTGAACGACGAGGAGCTGGCTGAGAAGATCGGCTTCCTCCAGTTCGCGGTCGGCGCCGTGTCCGGACCCCTGGACGCGTGGCTCACGACGCGCGGCATCAAGACGCTCGCCGTGCGCATGCGCCAGCACAGCGAGAACGGCATGGCCGTGGCATCCTTCCTCGACGGACACGATCGGGTCGCGCGGGTGTACTACCCCGGCCTGTCGTCGCACCCCGGGCACGAGCTCGCGTCGCGGCAGATGACCGGCTTCGGCGGCATCGTCTCGCTCGCGCTCGAGTCGGGCGAGGCCGCACGACGATTCGCGGAGTCGCTGCGTCTGTTCACGCTCGCGGAGTCGCTCGGAGGCGTCGAGTCGCTCGTGAACTACCCCGACGCGATGACGCACGCCTCCGTTCGCGGCACGGAGGCGGCTGTCCCCGTCGAGGTCGTGCGCCTGTCGGTGGGGATAGAGGACTCCGCCGACCTGCTCGCCGACGTCGAGCAGGCCCTACAGGCCTGACCCGGCCGGCCGGCGTCCGACCCGCCCGCGCGACGGCGTGTCGGCATGAATCTCCGTTGTTCAGCCGCGGTGAGGTTCTCGCTCGGCGATAGCGTGGCCGGATGACACACGCACGATGGGCCATCCTCGGTGCCGGCGCGATAAGCGGCGACTTCGCCCACGCCCTGCCCGACTCCGATCTCGGCAGACTGTACGCGGTCGGCGCGCGAGACGTCTCGCGGGCGGAGGAGTTCGCCGCCGCGCACGGCGCGACCGTCGTGGGGACGTACGACGAGATCCTCGACCGCGACGACATCGACGCGGTGTACATCGGCACAGTGCACACCACGCACACGGAGCTCGTGGAGCGGGCGCTGGACACCGGCAAGGCGGTCCTGTGCGAGAAGCCGCTCGGGGTGGATCCGGCCGAGACGGATGCCGCCGTCGCCGCAGCTCGCCGCGCCGGACTGCCCGTCGTCGAGGCCTTCAAGTACCGCTTCGGTCCGTTCGCCGACCGGCTGCGCGAGCTCGTCGCGGGGGGCGCCCTCGGTGACCTGGTTGAGATCGAGTCCTCCCTCGGCTTCGCCGCCGGGAATCGGACGGGGCGCCTGTTCGATCCTGCGACCGCGGGGGGCGCGATCCTCGACGTCGGCTGCTATCCGATGTCGCTCGTCGTCGGCGTGGCCGCCTGGGCGGGGCACGACCTGGACGGACTGGCCGTGCAGGCGGTGGCCGGCACGATCGGCGAGACCGGCGTCGACGAGAGCGCTGCGGCATCCGTCGACCTCGGCGGCGCCTCGGCGAACATCCGCACCGCGATCGTGCACGACCTGCCGCGGTTGACGCGCATCGTCGGGCGCGAGGCGAGCCTGGAGATCCCCAACGTGTGGGGAAGCCGGACCGACAGCACCGCGGCGGCCACCCTCATCCGGACCGACGGCACCCGCGAGGAGATCGAGGTGCCGACCGTGCAGCCGATGGCTGCCGAGGCGGATGCCACGATCCGCGCCCTCCGCGAGGGGCGGGTCGAGGCGCCCGAGATCCCCTGGGCCGAGACCCAGGCGATCGCGCGCCTGCTCGCGCAGTGGCGCGACGGCATCGAGTGACCCTCAGCCCCCGCGCCGCCACCACCGGCGCGCGGGCCGCTCGGATCCCGCCGGGGGAGCGGATGCCGCGGCGCGAGCCTCGCGCCGGGCGCGCCATGCGGCGACCTCCTCGTCGGGGTCGCGCGTCGGGGTGACGACCGGCGGCCCGCCGAGCAGCTGCCGGCGCGCCTCGACGACGCGTCGGGAGAAGTCCTCGGTGTACTCGCGGACATCCTCCTCGCGGTGGAAGGCGTCGACGCGATCCTCGAACTCGGCGTGCTCGATGCGCAGACGGAGGGCGGGCGGGCCGAGGCCGGACAGCTGTTCGGTCTGGATCTTGCGCTTGATCCACCAGTCGGGGTCGTGAGACCCGCCGAGCCCCTCGAGCGGCTTGCCGGCGCCGGGCAGATCGTCGAAGTCGCCGCGGCGGATCGCCTGCTGGATGGCGGTCTCGACGTACATCGCCCGTTCGGTCCCCGTGGGTGTGCCGGCGTGCCGTTCCGGTTCGGCGGGCACCTCGTCGCCGTGCTCGCGCGCGGCCCGATCGACCCGGTATTGCGCCGCACGAAGGCGGGGGTCCTCATCCATGCCGTGGTCATCGGCCATTCAACCAGGGTACGGCGCGCTGCTCTTGCGTCGGCGTTGCCGGGTATGCATATACTCAGAAAACACATACCCGGTATGCAGCGAGGAGTTCCGATGTCGGTACGTTCGAGCCTCTTGGCGATCCTGGATCAGGGTCCCTGTTACGGCTACCAGCTGCGTGCGGAGTTCGATCGCCGCACCGGGTCGACCTGGCCCCTCAATGTCGGCCAGATCTACAACACCCTCGACCGCCTCGAGCGCGACGGGCTGGTCGAGAAGGGCGACGTCGACGAGCAGGGTCACGTCTACTGGCAGATCACGGACGCCGGATCCGCCGAGGTCCGGGAGTGGCTCGACGCTCCCGTGGAGCGATCCCAGGGGACGCGCGACGAACTGGCGATCAAGCTCGCCGTCGCCGCGACGCTGCCGGGCGTCGATCTCTCCACCGTGATCCAGCGTCAACGGTCTGCGTCGCTCCGGCAGCTGCAGGAGCTGAATCGCGCCAAGTACGCGGGCGCGAACCCCGACGGACCCGAGGAGCTCGCGTGGTCCCTCGTCGTCGATTCGATGATCTTCTCCGCCGAGGCCGAGGTGCGATGGCTCGACCACACCGAGCAGCGGCTCGCGCGGCATCCTCACCGCACGATGGGGCTGGAGCTGTCCACCGAGACACCCAAGCGGGGAAGGCCTGCCAAATCCGAGGCGGGCACAGCCGAGGCGGTCATTCGATGAGCGCCGCCGTCCTGCAGCTGGTGGGGGTCACGCAGCAGTACGGCGAGGGCGAGACGAGCGTCTCGGCATTGTCGGGCGTCGATCTGACGGTCGACAAGGGGGAGCTCGTCGCGATCATGGGAGCGTCCGGTTCGGGCAAATCCACGCTTCTGTCGATCGCAGGCGGGTTGCAGAAGCCCACCAGCGGCGAAGTCGTCGTCGAGGGGACGTACCTCTCGACGGCGACACGTCGCGATCTCGCGCAGCTCCGGCGGCGCTCCCTGGGTTTCGTCTTCCAGGACTTCAATCTCATCCCGACCCTCACGGCGGTCGAGAACGTGACGCTGCCGCTGGAGCTCGACGGCTTCCGGGCCCGGGTGGCGCGCCGTGCGGGTCGCGATGCCCTTGCCTCGGTCGGTCTCGAGGACAAGCTCGATTCCTACCCCGACGACCTGTCGGGAGGGCAGCAGCAGCGCGTCGCGATCGCCCGCGCGGTCGTCGGCGGCCGCCGGTTGATCCTCGCCGACGAGCCGACGGGTGCGCTGGACTCCGTCACGGGGGAGGCGGTCATGAAGATGATCCGCCACCGCGTCGATCAAGGGGCCGCCGGCATCCTCGTCACCCATGAGCCGCGGCACGCGGCGTGGGCGGACCGCATCGTCTTCCTCCGCGACGGCCGCATCGTCGACGAGTCGCAGCGCCGCGGCGCCGACGCCCTCCTGTCGGACGCGCGATGACCGCCGTGCAGGACCGGCCCCGAGCGGGTGCCGGTGCCCGCCGCCGCACGGAGCGCCCGAAGCCCTCGCGCACGGCGCGCCTGCGGGTCTCGGTGCGCATCGCCCGGCGTCAGGTGCGCCGGACGTGGGTGTCGTCGCTGTTGATCATGTCGCTCATCGCCCTGCCGATCGCTGGGATGGCGGGGGTGGCGGTGTTCGTCGCGAGCATGATGCCGACGGTCGACGAGCGACTCTCGGCCGACCTCGGACAGATGGAGGCGTGGGTCGCGCCCCTGGGAGCCGCGGACGCCGGGTTCTGGCAGGTCCCGACCGACCCCTACACGTCAGGCTACGGCGACGGATGGGGGAGCGGGAACGAAGAGGTCACAGCCGTCGACCCCGTTTCCGTGCTGCCCGCGGGCACCGAGATCCTCAAGGTCTCGAACGGTCGCGAGCGCATCGAGACGACGGCGGGCATCGCTGCCGTGTCGGCCTGGGGAGGCGCGGTCGGCGATCCTCGGTTCTCGCCGCGCTTCGAGATGCTCTCCGGGCGGGCGCCGACCGGTGCCGAAGAGGTGATGGTCACCCCCGCGACGTTGGACCGCGTCGGCGCACGGGTCGGCGGCACGCTCACGCTCGTGGACGGTGGCGATGCGGTCACCATCGTGGGGACGTTCGACGACAACACGCTTCCCGACGTCGACAGCGCCCTCGCTTTCGCGGACCCCGACCGGTACGACGAGGCGAAGTGGTACCTGCCGGAGACGCCCCTGTCGTGGCCTCAGGTCCAAGAGCTCAACGAGGACGGCATCGCCGCCTACTCGCGCGAGGTCGTGCTCGACCCGCCGTCGTTCACCTACCCCGATGGGACCGAGCCGTACACCGCTGCGACCGCCGAGGCGCAGCAGTATCTCTCACTGACCGCAGCGCTCGGAGCCGGCGGACTCGCCGCCGCGTACATGGTCGTCATGCTTGCCGGGGCAGCTTTCGCCGTGAGCGCGCGACGTCAGCAACGAGCGCTCGCGATCGCCGCCAGCGTCGGAGCCGAGCCGCGTGATCTGCAGCGCGTGGTCCTGTTCCAGGGCACCTTCCTCGGCCTCGTCGGAGGTGCCGTGGGGCTCTTCGCCGGAATCGGGCTCGCGGCACTGGTCATCGCCCTCACCCACAACGGTTCGGCGACCCAGTTCTGGGGTTTCCACGTCCCGTGGGTCATCCTGGTCGCCGTCCTCGTCTTCGCGACGCTTGTGGGTACGGCGTCCGCTTTCGTCCCGGCCCGCTCGGTCGGACGTTCCGACACGATCAGCGCCCTCCGAGGCGCGCGTCGTCCGCAGCGAGTGAACGCGTCTCGGCCCCTGTGGGGCTCGCTCCTACTCATCGTCGGAACCGTCATCACGGTGGTGTGCGGTCTCGCGGCTGCGGCGGTGGCGACCGACATCGCGATCCCCTACGACTCGCCGGTCCGATGGCTTCCGACGGTGGGCATCATCGGCGGGCCCGTGCTGGCGCAGATCGGCATCCTCATCTCCGGCCGGTGGCTGCTGTGGCTAGCTTCCCGGCTGCTGTCCCGCTTCGGCATCGCGGCGCGCATCGCGGCGCGGGATGCCGTCGCCAACGGCGCGCGCACGGTTCCCGCGTTCGCGGCCATCGGTGCCACCGTGTTCGTCGGTATCTTCGCGGTGGGCCTCGGCATGATGACGACCGGGCAATCGGAGCGCACGTACTCCTACAGCGCTCCGGTGGGAACCGCCTACGTCGACGTCTACTCGAACGGGGCGGACCCGCTGACCCCCGAGACCACGGCCGCGGCGACCGCAGAGATCGCCGAGGCATTGCGCACGGCAGGGGCGACGACGACCGCCGTCGTGCAGCGGCAGCAGCCGACGTGGGCGGAGGACGCGGCGGAAATCCCGGCCGATGCCGAGCGGGCCATCGCTCTCACGCCGGATGCCTTCCTCATGGGCCAGAACGACCCTCAGGGCGGCTGGTCGCACTTCGGCGACTCGACGAACAACATCCTCGTCATCGCTCCCGACGATCTCGCAATCGTCATGGGCGTCACCCTCTCGGCATCCGACCGTGCGGCCTACGAGGACGGCGCGGCCGTCGTCGCGGACGATCGACTCATCGTCGACGGCGCGATCGACATCGCCGCGTGGCCGGAGCGGGCCTGGCAGTCAGGCGTTGCGCCCGACAACTCCTACCGACCCGCGGCCTGGCAGGACATCGACGAGCCGTCGTGGGAGCGGCAGGCTCAGGCCATCGGGGTCGACGCGCGCGAGCAGGGGATCGCCGTCGCGATCGCTCCCGCGACCGCGGCCTCGTGGGGGCTGCAGGTGGTCGGCACCGCCATGTACGCCGAGTTCCCCGAGGGTGCAGAGGTGGCAACGGGTGATCGGCTCCACGCACTGTCGGAGTCGCTGACAACCGAGTCGTACGGCGTCTGGATCTATCGGGAGAACGGCCCCGCGGATCCGTCCTCGTGGCTCGTCCCCCTCCTCGCTGCCGTCGCGGTCCTCGTCCTCGGCGCGAGCGCCGTCGCTCTCGGCCTCGCGCGCTTCGAGCGTCGACCCGACGACGCGACGCTCGCGGCCGTCGGCGGTACGCCCGGGCTGCGGCGGCGCATCGGCCTCTGGCAGGGACTCGTGATCGCCGGGTTTGGGACCTTCGCGGGCGCGGTCGCCGGCATCTTGCCGCCGATCGGATTCTGGCTGCAGTCGCAGACCTCCTGGGAGCCGTTGAGCCTCGCCGACATCCCGTGGTGGCTGCTCGGCGCGCTCGCGCTCGCGTTGCCACTCGGCATCGCGCTCGTGAACTGGCTCGTGCCGCCGCGCGAGCCCGAGCTCACGCGACGGAACGTCATCGCGTGAGCGCGGGAGGCCGTGTCACAGGCGAGCGGATGCCTCGGTGAGGACGCTCCGCAGGATGCCCTCGATCTCGTCGAACTCGGCGGGGCCGATCGTCAGCGGCGGCGCGAGCTGGATCACGGGGTCGCCGCGGTCGTCGGCGCGGCAGTAGAGGCCGGCGTCGAACAGCGCCTTCGAGAGGAAGCCGCGCAGCAGACGCTCGGACTCGGCGTCGTCGAACGTCTCCTTCGTCGCCTTGTCCTTCACGAGCTCGATGCCGAAGAAATAGCCGTCGCCGCGCACGTCGCCGACGATCGGCAGATCGAGGAGGCGCTCGAGCGACGCCCGGAACGCCGGTGAGTTGTCCCGCACGTTCTGCAGCAGACCCTCCTCCTCGAAGATGTCGAGGTTCTCCATCGCCACCGCCGTCGACACCGGGTGCCCGCCGAACGTGTACCCGTGCGGGAACGACGTCGTCCCGTGGGCGAAGGGCTCGTGGATGCGGTCGCTGATGATCGTGCCACCCAGCGGCGAGTACCCGCTCGTGACCGCCTTGGCGAAGGTGATCATGTCGGGCTGGTAGCCGTAGCGGTCCGCGCCGAACCACTCGCCGAGACGGCCGAAGGCGCAGATGACCTCGTCCGAGACCAGCAGCACGTCGTGACGGTCGCAGATCTCGCGGACGCGCTGGAAGTAGCCGGGAGGCGGCGGGAAGCATCCGCCCGAGTTCTGCACCGGCTCGAGGAAGACCGCTGCGACCGTGTCGGCGCCCTCGAAGAGGATCGCCTCCTCGATGCGGTCGGCCGCCCACTTCCCGTACTCCTCGGGGGTCGCACCGGTGAAGCCCTGCTCGGCCGCGCGGTACCAGTTCGTGTTCGGCACGCGGAAGCCGCCCGGCGTCACCGGCTCGAACATCGACTTCATGCCCGGCAGTCCGGTGATCGCGAGCGCGCCCTGCGGTGTGCCGTGATACGCGATGAAGCGCGAGATCACTTTGTGCTTCGTCGGCTTGCCCTGCAGCCGCCAGTACTGCTTGGCGAGCTTGAACGCGGTCTCGACCGCCTCGCCGCCGCCGGTCGAGAAGAAGACCCGGTTGAGGTCGCCGGGGGCCAGGTGGGCGAGCCGGTCCGCGAGCTCGATCGCGGACGGGTGCGCGTACGACCAGATCGGGAAGAACGCGAGCTCCTCGGCCTGCCGGGCCGCCGCCTGCGCGAGGCGGGCTCTGCCGTGTCCGGCGGCGACGACGAACAGGCCCGAGAGCCCGTCGATGTACTTCTTGCCGCTCGCATCCCAGATGTGGTGACCGTCGCCCTTCACGATGATCGGCACGCCGGACCCCTCGGTCATCGACGACTGCCGTGCGAAGTGCAGCCACAGGTGATCACGGGCCTTCGCCTGCAGGTCGGTCTCGGACGGTGCCATGGGTTCCTCCGGTGCGTCGTGGGTGGGTGGGTGGAGCGGATGCCGGGAGTCAGCGAATCGAGTCAGCGCATGGTGTCAGCGCATCGTGTCCAGGATTCCGACGAGGTCCTCGAACGTCGTGCGGGGGTTCAAGATCGCGAAGCGCGCGTTCGTGCGCCCGGCGTGGCTGGACGGCGTGACGAAGGCGTGCTGGTCGTCGAGCAGGCGGTTCGACCAGGCGGTGTAGTCGTCCTTGGACCACCCGCGGCGCTCGAACACCACGACGCTCAACTGCGGACGCCGCACGAGCTCGAGCTCCTCGCGCGACTCGATCTCGGCGCCGATGCGCTCGGCGAGCGAGATCGAGCACGTGATGGCTTCGCGGTAGACCTCGGCGCCGTACGTCGCGAGCGAGAACCACAGCGGCAGTCCGCGGGCCCGCCGGGTCAGGTGGGCGGCGAAGTCCGACGGGCTCCAGTCGCTCGTCTCCGTGAGGGTGTCGAGGTACTCCGCGTGCTGCGTGTGCGCCCTGCGGCCGAGCTCGGGGTCGCGGTACAGCAGGGCGCAGGCGTCGAACGGGGCGAACAGCCACTTGTGCGGGTCGACGATGAGCGAGTCGGCGTGCTCCAACCCCGCGAAGTAGTGCCGCGCGTCGGGGGACAGCGCGGCGGCGAGACCGTAGGCGCCGTCGACGTGCAGCCACACGCCGTGCTCACGGGTGACCTCGGCGACGGAGGCGATGTCGTCGACGATCCCGAAGTTCGTCGATCCGGCCGTCGCGACGACGGCGAAGACGCTGTCTCCGTGCGCGTCGAGCGCCGCGCGCACCGCATCTCCGTGAAGGACCCCACCGGCATCCGGCGCCACGGGAACGACCTCGACATCCATGACCCGCGCTGCGGACGCGATCGAGGAGTGCGCCTCGGCGGAGCACACGACGCGCCAGCGGTCCGGACGGATGCCGCGGTCCCGGGCTGTCTCGCGTGCGGCCACGAGCGCCGACAGGTTGCCGAGGGTGCCGCCCTGAACGAAGACGCCGCCGGCGGTCGCGGGCAGCCCGAACTCGCCGGCGAGCCAGCGCAGCACCTCGTTCTCGGCGTGGACGGCTCCGGCGCCCTCGAGCCAGGACCCGCCGTAGAGCGCGCTCGCCGAGACGACGAGGTCGAACGCTGCGGCCGCCTTCGACGGTGCGCTCGGGATGAACGACAGGTAGCGCGGATCGTCGGTCGTGATGCAGGCCGGCGCGAGCACGTGCTCGAAGACCCCGAGCGCCTTGCGCGCCCCGATGCCCTGCTCGCTGATGGTGACACCCGCGAGGCGGGCGAGCTCGGCCGGCGGCAGCGGCTTGTCGAGCGGGTTGTCGTCGGTGAGCAGACGCTGGCGCGAGTAGTCGAGGACGAGGTCGACGATCTGACGGGTCTCGTCGGTCACGTCGTGCATGCGGGCGGGCTGGGTCATCGGTTCTCCGGGGTGGTGCGGGGGAGTGCGGGGGTGCGCGGCGGTCGGGTCCGGCGGGCGCCCAGACGTTCGAAGGCTACGCCGAGGCGCAGCAGCACGGCGTCGTCGTACGCGCGCCCGGCGATCGTGAGGCCCACCGGCATCCCGGTGTCGGTCATCGTGCCCATCGGCACGGTGAGGGTCGGGATGCCGAGGTGCCGGATCGCGAGGTTGCCGTTGGCGATCCAGACGCCGTTGCGCCATCCGAGGTCCGCCGAGGCGGGATTCACGTCCATGTCGGCCGGGCCGACATCGGCGACGGCGGGGAAGACGACCGCGTCGAGACCAGCGGCATCCATCCACTCTTCGAGGTCGGTGCGGCGGATGCGCTCGAGCGCGCGCAGACCCCCCTCGAGTTCGGGCATGTCGTCCATGCCCGCGCCGGGATGGGCGCGCACCCACTCCGGGTACTCGGCGATGTCGTCGTCGAAGCCGGTGTAGCGGTCGGGGAGGGCGCTCGGCGGGTGCGGGAAGATCGCGGCGCCGTCGACACCGGCGAGCGTCGAGAGGGCGGGGTCGCCGTTGGCGGCGAGGAAGTCGTCCCACGCCCACGCCGACAGGTCGACGATCTCGCGCTGCAGGTAGCCCTCGGGAACGCGCTGGTGGATGGTCGATGCGCCCGTCCGGTCGCCCTCGTAGTCGCTCACGACCGGGAAGTCGACGTCGACGACGGTGGCTCCCGCCGCCTCGAGGTCCGCCCGTGCCGCGCGCCACAGCTCGAGCACCGACTCGCGGGTCTCGATGCGCCGGCCGGTCGGGCCGCCGATGCCGGTGCCGGTCCCGGCATCCGGGTCGGCGTTGATGTACATGCGCGGGATGCCCAGACGCACGCCCGCGAGCGTCGCGCCGTCCGCGAGGGCGGCATAGGACCTCGGGCGCACCGCCGACGCCGCGGGCAGTTCCACCCACGGCTGCGCGCGCCAGAAGTCCCCACGGGTCTCGGTGTCGTCGGCGACGATGACCTCGAGGACCTCCAGGAGGTCGGCCATGGTGCGGGTGTGCGGGACGACGACGTCCATCGTCGGGACCAGCGGCCAGTTGCCGCGCACCGAGATGACGCCGCGCGACGGCGTGTAGGCGCAGAGCGCGTTGTTCGAGGCGGGACCCCGACCCGAGGACCAGGTCTCCTCGCCGAGGCCGAACGCGGCGAAGCTCGCGGCGGTCGCGGTGCCGGATCCGTTCGAGGATCCGCTGGCGAACGGCGCAGTGAGCCACTCGGCGTTGTACGGGCTCTCGGCGCGGCCGTACACGCCGCGCTGCATGCCGCCGTTGGCCATCGGGGGCATGTTCGTGAGGCCGAGGCAGATCGCCCCGCCGGCGCGCAGGCGCTCGATCGTGAACGCGTCGCGCTGTGCGACGAGGTCCGCGAAGGCCGGCGACCCGGCGGCGGCCGTCAGCCCCCGCACGAGGTAGCTGTCCTTGGCCGTGTACGGGATGCCGTCGAGCGGGCCGAGGGTCTCACCGCGAGCGCGACGCTCATCGGATGCCGCGGCCTCCGCCCGCGCATCGGGGTTGCGCACGACGACGGCGTTCAGCGCGGTCGTGGTGCCGGGGCCGTCGTACGCGTCGATCCGGGCGAGGTACGCGTCGACGAGCTCGACGGCCGTCGCCTCGCCCGACTCCAGCGCAGCGCGCAGCTCGGCGATGGTCGCCTCGACGACGTCGATCATCGGCTCACCGCCGGCTGCTGCTGCGTGATGCAGTGGATGCCGCCGCCGCGGGCGAACAGGGGGCGTGCGTCCACCGTCACGACCTCGCGGCCGGGGTAGGCCTCCGCCAGGATCGCCCGGGCCCGCGCATCAGCCTTCTCCTCACCGAAGCCGCAGGCGATGACCCCGCCGTTGACGACGAGGTGGTTGACGTAGCTCCAGTCCACCGGGCCGTGGGCGTCGGTCAGGGCCTCGGGTGCGGGGAGGCCGACGATCTCGAAACGGCGACCGGCGGCATCCGTCTGACCCTCGAGCTCGGTGCGGAGTTGCGCGGTGACGGCGTGGTCGGGATGCGCGGGGTCGTGCTGGTCGTGGAGCAGGATGCGGCCGGGCGAGGGGATCGTCGCGACGATGTCGACGTGCCCGTTCGTACCGAAGTCGTCGTAGTCGCGGGTCAGGCCGCGGCTCAGCCACACGGCGTTCGTGGCGCCGAGGGTGCGGGCCATCTCGGCCTCGACGCGCGCGCGGTCGGCGAACGGGTTGCGGCGCGGGTCGAGCTGAACGGTCTCGGTGAGCAGCACCGTGCCCTCGCCGTCGACGTGGATGCCGCCGCCCTCGTTCACCAGCATCGACGAGACCAGCTCGGCGCCGACCTCGCCCGCGACGAGGCGGGCGTGCGCGGCGGAGTCCCGCCACTGCGCCCACTCGGGGGCGCCCCAGCCGTTGAAGATCCAGTCCACGGCGCCCAGGACGCCGGGTCGCTCGTCGTCGACGACGAAGGTGGGGCCGTGGTCCCGCATCCAGTACTCGTCGACGGGAGCCTCGAGCAGCGTGACCTCGCCCGGCAGCATGCTGCGTGCGCGGGCCGTCTCGGTCGGGTCGACGACCATCGTGACGGGCTCGAACCGGGCGATGGCCGTGGCGACGGCTGCCCACGTGGCGTACCCCTCCGCGCGCTCGGCGTCGGTCTCACCGAGGGTGAGACCTTCGCGGGGGAACGCCATCCAGGTGCGCTCGTGCGGGGCGGTCTCGCTCGGCATCCGCCAGGCCATGGCGTCTCCCTCAGGTGTCGGGTACCTTATTGATCGTTTGATCAACAAGGGGGAGGCTACCGAGTCCATGACACAGACGTCAACCGTCCGCCGGATGCGGAAGAGCCCGGCCGAGCGCCGCGACGAGATCGCCGCCGCGGCACGCCGGATCGCGCTGGAGGACGGCCTGGACGCCGTCACCCTGCGCGCGGTGGCCGCCCGTGTCGGCGTGGCGCCCGGACTCGTCGCCCACCACGCCGACGGGATGGACGTGCTCGTGGCCGAGGCCTTCGGCGCCGTCGTCGCGGAGGAGCTGCGGGCGGTGCGTGCCGCCATGCGGGCGACGGATGCCGCGACCGCGCGTCTCGGCATCCTGCTCGACACGGTCCTCGGGGACGAGCCGAGCGCCGTCACGCTCGTGTGGGTCCAGGGGTGGGCGCTGGCCACCCGCAACGAGGAGCTCGCCGTGCGCGTGCGGGCCGAGATGGACGCGTGGCAACGGGCGCTCGCCGCTGAGATCGAGCGCGGTCGCGAACGCGGCGAGTTCGGCGCTGTCGACGCCGACGCGATCGCCTGGCACCTGCTTGCGATCATCGACGGCCTCGGCGCCCAGGGGCTCGTCCGCTGGCGCGCCGACCCGTCTCGCACCGACCTCACGCGCCGCGCGCTCGCGGCGCTCCTCGGCGTCTCCGCCGACGCGCTGCGCGCCTGACCGTCGCCGACCTCTCGAGCCGATGCGAACTGCGGTCATCCCGCCGGAACCGATGCCGTTCGCGTCGGGTCGGCGCGTCATCGGCCGGCGATGAGGTCGGCGATGCGGGCGACGGGCGAGGTGCCGCCGCCGCGGTCCTCGCGCGCGTCGGCGAACCGGTACGCGCCGTAGATCCCGTGGACGGCGAGCCAGCGCAGCGGCTCGGGCTCCCATCGCCGGGCGCGGTGCCCGACCCAGGGCAGCGATACGAGGTCGGAGTCCTCGCCGAGCACGAGGTCGGCGAGCGTGCGACCGGCGAGGTTGGTGGTCGCCACACCGGTCCCGACGTAGCCCCCCGCCCATCCCACGCCCGCCGCGCGGTCGAAGCCCACCGTCGCCGCCCAGTCCCGCGGCACGCCGAGGACCCCCGACCAGGCGTCCTCGACGGGGACATCGGATGCCGCGGGGAAGAATCGGCGCAGCAGTTCGGTCAGCGACGCCACGGTCCTGCCCGGCGTCGCCCCGTCGGTGTCGATGCGAGAGCCGTACCGGTACGGCACACCGCGTCCGCCGAACGCGATGCGGCCGTCGGCGGTGCGCTGCGCGTACATGTAGACGTGCGCCGCGTCGCCGAGGGTCGCGGCATCCGTCCATCCGATCCGCTCCCACGCCGCCTCCGGCAGCGGCGCCGTCACGATCATCGACGAGTTCATCGGCAGCCAGGTGCGATGCTCGCCGCGCAGGTCGGTCGTGAAGCCCTCCGTGGCGCGGATCACGGCGCTCGCGCGCACGACGCCCCGGTCGGTCACGGCCCGTCCCGGCAGGATCTCGGCGACCGCGGTGTCCTCGAAGATCGTGACACCGCGTCGCTCGACGGCGGCAGCCAGTCCGGCCAGGAGCTTCACCGGATGGATGCGGGCGCAGTGCGGATGCCACACGGCGCCGAGCGTGCCCGCGACCCGCACGTGCTCCGCGGTGCGCGCGGCATCCCACCGCTCCACGTCGGTGCCGGGCCACGCCGACTCGGCCGTGAACAGCGTGTCGAGGCGTGCGAGCTGCGCGGCGCTGCGCGCGACCGTCAGCTCGCCGCCCTTGCGGATGTCCGCGTCGATGCCCTCGGCCGTCGCGACGCGGATCACCTCGTCGACGGTGTCGTTCATGGCGCGCTGCTGGCGGATGCCGCCGTCCCGTCCGTACCGCTCGCGACCACCGGTGACCGAGTTCGTCAGCCATCCGCCGTTGCGGCCGGAGGCTCCGAACCCGGCGAAGCGGCGCTCGAGCACGGCGATGCGCAGCTCGGGCCGGCGCTCGGCGAGGTAGTAAGCGGTCCACAGCCCCGTGTACCCGGCACCGACGATCGCGACGTCGACGTCGAGATCACCGGGGAGAGGCGCGCGCGCCGGAATCGATCCGTGGTCACGCCACCAGTGCGAGACGGTGGTCACAGATGCTCCTTCTCTGCGGTGCCGCGGGACGCTGCGGCAGTCCTCCGGACGGATCGTCCGGAACGGTTAGGCTGAGCCCACCTGTGCTCCCTGGACCCGAACGGCGAGTGTCGATGCCCCACCCCGACGATGATCGGATGCCGCAGCGGACCGAACGTCCGGACGGCGCCGTCAGCCTGCCCCGGGTGCGGGAGGTGCTCGCGCTGAGCGCCGTGCAGTCCGGCCGCCCGGAGGTGCTGGTCGGGGGACCGCCCCTCGACGCGCTCGTGCGGTGGGTGCACGTCTCCGACAGTCCCGGTGTCGCTCGGCTGCTGAACGGCGGCGAGCTGCTGCTGTCGACGGGCTCGGCGTGGCCCGACGACCCCGGCCGCTTGAGCGAGTTCGTCGGGGAGCTCGCGCGCGCGGGGCTCTCGTGCCTCGTCCTCGAACTCGGCACCCATCATGCGCAGGTGCCGGATGCGGTCGTCGAGGCCGGTCGGGACGCCGGTCTGGCGGTGATCGCCCTGCACCGCGAGGTGAAGTTCGTCGCGATCACCGAGGCGGTGCATCGCCGGATCATCGACGATCAGTCCGCGGCCCTGCGGGTGCGGGAGGAGGTGCGGTCGCGGTTCACGGCGCTCGCCTTGCGCGGCGCGCCCGCCGACGACATCGTCGCGCAGGTCGCGCACGTCCTGTCGGCGCCCGTCGTCCTCGAGACACTCGCGCACGACGTCGTCGTCGCCGAGGTGCCGGCCGCGATCGAGGAGGAGACGCTCAGCCGGTGGGAGGTGCGCTCCCGGCTCGCACACCGCGGAGCGGGCGAGCAGGATTGGCTCATCGTGCCGGTGGAAGCACGTGGAACGCGGTGGGGGCACCTCATCGCCCTGCCCGGTCCGCCCCACGCTGCGGGACGTGTCAACGTCGTCGAACAGGGAGCGCTGGCGCTCTCGTTCGGTCGGCTCACGGAGGGCGGCGCGGCGGAGTGGGGTCGCATCGGCCGCAGTCAGCTCCTCGACCGACTGGTCCGAGGTCGCTTCGGCGCCCGCGGGCCCGTGACCGCGCGGGTCGAGGCGGCGGGGCTGCCCGTCGAGGGAGCCCAGCTTCGCGGGGTGGTCGCGACCGGTGTCGCACCCGACCCGCAGGTCGCCGACGAAGCGGCGCGCCGTCTCGGCGGCCGAGCGCTCGCCGGATCGCCGGCCGGCAGCGGCGTCGCGATGCTCCTCTCGTTGCCGACCCGTGACGGGTTCGACGACGACACCGCCCGCGCGTTCGCCGCCGGTCTCGGCGGGGATCCGGATCGGATCGTCCTGTCCGTCGGCTCCGCCGCGACCGGGCTGGACGCCGGTCTCGCGTCGTTGCAGGAGGCGATCGACCTCGCCCGCGGAGCATCGGCGCCGTACGCCGGCGGTCCGCATGTGCGGCGAGCGGAGGACCGTCCCCTCGCGCGGCTCATCACCGCTCTGCGGGACGACCATCGCGTCATCGAGCACGGCGAGCGGATGCTCGCGCCCCTCATCGACTACGACCTCGCCCGGTCGGGGGACCTGTTGGATGTGCTCGAGGCGATGCTCGCCCATCCCGGCAACCGCACCGCCGCGGCATCCGCGTCGCACCTGTCGCGCTCGGTGTTCTACCAGCGGATCGCGCTCATCCAGGAACTGCTGGGCGCCGATCTGGACGACGGCGAGGTGCAGACCGCGCTGCACCTCGCGCTGCTCGTGCGTCGTGCGACGGTGGGCTGAGGGCACGTCACGCGCCGCCCGTCACGTAGACCTTGCGCAGTGTCTCGGTGACCGTCCAGATCGTCTCGGTGCCGGCGCTGAGACGGCCGACGGTGCCGGGGCGGAGCGTCAGCTCGCCGCCTGCCCACCGCACCGTCGCGCGACCCGAGAGGACGACGAACACCTCGTCGTCCTCGACGTCGGTCGACGTGCCGGGGGTGTGCTCCCACACGCCGACCACGGCGGTCAGCTCGACGAAGCCCGCCTCGGGTGCGCCGTCGACGACCTGGTCCGCGGGCACGGGTGTGAGCGGGATGACGAGGGATGCGGCATCCTGCTCCGTCTGCGGCTCGAGGACGCTCACGAGTCGAACCCGAGACCGAGCGCGTCCAGGGCCCGCAGGAGGGCGTTGCGCCGACCGCGGCGGTGGTCGGCGCGGTCGAGCGACCACCGGGTCGCTTCGATCCCGATCGCGGCCACAGGCTCGGGCGGGAACGGGAGGGGGCGCTTGCGCACCATCTCGAGTGCGGTGCGTTCGGTATCCCGGCCGTCGAGCAGGTCGAGCATCACCTCGGCGGCGAATCGAGTCGACCCCACACCCAGGCCGGTGAACCCGGCGGCGTAGGCGACCCGTCCGCGTCGGGCGGTGCCGAAGAACGCCGTGAACTGGGTCGAGGTGTCGATCGCGCCGGCCCAGCGGTGCGAGAAGCGCAGCCCCTCGAGCTGCGGGAACGTCGTGAAGAAGTGACTCGCGAGCCGGCGCCACGACTCCGGACGATCCTCGTAGCGCGGGTCGACCCGCCGGCCGTAGTGATAGACGGCGTCGTAGCCGCCGAAGAGGATCCGTCCGTCCCGGGTCGGCCGGTAGTAGTGGAACTGGTTCGCCATGTCGCCGATGCCTTGGCGGTTCCGCCATCCGATCGCGTCCCACTGAGCCTCGCTGAGCGGCTCCGTCATCAGGACGTAGTCGTAGACCGGCACGGTCATGAGGCGGTTGCGGCGCAGCAGCGAGGGGAACACGTTCGTCGCAAGGGCGGCGTGCGCGGCATCCACCCGGCCGTCGTCGGTGACGACCGAGACGCCTCCCGCGGGCGGGGTCTCAACAGACCGGACGTGGGTCCGCTCGGCGATCACGACCCCGCGCTCCTCGCAGGCGCGGGCGAGCTCGGCCGCCATCAGGCCGGGGTGCACGAGCGCCGTCGTGTCCTTCTCCCAGACGGCGCCGAGATACGTCGGCGAGCCGACCTCGCGTCGGGCGGCCGCCTCGTCCAGCAGTGTCACGTGCGGGTCGTCGGCGGCCCACTCCTCGAGCCAGGCGAGTTGGTGCTCCTCGACGGCGGGGGCGAGTTGCCCCGTCCGCTCGAACTGGATGTCGATGCCGTAGTCGCCTTCGGCGGCCGCGATCGCGTCGAGGTTCTCGCGGCCGAGTCGGTCGAGCATCGGCATCTCATCGGGCCAGCGCGCCTGTCCGTTCTCGGGGCCATGGGTGAGACTCGCCTCGCAGAACCCGCCGTTGCGCCCCGACGCCGCCCACCCGACGCGGTTCGCCTCCAGAACGAGCACGCGCAGGCCAGGATCCCGGGTGACGGCGAGCAACGCCGTCCACAGGCCGGTGTACCCCGCACCGACCACCACGAGGTCGGCGCGGTGCGTGCCGTGCAGCCGCGGCCGGTCGGGGCGCAGGGCGCGGGGCACGTCCTCCGTCCAGAACACCGCATGACGGCTGCCGTCGAGGCCGTGGTCGATGACGGATGCCGCCGGTGGCTGCCGCTCGAAGACCGTCGTATGGGCGCTCACGCGTCCTCCGACGCGTAGACCCGGGACCCGTCGACGAAGGTCTGCAGCACGCGCGTGGCCCCGATCCGGTCGGCGGGGCCGGCGAACGGATCACGGTCGAGGACGGCGAGGTCGGCGGCTTTGCCGACCTCGATCGTCCCGGTCGTCTCGTCGAGGTGGTTCACCCAGGCCGACCCCGCCGTGTAGGCCGTGAGCGAGGTGGCGAGGTCGATGGCCTGCTCGGGCAGGAACGCCTCGTACTCGCCCTCCTCGTGTCCTGGTGCGGCCTTGCGGTTCACCGCCGTGTGGATGGCCGCGAGCGGGTCGGGTGTCGACACCGACCAGTCGCTGCCCGCCGCGAGGACCGCCCCGGCGCGGAGGAGGTCGCCGAAGGGATACTGCCAGGCGATCCGCGGCTCGCCGAGGAAAGGCAGCGTGAGGTCGATCATCTGCGGCTCGTAGGTCGCCCAGAGCGACTGCATGTTGGCGGCGACGCCGAGCTCCCGGAATCGTGCGACGTCGTCGGGGTGGATCACCTGCAGGTGCGCGATGTGGTGCCTGCCGTCGGTGCGACCGTTGCGGGCGATCGCGTGCTCGACGGCGTCGAGGCACTGACGCACGGCACGGTCGCCGATCGCGTGGAAGTGCACTTGGAAGCCGAGCGCGTCCAGCTGCGGGACTGCCTCGTCGAGGATCTCGGGGTCGACGAACGAGATCCCCGAGTTGTCGGTGGGATGGCCGTGACCGTCGTGGTACGGCGCGAGCATCGAGGCGGTGAAGTTCTCGGCGACGCCGTCCTGCATGATCTTGATGCTCGTCGCCTGGAAGCGGCCGTGGCTGAAGCGGTCCCGGCGGTCGACGAGCGAGGGGATCTGCTCGAGCCCCGCCGTCCGGTCCCACCAGAGCGCGCCCACCACCTTGCCCGTGAGCGAACCGTCGCGGGCAGCTTCCCGGTACGTCTCGCCCTGGTCGACGAGGTCGCTGTAGGTGCCGACGATCGCGTCCTGCCACGCCGTGATCCCGAACGAGTGCAGATACCGCTGGCCGGCGAGCAGCGCCTCGCGCAGGAAGATGGGCGAGGGGTCGTCGATCAGCCGGTTCACGAGCGACATCGCCCCCTCGTGGAGCGTGCCGGTCGGGTGGCCGTCGGCATCCCGCTCGATCCGTCCGTCGTCCGGGTCGGGGGTGTCTCGGTCGATGCCGGCGAGGCGGAGCGCGGCCGAGTTCACCCAGGCGCCGTGCCCGTCGCGGTTCGGGAGGAAGGCGGGGCGGTCCGGCAGCACCCGGTCGAGCACCGCCGCGGTAGGTGTCCCGCCAGGGAAGGCCGACATCGCCCACCCTCCGCCGAGGATCCACTCCTCGTCGGGATGGGAGGCCGCGTACTCCGCGATCGTCGCGAGGTAGTCCGCCTCGGTCGTGCCCTCGCCGAGGTCGCAGCGGAGCAGCTCCAGTCCGCCCGACACGGGGTGCACGTGGGCGTCCTGGAAGCCCGGCACGAGCAGGCGACCGGCGAGATCGACCACCTCGGTGCGCGGTCCGATGAGGTCGGTCAGGTCGTGTCCGACGGCGACGATGCGACCGCCGGACACGGCGACGGCGGACGCGCGTGATCGGACGGTGTCGGCGGTGAACACGGGACCGCCCGTGAAGACGAGGTCAGCGGATGCCACGGTCATCCTCCTCCCATGGTGCGGGCGATGTCGGTGGCCGAGTCGCCCGCCCGACGCAGGACGATCGCGACGACGGCGAGGGCGACGAGGGTCAGCAGCAGCATGACGGTCGACACCGCCGCGATCTCGGGGCGCAGCCCCGACCGCACGGCGCTGAGGACGTAGACCGGCCAGGGCGTCGATCCCGACACCTGCACGAAGGCGGCGATGACCGTGTTGTCGAGGCCGAGCGTGAACGAGAGCAGGAAGCCGGCGAAGACCGCGGGTGCGGCCAACGGCAGGGTCACGCGACGGAAGGTCGTCAGCGGCGAGGCGTAGAGGTCGCTCGAGGCCTCCTCGAGGTTCGCCTCCTGCCCGACGAGACGGGCGCGGACGAGGTACGAGACGACGGCGGTCGAGAAGAGCGAGGCGCCGATCGACAGGCGTACGATGCCGTCGTTGAAGACGGCCATACCGGCATCCTGCCCGAGCATGACGAACCAGGGGAGCAGGGCGACGGCGTCGACGATCTCGGGTGTGACCGAGACGAACAGCAGCAGCCCCAGGAACCACCACACCCATCTGCCGGGGTGGCGCGCCATCGCGATGCCCGCGAGGGTTCCGAGGACCGTCGCGATCGCGGCGGAGAAGGCCGCCGTCACGATCGACACCCGCACGGCGTTCTGCACCGCGGGCTTCTCGAGGATCGTCGCGAAGGCATCGAGTCCGAATCCGTCCCAGGACACGAGCAGCCGTCCGGTGTTGAACGAGTAGACGACGATCACGATGATCGGGGCGAACAGGAAGAGCACGACGAGGATGCCCCACACGTTGAGGGCGAGATCGCTCCAGGAGCGGTGGGCCCGGCGGTCGCTGCCGGGCAGCGTGCCCTCGCTGCGGCGCAGGATCGCCTCGGTCTTGGTGGTCACGCTCATGCCGGGATCTCCAGACGGTTCCGCAGCCGCATCGGCAGCAGGACGAGCCACACGAGGGCGGCGGCGACGCCGATGCTCAGCGCGATGACGAGCATGAGGACGACGGCCATCGCCGAGCCGAGCGCCCAGTTCTGGGCGGTCTGGAACTGACTCGCGACGAGCTGGCCGACCATGTTCCCCTGGGCGCCGCCGAGGACGGTGGCGGTGATGTAGTCGCCCATGAGCGGGATGTACACGAGCAGGACGCCCGCCACGATGCCGGGTCGCGAGAGCGGCAGCGTCACCCGGGCGAACGTGGCGAGCTTGCCGGCGCCGAGGTCCTTCGATGCCTCTCGCACCAGCGGGCCGACACGGTCGAAGGCCACGAACAGCGGCAGGATCATGAGCGGCAGGTAGTTGTAGACGACGCCCAGCAGGACCGCGCCGCGTGTGTAGAGCAGGTCGAGCGGCCCGTCCAGCAGGCCGAGTTGCTGCAAGGTGGACGACAGCCATCCCTCCGGCGCGATGATGACCTGCCACCCGATGGTGCGGACGAGGAAGTTCGTCCAGAACGGGATGAGGATGAGGGCCAGCAGGATGCCGCGGCGCTGCGGTCGCACCTTGAACGCCATCCAGTACGCCACGGGTGCGCCGATGAGGAAGCACAGTACGGTGCCGAGCACGCCGACCCAGAGGGTGTTCTGGAAGGTCGTGAAGAACGTCGGCGACAGGGCCTCGACATAGCGGTCGAACGAGAGCACGTCGTTCGCGTGCGTCCCGAAGATCCCCGGTTTGTAACCGAAGCTGAACCACACGACCAGCAGCACCGGGGCGACGAAGAAGGCCACCAGCCACGCCCAGGCGGGCAGGGCGAGCAGGCCGCCGAGCGAGCGTCTACGCACCCGCAGCGGCCTTCATCTCGTTCCAGATCTCGACACGCGTCGTCTGCGAGTCGTTGAGCTGCTGCTCGTGCATCGTCGCGAGCTGGGACTCGGTGAAGAAGATGAGGTCGGTCAGCTCCATGCCGGCGCCCTCCGCCTCGGACTGCATGTCCTTGCCGCCGACGTTGTAGCCGATGTAGTCGAGCGACAGCATGAGCGATTCGGGTGTGAGCGAGTAGTTGATGAACGCGTGCGCGGCTTCGGGGTGCGGGGCACCCGCTGCGATCGCCCAGTTGTCCATCCACAGCTCGGTGACGGGGCCGGGGAGGACCCACTGCCAGCGGTCGGGCTCGCTGGATTCGAGCAGGCCGAGTCGAGCATCGCCGTTCCACGCCTGCATCAGCACCTGCGTGCCCTGCGGGATCGCGTTCGTTCCGGGGTAGGAGTCGAAGGCAGAGATGTGGGGCGCGATCTCGTTCACGAGGAACGCCCGGCACGCCTCGAGCTGGTCGGCGTCCTGGGTGTTCCAGTCCAGGTCGTTCGCCCAGAAGTAGGCACCGATGATGCCCGCAGGGTCATCCGACATGCTCGTGCGGCCGCTGGCCTCGTTCTGCGCGGCGTCGAAGAAGTCCGACCAGGTGGTCAGTTCGCGGGTGATGACGGTCTTGTCGTAGACGAAGCCGGTCGTGCCCCACGCCTTGCAGACCGAGTACTCGTTCTCGGGGTCCCAGGCGCGGCCGAGCGAGGACGGGTCGAGGTTCGACAGGTTGGGAAGGAGGTCCTTGTTCAGCTTCGTGAGCAGCCCGTTCTCGATCATCTGCGGGATGAAGACACCGGTGGGGACCACGATGTCGTAACCGCTGGTGCCCTTCGCCGCGACGAGCTTCGCGATGAGCTCCTCGTTCGAGCTGTACGAGTCGAGCGAGACCTTCGGACCGAGCGACGACGTGAAGCCGGAGACGACGTCGGGGGAGTCGTAGTCGCCCCACGTGTACACCGAGAGCGCGTCTTCCAGAGCGCCGCCGCTCGCCTGCGCCTGCGGTCCGGTGCTCGAGCCGCCACCGGGCGCGCACGCGGCCAGGAGGGCAGCCGCCCCGCCGAGCGCCGCGAGGCTGAGGACCTGACGACGTGAGATCTCGCGACGGATGAAGGGGATTGCATCGGCGTGGGCGAGGACGCGGATCGGGTTCGGCTCGGTCATCGGGTGCCTCCGGGTCGGTGGTGGTGCGGTGCAGGGGTCATTCGGTGGGAGGGGCGACGTAACCCGCCTCGACGGCGGCGTCGTCCGAGGGGAACAGCAGCACGTCCTGCGGCCGCCAGCGGCAGACCACGGCGTCGCCGAGAGCGAGCCGCGGAGCCTGCGGCGTCGGGCGGCGGACGATCAGGCTCTGATCGTCGCCGAGCCGGACGAGGTACTGCATGGTCTCGCCGAGGTGCGAGACGCCGAGGAGCTCCCCGCGCACCTCGTTCGGCTGCGCCGCGGCATCCGTGTCGCCCTCGATCGTGACGTTCTCGGGGCGTACCGCGGCGCTGCCGGTGCCGGACGGGAGCGCGCCGGCGGACGACCGGACGCGCACGTGGGCCGTGTCGATGCCCGCGCCGCCGTCGGTCACCGTGCCGCGGAAGAAGTTCTGCTGCCCGACGAACGCGGCGACGTAGGCCGTCGCCGGCCGCGAATAGACCGTGTCGGCGTCGGCGAGCTGTTCGATCCGCCCGTCGCGCATGATCGCGATGCGATCGCTCATCGACAGGGCTTCACCCTGGTCGTGCGTGACGAAGACGAAGGTGATGCCCAGGCGTGACTGCAGCAGCTTGAGCTCCAGCTGCATCTCCTCGCGTAGTTGCCGGTCGAGGGCGCCGAGCGGTTCGTCCAGGAGAAGGACGGACGGCCGGTTGACGAGCGCTCGGGCGAGGGCGATGCGCTGCTGCTGACCGCCGGAGAGCTGGGTGGGACGTCGAGCGGCGAAGCGGCGCATCTGCACCATGTCGAGAGCGGCCGTCACACGCTCCTGCACCTCGGACTTCGGGGTCCGCCGCTGCGTCAGCCCGTAGGCGACGTTCTCGGCGACGGACATGTGGGGGAAGAGCGCGTAGGCCTGGAAGACCGTGTTGACGTCGCGCCTGTTGGGCGGCGTGCCCCGCACATCGGCCCCGGAGATGGAGATGAGCCCGGCATCCGGGTGTTCGAAACCGGCGATCATGCGCAGGGTGGTCGTCTTGCCGCAGCCCGACGGGCCGAGCAGCGAGATGAACTCGCCGGGCTCGATGGTGAGCGAGAGTCGATCGACGGCCGTCTGATCGCCGTATCGCTTGGTGACATCGGTCAGCACGACGGAGCCTTCTCGGACGCTCGTCCGGGTCGCGTCCTGCAGGGAGGCTTCGGGTGCCATCGTCACGGGTTCTCCGCTCCTGCGCCGGGTGGGGCGCATTTCGCGTCATTCAATACGTCCGGATCGACCCCGTGCAATCGTCTCCGGAGGGAATCGGACGGATCCGGACGGTCGAGCACGCGGGCTGACAGATTGTCCGGGAGTCGTTCACCCGTCGGTAACAGACTCTTCTCGCAGCGGTCGATCCGCTGTCTCGGCATCCGGTCCCCGCGCTCCGCCGTGACCCGCCCCGGATGGTCTTCGACGGTCTCGGAAAGCGACCATCTGCGACGGCTCATCGCGATCGCGCGGCCGGCCGCCCACGACGGATCATCACGTCGCATAAGGAGTTTTCAGGTTTCGACGACAGCCCCGGAAACACGCGGCTCTCACGAGCGCTCGCGATGGCGCCGACGCCGATCCGGTCGTTCTGTGCCAATCCGATCCACGGTGGCCCCCGGATGACCGATCGTGCGAAAGCCGCACTGAAGGAAGGAAAACAGACACATGCGTACCAACCTGAAGCGGACCCTCGTCCTCGGTTCCACCGGACTCGCCGCGGTCGCCCTGACCGCCGGATTCGCTCTGCCCGCCAACGCGGCCGAGAGCGAGGACACCACCACCACGACGGCGACGGAGGCTTTCACCGACGTCCTCAACATCAACGACCTGCTGGGCGGATCGATCGGCGGCGGCGACCTCGTGTCCGTCGGCGACATCTCGACGGGCGACATCGGCTCCGGCAATGACGCACCCGTCGGCTCCGGCAACAGCGTCGACGCACCGCTCGGCTCGGGCAATGAGACGTCGATCGATGCTCCGATCGGTTCGGGCAACGAGGTCGGCAGCGGCAACGAGGTGGGTTCGGGCAACGACACGGATGTCTCGCCGAACACCGACATCTCGCCCGAGACCGACACGGACGTCTCGCCTGACGTGAGCGGTGAGGTGGGCGACGTCACGAACGATGTCACCACCGAGACCGGCGACATCACGAGCGACGTCACCAACACGACCGGTGACCTCGTCGACGGCATCACGGGCGACGTCGACAGCACCGTCGGCGACGTGTCGTCCGACGTGAACGACCTCGTCGACGGCATCCTGGGCGACTGACCGCCCGCGGGCAGGGCGCACCGCCCCGCACCCGCGTCAACGGGGCCCCGAGCTTTCCGGCTCGGGGCCCCGTTGCGTCGCGAGGCCCGTCGAGCCGACGCGAACTGCCGCCGTCGCGAGCGGATGCCGACACATCGCGTCGGCTCGGCGCAGCGCGGCGCGCGGTCGTAGGGTCGAGCCATGGCACGCGCGCGACTGATCGCTCCCCAGGAACTCGACCGACTGATCCGGGATGCCGCGCCACTGACGGTTCTCGACGTCCGGTGGCGCCTCGACCGGCCCGACGGCCGGGCCGACTACGAGGCCGGTCACGTGCCCGGCGCGGTGTACGTGAGCCTCGACGACGAGCTCGCCGCCCACGGCGCGCCGGAGGACGGCCGGCATCCGCTGCCGGAGGTCGCCGACCTGCAGGCGGCAGCGCGACGGTGGGGCGTCGACACCGGCGACACCGTCGTCGTCTACGACGACTGGCAGACCTTCGGTGCCGCCCGAGCCTGGTGGGTGTTGACGGATGCCGGGGTGTCCGACGTCCGGGTCCTCGACGGCGGGCTGCAGGCCTGGCGCGACGCCGGGCTGGCGCTCGAATCCGGCGCCGTGCACGCTGCCCGCGGTGACGTCGCGCTGACACCGGGACACCTTCCGCGTCTCGACATCGACGAGGCCGCGGCGCTCCCGGGATCCGGGATCCTCTTCGACGTGCGCGCGCCCGAGCGGTACCGCGGAGACGTCGAGCCGATGGATCCGCGCGCCGGTCACATCCCCGGTGCGGTCAACGCTCCGACGGGTGGGAACGTCGACGAGCGCGGCCGCTTCCGATCGCCCGACGAACTGCGCGAGCGTTACGAGGCGCTCGGCGTCACGGCCGGCACGGCGGTCGGCGTGAGCTGCGGCTCGGGGGTCTCGGCCGCCCAGGCCGCGTTCGCGCTGAGCCTCGCCGGCATCGACGCGGCGCTCTACGGCGGGTCGTGGAGCCAGTGGTCGAACCACCCGGAGCGGCCCGTCGCCACGGGCGACCGCCCGTAGTCCTCAGCGCAGGACGGCCCGTGCCGCGCGCTCTCCCGAGACGAGCGCGCCGGCGATCGACGGGGTCTCCCGGTGGTCCCCGGCGACGACCACTCGCTCCGACAGACGTGCGGGCGAGGGGTGGCGCATCGGTGGGTGCAGCGCGGGCAGCGCGTGCGGGATGTCGTCCCGCCGCAGCAGCTCCCAGCCGCGCGCCTCGCCGCCCCACATCCGCTCCAGCTGCCGGCGCACGTCCTGCTCGTCGGCATCGCTGCCCAGCAGGCAGCTCGCGGAGACGAGGTGGCGCCCCGGCGGGGCGTAGGCCGGTGCCGTGCGCGATATCACCACGCTGTTGACGATCGGCCCCGACCGGTCGCCGTCGACGGTCAGCAGAGCGGATGCCGGTGCCCCGCCATCCGTGCCGAACCACCACGTCTGCAGCCCGCGCATCGGCGGCGTGGGAAGGTCGGTGAGCCTCGAGACCGCCTCGCCGCCCATGGCGACGACCACGTCGCGTGCCGCGATCGTCTCCGCGTCGCTGACCGCCACCTCGACGCGGTCGTCCCTCTCGTCCACGCCGGTGACGGCATGCGAGAGGCGGACCTGCGCACCGGCCTCCCGAGCGAGTTCGGCGAGACGCCGGGGAAGCGCCGCGACGCCCGCTGCGGGCACGCCCGGCCGCCCCAGTGCGAACAGGCGCGCGAGCAGCGTCGCGTAGTTCGCGGACGTCGCGCCACCGTCATCGGCGAGCACACCCGTCAGGAACGGCTCGAGCACCGAGCGACGCAGCGGCCCGGTCAAGCCGGTGCGCTCCCACGCCTCATGCAACGTCTCGTCGGATCCGGCCGCGGCCGACGAGGGATCCATGAGCGCGGGCCGCAGCCACCGGGCGGCGGCCGCGAGGTCGCGCATCGGGGCGAGTCCCGACAGCGCGCCCGCGACGGTCGCGGGCAACAGCTCGGGGTGACGCAGCGGGTGCGCGAGGACGTGGGACCTGCCGCGGCGCACGACCCGCACGCCGACCGGGAATGCCCGCAGGTCGAGGTCGCCCGGGTCGATCGCCCGGGCGAGCGCGTCGTAGCGCGGGTTGACGACCTGGAACCCCCGATCGAGCAGGAATCCGTCGACGCGGTCGGTGCGTTGCCGGCCGCCGACCTCATCGGCTGCGTCCAGGAGGACGACGTCGCGTCCTTCCCGCGCGAGCAGCGTCGCGCAGCGCAGCCCGGCGAGGCCCGCGCCGATGACGACGACATCGTGGAGAGCGGCCATGGCGACAGCCTCGCACAGCCACACCTCCCCGCATCCGTAGTTGAATTCAGGGATGCGAGCTGCGTATATGTACGGCCCCGGCGACGTCCGCGTGATCGACGTCCCCGAGCCTCGGATCGAACAGCCCACCGACGCCGTCCTCCGCACGGTCGTCGCCTGCGTGTGCGGCAGCGACCTGCATCCGTACCACTCGATGACCCCGAGCGAGAGCGGGCGGTCGATGGGTCACGAGATGATCGGGGTCGTGGAGGAGGTCGGCGCCGAGGTCCGCACCGTGTCGCCCGGCGACGTCGTCATCGTGCCGTTCGTCTTCTCGTGCGGCGAATGCGAGTTCTGCCGGGCAGGACTGCAGACCTCCTGCCGCTTCGCCGGCATCTCCGTCCCGACCGGCGCGGGCGGCGCGCAGGCCGAGCGCCGGCGCGCTCCGTTCGCCGACGGCACGCTCTACCGCGTCGACGTCGCCGAGGGCGACGAGCGGATGCCGGGCCTGCTGACGCTGAGCGATGTGTACGGCACGGGTTGGCATGCCGCCGTGACCGGCGGTGTCGCACCCGGGGCGGACGTCGTCGTCATCGGCGACGGCGCGGTCGGCCTGCTCGCCGTCCTCTCAGCGCGGCAGCTCGGTGCCGAGCGGATCATCCTCATGGGCCGGCACGAGGCGCGCACGGATCTGGGCCGCCGGTACGGCGCGACCGAGGTCGTCGCCGAGCGCGGCGAGGAGGGCGTCGCGAACGTCCGCGAACTCACCGATGGTCTCGGTGCGCACGTCGTCATCGACGCGGTCGGCCACCTGCCGGCGTACGAGCAGGCGCTCGGCGCCGTGCGCGCCGGTGGCACCGTCACCCGCGTCGGTGTACCGCAGTACGCCGACGCTCCGCTGCAGCGGCGGCAGTTCGAACGCAACATCACCGTCACCGGCGGGGTCGCTCCGGTGCGGGCGTACATCGACGACCTCCTGCCGGGCGTCCTCGACGGTACAGTCGACCCCGGGGCCGTCTTCGATCGCGAACTGAGCCTCGGCGAAGCCGCCGACGGCTACCGCCTGATGGATGACCGCGCCGCCCTGAAAGTGATGCTCCGCCCGTGACCTCCGCTCCGCCGCTCTCCGGCACCCAGCACACCCTGCGCCTCGGCTCCTACGAGGCCGTGATCGCCTCGACCGGCGCATCGTTGCGCGTCCTGCGCCACGACGACCGCGACCTCATCGTCGCGTTCGACGCCGACGAGGTGCGCCCCGACTACCGCGGCACCACTCTTGCCCCGTGGCCGAACCGCATCGTGGACGGCACGTACACGTTCGACGGGCAGGAGCTCGTGACGGCCCTGACCGAACCCGAACGCTCGCAGGCGCTGCACGGCCTGCTGTCGTGGACGGACTTCGAGAAGGTCGCCGGCAGCGACAGCACCGTCACCCTCGGCGCCACCGTCGTCCCCCAGTCGGGGTACCCCTGGCGCATCCGCGTCGAGACGACGTACGCGCTCGGGGTGGACGGTCTCACGCAGACGGTCCGTGCGCGGAACCTCAGCGACCGTCCCGCACCGTTCGGCACCGGCCCCCATCCGTACCTGACGGCGGGCCCGGCGCCGCTCGACGAATGGACGCTCGCACTGCCCGCGGCATCCGTCCTCGAGGTCACCCCCGACCGGCTCAGCCCCGTGGCGCTCCACCCCGTCGCCGAGCATGATCCCGATCGATTCGACCGACGCGCGCCGCGGCCTCTTGGCGACGTGCAGCTGGACCACGCCTTCACCGACCTCGAGACGGATGCCGACGGCACCGCCGTCCTGCGTCTGACCGATCCCTCGGGAGTCGGCGTCGAGGTCACGTGGGGAGCCGAGTGCCCGTGGGTGCAGGTCTACACGGGCGACAAGCCCGACGGGCCGGCGAACCCCGCGCACCGCAACGGCGTCGCGGTCGAGCCGATGACCTGCGCGCCCGATGCGTTCAACGCGTCGGCGTACGACTACGACGCGGGGCTGCTGGTTCTCGAGCCCGGCGCCGAGTTCTCGGCGTCGTGGCGTATCGCCGCGATCTGAGCACCCGCCGGCATCCCTAGGATGGCGACATGACGTCGACGTCCTCTTCCCTGCCCCGGTCCACTCCGTCCGCGCAGGGGGTGGACGCCGCCGGTGTCGAGCGACTGGTCGACGCGGTCGCGCAGACCGAGGCCGAGATGCACAGCATCATGGTGCTCCGCCACGGCGCCGTCATCGCCGAGGGCTGGTGGGAGCCGTTCGCGCCGGACCTGAAGCACCTCGTCTACTCGTTGTCGAAGACGTTCACCTCCGCTGCTGCCGGTCTCGCGGTCGCCGAGGGGCGGTTCGGACTCGACGACGTCATGATCGACCACTTCCCCGAGCTCGTGCCGGAGGACGTCGACGAGAAGTACCGTCGCTACCTCGTGCGCCACGCGCTCACGATGTCGAGCGGGCATGAGCACGAGGCGCTCGACCGCGCTGCGGCCGCCGCAGGAGAGGTCGGCGGCGACGTCCTCGGCGGCTTCTTCCGTGTTCCGCCGGAGCGTGAGCCGGGCACCGTGTTCGCGTACAACCAGCCGACCATCTACGGCGTCGGACGCCTCGTCGCGAAGACCACCGGCGGCACGATCCTCGATTATCTGCGACCGCGTCTGCTCGAGCCGCTCGGCATCCACGAAGCGCAGTGGATGATGCTCGGCGACGTCGAGATGGGTTTCAGCGGCATCCACGTCTTCACCGAGTCGCTCGCCAAGACGGGGCAGCTCGTCCTCGACGGCGGGCGCTGGAGGGGCGAGCAGGTCCTCGACCCCGAGTGGGTCGCGACGGCCACCTCGCCGCAGGTCGCGAACGACACGGCACACCGCGGTCCCGGCGCCCCCGAGCCCATTGACTGGCAGCAGGGCTACGGCTTCCAGTACTGGATGAACCGGCACGGTTTCCGCGGCGACGGGGCGTACGGGCAGTTCATCATCGTATGGCCGGAGGAGGACGCGGTCATCGTGACCACCGGCGAGACGATCGACATGCAGGAGCTGCTGAGCCTCATCACGGAGCACCTGCGCCCCGCCATGACCGGCGCGGGCACGGCGGAGGCCGACGCGTCGCTCGGTGCGCGGCTGACCGCGCTGGCGCTGCCGTTGCCGGACGACAGCGGTGCGGGATTCTCAGGCACGTTCGACGCCGACGTGAGCACCCCGATCGTCGGTCCGTTCTCGTTCGGCGAGGCCGTGCCCGGCGTTCAGCGCGTGGAGGTGGCGGAGACGGACGAAGGCTGGACCATCCGGTTCGTCGGGGACGGGCTGGAGGTGTCGCTCCCCGTCGGTCGCGGCGCCTGGGCGGCGGGGGAGTGGCCTGCGCCGGCCGCCGGCCTCGACGCGGTTCCGTTCCGTGCGGCTGCGGGCGTCGGCGCCGACGGAACGTGGCACGCGCAGCTGCGCATGATCCAGACGCCGCACCTTCTGCGAGTCGACATCGCGCCGGGCGGTGCCGCATCGATCGCGTGGCGGTTCCCGCCGCTGCGCGGCGACGGGCCTGCCGGTCACGCCCTGCCGTCGCTCGGCTGAGCGGCATCCCCCTCGGTAGACTGGTCGCGAGGGGTGAGCGTGACGGACAAGGAACGGGTCAGGACCCGGGATGTCGTCGCCGAGGGGCTCTACATCGCGTCCGCGGCGACGCGTTTGGCGTTGAAGAATCGCATCCTCGTCGACATCCTCGTCGACGGCGACGACTTCGATCCGGAGCGGTTCGTCGCCGACGCCCGCGACATCCTCGTCTCGCTCGCTGAAGAGGCCGAAGCGGATGCCGCCCGCACCGATCGCGAGCGCAAGGCGGCGCGCACCCGCTACTCCGACTCGAGCGGCACGCACGACTACCGCAGTCGCGACGTCCGCAACCTCCATCGTCGCCGCAAGCAGTCGCTGCACGTCGCGAAGGAGCTGAGGGCGCGGGCGGAGGACCAGGAAGAGCTCCGCAAATTGATCACCGACGCGCGGGACGCGGCCTGGGCAGAGGTGTCGAAGAACATCGACCGGTCGCTGCGCATCACGGCGGCACGCCCCGACCTCGACGCCGATTACGACCGGATGAGGGTGGCTCGCATGCAGGCGCTGCGCCTGGTCGATCTGCCCAAGCTCCGCGCCCACCGCCGCAGCGTCGCCAAGCAGCAGGCGCTGCGCGAAGAGGGCGCCGAACCGGAACCGATCCTCGAGTCCGGTCCCGCCGGCGTCGATCCGGGCGAGCTCGAGTAGGCCCCGATTTCGGATGCGGGCCGCCGTGACGTATGCTGTTCCTCGGCCCGGAAACAGGCCATGCGCCCGTAGCTCAATGGATAGAGCATCTGACTACGGATCAGAAGGTTAGGGGTTCGAGTCCCTTCGGGCGCACACTGTGTTGAGACAGTCCAGGAAAGGCCCCGCTTCGGCGGGGCCTTTCGTGTTTCGGTCGACTGAATAAGTTGTGCACAATTCAGTTGCGTGCAACCATGATCACATGAGAGCGATCGATCAGATGGTGTGCTTCGGGGTGTACTCGGCCAGCCATGCGTTCGGGCAGGCGTATCGGCGTGTGCTCGCACCGTGGAAGCTGACGTACCCGCAGTACCTCGTCATCGTCGCTCTCGGCGACCACGATCCCCGGTCGGTCAAGGAGCTGGGTGAAGAACTGTTCCTCGACTCGGGCACGCTGTCGCCGCTCATCCGCCGCCTCGAGGCGCGCGGCATCGTCTCCCGCACACGCAACCTGCACGACGAACGCGTCGTCGAGGTCGCGCTGACGGACGACGGCCGCACGCTTCGCTCGGAGCTGTCCGTCGTCGGTGCGGAGATCGCGCGCTGCACCGGACTGACCGAGGAGAAGGCGCGGATGCTGCTCGACGTGGTCCACGACCTGAACCGCGTCATGCGCACCACCGACGAGGCGATCGCCTCCTGACGAAAGGACCCCCATGGAAGCCATCTACACCGCAGAGGCCCTCGCGACCGGAGGCGGCCGCAACGGCCACGTCCGCACCGTGGACGGGATCCTCGACACCGACGTCCGCGTGCCGAAGGAGATGGGCGGATCCGGCGGAGCCCCCAACCCCGAGCTCCTCTTCGCGGCCGGTTACGCCGCGTGCTTCCACGGCGCGCTGCAGGCCGTCGCGCGCAGCCAGAAGGTGACGCTCGAGGACACGAGCGTCGGCTCGCGCGTCCACATCGGCTCCAACGGCGAGGGCGGGTTCCAGCTCGCCGTCGAGCTCGAGGTCGTCATCCCGAACCTGCCGCACGACGAGGCGCAGGCGCTCGCGGATGCCGCGCACCAGGTGTGCCCCTACTCGAACGCCACCCGGGGCAACATCGAGGTCACCGTCACGGTCGTCGAGGACTGACCTCCGCCGGACTCAGGCGACAGGGCTCACGCGCAGCCAGCGGAAACCGCAGGCGGGCAGCGTGAGCCCTTCGTCGATTCCGACCTCGATCCCTTCGATCAGGTCGAGCGCCGTCGCGGCGAAGCCCGACAGGGTGACGGCGGGCACGTGCGCCGGCTCGGTGGCGGTGTTCGCCAGCACCAGCACGACGGCGTGGTCGCCCGGTCGCTGATATCCCGCGACGGACGGCACCGGCACATCGAAGCCGATCAGCCGGGAGCCGTCGAGCTCCGGCGTCGTGTGACGCACGGCTATGAGTTTCGTGATGTCGCGATGGATGCGGCCGGCCGAGGTGGCGGCATCCGTCATCTGCGCGTAGCGATCCCGCGGCTTCTGTCCCCGGTGCGCCCACCGCGGGTCGTCCCGTCGCTCCGGATCGTCGCGGAACGTCGGGTCGTTGAGTTGGCCGACCTCGTCGCCGAGCCACAGCATCGGCAGGCCCGGCACGCTGAAGAGGATCGCGTGTGCGAGAGCAACGCGGGCCTCGCCGAGCGGGTCGCCCGCTTCGACACCGGCCAGCGAGGCGGTCGTCCCGGCGACGCCGCTGTCCGTCTCGAGGCCCCGGGCGAAGGAGCGGCCGTCGGTGTAGCGTTCGGTGAGCTCGGCGGCATCCGTCTCCCATCTCACCGCATCGGCGTCGCGGACGGCGACGACGTCGCCCCTGCCGTCGCGCTGCTCCACCGCCCGCTGCAGCGGGGCGGCGTCTCCGGTGGCGAACGCCTGCCAGAGGGCAGACGATTCCGGTGCGGCGGCCAGCACCTCGACGCCGGGCGCGCCGATCGCCAGGACCGGGGCGGCGATCTCCGCGATCTCGCGGTCGGCGACGAGGAAGACCTCGACGCCGCGGCCGGCGAGGAAGAGCAGATCATCGACGAAGGTGCTCACGGAGCCATCGGGGGCGACATCGACGGCGAGGGAGATTCCCGACAGGCGCAGGTCTGCGGCGAGATCCGTCAGCCTGTCGATGGAGCCGAGCCCGGGGTCGCCGCGACGCAGGTCCACCGTGCCGTCCTCGCGGCGCGCGAACGGCGACTGGACGTGGAGCACGCTGACGCCGAGATCGCGCAGCCGGGGGATCTCTTCGCGCAGCCCGGCGAGGTTGCCCGCGTAGCGGTCGGCGTAGCACGCCGCTCCGAGCGCGAAGCGCGACCGCGCGCTCGCCGCGTGCGCTGCGCGCTGCTCGCCGTGGACCTTCAGGTCGAGGGAGCGACTGTTGGCGGCGATGACCGCCGCCGTAGCGAGGTCGGTGAGCAGCGTCGATGCCGCCTCGGACCGGCGCGTGAGGGCGGCCTGGAGATCGGGAAGATGCCGGCGGATGCGGTCAGCTGCGGCATCGTCGACGCGCGTGCGGTGCGCGACGGCGGCCAGCGTGGCCGCGAGTTCGTCCTCGACGTCCCCCAGGGTGCTCATGCGGTGGACCTCCCGCCCCCAGCGTAGAGGGCGCCGCGCCGCCCCTCAGTCGGCGCGGCCCACCGTGCTGTCGAGGAAGGCGTGGATCGTCGCGTGCAGGGCGGCCGTCGCCGCGGCATCGATCGTCCCCGCGTGCCCGCCTTCGACGGGCTCGAGGTAGTGCACCTCGGCATCCGTCTCGCCCGCCAACCGGGCCGCCATCTTGCGCGCCTGCACGGGCCCTACCCGGTCGTCGCTGGCCGCGGCGTAGATGAGGGATGCCGGGTACCGCCGCCCGGGCTCGATCAGGTGGTACGGCGAGAAGGTCTTCACGAACTCCCAGTCGCTTGGATCGTCGGGGTCGCCGTACTCGGCGATCCAACTGGCGCCGGCGGAGAGGCGCGTGTACCGGCGCATGTCGAGGAGGGGGACCCCGCAGACGATCGCGCCGAAATCGTCGGGGTACTGCGTCAGCATGTTGCCGACGAGCAGCCCGCCGTTGCTGCGCCCGTGGCAGGCGATGCGGTCCGGTGTCGACACGCCGCGCGCGACGAGGTCACGGGAGACGGCGGCGAAGTCCTCGTAGGCGCGGTGCCGGTTCTCGCGAAGCGCGGCGAGATGCCACTCCGGACCGAACTCGCCTCCGCCGCGGATGTTCGCGACGACGTAGACGCGGCCCCGTTCGAGCCACGCCGGTCCCACGATCGTCGGATACTCGGGCGTGAGGGCGTGCTCGAAGCCGCCGTACCCGTTCATCAGCACGGGCAGGGCGCCGCGGCGCTCGCGCGGGCCGACTTCGAAGTACGGCACGCGGGTGCCGTCGGCCGACGTCGCCCAGTGCTGCTCGGCGACGAGCCCGGTCGTGTCGAAGGTCGCCCGACTCCGGTCGACCACTCGCGGCGCCGCTCCCGGGTCGAGTACGAGCAGGGTCGGCGGCGTCAGGAATCCGCGTGCCACGATCCAGAGCTGGTCGTCCTCGTCGGCGTCCGCCGTCGCGACGTTGGCGCTGAAGAGGTCGTCGTCGCCGAGGCCCAGATCGAGGTCGTCACCGGTCAGCGTCACGGGGTCGAGCGACACCAGCCTGCTCTGCACCCGATCCAGGACCGACAGGACGAGGCGGGTCTTCGTCCAGGTCCAGGACTCCAGCACCGCGGTGTCCGTCGGGATGAAGGCGACGCGCAGGTCGGATCCGTCGCCGCTCGTCACGGTCTCCAGGGGACCGATGAGGAGGGTGCCCGACGGATGCGTCGTATCTCCGATGCGCCACGGGGTCGTCGTCCGCACGGCGACGAGGTCGCCGTGCACATCGGCGTGGGCATCCTGCGGCACGGCGATCAGGCGCGGCTCGCCGCCGTCCCAGACCCACGCCTCGGAGTGGAAAAAGTCGTGCGCGACGACGACCATCGGTGTCGCCGTGCCCGCCGTGCGGTCGACGTGCACGAAGACGCCGACGTCCGACGGCTCGCCGGTGACGATCGGGGGAGCGTCATCGAGCCCTTCGCCGCGCCGCCACGCGCGTGCGCTGATCGGGTAGCCCGAGTCGGTGGTGTCGCCGCCGTGCAGCGCCGTCGCGACGAGCAGGGTGTCCCGATCGATCCACGAGACGCGGTGCTTGTCGGCGCCGAGGATGAAGGGGGCGTCGTCGACGAATCGCCGGGACTCGAGGTCGAACTCCCGGACGACGGCCGCGTCACCGCCGTCGGGGCTGAGCCGGACCAGCGCACGTCCGCTGCCGGCGGGGCCGTGGGTCGCGCCGGCGAAGGCCCAGGACGCGCCCTCCTCGCGGCCGAGCGCGTCGATGTCGAGCAGCACATCCCACGTGGGGGAGCCCGCCGCGAAGTCGGCGAGGGATGTCCGGCGCCAGAGGCCGCGCGGGTTGTCGGCATCCCGCCACAGGTCGTACATGAGATCGCCGTGCCGGCTCGGCACGACGAGTCGATCGGGGTCCTGCAGGATGCCGGTCAGCCGGCTCTCGAGCGCGTCCCTCGCCGCGCCGGCATAGACGGCCTCGGTCTCCGCAGTGCGTGCCGAGGCCCACGCGAGGGCCGCGGGGCCGTCGATCTCCTCCAGCCAGAGGAAGGGGTCGGCGGGCTCGGGGGCGGTCTCGGCGGCGCTCATGACGTCAGCCTACGGGGACCTCGACGAGGCTCGTTCGCCGTCGGAGAACCATTGGCACTCGTGTAGGGAGAGTGCTAATCTAGACCTACTTGAGCCGCTGGGGCTCAACTTTGAGACCACACGACAAAGGAGAGAATCATGGCGACCTACGACCCGTTCCGTGAGATCGACCGCCTGGCGTCGACGCTCTTCGACACGCGCCGCGGCCCGCGACGGATGCCGATGGACCTGTACCGCGACGGCGACCACTACGTCCTGAACGCCGACCTTCCCGGCATCGACCCGGGCTCGGTCGACATCGACGTCGACGGTCAGCTGCTGACCATCCGCGCCGAGCGCACGCTGTCGTCCGGCGAGGGGGTCAAGTGGATCACGCGCGAGCGTGAGACCGCGAGCTTCCTCCGCCAGCTCAACCTCGGGCAGGGCATCGACACCGACGCCATCACCGCGACCTACAACAACGGCGTCCTGACCGTCACCATCCCGGTGAGCGAGAAGGCCAAGCCGCGCAAGGTCGAGGTGGTCGCCGACGGTTCGGCTCCGACCATCTCGGCGCGCGAGAGCGAGCCGCAGCCGATCGACCAGTGATCGACCCGCCGTCAGGGCGATGAGATGACGATCGCCCCGCACCCCGTCTCGGGTGCGGGGCGATTCTCGTCTCGTCAGACGCCGCGCAGGCGTGCGGTCAGCTTCTCGAGCTGAGCCAGTTCGTCGTCGGTGAGCACCGACATCCGCTCGGCGATCGTGCGCCCGTGCGTCGTCGCGAGGCGGCGGAACATCGTCGCACCCTTCTCCGTGGCTCGGATGAGGGCGCCGCGCCCGTCCTGAGGGTCGGGACACTTGGACACCAGGCCGCGCGTCACCATCCGGTCCACCAGCCGCGAGACGCTCGGCTGACTGATGAGCATGTTCGCCGTCACGTCGCGCAGTCGGGCGGTGTGGTCCTCGCCGCGGGTGACCGTGAGCAGCACGTCGTACTCGCCGCTCGACAGCTCGTGCCCTTCGAAGTCCTGCCCGATCTCCGCCAGCACCTCGTGCTGCGCGCGGAAGAGACTCTCCCAGGCGGCGATGGCGAGGCGGCGGTCTGTCATGGCGTCAACTGTAGCGTCGCCGTCGACGCCGCCCCGACGGCTCGACACCCCCTGGCAACCACGCCGCCACGCTCCGTTCTCCCGTCGAAGAGAGGATTCTCATGAAGGCCCTTGTTGCTATGTCCTGACAAGTCGTGCGTGCCTCGGTAGTCTGCGACCAACCCCGCAACCAACGGAAGTGAGGCGCGCCCGTGAGCGTGAAGAAACACACAGGCAGAACCGGCGTCCGCGTCGGCGCGGCGATCAGCGGACTCGGTGTCCTCGTCGCCTGCACCCTGACCGCCGGACCGGCCTTCGCCGCCACCGGCTTCACCGAGGAGCAGAAGAACGCGACGTATACGTCGGACGCGACCGCCTCGACGGGAGACTCGAGCTCACCCAGTGCCGACAACTGGTCGGTGCGGATGATGGACGTCTTCGACGACCTGCGCACCGACCGCGGCGAGGGCGGCAACGCCGCCGTCATGGACTACAACGACGAGATCACCAGCCGGATCAACCTCACCGCGTCCGACGAGCAGGTGCAGCGGGCGATCGTCGACCAGTACGAGGACATGTCGATCAGCATGGCCGACGCGTTCGGCCAGAAGCTCGGCGCGATCTACACCGAGGCTGCTGTGGCAGGAGAGCTGCCGAAGACCACGTGGCTGCTGAGCAAGGAGAGCGGGAAGCTCGGTTCGACCTCGTCGAGCAACCCACCGAAGAACTACTTCGACTACGACCGCCCGTACCTGCGACTCGACACGACGACACAGCTCGAGTACCGCGACAAGGAGGGCGGCGACGCGTGGGGCTCGACGAGCGGATCGTATCCGTCGGGACACACGTCGCAGGCCTACTGGCAGGGCACGGCGCTGGCCGAGATGCTGCCCGAGCTCGCGCCGCAGATCCTCGCTCGCACGGCCGAGGCGTCCGACAACCGCATCGTCATGGCGGCGCACTACGCGCTCGACGTCATCAGCGGTCGGATGATGGGCCAGAAGATCATCGCGCTGCGCCTCGCCGACCCCGAGATGCGCGCTCTCGTCGAGGAGGCGGGTCAGGAGATCCGCGACGTCCTCGAAGCCGGGTGCGGTGACACGCTCGAGAATTGCATCGCCGAGGACGCCCCCTACATGTCCACGGAAGACGCCCTGGCCTACTACGAGGAGCGCCTCGGGTACGGCTTCCCCGACGTCGGACCCAAGGGTGCCCCCGTCGTCGTGCCCGAGGGTGCGGAGGAGCTGCTGGTCTCGACCCAGCCCGACCTGACGCCCGAACAGCGTCGGCAGCTGCTCGCCCTGACGGCAGCGGATTCCGGTCATCCGCTCGACGTGGGTGAGCAGGAGAGCTGGCAGCGCATGAACCTCGCTGCGGCGATGGCCGCGGAGGTCACCGTGAAGGACGACGGCTCGATCGTCATCGGGGATGCCGGTGGCGAGCCCACCCCGGAGCCGACGCCGACCCCCGAGCCGACCCCGGCTCCCGAGCCGACCCCCACCCCTGAGCCCACCCCGGCCCCGGAGCCGACCCCCAGCCCCGAGGCGACCCCGGCGCCGCAGCCCTCGCTGCCCTCGACCGGCGGCTCGCCGAGCGCTCCCGTCGCGAACGGCGACGACCTGCCGGCGGCGGCGGAGGGCCGCATCCAGGCATCCGTCCGCGGCGACCGTGTCGTGGTCTCGGGTCTGACCGCCGGTGACCGCTACTACGGGTTCATCTATTCGACGCCGACGGCGCTGGGTGGGACGACCGCGGATGCCGCCGGCTCGGCGAGCTTCGCGCTGCCGGCCGACCTCGACGAGGGTGCGCACCGTGTCGCCGTCGTCGACGAGTCGGGTGAACTCGTCGGCTGGGCCGCCGTGACGATCGGGAACAGTGAGCCCGCAGCTGTCGACGACGAGCTCGCGTCGACGGGTGGTCAGTCCGCCCCGCTGTGGGTCGCGGGCGGTGCCGGGGCGGCGCTGCTCGGTCTCGGCGTGGTGCTGATCGTGCGTCGTCGCCTGAGCGCGACCGTCTGACGCGTCACGCAGTAAGGGCCGGCTGGAGAGGCATCCAGCCGGCCCTTGTCCCTTTGCACCAAGAGTGTCCTGCAATCACATGTCGGTAGCTGCCACAGCAAAACATCTACCGTGCAATGAATGTATAACGGCGAGGTAACGGTGGCAAGGGTTTCTTGTTATCAATTTGTGATGCGCCATCGAGGGGTGCGCTGAGGCCGACGCGAACCCGATCCGGCGCTAATCGACAGGTGTAGATTAGAGGCGGATCGAAAGGAGTTCCACCATGGGACGAATCACCGGGAAGGTCGCACTCATCAGCGGAGGCGCGCGCGGCATGGGCGCCGAGCACGCGAAGCTGTTCGTGCAGGAGGGCGCGAAGGTCGTCATCGGCGATCTTCTGGACGAGGCGGGCGAAGCGCTCGCCGCCGAGCTGGGCGACGCCGCCCGTTATGTGCACCTGGATGTGACGGCATATGCGGACTGGGAGAAGGCCGTCGCCGTGGCCGAGCAGGAGTTCGGCCGGCTCGACATCGTCGTGAACAACGCCGGGATCGCGAACTTCGCGACGATCGAGGAGTACTCCCTCGAGCAGTGGGATCAGATCATCGCAATCAACCTGACGGGCGTCTTCTACGGCATCAAGGCGGCGATCGAGCCGCTCAAGCGCAGCGGTGCCGGCTCCATCATCAACGTGTCGTCGACGGCGGGACTGCAGGGGTACGAGGCGCTCCCGGGCTACAACGCGTCGAAGTTCGGGGTGCGCGGCCTCACGAAGAACGCCGCCCTCGACCTCGGGCGCTACAACATCCGTGTCAACTCGGTGCACCCGGGCGCGATCCGCACCCCGATGACCGAGGGCCTGGACGCCTCGCAGAACCACGTCGCCCTGCACCGCATGGGTGAAGCCGTCGAGTTGTCGCGGCTCGTGCTGTTCCTGGCCAGCGACGAATCGAGCTTCTCGACCGGGGCCGAGTTCGTCGCCGACGGTGGCGAGACGGCCGGTCTGGCACACTACGGGGCGTGACGATCGACCCTCGGCAGGCTCGCACCAGCGCCGCCCTGCGCGCGGCGCTGGTGCGCCTGCTGGCTGATCGTCCCCTCGCGGCGGTCTCGGTTGCGGAACTCTGCCGCGAGGCGGGCGTGCACCGCACCACCTTCTACAAACACGCCGCCGGCGTGGACGAGTTCGCCGTCGCCATGTTGACGGAGGAGATCGACACCATCGCCGCGATCGACACGGACGTGATCTCGGAGGCGGATGCGGCGCGCGTCTACCATGCCGTGACGCGACGCCTGCTGGAGTGGCTGGCCGGTCAGCGCGACCTGTATCGCGCGCTCTTGGACTCTTCGGCCCGGGGCGCGCTCCGTTCCGCGCTGGGCGATGTGCTGCGCCGACGCGCCCACATCGCTCTGCAGCAGCTCGCCGAGGCGGGCATCTCGGGCGCGCCGCGATCCGCGCGTGACCGCGAGGAGGCCGCCGCGTTCATCGCCGGCGGTCTCGTCGGCGTCATGGACGTCTGGATCCGCGAGGATGACACGGATGCCGCTGCCGCGGAGGCCCGCATCTTCCGCCTCATGCCGGAATGGTGGCCCGGCGTCCACTGAGCGACGAGGGGGCGACCGCGGATCAGGCTCGCGCGTCCCGACGCATGACGGTGAAGCGTCCTTCATCGCGGGCTGGGGTGAAGCGGTGCGCGTCGAAGGGGGACCGCGGGCCGCAGAAGGCGTCCGCATCCCCGCCGTCGGCGGCGTTGCGCGGGTAGCCCTCGACGAAGCGAGCGCCGCGGCCGGCGCTGTCGGCGACGACCCGCCCGAGGAGCGCGTTCGAGACCCCGTGCCGGCGGTAGGGCGGTGCCACGACGAAGCACGACACCCCCACCACGGTGTCGGGTGCCGGACCCTCCGGATCGAGCCCGTCGTACTTGCGGTACGTCGATCGCAGCGACGCGTTGACCCAGCCGCCGACGCGACCGTCGATGTAGGCGAGGTACCCGACGGTGGCACCCGCCCGGAGCCGCTCCACCATGTCGGCGCGCAGATCGCGCCAGGGGCGCTCGGGTCCGTCACCGGTGTGAGGGTGCAGGCAATAGCAGGATCCCCAGTCGGGGTTGTCGGGGAACGCATCACGGTCGAAGAACGTCAGCCAGTCGTCGATGCGATCCTCGGTCACCGGCACGACGTCGATCGCCCCGATCGTGTCGAGCCGTTCGACCGGACCGTCCTCGCGCGCCGAGGCATCCGCGAAGTTCCGGGCCCACAGCCGGATCTCGTCATCGGGCAGCTCGACATCGTGCGCGGCCCGGATGTGCCCGAACATCGCCTCGACCAGGGCGTCGGCATCCGCCCCCTCGACGCGCTCGTCGCCCGTGAAGCACTCGATCCACATCGTTCCTCCTCGGTGTACGTCACCGGGAGCCTACGAGCGTCCCCCGACGTCGTCGAGGGCCCGTCCCGCGGGAGCGGACCCTCGACGAGGAACGAGACGGCTCAGGCCGGGTACACCTGCACGACCGACGGTCGCGGAGCGTTCGGGACGTCGCCCGGCCGCGTCGACCCGTAATCAGGGAACAGCGAGGTCGGGGAGGCCACCGTGCCGTTCTCACCGGGGTGCTGCACCGCGACGAACACGAGCTTCTCGCGGGCGTGGATGACGGGACCGCACGTCTCGGCCTCGCGGGGCACCGAGAGGAATTGCTGCACGTGCCCGCGCTCCCGGCCCGTGAGAGGGACCCGGAACAGGCCGTCGTTGAACCCGATCGTGCTGGGAGCGCCGTCGGTGGAGATCCACAGCGTGCCGTCCTCGTCGAACGCGAGGTTGTCGGGGCAGGAGATCGGCGACACCTTCTCCTTCGGGTACCCGGCGAAGTAGGTGCTCGGGTCGGACGGGTCACCGCACTGGAGCAGGATGTTCCAACCGAAGCTCGTCCCGGCCTGCCCACGGCGCTCGGTGAGCTCGATCACGTGACCATAGCGGTTGCCGGTGCGGGGGTTCGCCTCATCCACCATCGAGGTCTTGCCGCGGTCGGAGTTGTTCGTCAGTGCGACGTAGACCTTGCCGGTGCGCGGGCTCGGCTGCACGTCCTCGGGGCGGTCCATCTTCGTCGCGCCCATCTTGTCGGCGGCCAGTCGCGTGTAGACGAGCACCTCTTCCGTCGTCATCCCCGGCACGACGCTCTTCCCGTTCCGCGTGAGCGCGACCCACTCACCCGTGCCGTCGAACGTGCCGTCCGCCGGCAGTGCGCCCGAGCCGTCGATCTGCCCGGCGGGGGAGTCCCCGCGGAACCGGGCGACGAACAGGTCGCCCTCCGAAAGCAGCGTCATGTTCTTCTTGCGCGACCCGCTGATGCGGTTCTTCGAGACGAACTTGTAGAGGTAGTCGTTGCGCTCGTCGTCGCCCATGTAGGCCACGACCCGGCGGTCCTCGGCGACGATGACGTTCGCCCCCTCGTGCTTGAAGCGTCCCATGGCGGTGTGCTTCTTGGGAGTCGAGGTCGGGTCCTCCGGGTCGATCTCGACGATGTAGCCGAACCGGTTGGGCTCGTTGACGTAGCCGGCGTCGAAGGCGTCGAACCGCGGGTCGTACTTCTCCCACCCGGTCGACGTGGTCCGCGAGGCGCTCGCCTGGTAGCGCTTCTGCCCCGGCGTGTCGGCCGCCCACGCGAAGTACCCGTTGAAGTTCTCCTCGCCCGAGAGGATGGTGCCCCACGGCGTCGTGCCGCCGGCGCAGTTGCCGAGCGTGCCTTTGACCCAGCGGCCCTCGGGGTCGGCGGCGGTGGTCACGAGGTCCGATCCGGCCGCGGGGCCGGTCAGCTCGAACACCGTCTCGACGGTGATGCGGCGGTTGCGGCGTCCGTCGACGACGTAGCGCCACGGCGTGCCGCGCCGGCGGCGCGTGATCTCGACGACGGACATGCCCTGGGCCGCCTTGAACACCTCACCGCGACGGCGGAGTTCGGCGGCATCCGTCGACGGCGGAAACATGATGTTCGGGTTCACGTATTCGTGGTTGTTGACGAGGACGCCGGTCTTGCCGGAGCGATCGGCGAGGATGTCGAGGTAGTCGCTGTTGTAGCCGAACTGCCGCTCCTGCGCGGCGCGGCTCTGCCCCTCGAGCGAGAACGTCGGCGCGTCCGAGAACAGCGGGTCGCCCCAGCGGATGATCGGCGACCAGGTGTACCCCTTCGGCACGGTGAGCGCGTCGACGGATGCCGGGACCGGTGCGATCGGCTGGAACGGCAGGCCGTGTCCGCCGTGCCCGCGCGTCGCCTCGAGCAGTCCACCCGGGGTGGCGGACGCTGATGCGGGGTTCGCGAGACCGAACGCATCGGTCGCCGCCACGACGGCACCGGCCGCCGCTGCGCCGATCAGCGTGCGGCGCGAGAGGGCGAGTTCGGCGATGCTGCGGAACGTCGGGTTGTCGGATCCGTTGCACTCCGGGCCGAGGCACGCGTTCGCACACTTGAACCGGCAGGTCACGGCCGACCGCTTGCCGACCGCGTGCGCGGCGAGGGGGAGGGGCGTACGGGTGGTGGGGGGTTCCAAGGTCGTCACCGATCCAGCATCCGTCGCCGTTCCTGCGGCGGGGTGAACCGCGCATGAACTCCGGGTGACCGTCGACGGGTGCCCGAGGTCAGCCCGAGGCGACGGCGAAGAGGCCCGCGATCCCGACGCCGTAGAGCACGAGCACGGTCAGCGAATCGAGACCCATCCCGAGCACACGCCGCGACGGGCGGAACACGAGCCCGACGACGTAGACGAGGGTCAGGAGCGCCGCCAGGGCGGTCAGGTAGACGTCCGTCGCGCCCGCCCGCGGCAGCACCGCCTGTCCCGAGATCACTGTCGCGATCAGGAACAGCACCGGAAGGAAGGCGTTCCCCCCGAAGATGTCGCTCATCGCGAGATTGTCGTCTCCCTGTCGGATGGCCTGCAGTCCGGTCGAGATCTCGGGCAGCGCGGTCGCGAGTGCCAGGAAGGTCGCGCCGAAGAGCACACCCGACAGTCCGATGTCCTCGGCGATGGCGTCTCCGGCGCGTTCCAGCACGACGCCGGAGCCGAGCGTCGCACCGGCGGCGATCAGGAAGATCGTCACGACCGCCCACGTCGGCCGTGCCTTGTGCGGATGCTGCGGTTTCGCGCGGCGGTGGCCGGGGGTGTGCGGCGACGCGTCCTCCGCCGACCCGTTGCGGTGCCAGGGGAGGTGGCGACCGGCGCGCTGCACCAGGAGCAGGCCCACGATCCAGAGCGCCGTGATCAGCACGACGTCGGGTGTCAGTCGGGCGAACACGAGTCCCTCGGGCAACTGGCTGCCGGCGACGACGGCGGCGAGCACCGCGACGACCACGATGCCCTCGAGCACGAGGACGAGGGATGCCGCCCGATAGGTCAACGGCTTCACTCCGCGCCCGCGTCGCCCGAACGCATCGAGGACGACGAGCACGACGGTCTGCAGCGCGATACCGCCGAGGATGTTGCCGACGGCCACGCCGAGGTTGCCGGCGGCCGCGGCACTGACGGTGATCGCGATCTCGGGGAGGTTCGTCGCGACCGCGAGGATGATGAGCCCGCCGAACGCGCTGCCGATGTGCCAGCGCGCATCCAGCACATCGGTGGTCTTCGACAGCTGGATGCCGGCGATCCAGACGACGGCGGCGGCCGCGACGAAGATCACCACGACGAGCCAGAACGGGAGAGAGGTCACCGCCCCAGTGCACACCCTGTCGGGCCGATGCGGAAGGAGGTGCGTGTCAGGCCGTCGGCGCGTCGGGGACGAGCGCGTACTCCCCGCCCGAGCGGGTGCGCTCGAGGAGCCCGTGGTCGACGAGGTAGCGACGCAGGACCGCGACGTCGTCGGTCACCGCGGCGAGGCGTTCGTTGATCGCACGCTCGTCGACGACCTCGCCGGGCTGGAGGATGCGGCCGGCGATGAGTGCGAGCAGGGCCCGACGCTCACCGGCTTGTGCCGGGTACCGCTGCAGGCGCCCGTCGGGGGAGAGGAACCGCTCGGGGCCGGTCGGCCGCGGGGCAGCCGGCGCCGCGGCCAGGATGCGCGCGAACACGCCGCCGTCCGCCCGCAGGTCATCGACGTCGCCGGTCACCAGGCCCGCTGCGCGCAGGGTCTCGACGACGTGCCGCCGCCGCGACGGCGAGAGCCCTTCCAGAGCGGCGTCGACCGTCTCGCCGACGGTCAGTCGCGCGAAGACCTCGCGAGCCCGGTCGTTCGCCAGAGCGGCGATGACCGGCCGCCAGTGCTCGCTCGTGCGGATCGTCATCCCCGAAACGCTACTCGTCGCCCACGTCAACCCACAGCGGACGCATCACCCACCCCGCTTACGCTGACGGGACACCGAGGAGGACCCCCCACCATGAGCCCGACACCCCCGGCATCCGCCCTGCACGACCGCCCCTGGCTGGCCGCCTACGCGCCCGGCGTCCCGACCGACATCGATCCCGTCGACGAGACGCTCGTCGACCTCCTCGATCACGCCGTCGAGCGCTATGGCAGCAAGGTCGCGACGGAGTTCTTCGGTTCCGAGACGACGTACGCCGAGCTCGGCGAGCAGGTCTCCCGGGCGGCGAACGCGCTGCGCAGGCTGGGCGTGAGCGCGGGGGACCGGGTCGCGCTCGTGCTGCCCAACTGCCCCCAGCACATCGTCGCGTTCTACGCCGCGCTGCGGATCGGCGCGATCGTCGTCGAGCACAACCCCACCTACACCGCGCGCGAGCTGCGCCACCAGTTCGAGGTGCACGAGGCGGTCGTGGCCATCGTCTGGGACAAGGTCGCCGACATCGTCGCGGAGTTCCCGAGCGACGTCGCCCCTGCCGCGATCGTCGCGGTCGACATGTCCGACGCGCTGCCGTGGGCGATGCGCGCCGCCCTGCGGCTGCCCGTCCCCGCGCTGCGCGAACGCCGCGAGGCGATGACCTCGAAGCCGACCGCCCGAGGCGTCATCCGCTGGTCCCAGTTCGTGAAAGCGCGGCGGCTGCGCGCCAAGTACCCCGCACCCGGCCTCGACGACACGGCGCTCCTGCAGCTGACGAGCGGGACGACCGGGATGCCGAAGGCCGCCATCCTGTCCCATCGCAATCTGCGCTCGAACGCGGCGCAGGGGCGCGCGTGGGTGCCGGGGCTGCGCGAGGGCGAGGAGACCTTCTACGCCGTCCTGCCGATGTTCCATGCCTATGGGCTGACCCTCTGCCTCACGTTCGCGGTGTCGATCGGCGCGCGGATCGTGCTGTTCCCGAAGTTCGACGTCGACCTCGTCGTCGGCGCGCTGAAGAAGTCGCCGCCCACGTTCCTGCCGGGTGTCCCGCCGATCTACGACGCCCTGTCGCGAGCGAGCACCCGCAAGGGCGTCGACCTCTCGACCATCCGGTTCGCGATCTCCGGCGCCATGAGCCTGCCGGTGCCGACCGTGACGCGCTGGGAGGAGGCCACCGGCGGCCTGCTCGTCGAGGGCTACGGCATGACCGAGACCTCGCCCGTCGCGCTCGGCAACCCCATCGGGCCGACGCGACGACCTGGCACGGTCGGCGTGCCGTTCCCCAGCACCGAGATCCGCGTGGTCGATCCCGACGACCCGAGCGTCGACCGACCTGCCGGCGAGGCCGGCGAGCTGCTGATCCGCGGGCCGCAGGTGTTCCAGGGGTACTGGCGCCGGCCGGAGGAGACCGCCGCCGTCCTCCTCGACGGCGGGTGGCTGCGCACCGGCGACATCGTGACGGTCTCGGACGACGGGTTCGTGACGGTGGTCGACCGCGTGAAGGAGCTCATCATCACGGGCGGCTTCAACGTCAGTCCCAGCGAGGTCGAGCAGGTGCTGACTCTGCACCCCGACGTCGAGTCCGCCGCGGTCGTGGGCGTGCCGCGGCCGACCGGCGGGGAGGACGTTGTCGCGGCCGTCGTGATGAAGGCGGGGACCGCGTTCGAGGCATCCGCCCTCAAGGACTTCGCCCGCTCGCACCTCGCCCCGTACAAGGTGCCGCGCAAGGTCGTGCAGCTCAACGACCTGCCGCGCTCGCAGATCGGCAAGGTGCTGCGGCGACAGGTCCGGGAGCAGCTGACCGCCCGCTGATCTGTCAAGGGTCGTCGCCGCGGGGCTGGACCGGTGGCAGGGTGGATGCCGGACCCCACCACCCCGTCGAAGGAGACCCATGTCGTCGCAGCGCACCCTCGGACCGTTCACCGTCTCGGCCATCGGACTCGGCGCCATGCCGGTGTCCATGAACAGCAACGGCATCCCGTCGCACGAGGACGCGGTCGCGACCGTCCGCGCGGCGCTCGACGCCGGCGTCACCCTCATCGACACCGCCGACATCTACGCACCCAGCTGGGACACCATGGGCCACAACGAGCGGATCGTCGCCGACGCGCTCGGCGGGTGGGACGGCGACCGCTCGTCGATCGTCGTCGCGACCAAGGGCGGCATCACGCGCAGCGAGGAGAAGGACTTCGGCCGCGACGGGTCGCTCGCCTACCTCCGCAGCGCCGTGCAGAAGTCGCTGCAGAACCTGAAGGTCGACGTCATCGACCTGTACCAGTACCACCGCCCGGACCGCTGGATGGTCTACGGCGAGATCATGCAGAACCTGAAGACCCTGCAGGACGAGGGCCTCGTGCGCACCGTCGGCATCTCGAACGCGAGCGTGGAGGAGATCCAGATCGCGCAGGAGGTCCTCGGCGAGGGCGGCCTGACGAGCGTGCAGAACGAGTTCTCGCCGCGGCATCCCGGCAGCTACGGCGAGCTGAAGCACTGCGTCGAGCACGGCATCGCCTTCCTGCCGTGGAGCCCGCTCGGCGGCATCGGCGGCGCCGGGTCCGTCGGGGAACGCTTCACGGCGTTCGCCGAGATCGGCGAGGCCCACGGCGTCAGCCCGCAGCAGGTCGTCCTCGCGTGGGAGCTGTCGCTCGGCGAGACCGTCATCCCCATTCCGGGGGCGAGCCGCCCGGCATCCATCACCGACTCGTTCCAGGCGCGGAACCTCGAGCTCTCCGCCGACGAGCTGGCCCGCTGCTCGGCCGCCGTCGGCATCGACATCTGACGCGTCAGCCCGCCTTCAGCAGGTGCTCTCGCTCGACGATCTCGAGCGAGAGCACCTTGTAACCCTCGCTCTCGAAGAACACCCGCATGCGGTCGTCATCGATCGAGACGACCGTGCCTGCGCCCCACTCGCGGTGCGAGACCTTCTCGTCGACGTCGAAGGGGGCCGACGCCGCGGCTCGCGCGCCCGCCTCGGCCGAACCGCTCGCGCACGTGTCGCAGTTGCCGCACGGCTCGTCGAGCTCCTGCCCGAAGTAGCCGAGCAGCACCTGACGGCGGCAGCGCCGCGTCTCGGCATACTCGCGCATCGTCTCGATGCGCGAGCGCTCGATGCGCTCGCGTTCCTCGACCCGTTCGAGCGCGGCCTTCACCGCGGCGCGCTCATCGAGGTTCCGGCGCAGCGAGACTCCCGACTTCGACGTGCGGGCGGACCCCGTGTCGACGAGCAGGGTGAGCAGGCCGGTGACGCGCCGAGGTGAGAGCCCCGAATCCTTCGCGAGGGCGGACTTCGTGCGCGCCCGTGTCGACATGGCGCGCATAAGGGTGCGCAGCTCGGCGGCATCCGGGTCCTTCGTCGCGAAGTAGCGCCGCAGGGCGAGGTCCTCGGAGCGGTAGTGCAGGGTGCCGTGCGCCTCCTCGCCGTCGCGGCCGGCCCGGCCGAGCTCTTGGAAGTAGGCGTCGATCGACTCGGGGACGTCGGCGTGGATGACGAACCGCACGTTCTCCTTGTCGATCCCCATCCCGAAGGCGCTCGTCGCCACGACAACGTCGAGCTCGTCGCAGAGGAACTGCCGGTGCACCTCGGCGCGCTCCTTCGCCGGGAGGCCCGCGTGGTACGCCCGCGCCCGTCGGCCGCGTTCGATCAGCTCCTCCGCGTACAGCTCCGCCGACCGTCGCGTGGACGTGTAGAGCAGCCCCGGCACGGGGAGGGAGGCGACCTCGTCGATGACAGCGGCGCGCTTCTCGCGGTCGTCGCCGTGTCGACGTACACCGAGGCTGATCGACGGACGGTCGACATCGCCGATGTGCACGGACGGGTCGTCGAGGCCGAGGCGGGCGGAGATCTCCTCGCGCACGGGAGTGGATGCCGTCGCGGTCAGTGCGAGGATCGGGGGCCGCCCGAGCCGCGCAGCGACCTCACCGAGCCCCAGATAGTCGGGGCGGAAGTCGTGCCCCCACGAGGCGATGCAATGCGCCTCGTCGACAGCGAGAAGAGCGATGTCGAGCTCCGCGAGCTCGGCCACCACCTCGTCGTTCGCGAGCTGTTCCGGTGCGAGCAGGACGTAGGTCGCCTCGCCGTCCCGAAGCCGGCGCCACGCCTCGTCCCGCGCGCGCTCGCCGCGGCCGGAGTTCAGTGCGACCGCGACCGGGGCGTCGGGGGCGTGCTCGAGACCGGCGAGCTGGTCCTCCTGCAGGGCGATGAGCGGCGACACCACGACGGTGACCCCCGGGCGCAGCGCCGCGGCGACCTGGTAGACAGCCGATTTGCCGGATCCCGTCGCCCACACCACCAGCACGTCGCGCCCCGCGGCGGCCGCCTCGATCGCGTCGAGCTGCGCGGGACGCAGCTGCGTCAGCCCGAACCGTTCGGCGGCGACGCGCTCGACCTCGGCGCGATCGGGGGTGGACGGTGCAGAGGTGGAGCGGCCTGGCATGCTTCCACGGTCGCCGACGAAGCGGCATCCGCGGACACCCTTGACACCGACCCCGCGGCGGCACAGGGTCGGGCGGACGGGAAGGAGCGATGACGATGACGGTGAGGGTCGGGATCTCGGGGTGGCGCTACCCGCGCTGGCGCGGCGACTTCTACCCGCGCGGCCTCGTTCAGCGGCGCGAGCTCGCCTACGTCGCCGAGCGGATGCCGACGGTCGAACTCAACGGCTCGTTCTACTCCCTGCAGCGTCCCACCAGCTATACGCGCTGGCGCGATGAGACCCCCGACGACTTCGTCTTCGCGGTCAAGGGATCGCGCTACGTCTCGCACATGCTGCGACTGCGAGGAGTCGAGACGGCGCTCGCGAACTTCTTCGCGTCGGGCGTCCTCGCCCTCGGAGCGAAGCTCGGGCCGGTGCTCTGGCAGCTGCCGGAGCGGCTCGCGTTCGACCCCGAGGCCCTCGACGCCTTCCTGCGCGGGCTTCCGCGCACGACGGGAGAGGCCCTCGCCCTCGCGCGCCAGCACGACGCCCGTGTCGACGGCCGTGCCTGGCTGGAGATCGACGTCGACCGTCCGATCCGCTACGCCCTCGAGCCGCGCTCGCCGTCGTACGAGGCTCCGGATGCCGCCGCGATCCTGCGGGAACACGACGTGGCCCTGGTGGTCGCCGACACCGCCGGGCGGTTCCCGGCGTTCGGGGAGCAGACGGCATCCTTCACCTACGTCCGGCTGCACGGCGCCGAGGATCTGTACGCGAGCGGGTACACGCCGGAGCAGCTGGACGCGTGGGCGGAACGTATCCGCGAGTGGGCGGGAGGCGAACCCGCCCGCGACGTGTTCGTCTACTTCGACAACGATGCGCGCGGCTTCGCGCCGCACGACGCCGTCGCGTTGGGGAAGCGGGTTCGGCAGGATCCCTCCGTTCCGTGACAGCCGCCGGGACGTGCGACGTGTCAGGCTCGGACCGTGCAGATCCCGCCGCGTGAGGTCACGCTCGACCGTGCCGCCCTTCTCGTCGTCGACGTGCAGCGGGGCTTCGACGACGTCGCGTACTGGGGACGACGCGACAACCCCGCCTGCGAAGCGAACATCGCCGCGCTCATCGAGCGGTGGCGGGGGCGCGGCTGGCCGGTCGTGTTCGTCCGGCACGACTCGACGTCCGAGGTGTCGCCCTTGCGACCGGGACAGCCCGGCAACGACCTCAAGCCCGAGATCACCGGCATCCCCGACCTGCTCGTCACCAAGAGCGTGAACTCGTCGTTCCACGGCGCGCCGGATCTCGACGCGTGGTTGCGAGAGAGCGGTGTCCGGCAGTTCGTCGTGACCGGCATCTCGACCAACCACTGCTGCGAGACCACCGCGCGCGTCGGCGGCAACCTCGGGTACGACGTGTACGTCGCCCTCGACGCGACCCACTCGTTCGACCGCACCGCGCCCGACGGCTCCGTCGTCCCCGCCGAGACGCTGGCGGCGGTCACGGCCACCAACCTCGACGGCGAGTTCGCGACCATCGTCTCCACCGCCGACCTGCTCCGCTGAACCGATCCTGTCGCCGCGGCGGGGCCCGCGGTTAGCGTGGAGGGATGCCCCAGACTCCCTTCGCCTCGCTCGAGGACTACATCGCCCTGCCCCGCATCGACGCCGTCGCCCTCTCGCCGGACGGCACCCGCGCGGTGCTCACCGTCGCGACCCTGACCGCGGACAAGACCGGCTACGACCGCGCGCTGTGGGAGGTCCCGGCGACCGGCGGTGGGACGGCTCGCCGCCTCACCCGGTCGGCGAAGGGCGAGCAGGGTGCCGCATTCACCGCCGACGGCGACCTGCTCTTCGTGAGCGCGCGCCCCGACGCGGAAGGCGACGGCGAGGACGAGGCGGCGCAGCTGTGGCTGCTGCCGGCCGCCGGTGGGGAGGCGCGGGCGATCACACGTCTGGCCGGGGGAGTCTCGGGCCTCGCCGCCGTCGCGGAAGCGGCATCCGTCGCCGTCCTCTCAGCGGACCTGCTGCCCTCTGCCGACTCGGTCGAGGCCGACGCGAAGCTGCGCGCCGAGCGCAAGAAGCGCAAGCTGTCGGCGATCCTGCACACCACCTACCCGGTGCGGTTCTGGGACCACGACCTCGGCCCCGCCGAGCCGCACCTGATGGCCCTCGAGCTCGGCGACCTCTCCGACTCGGTCCGGTCGTTCGCCGCCTCCGACGCGGCGGAGGACGAACCGGATGCCACGACGCCGTATCCCGCGTCCCTCCCGCGCCCGCGCGACCTGACACCCGCGCCGGGTCGCACGGCCGACGCCGCCGGCGCCGCCCTCACGCCCGACGGGCGCACGCTCATCGCCGCGATGCGGTTCCCACAGGGGCGTGCCGAGCGGTTCGCGATCGTCTCGATCGACGTCGCGTCCGGGGAGCGGACGACCCTTTTCGAGGAGCGCTCGACGTACTTCGAATCACCCGTCGTCAGCCACGACGGCACGCTCATCGCCTACATCCGGGCGGCATTCTCCGACCCGACGGGACCTGCCGACCAGGAACTGTGGGTCGCCGGGATCGACGGAACCTCACCCCGCCGTCTCGCCGAGGGCTGGGACCGCTGGGCGACCGGCCTCGCGTTCGCCCACGACGACACCGCGCTCATCGTGACGGCCGACCAGGACGGCCGCGGTCCGGTGTTCCGCGTCCCCCTGGACGGCGACGCTCCGGAGCAGCTGACGACGGACGAGCACGCCTACTCGAACGTGTCCGTCGACCGTGCGACGGGTGCGCTCGTCGCGCTGCGCTCGTCGTGGATGGTGCCGCCGCATCCGGTCCGCATCGACCCGGACGGCGCCGTGACGCCCCTCGTGACCCCGGCTCCGCTGCCGACGCCTGCGGGCACGATGACCGAGGTCGAGACGACGGCCGAGGACGGCGCGCGGGTGCGCGGCTGGCTGCTCCTGCCCGAGGGGGCGGATGCGGCATCCCCCGCACCCCTGCTCCTGTGGATCCACGGCGGGCCGCTGAACAGCTGGAACGCCTGGAGCTGGCGGTGGAACCCGCAGCTCGCCCTCGCCCGCGGTTACGCCGTGCTGCTGCCCGACCCGGCCCTGTCGACCGGGTACGGGCTCGACTTCATCGCGCGCGGCTGGAACAGCTGGGGCGGCAAGCCCTACACCGACCTCATGTCGATCACCGACGAGGTCGTCGCGCGCGCCGACGTCGACGAGACCAAGACCGCCGCGATGGGCGGCTCGTTCGGCGGATACATGGCGAACTGGGTCGCCGGGCACACCGACCGGTTCCGCGCGATCGTGACGCACGCGAGCCTGTGGTCGCTCGATCAGTTCGCCGGGACGACCGACAGCTCGTCGTACTGGCAGGAGATCTTCACGCCCGAGGCGATGATCGAGAACTCGCCCCACCGGTACGTCGAGGACATCTCGACGCCGCTCCTGGTCATCCACGGCGACCGCGACTACCGCGTGCCGATCGGCGAGAGCCTGCGGCTGTGGTCGGAGCTGAACGAGCACTTCGGCGAGGACGACGGGTCGACCGTCCACCGGTTCCTGTACTTCCCCGACGAGAACCACTGGGTGCTCAAGCCCCAGCACGCGGTCGTCTGGTACGAGACCGTGTTCGGCTTCCTCGGCGAGCACGTGCACGGCGAACCCGCACCGAAGGTCGCCGGGCTCGGCTGACCCGGGCTTACTCGGAAGAGCGGGCACGCCCCCACGTACCCGCTCTCCGGACGACGGCGCACACACCCGTGCGCGGCGTCCCCCGGGGCGCCCGAGCCCCGGTCGTCTGTTCACGGCCCCGCGTCAGCGTGCGGCGGCCTTCGCGGACTCGGGTAGGCGCCGAGTCGGCCGGTACCGGTCTCGGCGAACCCGTCCGTGAGCAGCTTCGTCTGCGCCTCGGTCCCGCCGACTCCCAGCGGGACGCCCGCGTCGTGGACAGGCGACGACGTCTCGTAGACGGGGACGACGACCGCCCCGGCAGACGAGCCGGCGGACGTCGGCGAGGAACTGTTCCGTCGAGACCTGCTGCCACGAGCCGTCGCCCACGGGGACGTCGAACGCGGCGTGGTCGGGGGCGTGCTGCGCCCGCCGGACGAGCAGGTCGGTGACGTTGCGGTACCCGTCCGCGGGCGCGAGAAGGGGAGTGTGTATCTGCGGCACGCAGATGGTTCGGAGCGGTCAGCGGATCGGATGCCTCGGGCTCCGCGCCCTGGCACGGTTCAGCGCAGGCGCAGGACCGCGTCCCACAGGGCGTCGGCGACGGCGCGCTTCGAGCCCTCCGCGCGAGCGGTGACCTGGTCGGACGTGTCGACGAACAGCACGGCGTTGCGAGCCGACTCGAAGCCCTGCTGCCAGCCGACGCGGTTCACAGCGAGCAGGTCGACGCCTTTCCGGGCACGTTTGCGGATGCCGCGCTCCTGCAGCTCCGCTTCGTCCGCCGCGGTCTCGGCCGCGAAGCCGACGATCGTCTGTCCCGCGCCACGCTCCCGCACCAGTCCGATGAGGATGTCGGGGTTCTCGATCAGGTCGAGCGTGACGGTGCCGTCCTCTTTGCGGATCTTGACGTCTGAGACCTCGGGCACGGAGAAATCGGCGACGGCGGCGGCCATGACGACGACGTCGGATCCGCCGGCCGCGGCGCGCATCGCGGTATCCATCTCCGCCGCCGTGAGAGCCCGTTCGACGGCGATCCTGGGGTGGTGCAGGGCGGTGTCGAGCACGCTGCCGTCGACGTGGGCGGCGACGAGGTGCACGTACGCGCCGCGGTCGGCGGCCGCGAGCGCGACGGCGACGCCCTGCTTGCCGCTCGAGCGATTGCCGATGTAGCGGACCGGGTCGATCGGCTCGCGCGTGCCGCCGGTCGACACGACGACCGTCAGACCGGCGAGGTCGCCCGCCGGTGCCTCCGGCTCGCGCTCGACGAGGGCCAGGGCCTCGGCGACGATCTCGTCCGGCTCCGCCATCCGGCCGGGTCCGCTGTCTCCGCCGGTCAACGGTCCGTCGGCGGGACCGACGACGTGCACGCCGCGGTCGCGGAGGGTGGTGATGTTCGCCTGCGTCGCGGCGTGGTCCCACATGGCGGTGTGCATCGCGGGGGCGACGACGACCGGCGCGGTCGTGGCGAGGAGCGTGACGCCGAGGAGGTTGTCCGAGATCCCGGCAGCCATCTTGGCCAGCGTGTTCGCGGTGGCGGGCGCGACGATCACGAGGTCGGCCTGGGTGCCGAGCGCGACGTGGCGCACCTCGGCGACGTCGTCGTGCACACTCGTCGTGACAGGATGGCGGCTGATCGCCTCCCAGGTGGCGGTCCCCACGAAGCGGAGCGAGTCCTCGGTGGGAACAACGTGCACCTCGTGCCCGTTGGTCACCAGCGCACGCACCACCTGCACCGTCTTGTACGCGGCGATGCCGCCCGAGACGCCCACGACGACGAACATGGTCCGATCCTCCCACGGGGCCGGACGCGAAAGGCCGGAACGATGTGCACCGTCATCGTCCACGTCCCCGAGGATCCCGCGGCGGCGATCCGTGTGCTCGCGGTCCGCGACGAGGATCCGCTGCGGGCGTGGGACCCGCTGGGGCCGTGGTGGCCCGAGCTGCCCGGGGTCATCGGTGTGCGCGACACCCGCGCCGGCGGGGCGTGGCTCGCGGCCGACCCCGCGGGCGCTCGGCTGGCGGTCGTGCTCAACCGGGCCGATCTCATCGACGATTCGCGGGCGACCGGGTCTCGAGGGCACATCGTGCTCGACGCGGCTTCCGGGCGGGACCTGCCGGACTCGCCGGCGACGCACGGGTTCAATCTCCTGACGGTGACGCCCGGACGCGCCCGCGTCTCGATGTGGGACGGCGACGCCGTCCGCACCGTCGACCTGGCGCCGGGCGTGCACATGATCGCGCACGACGACGTCGACGACCCGAAGACGGCCCGCATCGCCGCGTGGCACGACGCCTTCGCCGCGCCGTCGGGAGAGGACTGGGTGACGGAGTGGCTCGCCGCCCTCGAGCGCACGACGGCGCTGCCCCCGACGGACGACCGCGCGATCATCCGCGACAACCGGCCGCACGGATACCCGACCCTGTCACTGCTCGTGTGCGCGGCATCCGTCTCCGAGACCGCTGCCGAGGTCGTCTACGGCGAGCTCGACGAGCCGGGCGCCTGGAACAGTCTGCAGCTGCGCTGACCCGTGTCGGATGGCGGTGGTAGCTTCGCGGGCATGGCGGAACCGGCATCCGATCCGATCTTCTTCGCGTCGTCGGCGGAGTTCGGCGACTGGCTCGAGGCGAATCACACGACCGCCGCTGAGGTGTGGACGGTGTTCTACCGGAAGGGCGATCCGCGTCAGGGTCTGACGTGGGCCGACGCGGTCCCCGAGGCGTTGCGCTTCGGGTGGATCGACTCGGCGAACCGCAGCATCGGCGACGGCGCGCGGATCCAGCGCTGGACGCCGCGAGGGCCGCGCTCGGTGTGGAGCGCCGTCAACATCGCGCACGTCGAACGCCTGCAGGCCGAGGGGCGGATGCATCCGGCCGGACTGGCCGCCTACGAGAAGCGCACGGCCGACCGCACCGGCGTCTATTCGCACGAGCAGCGCAACGAGCTGACGGCCGAGCAGGCGGCATCCCTCGCCGCGAACCCCGCGGCGCAGGCGTTCTGGGATGCGGCGACGCCGTCCTACCGACGAGCGGTCGCGAACTGGGTGCAGAGCGCGAAGCGCGAGCAGACGCGCGCCGATCGGCTCGCCACCCTCGTCGAGGACTCCGCGGCCGGGCGGCTCGTGCCGTTCCAGCGGTACGGTGAGCCGCCCGCGTGGCTCGCGCGTGCGGCCGCCGCCGCCGCGTCAGCTGCGCGCGAGTGACCGGGCCGCGCGGTCCGCGTCCTCGGTGACGAGTGCGGCGTTGAGGCTTGCGCCTGCCATCGATCCCTGACCCATCGAGAGGGGGACGTTGCCGAAGGGGCTGACGATGTTGCCCGCGGCGAACACGCGCGGGTGGCTCGTGGCGCCTCGCATGTCGACGCGGAGTCCCTCGCCCGGGTTGTCCGAGACGGCCAGTGACAGGTTCTCGGCGAAGCCGAGGTGGAGCCGGGGTGTCGGCGCGGTGAGCAGCGCGTCGATCGGGTGCTCGGCGCCGTCCTCGGTGATCGCGGCGACGATGTCGTCTTCCTCGATCCGCAGGCGGGAGACCGGGGCGGTGACGAGGCGGATGCCGCGCGCCGTGAGTCGTCCCGCGATCGTCGCGTCGAGCTCACCCATCGCTGCCGTGAATGCCGTGACGTCGTCGCTCCATTGCCGGATGAGTTCGATCTGATGCAGGCTCGCCGGCGACGTGGTGAGCACACCGAGGCGGCGACCAGCGACCTCGTACCCATGGCAGTAGGGGCAGTGGAAGACCCCGCGACCCCACTGCTCGCGCAGTCCTGGGACGTCGGGGAGGTCGTCGACGACACCGGTCGTGATCACGATCCCGCGGGCGGAGACCGAGCCGGGCTCGTGTTCGACGGTGAGACGGTCGCCGCTGTCCGCGACGGAGAGGACGCTCGCGTCGAGGAACTCGACGCCATAGGCCCGGGCCTCGGCTCGGCCCATCTCGACGAGCTGCGCGGGGGATCGGCCGTCGTGCCCGAGCACGCCGTGCATGTGTGCGGCGAAGCGGTTGCGGGGTGCCCCCGCGTCGATGACGAGCGTGCGTCGGCGGGCGCGGCCGAGCATCTGAGCGGCGCTGAGGCCGGCGGCGCCGCCGCCGACGATGACGGCGTCGTAGAGGGTGTCAGTCATTCCTCCACCCTGCGGCGAGGCGAACGTGTGGGGCAAATGATCTTGCCGAAATGGCAAACTGGACCCCATGGCGATGGATCTCACCCGTGTCGGCCCCCGGTTGCGCGCCGCCCGGCAGCAACGCGGCTGGACGCTGGCCGACCTGGCGACGAAGGCCGGGATGTCGACGAGCACGCTGTCGCGCCTGGAGTCCGGGCAGCGCCAGGCGTCCCTCGAGCTGCTGCTCCCGCTCGTGTCGGTGCTGGGGCTGCGCCTCGACGACCTCGTGCGGGGTGAGCCCGCCGACCCGCGGGTGCGGCGGGCGACCGAGCGGCGGCACGGCATGGTCGTCGCTCCGCTCACTCTCGAGCACTCGCCGGTGCAGACCTACAAGATCCGGTTCCCCGCCTCCGGCGAGGCGCCCGCGCCGAAGGTGCACGAGGGCGTGGAGTGGTTCTACGTGCTCAGCGGCACGATCCGGCTCCTCCTCGATGGGCGGGAGCATCTGATCGGTGCGGGTGAGGCAGCGGAGTTCGACACGCGGCTTCCGCACAGCATCAGCGCGACGCCGGACGGCGCCGCCGAGGTGGTGAGCATCTTCAGCGCATCGGGGGAGCGTATCCACGTCCACGGGTCATGACGGATGTCGGGGGCGGGCCGTACGGTGTCGACATGAGAGCCGATGAGCTGTTCCTCCAGGCGGATGCCGCGTTGCGGTCCGTCATCGATCGCATCGATCCGGCCGATCTCTCCAAACCGGCGCCGCAGGAGTGGACGACCACCCCTGACCCGACCTTCCGTGACATCGTCTTCGCGCACGCGTACGACGAGGCGTGGATCCCCGGCGTGCTGGCGGGGAAGTCGATCGCGGACGGCGACGAGTTCCGGCATGCGGATCTGCTCGGCGACGACCCGATCGGATCCTACGACCGGCTGAACGACACGGCGACTGCCGCGGTGCGCGACGGGGTCGCGCCGGGCACGGTATTCCGCTTCCAGTACGGCGACTACCCGGCGGAAGAGGGCTATGCGCACATGGCGACCTACCGCGCGTTCCAGGCGTGGCTCATCGCGAAGCGTCTCGGCATCCCGTTCCGCCTGTCGCCGGAGCTGATCGCGGGATTGAACGAGCACGTCGTGCCGCATGCCGATGAATGGCGCCAGTGGGGTGTCTTCCCTCCGGCGATCGAGCCGCCCGCGGATGCGGACGACGAGACGCGACTGCTGTGCGCGGTGGGGTACTGGGAGCCCTGACCCTCGTCAGCGCTCGTGGACCGAGAGCACGTTGCCGGCAGGGTCGCGGAACCACGCGATCACCGGGCCGTCCGTCTCGCGCATGATGCCCTTGGAGTCGGTGGGCATGTCGTCGTAGATCGAGGTCACGACGCCTTTCGCGTTGAGCTCGTCGACGGCGGCGTCGACGTCATCGACGGGGAAGTTGAGGATCGTGAAGCCGGCGGGCTCATGGTTCGGCTTGCCGTAAACCAGAACGGACGCGCCCGATGCGAGGCGCAGCTGAAGGAAGCCGTTGTCGAGCGTGGCGACCTCGAGGCCGAGCGTTTCGGCATAGAACGTCCTCGCCGCGTCGAGGTCGTCGACCGCGAAGCCGCTGTAGGCGCCGTCGATCTGGAACATGGCCGTCTCCTTCGTCCGGGTATGCGACCAGGGTCCCGCTCTGCGAGGAGCTTGTCCAGGGTCATTCGGTGGGCGACGAGTAGACCGCGACGGATGCCGGGCGCTCCGACGCGACCGCGACGAGCGCGATGATGCCGAGCCCGACGGTCCCGGCGAGGAACCCGAGCATCCCGAGCGCCGATGCGAGACCGATCGTCTGCATGGCGGTGGCCGGATCCATCATCAGGAGCTGGCCGAGCGCGACAGACGCCACCTGGACGCCGAGGGCGATGGCGGGCGTCCACCGCCAACGGCGCGGAACGACACCGGCGCGTGCGATCTGCACGACAGCGACGATGCCGAGCGCGAGAGGGACGAAAGTGGTGACCTCCCACGGGATGAGGGGTGTCGGGTTCATCGGGTCCTGGAAGAGGCCGACGACGCGCATCGCGGGGGACCACAGGGCGAGCAGGACGAGTGTCGTCGTCCCGAGCGGTCTGCGGGCGGTGACGCTGTCGCGCGTTGACCCACCGATGGCGAAGATCAGGCACGCGCCCGCCCACAGGATGTCGACGAGGAAGGTGAGGAAGTCGGTGAGAGAGGACCCCGGCGTCGCGCTGAGCAGGATGCCGGCGACGCCTGATGCGATGAGACCGATGCCGCCGATCGTCCACGTGAGTCTGCGTCCGCGCATGTCAGCACGCTAGCGGGTGGGGTGAGGCGCGCGGGGAGAAGGTGAGCCATTCCTCGTCGACCAGATATCCGAGGCTCTCGTTGGAACGAAGTATCGCGGCGTTCTCCTCAGAGCCCCCGGTTCGGAAGACATCGACGCCCTCCCGAACGAGACTCAGTATGGACGCTGCCTTCACAGCCGTGCCGATGCCCAGCCCGCGCACCTCTGTAGCCACGACCGTGAACTCGGTCTCAGCGGTCCGTCCGTCGACATCGACGTAGGTGACGGCGAGAACCAGGCCGTCGCCATCAACGACGCCGAAGCCTCGCCTCGTTCGCGACACGCGAGCGGTCGACCTCGTCAGTGGACGGTGCTGCGTCGCGACGCCACCCGGGTAGTCGGCTAGCGTCGCCCCGTCGAGCAGGAGAACGGAGTCGATATCCGCATCTCCGATCTCGCGGATTTCGCCGTGACGGCTGCCTCGCTGAACCGCCCCGGAGAGGTCATCCACATCGACCTCTGACGCCGTCAGCCGCGCTGCCCACGATCGTGAAACAACAGCCCACCCGGCGGCCACGAGCTCAGCGCATCGCGCATCGTCGGACTTCACGACGATCTGCTCTGGCTGCACTCGTCCAGTCTGGCCGAGAGCGCTGCTCGTCTCACTTCTCACGTTCGCCCCGGGGCACTCATCGGCGGCGGCATCGCGCTGAAAAGCGATGTCGGAAACCCCTCCTAGTCTCGGACTATGTCCAGTTCGCCCGATGCTCGCGACGAGGTCCCCGAGGGGATCCCGACCGCGCTGGACTGGGTGGTGATGTGCGCCGACATGGCGACGGTGCATGCGGCGCAAAGGTATGCGTGCATCGTCGAGTTGTGGGATGACGCGATCGCCGATGCGCGGCGGCGGGAGGAACCGGTCGCGTTCGTGGAACGGTCGGTGCGGCTCGAGGTCGCGGCCGCGTTGCGGATCACGGAGCATGCCGCGGGACGGTTGATGGGCGTCGGGCATGCGCTCGTACGTCGGTACCCGCAGGTGTGGGAGGCGATGAGTCGGGCCGGGATCACCGAGACCCACGCGACGATCATCGTCGACGGGCTCGACCAGGTCGAGAACGTGACCGCAGGGCTCGTCCACGAGGTGCTGAGCCTGGCGGAGGAACAGTCGACGGGACCGTTCCGGCGGGCGGTGAAACGCATCGTCGACCGGGAGCAGGAAGCGACCCTCGCGCAGCAGCACGCCGCGGCGGTCGCCCACCGGCACGTCCGGGTGGATGCGGGTGTGGATGGGATGGCGTGGTTGACCGCGCACCTGCCCGCGGTGGAAGCGCACGCGATCCTCGGCCGGATCACCGCGATCGCGAAAACCCTCGACACCGACGGTGATGAACGAACGCTCGACCAAAAGCGTGCTGACGTGTTCGGGGATCTCCTCATCGACGGAGAGACCGAGTCGCTGCCGGCGAAGGCACGTGGGATTCGGCCGACCGTCGCGGTCACGGTTCCCGCCCTCACCCTCCTCACCGGCGAGGGGCCCGCGGCGCAGCTCGACGGGATCGGACCGATCCCGGTCGAGAAAGCGCGGGAGTTGTGCGGGGCAGCATCCGGGTGGACGCGAGTGCTCACCCACCCCGAGACCGGGGTCGCCCTCTCCGTCGGACGCGACACCTACCGGCCACCCGCGGATCTCCGCCGGCTGGTCGCCTGGCGGGCAGCACGGTGCATGGCCCCCGGATGCGGGATCCCCGCCGACCGGTGCGACATCGACCACACCACCGACTGGCACCACGGCGGGACCACCGCCGCGAACAACCTCGCCCCGCTCTGCCGCGGGCACCACACCCTCAAACACCAGACCGACTGGCAGGTCCGAGCCAGACCCGGCGGCGCGCTCGAATGGACCTCACCCGCCGGACGCGTCTACCTCGTCCAGCCCGAACGCCGCATCCCGACCTTCACCGTCGACCCACCCGGACCACCACCGTTCTGAGTACCCGATACGGACGCACGCCATCACCCGTCGTACCGCTGTCGTCTGCGAAGATCCGAGTCGGGTCGAGATCTTGCGAAGCTCGACTAGCGTCCATCCGAGCGCAGATCGAGGACGATCTCGCCGGTCGCCGGGCCGTCGTCCGCGGCGCGCATCACGGAGCGATGCTCTGCGTCCACGGGGCGTGGTGACTCGTCCGCGACCGCTCGGGAGCGCTCGAGATCATCCGTCTGCATCGCGTAGACGATGATCGGGCCCTCACTCGTATCGATCACCATCGCCGTCTCATGATCGATGCCCTCGGCCGTCAGAGATTCCAGCGCCTCGGCGCGACGAGGACCATCGAGCTCTCGCAACCAGTCGATGACTCGATCGCGGTGATCAGGGCGAAGGCGCCGAGCGACGAGATGGATCACAGCACGAGATCAACGAGACCGGAAGCGGCACGCGTCACGGGACGCGCTCGAGCTGGGCTGCGAGGCGTGAACAGGAACTCGACGCACGAGCCTCAGGCGCGGTGGTCGCGGTAGTACTCGAGCAGCGCCTTCGTCGAGGCATCCTGAGCCTCGAGCGCCTCGGTGTCACCCTCGATCGCGGGCGCGATCTGCAGGGCCAGCTGCTTGCCGAGCTCCACACCCCACTGGTCGAACGAGTTGATGCCCCAGATCGCACCCTGCGTGAAGGTGATGTGCTCGTACAGCGCGACGAGCTCGCCCAGAACCTTCGGCGTCAGCGACGGGGCGAAGATCGACGTCGTCGGACGGTTGCCGGGGAACGTGCGTGCCGCGACGAGCGCACCCTTCGTGCCCTCGGCCTCGACCTCCTCGGCCGTCTTGCCGAACGCGAGCGCCTTCGTCTGCGCGAGGAAGTTGGCCAGGAACAGGCCGTGCACGTCGCGGTCGCCGTCCGTCAACGCATAGGCCGGGTTCGCGAATGCGATGAAGTCCGCCGGGATCAATCGAGTGCCCTGGTGGATCAGCTGGTAGAACGCGTGCTGCCCGTTCGTCCCCGGCTCGCCCCAGAACACCTCGCCGGTGTCCGTCGTGACGGGAGACCCGTCCCAGCGCACCGACTTGCCGTTCGACTCCATCGTCAGCTGCTGCAGGTACGCGGCGAACCGGCTGAGCTGCTGCGCGTACGGCAGCACGGCGTGCGACTGCGCGCCCAGGAAGTTCGTGTACCAGACGTTCAGCAGACCCATCAGAACGGGGACGTTCTCCGCCAGCGGCGTGGTCCGGACGTGCTCGTCCACGGCGTGGAAGCCTGCAAGCAGCTCGCGGAACGTGTCGGGTCCGAACTCGATCACGAGCGACAGCCCGATCGCCGAATCGACCGAGTACCGGCCGCCTACCCAGTCCCAGAAGCCGAACGCGTTCGCGGTGTCGATGCCGAACTCGGCGACCTTATCGAGCGCCGTCGAGACCGCGACGAAGTGGTGGGCGACGGCATCCTTCTTCTGCTCGTCGCTGCTGTCGATCGCCCCTGCCGACGCGAGGCCGTCCCACAGCCAGTCGCGTGCCAGACGCGCGTTCGTCAGGGTCTCGAGCGTCGTGAACGTCTTCGACGCGACGATGAACAGCGTCGTCTCGGGGTCGAGGTCCTTCGTCTTCGACGCGATGTCGAACGGGTCGATGTTCGAGACGAACCGTGCCGAGATGCCGGCATCCGCGTAGGGCTCCAGCGCCGCCGAGATCATGACGGGCCCGAGGTCCGAGCCGCCGATGCCGATGTTGACGACCGTCTCGACCTTCTTGCCCGTGACGCCGGTGAACTCGCCTGAGCGCACCCGTCCGGCGAACTCCGCCATCGCGTCGAGCACGCCCTGCACGTCGGCATCCACGTCCTGGCCGTCGACCGTCAGCGAGGGCACGGCGTCGGCCGGACGGCGCAGCGCCGTGTGCAGCACCGCGCGGTCCTCCGTCGTGTTGATGTGCTCACCCGCGAGCATCGCGGCGTACCGCTCGGCGACTCCGGTCTGCTCCGCGAGGCGGACCAGCGCGGCGACGATCTCATCGGTCACGAGGTTCTTCGACAGGTCGACGTGCAGGTCGGCGACGTCGTGCGTGAGCTTCGCGACGCGCTCCGGGTCCGACGCGAACCAGCCGCGCAGATCGGGCGTGAAGCCCTCCTTCAGCGACTCGAGTTCAGCCCAGGCGGAGGTGGTGGTGGCGTCGATCGGAGCGTTGGTCACCCCTCAACGGTACCGACGTTCTCGAGGGTCCGTCCACGCATGACGGACCGGCCCCGGCGGTCGCTGATGCGCCCGTCCGCCAGCGTCACCACCTCATCGACGTCCCCGAGTTCGCCGAGGTCGTGCGTCACGACGACGACCGCCGCGCCGCGGCTCGTCGCGACCCGGAGAGCGGATGCCGCGGCCCGCCGCGACACGTCGTCGAGACCGCTCGTCGGCTCGTCGAGCAGCAGCAGATCCGCGTCCTGTGCGAGGGCCTGCGCGACGAACGCGCGCTGACGCTGACCACCGGACAGTGCGCCGAGCGGCCGCGACGCGAGCGGGGTCAACCCGACCGCATCGATCGCCTCTGAGACGGTCGCGCGATCACTCCGCCGCAACGGCCGAAAGGCTCCTCGCTCCCGCCACCGGCCCATCGACACGAGATCGGTCACCGTCAGCGGGAGCCGCGCGGCGTCCGCCGTGTGCTGTGCGACGAGCGCGACCGCGGTACCGGCGCGCAGCTCCGCGGTGCCGGACGTCGGCGCGCGGAACCCGGCGAGCACCGAGACGAGCGTCGACTTCCCCGATCCGTTCGCCCCCACCACGGCCGTCAACCGTCCGGCGTGGATCTCGAGGTCGACACCATCGAGTGCACGGTGACCCTCGAGGTCGACACGGACGTCACGGAGACGGACGACGGGCTCAGCGGGAGACGGCATCCCGCCATTATTGCAAATGAAAACCGTTCTCAATTACGTGTACAGTCAGGCAGCGTGTCCGCCCTCATCGACCCGTTCGCCGTCGCGTTCGTCCAGCGCGCCCTCGTCGGCGGTGCGCTCGTCGCCGTCGTCTGCGCGGTCGTCGGGACATGGGTCGTGCTCCGCGGCATGGCGTTCCTCGGCGAGGCGATGGCGCACGGGATGCTGCCCGGCATCGCCCTCGCGACCCTCACCGGGTTCCCGCCCGTCGCCGGCGCCGCCGTCAGCGCCGCCGCGATGTCGCTCGGTGTCGGCGCGCTCCAGCGCCGCGGACGGCTGTCGGCCGACACCAGCATCGGCCTGCTCTTCGTTGCGAGTCTGTCGCTCGGCGTCATCGTCATCTCCGCCTCCCGCAGCTTCGCGACGGACGCGTCGGCGATCCTCTTCGGCGACATCCTCGCCGTCGAAGAGAGCGACCTCGTGCTGCTCGCGATCGCCGCGATCGTCACCCTGCTCGTCGCCGCCGCGGGACACCGCGCGTTCGTCGCCCTCGCGGTCGATCCGCGGCAGGCGCAGCTGCTGGGTCTTCGTCCCCGTCTCGCGCACGTCCTCCTCGTGGGGCTCGTGACGCTGGCGGTCGTCTCGGCCTACCAGGCCGTCGGCTCGCTCCTGGTGGTCGGCATGCTGCTCGGGCCCGCCGTCGCCGCCGGCGCCTGGACCCGACGCACCGTCCCCACGATGACACTCGCCGCCGTCATCGGCATCGTCGCCGTCGCGATCGGGCTCGTCCTGTCGTGGCACCTCGGCACCGCGGCCGGGGCCACCGTCGCGTTCACCGCGATCTGCTCCGGTGCGGCGTCCACCGGCATCCGCTCACTCATTCCTCTCACCCGCTCCACCCCCGACGAAAGGACCGCATGAACCGCTGCGTCCCGATCGCCCTCCTGCCCGTTCTCGTCCTGACTCTCGCTGCGTGCCAGTCCACCCCCGTGCCCGAATCCGCCACGGGGGAGGACGACCACGGCGCCATCGCGGGCGCCACCGAGCTCGCCGAACCCGCCTTGCACCTCACGAGCGTCTCGCCCACCGGCGCGGTCCACCACCTCGACCTGCTCGACGAACAGGTCGAGCCGCTCGGGGAGATCGCGGCGCCGACCTCGCTCGAGACCGACGGGCGCTTCCTCTACGCCGGCCGAGACGGCGGCGTCTCGATCGTCGACAGCGGCGTGTGGACCTGGAACCACGTCGACCACTTCCACTACTACGAGGCCCCCGCCGCCGTCCTCGCCGACCTCGCCGGCGACGGCGAGCCGACCGTGGTCGCGAGCGACCTCGGTGCCGGAGTCCACTTCGACGGGGGAGAAGCCGTCCTCCTCGACCTCGACGCCCTGAAGGACGGACGCGTCGTGGAGCGCTTCCGCCTCGACGCGCTTGCCGGTGCCGGCATGGTCGTCCCCCTCCCGACCGGAGCGCTGGTGACGGATGCCGACGGTCTCCGGCACGTCGATGCGGAGGGCGCGACGCAGCGGACCGTCCGGTGCGACGAGCCCGCCGGCTCGATCGCCACGAACGTGGGCGTCGTGGTCGGCTGCACGGACGGCGCGGTCCTGGCCGTGACGGATGCCGACGGCACGACATTCGAGCGCATCCCATACCCCGACGGCGCCACCGACCGGGCGCTCTCGTTCTCGGCACGCGAAGGGCGCCCGACCGTCGCCGGACCCACCGGGGGCGACGCGTTCTGGCTGCTCGACACCCGTGAGCGCGCGTGGAGCCGCATCGACGCGGGCGAGCCCCTCGCCCGCGTGAGCGCGGTCGACGACGTCGACCAGCACGTCGTCGCCCTCACGACGGCGGGGGAGGTGCTCGTGGTCGACGGCGCGACCGGAAGGGCCCTCGGTCGCACCGAGCCGCTCGTCTCGGCATCCCTCAGCGATCCGGACGTCGCCGCGGGTGTCACGCTGCAGGTGGACGCGAACCGCGTCTACCTGAACGGCCCCGCCGAGAACGCGCTCGTCGAGATCGACTACGCCGACGCCGCGCGGATCGCGCGCACCTTCGCGACGACGGACGCGCCGGCCTTCTTCGCGGAGACCGGCCGATGAGGCGCGCGTTCGCGGCGATCGCCGTCGCCGCGCTCGCCGCGCTCTCGGGCTGCGCCGCAGCTGCTCCCGACCGGGCGACCGTCGTCGTCACGACCGACCTGCTCGGCGACATCACCGCGAACCTCGTCGGTGACCAGATCGAGGTCGTCACGCTCATGCCGCGCGGAAGCGACCCGCACTCGTTCGAGTTGTCGGCGCGCGAGGCGGCGACCCTGCGCACCGCCGACCTGCTCGTGTCCAACGGCCTCGGGCTCGAAGAGGGCGTGCAGCACCACGTCGACGCCGCCGTCGCCGACGGCGCCGTCTCGTTCGTCGCGGGAGACCATATCGATCCTCTCGACTACGCGGACGCCGACGTCGTCGACCCGCACTTCTGGACCGACCCCACCCAGACGGCCCGGGTCGTCGAGGCGCTCGTGCCGGAACTCGCGCAGGTCGACGGGGTGGAGGCATCCGTCATCGACGAGGCCGCCGTCGCGTACCTCGACGAGCTGGCCGCGCTGGATGCCGAGATGGCCGACACCCTCGGCGCGATCCCCGCGGAGCACCGCGCCCTCGTGACCAACCATCACGTGTTGGGGTACCTCGCACGGCGGTACGACGTGCGCATCCTCGGGGCAGCGATCCCGGGAGGCACGACGCTCGCGGCCCCGAGCGCCGCCGACCTGCAGGACCTCGTCGACGCGATCGACGAGGCCGGCGTGACGACGATCTTCGCCGACTCGTCGCAGCCCGACCGGCTCATGCAGGTGCTGGCCGACGAAGCCGGCCGCGACGTCGACGTCGTCTCGCTCTTCACCGAATCCCTCGCCCCGGAAGGCTCCCCGGGCGGCACCTACCTCGACATGATGCGACGCAACCTGCAGAGCATCTCCGACGGCCTCACCCGATGAGGCATTCCCTGGAAAGGAAACTCATGAAGAAGACCCTGCAGTTCGGCGCCCTGGCCGGCGCCGCTGCCCTCGTGCTCGCGGGCTGCGCGTCCGCCGGCGCGCCCGCATCCGCACCGGGCGCCTCGGAGCCCCCGCAGAGCGGTACGCCGGCGGACGGTCCCCGCGTCGCCGTCGCTTACGAGGGCGGAGTGCTCGTCCTCGGCGGCGAGGACTACGACAACCTCCGAGAGTTCGCCTCCGAGGACTTCATCCGCCTGAACGCCGCCGGCGACGGCCGCCATGTGATGGTGACGACGTCGAAGGGCTTCCAGCTCCTCGACGTGCAGGAGCCCGAACTCACCGACCTCGTCGTGCCGGCCGCGGCCGCGGGGCACGTCGTCTCCCACGCGGGCACGACCGTGCTCTACGACGACGCCACCAGCGACACGACCATCTTCGACTCCGCCGCACTCGCCGAGACCGACGGCGAGCTGCCCGAGGCCGAGGTGATCCCGGGCGTCACGGCGCATCACGGCGTCTCGGTCGAGCTGGAGGACGGCACCCTGCTGACGACGGTCGGCGACGAGTCGGGGCGCACCGGCATCCGTGTCCTCGATGCCGACCGGAACGACGTGGCGTCGAACGACGAGTGCCCCGGCGTCCACGGTGAGGGCACCGCGAAGGACGAGGCTGTCGTCTTCGGCTGCGAGAACGGCGCCCTCGTCGTGAAGGACGGCGAGATCACGAAGCTCACCTCGCCCGACGAGTACGGCCGGATCGGCAACGCCTACGTCTCCGATGACAGCCCGCTCGTCGTCATGGACTACAAGGACGACCCGGATGCCGAGGGCTACCTCCTCCGCAACATCGCCCTCGTCGACACGGCCGCGGGGACGCTCGAGAAGATCGCGCTGCCCGACGGCGTCGAGTACACCTACCGCGGCGTCGGTCGCGGCCCGGACGACGAGGCCGTGCTCATCGGCACCGACGGCAACCTGCACACGATCGACCCGGCCACCGGCGAGATCACGGCATCCCTTCCGGTCGTCGACCCGTGGGAGGGTCCGGCCGAGTGGCAGGACCCGCACCCCTCGGTCAAGGTCGCGGGCTCCTTCGCCTACGTGACCGACCCCGCCGACAGCGAGCTCGTCGTGATCGACCTGGAGACCGACGAGATCGTCCACACCGTCGCCCTCGACCACATCCCCAACGAGATCGCCGTCGTGGGCTGACCTCCCCACACGGCGTCGAGCCGACGCGAAGTGCTGTCTCCACCATCTGGGGAGCGCGCTTCGCGTCGGCTCGCGGCGCGTGAGAGGTCAGTCGGCGGGGCGGAGGGTGACGGAGCCGGCGGAGACCTGCACGTCGACGGTGCGGGCGGCACCGTCGGCGGTCTCGAGCTGGTTGTCGAACGAGCCCGCCGAGACCTCGGACGTCACGTCGTACGTGCCGCCGGGGAGGGTGCCGACGAGGGTGCCGGCGCTGACGTCCACCCGGACGCTGTCGAGCGAGGTCCCCGTCACGTCGGCGATGATCTGCCCGGCGCCGATGGTCATGCTCGCCTGCTGGGCGCCGTCGATACGGACGTCGGCCTCACCGGCGCTCACGTCGACGCGCAGGTCGTCGGCGCTGCCCGAGACATCCGCGTCGCCCGCTCCGACGTGCAGGTCGAGCCGGCCGTAGGTGCCGTCGGCGGTGAGCGAGCCCGCGGCGACGTCGAAGTCCGCCTCGAGCTTCTGCTCGGCCATCTCGGCGGGCAACGTCAGCGTGGCGCGGTTGTCGTTCCAGCTGAACCCGCCCTGGAGGGCCCACCAGGGGCGGTTGTTGGTGACGGCCAGGGTGTCGCCGCGGCGCTCGAGCCGCCAGTTGCCGTCGCCGCCGGCGACCTCGAGGATCGCCCCGTCGACATCGGCGTACTGGACGACGACGTGTCCCGCCGAGACGTCGAGCGACAGCGCCTCGACACCGCTGGTGTCCGCCGTCCCGCCGTCGCTGCCGCGCGACGCCGCGTACGCGATCGAGCCGATCCCCGACAGGAGGGCGCCGAGGAGCAGGAGCCCGCCGAGGCAGATCGCGATGATCGCGACGATCTGTGCCGACGGCCGCGTCTGCCGCGGCGGCTGCGGACCGGCCGGGGGCGCGGCGGTGGGCGGGGGAGTGAGGTCGATGCTCATCGGTTCGTTCCGTTCTGGTCGGGTCGGCCGTGTTCGAGATGGACGAGCGCCGCGAGCACCCGCCGGTTGCCGTGCTCGTCCTGTTCGAGGCCGAGCTTCTGGAAGAGGGAGGTGATGTACTTCTCGACGCTCGCCTCCGAGACGAACAGCGCACCCGCGATGGCCGCGTTGCTCTTGCCCTCGGCGATGAGCGCGAGCACCGAGCGTTCCCGGTCGGTGAGGCGCGACATCCGCTCGTCCCGCGCCCGGCGCGTCAGCAGCTGCGCGACGACCTCGGGGTCGAGGACCGTGGCGCCGGCGGCGATCCGGTCGATCGAGTCGAGGAAGTCCCGCACGTCGGCGACGCGGTCCTTGAGCAGGTACCCGAGGGCGGCGTTCTGCCCGGTGATGAGGTCGCTCGCGTACCGCTCCTCGACGTACTGGCTGAGCACCAGGACGGGCAGGGACGGATGCTGCGCCCGCAGCGCCAGCGCGGCCCGGATGCCCTCGTCGGTGAAGGTAGGGGGCAGCCGCACGTCGAGGATGCACAGCTCCGGCTCGGTCTCGGTGACCTGCTCGACGATGCCGTCGGCGTTCGGGAGCGCCGCGACGACGGAGTGGCCGGCGTCCTCGAGGACGCGCACCAGACCCTCGCGCAGCAGCGTCGAGTCCTCGCAGATCAGGATGCGCACGGGACCGTCACCTCCAGGGCCGTGGGACCGCCGGCCGGGCTGTCGAGCGTCGCGGTGCCGCCGGCGGCGAGCACCCGGTTCATGATCCCGTCGAGACCGCCGCCGGGGAGCACGCGGGCTCCGCCGATGCCGTTGTCCTCGACGCGCGCCCAGATGAGACGACCGTTCTGGGCGTCGCCGCGGCTGCGGACCACGACACGCACCTCGGTGGCGCGGGCGTGCTTCGCGGCGTTGGTGAGCGACTCGGCGATGACGAAGTAGACGGCGGCTTCCGCGGTTGCGCTGCAGCGCTCATCGAGGCGGACGTCGAGCACGACGGGGACGTGGGAGCGTGCCGCGAGGGCCGAGAGGGCGGCATCCAGTCCGCGGTCGTCGAGGACGGAGGCGTGGATACCGCGGGCCAGTTGGCGCAGCTCGGTGATGGCGGCCTTCGTCGAGGTGTGCGCCTCGTCGATGAGCGCTTTCGCGGCGACCGGGTCGGAGTCGATCTTCTGCTGCGCCATGCCGAGGGTCATCCCGACCGAGACGAGCCGGGGCTGGACGCCGTCGTGCAGATCGCGCTCGATGCGGGTGCGCTCGACCTCGCTGGCGCGGACCGCGCCCGCCCGCTGCGCGCCCGCCGTCCGCGCCTGCTCGGCGAGGATCGCCTCGCGCGAGGGCACGAGGATCGACCGCGTGAGGAGGTCGTCGAGGAGCGAGACGCCGAAGAGGACACCGAGGCTGACGAGGGCCGCGATGACACCGCCGGCGACGGCCCAGCCGTCCGAGACGGCGATCCCGGTGAGGGGCAGGGTGCCGTCCGACCGGCCCGACAGCGGTGAGAAGGCGAGACCGATCGAGGCGATCACCGCCCACGTCGCCCCGATGACGATCCATCCGAGCACGGTGGCGATCGCGAGGCTCCCGATGCCGCGCCACATCCCGCCGTCGATGAACTGGAGCCACAGGGTGCGCGTCAGTCCGCGGAACCCCGGCTCCCCGCTCGTGCGGATCCGCAGCTGCGGGATGCCGTGACGGTACAGGCCCTCGGCGCGCTCGTGCTCGAGCCACGACGCGGCCCACGCGAGGTAGAGCGCGGCGACGAGGAAGAGGACACCGACACCCAGGATGAGGATCGTCCCGATCCCCGTGCTGAACAGGGTGACGACGGTGGTGAGGATGCCGGTGCCCGCCACGGCGACCGCGGCGAGCTGTGCGAGCGCGCCGAGGCGCCGCATCGGGCGCAGCCGCCGAGGCGGCGCGGAGGTGTCGGATGTCATGTTCCCCACGCTAGGGGTGGGGTGCGCGGGGCACATCCGGGCCGACCGGAGACCTCCGTTCGGGTTATCCCCCGGACAACGTGGCGCCGTCGGAATAGCCGCGGGCGTACGCCTCGCGCGTCCCCTCGCCGAACAGGTCGCGCTCGGCCGGCCGGACGATCGAACGCGCCCCGGGGAGGTCGAGGTCCCCCACGAGGTCCCCACGGCCGCGGACGACGGCCACCGGCATCCCGCTCGACTTGCGCTTGACGAGGTCGGCGGCGCCGGCGAGCTCGTCGGCGACGCAGGGCAGCGTGACGGCGAGGGGCCGGCCCGAGGCATCCGTCGCCCCGCGCAGGTCCTCGATGACGACGACCCCCGCCGCGCCGATCGCGCAGTCGGTCTGGCCCTCGCGCCACGCGCGGCCGAGCGTGTCGGACACGATCACGCCGATGCGGGCGGCGGTCCGTTCGCGGATGCCGACGGCCAGGGCGCGCGCCGACGCATCGGGATCCTCGGGCAGCAGCAGGATCAGACCCTCGGGGGTGTTGCTCGCATCGACTCCTGCGGCCGCGGCGACGATGCCCAAGCGGCTCTCGACGATCCGGACCGTGCCCGCTTCGTTCTCGGCGACGACGCGCACGCTTTCCTCGGCGATCGCCGCATCGCGGTCCGCCGCCGGGCGGTAACGGCCCTCGGCCTTGGAGACGACCTTGCTGGTGACGACCAGGATGTCGCCGTCCCGGAGGGTTCCGGCCGAGGCCGCCACGATCTCCTCGATCAGGTCGGTGCCGGGGCCTATCTCGCCGATCCCGGTGAGCGGCCAGACGGTCAGCGGTGCGGGAGCGTCGGGCATCGGCCCAGGATACGGCGACCCTACGCTGGAACAGTGACCTCGACCCCCGCTCCCCGTGTCGTCCTGCTCGCCGGCGGCGTCGGCGGATCCACCTTCGCCACCGGCCTCCGCGACGAGCTGGCCGAGCGTGGCGGCGAGCTCACCGTCGTGTGCAACACCGGTGACGACCTCTGGTTGAACGGCCTGCGTCTGCAGCCCGACGTCGACTCGATGCTCTACGCGCTCGCCGGGGTGAAGGACCTCGCGCAGGGGTGGGGTCGCGCGGGAGACTCGCGCCGCGTGGCGGACGAGCTGGCCGCGTGGCGCGTCGGGTGGGAGTGGTTCCTGCTGGGCGATCTCGACCTCGGCGCGCACATCGCCCGCACGTCCTGGCTGCGCGAGGGGCTGAGCCCGACCGAGGCCGTCGCGCGGCTGCAGTCGCGGTGGGACCTCGGCGCGACCCTCCTGCCGATGACCGACACCGAGGTCGACACCCACGTGATCCTGGATGCCGAGGGGCACCGCCTGCACTTCCAGGAGTGGTGGACCCGTCACCGCGCCCGCCTCGAACCGGTCCGCTTCGAGAATCCCGGCATCGAGGCATCCGCTCCCGCGCCGGGCGTGCTCGAGGCGATCGCGGGGGCCGACGCGATCCTCGTCGCCCCGTCGAACCCCATCGTCTCGATCGGTCCGATCCTCGCCGTCCCGGGCCTGGCCGACGCGCTCCGGACGGCTGCCGCTCCGGTCGCGGGCGTCTCGCCGATCATCGGCGACGCCCCCGTTCGCGGCATGGCCGACGTGTGCCTGCGCGTCGCCGGCGTCCCCTGCACGGCCGCCGGGGTCGCGGCGCATTACGGTGCGCGCGGAGACGGTGGCGTGCTCGACGCGTGGCTCATCGCCGAGGAGGACGCGGAGGCTGCGGCATCCGTCGCCGCCCTGGGGATCGCGGCGCACGTCGAGCCCCTGTGGATGACGGATGCCGCGCGCACCCGCGCTCTCGCCGTCGCCGCGCTGCGCGCCGTCGGCCTCTGAGACGCGTTCGTCAGGCGAATGGAGCGGCCGAGGACGCGCCTGCCAACTCCTCCGCGACGAGGCGCACGTTGGCGGTGATGACACCGGCCGTCACGCGGACGTGCGGGGTCGCGGCTCGGTCGCCGGGCGCTGCATACGGAGCGCCCGCCGACACGGCGATTCCGGCAGCAGCCAGCCGGGTCCGCGCCGCCCGCTCGTCGACGACCGGCAGCCACAGGTTGATGCCGTCCGGGTCGCCCACGTCGACCCCGAGTTTGCGGAGCGCGGTCGCCATCCGGTCGAGGCGGTCGCGGTAGATCAGGCGTGCCGTGCGCACACGGGCGACCGATCCCGGATCGGTCAGCAGGCCGAGGAGGACGGTCTGCAGCAGTCGTGAGGTCCATCCGGGTCCCAGCATCCGCCGTGCCACGAGCCGGTCGACCACGCGCGCGGGGCCGCCGAGGGCGGCGATGCGCAGGTCGGGGCCGTGCGACTTCGAGAAGCTGCGGACGTGGACGACCTGGCCGGGGATCCACCGCGCCAGGGTGACGTCGGGTGCCGAGCAGATGAGGGCGGAGTGGTCGTCCTCCACGACGGTCACGCGACGCCCGTCAGGCGCGTTCATGATGAGTTGCGCCAGCACACGGGCGCGCTCCACGCTCATCGAGATCCCGGTCGGGTTCTGCGCCCGCGGCTGCAGGACGACCGCCGCGGGTCGGCGCGCGAGCGCCCGCGAGAGCGATGCCGGCGTCACGCCGTCGCGGTCCAGGGCGAGCGGGATCGGCTCGGCGCCGAGGGCTTCGAGCAGGTCGAAGAAGTAGGGGAACCCGGGGGACTCGATCGCGACGCGGTCGCCGAACCGCACGACCTGCTCGAGGGTGCGCGAGATGCCGTCGAGCGCCCCGTCGACGACCGTGAAGGTCTCGACACCGGGCGCCGGCCAGGTCTCGGCGATGTGCGCGTGCAGCTCGGGCAGCACGGGAAGGTCGTGATAGCGGCCCGTGTCGGCCCTCGGCGCGACGCGTGAGAACGCGCCCTCGAGAGCGGGCAGCATGGCCGGGTCCGGGGTGCCGTGCGAGAGGTCGAGCCGCACGGGCTGTGAGGATCCGGCCAGCCCTTGCACTCGAGGGCTCAGCCATTCCCGTGGCTCGTCGCGCACGAAGCTGCCTGCGCGGCCGCGCGAGACGATCGTGCCCGCGTCCGACAGCGCCCGCCACGCCGCGGCGACCGTCCCCGCGGAGACGCCGAGAGCCGCGGACAGCTCCCGCACCGTCGGCAGGCGCTCCCCCCGCTCGAGGGTGCCGTCGGCGACGAGCCGCGCGATCTCGCCCGCCATGCCGAGGGGGGTGCGGGACTGGAGCGACTCGGGGCGCAGCATCCGTCGTCCTCTCGTTCGGGAGGTGTCCGGAGGATTAACGACCGCGACACATCCGGAAACTGTCGAGAAATGTTCAAGCAGGACAGTAACAGAACCGAGGGAAGGAAGGCCGAGATGGCAACGGTGAGGGCGGCGATCACGCAGACGACCTGGACGGGCGACAAGGAGTCGATGCTCGACAAGCACGAGCAGTTCGCTCGCGAGGCCGCAGCGCAGGGCGCGCAGGTCATCTGCTTCCAGGAGCTGTTCTACGGTCCGTACTTCGGCATCACGCAGGAGAAGAAGTACTACCGCTACGCCGAACCGGTCGACGGCCCCATCGTGCAGCGCTTCGCCGCGCTCGCGAAGGAGCTGAGCATGGTCATGGTCCTGCCCATCTACGAAGAGGCGCAGACCGGTGTGTACTACAACACGGCCGTGGTGGTGGATGCCGACGGCACGATCCTCGGCTCGTACCGCAAACACCACATCCCGCACGTCGAGAAGTTCTGGGAGAAGTTCTACTTCCGTCCGGGGAACCTCGGCTACCCCGTCTTCGACACCGCGGTCGGCAAGGTCGGCGTCATCATCTGCTACGACCGGCACTTCCCCGAGGCGTGGCGCGAGCTGGGGCTGAACGGCGCGCATCTCGCCTTCAACCCGAACGCCACCAAGCCCGGCCTGTCGAACCGGCTGTGGGAGATCGAGCAGCCCGCCGCCGCCGTCGCGAACGGCTACTTCGTCCTCGCCCCCAACCGCGTCGGCCGCGAGGACAACGAGTACGGCGACGAGGCGGTCACCTTCTACGGCACCAGCCAGATCGTCGACCCGCGCGGCAACTACGTCGGCGAGCTCGGTTCCGGCACCGACGAGGAGATCCTCATCCGCGACCTCGACATGGACCTCGTCCGCGAGATGCGCGACGACTGGCAGTTCTACCGCGACCGCCGCCCCGACTCGTACGCCGAGATCGTCGCCCCGTAAGGAGAGCGGAACCATGCCCACCACGCTCATCACCGGCGGCACCGTCGTCTCGTCGACCGGCCGCGGCCCCGCCGACGTCCTCATCGACGGCGAGACGATCGTCGCCGTGCTGACGCCCGGCTCCACCCTGCTCGGGCACGACCTCGCGGCATCCGTCGACACGGTCATCGACGCGACGGGGAAGTACGTGATCCCCGGCGGCATCGACGCTCACACGCACATGCAGCTGCCCTTCGGCGGGACCAGCGCCTCCGACACCTTCGAGACCGGCACCCGCGCCGCAGCCTGGGGCGGGACGACCACGATCGTGGACTTCGCCGTGCAGCGCCAGGGCGAGCGGGTCGAGGACGGCCTTGCCGCCTGGCATGCGCTCGCCGCGGGGGAGTGCGCGGTGGACTACGGGTTCCACCAGATCATCGGCGGGGTGGACGAGCACTCGCTCGCCGCGCTCCCCACCCTGATCGATGAGGGCATCACGAGCTTCAAGATGTTCATGGCCTACCCCGGGGTCTTCTACGCCGACGACGCGCAGATCCTCAGGGCCATGCAGGTGTCGGCCGACACCGGGCTCCTCACGATGATGCACGCCGAGAACGGCCCCGTCATCGACGTCCTCGCCGAACAGCTCGTCCGCGCCGGCAACACCGACCCGTACTTCCACGGCAAGGCACGCGTCTGGCAGGCGGAGGAGGAGGCGACCCACCGCGCGATCATGCTCTCGAACATCACCGGGGCGCCGCTCTACGTCGTGCACGTGAGCGCGAAGCAGGCCGTCGAGCAGCTCGCCTGGGCGCGCGACAGGGGCCAGAACGTCTTCGGCGAGACCTGCCCGCAGTACCTCTACCTCTCGCTCGAGGAGCACCTGGGCGCCAGGAGCGAGCAGTGGGGGTCGTTCGAGGGTGCCAAGTACGTGTGCTCGACGCCGCTTCGCTCCCGAGCCGAGGGCCACCAGGACCACATGTGGCAGGCGCTTCGCACCAACGACCTCCAGATGGTGTCCACCGACCACTGCCCGTTCTGCATGAAGGACCAGAAGGAGCTCGGCAAGGGCGACTTCCGGGCGATCCCGAACGGCATCGGGTCGGTCGAGCACCGCATCGACCTCATGTACCAGGGGGTCGTCACGGGCGAGATCACCCTCGAGCGCTGGGTCGAGCTCACGAGCACGACGCCGGCGCGCATGTTCGGCATGTACGGCAAGAAAGGCGTCATCGCCCCGGGTGCCGACGGAGACGTCGTCATCTACGACCCGAACGGTCACACCTCGATCGGGTACGAGAAGACCCATCACATGAACATGGACCACTCCGCGTGGGAGGGCTTCGAGATCGACGGGCACGTCGACACCGTTCTCTCGCGGGGCAAGGTCATCGTCGACGACGGCGCCTACCTCGGACGCAAGGGCGACGGTCGCTTCGTCAAGCGCGGCCTCAGCCAGTACCTCATCTGACCCGAACCCACGAAAGAGGACCCATGGACTTCGGCGTCGTCCTGCAGACGAATCCGCCCGCCTCGCGGACCGTACAGTTGTCGCAGCTGGCCGAGGCGCACGGGTTCAGCCATGTCTGGACCTTCGACTCGCACCTCCTGTGGGAGGAGCCGTACGTCGTGCACTCCGCGATCCTCAACGCCACGAAGCGGATCACCGTGGGACCGTTCGTGACGAACCCGGCCACCCGCGACTGGACCGTCACGGCATCCGTCTTCGCGACGCTCAACGAGATGTACGGCAACCGCACGATCTGCGGCATCGGCCGCGGCGACTCGGCGGTGCGCGTGACCAACGGCAAGCCGGTGACGATGCGGGAGCTGCGCGAGTCGATCCACGTCATCCGAGAACTCGCCAACTCGCGACCCGTCGAGTACAAGGGTGCGACGCTCCAGTTCCCCTGGAGCCGGGGCTCGGAGCTCGACGTCTGGGTCGCCGCCTACGGCCCCATGGCTCTGAAGCTCACCGGGGAGGTGGGCGACGGGTTCATCCTGCAGCTGGCGGACGTCGACATCGCCGCCTGGATGATCAAGGTGGTGCGGGATGCCGCCGAAGCCGCCGGGCGCGACCCCGATTCGATCGCATTCTGCGTCGCCGCCCCCATGTACATCGGCGACGATTGGGAGCACATGCGCGACCAGTGCCGGTGGTTCGGCGGGATGGTCGGCAACCACGTCGCCGACATCGTGTCGAAGTACGGCACCGAAGGCGATGTGCCGCAGGCGCTCACGGACTACATCGCGGGCCGGACCGGGTACGACTACAACAGTCACGGCAAGAGCGACAACGACCATGTCGACTTCGTCCCCGACGAGATCGTCGATCGGTTCTGCCTGCTCGGTACGGCCGAGGATCACATCGCGAAGCTCGAACAGCTCAAGGCGCTCGGGGTGACGCAGTTCGCCGGCTACCTGCAGCACGACAACAAAGAGGAGACCATGCGGGTCTACGGCGAGACCGTGATGCCCGCCCTCTCCGACCACATCACGGCCAAGTCATGACCCGACGCACGGCAGCCGCGTGGGGGTGGGGCGTCGTCGGCGTCCTGGCCCTCGTCGCGCTGTGGGAGGCGTATAAATGGCTCGGCCCCGCCGACGGTCTCGTCCTCGGCGGTGAGGATGGGGTGCGGGTCCTGCCGCGCACCCACGACCGTGCGATGCCCCACGTCGCCGACATGATCGCGCGGCTGTTCGATCCGACCAGCGGAGCCGCCACCCCGCCGCTGTGGGCGACCGTCGCGAGCGCCGGCCTGCTCACCCTCGGCATCGCGCTCGTCGGCTGGGTGATCGGTGTCGTCGTCGGGGTCGCTTTCGCCCTCCTCATGCAGCGCTGGCGCATCGTCGAACGGGGCCTCCTGCCCTGGATCGTGGTCTCGCAGACCGTGCCGCTCATCGCCTTCGCGCCGCTCGTGGCCCGTATCGGATCGCAGATCGACCGCGCCGGCGTGCCCTGGCCGGAGTGGCTGTCGGTGGCCGTCATCGCGTCCTACCTCGCCTTCTTCCCGGTCTCGATCGGTGCGCTGAAGGGGCTGTCGTCGCCCGACGCGATCCACCTCGACCTCATGCGCAGTTACGCCGCGGGTTACGGTCAGACCCTCCGCCGGCTGCGGTTCCCCGCCGCGGTGCCGTACCTGATCCCCGCCGCCCGCCTCGCCGCGGCGAACGCCGTCGTCGGCGCGATCGTCGCCGAGGTCTCGATCGGTATGCGCGGCGGCCTCGGACGGATGCTGCTGCAGGCGGCGCAGTCCGCCTCCGCCGACCCCGCCCTGCCGTGGGGGCCGATCTTCGGCGCCGTCCTGCTCGGCCTCGTCGTCGCCGGCGTCGTGGCCCTGCTCGGCGCCGGCCTGAGCCGGTACCGCCGCGGAGAGGCATCCGCATGATCCCCCGCCCTCACCCGAGAGGAACGTCCGCATGAGCGAGATCGCCGTCCGCGCCACCGGTGTCGGCCGCACCTTCGGAGGCCGCCGCACGACCGAGGTCCACGCCCTGACCGGGGTCGACCTCGAGATCGCCGCGGGCGAGTTCGTGTCGCTCATCGGTCCGTCCGGATGCGGCAAGTCGACCCTCATGCGACTGATCGCCGACCTCGACCAGCCCACCGCGGGGTCGCTCGAGGTCTTCGGGAAGACCCCCAAGAAGGCGCGCCTCGATCAGGACTACGGCATCGCCTTCCAGCAGGCAGGACTGCTGCCCTGGCGGACCGTGCTCGAGAACATCGTGCTGCCCCTCGAGCTGCACGGCGTCGGCGGGGCCGAGCGACGGGCCCGGGCGGCCGAACTCGCCGAGCTCGTCGGCCTCACCGACTTCGGACGGAGGTACCCCGATGAACTGTCGGGCGGGATGCAGCAGCGCGTCGCCATCGCTCGCGCCCTCGCCGCCCGGCCGAAGCTCCTCCTGATGGACGAGCCCTTCGGGGCGCTCGACGAGATGACCCGCGAACGGATGCAGACCGAGCTCACCCGCATCACCGGCGAGACCGGCGCAGCCGTCGTCTTCGTCACCCACTCGATCCCCGAGGCCGTCTACCTCTCCGATCGTGTCGTCGTCATGTCACCGCGACCGGGACGCATCACCGACCTCGTCGAGGTCCCGTTCGGGCACGATCGCCCCGATCTGCTCCGTGAGTCGCCGGAGTTCTTCGAGAAGGTCACCGAGGTGCGCGAAGCGCTCCACGGCGCCCCCGTCGCCCGAGCGAACGAACGGTGAGCGCGCCGTGACCACGACCGAGCGGATCTCCCGCATCGCCGCGCCGGTGGCCACCGGCATCCTGCTCCTTCTGCTGTGGCAGGTGCTGTCGGGTGTCAAGATCGGCCGGCTGGCGCTCATCCCCGCCCCGGCCGACGTCGCCGAGACAGCTGGGCGGATCGGCGACGTCGTCGTCGAGGACGCGCTCGTGACCGGAGGGAACACGCTCGTGGGTCTCGTCGCCGGCACGGTCCTCGGCGTCGCACTCGCGGCGCTCGCAGCGTGGCTGCGCCCCGTGGACGGGATGGTCGCGCCGCTCGTCGCCGCCATCGCGGTCGTCCCCATCGTCGCCCTGACGCCGCTGCTCAACACGATGTTCGGCGCGTCGGCGCAGACGGGGCGGCAGATGGTCGCCGGCGTCGCCGCGTTCGTCCCGGTCTTCGTGAACGTGTTGCGCGGTCTGCGTCAGTCGCGACCCGTCCAGCGCGACCTCTTCCTCGCCTACGCCGCGACCCCCGGGCAGCTCTTCCGTGGGCTGACCCTGCCGGTCGCCCTCCCATACCTCGTCACCGGCATCCGCATCGCCAGCTCGGTCGCTGTCATCTCCGCGCTCGTCGCGGAGTACTTCGGCGGGCCCACCGACGGCCTCGGCACGGCGATCGCGAGCTACGCCAAGACCGGCAACGCCGCCGTCGCGTGGACCTACGTCGGTGCCGCGATCGCCGTCGGTCTCGTCTTCTTCCTCGTCACGGTGCTCATCGAACGCGTCGTGACCAGGCGGAGGCCGGCCTGACACCCGTCGGACCGGTCCGCTCCACCCACCCATCGCACCACCCGCACCATCCGAACCCGAAAGGAACACCATGCGTCACAGCACCCGACGCCGGTCGGCGGTCGTCACGACCCTGACCGCCGGCGCACTCGCCCTGTCCGCGTGCGCGGGCACCACGAGCACCACCCCCACCGCCGGCGGTGAGGACACGGACTTCACGCCGATCACGGACATCAAGCTGCAGCTGCAGTGGCTTCCGCAGGCCCAGTTCGCCGGCTACTACGTCGCTCAGGAGATGGGCTACTTCGAGGAGGAGGGATTCGACAACGTCGAGATCGTGCCCTCGGGCGGAGACATCGTCCCGCAGGACGCCCTGGCCGCCGGCGATGTCGACTTCGCCGTCGCCTGGGTGCCCAAGGTGCTCGGGACGATCGAGTCCACGGGCGTCGAACTCACCGACATCGCTCAGGTCTTCCAGCGTTCGGGCACGACGCAGGTCTCGTGGAAGGGCGACGGCATCACCGACGTCGCCGGCTTCGAGGGCAAGCGCATCGGCTCCTGGGGCTTCGGAAACGAGTGGGAGATCTTCGCCGCGATGGCAGCGGACGACCTCGACGCGTCGACCGTGTCGATCACGACGCAGGACTTCTCGATGAACGCCCTGCTCGACGGCGACGTGGATGCCGCGCAGGCGATGACCTACAACGAGCTCGCCCAGGTGCTCGAGGTCGTGAACCCCGACACCGGAGAGCTGTACACGCTCGACGACCTCGACGTCATCTACTACGAGGACACCGAGGGAGCCATGCTGCAGGACGCCATCTGGGCCGACACCCAGCGCCTCGACGAGGACCCGGCGTACGCCGATGCCGCGGTGCGCTTCCTGAAGGCGGTCGCCAAGGGGTGGCTCTACGCCCGTGACAACGTCGAGGACTCCGCCTCGCTCGTCTGGGACGTCGCCTCGAACGCCGAAGCGGCCTTCCCCGTCGGGCCGGTCCACCAGCTGTGGCAGCTCAACGAGGTCAACAAGCTGATCTGGACCGACGCGCCTTTCGGCACCGTCGAGCAGGACAAGTGGGATCAGACGGTCGACGGCGCCCTCGCCGCGGTGAACCAGGACGGCATGAACCTGATCACGCAGGAACCGCCCGCATCCGCATTCTCGAACGAGTACATCGAGAAGGCGATCGCCGAGCTGGAGGACGAGGGCGTCAGCCTCGACGGGGAGTACACGCCTATCGACGTGACCCTCACCGAGGGCGGACAGTAAGAGCACCACCCCGGCGGTCCCGGGGCGCGAGCCCCGGGACCGCCCCCGACAGAGAGCACCTCAGATGACCTCCGACGACCTCGACCTCCGCACCCGCGAACTCGACCGCGCCCACGTCTTCCACTCGTGGTCGGCGCAGGCGCTCATCGACCCGTTCCCGCTGGCCGGCGGTTCGGGGTCGACCGTCTGGGATCACGCCGGCCACCGGATGCTGGATTTCTCGAGTCAGCTCGTGAACGTCAACATCGGCCACCAGCATCCGGCCGTCGTCGACGCCATCAAGGCGCAGGCGGACCTGCTCACGACCGTCGCGCCGTCGACCGCGAACCTCGCGCGCGGCGAGGCGGCGAAGCGGATCGTCGATCTGGCTCCCGACGGATTCTCGAAGGTGTTCTTCACGAACGGCGGCGCGGATGCGAATGAGAACGCCATCCGGATGGCGCGGCTGCACACGGGGCGGGACAAGGTGTTGTCGCGGTACCGGAGCTATCACGGCAACACGGGTGCGGCGATCGTCGCGACGGGGGATTGGCGTCGGATCCCGAACGAGTACGCCCGCGGCCACGTGCACTTCTTCGGCCCGTATCTGTACCGGTCGGAGTTCTGGGCGTCGACGCCCGAGGAGGAATGCGAGCGTGCGCTGCACCACCTGCGCCGGGTGATCGAGGCGGAGGGTCCGTCCTCGATCGCGGCGATCCTGCTGGAGTCGGTGCCGGGGACGGCAGGCATCATGGTGCCGCCGGCGGGGTATCTCGCGGGGGTGCGCCGATTGGCGGACGAGTTCGGGATCGTGTTGATCCTGGATGAGGTGATGAGCGGGTTCGGTCGCACGGGTCGATGGTTCGCGTTCGAGGGGCACGATGTGGTCCCGGACCTGATCACCTTCGCGAAGGGCGTGAACTCCGGGTACATCCCGATCGGCGGGGTGATCATCTCGGACGAGATCGCGGCGGCGTTCGACGAGCGGGTGTTCCCCGGCGGCCTCACCTACTCGGGGCATCCTCTCGCGGCGGCGTCGGTGGTCGCGGCGTTGGATGCGATGCGGGACGAGGGGATCGTGGACAACGCCCGCCGGATCGGGGAGACCGTCCTCGGGCCGGGGCTGCACGCCCTCGGACAGAAGCATCCGATCATCGGCGAGGTCCGCGGGGAGGGCGTGTTCTGGGCTCTCGAACTGGTCGCCGACGCCGTCACGCGGGAGCCGGTCGCGCCGGCGGTGATCGGGGCGTTGAAGAAGGACCTCATGGCCCGCGGCCTGCTGCCCTTCACCGCTGACAACCGCATCCACGTCGTCCCGCCCTGTGTCGTCACCGACGACGAGGTGCGCCGCGCCCTCGACATCTACGACGCCGCGTTCGCCGCGCTCTGACCCACCCTTCCCCGGAGGAACCATGACCGAACAGACTTCTGCGACCGTGCTCGAGCACTGGGTCGACGGCGCTGCCTGGAGCGGCGACTCGGGCCGCACCGGCCCGATCCACAACCCCGCCACCGGCCGCGTCAGCGGTCAGGTGCGCCTGGCGAGCACGGCGGACGTCGGTGTCGCCGTCGAGCGCGCCGCCGCAGCGCTCCCCGCCTGGCGCGATGCCAGCATCGCGAAGCGTCAGGGTGTCATGTTCTCCTTCCGTCAGATCCTCAACGAGCGCAAGGAGGAACTCGCCGCGATCCTCACCGCCGAGCACGGCAAGGTCCTCTCCGACGCGCTCGGCGAGATCGCCCGGGGCCTCGAGGTCGTCGAGTTCGCGTGCGGATCCGGTCACCTCCTGAAGGGCGAGTACTCCGAGAACGTGTCGACCGGGGTCGACGTCTACACGCTGAAGCAGCCGGTCGGGGTTGTCGGCGTCATCAGTCCGTTCAACTTCCCCGCGATGGTGCCGCTCTGGTTCCTCCCCATCGCGCTCGTGGCGGGCAACACCGTCGTGCTCAAGCCGAGCGAGAAGGACCCCAGCGCATCGGACTGGATCGCCCGCGCGTTCGTCGAGGCGGGTCTGCCGGCCGGCGTCCTCAACGTCGTCCACGGCGACAAGGAGGCCGTCGATGCGATCCTCGACCACCCCACGATCGGCGCGGTCTCGTTCGTCGGCTCGACCCCCATCGCGCGGTACATCTACGAGCGCGCGAGTGCACAGGGCAAGCGCGTGCAGGCCCTGGGCGGGGCCAAGAACCACATGCTGGTGCTCCCGGATGCCGACCTCGACCTCGCCGCCGACGCGGCCGTCAACGCGGGCTTCGGCTCGGCGGGGGAGCGGTGCATGGCGATCTCCGTGCTGCTGGCGACCGAGGCGATCGCCGACAGGCTCGTCGCGAAGATCGCCGAGCGCGTCGCGACCCTCCGCACCGGCGACGGCACGCGCGGCTGCGACATGGGCCCGCTGATCACCCGCGAGCACCGCGACAAGGTCGCCGGCTACCTCGCGATCGCCGAGACCGACGGCGCCGACATCGTCGTCGACGGTCGCGACGTGGTCCCGGATGCCGACGGCGACGGCTTCTGGCTCGGTCCCACCCTCATCGACAAGGTGCCGACCTCGTCCGCCGTCTACACCGACGAGATCTTCGGGCCGGTCCTCTCGGTCGTCCGTGTCAGCGGATACGAGGAGGGAGTCGGTCTCATCGAGGCGAGCCCCTATGGCAACGGCACCGCGATCTTCACGAACGACGGGGGAGCAGCCCGCCGATTCCAGCGCGAGGTGAGCGTCGGCATGGTCGGCGTCAACGTCCCGATCCCGGTGCCGGTCGCCTACCACTCGTTCGGCGGCTGGAAGGCGTCGCTGTTCGGCGACGCGAAGGCGTACGGACCGCAGGGGTTCGCGTTCTTCACCCGCGAGAAGGCGGTGACCTCGCGCTGGCTGGACCCGTCGCACGGCGGCCTCAACCTGGGCTTCCCGCAGCACGACTGAGAGGCTCGCCATGCCCCAGCTCGACGACACCCTCACCGACCCGGTCGAGGCCGAGCGCCTGCTCGCCGCGACCGGGCGGGAGCTCGACGCCCTCCTGACCCGAGCGGCGGCGATGCGCGACGCCGGCCTCGCCGCGGCGGGCCGTCCCGGCGTCGTGACGTACTCGCGCAAGGTGTTCCTGCCGCTCACGACGCTCTGCCGCGATCGGTGTCACTACTGCGCCTTCGTCGACACCCCGGCGCAGCTGCTCCGCAAGAAGGCGCCCGCTTACCTCGACGACGCTCAGATCCTCCGCATCGCCCGGGCGGGGGCCGCGCAGGGCTGCAAGGAGGCGCTGCTCACCCTCGGCGACCGCCCCGAGGACCGCTGGCCTGAGGCTCGCGCGTGGCTCGACGCGCACGGCTTCGCCTCGACGATCGACTACGTCGCCCACGCGGCACGCCTCGTGACGGCAGAGACCGGCCTCCTCGCCCATGCGAACCCGGGGGTCATGTCGGCCGACGAGCTCGCGGCGCTCCGCCCGGTCTCGCCGTCGATGGGGATGATGCTCGAGACCACCTCGCGTGCCCTCTTCGAGACACCGGGCGCCGCGCACTTCGGTTCGCCTGACAAGGACCCCGAGCTCCGCCTCGCCGTGATCGAGGACGCCGGGCGCGCCCGCATCCCGTTCACGACCGGCATCCTCGTCGGCATCGGCGAGACCCGTGCCGATCGTGCGGCTTCCCTGTTCGCGCTCCGCGACTCCCACGCGCGGCACGGTCACGTGCAGGAGGTCATCGTCCAGAACTTCCGCGCGAAGCCGAGCACGGCCATGCAGGGGAAGCCGGATGCGGGCCGCGACGCGTACCTCGCGGCCATCGCCGTCGCCCGACTCGTCCTCGGACCCGACATGCGCATCCAGGCGCCGCCGAACCTCTCCGACCCGGGCGAGCTCGCCTCGCTCCTCGCCGCGGGGATCGACGACTGGGGCGGTGTCTCGCCCCTGACCGCCGACCACGTCAACCCGGAGCGACCGTGGCCGCACGTCGACGACCTCGCCGCCCACACGGCGGCGGCGGGCTTCGAGCTCGTCGAGCGATTGACCGCCCACCCCGAGTACCTGCGGTCACGCGAGGGATGGATCGATCCCGCCCTCCACGCCGCCGTCGCACAGCTCGCCGACCCGTCGACGGGTCTGGCCCGCCAGGCGGGAGTCGTTCCCTCCCGTCGTCGTCGCGGCACGGTGCTCCTCGAGACCGCGGCATCCACCCCCCGCGAGCTGGATGCCGCCGACTGGGAGCACCTGCTCACGGCGACCGGCGACGACCTGGAACGTCTTGTGCGCACCGCCGACGACGTCCGGCGGACGACGATCGGCGACACCGTCAGTCTCGTCGTCAACCGCAACCTCGCCTCGTCCGGCCTCCACCGTCTGCCGGTCGGACCGGGCGCGTTCGATCTCGCCGACGCCGGGGCGATCGCGTGGGATGCCGCGTCGCTCGGCGCGACGGAGCTCTGCATCCAGGGTCGCCTCGATCACACCGAGGACCCCGCGCTCTACGTCGACCTCGTGCGCGCCGTGCGTGCGGCTGCGCCGTCGCTGCACCTGCACGCGTTCCGACCGCAGGACGTCGCCGACCTGGCGGACCGGACGACCATCGGGGTCCGACATGCCGTCGCGGCACTTCGCGACGCCGGCGTGGGCACGATGCCGGGCACCGGTGTGAAAGTCCTCGACGACGACATCCGACGTCGTATCGCCCCCGGGGACCTCGAGGTCGACCGGTGGCTCGAGATCGTCCGCACCGAGCACACGCTGGGCATGCGCACGAGTTCGGTCCTCTTCTACGGACACGTCGAGTCGGCCGCGGATCGGGTCGCGCATCTGCTGACCCTCCGCGGTCTGCAGGACGAGAGCGGTGGGTTCACGGAGTTCGTCCCCATTCCGCTCCCCGGCGGGGGAGCACGCGTCGCCGACCGGTCGGAGCTGGACGAGCACCGCGCGATGGTCGCCGTCGCGCGATTGCTGCTGAACGACGGCATCCGCCACATCCAGATCCCCTGGACCCGTCATAGCCGTGCCGTCACCGCAGAGCTGCTGCGCAGCGGCGGCGACGACCTCGGCGGCACCCTCCTCGACGGGCGCGTACGCCCCGACGCCGGGGTCGAACAGGGACTCGAACTGCCCTTCGCCGACGCATCGCGGCTGGCGGGTTCGCTGCGTCGCCGACTGCGCGAGCGCACGACCGTCTACGGCACACCGGACGAGGCGGCCGCATGAGCGGTCACGCCGAGGTCGTCGTCGTCGGTGCGGGCTTCGCCGGTGTCCTGGCGGCGATCGAGCTGCGCGAGGCCGGGCACGAGGTCGTCGTGGTGGAGCGGGCCGACCGGGTCGGGGGGACCTGGCGCGAGAACGTCTACCCGGGTGTCGCGTGCGACGTGCCCTCGCACCTCTACAGCCTGGAGCGACACCCGAACCCCGCATGGTCGGCCGAGTTCGCCCCGGGCGCGGAGATCGCCGCCTACCTCGACGCCGTCGTCGACCGCGAGGATCTGCGCGGCGCGATCCGTTTCGGGACGGAGATGACGGATGCCGCCTGGGACCCGGTCTCCCAGCGGTGGCGCCTCGCATTCTCGGGCGGCGGACCCGACACGGCCGACGCGCTGGTCCTCGGCTGCGGGCGGTTGTCGCAGCCGCGCATCCCGGATGTCCCCGGGCTCTCGTCGTTCCCGGGTCCGGTCGGTCATACAGCACGATGGGATGAGACCGAGCCGGTCGCCGGTTCCCGCATCGCCGTCGTCGGCACAGGATCCAGTGCCGCTCAGCTCGTCCCCGAGCTCGTCCGGTCCGGCGCTGAGGTCGTCCTCTTCCAGAGGTCGCCGGCGTGGGTGCTCCCGCGCGGCGATCGCCCGTACGACGCGCGTGACGCCGAGCGGTTCGCGGTGCCCGGCGCGGTCGCCCGCGAGAGAGCGAGGCTGGCGGCGGGCGACGACGAGCGATTCGCGGCGCGGTCTGGGCGAGGGACGGCATCCGCTCGGGCACGGCGGGCGGCGCTCGCGCACCTGGCGGCGGGGGTGCCCGATCGCGCCCTCCGTCGTGCGCTGACTCCGGCGTACGCCTTCGGCTGCAAGCGCGTCGTGCTCTCGGACACGTTCTACCCGACCGTCGCGGGGGATGCCGTGACGCTCGAGGCCTCTGCGCTCGCGTCCGTCGCCGGGCGCCGACTCGTCGGAACCTCCGGTGGGGTCCACGACGGGATCGATCGGATCGTCCTCGCCACCGGGTTCGAGACGACCCGCCAGCCGTACGCCGACATCGTGCGCGGCGAGGGCGGACTGACCCTCGCGGATCACTGGAAGGACGGCATGAGCGCCGTCGCCTCGACCCTCGTCGCCGGCTTCCCCAATCTCTTCGTCATGAACGGCCCTCATTCCGCTCTCCCGCACGCCTCCTCGCTGCTCGTCCTCGAGCAGCAGGCTGTGTTCATCCGCCGGATGATCGGCGGCGGCGTCGTCGTCCGGGTCGACGCGGATGCCGAGGCGCGCGCGAGCGCCGATGTCGCCGCACGCGCGGCCGGCACGGCGTGGCTCGCCGGCTGCGGGAGCTGGTACCTCGACGACCGATCCGGCGGGCTCGGTGTCCTGTGGCCCGGCACGGTGGCCGAGATGGCGGCCGCGATGGCGGATGTCGAACGCAGCGCAGTGTCACGGATCGAGCGATCCGTGCTGACAGGAGGATCCCGATGAGCGTCCCGATCCGATTCGGATACAAGGCATCGGCGGAGCAGTTCGGCCCGCAGGAGCTCCTCGACTACGCGGTGGCCGCCGAGGACGCCGGCTTCGACAGCGTCTTCATCTCCGACCACTTCCAGCCGTGGATGCACGACGGCGGTCACGCTCCGGCCGCCCTGCCCTGGCTGGGTGCGCTCGGCGCCCGCACCTCCCGCATCCTGATGGGCACCTCCGTCCTCACCCCGACGTTCCGCTACCACCCCGCCGTCGTGGCGCAGTCGATCGCCACCCTCGCGGTGCTGAACCCCGGACGCATCGTCCTCGGCGTCGGCACCGGTGAGGCACTCAACGAGGTGACGCTGGGCCTCGACTGGCCGGAACCCCCGGAGCGTTTCCAGCGGCTCAAGGAGTCGATCGCGCTCATGCGCGAGCTGTGGGAACACGAGCGGGTCACGTTCGACGGAACGTTCTGGAAGGTCGAGGACGCCACCGTCTACGACCGCCCCGACCGGCCGGTCCCGGTCTACGTCGGCGCCGCCGGCCCCGCCGCGGCGCGGCTGGCCGGGCGCATCGCGGAGGGGTTCATCACGACGAGCGGAAAGGACCGCGCCCTCTACACCGACACCCTGCTGCCCGCCGTCGCCGACGGGGTCGCCAAGGGGGAGCGGGATGCCGAGGAGGTCGACCGCATGATCGAGGTCAAGGTGTCGTACCACCCGGACCTCGAGAAGGCGCGCGAGCGCACCCGCTTCTGGGCTCCGCTCGCGCTCGCGGCCGAGGAGAAGATGGGCATCCACGATCCGCGCGAGATGCAGCGGAGAGCGGCGGCGCTGCCGATCGAGCGCGCGGCGTCCCGCTTCATCGTGTCCGACGATCCCGACGAGCACGTCGAGCGGATCGCGGAGTACGTCGAGATGGGCTTCCGGCACCTCGTCTTCCATGACCCGGGGGCGGACCAGTCGGCGTTCCTTCAGCGGTACGCCGACGACATCCTGCCGCGATTGCGCAGGAGGCTCGCGTGAGGGAGCGTGGCTGGGCCGTGATGATCCCGGTCAAACCGGCCGTCGACGCGAAGTCGAGGCTCGGCGACGACGTGCCGCGCGGTGACATCGCCCGCGCACTGGCGCTGGACACGGTCGACGTCGCGACGCGCACCCCGGGGGTGGCTCGTGTACTGGTCGTCACAGCCGATGCGGCGCTCGCCGATCTGCTGCCCGGCGGCGTCGAACTGATCCGCGAACGTACGGCGATGGGCATTGACGCAGCCCTCGCCGCCGCATCCGCTCGGGTCGGTCTGCGCCGCCACCGAGCGTCGCTGCCCGCCGATCTCGCCGCCCTCGCCCCCGGAGAGCTGGCGGCGGCGCTGGCGATGGCCGCGATGGTGCCGCGCGCGGTCATCCCGGATGCCGTCGGTGACGGCTCGACCCTCGTCACCGCGCGCGCAGGCACGGCATGGGCATCGGCGTACGGTCCCGATTCGTTCTCGCGCCACGTCGCGCTCGGCTGTCGGCCGTTGCCGGTGCGCGCGACCTCGGGACTGCGGTGGGACCTCGACACGCCGGACGATCTGGCGCGACTCCTGCCGCGAGCGGGGGAGCGGTTGCGGGGCGTAGCGTGAGCACATGGTCACCATCCCCACCGTCTCCCTGAACGACGGCACCGCCTTCCCCCAGCTCGGTCTCGGCACGTACAACCTGCGTGACGAGGAGGGTACGCAGGCGATCGTCGCCGCCATCGAGGGCGGGTACCGCCTGCTCGATTCCGCGGTCAACTACGAGAACGAGCGCGAGGTCGGCGAGGCCGTGCGGCGCAGCGGCATCCGCGACGAGCTTCTCGTGACGACGAAGGTCCCCGGGCGAGACCACGGCTACGACGAGACTCGGCGCAGCGCCGAGGGGTCGCTCGAGCGACTCGGGCTCGATCGCATCGACCTGTACCTGATCCACTGGCCGAACCCGAGCGTCGACAAGTACGTCGACACCTACCGTGCGATGGTCGACCTGCAGAAGGAGGGGCGCGTCGGTTCGGTCGGCGTCTCGAACTTCACCGAGCCGATGCTCGCCCGCATCATCGAGGCGACCGGCGTCGTTCCCGCGGTGAACCAGGTCGAGCTGCACCCGTACTTCCCCCAGGCGCACCTGCGGGCGTTTCACGCGTCGCAGGGCATCCGCACCGAGAGTTGGAGCCCGCTCGCGCGTCGTTCCGAACTGCTGAGCGAGGAGGTGGTGGCGGACACCGCCGCCGCGCACGGTGTGACGCCGACGCAGGTGGTGCTCCGCTGGCACGTGCAGCTGGGCAGCACCCCGATCCCGAAGTCCGCCGACCCGGCACGTCAGGCCGAGAACGCCGACGTGTTCGAGTTCTCGCTGACCGACGACGAGGTCGCCGCGATCTCCGCCCTCGAGCGCGGCCGCCTGTGGGACGGCGACCCCGACACCCACGAGGAGATGTGAGGGCCGCCGCCCGCGTCAGTCGCCCTTCACGTTGACGAGCTGGCGCAGTGTGTGCCGGATCTCGACGAGGTCCGAGGCATCTGCCATGACCCGGTCGATCGGCTTGTAGGCCTGCGGGATCTCGTCGATGAAGGCGTCCGTGTCACGGAACTCGATGCCCGCCATGGCCTCCCGCAGCTGCTCGTGCGTGAAGGTCCGCCGAGCCGCGGACCGGGAGTACTCCCGTCCCGCACCGTGCGGGGAGGAGTTCAGCGACACCGGGTTCCCGAGTCCGGCCACGACGTAGGAGGCCGTTCCCATCGATCCCGGGATGAGGCCGGGCCGGCCCGTGTCCGCCTGGATGGCGCCCTTCCGCGACACCCACACCTCCTTGCCGAAGTGCTTCTCCCGCTCGGTGAAGTTGTGGTGGCAGTTGATCCGCTCGTGCTCCACGACGTCCTCGCCCATCGTCTCGGACAGCTGCCGCGCGACCCGGTCCATCATCTCCTCCCGGTTCAGGAGGGCGAAGTGCTGCGCCCACCGCAGGTGCCGGATGTACGTCCAGAACTCCTCCGTCCCCTCGACGAGGTACGCGAGGTCGGGATCGGGCAGGTCGATCCACCACTGCTTCGCGAGCCGCTGAGCGACACCGATGTGGTGGGTGGCGATCTTGTTGCCGACACCCCGGGACCCGGAGTGGAGGAACATCCACACCGCATCCGTCTCGTCGACCGAGATCTCGATGAAGTGGTTCCCCGATCCGAGCGAGCCGAGCTGGTTACGCCAGTGCCCCGCGTACGACGCCGGGTCGAACCCGTTCTTCGTCGCGAGCTCCTCCAGCTCGGCGACGCGCGGCTCGGCGGTCGCGACGATCTTCCGGTTGGCGTGGCCCGCCGACAGCGGGATCGCCCGCTCGATCTGCTCCCGAAGACCAGCGAGCTCGCGTGCGACGAGCTGCGTCTTCGTGAACTGCGTGCGAACGGCGATCATGCCGCATCCGATGTCGACGCCGACGGCAGCCGGCATGATCGCACCCAGCGTCGGGATGACCGATCCGACGGTCGCCCCCTTGCCGAGGTGCGCATCCGGCATGAGCGCCAGGTGCGGGTAGATGAACGGCATCCGCGCCGAGGTGCGAGCCTGCTCGACGGTCTTCTCGTCGATGATGCTCGCCCAGGACATGAGCCTGTTCGAGAGCTTCTCCATGGTTCCTTTCCTTCGTGGAGGGCCCGGGAGCCCACGTGTGGAGAGGAACACACGAGAAGACGCCCCGGACCTGTGCGGTGCGGGGCGTCGGACGGTGATGGCGTCAGACGGCGCGCGCCGGAGAGTACGGCTCGTAGCGGAACGGGCGCTGGGTCTCGTTCCGCTGGAGCAGATCACGCTTCTGCGTGGTCATGGCGTCCTCCGGGTTCTCGCCGTGCCGGTCGGCACAGCTGTGCCACGTTAGCGGCCCGGGCGTGTCGCGTCAACGAGAGGCCGTGCGGTGGGGCTCTGCGTGTGGCAGGGCTCATCGCCCTCGCGGTCTTCGCAACTCCGGCGTCGGCTGACACGTTCCGGGGGTGGCGTCACCCGACGCGCAGCACGGCCCGCATCCGATCGAACGCGGCGTCGAGGTGATCGGTGAGCGGCACCTCGTCGACGTCTGACGCCCAGGCATCCAAGGCGCTCTGCAGAGCCTCCACCGTGATGCCGGCCACCGCCGCGGCCGTGCGCTCGTCTTCGCCCCGCGCGGTGAAGCCGCGTCGGATGGCGTCGCGGAGGTCCGCCTGTTTGCGCAGATCGCGTTCGCGAAGCGCCGGCTCCGCGGCGATGACACTGCGGGCGAAGCGGATCTCGGCACGGCGGGGCTCGAAACGTTCGCGGGCGAGCGAGTGCAACCCCTGGACGACGACGGTCATGGGCGCGAGGTGTGCGGGTGCGGTGGCGATCATCCGAGCGGCGAGCTCGGGGATCTCGTCGCCGTCGAAGAACACCTCTCGCTTGTCGGCGAAGTGGCGGAAGAACGTACGCCGTGTCACGCCCGCTCGCGCGACGATGTCGGGGACGGTCGTCGCGGCATAACCCCGCTCTTCGAAGAGGGCGAGGGCCGCGGCGCGCAGTCGTTCCCGGGTGTCCGGCGCCCATCTGGCCATGCTCACAGCCTAGTGATGGCACCAGGTGTCATGAAAGAGCGTACAGTGATGACACCCCGTGACATCATCGACCGAAAGAGCCGCCGTGACCGATCCACAGAACACCGCCGCACTCATGCGCGCACCGCGTGCCCGATTGACGGTGGAGCGGATGCCGATGCCCGAGCCGGCGGCCGACGAAGTGATCGTGCGCGTCCGCGCCGTCGCGGTCAACCCGGTCGACTGGGTCATCCAGGGCACCGGCGCGGTCACCTACCGGTGGCTGCCCGCTCCTGCCGTGCTCGGCTCCGACGTCGCGGGAGAAATCGTCGCGGTCGGTTCGCAGGTGACCCGATTCCACGTCGGGGATCGGGTGGTCGGGCTGGCGACAGGCACCGACAAGGGGCGCGACTCCCGCCACGAGGGCGCATTCCAGCACTACACGGCGCTCCTCGAGCGGCTCACCGCCCCGATCCCGGACGCGATCAGCGACGCGCAGGCCGCCGTCCTCCCGCTGGGGGTGTCGACCGCGGCGTGCGCGCTCTTCCAGCCGCAACACCTCGGCCTCGCCGTCCACGACCCGGCCGAGCCCCGCACCGCCCGCGGCGTCGTCGTGATCTGGGGCGGGTCGACGAGCGTCGGCATGAACGCGATCCAGCTGGCGCGCGCCGCCGGGTACGACGTCGTGGGCACCGCCTCGCCGCGGAATGCGGACCTGGTGCGCTCGCTCGGCGCTGACGTCGTCGCCGATCACGGGTCGTCCACCGCGGTCGACGACCTCGTTGGAGGCATCGGTGGCCGTCCGGTCCTCGGCGCGGTCGCGTTCGGCGAGACCTCGGCGGCCCCCTGCATCGAGGTCCTCCGGCGCACCGGCGGATCGGTTCTCGTGATGGCGAGCACGCCGGTGTCGCTGGCAGATCTCGCCGGGCGTCGTCGCCTCTTCCCCGCGATGGTGCCGGTCTTCACGAGGCTCGGGCTCCGCATGGTGGCGCTGATGCTGCGCGCCCGATGGGCGGGCATCCGCGCCGGCTTCGTCTGGGGCACGAGCCTGCGCGACGACGGCCTCGGCGACCGGCTCTGGGGCGGATTGCTCCCGCAGTGGCTCGCCGACGGCACGGTGCGCCCGTCGCCCGAGCCGCTCGTGACCGGGCACGGCCTCGAGGCGATGCAGGACGCGCTCGATCGTCAGCGCGCCGGTGTCTCGGCGCAGAAGGTCGTCGTCACGCTCTGACGCCACGCTCAGTGCGGCGCGTGGTACTCGGCCTCGCCGCTCTTCCAGTACCCCTTCACGACGATCTGATCGGATGCCAGGGCCCACCGCTCCAGCAGCAGGCGCCGCCCCGACTTGACGACGCCTTGCTCGGCCGCGACGAAGCCGAACACGTCGCCCTCGGGGCGATCCGCCGGCGACAGCGCATCGAGCGCGGAGGCCAGCGCCGTGCCGGGGAGGGCCGCGCCGCGGTGGACGGAGCTGACGTCCACTCCGCGCGGCGCGGGGATGGGCAGCTCGTGCGCGGCATCCGTCACCTCGATGAGGATGCGGCCGACCGCGTCCTCATCCATCAGTCCGGCGAACCGGCGGATAGCCGGCACGGCGGTCTCGTCGCCGGCGAGGAACCAGGCGTCGGGGCGACCCGACACGAGCATCGAGCCGCGAGGGCCACCGACCCCGATCGTCGAGCCGAGGGGAGCGGATGCCGCCCACGGTGCCGCGACGCCCTGATCGCCGTGCACGGCGAACTCGACCTCGAGCCAGCCGGCCTCAGCATCCCAGGCCAGCGGCGTGTACTCGCGGCTCGGCGACTGTCGGATCGCGTCGAGGTCGGCGGCGGGGTCGTCAGGGAAGAACAGGCGCATGTGGTCGTCGCTGCCCAGGGATGTGAAGCCGCGCAGGTCGTCGCCTTCGAGGCGGACGCGCACGAAGGTGGGCGTCTCCCAGGTCCGTGCCGCGAGGGCGGCGCGGCGGAAGCGGAGGTCGAGCGGCTGTCGGTCCAGCCGGAAGGAGGGGGCGGATTTGACGAAGCTCACACAGGTAAGGCTAACCTAAAAACCGCCGGGCGATCGCCCGCGATCCCCTACCGACCGACGGCGCCAGCGTGCTCATACACGCCCGCTCCGTCGACGACAGGAGCAGTCACATGCGCAGCATCCGTCCCCTGACCGCCACGCCGCTCGTCGCCCTCGCGGCGCTCGCCCTCGCCGGGTGCGCCGGCCCGGCACCCGACGCCGAATCGGTCGCCGAGACCGAGACCGAGACGGTCGTCGTCGAGGACAATCACGGCGAGCAGATCGTCACGACGCCGCCGCAGCGGGTCGTCGCGACCGACAACCGGACGATCGCCATGCTCGACGCCTGGGGGATCGACATCGTCGGGGCGCCGCTCGACATCTTCCCCGACGGCCTGTCGTTCAAGGACGACTCCGCCGTCGCCAACCTCGGCAACCACAACGAACCCGACCTCGAGGCGGTCGTCGCCGCTGATCCGGACCTCATCGTCAACGGGCAGCGCTTCTCGAGCTACTACGCCGATTTCCGGACTCTCGTCCCCGACGCCGCCATCGTCGAGTTCGACCCGCGCGAAGGTGAGCCCCTCGACGAGGAGCTGCGTCGCCAGGTCACGTCCCTGGGTGAGATCTTCGGGAAGCAGGACGAGGCAGCGGCGCTCGTCGCCGACTTCGATGCCGCGATCGAGCGGGTCCGCGCCGCCTACGACGACACGGAGACCGTCATGGGTGTCATCACCTCCGGTGGCGAGATCAACTACGCCGCGCCGACCACCGGCCGCACGCTCGGACCCGTCTACGACATCCTCGGGCTGACGCCGTCACTGGAGTCCGATGGCTCGACCGATCACCAGGGCGACGACATCTCCGTCGAGGCGCTGGCCGCAGCCGACCCCGACTGGTTCCTGGTGATGGACCGGGATGCCGCGGTCAGCGTCAACACCGATGAGGCGTACACGCCCGCGAACGACGTCATCGCCGGATCCGAGGCGCTGCAGAACGTGACCGCGGTCCGCGAGGGCAACATCGTCTACATGCCGCAGGGCACCTACCTGAACGAGGGGATCGAGACGTACACGACGTTCTTCGAGGACCTCGCGGACGCCCTCGAGAGCCGGTGACCCTCACTCTCGAGCACCCGGTGAACAGGCGCCCGCGCGGGCGCCTGTTCACCTGGCCGCTTCTGCTCGGCGCTGTCGTCGTCGCCGGCCTCGTGGCGCTCTCCCTCTTCGTCGGCGTCTACGACGTGATCGGGGAGGCCGACGGGGCGGAGATGTTCGCGATCACGCGCATCCCGCGAACGGCCGGCCTCGTCCTCGCCGGCGCAGCGCTCGCCATGTGCGGCCTGGTCATGCAGCTGCTGACGCAGAACCGCTTCGTGGAGCCGACGACCACCGGGACCACCGAGTGGGCGGGTCTCGGGCTGCTCCTGGTCATGCTGCTCGTCCCCGATGCGCCCCTCGTCGTGCGCATGATCGGCGCGGTCGGCATGGCCTTCGTCGGGACCATGCTCTTCTTCCTGTTCCTGCGCCGGGTCATGCTGACCTCGTCGATCATCGTGCCGATCGTCGGGATGATGCTCGGCGCTGTCGTGGGGGCGATCTCGACCTTCATCGCGCTGTCGACGAACCTGCTGCAGAGCATGGCGATCTGGTTCACGGGCTCGTTCACCTCGGTGTTGCGCGGACAGTACGAACCGCTGTGGATCGTGCTCCTCGTCGTCATCGCCGTCTTCGTCGCGGCCGACCGCTTCACGATCGCCGGGCTCGGCGAGGACGTCGCGACCAATGTCGGACTGGACTATCGGCGCATCGTGCTGTTGGGCACGGTGCTGATCGCTCTCGCTGCCGGCGTCGTGACGGTCGTCGTGGGCAACCTGCCGTTCCTCGGACTCATCGTCCCGAACGTCGTCTCGCTGATCCGGGGTGATGATCTGCGGTCCAATCTGCCGTGGGTGGCGCTCGGCGGCATCGCACTGATCACTGTCTGCGACATCCTCGCCCGCATCGTCAACGCACCTTTCGAGGTGCCGGTGTCGCTCATCCTCGCGATGATCGGGGCGGTCGTGTTCATCGGCCTTCTCCTCAGGCAGCGCCGCCGTGGCTGACGTCCTCGCGCTCTCCGGGCCCTTCCCGACGGCGACCCGCGCGCGCCGCTATGCCGTGACCGTCGCGGTACTCGGTGCGGTCGCGGTCGCGGTGGCGTCCGGCATCCTGCTCTGGGACAACCCCGCTCCCGCCGGCAGCGACGGGTTCTGGCGCATCGCGCAGCTGCGCGCGACGAGCGTGATCGTGATCGTGATCGTCGCGGTCTGCCAGGGGATGGCCACCATCACCTTCCAGACCGTCACCGCCAACCGCATCGTGACACCGTCGATCATGGGCTTCGAGTCGCTCTACACCGCCATCTCCACGGCGGCGATCTTCTTCTTCGGTGCCGCCGGTGTCCTGCTGGTGCAGGGGCCCGGTCCATATCTGCTGCAGGTCGCGGCCATGCTCGCCTTCTCGGGAGCCCTGTACGGATGGTTGTTGTCGGGGCGGTACGCCAACGTCCAGATCATGCTCCTCGTGGGCATCATCCTCGGCGGCGCGCTCGCCGCGTTCTCGACTTTCCTGCAGCGGCTGCTGACGCCCACCGAGTTCGATCTGCTGACGGCGCGACTCATCGGCAGCGTCGCGAACGCCGACGCGACCTACCTGCCGATCGCGATCCCGCTCGTCGTCGTCGCGGCGGGCCTCCTGGTCCTCGGCAGCGGACGGCTGAACCTCCTCGGGCTGGGTCGCGAGGTCGCGCTGAGTCTCGGGTCGTCGCAGCGCCGCGACTCGATCCTCGCCCTGCTGCTGGTGTCGGTGCTCATGGCCGTGTCGACCTCGCTCATCGGGCCGATGACGTTCTTCGGGCTCCTCGTCGCGATGCTCACCTACCAGCTCGCCGACACCTTCGACCATCGGCGCATGTTCGCGCTCTCGGCCCTCGTGGGTTTCGTGGTGCTCGGCGGTGCCTACCTCGTCCTGAAGCACGTCTTCTACGCCGCCGGGTCGGTCGGGATCATCGTCGAGATCGTCGGTGGTTCCCTCTTCCTCATCCACCTGCTCCGAAAGGGACGCCTGTGATCTCGCTCACCGCCGTCGAGAAGCGCTACAGCACCGAGGTCGCGATCGGTCCGGTCACCCTCGACCTGCCCGCCGGCGGCATCACCGCACTGATCGGGCCCAACGGCGCCGGCAAGTCGACGCTCCTCACGATGGTCGGACGTCTCCTCGCCGCGGACAGGGGATCGATCTCGGTGGGAGGTCACGACGTCACGGCGACGAAGTCCCGCGAGCTCGCGAAGGTCATCGCGATCCTGCGGCAGGAGAACCATTTCGTCACCCGCCTGACGGTGCGTCAGCTCGTGGGATTCGGACGCTACCCGCACTCGCAGGGCCGTCTCACTGTCGCGGACGAGGAGATCATCGACCGGTCGATCGACTTCCTCGGCCTCCGCGGGCTGGAGGGCAGGTATCTCGACGAGCTCTCGGGCGGCCAGCGGCAGCGCGCGTACGTCGCGATGGTCCTCGCCCAGGACACGGAGTACGTCCTGCTCGACGAGCCGCTCAACAACCTCGACATCCAGCACGCCGTGCAGATGATGAGCCACCTCCAGCGGGCGGCGACGGAGCTCGGACGGACGATCGTGGTCGTCCTGCATGACATCAACTTCGCCGGTCACTACGCCGACCGCGTCTGCGCGATGAAGGACGGTCGGGTCGCCGCCTTCGGCACGCCGGGCGAGATCATCCGCGCCGACGTGCTCACCGACATCTTCGAGACCCCGGTGGACGTCGTCGACGGTCCGCGCGGCCCCCTGGCGGTCTACTACTAGAGCTGCGCGCCGTCGTCGTCGCGGTCGTAGATGCCCTCGTTGCGTCCGCGGCGCGATTCGTACGCGATGAGCCAGCCGATGGAGATGGCCGCGGCCAGCACGAGCCCGACCCACACGTTCTGCAGCACCAGTCCGAACAGGATGCCGCCGACGAACAGCACTACCGTGCCGAGCAACCAGAATCCGCGTCCCCGCTGTCGCTGAGCCATGCCGCAAGCCTAAGCGGCGCTCAGCGGCGGCGGTGATCCTCCGGTGCGAGCCGCGGGCCGCGCCGCGGCTCGACCACCCCGCACACCTCGATGAGGCGGATGACACGCTGTCGGTGCCCCTTCCACGGCTCCAGCAGCTCGCGCATCCCGTCGTCGTCGACGCGCGACCCGGTGAGGGCGTATCCGACGCGGTGCGCGACATGATAGTCGCCGAAGCTCACGGCATCGGGGTCGCCGAACGCCCGGATGCGGGTCTCGGCGCTCGTCCAGATCCCGACGCCCGGCAGGCTCGTGAAGACGCGGTCGCGCTCGTCGCCCGTCGTCGCGGCGACGGCGGCACGCTCGATGGAGGCGCGTCGCCGCGCGGCGTCCGTGATGGTGCGTGACTGTGGCGGCTCGAGGCCTGCGCGATGCCATGACCAGCTCGGGATCATCCGCCAATCCGCCGGCGGAGCGTACATCGGCCGGGGCGTGGGGCCGGGTGCGGGCTCGCCGTAATGGGTGAGGATCCAGCGCCACGCACCGAACGCCTGCAGGCCCGTCACCTTCTGCTCGAAGACGCTGCTCGCGAGGGCGTCGAAGACGAGGTCGGTCGCGCCGATGCGCAGGTCTGGCCGCCGATGATGCGTGGCGGCGATGACCGGATGCCGCGACGCGTCGAAGCCGTCGGGGTCGTCGCCCGCCCCGCACAGCCGTGGCAGCTGATCGAGCGACCAGGCCGCGCCGGGTCCCCACGCGGCCGCACGGACGGTGCGCAGGCCCGGGCGGATCGCGATCGTGGCCACACCCTCCGGCGTCCGCGTCGCGCGCCAGATCACGCCGTCGACCGTGGTCTGCGACGGGTCGTGCGCGCCGCGCTGCTGGTAGCGGACCGCACCCGTCGCGTCGACGGGGACGCGGGGTCGGTACTCGGCCTCGAGGGGCTTGAGCGACGAGGGTGCCGCGGGTCGCGGCATCCGTTCGCGCAGTACCGTCCTCATGCCGACACCCTACGTCCGGGGGCCGACAGCCGGCTGATCAGAAGCGGTCGGGCGAGGGGGTGCCGTGGCCGTAGCGGATGACGACGTCGGCGTGACGGTCGAACCGGTAGCCGATGCCGCGCACCGTGCGGACGATGTCCTCGTAGCGGCCGAGCTTCGAGCGCAGGCGGCGCACGTGCACGTCGATCGTGCGCTCGCCGGGAGCGTCGTCGCCGTCGGCGTGGCTCCACAGCGACGAGACGAGCTCGGTGCGCTCGATCGTGCGGCCCTCGCGCAGGACGAGGTACTGCAGCAGCTCGAACTCCTTGAACGTCAGCGACGCGGTCTCGCCGTCGATGTGGACGCGGCGACGGGAGATGTCGATGGTGACGCCGCCGGGGACGTGCTCGTCGAGGGGTTCCTCGGGCTTGGTGCGGGCGACGGCGGCGGGCTCGTGCAGGGCCAGCCGGACGACGTCGACGTCACGGCCGCCTGCGCCGACCGGGGCGAGAGCCACGGTCGCGTGCGTCTCGGCGGAGGGGGCCAGCTCGGCGATGGTGCGACGCAGGGCGTCGACGATGACCGAGAGGCTGACACCGTCGGCGGCGGCCTTCAGCTCGTCGAGGCCGACGTAGAGGGCGAACCCGCGCGGTGCGGTGCCGGCAGGGAGTCCGCTCGACGACGGCGCGGGGCGCGGCGCGACGGGACGGGGAGGAGCGATGTCCTCGACGGCGCGGAGGTGGCGGGGGGCGGTGGGAGCGGAGAGGAGAGCGGAGGTCGACATGGCGATGTCCTTCGAAGGGGGAACCCGGAGCGGGACGCGGGTTCGGGAGTGTTGCGCGGATGGCCTCACTGGGGCCGATGTGCGAGGCCACCGGCATCCGCGTTGTGGGCGGAGGAGCCGGAGCCTCGGGGGTCGGACGACACCGTGTTCAGAAACGGCGGCGCGACCCGGCGGGGATCACCGTGTCAGCGACACATTCGGCAACACATGACAGCACGCTGCGGCATCATGATGCCGGCAGTTCCGTTCGCCTCCCGGGCGGACAGAGTGCGTGCGAAGTCAGTCATGTGGCCGATTATGACGAAGCGCGTCGCCATGTGTCAAACCGCCGCCCCTCGGCAACGTCCGCATGACGGAATGTGACAGATTGCTCAATCCGCTGGGCATCGTCCATGCGAGCGCCCGATCGGCGTACCGTGATCGCATGAGCGAGCTGATGTTCACGGATGAGAAGGATGCCGCGCGCTACACCCTGCATCGCGGCAAAGACCTCGTCAGCGTCCTCGACTACAACGACGACGGTCGCACCGTTGCGCTCACCCGTGCCTATACGATCCCGACGTTCCGCGGGTCGGGCTACGCCGGTGAGCTCGTCCGACGCGCGGTCGCCGACCTCGAGCGACGCGGTGACCGACGGGTCATCCCGGTGTGCTGGTACGTCGCCGACTGGTTCGAGGCGAATCCCGGGCACGAGGCGCTGCTGCAGGAGCGGCGCACCGCCTGACCCGGTCAGGCCTCGCCCGGCCGGGGATCGCGTATCCGCCAGCCGAGCCGCTCGAGCGCGCCCCGCAGGCGCTCGGCCGCTGCGCGCGCGACCTCGATCGATCCGTCCGAGCACACGTCGACCGCCAGCGGCGGCGGGTCACCGAACTTGGGTATCTGCACCTCGGCCCATGCGCCGGGGGAGAGGCTGACGCGCGGGTAGGCGGTCCGCGCGTGCTCGACGACCCCGTCGCACACGAACGCGATCGTCTCGAGGGCGTCGGGCTTGGCGATCGGCAGGTCGACGACGAGGGTCACCACGAACGGTGCTCCCGCGGTGTCCCGCCCGTGTCCCGACATCCTGGTCTCTTCCCCTCGCCTCTCGTTCGTAGTCGCGATGGCCCGGTGCGGTCAAGCCCGTCGACCCTCGGCGCGGCGCGGTGAACGATGGGCGGACGACGAGGCGCGAGGAGACGGCCATGGATCACGACGAGAACGACCGGACGAGCGAGGCCGCACCCGCCGGCGGCTGGTCGGAGGACGAGTCCTCGATCATCGCCTCGGGTGCGGTGACGAATGAGGAGAAGGAGCAGCAGGATGCCGCCGACCGCGGTCGCGCCGAGGGCGCCCCGATGCCGGACGCCGCTCCCGATCCGTTCGTCGAGAGTGCCGAGATCCAGCAGGGTCTCGATCCCGACGTGCTGACCGACGAGCAGGCGGAGCTTCGCGCCGAGTGACCCTGGCGGCGCCCTGCGAGGCGGCGTACCGTGGCGGCCATGTGCCGCAACATCGTGCCGCTCCACAACTTCGAGCCCGCCGCGACGGACGCCGAGTGCCACGACGCCGCCCTGCAGTACGTCCGCAAGATCAGCGGCATGACGAGACCGTCGCGCGCCAATCAGGAGGCGTTCGACCTCGCCGTCGAGCAGATCGCCGCGGCGACGCGTCAGCTGCTCGACGATCTGGTGTCCGCCGTGCCGCCGAAGGACCGCGATGAGGAGGCCGAGAAGCGACGCGCGCGATCGGCCGATCGGTACGAGGCCCTGCGCGAGTTCCAGGAGCGCAAGAAGGCCGAGCGAGCCGCGGCATCCTGAGCCCGTCCGCCTCGGGTCGCCGCGGGGCCGGTAGCGTGGGACGGTCATGACATCCCCTGCCACCGCCAGCATCCCCCTGTCCTCCTCGCAGCGTTGGCGGGCCTTCTGGGTGTGCGTCTCGGTGGCGGCGTTCACGATCCTCGACCTCAGCAAGGTCAATGTCGGTCTCCCGGCGATCGAGGCGTCCCTCGACGCGACCTCGACCCAGCTGCAGCTCGTCGTGTCGGGTTACATCCTCACCTTCGGCCTCGCGCTCGTGCCCTTCGGCCGGCTCGGCGACCAGCGCTCCCGCAAGGTGCTGTTCATCGTCGGGCTGAGCCTGTTCACCGTCATGAGCGCGGTGTGTGCCCTCGCGCCCACCATCGAGGTGCTGATGGCGGCCCGACTCGTCCAGGGCATCGCCGCCGGCATCCAGATGCCGCAGGTCATGGGCACGATCCAGCAGCTGTTCACGGGCAAGGAGCGCGGCCGCGCATTCGGTCTTTTCGGCGCGACGATCGGCATCGCCACCGCGTTCGGCCCGACTCTCGGCGGTCTGATGATCGCGCTCGGCGGTCCGACCGACGGCTGGCGCGGCATCTTCTGGTTCAACGTGCCGCTGTGCCTCCTCGTGCTCGCCGGCGTGATCTGGATCCTGCCGCAAACCCGTCAGGCCAGCGGCCGCCCCCTGCAGCTCGACCCGGTCGGCATCGTTCTCTTCGGCCTAATGATCGTCTCGCTGATGTGGCCGTTCCTGTTCACGACGGGCTCGCCGGACGACGACCCGAACCGCTGGTGGCTGCTGACCGCCTTCGTCCTCTTCGCGGCGCTCTTCTTCTGGTGGGAGCGGCGGTACGCGGCATCCGGTCGTCAGCCGCTCATCCCGTTCCGGATGTTCCGCATCCGCTCCTTCCGCAACGGAACGCTGGTCGTCGTGGCCTACTTCACCGCGATCCCGCCGATGTTCCTGCTCGGCACCCTCTTCCTGCAGCTGGGCGTCGGGCTCGAGCCGGTGTTCGCGGGCATGGTCTCCATCGGGTTCGCCGTCGCGAGTGCGGCGAGCTCGTACTACGGCGGACTCCTCGTCAACCGCCTCGGTCGCCAGCTCGTGACGATCGGCCTCGTGACCGTGCTGGTCAGCGTGGTCGCGCTCACGATTGTCGCCTTCACGATGCCCCGCGAGACGGTCGCCTACGGGATGGCCGCGGCACTGCTGGTCGCCGGCGCGGGAGGTGGCCTCGTCGTCTCACCCAACCAGACGCTGACCCTCTCCGAGATCGCCGTGCGCGAGGGCGGCCTCGCGGGCTCCGTCGGCCAGCTCGGGCAGCGCGTGGGGACAGCGGTCGGAACCGCGATCGGACTGTCGCTGTTCTACGCGTCTATCTACCGCGAGAAGGATGCCGGGCTCGACTCGCTCGCGGTCTACCACGACGCCTACGCCTACGGGATGGCCGCGGTCGGGGTCTTCCTCGCCATCGCGACCCTCGTCTCGGTGATCGACCTCATCGGCCTGCGCCGCCGCGGTACCGTCGTTCCCGCCGCGGACTGACGCGGCCCCGGCACGCCTCGGCGGCGATGTCGGGGGTCCGATCTACCGTGTCAGCATGCGCATCCTGCACACCTCCGACTGGCACATCGGGCGGACCTTCCACGGTCACTCCACGCTCGACGCGCTCCGCGGCGTGCTCGACGAGCTGACCGCGCAGGTGCGCGCACACGGCGTCGACGTCGTGATCGTCGCGGGCGACGTCTTCGACTCCGCGACCCCCGCCGCCGCGTGCTACACGCTGCTCTCCGACGCGCTCCGCGGCATCGCCGACGCGGGCGCGCGGGTCGTCGTGACGAGCGGCAATCACGACTCCGCGGCCCGGTTGGGTTTCCAGGCGGGGCTGCTGCGCGACGGCATCCACGTCCTGACCGATCCGGATGCCGTCGGCACCCCGCTCACGATCGACGACGACCATGGTCCGGTCCACTTCTACGGCATCCCGTACCTCGAGCCCGCCCTTCTGCGTCACCGGTGGGAGGGCGTCCGCACCCAGGCCGCGGTGCTCGGTCGTGCCATGGACCTCGTCCGCGCGGACCTCGCCGAGCGGCGCGGGCGGTCGGTCGCGATCGCGCACTGCTTCGCCGCGGGTGTCGAGCCCACCCCCCACCTCGAGCGCGACATCCAGCAGGGCGGCCTCGACGTCGTCCCGCTGTCGACCTTCGACGGTGTCGACTACATGGCCCTCGGGCACATCCACGGGCGCCAGCGGCTGGCCGAGAACGTCCGGTATGCCGGTGCGCCGCTGCACTACAACTTCGGCGAGGGTGACAAGCCGCGCGGGTCGTGGCTGATCGACCTGGACGCCGAGGGCCTGACATCCGTGGAATGGCTCGAGCTCCCGGTGCCACGGCGACTCGTGACGCTGCGCGGCTCGTTCGCCGAGATCCTCGAGGACGAGCAGTACGAGACCGCCGCGGAGGCCTGGGTGTGCGTCGAGTACACCGACGACCTGCCCGAGGCCGACCCGCTGCGCCGCCTGCAGCAGCGGTTCCCGTTCTGCGCGAAGGTCGTGCACGCGCCCGCCGTCGTGCGGTCGGGGGACCGGCGCAGCTACGTCGAGCGGGTGCGGGCGGCGCGTACCGACCGCGAGCTCGTCGAAGCCTTCCTCGCGCACGTGCGAGAGGGGCAGGGGCCGTCCGAGCGCGAGGCGGAGGTCCTCGACGACGTGCTCGACGAGCGGGTGCGCCAGGAGGCGCTCGCGTGAAGCTGCACCGCCTCGAAGTCACCGGATTCGGCCCGTTCCGCGAGCGCCAGACGGTCGACTTCGACGCGTTCGACGACGACGGTCTGTTCCTCATCTCAGGGCGCACGGGCGCCGGGAAGTCCAGCATCCTCGACGGGGTGAGCTTCGCGCTCTACGGGTCGGTTCCGCGCTATGAGGGGGGCGACCGTCGGCTGCGCAGCGACCACAGCTTCCTGACCGACCCGACCCAGGTGCGCCTGGAGTTCACGGTCGGCGGCACGCGCTGGCGGGTGACCCGTGCGCCGGAGTACGAGCGTCCGGCGAAACGCGGGGGCGGACTCACCCTCGAGCCCGCGCGGGCGGAACTCGAGGAGTGGGTCGACGAAGCCTGGATCGGGCGGGCCGCCAAGCAGCGTGAGGTCGGGATCGCTCTCGATGAGGTCCTCGGCCTCAGCGCGCAGCAGTTCCAGCAGGTGATCCTGCTCGCGCAGAACAAGTTCTCCCGATTCCTCCTGGCCGGGAACGCGGAGCGGCAGCAGCTGCTGCGGACGCTGTTCGGCACGCGCCGCTTCGAGGGGTACAAGGATGCGCTCGAGGACCGTCGGCGTGAGGCGCAGAAGCGACTCGACGACAGCGGCGCGCGCGTGCGCACGCTGCTCGACGTCGCGGAGCGCGAGATCACCGCGCACGCGCTCCACCCGGCCGACGGCGGCGACGCCCCGGTCGACGCGGACCTTCTCGGGAGGAAGGCCGCCGTCGAGCGCGCCGTCGCGCGCGCCCAGTATCGGGTGGAGGCTCGCGGCAACGAGCGCGCGCTCGCGACGACCCGCGCCGAGGTCGCCGTGTCCGAGCATCGGCGTCTCCTGGAGGTCGGCCAGCGCCTCGCCGACCTGCAGACGGCGCGCGGCGACCTCGCTGCCCGAGAGGCGCAGGCTCCGGAGATCGACGTCCTCCGCGCGCAGGTCGGACGCGCTCGCGCCGCTGAGGCGCTGCGCGCTCCCGTCGAGACCGCGGCCCGCGCCGCCGGTGAGTGGACGGTCGCGCAGCAGACGCGTCAGACGGCGGAGGACGAGTGGGTCGCCGCCGGCGGGTCCGCCGCGGACGACCTGGACGCCGTGATCGAGGACCTCACGGGCCGCATCGCGCGCGCTCAGGACGCCGCCGAGGCGGAGCGCTCAGCCGCGACACTGACCGACGCCCAGCGCCTGCGCCGGGAAGAGCTCGAGAAGGTCGAGGACGCCCTCCGGGATCTCGATGCCGCCCTGGCTGCCGTGCCCGAGCGGCGCCGCCAGGCGGCGGCCGACCTGGCGCAGACCCGCGCGGTCGCGGATCGGCATGACGACCTCTCCACCGCGCGGGGGGATCTGGCGCCCCGCCTGGATGCGGCGCGTTCCCTCGAGCGACTGACCCCGGCCGCAGCGGCAGCCGAGGCCGCCTACGCGGAGGCGAACGCCCGCTCCGCCTCGGCCTCGGCGCACGTGGGTGAGCTCCTCCGGCGGCGCCTTCGCGGCTACGCGGGGGAGCTCGCGGCATCCCTCGTCGACGGCGAGCCGTGCGCCGTCTGCGGTGCGACGGCGCACCCCCGTCCCGCGACGCACGACACCGCGCACGTCACCGACGACGATCTCGCCGCCGCCGAACGCGCCCGAGACACCGCCGCCGCCGCGGAGCGGGATGCGGCGAAGGCGGCCGCAGCCGCCCGCGAGGCCGTCGCCGCCGCGACCGCATCGTCAGGTGGCCGGGACGTCGACGACCTCGTGACGGCGCTCGAGGGCCTCGACGCGGAGCTCGCTGCGGCCCGCGCCGCGCGCGACCGGCTCGACGGACTCACGAGGGCCGTCGAGGACATCGACGCGCTCGAGGCCGCCGCTCTCGGCGAGGCGACGCAGCTTCGCCGGCGTGCCGGCGCGCTGCGCGAGGAGATCGCCGCCGCCGAGACGGTGCTCGACACCGCTCAACGGGCGGTGGCGGCCGCCCGCGGTGAGCATGAGAGCGTCGCCGCGCGGATCGCCGCGGACGAGGAGCACCGGCTCCTCGCGACGCGCCTGCTCGACCTCCGGCGCACCGAGCGCACACGACGCGAGGCCGCCCACCTGGCGCAGCGCGACCGTGACGAGCGCCTCGAAGCCTCGGTGTTCGACGCTCCCGCGGACGTGCTCGACGCGCTCCTGCCGGCGGACGAGGCGACCCGGCTCGCCGAGCGGATCGAGGCGCATGCCGCCGGCCTGGCGGCCGCGCAGGCGCGCACCCTCGAGCTCGAGCTCGCCTCCGTCGACGAGACCCTCGACCCCGATGCCGTCGCCGCAGCGGCGGATGCGGCGACGGCCGCCGACGACGCACGCACCGCGGCCATCGCAGCCGAGGCCGACGCGGCGAGCGCCGCTGCCGGACTCCGCGACCTCCTCGCCCGCATCGAGACGGCGGCTGAGGCCGTGGCGACGCAGGCGGAGGATGCCGCTGCCGTCACCCGTCTCGCCGACACGGTCGCCGGCCGAGCGCCGAACACGATGAAGATGGATCTCGAGACCTTCGTCCTCGCCGCCGAGCTCGAGGAGATCGTCGCCGCCGCCAACCTCCGGCTGTCGGAGATGTCGTCGGGCCGGTACACGCTTCGTCATTCCGATGCGCGGCAGGCTCGCGGCGCGGCATCCGGTCTGTCCATCGAGGTCCTCGATGCGCACACCGGGCGGCTCCGGTCGCCGCAGTCCCTCTCGGGCGGCGAGACGTTCCTCGCCTCATTGGCGCTCGCCCTCGGCCTCGCCGAGGTGGTCACGTCCCGGGTTGGTGGCATCCGGCTCGACACGCTGTTCATCGACGAGGGCTTCGGCTCGCTCGATCCCGAGACGCTCGAACTCGCCATGCGCACCCTGGACGAGCTGCGCGCCGGCGGGCGGGTCGTCGGGGTCATCAGTCACGTCGAGGCGATGAAGGACCAGATCCCGGCTCAGCTCGTCGTCGAGGCGACACCGGAGGGACCGAGCGTCGTGCGGCAGGAGGCGCTGAGCCCCGCGGGTCACACCATCCGGTAGCCGACGCCGCGGACCGTCTCGATGCGATCCGACCCGAGCTTCTGCCGGAGGTACCCGACGTACACGTCGGCGACGTTCGAGCCCGGATCGAAGTCATACCCCCACACGCGGCTCAGCAGTTGCTCGCGGCTGAGCACGTGGCCCGCGTTGCGGACGAACTCCTCCGCGAGGGCGAACTCGCGCGCCGAGAGCTCGACGCGGGTTCCCGCCACCCGGGCCTCGCGCGTCCGGATGTCGAGGGTCAGGTCGCGGTGCGAGAGGGCGGGGGCGCCGCTGCTGTCGTCGTCCTTGCGCATCCGCAGCCGGATCCGTGCGAGCAGTTCGTCGAACCGGAACGGCTTGCCGAGGTAGTCGTCCGCACCGCCCTCGAGGCCGGCCACCGTGTCCTGAAGCTCGACACGGGCCGTCAGCATGATGATCGGCATCCGCGACCCGCTGCCGCGCAGCTGCTCCAGAACCTGGAAACCGTCCATGCCCGGCAGGTTCACGTCCAGTACCAGCAGGTCGAATTCGTCGGTCTGCGCCAGGTGGAGGGCGTCAGGGCCGGTCGCCGCGATCTGCGTCGCGTACCCCGCAGCCCGCAGCCCCTTCTCCACGAAACCGGCGATGCGCGCCTCGTCCTCGGCGATCAGGATGGATGCCACGCTCAGCGCTCCTCGGAGATGGTGACGGGTGTCGGCGGTCGATCCGGCAGCCTATCGTCGTCGGCCACCGCACCCTCGTGCGGGATGGACAGGATGAAGACCGCGCCGCCGCCCTCGGCATCCGCCACCCGCGCGGAACCGCCGTGCGCCTTCGCGATGACCTGGACGATGTTGAGACCCAGCCCGCTTCCGCGACCGTCATCCGTTCCCCGGTGGAACCGGTCGAACACGAACGGCTTCTGGTCGTCGGGGACACCGGGACCGTGGTCGCGCACGCGGAACTCCACCGCGTCTTCCGTCAGCCTGCTGCTCAGGACGATGTCGCCGCCCCCGTGTGTGACGGCGTTCTGCGCGAGCTGCAGGAGCGCCTGAGTGAGCCGCTCAGCATCGGCCGCGATGACGACGTCGACCGCCGGTCCCGCCGTCACGGACGCATCGGCGAGAGCGCCGGCCTTGCGGACGACCTGCGTCAGCAGGTCCGCCGTGTCGACGGGGGAGAGGGTCACCGGCCGCGGACCGTGCAGAGCGGCGGCGGCACCGAGGTCGTGCACGAGGTTGTGCATCCGGTCGAGCTCGTCGACGGCCAGGTCCCTGGAGCTCTCCACATCGGCGACATCGCGCGGGTCCATCACCTCGAGGTGCCCGCGGACGATCGTGATGGGGGTCTTCAGCTCGTGCCCGACGTCGCTCAGCAGGCGTCGCTGCGAGTCGAGGGCCTCGTCGAGCCGGTCGAGCATGGCGTTCATCGTCGCGGCGAGTTCGGAGACATCGTCCTCGCCCTCGACGGGGAGCCGCTCGGACAGCGACTGGCCCGAGACCCGTTCCGCCGTCTCGCGCATCCGCCGCAGCGGGCGCAGCAGTCGCGTCGACACGATGAAGGCGACGGCGGTGATGATCATCAACGCGATGGCACTCGCGAGGAGGTAGGCCCGCGCCGGTCCGTCCATCTCGGCGAGCTCGGCCTCCACGTCGTACACGAGGGCGAACACGACGTCCCCGGGTGTCGTGTCGCCCTCGATGGCGATCGGGACCGCGAGGTAGCGCCACGTGACCCCGTTCCCGCTGTACGTGCGGACGACGGGGGCGCCGCCTGCCCCCGCCTCGGCAGCGGCGGAGACGAAGTCGCTGTCCCTGCTCGGGTCGACGTCCAACCGGATGCCGGGGGTGAAGCGGGCGTTGCCTGCCATGATCCCGACGGCCCCTGTGTTGTCGTCGGGGCTCATGCGCTGGACGACCTGCCGCAGCGCCTCCTCGGCACTCGTCCACCCCCCGGTGTCGTTGTTGCCCGCCGCGACGATGTAGCGAGCCGATTCGAGGTTGTCGCTGAGGCGGTCCTCGATGCTCTGCAGGTTCGTCGTGCGTTCGACGACGTAGACGGTCAGGCCCACCGAGGCGAGCCCGATCGCGGCGACGAGAGTGATCGCCACGACGATGCGTGTGCGCACCGACACCAGCAAGCGGCGGCGGGGGGCGGCATCCATGCCCTCCAGTATCGCGACGTCGCGCCGCCGCGACGTCACCCTAAGAAAGGTCTCACGCCCTCCGCCGTGCTGATCGTGGTGGGATCGACACATGCCAGCGCCCACCGTGACACCCGAGGCCGCCCTGCTCGCGGACGCCCTCGACCTCGAGGAGTCGCAGCTGGCCCCGATCGGCCGGGAGCCGCTCGGCGAGGGGACCGTCGCCGGCTTCCGGCTGCCGGGTGAGGCCGAGGCGTACGCCTACGTGGACACGTCCCTCCTGCCCGTCCGGGAGGAGACCGGTCTCGCGCTGGAAGGGGTCGCGCGCATCTGGATGCACCCGGCCGACCCGCACCTCCCCGCGCTCGCTCCCGTCGCGTTCGGCGAGGCGTTGTCGATCCTCCTGGCGCGGCTCGGCGTTCACAGCGGCGGCACCCCGGTCCTGGTCGCCTACCGGCCGGGCCGCCGTGCCGTCGTGCGTGCGGCGGGCGACGGCGAGCCGGTCTGGGTCAAGGTCGTCCGCCCGCGGCGCGTCGAGCGCATCGTGGAGCTGCACACCGCGTTCCGTTCGGCCGGCCTTCCGGTGCCCGGGGTGACAGGGTGGGCGCCCGACGGCATCCTCGTGACGGCGCACGCCTCCGGGACTCCGGCCATCGACGCGGCCGCGACCGGCGCGCTCGCCCCCGAGCTGCTCCTGGACCGGGTGGACGAGCTGCGCGCGCGGATCGCCGCCGCGCCGCTCAAGGGCAGCGCGCGGACGTCGATCGCGACGAGACGGGGCTGGTACGAATCCCGCCTGCGCGGCATCGACACCGGCATCGACGTCCTGCTCGACGAGATCCCCCGCGACGGCGCCCCCACCACCTCGGCATCCGTGGGTGTGCACGGCGACCTGCACCTCGGTCAGATCTTCGTCGACGCCGGCGGACAGGTGACCGGTCTGATCGACGTCGACACCGCGGGTGTCGGGCACCCCGCGGACGACGTGGCGGCCTTCCTGGGCCACACGATCGCGAGTGCGACGCTGTCGGGGGCGGATGCATCCCCCGCGCTGTGGGAGGTGGCGGATGCCGCCGCGGCACGCTGGCGGGATGTCCCCGACAGCGCCCCCCTCTCGGCGGCGCACCTCATCGGCCACGCGCTGGCCGCGGTCGATGCCGGCGACCGGGCACGAGCCCGCGGGCTGCTGCGGGTGGCGGCCGCCCTGTGCGACGGGCGCGGCGAACATAAGGGCCCTCTCATGAACGCCTTCGAGTCGGCTTAGCCCCGTCGGTCAGGCTGATGCCATCGGGCGAGCACCCGCCCCTTCGACCAGGAGACAGGATCATGAAGACCAAGAAGTGGATCGCGTACGGAGTGACCGGCATCGTCGGTCTGGGCCTCATCGCCGGCGGTGCGACCGCCGCCGCCGCCGCCATGGACCTGCGTGACCCGGAGGGGACGACCCTTCCGGGCGGCCAGCTGACCGGCACGTCGACGCCGACCCTCGACGGCTCCACCCCGGTGACGGTGGACGTGACGAACGACACGGCGAAGGTCGTCACGGCCGTGACCCCGACGCCGAGCCCCGTCACCCCGCCCTCCGCGACGACCCCGGTCACGACGCCGACCCCGGTGACGCAGGCCACGCCGCCGTCGCCGCTCACGCCCCCGTCGCCGGTGACGCCCGCGACGCCGGCGACGCCCGCGAGCGCGGCATCCGCGCCGTCGAACTGACCCCGGATCCCCGCGGCCGCCGCGGGCCCTAGGCTGGACGCATGAAGAAGGGCATGATCTGGACGATCCTGGGTGTCATCATCGCGATCGTCATCGCGTGGATCGTCGTGGATGTCGTGCTGAAGCTCGTCTTCTTCGCTGCGAAGCTGGTCGTCGTCGCAATCGTCGCGCTGATCGTGTTCTTCGTCCTCCGGTCGCTCTTCGCCCGTCGCGACGCCTGAGTCCCACGGCGCCCACGGGTCGCGCTCAGACGCCGTAGAGCTCGGTGATCCGTCCGCGCAGCTGCACGCTGCAGGCGGCGACCGCGTCGCGCCAATCGGTGATCGCGTCGTCCTGCGCGCTGTCGGAGACGGCCTTCAGCACACGGATGGGCACGCCGAACTGCTGCGCCACCCAGATGTAGGCGTACGCCTCCATGTCCACGAGGGTGCCGCCGAGTGCGCGGATGGCCTCCACGGTTCCGGCGTCGTCCACGAAGTGGTCGCCGGTCGCGATGATCGTGCCGTCGCGTCCGGCGATCGACACGGTCGCCGGCAGCGACACGTGCTGACCGGCGATGCCGTCGACGTCCGAGACGTCGTGCTGCAGCGCGGTGGTCACGTCGTGGACGCCGGTCGCCTCGGGATCGACCGAGCCTGCGGTGCCGACCACCACGATCTCCTCGTACTCCCCGCGGTCGAGCGCGCGGGTGAGTGCGTACGTCGCCTGCAGCTTGCCGGGACCCGTCACGAGACGGTCGAAGCCGGGAAGCTCCTCCGGGAAGGCGACCAGTTCGGAGTCGAGGGCGGCGACGAGGAGCTTCACCGATCCATCATCGCACCCGCACGTCAGTGCGACGGGCGGGGGAAGGCGGCGTCGAGATCGGCGAGCCAGGCCGCGGCATTGCCGTCGGAGGGTGCGCGCCAGTCGCCCCGGGGCGAGAGCGAGCCCGCGGGCGAGACCTTCGGGGCGTTGGGCACGGCGCTGCGCTTGAACTGCGCGAATCCGAAGTAGCGCTGCAGGAACACCCGCAGCCACCGCACGATCGTCTCGCGGTCGAAGGCGTACCGCTCGTCCTCCGGGAAGCCGGGGGGCCACGCCCCGGCATCCGCGTCCGCCCATGCCTGCTCGGCCAGGAACACGATCTTCGACGGGCGGAAGCCGTAGCGCAGCACGTGGAAGAGCGTGAAGTCGTGCAGCGCGTACGGGCCGATCGTGCTCTCGGTCGACTGCACCTTGCCGTCCGCGCCCGCCGGCACCAGCTCGGGGCTGATCTCGGTGTCGAGCACTGCCCGGAGCACCTCTTTCGCGCGGTCGGTGAGGGTCGTCCCCGACTCGTCGCTGTGCGCGATCACCCACCGGATGAGGTGCTGGATGAGGGTCTTGGGGACGCCCGCGTTGACGCCGTAGTGCGCCATGTGGTCGCCGACGCCGTAAGTCGCCCAGCCGAGGGCGAGTTCGGACAGGTCGGAGGTGCCGATGACGATGCCGCCGCGCTGGTTCGCGAGGCGGAAGAGGAAGTCGGTGCGTGCGCCCGCCTGGACGTTCTCGAACGTGACGTCGTACACCGGCTCGCCCTCGGCGAACGGGTGTCCGAGTCCCGTCAGCAGCTCGGTGGCCATCGGCCGGATGTCGATCGTCTCGATCGTCGCTCCGATCGCCTCGGCGAGGGCGATCGCGTTCGACTTCGTGTGGTCGCCGGTGGCGAAGCCCGGCATCGTGAACGCGAGGATGTCGCTGCGGGGCCTGCCCATCCGGTCCATCGCGCGGGCGACGACCAGCAGAGCGTGCGTCGAGTCGAGGCCGCCCGAGACGCCGATGACCGGCTTCGGCTGTCCGATCGCGCGCAGGCGCTGCTCGAGACCGGAGACCTGGATGTTGAACGCCTCGTAGCAGTCGAGGTCGAGACGGGCCGGGTCGTCGGGGACGAACGGGAACCGGTCGAGCGGTCGTCGGAGTCCGCGGACGGATGCCGCCGCGGCGACGGTGAACGGGATGCGGCGCACGGGCACCCCGACGCTGCGCGCGTTGTCCTCGAAGGTGCCCTGGCGCAGCCGGTCCTGGCGCAGCCGGTCGAGATCGACGTCGGCGACCGCCCGGCGCGGACCGTCGGGAAAGCGCTCGGTCTCGGCGAGGAGGGTGCCGTTCTCGTAGATGATCGTCTGCCCGTCCCACGAGACGTCGTTGGTCGACTCACCCTGTCCTGCGGCGGCGTAGACGTAGGCAGCGAGACACCGGAAGGACTGCGACTGCGCGAGGATGCGGCGGTCCTCGGCGCGGGCGATGGTGATGGGGCTCCCCGACAGATTCGCGAGCACCGTCGCGCCCGCGAGCGCGGCGTGCGAGGACGGCGGCACGGGCACCCAGAAGTCCTCGCAGATCTCGGCGTGCACGACGAGTCCCGGCACGTCCGTCGCCTCGAACAGCAGGTCGGTACCCACCGGCACCTCCGCGCCGGCGAGGGCCATGTGGCTCGGCGCGTCGTCGCCGCGGGCGTACCAGCGCGACTCGTAGAATTCGCGGTACGTGGGGAGGTGGGACTTCGGCGCGACGCCGAGGACGCTGCCGCGGTGGATGACGACGGCGCAGTTGTAGAGCCGGTTCTCGATCCGCAGGGGAGCGCCGACGATCAGCAGAGGGGTGAGGTCGGCGGATGCCGCGACCAGGCGGTCGATCGCGACGAGGACGGCATCCAGGACGACGTCCTGCATCACGAGGTCTTCGATCGCGTACCCGGTCAGCCCCAGCTCGGGGAAGACCGCGACGGCGACACCGTCGTCGTGACAGGCGTGCGCGCTCGCCAGGATCGACTCGGCGTTGGCGGCGGGATCGGCGATGGCCACCGGCACCGTGCACGCGGCGACGCGGGCGTACCCGTGCCGGTACGGGTTCTCGAAAGGCAGCTCCTGGGTCACGGGTCCAGTCTGTCAGGTGCCTGCCCGCCCGCCATGGGGCTTGTGCGTGCTCGGGAAGCATGTCGGTGGTCGCGGATAGTGTCGGTTCCCGAGAGGGGATCATGCGATACATCGAAGACGACGGCCGGATCGTCTGGAGCGCGAGCGACCTGAAAGCCGCGGCCGAGTGCGAATTCGCCTGGCTGCGGGCGATCGACGCGAAGCTCGGCCGGATCGCGGCGGTCGAGGACCCCGAGGACCTCACGCTCGAGCGCGCGGGACGTCTCGGCACCCAGCACGAGCGCCGGGTGTTCGAGGCCTATCGCGACGCGCACCCCGGAGCCGTGGTCGAGATCGCCGAGACCCGGTCGTCGGATGCGGCAGGCCTCGCCGCCGCGGTGGCCGCGACCGACGCGGCGCTCGCCGACCCCGACGTGCGGGTCGTCTATCAGGCGGCGTTCTCCACCGACGAGTTCGTCGGGTTCGCCGATTTCCTCGTGCGTGCCGCCGACGGCCGCTGGATCGTGCAGGACACCAAGCTCGCCCGACACGCTCGCGTCACCGCACTGATGCAGCTGGCGGCATACGTCGATCAGCTCGACCGCCTCGGCGTCACGCGCGCCGACGAGGTGCAGCTGCTGCTCGGCGACGGCACCGTCTCCACCCACGCCGTGCGCGACCTGATGCCGGTGTTCGGACTCCGTCGCGACAGGCTCCGCGCGCTCATCGCGGACCGCGACGTGCCCGCGGGGTCCTCGGGATCGCCGATCCCGTGGGGCGACGACCGAGGCGAGCTCCGCGTCGTCGCCTGCGGGCGATGCGCGACGTGCGACCTCGAGGTCGTCGCGCACCGCGACCTGCTGCTGGTCGCCGGTATGCGACCCGTTCAGCGCGACCGCCTGCGGGCAGCGGGGGTCGCGACCATCGACGCCCTGGCAGCGTCCCGCGAGGCCCCGCCGCGGATGTCGTGGGACACCTTCTCGGGGCTGCGCACGCAAGCGAGGCTGCAGCTCGAGAGCCCGGCCGGCGGCGTCGACGACGCCCCGGTGCCGACGGGCATCGCTCCGGCGGGACCCGCGATCCCCACCTTCGACGTCGTCTTCCCGAAGGCGCTCGGCGCCCTCCCGCGTCCCGACCACGGAGATCTGTTCTTCGATTTCGAGGGCGACCCCCTCTACACCGAGGGCGCGGCGGTGCAGTGGGGGATCGACTACCTCTTCGGCTGGGTCGACGAGACCGAGCAGTACTCCGCCCTGTGGGCCCATTCCTTCGCCGACGAGAAGCGGGCGCTCGAGGAGTTCCTCGAGTTCGTCGCGGTCCGCCGCCGCACGCATCCCGGCATGCACATCTACCACTACGCCCCGTACGAGCCGACGCACCTGCTCGCGATGGCGGCGAGGCACGGGGTGGGGGAGGCGGCAGTCGACCGGCTGCTGCGCGACGGCGTCTTCGTCGACCTCTACCCGATCGTCCGTCGCGCCCTCCGCGTCGGGTCTCGGTCCTACTCCATCAAGAAGCTCGAGCCCCTCTACATGGGCGACGAGGTCCGGACCAGCGACGTCCAGCGAGGGGATGACTCGATCGTCCGCTACGTCGAGGCACGTGCGCTCGAGGACGCCGGTGACGATGCAGCGGCCCGCCTCATCCTCGACGACCTCGCCGACTACAACCGCTACGACTGCGTGTCGACTCGTCGCCTGCGGGACTGGCTCGTCGACCGTGCCCGAGAGGCGAAGCTGGTGCCCTCGCGTGAGCCCGAAGCGGGGGAGGCGGTGTACGAGCCGTCGCCGCGCGCAGAAGCGCTCGCCCGCTTCGCGGTGGATGCCGAGGACGAGGTCGTCGCCCAGGCGCTGCGCCTCGGAGCGGCGGCCATCGACTACTACCCACGCGAGGCGAAGACCTTCTGGGCCACGCACTTCCTGCGACTGCGCGAGCCGGTGTCCGTCTGGGAGGACACGCGCGACGTCGTGGTGGTCGACCGCGACCGCTGTCGCGTGCTGACCGACTGGCATCGACCGGAAGGTCTCACCGCGGTGCGCCGCGTCGTCGAGATCCGCGGCGAGTTCGCCCCTGGCACGCGCCTCACCGTCGGTCAGAGTCCGTACGCCGTCTACGAACTGCCGGCCCCCTTCCCGATCGAGACCAGCCCGCGTTGGATCCACGCCGCGCGCTCCGTCTCCGTCGTCGATGTCCTCGACGACGGGGTCGTGATCGAGGAGAACGCCTACCAGGGCTTCACATGGCAGGAGCTCCCCGTCGCACTGACCCCGCCGGCGCCGCCGCGCGCCGGAAGCCAGCAGGCCGCGATCGACGAGTGGGCGGACGCCGTGCTGGCGGCATCCCCCACCCTCCCCGCCGACCCGGCCACCGACCTCCTGCTGCGCCGGCCGCCGCGACACGAGGGGCCGCTCCCGCGCACCGGCGACGACGTCGCCGACATCGCGGCCGCGCTCGTCGGCCTGGACGACGGCTACCTCGCGGTGCAGGGCCCGCCCGGCACGGGCAAGACCTACGTCGGATCGCACGTGGTGGCGCGTCTGGTCCGTGAGAAGGGCTTCCGTGTCGGCGTGGTCGCGCAGTCGCACAACGTCGTCGAACACATGCTCGACCGGATCGTCGCCGCGGGGCTCGATCCGGCACTGGTCGCGAAGGCACCGAAGGGTGCTGCGACCGGGGACGAGCGGTTCACCGTGATCGCGAAGAACCAGCTGGCGGGCTACATCGAGTCGCAGCCCGCCGGATTTGTCGTGGGCGGTACGGCGTGGGATCTGACCCACACCGGGCGGGTCGCGCGCCGGTCCCTCGACCTGCTGGTCATCGACGAGGCGGGGCAGTTCTCGCTCGCCTCCACCATCGCGGTGTCGGCCTCAGCCCGTCGACTGCTGCTTCTCGGCGACCCGCAGCAGCTGCCCCAGGTCAGTCAGGGAACGCACCCGGAACCGGTCGACACGTCTGCACTCGGGTGGGTCATGGACGATCACGCCGTGATCCCCGCCGACCGCGGCTACTTCCTCGCTCGGACCCGTCGGATGCGTCCCGAGGTCGCCGAGCCGGTCTCCCAGTTGGCCTACGAGGGGCAGCTGGAGGCGCACCCCGACACGGCGCTGCGCGCACTCGACGGCGTTCCCGCCGGCGTCGTCCCCGTCCCCCTCGCGCACACGCGCAACGCGACGCAGTCTCCCGAAGAGGCCGACGAGGTCGTGCGCATCGTCCGCGATCTCGTGGGGGCGCCCTGGACGGACGCGGGAATCACCCGTCCGCTGGAGGCGGAGGACGTCATCGTCGTGACTCCCTACAACGCCCAGCAGGTGCTGGTGGAGGAGACACTGACCGGGGCCGGCTTCCCGGGCGTCCGCGTCGGGACCGTCGACCGGTTCCAGGGCCAGGAGGCGGCCGTCGTCGTGGTCTCGCTCGCGGCGTCCTCCGGTCGGGACGCCCCGCGCGGGCTCGAATTCCTGCTGCTGCAGAACCGCATCAATGTCGCCGTCTCCCGTGCCATGCACACGGCGTTCGTGGTCTACGGCACGGGCCTGCTCGACGACCTTCCCCGCACGCCCGACGGCGTCACCCGACTGAGCGCCTTCGCACGCCTGGTCGGCGCGGGCGGTCTCCCGTCGCACGCCGCCACGGACGGCGACAGAAGGGTGTCGCCTCAGACCGTCCCGTAAAGACGGTCGCCCGCGTCGCCGAGTCCGGGCACGATGTAGCCCTTCTCGTTGAGTCGCTCGTCGAGGGCACCCAGGACGAGCGTGACGTCGCGGTCGCCGACCTGTTTCTCGATCGCGGCGAGGCCCTCCGGCGCGGCCAGGATGCAGACCGCGGTGACGTCCTGCGCACCGCGGGCGAAGAGGAAGTCGATCGCGGCACCCAGCGAGCCGCCTGTGGCGAGCATCGGGTCGAGGACGAAGCACTGGCGGTCGCTCAGGTCGTCGGGGAGACGTTCGGCGTACGTGTACGGCTCGAAGGTCTCCTCGTTGCGCGCCATCCCGAGGAAGCCGACCTCGGCGGTCGGGAGCAGGGTCGTCATGCCGTCGAGCATGCCGAGGCCCGCGCGCAGGATCGGGACGACGAGCGGGCGCGGCTCGCTGATCTTCAGCCCCGTCGTGCGGGTGACCGGGGTCTCGATCTCGATCTCCTCGACGCGCACGCCGCGGGTCGCCTCGTAGGCGAGGAGGGTGATGAGCTCCGCCGTCAGCTGACGGAACACCGGCGAGGTCGTGCGCTTGTCGCGCAGCACCGTGAGCTTGTGGGTGATGAGGGGGTGGTCGGCGACGTGCACACGCATGGGTCCAGGCTACCGGGGCTACGCTGACGACGTGAGTCTGCCCGTCCCCGCCGCCGACGATACGGCGATGGCGCGAGCGCTCGACCTCGCCGCCCTGGCGGCCGGCCACGGTGACGTGCCGGTCGGGGCGGTGGTGACGCGTGCGGGGCTGATCGTCGGCGAGGGACGCAACCTGCGCGAACGCGACGGTGATCCGCTCGCGCACGCGGAGGTCGTCGCGCTGCGGGCCGCGGCATCCGCTCTCGGTTCCTGGAACCTCGACGACTGCACGCTCGTGGTGACGCTCGAGCCGTGCGTCATGTGCGCGGGGGCGATCCTGCAGACCCGGGTCGCGCGCGTCGTGTTCGGCGCATGGGACGAGAAGGCGGGAGCCGCGGGATCGGTGCACGACCTGCTGCGGGACCGACGGATGCCGCACCGGGCGGAGGTGCTCGGCGGGGTCCGCGCGGCGGACGCGGCGGACCTGCTGCGGAACTTCTTCGACGAGAGGCGCTGAGCGACCTGTCAGTCCGACGAGCTGAGGATGATGGCCTCGGTGGGCGGTGCGGGGGATGCCGGCGATCCGATGTAGCCGGTCAGCTCCAGGAGCGCGCGTCGGAAGACCGCGGGGCGCTCGAGGTGCGGGGTGTGACCGACGCCGGGCAGTGCGAGCTCGGTGGCGATGCCCCCGGCATCCGTGTACCGCCGCAGCACCTCGCGGGTCTGCGCCACCATCGGCTGGGCCGGGGCGACGTCGGCGCCCGGCCAGTCGGGGATGATCCCCAGCGCGCCGAGGTGGTTCGGGTCCGAGAAGGACGTGTCGGAGACGACCGGGTCGAGCACGCCGCGCACCCAGAGGATCGAGGGCTTCTCGGGCAGATCGACGATGCCCGAGACGTCGAAGTTGCGGGGCGCCAGGGCGTTGAGCACGCCGACCCGGCCGGGCGCGTAGCCGGGCCAGTGCGGGCTCGTCACGGACTCGCCCGGGTAGTTGCCCGTGGCGGTCGAGGTGGAGAGCATGGCCTCGATCCAGAGGTCCTCGCGCTCGGTCCGGAAGCCCTCGGCGACGAAGCTCGCCCGGAAGACGCTCCGCGGTGACGTGGACGCGTCGGCGCCGGTCTCGCGCGCGGTCAGCCGACGGACGAACTCCGGGTTGGCGGTGCCCGCCCCGCAGCCCGCGTCGTCATCGGTCAGCCGGGACCCGTCGAGCCGGGTGCCGCCCAGGCCGAAGGGCGAGACGGGCGACTCGAGCAGGATCGTGCGCACCGGGTGATCGAGAGCGAACTGCAGCGCGACGGCACCACCGAGATCCCACCCGACGAGGTGCGGTGCCTCGATGCCGAGTTCCGCCAGGGTGGCGGCCACGTCGTCGCTGAGGTCGCGGACGCCGCGGGAGGCGTCGACCGGCATGTGCTCCGTGCCCCCGAAACCGCGCAGATCGACGGCGACCACCCGGAACTCGGCGGGCAGATCCTGCATGAGCTCCTGCCAGACGAGGGCGGACGACAGGGCGCCGTGCAGGAGGACGACGGTGCGCTCGGGATCGGCGTCGGCGGTGTCGCCGACGCGCTCGAGGATGTTGACGCTCAGCCGGTCCGTGTCGATGATGCGGGACGTGATTCCGTCGAGGAGGGTCATGAGGCGATGATAAGCCGCGGGGGTGGATGACAGGATGGAACGCATGACGCACCACCTCCCGCCCGTCGCCATCCTCGGAGCCGGTTCGATGGGGGGTGCGATCGCGCAGGGCATCTCCCGCTCGGGTCAGGCCGCGTCGGTCGTGGTGACCAACCGCACGGCCGCCAAGGCGAGCGAGCTCCAGGGGCTGACGGGCGTGACGAGCCTGGCCCTCGCGGAGGTTCCGACGGCGAACGCGGATGCCGCGGCGTCCGCGGACATCGTGCTCGTCGGCGTCAAGCCCGCGATGGTCCCCGACGTGCTCCGCGAGATCGCCGGCTCGCTGCGCCCCGGGACGATCGTCGTGAGCCTGGCGGCGGGTGTCACCATCGAGACGTTCGAGTCGATCGTCGGGCCCGAGATCCCCGTCATCCGCTCGATGCCGAACACTCCGGCCGTGGTCGGCAAGGCCGTCACCGGGCTCGCGGCCGGGTCGACGGCGACGGCGGAGCACATCGCGCTCGTGCGCGCGCTGTTCGAGACGTGCGGTGTCGTGATCGAGGTGCCCGAAGCGCAGATCGACGCGCTGTCCACCGTCTCGGGATCGGGGCCGGCGTACGTGTTCCTGCTGGTCGAGGCGCTCACCGAGGCCGCACGCGGAAAGGGCTTCGACGAGGACGACGCGCGACTGATGGCGGAACAGACCTTCATCGGCGCGGCGGCTCTGCTCGAGGCGACCGGCGACGATCCGGCTGAGCTGCGCCGCCGGGTCACGAGCCCGAAGGGCACGACTGAGCGCGCCATCGGCGTCCTGCAGACGGCGAACCTCGACGGACTCTTCTCGCAGGCGACGGATGCCGCGCTCGCCCGCGCTCGTGAGCTCGCGAGCGGCGTCTGACGCATCCGCTCAGGCGTCGCCGAGGGTGAGATCCTCTGCCGTCGCCCGCTCGCTCAGTCGCGCGGTGTGGTCCGCGCGCCCGATGAGGCGCCGCAGCGCGAACAGGAGGGCGGCGCCGATCGCGGCCGAGATCGCGGCAGCGGCGTAGGGCGCTCCGACGCCGAAGACCGCCAGCGCGGTACCCACGGGGGCCCCGATGGCGCCGCCGAAGAAGCGGAAGCCCGAGTACGCCGAGCTGGCGACGGCGCGCGGAAGGGTGGTCGCCTCCATCGCCGCCTCCGTCAGGATGGTGTTCACCGCCCCGATCTCGATGCCCAGCAGCACGACGCAGACGATCAGCAGCGGCCGGGACCCCGCGCTGAGGGTGGCGAGCACGTGCGTCGCGGCGAACGCGACGAGGAACCAGAACAGCACCGAGACGACCGAGAAGCGCCGTGTCAGCTGGGGAGCGATCACGACGCCCGCGATCGCGAGCCCGACGCCGAAGCCCATCATGACCAGGCCGATGCCGATGGCCGGCAGCTCCAGGGCGTAAGGCGTGTACGAGAGGGTCACGAAGAAGCCCGCGTTGTAGAGGAAGGCGACGACGCTGATGGCCAGCAGGCCGCGGTCGGCGAACGCGCGGAAGGGCGCGCTCACCGTGCTGCGCTGTGCGGCGTGGCCGGGGTCGCGCACGAGGGACAGCAGGGCGACGACGCCGACCGCCAGGAGGGAGGCGGTCCCCCAGAACGCCGCGAACCAGCCGATCTCGCCGAGCAGTCCGCCCAGGAGGGGGCCGGCGGCCAGGCCGATGCCGAGAGCGGCCTCGTAGAAGATGACGGCGTGCTCGCTGCGGCCGCCCGAGGCGGAGACGATCGACGCCAGCGCGGTCGACAGGAACAGCGCGTTGCCGAGCCCCCACACGGCGCGGAAGGCGATGAGCGCGCCGATGCTCGGCGAGAGGGCGCAGCCGACGGCCGCCAGCGCGATGACGCTCAGCCCGAGGATCATGACGGCACGGGTGCCGATGCGGGTCGACAGCCAGCTCGTGAAGAACATCGCCGAGGCGGTCACCGCGAGGTAGCTCGTGAACAGGAACGATGTCTCGACGGGGGCGGCGTGGAGCTGTGCGGCGACGGTCGGGAGGATCGGACCGACGAGGCCGATGCCCATGAAGGCGATCATCGCGGCGAAGGCGATCGCCCACACCGCGGGCGGCTGGGAGAGCAGGCGAGGTGCGGGTGCGACGGGGCGGGTTCCGGTGTCGACAGCGGTCATTCGTCCAATCGTACACCGATGATTCACCGGTAAACTAAATCGGATGCATCGCTACAGTGGAGCTGTGACCGAGCGCGCCGACTTCATCGATCGGATCCGCGCCGCCTGGGCGGCGGAGATGCCCACCATGGACACGTCGCCCATCGACGTCTGGGGCAGGCTGAACCGCGCCTCCGTGCTGGCGACGGCGCAGATCGAACGGCTGCTCGCCGACAGCGGTGTCACCCGCTCCGAGTTCGACGTCCTCTGCGCCCTGGCACGCACGGGACGCCCGCTGCGTGCCAGCGAGGTGACCGCCGAGACGATGCTGAGCGGCGCGGCGACGACCAAACTCACGACGCGCCTCGAGTCCGCGGGGCTTCTGCGCCGCGAGCGGTCGGACCGCGACGGACGCGCGGTGCAGCTCTCGCTGACGGATGCCGGTCGTGCCCTCGTCGAGCGCGAGATGCCGCGCGCGCTCGCCCATGACGAGCGGCTCCTCGACGGGCTCAGCGCCGCCGAGCGGCAGACCCTCGCAGAGCTCCTCGCGCGGCTGCTCGCGAACGCGCAGCGCGAGGCCTGAGCCCGGTCAGCGGTCGAGCGACGCGAAGCGCTCGATGTCGGAGTTCGTGCCCGACACGATGATGAGGTCGTGGTTGGTCACGACGGTCGTCGCCTCGGCGTAGCGGAACGGCTTGCCGGGGCTCTTCACCCCGACGACGGTCACGTTGTACTTCGAACGGACACCCGACTCGTTGAGCCCGACACCGCGGATGAACCGCGGCGGGTACATCTTGGCGAGGACGAAGTCGTCGTCGAAGCGGATGAAGTCCAGCATCCGCCCGCTGACGAGGTGTGCCACGCGCTCGCCGGCCTCGCGCTCGGGGTAGATGACGTGGTTGGCGCCGACGCGAGCGAGGATCTTGCCGTGCGACTGCGAGACCGCCTTCGCCCAGATCTGCGGGACCTTGAGATCGACGAGGTTGGCGGTGATGAGGACGGATGCCTCGATCGAGGAGCCGACGGCGACCACGGCGACCTGGAAGTCCTGCGCACCGATCTGCTTCAGGGCCTCGATGTTGCGCGCGTCCGCCTGCACGGCGTGGGTGACGCGCTCGGACCACTTCTGCACGAGATCCAGGTTGTCGTCGATCGCGAGGACATCCCGGTCCAGGCGGTCGAGTTCGCCCGCGCACGCGGCGCCGAAGCGACCGAGTCCGATGACGAGGACGGGCGAATCGCTGCGCAACTGCTCAACCAACGATGGGCCTTTCCACGGGCAGCGCATAATGCTGCGTTCGGCTGGTCGCGGCCACCGCCGCGGCGAGTGTCACTGTACCAACGCGGCCCATGAACATCGTGAGGGCCATGACGAAGACGGCGGGGTCGGGCAACTCCTGCGTGAGTCCCGTCGACAGGCCCACGGTCGCGAAGCCCGACACGACGTCGAAGAGCACCTCGTCGAGGGGCGCCTTCGTGAGATGTGCGATGGTGATCGTCGACAGCGCGACGATCGTCGCGCCCCACGCGACGACCGACAGGGCGACGCGCTGCACGTCGCTCGGGATGCGGCGGCCGAACGCCGACACGCTGGGGCGGCCCTTCGCCTCCGACCACACCGCGAGGGCGAGCACAGCCAGGGTGGTGACCTTGATCCCTCCCGCGGTGGAGGCGGACCCGCCGCCGACGAACATGAGCATCGAACCCACGACGATGGAGGACTCGTGCAGCTCGCCGATGTCGATGACCGAGAAGCCGCCGGAGCGGGTCATCGCCGACAGGAACAGGGCCTGGAACGTCGTGTCCCACGCATCCATCGTCCCGAAGGTCTTGGGGTTGCCGTACTCCAGGATCACGAACGCGATCGCGCCGGCGAAGAACAGCACGATGGTCGTGATCAGGGTCAGCTTGACGTGGATCGACCAGCGGCGGACGTGCCAGTGGTGCTTCCAGAGGGCGTAGATGACGGGGAATCCGATGGAGCCGAGGAACACGCCTGCCATGAGGACGGTGAGGAGCAGGTAGTTCTGCGCGAACGGCGTCAGCCCTTCGGCGTTCGGGGCGAACCCCGTGTTCGTGAAGGCCATGGCCGCGTAGTACGGCGCCTCCCAGAGCGCCGTCAGCGGGTCGATGCCGCTGGCCAGCAGCATCGGGTAGAGGAGCACGGCGAGCGCGGCCTCGATCACGAGCGTCGACAGCGCGACGGTCGCCAGCAGCTGGCCCACCTCGCCGAGGCGGACGGCCTGTCCCTCGTTCACGGGGCCGCCGTGGGCCCGCATGGGGTTGCTGTCGCCGGCTGCGAGCAGCTTGGCCCGCAGGCCCAGGCGCTTGGAGATGACCAGGCCCAGGATCGAGGCGAGCGTGAGGACGCCGAGAGCGCCGACGTTGACGCCGATGAAGACGACGACGTGCCCGAGCGGCGACCAGTGGGTCGCCATGTCGACGGTGGCGAGGCCGGTCACGCAGATGGTGGACACGGCCGTGAACAGCGCGTCGGGGAGCGGCGTCACGCGGCCGTCCGAGGCCATCACCGGCAGCGAGAAGATCGCGGTGAACAACAGGATGAGGGCCGAGAAGATGAGGACGGCGAATCGCGACGGCGACGCGGTGGCCAGGTCGCGCATCGCGGAGAACACCCGTCGATGCCACGCCGGTCCGCGCCGGGGCGCGCGCTCGTCGACGGCAAGGCCCGTCATTCGCGCCCCTTTCTCATTCGGATCGATGTCATGGTACTCCCGCGCACGGGCGGGCTAACCTAATGCCATGGCGGACATCTTCGACGTGATCGCCGACGGCACCCGTCGGGACATCCTCCAGCTGCTGCGCGAGCGAGGGGCGTCGGGGGAGAAGGGGACGAGCGTCTCGCAGATCGTCTCCGCCCTGGGCGTGAGCCAGCCGACGGTCTCCAAGCATCTGAAGGTGCTGCGGGAGGCATCCCTCGTCTCCGTCCGGGAGGAGGGCCAGCACCGGTACTACAGCCTGTCTCCGGCACCTCTGGATGCCGTGGACGACTGGCTGTTCCCGTTCTTCGCGGTGGACGACGACGACCTGCCGTCGGCGCCTGCGCTGCCGGACGGCGCGGCGCATGCCGCCGAGGTCGTGGGTCGCGCAGCGGCGTCGGCGAAGCATGCCGTGGCGAGCGTGTTCCACAAGCTGCCGGGCCGGTGACCGGCGCTCTGCCACACGAGTCACACCGGTTTACACACGTCCCAGCCACCCCCTAATGTGGAGGAATTCACGGGGGTTGAAAACCATAAAGGGGACACCAATGTCGGACATCTCGGATGTGCGCTTTCTCACGGTCGCGGAGGTCGCGGATCTCATGCGCGTCTCGAAGATGACCGTCTACCGCCTCGTGCACTCCGGCGAGCTTCCCGCCGTACGCTTCGGCCGCAGCTATCGCGTCCCCGAGACGGCCGTCACCGCAGCACTGCAACGTCCCATCGCCGACGTCGGCTAGACTGATCCGAGGCATTTTTCCGTCTTGCCGTTCCCGGACGCCGACACCGCGCGTCCAGACCCCGACTTAGTGAGGTTTACCGTGGGTTCAGTCATCAAGAAGCGCCGCAAGCGCATGGCGAAGAAGAAGCACCGCAAGCTGCTTCGCAAGACTCGCCACCAGCGCCGCAACAAGAAGTAAGCGGCATCGCACACAAGCGCCCCCGTCCGGTCCGCCGGTCGTCGGGGCGCTTCGTGTTGCGTCCGCGACGTGGATGAGCGGGAGAGAATGGATGCCGTGACCGCACTCACCCTCATCTCCAAACCGGACTGCCACCTCTGCGACGTCGCGCGCGAGATCGTCGACACGGTGGTGGCGGACCTGCCCGAGGGGCGGGTCGACGTCGAGGAGCTCTCGATCGCGGACGATCCGGCGCTCTACGCGACGTGGTGGGAGAAGATCCCGGTCGTCCTCATCGACGGCGAGTTGCACGCGCACTGGCGTCTGTCCGCCGATCGCCTGCGCTCCGCGCTGACCCGGAAGGAATCCGCATGATCCGTCACGTCGTGGTCTGGAAGATGGCCGCCGAGGACGCGCACACGCGCGCCGAGCACGCCGCCGAGGTGGTGCGGCTCCTGCGCGGTCTCGAGACCGCGGTGCCGGTGATCCGATCGCTGAGCGTCGGGACCAACGTCGCGGTCCCCGAAGCGAACGCCGACGTGTCGCTGGTCATGGACGTCGACGACCTCGACGCGCTCGAGGCCTACCAGATGCACCCCGCCCACCAGGAGGTCGCGGCGTACATCCGCAGCGTCACCGGCGGCCGGATGGCCGTCGACTTCGAGGTCTGACCGGCGCTCAGTCGCGCGTCCTGACCGACACCGGAACCGGTGCCACCGCGACGCGCACCCGCTCGCCGTACTCCAGCCGGTCGTCCGCGGGATGCTGCAGCCGCACCAGGGCGCCGTCGTCCGTGCGGACGAGGGTGCGACGGATGCTGCCCAGGAACGTGCTCTCCTCCACGACGGCGCCGATGCCTTCCCCAGCGCCGACGAGACGGACGTTCTCGGGTCGGACGAGTGCCTCGACGGGCCCCTCGAGCGCACCGGAGTGAATCGGGACGGAGGTGCCCCAGATCTCGACGGCACCGGCCGAGGCGACGCCCGGGAGGGCGCTGGACAGCCCGACGAATCCGGCGACGTCGGGCGTGGCCGGTCGCAGGTAGAGGTCCTCGGGCGTCCCGATCTGCGCGATGCGGCCGGCTGCCATCACGGCGATGCGGTCGGACACCGCAAGCGCCTCCTCCTGGTCGTGGGTGACGAAGATCGTCGTGATCCCCAGACGCAGTTGGATGCGGCGGATCTCGTCGCGCAGCTGAACGCGCACCTTGGCGTCGAGCGCCGAGAGCGGCTCGTCCAGGAGCAGCACACGCGGCTCGGTCACGAGGGCGCGGGCGAGCGCGACGCGCTGCTGCTGGCCGCCCGAGAGCTGGTGGGGGAACCGGTCGGCGAGGTGGCCCAGGCCGACCAGGTCGAGGGCTTCCGCCGACCGGCGCCGTGCAGCGGAGGTGTCCACGCGGCGGCGGCGCAGGCCGAAGGCCACGTTGTCGATGACGCGCAGATGCGGGAACAGCGAGTAGGCCTGGAACACCATCCCGATGTCGCGCTTGTTCGTCGGCGTGCGCGAGACGTCCGTCCCGCCGAAGGCGACGGTCCCCCCGGTGGCGGCCTCCAAGCCGGCGATGACGCGCAAGGCGGTGGTCTTGCCGCATCCGGACGGACCGAGCAGCGACACGAACTCGCCGGGCGAGACGTCGAGGTCGACGCCGTGCAGCACGCGCGTCGGGCCGTAATCCTTCACGATGGCCCGCAACTCGACCCGGGTCCCCTCGTTCGCGCCGGCGAGGAGGGCGTTGTCGGCGGTGCGCGGGAGCACCCGCGCGGCGGGGGTGGATTCGAGGGTCACGAGGTCTTCCTTCCGGTGCCGACGCGTCCCGCGCGGCCGATGACGAGGAGCAGGACGAACGCGAAGGCCAGCGCCAGCAGGGTGAAGATCGCCGAGGCCCAGGCATCCTGCTTGTTGATGACGACGAGGCCCGTCTGCAGCACCTGACGGTTCAGGAGCGACGCGATGGTGAATTCGCCGAGGACGACGGCGACCGAGATGAGGGATGCCGCGAGCAGCCCCTGACGCAGGTTCGGCGCGACCACGCGCAGCAGCACGCTGGCCCACCCCGCGCCGAGGGTGCGGGCCGCTTCGGTCAGCGTCGCGAGATCGACCGCGTCGATCGCCGCCTGGATGGAGCGGTAGGCGAAGGGCAGGACGAGCACGCCGTAGGCGAAGGCGAGGGTCCACGCGCCGGTTCCGACGGTGCGGCCGATCTGCAGGTAGATGGGGGCAAGGCCCACGACGAGGACGATCGCGGGGATCGTGATGGGCAGCAGCGCGAGGAACTCGAAGGCGCGGCGCAGCCGGGGGAACCGGAGATTCACCAGGACCATCGTGGGCGCGAAGACGAACAGGACGATCGCCACCGTCACCAGCGCGAGGATGAGCGAGTTGACCAGGCCTGTCCACACGGGGCGATACTTCGCCGACAGCGCCGGGTCGAACAGTGCCGCCCAGCGCTCGAGGGTGAGGGATCCGTCGGGGGCCGTGAGCGTGAACAGTGCCGTCGCCAGGAAGGGGACGGCGAAGACCACACCGATGAGCAGCCCGATCGTCCAGCGCGTCGCCGCTGAGGGGGCGAGCGATGCGGGGCTCACGACTGCCACCGGGCGGCACGCCGCTGGATGAGGGCATACGCGACCATCACGAGGGCGACGACGACGATCATCCCGAGCGCGAGCGCACCGGCGAGGTTCTCGCGGCCGAGGACGGTCTCGCTCGTGAGGGCGGTGCGGATCTGCAGGGGCACGATCTGGGATCCCTGGCTGGCGAGCGCGGCCGCCGTCGCGTAGGAGGAGAAGGCGTTGGCGAACACCAGCAGGAAGCTCGCGAGGAACGAGGGGGCGAGCACCGGCATCCCGATCTGCGGCCAGAAGCCACGCACCGTCCCGCCGAGCGTCAGGTGCGCCTCGAGCCACTGCGGCCTGAGGGCCGACAGCGCCGGCATGAAGGTGATGACCATGAGCGGCACCTGGAAGATGATGTAGGCGGGGATGAGTCCCGGCAGCGCGTAGATCCAGGCGCCGCCGGCGAAGATCTGCACGCCGAGCAGATCGTCGAGCAGACGCGTCACGACCCCCTGCGTCCCGATGGTCGCGATGAGGACGAAAGCGAGCATCACACCGCCGAACTGCGCGAGAACCCCGGATGCCGCATCGACCGTCGTGCGGACGATGCCGGTCTCGGGAAGGCCGAGCATCGCGACGCAGACGAGGGCCCCCAGCACCGCGCCGATCGCGGCGGTCAGCAGGGAGACCCCGGTGGAGTTCGCGAAGGTGGTGAGGACGACCGGATCGACGAGCGCTGCGATGTTCTCACCCGTGAGGGCTCCCGACCCGTCGACGAACCCGGTCGCGAGAGCGAGGACGGTGGGCAGGACGAGGAACAGGGCCAGGTAACCGGCGAAAGGCGCGAGCCCGAGCCACGACCAATCGATGCGGCGCCCCCCGCGGGGGGCCGGAGCATGCCGCTCCGACCCCCCGGGCGCGCCGAGCGGGGTGCCCGTCGCCGGGCTCCCCACCGGTGCCGTCGTCGTCACTGGACCGCGGCGGCCCAGTTCGCGCCGAGCAGCTCGCCCGCGGCGGTCGACTGCGCCTCGGTGGGCACCACCGTCTCGGCCGGAGCCTCGGGGAGCGCCGCCGCGAGGTCGGCGTCGATCGTGCCGGCCTCGGTCATCGCCTCCATGCGGACGGGCCGAGCCCCGCCCTTCAGCCACAGGTTCTGCACCTCGTCGCTGTAGAGGAACTCCTGCCAGAGCCGCGCCGCGGCCGGGTTCGGCGCGTCGACGTTGATGGCCTGGTTGTAGTACCCGGCGTAGCCGACGCCGTCGAAGACGACCGTCTCCCAGGTGGGCACGTCCGCCTTGTGGGCCGCGTTGAGGTAGTCCCAGTCGAAGACGACGGGGGTCTCCCCGCTCGCGACCGTCGCGCTCGTGACGTCGAGCTTGAGCATGTTGCCGGCCTTGTTCAGCTCGCTGAAGAAGTCGACGCCGGGCTGGAAGTCGTCGAGCGTCCCGCCCGACTGCACGGCGGCCAGTCCGACGGCGGCGAAGGCGGCGCCCGCCTGGGTCGGGTCGCCGTTGATGGCGACCGAACCGCGGAACTCGTCGCCGAGCAGATCGTCCAGCTCGGCGGGCGCGTCGAACTTCGCAGAGTCGTAGCCGACGGACATGTAGCCGCCGTAGTCGCCCACGAACAGGCCCGTCGGCTCCTTCAGCGCCTCGGGGATCTCGTCCCAGGTCTGCACCTTGTAGGCGGCGAAACGGTCGGTGTTCTGCAGGGCGACGGTGAGACCGAGGTCGAAGACATCGGGGGCGGTGTCGAGGCCCTCGTTCGTCTCGGCGGCGGTGATCTCCTCGGCGCTCGAGATGTCGGGCGACTGCTCGTTGATCGTGATCTCGGGGTAGCGCTCGGCGAACAGGTCGAGGATCTCGCCGTAGTTGGCCCAGTCGCGGGGGAGCGCGATGACGTTGAGGTTGCCCTCGGCCTTGGCGGCGGCCTCGAGGTCGGCGAACGAGCCGAAGTCGGCGACGCTCGTCGCGGTGGCCGCCGCGGGGCCCTCGCCGGCGGCGTTCTCGGCGTCGGGGCTGCCGGCGCAGGCCGCCAGCGACAAGGCGGCGATGGTGGTGAGGCCGACAGCGACGGACGCGCGGCGCGGGAACAGACGGGACATGCGATTCCTCTCGGGTGGTCCTGCGCGTGCGGATGAGCGCGGCATGCAGGGGGGACGAGGGGAAGCTACGACCGCCGGATGGACCGCCGGCCCCCGGCCGGTGAACGGCCGGTGACCGTCGGGGGACGGGTGGTCGGCCGCTCAGCGCTCCGTGTCGGGTTCGCGGACGACCGGGATCGCGTTGGTGAAGGTCGAGGCGCGGCGTTCGGCCTCGACGCTCCCCGTGAAGAGGCCGTCGTGACGGCGGGTCTCGGTGTCCTGCGCCGGCGCGGCACCCGCGGCATCCGTCATCCGCACACGCTGAACGGGGACCGCGTCGGGCATGGTGCGCTGCACCCAGGTCACCATCGCCTCACGGACGAGGCAACGCAGGTCGAAGAGCGTGGGCGCGTCCTTCGCGGTCACGAGGATGCGGACACGCACGTAGCCGGCGATCGCGTCGGTCACCTGCAGCACGGCGGTGCGTCCGTCCCACAGGTCGGTCCCCGCCACGACGTCGTGCAGGTGCTCCCGCATCCGCTCGGGCGAGACGTTCCAGTCGAGGTCCATCTCGACGGCGCCGAGCAGCTCGGACCCTCGTCGGGTCCAGTTCTCGAACGGGGTGGTCGTGAAGTACGTGCACGGGAGGACGAGGCGGCGGTCGTCCCAGAGGTCGAGGACGACGTAGCTCAGGGTGATCTCGCCGACGCGGCCCCATTCGCCGTCCGCCACGACCACGTCATCGACCCGCAGCGAGTCGCTGAAGACGATCTGGAGCCCCGCGAACACGTTGGCGAGAACGGACTGCGCCGCGAGTCCGGCGACGACCGAGGCGATGCCGGCCGAGGCGAGCACGCTCGCGCCGACCGCGCGCACCGAGTCGAAGGTCAGCAGCACGGCGCCGATCCCGATGATGACGATGATGGCGATCGCGAGGCGCCGGACGACGAGCGTCTGCGTGCGGATGCGGCGGGCCACCCGGTTGTCGGGCACGTCGATCCGGTAGCGGCCGAGCGCGATGTCGGTGGCGACGACCACGAGCGAGGCGAGCAGCCAGGCGCTCGCCGCGATGATCGCGATGGTGAGGATCTGGGTGAGGATGCTGCCCCACGTCTCGTCGGGGAACGACACCCGGACGGCGACCCAGAGCCCCGCGACGAGCAGAAGCATCCGGAACGGGGCGCGCGAGTGCCGGCTGAGGACGCCGGCCCACCGCCGACGTCGCGCGACGATCGCCAGCACGATCGTCGCGATCACAGCGACGACGACGCCTGCGGCGACGGCGATGAGGACCGCGACACCGAACTGCGTCCAAAGATCCCACACGGGCTGCTCCTTCCGGTCGGGGAGTCAGCCACGATACGGCGAACGCCCGGCCGAAACCGAGCGCTTGCCGAACGTGCCGGGTGCCGTGTTAGGGGGCCAGGCGGGTCGGTCCGCGGAAGAGGTAGGTGACCTCGCGGATCGAGTCCTGCCCGAGCAGCAGCATCAGCACGCGGGCCAGGCCCATGCCGAAGCCGCCGTGGGGCGGCGCGCCGAAGCGGAAGAAGTCGAGGTAGAAGTCGAGGTGCTCGGGGTCGAGTCCCTTCTCCTTCGCCTGCTCGATGAGGACGTCGACCCGGTGCTCGCGCTGGGCGCCGGTCGTGATCTCCACACCGTTGAACAGCAGGTCGTACGACTTCGTGAGCCCGGTCTCCTCGTCGCGCATGTGATAGAACGCGCGGATCTCCGGGTGGTAATCGGTGATGAAGACGAACTGGTGACCGTACGTCTCCTGGACGTGCGCGGCGATCTGGCGCTCGCCCTCCGGGTCGAGGTCGCCGTCGGTGCGGGGGATCTCGTATCCGCGAGCGCCCACGATCTCGCGCGCCTCGGCGAGCGGGATGCGCGGGAACGGAAGCTCGGGGACCACGACGTCCACGTCGAAGAGGGCCTTGATCTCGTCGCCGTGCTTCTCGGCGACGGCTCGGATCGCGGTCTGCAGGAGTTCCTCCTGCATGCGCGCGACGTCCTCGTGCGAGTCGATCCAGCTGATCTCGGCGTCGATCGAGGTGAACTCGGTCGCGTGGCGCGAGGTGAAGGAGGGGTCGGCGCGGAAGGCGGGCGCGATCTCGAAGATCTTCCCGAAGCCGGCGACCTGGGCCATCTGCTTGAAGAACTGCGGGCTCTGTGCGAGGTACGCCGTCTTCTCCTCGAAGTAGGGCACCTCGAACAGCTCGGCGTTCGACTCGGAGGGCGACGCCATCAGCTTCGGCGAGTGGACCTCGATGTAGTCGCGCTCGATCCAGTAGCTGCGCATCGCGTGCTCGAGGGTGGTCTGCACGCGGAAGATGAGGTTGTTGCGGCGCTGACGCAGGTCGATGAAGCGCCAGTCCATCCGCTTGTCGAGACCGGAGTCGGCGGCGATCGGCGTCTCGGGCAGCGCGGCTGCGGCGATGTCGAGTCCGCTGATCTTGATCTCGACGCCGCCGAGCTTCACCCGCTCGTCGTGCTTGAGCTCGCCGGTGGCCGTGAGGAACGTGCCGGTGGAGAGGTTCGAGATCAGGTCGGTGAGCGCCAGAGCGGCGGCATCCTGCTCGCTCCCGTCCTCGGCCGGACGCGTCGCGGGGTTCACGAGCTGCACCGCGCCGGTCTCATCGCGGAGGATGACGAACTGCACCTTCTTCTGATCGCGGACGGTCTCGACCCATCCGGAGACCGAGACGGGGCCGTCTTCACGGGACTGCAGCTGCTGGACGAGGGTGCGTTCACTCACGAGGGACGAGTCTACGCGGCGCCCAGGAGACGCCGAGTCGGATCGGCCTAGGCTGGAGCGACACAGGGGGCCCGGCCGGGCATCCGATCACCGAGCGCGAGAGAGCACCCGATGACCGATCTGTTCTACGCCGCGTCCGGCTCCGGCGACGGGTCGTGGCTGTCCGCCCTGGCCGACTGGGTCGTGAAGCTGATGGACGTCATCGGTCCGCCCGGAGCCGCGGTGGCCGTCGGCCTCGACAACCTCTTCCCGCCGATCCCGAGCGAGGTCGTCCTGCCGCTCGCGGGTCTCGCGGCATCGCGTGGATCGTTCACCCTCGCCGAGGCGATCGGCTGGACGACCTTCGGGTCGGTCTTCGGCGCCTACATCCTCTACGTGCTCGGCCGTGTGCTCGGGGCCGACCGGCTCACCCGCGTCGCAGAGAAGATGCCCCTGATGAAGGGGGAGGACGTCACGAAGACGGTCGCCTGGTTCGAGCGACACGGCTCCGTGGCCGTCTTCTTCGGTCGGATGGTGCCCCTGTTCCGGAGCCTCATCTCGATCCCGGCCGGGGTCTCGAAGATGCACTGGTGGAAGTTCGGGCTGCTGACGACGGCAGGAAGCCTCATCTGGAACTCGATCTTCGTGCTCGCGGGCTACTTCCTCGGCGAGAACTGGCACATCGTCGAGGAGTACGCGGGGGTGTTCCAGAACATCGTCATCGTGATCGTCGTCCTCCTGGTGGCGTGGTTCCTCTCTGTCCGCATCCGCGCCGCCGTGCGTGACCGGCGCTCAGGCCCTGCATAGGAGGCCCGCACGTAGACTGGAGGGGTGCCCGCCGCCCGCCTCCATCTCGTGCGCCACGGGGAGGTCCATAACCCCGAGCGCGTGCTGTACGGACGCCTCCCCGGCTTCCATCTGAGCGATGACGGCCGTGGCATGGCCCGCGCCGCCGCGGAGCACCTCAAGGCGCAGGGGCGACCGGTGAAGTCGCTCGTCTCCTCTCCACTCGAACGCGCGCGCGAGTCCGCCGCCCCCATCGCGGAGGTCTTCGGCCTCACCCCCGTCATCGACGCCCGGGTGCTCGAGCCGACCAATGTCTTCGAAGGCAAGCGGATGCGGAGCGCTCTGCGCAACCCGCTCAACTGGTGGCACCTGCGCACCCCTGCCCTGCCGAGCTGGGGCGAGGCCTACCTCGAGGTCGTCGAGCGGATGCAGGCGGCGATGCGCGATGCGTGGAACCGCACGCCCTCGGGTGACGCGGTGATCGTCTCGCATCAGCTGCCGATCTGGATCACGCACCTCTCCGTCGCGGGGCTGCCGCTGCGACACGACCCGCGTCGTCGTCGCTGCGAACTCTCCAGCATCACGAGCTTCGAGCTCTCGGGCGACGTGTGGCGTGAGGTCGACTACGCCGAGCCGGCCGCGACCGCCGGCGCGGTGGACGTGGGGGCGGTATGAGGCGCCGCATCCTCGGTGCTCTCGCGGCCGTGACGCTCGTCGCCGGCCTCGCCGCGTGCTCGGGCCAGAACGACGATCTCGCGAACCTGTACCGCGAGGGCAACACCCAGGGCTTCATCTCGAGCGACGGGCGCGTCGAGACGATCCCCGCGGCGAAGCGCGGCGAGGCCCTCTCGTTCACCGGGACCGCCGTCGACGGCTCGACCGTCTCGAGCGCCGACTTCGCCGGTGACGTCGTCGTCCTGAACTTCTGGTACGCCGCCTGCGGCCCCTGCCGTGCCGAGGCGCCTGTCCTGGAGGAGACGTTCCAGGACACGAAGGCGGACGGCGCGCAGTTCCTCGGCGTCAACATCTACGACGGACCCGAGCAGGCGACCTCGTTCGACGAGACCTATGGGATCACCTACCCCTCGATCCTCGCCCGCGGCGACGTCGACCTGAAGCTCGCGTTCGCGGACTGGACCTCGCTCCAGGCGGCGCCGACGACACTCGTCGTGGACCGTGAGGGTCGGGTGGCCGCGCGCCTGTTCGGCCAGCTGCCGGATGCCACGACCCTCCGCGACCTCGTCGAGGACACCCTGGCGGAGAAGCAGTGAACCCCGGCGCGGTCGTCGCGGACGGGGCGCTCTGGATCGCGATCCCGATCGCGGCGCTCGCGGGTCTCGTCTCGTTCCTCTCGCCGTGCGTCCTGCCGCTCGTCCCCGGCTACCTCGGATTCCTCGGCGGCGCCATGACCCCCCGCGACGGGCGACGGATGCCGGTGGCCCGGGCTGCGCCATCCGGTGCCGGCGTCGCCACGGCGACCGCGACCCGTCCCGCCGTGGGACGCGGTCGGCTCCTGGTCGGGGTGCTGCTGTTCATCGCCGGCTTCACCGTCGTCTTCCTGTCGATGGGGGTGTTCGCCGGCAGCCTCGGACGGCTCTTCCTGCAGTACGAGGAGGTCATCACGCGCGTGCTCGGCGCCGTCGTCATCGTCATGGGGCTGGTTTTCGTGGGCGTGTTCGGCCTCGCGCAGCGCACGTACCGGCCGCAGCTCACGCAGAACCTGGGCCTGGTGGGGGCGCCCCTGCTCGGCGTCGCGATGGGTGTCGGCTGGGCGCCCTGCATCGGCCCGACCCTCGCGACGATCCTCAGCATGGCGTACAGCCAGGCCGATCCGACGCGCGCGGGTCTCCTCGCCGTCGCGTACTCGATGGGCCTCGGTGTGCCCTTCATCCTGCTCGCGGTCGGCGCGTCGTGGGCGACGCGGTCGGTCGCGTTCATCCGCCGGCACATCCGCGCCGTGAACATCATCGGCGGTGCCATGCTCGTGCTCCTCGGCGTCCTCATGGTGACGGGTCTGTGGACCTCGCTCATGGCCTCGTTCCAGGGGGTGGTGGCCGGTGTCCCGACGTTCCTCTGACCCCCGCGCGGACGTCGTCGACGGTCCGCTCCGCCCCGGCGACCACCTCGATCGCACCGAGGACCGCCTCGACACGGCAGCGCGCGAGCGCGACGAGTCGGACGGCATCGCTCAGCCGGCGCTCGGGTTCGTCGGATGGCTGCGCTGGGGCTGGCGTCAGCTGACGAGCATGCGGACGGCCCTCGTCCTGCTGCTGCTGCTCGCGATCGCCGCCATCCCGGGCTCGCTCGTCCCGCAGCGCAGCGCCGACCCGAACGGCGTCACGCAGTGGCGGGCCACCAACCCCGATCTGTACCCGACGTTCGACGCGCTCCAGCTGTTCGACGTCTACACCTCGGTGTGGTTCTCGGCGATCTACATCCTGCTGTTCATCTCGCTGATCGGCTGCGTCCTGCCGCGGACGAAGCACCACTGGAAGGCGCTGCGCGCGCGCCCGCCGCGGACCCCCGCGCGGCTGTCGCGGCTGGCCGACCACGCCGAGACCACGGTCGCGGTCCCCGAGGGGGAGGACGCCGCGGGCCACGCCGCGCATGCCGTCGACCTCGCCGAGGCGCAGCTCCGCTCGGCGCGCTACCGGGTCGAGCGCTACGACCGGAACGGCGTCGCCTCGGTCTCGGCCGAGCGCGGCTATCTGCGCGAGACGGGGAACCTGGTCTTCCACGGCGCGCTGGTCGGCGTGCTGCTGTCCGTGGGCATCGGCGGCGGCTTCACCTACACCGGCCAGACCGTCATCACCGAGGGCGACGGTTTCGTGAACTCCCTGGGTCTCGGCTACACGTCCTTCAACCCGGGCCGCTTCGTCGACACCGAGGCGCTGACGCCGTACTCCATCACCCTCGACCGGTTCGATGTGACCTACGCGCCGGGCTCGGGTCAGGCGGGCGATTTCGCCGCGCACGTGACCACCCGCTTCCCGGGCCAGGATCCCGAGGATCAGGTGATCGAGGTGAACCACCCCATCACGATGGCCGGCGACCGCGTGTACCTCATGGGCAACGGCTACGCTCCGACGATCACGGTGCGCAACGGCGCCGGTGACGTGGTGTTCAGCGAGTCCGTCCCGTTCCTGCCGCAGAGCGCGACGATGACCTCGCAGGGCGTCGTCAAGATCCCCGACACCGGCGGCGAGCAGCTCGGCATGGTCGGCTTCTTCTACCCGACGGTCGCCGAGCTCGACACGGGTGCGCTGACCTCCGCCTACGGGGATCTGCTCGACCCCCGCCTGACCTTCTTCGTCTACGAGGGCGACCTCGGCATCGACGACGGCACGCCGCGCTCGGTGTACGCCCTCGACACCGACGGCATGACCGAGATCGCGGGACGCAACGCCGACGCCCCGTCGCTCGAGCTCTCGCCGGGCCAGACGGTCGACCTGCCCGGCGGCCGCGGCACGGTGACCTTCGAGGACGAGCGGAGCGCCGGCGCCCCCGAGTCCGTCAAGCGCTACATCTCCCTGTCGATCCACAACGACTCGAGTGCGACGTGGGTGCTCGTGTTCGCGATCCTCGCCATGCTCGGGCTGTTCACGGCGTTGTTCGTGCCGCGCCGTCGCATGTGGGTGAAGGCGACTCCCGACGGCGACGAGGTGCGGATCGAGTACGCGGGCCTGGCCCGCGGCGAGGACCCCGCGATCGCCGTCGCGGTCGCCGACCTCGCCCGACGCCACGCTGACGCGCTCGGCGAGGAACCGGCATCCGCCCCGGTCAGCCCGGCGAACGTAGACTGAAACCACCCATCTCCTCCGGAGGACCCCATGTCGTTCGATGACATCTCCGTCCTGCTGTTGTGGACCGCGATCGCGGTCTACACGCTCGGCTTCCTCGCCTTCACCGTCGACCTCGCGCGCCGCTCGGAGCTCGCGATCGTCGCGCAGGACGCCAAGGCTCAGGCGCAGGCGCGCACCCTCGTCGCCGCCGGCGGGGGGCAGACGATCGACGAGATCCGCGCCGAAGAGGCGGCCGCGAAGGTCGCGCTCGAGGCCGCGCCGTCGCAGCGCGGGCGGTTCCTGTTCGCCCGACTCGGCGTCGTGCTGACGTCGATCGCGTGGCTGTTCCACCTCGGTGCCGACGTCACCCGCGGCATCGCCGCCGGCCGGGTGCCCTGGTCGAACAACTACGAGTTCGCGCTCACCGGCACCCTCCTCGTCGTCGCCGTCTTCCTGGGCGTGCTCGTGAAGTACGACCTGCGCTTCCTCGGTGCGTTCATCAACGGCCTCATCGTCGTCCTTCTCGGCGGCGCCGCGCTCGCGTACTACGTCGAGGTCGTGCCGCTGTCCGACCCGCTCAAGAGCGTCTGGCTGGTCATCCACGTCTTCGTCGCCTCGCTCGCCTCGGCGTTCCTGGCGATCGCCTTCGCCCTCTCGGTCGTGCAGCTCCTCCAGTCGCGCCGCGAGCGGCTCGCGCTGGCCGCGGTGGGGACGGATGCCGCGCCGCGCACCCGACTGCCGTTCCTGCGGACCCTCCCGAGCGCCGACGTGCTCGAGTCGCTCGCCTACCGGTTCGCCATCATCGGCTTCGTCCTGTGGACCTTCACGCTGATCGCCGGCGCCATCTGGGCCAACGATGCGTGGGGCCGCTACTGGGGCTTCGACACGAAGGAGGTTTGGACCTTCGTGATCTGGGTCGTGTACGCCGGCTACATCCACGCCCGCGCGACGCGCGGCTGGCGCGGCACGCGATCGGCCTGGCTGTCGATCGTCGGCTTCACGGCGGTGCTGTTCAACTTCACGATCGTGAACCAGTTCTTCCAGGGCCTGCACTCGTACAGCGGCCTGCCCAGCTGATCGCGTGACCGAACTCGCCCCGACCGTCGTCACCTACCCCGACGGTGCGCTCACCGGTTCGTCCACGGTCACCCACGTCACCGTCCTCGGGGACGGGCGGACAGGGGTCGTGCTCGAGACCACCCCCTTCCACCCAGTCGACACGGCGTGGCCCGACCAGCCCGCCGACACCGGCCTCCTGCGGACGCCCGACGGAGATGTGCGCGTCGCAACCGTCGTCACCGGGGGAGTGCACGAGGGCGATCTCGTCGTCGGAGACGATCTGCCCGTCCGCGGGGGAACGGAGGGCTGGACCTTCGTCGTCGTCCATGTCCTGGACGGCGCCGCGCCGAAGGTCGGAACCGCCGTGGACGCGCACGTCGACGGACGGCTGCGCGCCGCGCTGTCGGCCGGGCACACGGCGTGCCACCTCGCCTCGCTCGCGCTCGACGCGGCTCTCGCGGGCGCCTGGAAGAAGGACGTGCCGACGGATGCCGCGGGTCACCCCGCGTTCGACATGCTGGCGATCCGGACCTCCCGCATCGCAGAGTACGGTTCGACCGACGTGTATCGCATCGGCAAGTCGCTGCGGCGGAAGGGCTTCGACCCCGCCGCGCTCGACGACCTGCGCGCCGTCGAAGCGCGTGCGAATGCCGTGCTCGCCGGCTGGGCGGGGGCACCCGGCGCGATCGGCATCCACCGCGAGGACCGCACCCTCGCCGGGCGTCGCACCTGGCGTTGCGAGCTCCCCGACGGGACCGTCGAGCTGCCCTGCGGCGGCACCCATCTCACCTCGCTCGCGGAGATCGAGGCGATCACCGTCGCACTCGAGGCGGTCGAGGTGCCCGGCGGTGTCGAGCTGACGATGACCACCGTCATCCGCGTCGCGCGCTGACCCGCGCCGGCATTCCCGGCGCGGGTCGCGGGCGGGTCAGGCGGGCTGCGCGAGCACCGCGCGGGCCGATGTGGAGCGGTGTCGCGCGACCGCCAGGATGCTCGCCGCGACGGCGAGCACCGCCCAGATGACGAGGGTGATCGCGGCGGGGGCGCCGCCCCCGGCATCCGTCAGCGACGCCAGCATCGCGGTGTAGGCCGGGGCCGTCGGCAGGAGTCCCGCGATGTCGAGGAGCGTGCCGGGAACGGTCGAGACGATGCCCGTCGCGACCGCGAGGACGCCCACGAGCACCGAGATCCAGCGCCCGATGCCGCCGAACAGGGCGACGAGCGCGTGGTTCACCGCCGCGAAGGTGACGCCGGCGAGAACGCACATCGCCGCGAAGAGCGCCCATGCGCCCAGGTCGTAGCCGGCGGCGAGCTGGACGACGACCGCGACGAGCGCACCCTGCAGCGCGCCGACCGCGGCGCCCGGGGCCAGTGCGCGCAGCGCGAGGCCCGCGGACGAGCGCCGGGACGAGAGCGCTGTGCGCGGAATCGCCTGCAGCACCACGAACGACGCGAGTCCGCCGAACCAGAGCGCGAGGGTCGCCAGGAGCGGCACGGCGGATGCCCCGAACAGCGACGTGCCGGTGCCGTCGGCGACCACGGGGTCGGCGACGACGGCCGCGAGGTCCTTCGCCTGCGAGTCGGTGTAGGTCGGCAGTCCGTCGACGGCCTGCCCGAGCCCGCTCGCGAGGTCGCCGGTCCCGTCGGCCAGCTTGCCGACGCCCGTCGACAGGTCGCCGGCACCGGTCGACAATGCGCCCACGCCGTTGGCGAGCTGGTCGGTGCCGTCGGCGGCCGTACCGGCGCCGGTGGCGAGTGCCTGAGCTCCCGTCGAGAGCTGCCCGGCACCCGACGCGAGCTGGTCCGCGCCGTCGGCGAGCTGATCGGCACCGCCCGCGAGCCGGCGCACGCCCGTCGCGGCTTGTCCGGCACCGTCCGCGAGACCTGCGGCGCCCGTGGACAGCTGACCCGCCCCACCGGCGAGCTGGTCGGCGCCGTCGGCGAGCTGGTCCATACCGGTCGCGAGCTGCTGCGCAGCCGCGGCGGAGGTCTGCAGTCCCTGCGTCAGGGTGGGGCCGAAGTTCGCGAGCGTGTCGATGTCCTCCGAGAGCTGCTCCGCGTCGCCGACGGTGTCCTGCAGGCCGGGGAGGGCGGCGGTGGCTTGCGCCGCAACATCCGTCAGTGAATCGCACAGCTCCGCGCCCGCGACCTCCGGGTCGCAGGCCGCCGCGGCCGCGGAGATCGCCTGCACAGCCGCGGTCACCGCCTCGCGGTTCTGCGCGCCGTCGGAGGTGAGCGCCTTGATCCCGTCGACGACGTCGCTCGGGATGGCGGGGATGGCGGCCGTCTGCTGCGCGGCCTGCGCCAGGCCGTCGGCGAGCTCCTGCGTGCCGTCGGCGATCGGACGGGCGCCCGCCGCCCACTCGTCGAGTCCCTGGGAGGTCTGTGCGGCACCCCCGGCGAGCTGATCCGCGCCGTCCGCGAGCTGGTCGATGCCGTCCGCCGCCGTGCCCGCCCCGTCGGCGAGGCCCCGTGCGCCGTCGGCGATGCCGCTCGCACCGGTGGCGAGCGACCCCGCTCCGGAGGCGATGCCCGAGGCGCCCGACTGCAGCTGCCGCACGCCGTCGGCGAGCGAGTACCCGCCGTCCGCGGCGGTCGACGCGCCGTCGGCCAGCTGCGCGGCGCCGTCGGCTGCGCTGGTCGCGCCGTCCGCGAGCTGGGTCGCGCCGTCCGCGGCCTCGCCCAGCTGTTCGTTCAGGGTGGTGAACCCGAGGAACACGTTCTCGAGGTAGGTCGTCGTGAGCTGCTCACCGAGGACGGATGCCGCGGTGGAGGTCACCTGGTTGGTGATGGCGTCGTCGACGATGCGCGCGTCGGGGGAGGGGGTCAGCTCGATGGTCGCGCGTTCCGGGGTGCCACCGGGGGCGGTCGAGGTGGCCGCAGCCGAGAAGTTCTTCGGGATGGTGACGATCGCGTCGTAGGTGCCGTCCTCGAGGCCCTGCGTGGCGTCCTCCGTGTTGGAGATGGTCCACGTCAGGTTGCTGTCGAGGTCGTCCGAGCCCTCGACCAGCCCGGCCGTGAGGAGGCGGCCGAGCGGCGTCGTCTGACCGTTGACCTCCACCGGCTCGTCGTTGTTCACGATCGCGGTGTTCATCGCGTCGAGCCGTTCGGTCGGGTTGTAGAGCGCCGCCACGAGGATGCCGCCGATCACGGCCGGCAGCAGGAGCACGCCGAGGAGCGTGAGCCAGGAGACGGGTCGTCGGGTCTGTGCGCGTTCGATGGGGAGAGTCATGAGGGGATCACCTGGGTGTCGGCGTCGGTCGTGCGGGGAGCAGGGACGGTGAGTCGCAGCGTCTCGGGTCTCGGCCGATACGCGTCCGCGAGCAGGCCGCGAGCCGCGTCGAGATCGCGCGCCGACGCGACGACCGTCAGCTCGCCCGCCTTCGCGGCGACCGCGTTCGCGGCGTCGCGCAGGAGGGCTGCCGCCTGGTCGCGGGACGCTCCGGTCAGGGTGTCGAGCCCCGCGATCACGATGAAGCGTGTGCGGCCGGCGAGGGCGCGCCGCAACTCGGTCAGGGGGGCGTCGGCACCCGCGAGCTCGGCGATCGACACGTGGGCGCGGACCCAGGCGGCGCGACCGGGCAGCAGGTGACCCGACACCCGCAGGAGTCCGTCGGTGGGCTCGATCCGACCGGCGACGGTCAGCAGGAACGCACGCGAGACGTGCGGATCGTCGGCCGTCACGAGGAGCGTGCCGCCCTCGGCGAGACGGACGCTCGCACCCGAGAAGAGCACCACGTCGCCGTCGGCGGTCTCGGCGCGGACCTCGAGGTCGTCGGCCGCCAGCGCGCCGCGGTAATCGGGTTCCGGCCAGTCGGCGTGGCTGCGTTCGTGCTCGACGGCCTCGCCCTCGATGTCGACCTTCGGGAGCAGGCGTTCGAGCCACCGCGGCATCCACCACGCCTTGTCGCCCAGCAGGGCCATCACCGCCGGGGTGAGCGTCATGCGGACGAGGAACGCGTCGACGGCGATGCCCACGGCGAGGCCGAGAGCGATGGGTTTGATGGAGCTGTCGCCTTCGGGGACGAACGCGGCGAAGACGGCGAACATGATGACCGCCGCAGCGACGACGACACGGGCCGAGGCGGTGAAGCCGCTCCGGACCGCGGCGACGGCGGTCTCGCGGTCCGACCGCCCGGCGCGGGCGCGCACGGCGTGGACGAAGTCCTCGCGCATACGCGAGACGAGGAAGACCTCGTAGTCCATGGCCAGGCCGAAGAGCACGCCCATGAGGATGATCGGCATGAAGCTGATGACGGGGCCCGTGCGCGTGACGTGGAGGAGGTCGGCGAGCCAGCCCCACTCGAACACGGCGGCGACCGCGCCGAAGGCGGCGAGGATCGACAACAGGTAGCCGAGGGTCGCCTTGAGCGGCACCCAGATGGACCGGAAGACGATCATCAGGAGGACGAAGGAGAGGCCGACGACGAAGATCCCGAAGGGGAGCAGGGCCGCGCCCAGCCGGTCGGAGACGTCGATGCCGACGGCGGTGTAGCCGGTCACCTTGAGGTCGACGCCGTACTCGTCCTCCCACTCGTCGTGATGAGACCGCAGCTCGCGCACGAGGTCCGCGGTCGCGGGGTCGTCGGGAGCCGTCGTCGGAACGATCTGGATGAGGCCGGTGTCGGCGGTCTCGTTCGGCGTCGCGAGCGCGACCCGCTCGACGCCGGGGATCGCCTCGACCTCTTCCTTGAGGTCCGCCATGAGGCCGAGCGGATCGGTGGAGGTGACGATCGTCCCGGTCATGACGAGCGGGCCGTTCGACCCCGCGCCGAAGTACTCGGCGTTCAGGTCGTAAGCCTGGCGCGCCTGGCTCGAGGGGGGCTGGACGCCCGCGTTCGGCAGGGCGAGGTGCAGGCTCGCGGACGGGATCGCCATGACCCCGAGGCCGACGATGACGGCGACGGTGGCGATGACCGGATGCCGCGTGACGAGCATGACCCAGCGGTTCGGCCGCAGGGCCGTCGGCGCGGCAGGCGCGGCCTCCGCGGTGCTCTCGCTCTCGTCGTCGGCGGCATCCGCCGTGCGACGGCGGGTCGGGACGCCGCGCTGCAGCATCCGTCCGCCCCAGCCGACCACGCGACCCTTCGCGAACCCGAGGAGGGCGGGCGTCAGGCTGACCGCGACCGCGACGGCCACGGCGACCGCGACAGCGGCGGCGATGCCCATCGTGGACAGGAACGGGATGTTCGCGATGCTGAGGCCCACGAGCGCGATCATGACGGTGACGCCGGCGAAGAGAACGGCGGAGCCCGCGGTGCCCACGGCGCGGGCGGCGGACTCCTCGGGATCCATGCCCGCACGCACCTGATCCTGGTGTCTCGACACGATGAACAGCGCGTAGTCGATGCCGACGGCGAGGCCGAGCATCACCGCCAGCATCGGCGTCGTGGACGAGATCGACGCGACGGCGGTCGAGAGGAAGATGAGGGCGATCGCGAGGGCCACGCCGATCAGCGCGCTGACGAGCGGGAACCAGGCGACGGCGAACGAGCGGAACGTCACGATGAGGACGAACAGCGCGACGAGCACGCCGATCACCTCGACGATCGACAGGGCGGGGATCGACGCCGCGAACAGGTCGCCGCCGAGCGCCGACTGCGCCCCGGCGGGCAGCTGGTCGTGGAAGTCGGCTGCGGCCTTCTCGACCGCTGCGATCGTCGCGTCGGACACCTCCGTCGACTGACCGTCGAACTGCATCTGGATGAGGGCCGCGCGTTCGTCGTCGGAGACCAGACCCTCGACCATCTCGTCGAACGGCGAGGTGGCCGAGGTGACGCCGTCGATGTCTCCGAGTGCCTTCACGACGTCATCGATCTCGCCCCGGAGCGGCTGATCCTCGACGGTCCCGCCCTCCGGCGCGACGACGATGAGCTGCGCGCTCGCCCCGCTGGCCTGCGGGAAGGTGCGATTCAGCAGCTCGATGCCCTGCTGCGCCTCGGTGCCGGGGATCCCGAACGAGTTGTCCGTGCTCTTGGCGAAGAGGGCGACGCCGCCGCCGACGATGCCGAGCAGGACGATCCAGGCGATGAGCACGCGCCACGAGTGGCGGTAGGCCCATCGGCCGAGTGTGAAGAGGATGGTGGACACGGGCGCTCCTGGTCAGAGTCGGACGGGTTCGATACAGCGCTGTATCCGATACACATGTGTATCGTAGACCCGCACGAGGGTGCCGAGTCTGAGGGGTGGGTGTGAGATGGCGCGCAGTCGCGAGAACACGCGGGCACGCCTGCTCGAGGCCGCGCACGAGGTCTTCGCCGAGGTCGGCCTCGACGCCGCCTCCGTCGAGGCGATCTGCGAGCGCGCCGGATTCACGCGCGGCGCGTTCTACTCGAACTTCGAGTCCAAGGACGAGCTCTTCCTCGCCCTCATCCGTCAGCTGTCGGAGGACAAGCTCGACGAGGTGTCCGTGCGGGTGAAAGGGCTCTCGGGAACCGACAGTCCGGTCGATCTCGTCCGGCAGGTCGCCGACATGTCGCTCGCGGAGCGGATGGAGCCGCAGCTTCTCAGTGAGGTCCGCACGCAGGCGCTCCGCGACCCGCGGCTGGCGGAGGCGTTCCTGGCGTGGCGGGCGCAGATGCTGGGGCGTATCGAGACGATCGTCCGCGACGTGAGCGACCTCCACTCCCTGCCGCTGCGGATGCCGGTGGCCGACGCGGCCGCGCTGCTGCTGGACGTGTCGGAGCAGTGCAGCGTGCAGGCGGCTCTGGAGCGGCTCTCGGAGCGGCAGGCGAACCGCGCGATGCAGTCCCGTCTGGAGCAGCTCGTGCCGCTCCTCGTCGGCGAGCCCTGAGCGTCAGCCCGCTGAGAGGAGCGCGTGGCAGCGCTCGAGGCGCGCGAGCCACCAGTCCCGCCGTTCCGGCGCCGCGGCGTGGGTCTCGAGCAGCGCCGTGTCGGGGGCGATTCGCCCCACCGGGAGCTCGCCGGAGCGTGGTCGAAGCGACTCCGCCGTGACATCGGCCGCGAGCAGCGACGCCGTCCCCAGCCCGCAGTCGAACGCGAGGTCGGGCAGAGCCGCGGCGAGGGCGGTGCCCATCGCGAGGCCGACGGAGGTGTCGAGCGCGCTCGAGACGACGGCGGGCAGTCCCGCCTCGGCCACGACCGCGAGTGCGCGCCGCACGCCGCCGAGCGGCTGCACCTTGACGACGAGCAGGTCGGCCGCGCCAGCGCGGGCGACGGCGACGGGGTCCTCGGCCTTCCGGACGCTCTCGTCGGCGGCGACGGGGATGTCCATGTAGCGGATGCGGGTGCGCAGCTCCGCGAGCTCGGGCACCGTGGCGCACGGCTGTTCGACGTACTCGAGGTCGAACTCCGCCAGAGCGTGGACGGCGTGCTCGGCCTCGTCGACGTTCCAGGCGCCGTTCGCGTCGACGCGGATGCGGCCCTCCGGACCCATCGCCGCGCGGACCGCCCTCACGCGGGCGACGTCGTCGGCGAGGGTCTGCCCGGGTTCGGCGACCTTGACCTTCGCGGTGCGGCATCCGTCGAAGCGGGCGAGGACGTCGGGGACGGATGCCGCGGCCACCGCCGGCACCGTCGCGTTCACCGGTATCGCCTCGCGCACGGGGGCGGGCGTGCCCTCCCACCCGTACTCGATCGCGGCGGCGAGCCAGGCAGCGGCCTCGGCGTCGTCGTACTCGGTGAAAGGTGAGAACTCCGCCCACCCCTCGGGGCCCTCGAGCAGCATGGCCTCGCGGACGAGGATGCCGCGGAACCGGGTGTGCAGCGGAAGGGAGACCACCCGCGCGCTCGCGCGCAGGTCGGTCAGCGAGGGCAGGTGCATGCCCCCATCCTGGCCCGCCACGGCGCGTGACGCCCGCGGTCGGCGGGCGGGTCCGCGACGACGCCCCGGAAGTAGACTCGCGCGGGTGAGCAGCACCCTCGCCCTCCGCTTCCCCCTCGACGTCGAATCCGTCCCCCGCACGGCGCGAGCGCAGGCGCTCCTGGACGCGCTCGCCGAACGGGTCGTGATCGCCGACGGCGCGATGGGCACCATGCTGCAGCGCCACGACCCCACGCTCGAGGACTACCAGCAGCTCGAGGGGTGCAACGAGATCCTCAACGTCTCGCGGCCCGACATGATCGCCGCCATCCACGACGAGTACCTCGCCACGGGGATCGACGCGATCGAGACGAACACCTTCGGGGCGAACTGGTCGAACCTGTCGGACTACGGCATCGACGACCGCATCCACGAACTCGCCGCCGCCGGCGCCCGCATCGCCCGGGAGCGCGTCGAGGCCGCCGAGGCCGCCGACGGCCGCATCCGCTGGGTGCTCGGTTCCCTGGGGCCAGGCACGAAGCTCCCGAGCCTCGGGCACACCACCTACGAGCACCTCAAGGAGACCTTCGCCCTGCAGGCCGAGGGCCTCATCGACGGCGGCGCGGACGCCCTCCTCATCGAGACCTCCCAGGACCTGCTGCAGACCAAGGCCGCCGTCAACGGATGCAAGCAGGCGATCGTGCACCGCGGCATCCGTCTGCCGATCTTCGTCGAGGTGACCGTCGAGACGACGGGGACGATGCTCATGGGGTCCGAGATCGGTGCGGCGCTGACCGCCCTCGAGCCGCTCGGCGTCGACGCGATCGGCTTGAACTGCGCGACCGGCCCCACCGAGATGAGCGAGCACCTGCGCCACCTCTCGAAGCACGCGACGGTGCCGGTCGTCTGCATGCCGAACGCCGGTCTGCCGGTGCTCACGGCCGCCGGTGCGCACTACCCGCTGACGCCCGACGAGCTCGCGACCGCGCACGAGCAGTTCGTGCGCGAGTTCGGACTGGGCCTCGTCGGCGGATGCTGCGGCACGACCCCGGAGCACATGTCGGCCGTCGTCGAGCGGCTCCGCCCGGTCGCCGCACCGGCTCCGCGCTCGCCGATGATCGAGCCGGGGGTCGCCTCGCTCTACCAGCACGTGCCGTTCGACCAGGACACGGCGTACCTCGCCATCGGGGAGCGCACCAACGCGAACGGGTCGAAGGCGTTCCGCGAGGCGATGCTGGACGGGCGCTGGGACGACTGCGTCGAGATCGCGCGGAACCAGATCCGCGTCGGCGCGCACCTGCTCGACGTGTGCGTCGACTACGTCGGTCGCGACGGGGTCGCCGACGTGCGCGAGATCGTGTCGCGGTTCGCCTCGGCATCCACTCTCCCGCTCGTCATCGACTCCACCGAACCCGCCGTCCTGCAGGCGGGCCTCGAGCTCATCGGCGGGCGCCCCGTCGTGAACTCGGTCAACTACGAGGACGGCGACGGCCCTACGAGCCGGTTCGGCCGCATCATGCCGTTGGTCAAGGAGCACGGCAGCGCCGTCATCGCGCTCACGATCGACGAGCAGGGCCAGGCGCGCACCGCCGCCGACAAACTGCGGATCGCCTCACGGCTGGTCGACGAACTCGTCGGGGTATGGGGGATGCGGGTCTCGGACATCGTGGTCGACTGTCTCACCTTCCCGATCGCGACCGGGCAGGAGGAGACCCGCCGCGACGCGATCGAGACGATCGAGGCGATCCGCGGCCTCGTCGCGAAATACCCGGGGATCAACACGACCCTGGGCGTCTCGAACGTCTCGTTCGGTCTGAACCCCGCGGCCCGGTCGGTCCTGAACTCCGTCTTCCTGCACGAGGCGACGCAGGCCGGGCTCACATCGGCGATCGTCGACGCGGCCAAGATCGTGCCGCTCGCCTCGATCCCCGAGGAGCAGCGGAAAGTCGCGCTAGACCTGGTGTAGGACCGGCGCGAGACGGATGCCGAGGGGAACGTGACCTACGATCCGCTCGCCGTCATGCTCGACATGTTCGCGGGTGTCGACACCGCAGCGCTCCGCGATCAGCGCGCTGCAGAGCTCGCCGCGCTGCCCGTGGGGGAGCGGCTGGAGCGTCGCATCATCGACGGCGAGCTGAAGGGCCTCGAGGCCGACCTCGACCTCGCGCGCGAGAACGGCGTCGCCCCGCTCGACATCATCAACGACCATCTGCTCGAAGGCATGAAGGTCGTCGGCGAGCGGTTCGGTGCGGGCCAGATGCAGCTGCCGTTCGTGCTGCAGTCCGCCGAGGTCATGAAGACGGCGGTCGCGCTCCTCGAACCCCACATGGAGCGCACCGGCGCGTCGGGCAAGGGCACGATCGTCCTCGCGACCGTCCGCGGCGACGTCCACGACATCGGCAAGAACCTCGTCGACATCATCCTGACGAACAACGGCTACACCGTCGTGAACCTCGGCATCAAGCAGCCCATCGCCGACATCATCGCGGCCGCCGAAGAGAACGACGCCGATGTCATCGGCATGAGCGGTCTGCTCGTGAAGTCCACCGTCGTCATGAAGGAGAACCTGGAGGAGTTCGCCTCCCGCGGCCTCGCGGGCCGCTGGCCCGTGATCCTCGGCGGTGCGGCCCTCACCCGTGCGTACGTCGAAGACGATCTCGCGGGGATCTTCCCCGGCGAGGTCCGATACGCGAAGGACGCCTTCGAGGGCCTGGCGCTCATGGAGCCCCTCGTGAAGATCGCGCGCGGGGCGGACCCGGGATCGGTCGGTCTCCCTGCGCTGAAGAAGCGCATCCACTCCGCGGGGTCCAAGCTCACCCTGACCGAGCCCGAAGCGATGCCCGGGCGGTCGGACGTGGCATCCGACAACCCTGTTCCCGCGCCGCCCTTCTGGGGCACCCGGATCGTCCGCGGCGTCGCGCTCGCAGACTACGCCGCCTTCCTCGACGAGCGCGCGACGTTCATGGGGCAGTGGGGCCTCAAGCCCGGCCGCGGCGAGGACGGTCTCAGCTACGAGCAGCTCGTCGAGACCGAGGGGCGCCCGCGGCTGCGGTACTGGCTCGACCGCATCCTCGCAGAAGGCATGCTCGACGCGTCCGTCGCCTACGGCTACTTCCCGGTCGTGAGCGAGGGCGACGACGTCGTGGTGCTTCATCACGGGGCGGATGCCGCCGGGCGCCTCGGCGTGCCGGGGCTGCTCGCGCCCGACGGCGGTTCCGGGGGCGAGGTCGGCGCCGAGCGGCTGCGGTTCTCGTTCCCGCGGCAGCGACGCGACCGCCACCTGTGCCTCGCCGACTTCGTGCGTTCACGCGAGTCGGGGCAGGTGGACGTGCTTCCCGTGCAGCTCGTGACGGCCGGCGCGCGCATCGACCAGGTCACCGCGAAGCTGTTCGCCGAGAACCGGTACCGGGACTACTACGAGCTCAACGGTCTCGTGATGCAGCTGACCGAGGCGCTCGCCGAGTTCTGGCACGCCCGCGTCCGCGCCGAGCTCGGTTTCGCGGGCGAGGACCCGACCGACACTACGGGGCTGTTCAAGCTCGAGTACCGGGGCGCCCGGTTCTCGCTCGGCTACCCGGCGTGCCCCGACATGGAGGACCGCAGAAAAGTCGTGGAGCTGCTGCGGCCGGAGCGGATGGGGGTCGAGCTCAGCGACGAGCTGCAGCTGCACCCCGAGCAGTCGACGGATGCTTTCGTCTTCCACCACCCCGAAGCGAAGTACTTCTCGGTGTGAGGACCGCTCAGAGCCGCGTGTAGCGCGCCCGGAAGAAGGCGTAGACGCCGTAGGCGATCCACCCCGCGCCGACGAGGGTGAGCAGGATCTTGCCGGCGGGGAGGCCCGCGATCGTGCGCAGGGCACCGTCGAGTCCGCTGGACTTCTCCGGGTCGTTCGTCGCCGCGGCGATGAGGAAGAGGACGCCCACACCCGCCATCGCCACGCCGCGCGCGATGTAGCCGACCGTGCCGAGGAGGCGCACGCCGCGGGCGGCGGTCCCACTCGGCATGCTGAGGTCGCGCTCGAACCGACGCGTGACGCCCTTGAACACGAGATATCCCGCGATGGCGATCAGCACGATCCCGACGGCCACGACGAGGAAGACCCCGCCCGGGGTCGAGAGGAGCCCGGCGGTGAGCGAGGTCGTCGACCCGGACGAGCTCGAGGACCCGCCCGCGGCGAAGGTGCCGGCGGTGACGGCGATCGCCAGATAGACGACACCCTTCGCGCCGTTCTTGACGATGTGCGCGACCCTGTCCTTGCCGGACTCCGCGCTGCGGTCGAGGACGGCGCTCAGCAGGTGCCACACTCCGAGCGCTGCGAGCCCGACCGTGACCGCCCACAGCAGGAAGACGCCGCCGGGTGCTGCCGCGAGCTGGGCGAGTGCGCCGGACTGGTCGGCCTCCTGCCCGCCGCCGCCACCGACGGCGATCGAGATCGCGATGACACCGATGAGGATGTGGACGAGACCGCTCGCGGCGAACCCCGCCCGTGCGAGGACGTGGACCGCCCGGCTGTTCTTCGCATCGTGAGCGGCGCTCTTGGCTGTGGAGGTCATGGCGTCAGCCTAGGGACGGTGCCCGGTGGGGACGTGGGGGTTGCGCTCCGCTGTACAGTGACGCGCGGGAGGGTCGATGACACCGACGGTGCACGATGTCGCGCGGCTGGCCGGCGTCTCGATCAAGACGGTGTCGAACGTCATCAACGGCCACCCTCATGTGCGGGCGTCGACGCGGCAGAAGGTGCAGCAGGCGATCGCGGAGCTCGGGTACACCCCGAACCTGACGGCGCGGAACCTGCGCAACGGGCGGACCGGGGTGATTGCGCTCGCCGTGCCGGATCTGTCGTTCAGCTACTTCGCCGAGCTTGCCGGGATGGTCATCGCCCGCGCCGAGGAGCGCGGCGTCGTCGTGCTGGTCGAGCAGACCGGCGGGGAACGCGAGCGGGAACGCGAGTTGCTGCGGAGCCCGCGACTCGGGCTGACCGACGGGCTCATCCTCAGTCCGCTCGGCCTGCAGGCCTCGGATCTCGCCGACCGCCCGCGGGCCTATCCCGCGGTGCTGCTGGGCGAGCGGGTGTACGACGCCGCCATCGATCACGTGACCATGCGCAACGCCGAGGCGGCGCAGGCGGCGACGGCGCACCTGCTGGCCGCGGGCCGCCGGCGCATCGCCGTCCTCGGCGCGCACGATGACGACGGCGCCGCCGGGCTGCGTCTCCGGGGATATCGGGCCGCACTCGCCGACGCCGGCATCGCCCTCGATCCCGAGCTCGTCGTCGAGACCCGGTTCTGGGACCGTGCGGGCGGCGCGGACGCGGTCCGGGGCCTCCTCGCTCGGGGAACGGGATTCGACGCCGTGTTCGGGTTGAACGACACCCTCGCGCTCGGGGCGATCCGCGCGCTGCAGGAGGCCGGACGCCGCGTCCCCGACGAGGTGGCCGTCGTCGGCTTCGACGACCTCGACGAGGCGGAGTATGCGATCCCGTCCCTCACGACGATCGATCCGGGCCGCCGGTGGATCGCGCAGACCGCGGTCGACACTCTCCTCGCCCGGGTGGCGGATGCCGCCGGCCCTGCGGGTGTGGTGTCGGCGCCGTTCGAGCTGCGGGTGCGGGAGTCCGCGCCGGCGCACTGACCTGCGGCATCCGCTCGGCGGTCTGCCCGCGGCATCCGCTCGTGCCGTGTTCGCGGATGCAACGGATCCCGCGGGGCACGCCGCGTTCGCGCCCGCCTCGACGGCGTGCCGTCGCGGATCCATTGCGTCCGCTGACGCTTGACGCCCGGCATCCGCGCCGCCATCATGAATTACAACGTTTACCGGTTTGACCAAGAAAGCCCTACATGACCTCCGCACGCCTCATCGTCGACGCCGCAGCCCCCATCGGCGAGGTCCGCCGCAAGATCTTCGGCGGCTTCGTCGAGCACCTCGGCCGGCACATCTACGACGGCATCTTCGAGCCCGGTCACGAGACGGCGGATGCCGAGGGGTTCCGCACCGACGTGATCGACCTCGTCAAGGAGCTCGGGGTCGACACGATCCGCTACCCCGGCGGCAACTTCGTGTCGGGCTTCCGCTGGGAGGACTCGGTCGGGCCCGTCGCCGAGCGCCCGCGTCGCCTCGACCTGGCGTGGCACTCCACCGAGACGAACGAGGTCGGCCTGCACGAGTTCTCGTCGTGGCTCGACAAGGTCGGCAGCGACCTGATGATGGCAGTGAACCTCGGCACGCGCGGCACGCTCGAGGCGATCGACCTGCTCGAGTACTGCAACATCCGGTCGGGGACGACGCTCAGCGACCAGCGCGTCGCGAACGGCGCGACGGAGCCTTTCGACGTGCGCATGTGGTGTCTCGGCAACGAGATGGACGGACCATGGCAGCTCGGCCACCGCTCGGCGGAGGACTACGGCAAGCTCGCATCCCGCACGGCGAAGGGGATGCGCCAGCTCGACCCGTCGATCCAGCTCGTCGTGTGCGGTTCGTCCGGCGCGACGATGCCGACCTTCGGCGAGTGGGAGCGGGTCGTCCTCACCCACACCTACGACGACGTCGACCTCATCTCGTGTCACGCGTACTACGAGGAGAAGGACGGCGACATCGACAGCTTCCTCGCCTCGGCGGTCGACATGGACCGCTTCATCGAGACGGTCGTCGCGACCGCCGACCATGTCGCCGCCGTCAAGCGGTCCACCAAGAAGATCGACATCTCGTTCGACGAGTGGAACGTCTGGTACCTGTCGCGGTGGGAGAACGTCGAGAAGATCGACGGCATCGACAACTGGCCGGTCGCGCCTCGTCTGCTCGAGGACGTGTACTCGGTGGTGGATGCCGTGGTCTTCGGCAGCCTCATGATCTCGCTGCTCAAGCACGCCGACCGGGTCGCGAGCGCCTCGCTCGCGCAGCTCGTGAACGTCATCGCGCCGATCATGACCGAGCCGGGCGGGCCGGCATGGCGCCAGACGACGTTCTTCCCGTTCTCGATCACCTCGCGCCTCGCGCAGGGGAACGCGATGCGAGTGCTCGTCGACGCGCCGTCGTACGAGACGGCCGTCTTCGGCGAGGTCCCGCTCGTCGACGCCGTCGCCACGCGTGACGCCGCGACCGGCCGCAGCGCGGTCTTCCTCGTCAACCGCAGCACGACCGATGCGATCGAGATCACGGTCGACGTGTCGGGCCTGGGCGCCACCTCGATCGCCGAGACGCACACGCTCTCGGACGACGACGTCTACGCGAAGAACACGCTCGCCGACCGGGAGCGCGTCGCGCCGCGAGCGAACGAGTCCGCTGTGCTCGACGGCGACACGTTGACGATCACGCTGCCGCCGGTGTCGTGGACGGCGGTCGCGCTGAGCTGAGACGGATGGGTCGCCGTACGGTGGTGATGTGAGGTTCGTCTTCCACCAGCGGGTCCACCTCGTGGGCGACGCGCTGGTTCCGGCATCCGAGCTGGCGGCGCTCGACCCGACCGCGTACGCCCGGGCCATGGCGAAGTACGACGACACCCCGGAACGGCGCCGGCTGCGGGACACCGCGATCCCCGGCACGGGGAGGTCGTGGACGGAGGTCGTCTTCCTCAGCCCGGTGCACCCGCACGCGATCTGGCGCGCCTGGTGTGAGGTGCGCGGCAAGGAGCTCCCGCGCGCGGAGTTCTGGGCGATCCCCGCAGGAGACGTGCCCGCGGGGAGCGTCGTCCTCGACCGGACGATCACGGCGACCGGGGACCCGATCCACCCGTCGGAGGTGGCGCCCTTCGACCCGGCGTCCTTCGAGACGGCGACGGTAATCCCGCCGGCGAACCGCGCGTGGCTCGAGGAGATGGTGCGTCGCGGCGTGAGCGGAGCATGGTTCCACGGCATCCCGCACGTGCTCGCGCCGGGCGCGGTACCCCTCGGGAACGCCACGGTGATCGGTTGGGAAGAGCCGTTCTGACTCAGCGACGGTAGGCGTCGACGACGAGATCGCCGCGGATGCCGCGCAGCGCGTCGAGGACGGCGGGCACGGTCTTCGCGCCCGCCGTCCGCAGCACGACGTCGTGCGGGCCGAGGGGCTCGAGCCCGCCCGTGCGGATCCGGACGACCTCCCAGCCCGCGCTGCGCAGCAGCGCGTCCTTCCGCCGATCGGATGCCTCTCGCCGCCCCACGTGCTCGAGTCCGTGACGCCCCGGGGTGTCGTACTCGATCGCGACCCGCAGCTCGGGAAGCAGGATGTCGGGCCACACCTCCCGGTGCCGGAAGAACGGCCGGCTCACCCGCACCGCCGTCATCCCCTCGGTGAAAAGGAGCGCCTGCGAGAGCCGTTGTCGCAGTCGGCCTTCGGCAGCGGATGCCGGTCGGGGAGCGCACGCGCTGACGAACGGCTCGCCGACGGGGACGTCGGGGGTCTTCTCGCAGATCGCGGGCGCCGTGCGCGTCGGTCGGGGTGCCGGAGCGGGGGCCACCGGCATCCGCACCGCCTTCGCACGGTCGACCGCGGCCAACACCTCCGCGGCATCCACCCGCTCGATGACCTTCACCGGTCGCGGCGCGGCGAGGGCGGAGCATTCGGGACACCAGGCGGACCGCCGCCGGACCCGCCCCGGCCGCTCGCGCTGCTCGGTGGGCGTCGCGGCGAACCGGTGGCCGGCCGTGCACTCCCAGCACAGCAGCACGTCGGCCGCCGGCGGGATCTGCGACAGCGAGATCCCCTCGTTGAGGTCGGGGTGGTACTGCCGGACGAGCTCGGGGTAGGCCGCCCACGCCGATCGGTAGGTGCCGACGGGGTAGGGCACCTCGACGCCGCGCGAGAACTGGCGTCGCTGCCACCACCACCGCACGGGTTCCGTCACCGTGCCGACGGTAGGCGAGGGCTCGGACACGGCATACTGCGAGGGTGCGTCCCCTCCGACTCGCCGCCGTGCTGCTCCCCGCGATCGCTCTTGCGGGCTGCGTGTCCACGGCCAGTATCGAGTCCGAGGAAATGCCGACTCCAACGCCGTCACGCACGGTCGTATCGTCACCCGGCGAGGCCCCCGCGTGCACGGCGGAGGCGAGTGAGGACCTCCGCGTGGGCAACTCCGTGGACGGGATGCCGGGGATCGACGACGTGTCGACGATGCAGTGGACGGCGGCGCGTCACCTGCGAGGTGACGGCGCATGCGCCCCGGCCAGGACGGAGCCGGGCTATCCGGCGGCGGCGTGCACCGTGGCCGTCGGCGACACCCCCGCCTACTCCGAGCCCGCCGACGACATGTTCGCCGCGGGTGCGATCGACCAGACGTCCGCGCGTGTCAGTGGAGAGACCGAAGCCGCTGTCGGGTTCGCCTACGCGGCATCCGTCTGGCGATTCGGATCAGCCACGCAGGCTGCCGCTGCACCGCTCGTGGGCCTCATCGCGTCGTGCGACGGCGTCACCGAGCGGACGGACGGGGGCGTCTTGCGATACGAGGTCCGCGAAGGTGAAGAGCCACACGTGCGGGTGACCGTCCTCGGCACATCGGTGTTGCTCCTGCGCAGCCTGCAGACGCCAAGAGGGGGCGGGACGACCGGCCTCTCGACGGGTTCGGGGCTCCTCCCCGCCGCGGCGATCGATCACCTCGAAGGCTGGTGGCTCGCGAACGTCGCGGACGCACCGGACGAACCCTGATCCGCGATCAGGCGACCTGCTGGCCGCACATCCCGCAGACGCCGGTCGCGGAGACCTCGACGAAGCAGTCCGGGCACATCGCGCGCACGACGTCGATCGACGCCGCAGGGCGCTTCGGAGCGACGGTGCGCTCCGGACGCGGCTTCGGCGCGGTGCCACGGGCCTTGCCAGGGCGGGCGACGGACGGCGGGGGCGGCGGTGCGGTCTTCGGGGCGTGCTCGGCGCAGTAGTACCGCACGAAGCCCGCGTGATTGTTGGGATGCCGGTGCTTCACGACCCACAGTTCGGTGCGCTCGCGCGGCTCGCTGCCGGCGGGGCAGCTCACGCAACGGGTCGGTTCGCCGGGCACAGCGTCGGCGGCGAGCACGGGCGTCTCGAACGGAAGAGCGTCCCGCCAATCGGATGATCTCGTGATCTTCATGCGGGGGTCCTTCCGCGGCGCTCGTCGGGGGTGAGGGCCGCCCTACAAGCTTCGCACGACGGCGACGGGTTCGGGCGTCCCGGGCACTGCGACGGGGACCGAGACCGGCTTCACGCGGCGCAGCGAGCGCAGCAGGGGGCGTCCTACGAGCGCGATCCCGACGACGGTGGTGACCGCGCGCACGGTGTCCCATCCCGCCGTCGAAGTGACGAGCGAGTAGAGCAGGAAGCTCGCGAGGTTCTCGGTCAGGGGTGCCCCGGGCGTGTACGAGATCGTCGTTCCGGCGCCGACCGCGAACGGCCAGAACCAGAGGTTCATGACGAGACCGAAAAGGTACGACGCCACGGCGCCGTAAAGCGCCAGCATCACGATCTCGCCCCGCCCGCGCACCCTCGTCGGCAGGAGCGCGGCGCCGGCGGCCACCCACCCGCAGGCGAACATCTGGAACGGCAGCCAGGGCCCCACACCACCCCACACGAGCGACGACAGCAGCAGTGACGCGGCGCCGAGCAGCATCCCGAACCGTGCTCCGTAGGCGCGGCCGGCCAGGATCAGCAGGACGAACAGCGCCTCGACACCGCCGACACCCGTCGATGCGAGCCGGATGGCGCCGCCGATCGCGGCCAGCGTCGCCAGCAGGGCGAGTGTGTGGGCCGAGCGGATCGACGCGTCGACGGCGGTCGCGACGAGCACGACGGCGAGCGGAGCGAGTGCCAGGGCGATGACGGGGGCCGCAGCCTGCGCCTGCGACGGCAGCGCGGCCGCCACGAGCGGCCAGGCGAACGCACCGGCGGCGAGCAGGTTCGCGGCGAGCAGCACGAGTCCGCGCGAGCGCGGGCTGCGCGGTACGGCATCCGGCCGTTGGCGGATTCGGACGGTGTCGCGGGATTCGGATGCCGCGGGCGCGATCGATCCGGATCCGGTGACGATCGCCGGATCCGACGGCAGACCGCCCGGGCGCAGCACCCCGGCCTCGATGCGCACCGTGCGATCTGCCAGGGCACCAGCGAGCCCCGCGTCGTGCGTCGCGAAGACGACTGCGGTCCCGGTCTCCGCCGTGCGCACGAGCGCGGTCGCGACGAGCGCGCGGGCGGCGGGGTCGAGGCCACGCGTCGGCTCGTCGACGAGCAGCGCGGCGGGTCGCTGTGAGCACTGGATCGCGATCGCGAGGCACCGTCGCTGGCCGGCTGACAGGTCCAGCGGATGCCGCTGATGCAGCGCGTCTGCCGCGGGGGAGTCGGCCGCAATGCCGAGCTGGTCGAGGAACAGGGCGGCTGTGCCGGTTGTCCGTGCGCGCCGATCGGCGTGACGGCACTCGGCCTCGACGGTGTCGCGGACGAAGAGATCGTCCGAGGCGTCCGGGACCAGGGCGACGTCGCCCGTCGCCCGAACACCCGGCGCGCCCAGCGCGATCGCGGTCAGCAGGCTCGACTTGCCGGCGCCGTTCGGCCCTCGCACCGCGACGATCTCGCCGGCCGCGACGCGCAGGTCCGCGCCGTCGACCGCGGTCCGCGAGCCGTGCCGCACGGTCACCCCGCGTGCCTCGAGGACCGTCGCGCCGATCGCCCTGGCCGGCGGCTCGGGCAGCGCTGCCTCGTCCCGCCCGCCGACGCTCACGACGTCATCGACGACAGCGGCGAACTCACCGGCGCGATGCTCCGCGACCACGACGCAGACCCCCGACCCGTGCGCGAGATCGGCCAGCAGTGCGACGATCCGGGCGCGGGATGCCGTGTCGAGATCCGCGAGGGGTTCGTCGACCAGCAGCAGGGCGGGGCCGTCGACGATCGCCGCGGCGATCGCCACGAGTGTCGCCTCACCCGCCGACAGCTCCCCGACTCGACGGTCCAGCAGGTGCGTCACCCCGACCCGCTCCGCGCTCTCGGCGACCCGCGCGTCGACTTCCCCGCCCGCCGCGCCCCGCAGCTCGAGCGCGAGGGCGATCTCGTCGCGCACCCGCTCGGCGGCGAACCCCTGGCGGGGGTCCTGCAGCACGGCCCCGACCGACCGGGCGGTGTCGCGGGGCAGCCGCGCGTCGCGCGGCATCCCGACCACGTCGATCGTGCCGGCGCTCCATCCGCCGTCCGTGGTGGTGTGGAGTCCTGCGAGGCCCCGCAGCACGGTGGTCTTGCCCGCGCCGGTGGAGCCGACGACGAGGGTGAGCGTCCCCGCGGCCAGGCCGAGCCGGTCGACGGCCGCGACGGTGCGGTCCCCGTACCCCCACGCCGCGCCGTCCAGGTGCACGACGGGATCGGCCCGGGGGACCTCGCCCGCCCCGGCATACCCGCGCAGTTCGAGCGCCGTTCCGAGGGCGACAGCGCGCTGCAGGGTGCGCTCGAGGACCGGCGCGAGCAGTCGCACCCCGGGGCGCTCACCGCGCAGCCGCGCGGCCCGCCGCACGACGCGCACGGCGTCGGCCAGTGCGGGCAGGGTCGCCCATGCGAGGGCGAGCGCACGCGCGAGCCCCTGCAGAGGACCGCGCCGCGCCGCGCGCGCGAGCAGGCGCGGCACGTCGAGCACCGCGACGAGCGCTCCGACGATCAGCAGCGGCACCGCGATCGGCAGAGCGGATGCCGCGGCCTCCACGAGTCCGTCGGAGGTCACCGGGCCGAGTACCGCGACGTGCGCGAACGGGGCGGGCAGACGCCACGAGGGCAGATCGAGGAGGACCGCACCGTCGCCGTCCGCACCACCGAAGAGGACGCGGTAGAGCACCCGGACCACGACGAACCCGACCGCGACGGCGGTCGCGGCCCGCAGCGGTCCGGGGCGGAAGGTCACGACGTCGGAGCCGCCGGTTCGCCGTCGAGCGAGAAGAGCAGTTCGAGGCTCTCGCCGGGCGCGAGCTGCAGGGTGTCGATGCCCTCCTGCGCGTAGTCCCACTCGTCGTAAAGGGAGGTCCGCACCCACAGGCCCCAGTACGCGAAGCCGGCGGGCATGCTCTCGCAGGTCTCGACGTAGTCGGGGTCCTCGGTCGATCCGACGGGCTCGTCGGCTGCGGGCAGGCCGTTCACGCGGCAGACGATGGCGTCACCGTACTCGGTGGTCCCCTCGAGCTCGACGCCGGCGGCGGCGAGGGCGTCGGTCGCCGCGATCGGGCCGTCGGCGGGAATGCACGCATGGAATGGGACGTCATCCGCTCCGGGGAGGTTGCCCAGGTCGACGAAGATCGTGACGCCCGTCTCAGGTTCGCAGTCCACGCTCCAGGAGAATGTCGGTTCGTCGGATGGACTCGGGCCGGGGTCGGCGTTCGGGGCGGCAGGCGCACAGGCGCAGAGGGCGAGCGCCAGCACGGCGGCGGCGAGGGCGGGGAGAGCGCGGGACGTCACGGCTCCAGGGTAGGGGCGCGCGGCTCCTCGCGACGGCGAGTGTGACGCTGTGCGGCATCCGCTCGATTCGGCCCCGCGCGTAGGCTGGCCCGGTGACCGTCTCCGAGCTCTTCGACCCGGCGGAGTGGACCCCGGCGCCCGGCGCCGAGGGCTACACCGACATCACCGCGCACGTCTCGACGGACGGGCGGGTCGCGCGGATCGCGTTCGACCGGCCCGAGGTCCGCAACGCCTTCCGCCCGCACACCGTCGACGAGCTGTACCGGGCGCTCGACATCGCGCGGCAGGACCCGAAGGTCGGTGTCGTGCTCCTCACCGGCAACGGACCGAGCCCGAAGGACGGCGGGTGGGCGTTCTGCTCCGGCGGCGACCAGCGCATCCGCGGACGCGACGGGTACAAGTACTCCGACGACGAGAGCGCGGTCCACGATCCGGCGCGGGCGGGGCGGCTGCACATCCTCGAGGTGCAGCGCCTCATCCGCTTCATGCCGAAGGTCGTCATCGCGGTGATCCCGGGATGGGCTGCGGGCGGCGGACACTCGCTGCACATCGTGTGCGACCTGTCCATCGCCAGCGCCGAGCACGGCAGGTTCAAGCAGACCGACGCGGATGTCGGATCGTTCGACGCCGGCTACGGCTCGGCGTACATGGCGCGCCAGGTGGGGCAGAAGGTGGCGCGCGAGGTGTTCTTCCTCGCCGAGGAGTACTCGGCGCAGCGCGCGTACGAGATGGGCGCGGTCAACCGCGTCGTGCCGCACGCCGACCTGGAGCGCGAGGCCCTCGACATGGCGCGGACCATCCTCGGCAAGTCTCCGACCGCGATCCGCATGCTGAAGTTCGCGTTCAACGCGATCGACGACGGCATGGTCGGCCAGCAGGTGTTCGCCGGCGAGGCGACCCGGCTCGCCTACGGCACCGACGAGGCCGTCGAGGGCCGCGACGCGTTCCTCGAGAAGCGCGACCCGGACTGGTCGCCCTACCCGTACCACTTCTGAGTCCGGCGATGCAGCTGCGCCGCCTCGACTCCGCCGATCCTCGTGACGTCCTGCGGGCGCTGCGGGCGGCCGTGCTGGGCGCGGGGCCCGCGGTGGCGCTCGGCGGCGCGGAGGGCCTGCCGGGCGAGGTCGCGGCGGGCACGGCCGTCGTCGTCACGACGAGCGGGTCGACGGGGTACCCGAAGTCCGTCGCGCTCAGCCGGTCGGCGCTGACGTCGTCGGCGCTCGCGACCGCCGACCGCATCGGCAGCGGCAGCTGGCTCCTCGCCCTGCCCGCCACCTATGTCGCGGGCGTCCAGGTCATGGTGCGGGCGCTCGTCGCCGGGCGCGACCCGGCGATCCTGGCGGGGTCGTTCACGGCGCAGACCTTCACCGCGGCGGCGTCGGCGATGGCCGCGAGCGAGGGCGGGCGCCGGATCCCGACGTACACGTCGCTCGTGCCTGCGCAGGTGCAGACAGTGGTCGAGGCGGGGGAGACGGATGCCGCGGTCGCGCGTGCGTTCGCGTCGTTCGAGGCTGTGCTCGTCGGCGGGCAGGCGCTCCCGCCCGCTCTCGCCGAGCGCGCCCTCGCGCTCGGTGCGCGGATCGTCCGCACCTACGGATCGACCGAGACGAGCGGAGGCTGCGTCTACGACGGCCGACCGCTCGAGGGTGTGCGCGTGCGGATCGCCGACGGCGAGGTGCAGCTGAGTGGCCCTACGCTCGCCGACGGCTATCTCGGCGATCCCGAGCTCACCGCCGAGGCGTTCGTCCGGGACGAGGACGGGGCGCGCTGGTACCGCACGGGCGACTCCGGGTCCTTCGACGACGGCGTGCTGCGGGTCACGGGTCGCCGCGACAACGTCATCGTCTCGGGTGGTGTGAACGTCTCGCTCGACCGGGTAGAGCAGGCCACGCGGACCGTGAAGGGACTCGAGGGTGCCGTGGTCGTGCCGACGACGGACGAGCGGTGGGGTGCGGCATCCGTCGTCGTCCTCTCACGGGCAGCGCTCGCCGGCCGGGGTGAGCCCGACGTGCTCGAGGAGGTGCGCCGGGTCGTCGCGGCCGCCATCGGTGCGCCGGCGCGTCCGCGGGAGCTGCTCGTGCTCGATGCCGTGCCGCTGACCGCGAGCGGCAAACCCGACCGCGCGCTGCTCCGGCGACTACTCGCGGAGGACGCCGTCCCCGGCGCCTGATGCGAACGGACCGGTCTGCACGACGCAGAACCGGTTGCCTTCGGTGTCCTCGAGGACAATCCAGTCCGCATCGGCCGGGTACCCGTCCCAGTCCACCTCGCGCGCGCCGAGGGCGAGCAGTCGGGCGACCTCCTCGCCCTGCTCCTCGGCGTAGAGGTCGAGATGGATCCGCGGCGGGTAGTGCTGCGGGTAGCCGGTGACTGAGAGGGCGAGGCTCGGCAGCGGGTCGCTCCATCGGGTCTTCTCGGGCGAGTCGAGGAGAGCCCAGTCGAGGTCGGTCTTGCGGGCGGTGTAGCCGAGTGCCTGCGTCCAGAACGTGATGGCGCGATCGATGTCCTCGACGGTGAGCACGATGTTCCCGATGTGCAGCATGCGCCCAGTCTCCGCCTGCGGCGCCGTACGCGGGAGGGGGTGGCGCGGGGGAGCGCGGATAGGATTCTTGGTCGTGGCCGCATCCCGAAAGACCTCACGCAAGCCCGCCGCGAAGCGCTCCGGTTCGCGCGGCAACCCGGCGAAGACGCGCGTCTCGTCCGCGCCGTCCAAGCCCGCCCCGGTGACGGCGCGCGACTGGATCGGTGCCGCGCGGCTGCGCACCCTCCCCCTCGCGATCAGCCCGATCCTTGTCGGAACCGGCGCCGCGATCGCCGTCGGAGCGGGCTTCCACTGGGTTCTCGCTCTCTGCTGCCTCGTCGTCGCGGTGTCTCTTCAGATCGCGGTCAACTTCGCCAACGACTACAGCGACGGCGTGCGGGGAACCGACGACCACCGCGTGGGACCGACCCGCCTGACCGCGTCGGGACGCGTCGCGCCCCGCGCGGTCCTGATCGCCGCCCTCATCTTCTTCGGCATCGCGGCGGTCACGGGCCTTGCGATCGTCATCCGCACCCAGTTCTGGTGGCTGCTCGCGGTCGGGGCCGTCTGCATCGTCGCGGCGTGGTTCTACACCGGTGGCAAGCGACCCTACGGCTACTTCGGTCTCGGCGAGCTGTTCGTGTTCGTCTTCTTCGGGCCCGTCGCGGTCATCGGCACGACCTTCGTGCAGGCGGGGTCCGTGCCGCAGGAGTCGTGGATCCCCTCGATCGCCGTCGGCGCCCTCGCGTGCGGCGTGCTGGTGACGAACAACCTGCGCGACATCGATCAGGACCGTGTCGCGGGCAAGCGCACCCTCACGGTCCTCATCGGCAAGCGCGCGTCCCAGGTTCTCTACACCGTGTTCATGCTCGTGCCGTTCGCGATCGTGCCGATCCTGGCGGTCTTCTACCCGGTGGCGTGGCTTTCGCTGATCGTCCTGCTCGCGACACTCTCGGCCACGCTCATCGTCTGGACCTACCGCACGCCGCGCGAACTCATCGTCGCGCTGCAGCTGAGCTCGCTGGCATCGCTCGCGTGGAGCGCGTTCATCCTCTGGGCGTTCGTCGCCTGAGCGTCAGTTGGCCGCGTCCTCGACCGCTTCGTCGCTCTCGGCCCGCTTACGCGCCGCGCGGGTCTCGGCGATGCCGGCCGAGACTTCGTCCAGCGGACGACGGAGGAACAGCATCGAGAGGCTGAGACCGATGAGGGCGGCGAAGATGGCGGCGAGCCAGTACTGCTCGCGCAGGACCGGGAAGAGCATCATGATGCCGAACGGGACGAAGAAGGCGAGCAGCCGCAGCAACGCGAAGACGAGGGCTGAGCGGGCACGCATATCCCCATTCTACGACCGTGCCCTCGTGCCGTCGCCCGGCAGCCTCGGGGTGCGAACGCGCGCCTAGGATGGAGGAATGGCGCGCGTGTACCTCGTTCTGGCGCTGCTGCTGGCCGCGTTCTGGGTCTACAGCGTCGTCGATTGCGCCGTCCAGTCTCCGACCCGTCACCGCGGGGTCAGCAAGCCGATCTGGCTGCTGATCGTCATCCTGCTGCCGGTCGTGGGCGGCATCCTCTGGTTCGTCATCGGCCGTGCTCGCGCCTCGTCGAGCCGTGTCGCCTTCCGCGCCCCCGACGACGACCCGGAGTTCCTCGGACGCCTGAACACCACCAGCGACCAGGACGAGCGCATCCGCCGTCTTGAAGAGGAGCTCGCAGCGCTCGACTCCGAGGCTCCCGACCCGCGTGATCGTCCGATCGAGCCGCCGGCGGACGACGACTCCGACGAGCAGCCGCGCGGGTCGCGTTCCTGACATGACCCTCGACCGATCCGGTCGCGCCCCCGCGACCGACGCCGCGGCCGCGCTGCTGAGCCGACTGATCGAGAGGGGTCTTCGGCACATCGTGCTCTCGCCGGGATCGCGGTCGCAGGCGCTGGCCCTCGTGGCGGCGGAACTCGAGGCGCGAGGCGTCATCCGGCTGCACGTGCGCGTCGACGAACGCGTGGCGGGCTTCACCGCCCTCGGCATCGGTCGTGAGGATCGGATGCCGGCGGCCGTCATCTGCACCTCCGGCACCGCGGTCGCGAACCTCTTCCCCGCCGTCCTCGAAGCGCACCATTCCGGTGTGCCGCTGCTGCTGCTGACCGCCGACCGACCGCCGGAGCTGCGTGGCGTCGGTGCGAACCAGGCGACGCGACAGCCGGGGATGTTCTCGGGCTTCGTCCGACTCGAGTCCGACCTGTCGGTCGCCGAGGCACTCGCGGAGGCGGTCGACGGTGACGAGGTCGCCCCGTTCCGCGCCGCCGCCGACGAGGGGTGGGATGCCGCGGTGGGCGCGGGTTCGCGTGTCGCCGGTCCCGTGCACCTCAACGTCCCGTTCCGCGAGCCGCTGGCGGGTGAGCTGCCGGAGTGGCTGCCGTCGTCGAGCGGTGTGGTCGCGGCATCCGACCCTGCGGAACCCGCCGATGAGACCGCCGAGGCGGACTGGGGTGCGCATTACCAGGGCGGCGGTGGCGTCGGTGCGGCGCTCGAGGTGGTCGAGGCGGAGCCGGTGGCCCTCGAGTCGGGACCGCGCACGATCGTCGTCGCCGGGGCGGATGCCGGAGCGGATGCCGAGCAGCTGGCGCACGAGGGCGGGTACCCGCTGATCGCGGAGATCGTCAGCGGCGCACGGTTCGGGCGGCATCTGGTCCACGGGTATCGGCGATTGCTCGCGGACCCGGACCTCGGGGGACGGGTCGAACGGGTCGTCGTGTTCGGGCATCCCACGCTGAGTCGGGAGGTCGCGCGCCTGCTGAGTCGCGGGGACGTCGAGGTGCTGGCGGTGCGGGGTCCGGGTGAGCAGGTGAATCTCAACGGCACGACGGTCGCCGTGGACGGCGTGTCCGCGCCCTCCGGCGCTGCGGACCGCGAGTGGCTCGGGGCGTGGATGCGGGCGTCGCGGGAGCAGGTCGTCGATCTCAGCCCCGCTGCGCCGGATGCCGACGCGCTGTCGTCGGCTGTGCCGGCGCAGCGCCTCGGCGCGATCTCGGCGGAGCTGGGGGCGATCCGCGCGCCGGTGGACCGGACCGTGCTCGTGGATGCCGTCTGGCGGGCGACATGGCCGCACGACCGGTTGCTGTTCGGATCGTCGCGACTCGTACGGGTGGCCGACGAGGTGCTCGGCGGCAAGAAGGTGCCGGTGCACGCCAATCGCGGCCTGGCCGGCATCGACGGCACAGTCGCGACAGGGCTGGGTATCGCTGCCGCATCGCAGCGCGGCGCCACACCGGGCGTCACCCGCGTGCTCCTCGGCGATCTCGCGTTCCTGCACGATGTCGGAGCGCTGCTGCATCCGTCGGCCGAGAACGAGCCGCGGGTTCAGGTGATCGTCGGCAACGATGGCGGAGGGACGATCTTCGACGGTCTCGAGGTGGCGGGGATCGCGGGTGCCGAGGCGTTCGACCGGGTGCAGTTCACGCCCCAGACCGCGCGGATCGAGGAGATCGCGCGTGCGTACGGGTGGGAGTACCAGCGTGTGACCACGCGGGGTGCGCTCGACCAGGCGTTGACCTCGCCCGCGGGCGGTCGGCAGATCATCGAGGTCCCGCTGACGCGATAGTCCGCAAGCCCGTCGCGCGGGCGACCGCGACGCGGCAGGATGTGCCGCATGAGTGCTGGAGATCACTGGACCGGTTCGCCCTCGACGCTGCTGCGCGTCGGGCCGGGATTCCGTCTCGCCGACGTCGACCCCGCATCGACGCCGGGGTATGAGGGCGGCAAGAAGTCGGGGAAGGCGGATCTCGCCGCGGCGGCTGAGCAGTTCGACCAGTTGCAGGAGCGGCTCTACGCGCAGAGCCGCACGCAGCCGGATTCGCCGGCGGTGCTGCTGGTGCTGCAGGCGATGGACTCGGCGGGCAAGGGGGGGATCGTCCGGCACGTGATCGGGGCGACCGATCCGCAGGGCGTGCACCTGAAGGCGTTCAAGAAGCCGACGTCCGAAGAGCTCGCGCATGACTTCCTCTGGCGGATCGAGCGAGAGGTCCCCGAGCCGGGTTACATCGGCGTGTTCGATCGCTCGCACTACGAGGACGTGCTGATCGGTCGGGTGCGCCGGCTCGCTCCTCCCGAGGAGATCGAGCGTCGGTACGGGGCGATCGTCGACTTCGAGGCGGGCCTGGCGGAGCGGGGTGTGCACATCGTGAAGGTGATGCTGCACATCTCCGGCGACGAGCAGAAGGCGCGCTTGAGCGAGCGCCTGGAGCGGCCCGACAAGCACTGGAAATACAACCCGGGTGACGTCGACGAGCGTGAGCTGTGGCCGGCGTACATGGACGCGTACCAGGCTGTGTTCGATCGCACCTCGACGGAGCAGGCACCGTGGTTCGTCGTGCCGGCCGATCACAAGTGGTACGCGCGGTTGGCGGTGCAGGCGTTGCTCATCGACGAGTTGGAGCGCATCGATCCGCAGTGGCCGGCCGCGGATTTCGATGTGGAGGCCGAAAAGGCGCGCCTCGCGGCCACCTGATGCGGTCAGCGAAGGTGTGACCGGATCGCCCGGACCATGGCGTCGGGGCGTTCGACGGGGATGAAGTGCCCGCATCCGTCGATCACGTCGAGGCAGGCGTCGACGAAGTGGTCGTTCAGGGCGTCGCTCCATTCGACGGGGAACAGCGGGTCTGCCCCCGGCCACAGCATCGTCGTCGGAACGGTGATGCGTGGGGTCTCGCCGGCGTAGCCGCGGTTGGCGACGTACCACTGCAGGCTGGCCGCGAACGCGCCGGGCCGCGCGTAGGCGGCGATGATGTCGTCGAGATGCGGAGGAGGAGCGGGATCGGCGCGCCACGAGTCCCAGACGCGGGTCAGGTAGGTGCGGACGGCGCGTTCGTCGCCGTCGATGAGCTGCGCCGCGACCGGATCGCGGTGGAAGTGCTGATACCAGAAGACCGACGCGAGGGCAGGGGATGCGGCGCGGTCGCCGATGCCCGGATAGCCCGGCGTCAGCACCGCGCCGTCGAACCGTTCGGGGTTGATGCGGAGCGTCGCCTGGGCGATCCGGCTGCCGATGTCGTACCCGGCGATGACGACGTTGCCGGCGATTCCGGCGTCATCGAGCCGTGCGAGGACGTGCTCGGCGTGTGCATCGGCGGTGGATGCCTCGGCGCTGGGGATGCCGTCGAAGCCGGCGCCCAAGCCGAGCAGGTCGGGCGTGATGACGCTGACCCCCGGCAGGCCGTCGATGACCGCGTCGTAGTCCGAGGGGAGACCCGGCCACCCGTGCAGAAGGACGACGGTCTGATCGCCGTGGGTGTCGGTGGTCATGGCGGCACCCTACAGATCGTCGCGGACGTCGCCGATGACGCGGTCGATCCAGCCGCGGCGCGGAAGAGAAAAGATCGCGTCGCGGGGGAACCACGCGAGCTCGAGCAGCTCGTCACCGTCGGCCGCGGCGTCGGTCGTGAGCTCGCAGTCGTAGGCGGTCGTGACGTATCCGACCCGATCACCGTTGGGGTAGGTCACCATCATCGGTTCGCCTGCATAGACCCCGACGATGCGACGGATGCGGACGCGGGCGCCCGTTTCTTCGTGTACTTCCCGCGCGAGGGACTCGGCAGGCTCCTCTCCGGGCTCGACGCCTCCACCGATCAGGCTCCAGAGGCCGGAATGGCGATGGCGGGCGAGGAGGAAGTTCTGCCCGTCCCTGATGACGGCTGTCACGCCCGGCAGGAGGAGGAAGTCCGTGCCGATGCGCGAACGGAGGGAGGCGACGTAGTCGGACATCGGCATCCGTCGAGTGTAGGCAGGGGGCCTCAGAACGGCGCAGGTTCTGCCGCGGCGGGCGGTGGTGGTGGTGCGGCAGGGCTGAAGGCGACGGCCGGGGTGGGTGCGTCTTCTCTGTAGGTCCTGCCGAGGGGTGAAGTCCATTCGAGGACGCCACCCGTGAGTTGTCGGACTCGCCAGGCGGTGAACTGCTTCATCGAGTGGTGCCGTTGGCACAGGTGCGCGAGGTTCCCGAGCTCTGTCTTCCCGCCGAGGGCGTGATCGTGGGTGTGGTCGATCTCGCAGCGGATCGCGGCGGTGCGGCATCCGGGGAACCGGCAGTGCTGGTCACGGGCTTGCAGGAACCGTCGCATTCCCGACGGGACCCGGTACGAGTCGGTCGCGACGGTGACCCCGGTGATCGGGTCGTGGAACAGCCGCTCCCAGATGTGAGTGTTCCCGGCCAGTTGTCGCGCGGCGCCGGCGTCGATGGGGGAGCGGCCGGCGAGATCACACGGCCCGTCATCCTCACCCGTCAACGTCGCCGCGGGAACGAGGACCTGCACCCGGGCGCGGATCGCGCCCAGCGGTCCCGCGGTGGTGTCACGCGTGTCGTCCAACGCCGGAGTCCCCGAGAGGAGGAGGTCGGCGAACACGTCCGC
>NZ_JBFBLD010000001.1:1411432-1411876 GCF_040702445.1 Microbacterium sp. NPDC080005 | reverse complement strand
GGTCACATTCCGAACCCGGAAGCTAAGCCTCACAGCGCCGATGGTACTGCAGGGGGGACCCTGTGGGAGAGTAGGACACCGCCGGACTTCTTTCGTGAAATGGCCACCCAGAGTTGGGTGGCCATTTCTCGTTAACGCGCACGTGGGAGGACAGAGAAGATGACGGACGAAGAGCGCCCTGGACGATCGGGCGGTAAGCGCAAGTTCACGCCTGCCTCCTCGCGATCGCGGGACGAGCGGCCGCGGCGCAGCGGCGGTGAGTCGACCGATCGTGATCGTCGCACATTCGGGCACCGTGATGGTGAGCGACGACCTGGAGCTCAGCGCGACGGGGAGCGTCGTCCGTACGAGAAGCGTGACGGTGAGCGTTCGTCGTATCCGAAGCGTGACGGTGAGCGTCGTCCGTACGAGAAGCGTGATGGTGAGCGTCGTCCGTACGAGAAT